>JAIOOU010000004.1 GCA_021414245.1 Chloroflexota bacterium
TTCTTCCACGACCAGCCGCACCGCCTCTCTCTTCCGTTCTACACTATAATGCAACATCCCTTTTCTTCCAGACATAAAAGCACCTCCGTGAGATTATCTCATGAGGTGCTTTCTTTTCCTGTCCGTTTTTAGGGGGTCAATTCAGCAGGCCGTCTTTTTATTTATGTTATTTCTTCCCGTTCTTCAATGCTTCCTTTAGAGTGGTTCCCAGGCGTGTGATGCCTTCGCGGATGTTCTCCGGACTGGAGAAGGAAAAGTTAAGACGCATGGTGTTCGCGCCGCCGCCATTCGGATGGAAGGCGGCGCCGGGTACGAAGGCCACCTTGCGTTCGATCGCCACCTTGAGCACTTCGGCGGCGTCCACGTTTTCAGGCATCCTGCCCCACAGGAACATGCCCCCCAAAGGCCTGGTCCAGGTGACTTCGGGTGGGAACATTTCCTCCATCATTTCGAACATTACATTGCGCCGTTCCTTATATGTGGCACGAATGACCTTGACATGCTCATCCAGGAATCCGCCTTTGGCCACTTCGTAGGCCACATGCTGATTGAAGGAGGAGGTGTGCAGGTCCGCCGCCTGTTTTGTCATGACAAGTTTGCGGATCACCTGTGTTGGGGCGATGACCCATGCCAGGCGCAGGCCCGGCGCGAGCAGCTTCGAGAACGTGCTTAAATAAATCACATTGCCGCTGTATTCACCGTTGTTTTCGTTGCGATAACGGCTGTCGAGCGCAACCACCGACGGAATGTGTTCGCCTTCATAACGGAGCTGTCCATAGGGATCATCCTCCACGATGGGCACACCGTATTTATCCGCCAGCTCAATTAACTTCTTGCGCCGCTCCAGGCTGAGGGTGGACCCGGAGGGATTTTGGAAATTGGGCAGGATGTAAATGAATTTCGGACCGATGCGCAGGGCAGCCTCGAGTTCGTCCACGATCATGCCGTTCTCGTCCGCACGGACCGAGATGTACTGTGCACCGTAGGCGTTCCAGGCCTGCAGGGCGCCCAGATAGGTGGGCGATTCCACCACCACATAATCCCCGCGGTTGATGAACAGTCTGCCGATAAAATCCAGCGCCTGCTGGGAGCCGGAGGTGATCAAAATGTTTTCAGCATTGACCTGGGCGCTGTAGCGCGCATTATGGCGGGCGATCATTTCACGCAACGGCAGGTACCCTTCGGTCGTGCTGTATTGCAAAGCCTGCGCGCCGTGATCGGTCAGCACCTGATTGCAGGCTTCTTGGAATTCCTTGACCGGAAATACTTCGGGCGCAGGCAGGCCTCCGCCAAATGAAATGATATCCGGCTGTTCGGTCAACTTTAACAACTCACGAATGACGGAACTCCCCATTTTTTGCGTGCGATGAGCATAACGATACTCCCACGGTGTTTGCATTCACTCTCCTTGTAGGGATAAAAAAGCCTGACAGGTACATCTGTACCCGTCAGGCTGGCTGACTTAAGGCATGAACATGCCCAAAAGATCACGGCCTATTATTTGTTCCATGGCTCCCCTATCTTAATCACATTCAGGCCGGACGGCAACCCCTTTAAGTATCATGGATGGGATGACAAATTTCCTGCAATGATCTTCTCGACGGAAACCCGTGTGTATGAATCCAGGGGCAGATCCAGGGCCGCATCCAGCCTGACCCAGACATGCTCCTCGGCCTCATCATTCAGTTTCACTTCGGCAGAATCCGTCCTGCACAGGAAATCGAAGAAAATGAAATGTTTGCGCCTCCAAAAAGCCGGGTCATGGATGAACTGCTGGAAATTGATAAATTGCAGGCTGTGGATGTCCAGGCCGGTCTCCTCCTTGGCTTCGCGGATGGCGGCCTGCTCCAGGTGCTCCCCCAATTCCACGTGCCCGCCGGGGACCACATATTTTCCCGGCCACTTGTGACTCTTCACCAGCAATAGTTCATCCGCCTGGTTGAAAATAAAAACACCGACTGTCGGTTCCGGAAAGATTTGATCTACCATGATTTCTCCTATCCAAAGATCGCGATCACCATCACGCCCGTGAACACGATCGCGGACCCCAGCACCCGCACGCCGCCCATTTCCTCCTTCAGGAATCGCCAGCCGAGAAAGGCCCCGATCACCGCGCTGACCTCGCGGATGGCGCCTGAATAACTAAGCGGCGCAAAGGTATAGGCAAAGAGCGCGAGCATATAGGCCACCAGTCCCAGCACCCCGCCCAGCAGCAGATAAAGGCGGTTTTTTTTCCACATGTCCAGAAAGGAACTCCAGCCGTACCGCCGGGCAAGATAGGGCGTGGTCACGAACGGGACCATGACGAACATGGACAATCCATAGGGCAGGGCCGGTCCATGTTTGACGGCGGTTCCATCTATGAATGTGTAGATGGAGATGATTAATGCGACCGATAAGGCGGTCAGAATTCCCCGCAGATGGGGTTTCTCGCTTTTGTTGTTTAAAAGCGTGGTTCCGCCGATGACCATCATGCCGCCCGTGATCAAGGCCAGTCCAACGTATCCGCCGGCGGTTAATTTTTCATGTAAAAAGATCGCAGACCATAACACCAGCAGGGCGGGCGCCGCCCCGCGCGCGATGGGATATACGAGCGAGAAGTCATGGTCGCTGTAGGCGATGCACAGCAAAATGAAATAAATCGCCTCCAGGATCATGCTGATGACCGCGAACCCCCACATGGAACGCGGGGGCAATCCGGTAAAAAGGATGAACCCCAGTGAAAAAATTCCGCTCAGAATGACCTGCCAGCCCATGGCAATATATTTTTCATCAGAACTTTTAAGTAGAAAATTCCACAAAGCGTGCATGGATGCCGAAAAGAAGAGCAGGATCAGGGCTGGGACTGGCATGGACTATCTCATAAATTCGATCAGTTTTTGATTCACGTCCGGCGCAGCATCATGCTGGACCCAGTGCGTGGCTTTTTCATAAAAGATCAGTTCCCCCTGTTCGCACAGGTCGATGGAGGGCCGCGCCATTTCGACACTGAGGGCAATATCATGCTTTCCCCACAACATCAGGGTCGGGACCTGCACCCGGCGTGCAGGGGATTTTTTCCAGCTGAATGTGTATTTGACTCCCCGGCGGACAGCGGCGCGATACCAGTTCAACATCCCGGTCAGTGCGCCTTTTTGTGACCAGGCCTTTTTGTATTCGATCACATTTGCTTCGGTAAAAGTGTTTTTGCGGCCGGAATGTGTCAGCATGCGGCCGAGATACTCAAAATCATTTTTGCTTAATATCCATTCCACATAGACAGGGATTTGAAAAAAGAACACATACCAGGATTTTCTGCGCTGGGCCGGGTTGCGTAAAACAAACTCGGTCATCACATCGGGGTGCGGAACATTCAGGATGGCGAGTTTTTCCACACGCTCCGGATGATTAAGGGCCAGGGTCCAGGCAACCACGGCACCCCAATCATGCCCCGCCAGCCTTGCCTTTTGGATTCCAAAGGCATCGAGCAGGCCGACAATATCGCCGGCCAGGACATCCACATCATAAGCTGGGATGCCTTTTGGTTTGTCGGACAGATTGTATCCACGCTGGTCAGGGACAATGACCCGGAAGCCCGCTTCAACCAGCGCCGGGATCTGATGCCTCCATCCGTAATGGAATTCGGGGAAACCGTGTAATAAAACGACCGGCGTCCCTTTCTCAGGGCCGTCGGTCGTGACATGAAGTTTTATGTTGTTGGTGGTGATGTATTGGTTTTGCATTCCGCCTAGTATAACGGAATTCTGGTCCCGTTCACTTTATTGGCCTCATCCGAAAACAAATAAGTCATTGCGGCGACGATCTCCGCCGGGGAGGTGCCCCTGCCATCCCCTTTCGCGTCAATGGACCTCACGTGGATGATGTTCGCGGTCAGGCCGTTCTCCCTGTACTCCTGGGCCAGGGTCAGCACCAGGCTCTCCTGTGCGGACTTTGCAGCTGTATACAAGGCAGTCTTTGCAACAGGATTGACGGTCTCTGGTTTGGATACGATGATAACGCGCCCTGACCTGCTTGCGGCGATGGAGGGAGCAAAGGCTTGGAGTAAATGGAATGTCGTCCAGACGTGCTGATTAAGCATGGATTCGAGATCGGCCGCGGATGAATCCTGGATGGTCCTGCCACCTGTCCAGCCGCCGACGAGGTGGATCAAAGTGTTGACACTGCCAAATTTGGCAAGCACAGCCCGGGCTGCAGCGTGAACCGCCGGCCCGTTGAGCAGGTCAATGGATTCGATGTAGAGTCTCTCACCGGGCAGATTCAAGCCGCGGACGAGGGAATCCAATTTCGTTTGATCGCGGCCGAGCAGGGCGATGTTGTGACCCTGATTTGCAAAGGTCTTTGCAGCGAGATTTCCCAACGCACCTGTTGCGCCTGTGATAACGATCGCCTTAGTCATCTGCGATCTTGATCTGGCTTTCGGACATGCCTTCTATGATCGGCTTGTCGCTTTGTTCGGGCAGATGTTCCTTGCCGTAAAAATCGATCATGTGGCCGGACTTGGTAGCCTTGGTCTCCAGATAAAAACGATTGTGTTCGTTGCTTGGCAGGATGTGCGGAATGCGTTTGTTAACGGTCACACCATATTGCCTGAGCTGGTCGATCTTCTTGGGGTTGTTGGTCATCAAATTGATCGATTTGACCCTCAGCGAATGCAGCATGTGCGCGGCAATGGCGTAGTCACGTTCGTCATCACGGAACCCGAGCGCAAGGTTGGCTTCCACGGTATCAAGACCCTGGTCCTGCAAGCTATAGGCGCGGATCTTGTTGGTCAGTCCGATGCCGCGACCTTCCTGGCGGAGATAAAGCACAATACCCTTGTCCATTTCGCCGATCTTCTTAAGCGCGGCTTCGAGCTGGTCCCGGCAGTCACAGCGCAGTGAGCCGATCACATCGCCGGTTAAACATTCGGAATGCAGGCGCACGGCCACGTCGGAGGCTTCAAATATTTCACCCTTGATAATGGCGACATGTTCCTTGTCATCCCGGTTGTTCGAGAATGCAACGATATGAAAATCGCCAAACCGGGAAGGCAGTTCCGCGATGGCTTCAATGCGCACGCAGACATGGTCCTTGCCAACGCCTTCGCATTCGTGGGTGTCATTTTCTTCCAGCAGCAACTCGATTTGTTCGTGTGTAAATGTGGTCATGGTTTTCTCCGTAAAGGCAGGTCATGCTTCTTGCGTGTCCTGCAGTTTGTAATTTAATAAGACCCCGCCGTCCTCATGGGTTTCTACGTTTGTCAATTTCAAGGCGACGGCGTTTTTCCGTGTGAAGCCCGGACCGGATGCGGGTGTGGGCGCGCCCTCCCCGCCAAAGATCATGGGCGCCATGTAGATCATCAATTCATCCACCAATCCGAGTTTCATGAGCTCAAAGTTGATCGTCCCTCCGCCTTCCACCATCAAACGGTTTACGCCGAGCTCCTTCAGCGTTCGCATCATTTTCCTTGGATCGACACGCGGTGCTTCGTGCACAAAAACTTCGGCATGCTGCGCGCGCAGGCGCTCGAGGTGACCTATAGATGTGCGTGCAGTTGTAAATATTACCACCCGTGCGGGCCCGGCCTGAATAAAGTCCGATTCGATTGGAATGTCTGCCTTGGAAACAACGCCCACTTTGATGGGGTTTGGCGCCATTCCACGCCGGATTCGGTCCCCTCGCAGCGATTCACTCTTGACGGTCAGTTTGGGGAGTTCGCCAAGCAGGGTTTTCCCGCCGACGAGAATCGCATCCGCTCCTGCGCGCAGCTGGTCGACACGTTGTTTATCCTGCGTGGATGAAATGGCGGAACCTTTTCGCTCAAAGGTGTCTATCTTTCCATCCGCCGTCATGGCGATGTTAATGAAGGTGTAGGGACGGTTCATGATCGTGTTTTTCGAATATCTGAGAGGACATCCGCAACCGTGTATTTTCCAAGGGATTTCTCCAGCTCGGTTTGCGCCTCGTTGAATATATTCTTCAATGGACCTTTGATGCGCCCCCCTATCGGACAATGTTGATTTGGATGGCCGTGGATGGATAACACATCCTCCCCGCCCAGAATCTGATACACATCACGCAGGACGATCTGCTGCGGCGGACGCACGAGTCTCCAGCCGCCATGGGCGCCCGGTTTCGATGTGACCAGTCCATGCGCGCGCAGTCCGGACATTGTGCGGCGGATGACAACTGGGTTGGTGTCGACACTGGAGGCGATCGCCTCGGAGGTGAGCGGGCCGCTGCTTGCGGCGAGCAGGGTCAGGGCGTGAATGGAAATGGCAAAGCGCTGGCTGGTATTCATATTTGTAACCATTATAGTTACAAATATGAATATGTCAATCGTGACGGTGGAATTCTTATAAAAGATTAATTGCCGGTCTAATATGTGGTGGAAAAGTATTTCGCAAGCAGGTCGCTGAAATCGACATTGATGGTCTCGCGCAAAACTGCGAAGAAATCGGCCGAAGTTGCATGCCCGCGTGAATAACGCGCCGCATAAATCTTGAGGAATTTCGCGAAGTTTCCGTATCCCACCCGTTCGCGCAGCTCGTCAATGAAGTGCGCCCCGTTCAAGTAGACGGCATTAACATAACTGCGCTGCGAACTGGCGCCATAGACCGGGGAATCGACAAAACCGCCCGGTTTGAAATAGTCCACGCGGAACTGCCACCACCAGGAAATATTTCCAGGGTAATTATTTTCGTAAAAGATGCGTTCGCTGTAGGTCGAGAGGGCCTCATCCAGCCAGGGCTCGAGGGCCTGGTCATTGCCCACCAGGCCGTACCACCATTGATGTGCGATTTCATGCACGCCGATGGTGGTCAGGTTGTTGCGCGTGCCCCCGTTATATTGGGCATAAAAATCCGTGGCGAGAAAGATCAGCCCGTCGCATTCCTGACCGTCGTGGATGTCCGCCTGCACCACGGCCAGGGTCTGGTAGGGATAAGGAGCAAAGCTGGCCTCGTACGTGCTGACGGCCTCTGTGGCGGCCAGCAGAATGCCATCAGCTGCGGATTTATAGCCGTCAAAGTAATAGGAGCGGATCACAACCGACCCGGCAGTTGCCTCCGATACGAGAAATTCATCGCTGGCGGAAAGGGTGAATGTGCGCGCCCCGTATAAACGATAACGGGTCCAGTCCCCGTTTTGTTCGGCGGGCGCGCTGGCTGCAACGACCACATCCGAATCGGTCTTTAGATTCACCTCAATATCGGAGGAATCATATACAAGATATTCCCCGAAGAACGAGGGATCGTGCAGCACCCAGCCGTTGTTGTAGGGCACCACGAAGGGATACCAGTCAATCAGGTTGACCTGGTTGAAATCGTATCCGAACAGACCGCTGGCTGATTTGGCCGGCAGGTTGAGATTGAAACCCAGGGTCAATGTGGTGGCGCCTCCGGGCTGCAGGGCCTGGGGCAGGTTCAGGGTCAGGCGTTGATCGCTGATCGTATAGGTTGTTAAGGTGACGTTGTCCTGGGAGAGCGAGTTCAGGCTGAAAGCACCGCCGTACCGATTGGGCTGCACCGACAACACGATGTTTGAAAGGGCGGTCCCGGTGTTATTGTAGTAACGGATGGTCTCGTCCACTGCGAGCGTGTGCGCATCGAAATCCAGTGTGGTGTACAAAATGTAATTCGTGCGGGCGGAGTTTGCAGGCGGTGGTGCGGAAGTTGTGACCGGAGCGGGAATCGATGTGGGCGGCAGGGATGTTGAAGTAGGTGGCGGCAGGGTGAATGTCGAAGTGATCGAAGCCGGCGCAGCAGGCGTGAAGGACGGCACGGGAGTGTCCATCTGGCCCGAAGGTTGAAAAGGCGTGGGCGTCGGCGAAGCATTCGGGTCACGAGTGACCAGGATAAAGGTCGGGAATTGAGGCGCGGGCTGCGTGGGCGCTGCGCAGGAGGATAGAAGGGAGAAAAGCAAAATCAGGGATGCGGCTCTTAAGGCATCCCGTCGAAGGAGGTTGTGCGGCTGGCGTCGGCGATTCATCAATAGGAGTTTTGGAAATATTGGCGCACAATATCCGAGTAGTCCGTGCTGGTGTGTCCGCTCAGAATGCGGAAGAAATCCGCGGCGGTTGCGATCTTTCCGCGGCTTTGAGCAAGATAATCCTGCAGGAAGGCGAAGAAGGCCTCGTCCCCGATTCGGGTGCGCAGGTCCTCCAGAAAGTGGGCGCCGCGCAGATAAACGCTGATGCGGTAGGGCTCAAATCCCTGTCCATCATAGACGGGGATATCGATAAATCCCTGGGGCTGGAAAAAGTCGACCCGATAGGCCCACCAGGTTGAAACAAGGTCGGGATGGATGTTTTCGTAATAAACACGTTCCGAATAGGTCGCAAGGGTTTCGTCCATCCAGGGTTGCAGCGCCTGGTCGTTCGCGACCTGTTCGAACCACCATTGATGCGCGGTTTCATGCACGCCGATAAAAGTCAGATAATTCATCGGCGTGCCATCGTACTGGGCGTAATACAACGGGGAATGAAAAAACAATCCGGAAAATTCCATGCTGTCTTTAAAGTCCGCCATGACAATGGAGAGGGTTTTGTGCGGATATGGACCGTAGCGTTGGCTGAAGACCTGCACCGCCTCGGCCGAGGATTTTAATACCGCCTGGCCGGGCGTTTCATTAAACGGGAAATAATAGCTTGAGAGGGTGACGTCGCCCACCTGCAGGGTTGCCACTTGAAATTCACGGCTTGCGGATATGGCAAAGGCCCGCGCGGAGGTGATGGTATAGCGCGTAAAGTCGGGCTGGGGTTCGGGAGCGCCGCTGGCAGCCACGACCGGCGCACTGGCCGGGTCGGTAAACTTTAAGTCCACTTCGTAATCCGCGGCATCGTACACCAGATGCTCCCCGTAGAACCAGGGGTCATGCAAAACCCAGTCGCCATCGATGTAGGGCACAACAAATGGATACCAGTTTGTCAAATTCGTTTGTTTTTGGGTGTAGCCGTAAATTTGCGGCCTAGATACCTTGGGATCGTTCGGTTCCGCGAAGGGAAGCGCAAGTGTGTATTGGATGTTGATGGTCAGCACGCCGCCCGGTCTGGTAAAGGAGGAAAGCGCAATGTCCAGCCGTTGACCTTCGATCGAGTAGGTTGTGAGCGGGACCCCGTCCACGCTGATGCTGCCAAGGCTGAAGCTGTCCGGCCACAGATTGGGAACGACCGCCAGCACGAGGCTGTTGAGTTGATTGCCTGTCAAGTTGGGATATAGGATGGTCTCATCCACGCTGACGGAGTGGGCGTCATAATCCACGGTGGTATTTAATGTGTATTTTGCGCGCTCCATGACCGGTTCAGGCGTGACCGTGGGCACGGCCGTGTCGGTCGGGGCGGGGCTGGCCGTTTCAGTGGGGAGGCTGGAGGCCGTCGGTACGGCGGTCGGGGCGGACGCCAGCGAGGTGCACGAGGAAAGCAGAATGACGGTCAGGAAGACGGCCGGGATGACTAGGGTGGTTTTGTTTCGCATGGGCTGAATTCTACCGCTTGTTGTAAAAATCAATGAGCCTTTGATAAAAATTAAATGAAAAGCCCTTCTGCCGGGATTTCCAGCAGAAGGGCGGGATGTTGATAAAAGGGCTAGCCTTCGATGGCTTTCTTAAGGGCGGCCAGGGTGCTTTCGTAACTGCCCACCATTTGCTTCTTGATCATATCCTCCATGCCGGGCATGCTGGGCATGCCTGCCGGCATCAGGGAGGCTTCGGTTTTCATGGTGAGCTTCGTGCCGCTGCCGTCCGCTTCGAGCACATAGGTGCTGACCACGTCGGACGCGGGCGGGGTGCCGTAGGTCTTCGTGCCGTAGACCTTGTTTTTCTCAAAGGCAACCACTTCCGAAACGATCTCGTTGACCACACCCTGTGTGGATTTGACCTTGGTCTTGATCTTCGTGCCGACCTTTAACGGCCCGTCCGCTTTGATGCTGACAACATATTCATTCTTCATGTTGTCGGGGTTGATGATGTGCGCAAAGACCTTCTCTGCGGGTTTGTTGATGGTGGTGGAAACTTCAATCAGAGTCATGTCATTTTCTCCTTGCTAAAAATGGTGGATACGATAGGGGCGATTATACGGATTTCATTCGTTTCCACAAGAATGCCAGCAGGAAAAATGCGGTAGCCGTTAGTACTATGGTGGAGCCCGAAACGATATTCAGGTAATAGCTCAGATACAGGCCGATCACCGAGGACAGTGCGCCGATCAGGGCCGAGACCAGCATCATCGGCAGCAGACGACGGGTGAGCAGGTAGGAGGTGGCTGCCGGGGTGACCAGCATGGCGGCTGCCAGGCTGACGCCCACGGTCTGCAGGGAAACAACCACGGTCAGCGCCAGGAGCACGAGCATGAGATTCCGCAGCAGTTCGGCGGGCAGGCGCAGGGTCGCCGCAAGAACCGGGTCAAAGGAGATGACCAGGAACTGTTTGAAGAATAGGCCGACCGTCAGCAGGATCGCCAGGCTCAGGATCATGATCATCCACAGATCGGAGGCGCTGACGCCCAATACGTTGCCGAACAGAATATGCGACAGGTCCACGGCATAGGTTTGCATGGAACTGATCAACGCCACGCCCAACGAGAGTGCCGCCGCGAACAGGATGCCGATGGCGGTATCCTCCTTGATGACGCTCTCGCGCGAAAACAGCCCGATGCTCAACGCGACAATGACGGCCGCGATTCCCGCCCCGACCAGCAGGTTGCCCTGCAATAAATAGGCCACCGCCACCCCGGGCAGGATCGCGTGCGCCATGGCGTCTCCAAGAAAAGCCATGCCGCGCAGCACCACGTAGGTGCCCATCACGGCGCATAACACACCGACCACGACCGAAGCGAACAGTCCGCGCTGCATGAATTGATACGCCAGGGGTTCAAGCAGCCAGTTCATTTGGCCTCATGGTGGTGATGGTGTGGATGTTCCTCTTCGGGCGGACAGCACTCATCCACCAGCATCATGCCGTTTTCCATCACAAGCAGCGAATTGCCGAAGGCGGAGGCCAGGTTGTCCCTGCTCAGGACCTGTTGCGGCGTTCCGAATGCGATCAGGCGGTGATTGATCAGGAGCACGAGATCAAAGCGCGAGGCGGCCAGATTCAGGTCATGGGTGGAGATGATGGCAGTGACCTGCCGTTCGCGCAGATGATCCAGCAGATTGAAGGTCGCCTCCTGGGTGGTGGCATCCACGCCGGTGAAGGGTTCGTCCATCAGGAGAATGTGCGGCTCCTGGGCCAGCGCACGGGCCAGAAAGGCGCGCTGCTGCTGCCCGCCGGAGAGCTGGCCGATGGACAGGTCCGCGAGGTCCGCGATCCCCATCTGTTCGATGCTTTTGCGGACGATGCCCTTATCCTTTTGGGTGGGATTGCTCCACCAGCCCATTTGACCAAAGCGGCCCATCATGACCACGTCACTGACCGTGACCGGAAAGCGCCAGTCGACATCCTCGCGCTGGGGGACATAGGCCACACAATCCTTGTGCGTGCCAAGCGATTCTCCGTGAATGAAGATCCGTCCGCTGTGCAGGGGCAGGATCCCGACCAGGGCCTTGAACAGGGTGGATTTTCCCGCGCCGTTGGGTCCGACCACCGCCACGCGCGCGCCATGCGGCACCTGAAAACTCAGGTCGCGGATGACGATCTTTTCGCCGTAGCCGATGCTGGCATTTTCGATTTCAAGCCGATGAGGAGTGTGTGTCATTTGATTTGCGATTTTTGATTTGCGATTTACGCTTTGCGAGCGCGAAGGGTCTTAATGGAGGCTATGGTCATTGCCAGGATTTCGTCTGTTTCCTTGTAAAGATCTGCGACTTGATCTTGCGGAGTCAACCCTGTTTCCACCAATAGTTCGAGCCAGTATTCTGTTTCATCACTTTCCTCTTCAACGATTTTCAATTTATTGATCATGTCAGGTGTTGATTTTGCACGGCATGCGGCGCGATAATTGGCGCCAATGGATGTTCCTGATCGTATAAGCTGTTTTGCGATTATATCCGCAGCAAGTGAGCGTGGTAATTTATCAGCTTGTTTGATGATTGTAACGGCTAATTTTTTAGTGCGGGCTTTGAAAGTCTTCTCATCCATGGTGTTCTCCTTTTCAAGTCGTCACTCAAAGCCGTCAGAATTAATCGTAAATCTCCGGTCGTAAATCGCCTTACTTCAATGCGTCCACGATGCGGGTTACATTATATTTCATCATGTCGATATAGGTCGCTGCCGGCCCGCCGTCGGTAAGTGACTCCAGATGCAGGTCGCTGACCACCTTGATATGGGTCTCCTGTGCGATCTGATCGGCGAGATCGGGGTTTTCCACATCGCCGAGGAAGATGGCCGGGGCCTTCACGACCTTGATCTGTTCGATCAGGGCCGCCATGTCCCTGGCCGAGGTGCCGGCGTCGGAACTCAGGCTGGACAATACCGTGCCCGCCACGGTAAATCCATAGCGGGCCGCAAAGTAACCGAGGGCTTCGTGATTTGTGACCAACAACCGGCGTTCGGCGGGGATGGCCTGCACCTGATCCTGGATCCATGCATCCAGGTCCTTCAGCTGTGCGATGTAGGCATCGGCATTGGCCTTGTAAACCTCCTCCCCTGCGGGGTCGGCCTGGATCAGCCCATCCCGAATGTTCTCGGCATATGTGGCCACCAGGATCGGGTCCAGCCACATGTGCGGATCACTGACCTGCATTCCATCTTCTTCGATCGCAAGCGGACTGACACCATCGGAGGCGGTGATGATCAAACGGTCACCGCCCGCGTTTTTCAAAAGCGGCTCGATAAAGCGTTCATATTCAAGGCCGTTCAGGATCAGCACCTTGCTTTTCGCGATCCGGGCCACATCCGCGGGCGCGGCCTGATAGGCGTGCGGGTCCGCGCCGGCCGGCAGCAGCGAATCCACCGGCAGGCGGTCACCGGCGATGTTGCGGGTGATGTCCGCCAGGATGGTGGTGGAGGCGAGCACGCTCAAGGCGCCGTCGTTGTTTGGAGCGGCCGGCCCGCAGGCGGTCAGGAAAAGAGCCGCGAGGGCGGTGAATCCGATCATTGAATTAATGATTTTTTTCATTCATATCCTTTGTTATTGGAGCCATTTCGGGTTCGATCCGCCGCTTTGGAGGCCGGTGGTCTGCCCGGTGGTGATGTCGATCATTTCCAGCCTGGATTGAAGCGGAAAGGAATCCAGCAGATACAGATCGTAGAGAATGGTTTTTCCATCGCGGGACCAGTTCAAGCTTCCGTGCAAAACCGCGGGCTCATGGGTAATGGCATGTGCGTCACCGCCATCGGCGCGCATTAACCAGATTTGATCTCCGCGGGGGATCGAAAGGTCGCGCCGTACGACAGCGATGGATTCCCCGTCCGGTGACCAGGCCGCAATGACATTCTCCATGTTTTCATCCGCATTCACGTTGGCGAGTGTTTGCGAGGCAACATCATACAGGAAAAGCTGGGTCACGAATTGATCGTTCCTGATGATCACATCCCGCAGCAGGATGGATCTGCTGTCTGGTGACCATTGTACAGCGGCTCCAAGCACATTGGGGATGATTCGGCTTTCGCCGCTTTCCAGTTGATTCAGCCGGATGCCGTCCGGAGTGGCATAGCTTAACCATTTCCCGTCCGGCGACCAGCGCGGGTTGGTGCCCGGCAGGCGCGCCTCTTGAAAAACAGGTTGTGCCTTGCCGGTTGCGAGATCCAGCCACCACAGGGAGGAAGCGCTGCCGTCCATGGCGGCATATTCATAGACAATATGGCTTCCGTCCGGCGACCAGACCGGCTGGCTGCAGACCGCCTGCAGGCATTCCACCACGCGTGTGTTTTGCGTGCCATCGATTCGGATCAACCACAGGGCGTACTCCAGGTCTTCAGTTTGCTCGACGTACACCACCCGGCTTTCGTCCGGGGACAGTGCGAAATCAACCACGCCTTTGGCCGCGGAGGTTAATTTTTTCGGACTCCCGCCTTTTGTGTCTGCGATGAAAAGCTGTTTGTACTGGTCTGCGTCATCATTCAAATAGATGAAGCGCGCTTCATTCGACGTTGGGCCTGCTCCGGTCTGCGGGGAGGAGGTTCCACTCCCGAGCCGGGTCAGCGCGCCGTAGGTCAGGCCGAATCCCAGCAGCAGGACGATCGATGCGCTGATGACCGGCATGAGCGGCGCGAAGCGGTTGAAGGAATCCATGCGCTTGAACAGGCGGCTGCCGCTGACCATTAACAATCCGATCAGGATCAAAACGACCGCCAGGCCGAGGCTGAAGGAGACGATCAGGGCCAGCCCGAGCAGAACCCGGTTGATGGCGATGGCCACCAGTAATATCGCGATCGCATCCGGGCAGGGGACCAGTCCGCCGCTGACGCCCAGCGTAATGAGCGAGCGCCAGGTGATGGCCTCGGGGATCTCATGCGAATGCATCCTTCCGTCCCCATGATCATGCATTCCTTCAGGAAGTTTTTGTATGCGGACTGCGCCGGTCATTTTTTTGCCTTTTGAAGGCGAGGGACTTAATGAATACTTGCGTGTGCTTTTTTCTTCTGGAACATTGCGGTGCCGGGATTTCCTCCACACGAGCACCCTCTGCCATAACAAATAAAATCCCAGACCGACGATCATCAGTCCCGAGACGATCTCAAGCCAGGGGATGATGCGGGTGGAGAGAATATAGCGCGAGGCGGCCAGTGTGATCAAGCCGAGCAGAAAGACCGAGCCGGTATGCGTCAGGGTAACCACGCTGCCGAGCACGATCGCATGCCGGGCCGTGCCGCGCGAACCGACCAGATAGGCGGCCACCACGGTCTTGCCGTGCCCGGGGGTTAACGCGTGCAGGGCGCCCAGCGCCAGCGAGATCACCAGGGCGAACAAATAAAAGGAAACCGAAACATCCTTCGCGCGCACGAGCTCGAGCAGAATCTCCTGCGGCGTTTTCCTGCCCAGTTCGGGCACCACCTGTCTTGCGGCCTGGGTGACAACGTCCTGCGGCTGGCCGAAGGACAGGGAGGTGGTGCCGCTGTCCCAGGCCGTTAACAGTTTCGCCGGATCGCCGACCTGCGTGCGATCCTGAAAGACCTCGATGGTGATGATGTGATTCTGCTGGCTGGGGGAAAGGAAGGCGGTATTTTCCGCCGCGGAAAGATAAAACCAGTTGATGGAGGTCTTCGGCTCCATGTTGTTATCCAGAACGAGCGTGGTGGGTCCGGCGGATGCCTGCGGCCATGGCCCGGAGAGGTCGATCGTGATGAATTGCTCCCCGGCTTGAAAACTTTTCAGGTCGTCTGGCATGTGAATGGAATCCACCCGCAGGGACAAGGGCCGGTCGTCGAGCGTGGCAGTCAGCAGGGCGGCGCGGGCGCCTCCCCAGTCATCTGCCTCTTGTTGACTGAGAATCCCATCCTGATCCGCATCGGCCTGGTTCCATAAAAAGGAGGTCAGCATCGGCCCGGGCTTGATCTCCCATTTGATCTTCAGGCCGGCCTGCGAAAAATCGACATGGATGGTGTGGGCGTACACATCGGCCGGGTGCGCATGCATGGCAGCCGTGCCTGTCACGAACAACAGGCCGGCCAGCATGGACAATGCGAACGAATTGAGTTTCATGGAATTGAAAACAGCGTGAATGAAGGTCCGCCTGCATTCACGCCGCTCATTGGGGACGGGGGGTGCTTTGGATTATTGACCCTGCCAGCGCAGGGTGTGATACACGATCGAAGCGGTCATCAGCAGGCCGATCAGGATCCCGGTGATGCGCCCGACCGGTTTCCGTTTTTCCTGCGGCTGGCTGAGCTGGCTGGCGTTGATCTTCGCGCCCACCGCCGCGACGGCCGGGACGCTTGCACAAATGATGCACATGAATAACTCCTTCGGATATGCGCGTGATTATATGACGTTTTTATTGCGGCGGCGCGCCGTCGATGGGATAGCCTTTGGCATACCATTCGCTCATGCTGCCCGCCATGCTGACCGCCCGCCGCCCGGCCGCGAGCAGGAGATCGCGCGCCTGCTGGCTGGAGGATGGTGAACGACTGACCACCAGGATCTCCCGGTCCGCGGGCAGTTCGTTGATGCGGTTGGACAATTGGTCCAGAGGGATCAGTGTGGTGTTCGGCGCGTGATATTCATCCCATTCCGCGGGCCAGCTCACATCCAGTACAAATGCGCCGGATTGATACCTTTGGTAGGCCTCGTCCACGCTGACCTCGCGAACGTCAGCGGTCGAGGCGCCGCCCCCGGCCGAAGCGATCAAATAAATAATGAAGGCCACGAACAGAACCACGGCCAGCTGGCCGGCAGGCTTGCGCAGGAAGGGAAAAAGCGGCCTGCGGTTTTCCGGGTTTCGATTGGCCCTGCGGCGTCGCATGTCTCACCTAATAGGATTGAACGGCCGCATCCAGGCTGGTGTGAACGGAAAAGAATTCCTTTAATCCCACCACATCCAGCACCTGCTCGACGGCCATTTGCGGGCCGAGCAATTTGACATGCTCAAGCCCGGCGCTGTCGCGCCGCGGGTCGATGGAGCGGAAGGAGGGCCGGCCCTTGTCCCCGGACTGGATGGAATTGCCGCTGAAGATCAGCACCACGGCATGCAGCGACATCAAGCCCGCGCTGCTGATGTAGGGCACCTGGCTCAGGTCGATCAAAAGATCGCGGGCTCCTTCATCGTAAGCGGCCTGGGCTTTGGCGATCACATCGGTGTAGTTGGATGCATCCAGGTTGCCGGCCAGGTGCATGACGGTGACCGGTACACGGCCGTTCTGTTTTGAAAAGGTGATTTCCATGAGTTTCTCCTCGATTGGTGCAGCAAAGGCATTTTACCTGAAATTAAATTCCTCATAATGGATGCTGCCGGCAGGCACACCGGCTTCCATGAATTTCCCTTCAAACGCCCGCACCATGGGCAGCGGGCCGCACAGGTAAACATGATGTTCGCGCAGGCTGCCGCCCGCGTTCTTCACGATCTCCTCCACGGTGAGGGAACCGTCCGTGGAGGAAAAACGGATATGGGCCTTCAGGCGCGGATTTTGTTTCGCGGCGGCTTTGATCTCGTCCGTGAAGACAGCCTCCTCAGGATGCCGGACCGTGTAATAAAAATCCACATCCTGAAGCAGGCCGCCATTCATGTCGCGCAGGAAGGACAGGAAGGGTGTCACGCCGATGCCGCCCGCCACCCAGATTTGTTTTTGGCCGCCGGTCTTGTAGTTGAACATGCCGTAGGCACCTTCGACGACCGCATCCATACCTGTTTGCAAATGGCTGAACAGATGACGGGTGTAATCTCCGCAGGCCTTGATCGTGACCCGCAGCACGTCCTCATCCGGTCCGCTGGAAATGGTGAAGGGATGGGACTCGTTCAGGGTCTTCTCTCCGGGAAAGTGCACGAACAGGAACTGCCCTGCGCGATGTTTTTGCATGCGCTCCCTCTTCGCGCGCAGGACCACCTCGGTGGTTGAACCGTTGGGATGGTGGATGGCCTCCACGCTGTAGGGCAGGAATTTCCTGAAGAGGCCGCCGAACAGTTCGGTATATAAATAGGAGAGTGTGCCAATGACGAAGAAGACCTGCACCCAGCTGATGGCCACCAGGGCGTGCAGCGAATTCGGCAGGGTCAGGGAATGCACAAAGCCCAGAATGAAAAAGATGCCGATGAAGCGTTTGAGTTTCTTCCAGTCGTTGTAGTCGCCGCCGGTCAGTTTGTTGAGAAAGGGGATGCGCGGCGAGAGCGTGACCAGCACGATGGAAACGATGCCTGTAAAGGCAATGACCGCCAGGTAGTTTCCCAGCGCCCAACCGGTGGTCGTGATCGGCACAGTCAGCACGTGTACGAAGATCAGCAGAAAGGCGGCCGTGCCGGTGTGGCGATGGGTCAGATACATCTTATCCAGCCCGCCAAAGTAGGGCTCGGCCCATTTCGGACGGGTGGCCAGGAAAAGCGAGCAGGCCATCAGGATGATGTTGTTCGCGCCGATGATCTCGCCCGCGTACTGGCGCACGAAATTCGCCCGGCCGTCGTTGACAGGCGGGAAGATGAGCCAGACTGCGATGTTCAGGAG
Organism: Chloroflexota bacterium; assembly: GCA_021414245.1. Classification (GTDB taxonomy): domain Bacteria; phylum Chloroflexota; class Anaerolineae; order Anaerolineales; family Villigracilaceae; genus Villigracilis. The sequence goes on from JAIOOU010000004.1 coordinate 18,007, forward strand.
AACCAGGACAATGATGGTGAGGTTGCCGGCATGCCATTTCATGAAGCCTCCAACGGGTCGGGGAATATCGATCTGAATCAACAGCGATGCAGTTCGTCACTGCATCGCTGTCGGGGGTGTGCGTTTAAAAAGAATCGACCGCTTTTTGTTTGTCGGTAAAGACCTCGAAGAAGGCGGAGAAGCCGACCATGTCCAGCACACTGGTGACCTCCGGGCGCGGGTTGAGCAGCTTGATGTTCTTCTGCAGGCCCCCGTCGCGGCTGCGGTCCATGGATTTCAGCGCGGACCAGCCCTGCTCCGGATCGGGCAGTTCCTCCCCGCGCGTCATCAGGGCGATGGTGTGCAATGAAACCAGGCCGGCGCTGGAGATGTAGGTCAGTTCGCTCAAGTCCAGCAGGATGTTCCGGATGCCGCCGTCGATCACTTCGCGGGCCTTTGCGATCAGCGCCTCATAGGTTTGGCCGTCCAGCTGGCCGCTGACTTTTATGACGGAGATGGAGATGCGTCCTTGCTCTTGTGAAACGGAAATTTCCATTTTTCTTCTCCTGGGTAAAAGTGATGCGCAATTATAAACCCGCTTTCCGTTCCAGCCGCGCCAGGCGGTGGTCGATCTCCTCCAGCCAGTGGCTGCGGATGTAGGCGGGCAGGTCGGCGCGTTCGACATGCCGGCGCGCGGAGCGTGCCCATTTCAGCGAGGATTTCACATCCCGTAATTTGTGCTCGTAGTATTTGGCCAGTTCGATGTGAGCGTAGATATGACCCTGCTCTGCGGCCCGTTCCCACAGGCCCACGGCCTGACCCACGTCCCCGCGCTTTTTCTGCAGGATCGACAGGCGCTTCACAGCCAGGCCGAAGTCTGCCTCGCCCAACTCGAACTCGAGTCCGCGCTCGAACAGGCGGGCGGCTTCCTCCCAGTGGTCGAGGTCTTCATATAATTTGCCCAGCGCAATGAAATCCAGCCCGTGCTCCACGCGCCCGTTGTAGGGGTCGGCCAGCAATTCGCTGACATGCGCCAGCAGCGCGGCCATCGCCACCACATCCATGGCGTTGTGATAGAACACGCCCGCCAGCGGACGCGCATCGCCGGTGCGCAGGTAATCGAAATACAGCCAGGGGATCTCATACCCGGGAACCTCGTCCGAGGTGCGCACAAAGCCGAGCACATGTTCCTCGAGATATTTCAAGGCCCGCGAGGGCAGGCGGTCGCGCCACAGCCTGCGGGCCAGCGGCAGCAGGTCCAGGTGGGCAAAGCCCTTGAACGGGACCGGAATGCGGTGCAGGGAATAGCGCGTGGTCAGCAGGGGCGCGTCGAACGATTTGCCGTTGAATGTGACCAGCGCCTCGCAGGGCGCCAGAAAATGGATCAGCGCCTCGAGCATGGCGGGTTCCTCGGAGGGATCGCGCAGGAAGAATTGCTTGAGTACGAATTTTCCGTCGATGAAGCGGGCGGCGCCCACCAGAAAGGCATATGTGCCGGTGCCGCCCGCCATGCCGGAGGTCTCGGTGTCGAGAAAGGCGAATTTTGAAATGGGCAGGCTGGTCATGCGCGGGTCATTGGCCCATTCGGCGATGATCGCAAGCGGAAATTCGGAATGCGGGGAGACCCGGCCGTGCAGGTATTCGCGGCCGAAGCTTTGTTCGGTGACAAAGGCTTCGCCGCGCGGGGTGGAGAGAAATGTGCCGGCCACGACCGAATCGATCGACTGGCTGGCAGCTTTGGGCGGGGTTGGAAGCGAGCTGCCCGTCTTCACACCCAGGGATTTCAGTTTGTCTGCAAGCGAGGACATGAGTCTATTTTATCCGCAAAAATTATTTGTGCGATCCCGGCGCGTTTCATGCTACACTATCCGGACATCGCATCCTTCCTGATCGGGCAGTGTTTACGGGTACACAATGCAGGCAGCTTCCAAAAAACTTCCCTTCTGGCTTAAATTTTTATACGGTTCCGGTGAATGGGGCATCTCCAGCATCGGCATGATGCGTTCCATTTTTTACGCCATCTATCTGACGGATGTGGTCGGGCTCGAGCCGCGGCTGGCCTCGTTCGGCGCGCTGGCCGGCATTGTATGGGACGCGATCAACGACCCGATCGTCGGCTATCTCACCGATCATCTCAGCACCCGCTGGGGACGCCGGCGGCCCTTCCTGTTGTGGTTCGCGATCCCCTTCGGACTGAGTTTTGTGATCCTGTGGTCCGCGCCGGATTGGGACAATCAACTGGCCCTGACGGTCTATGTGACCCTGGCCTTTATGCTGGCCGACACGCTGCAGACCCTCATTTCCGTGCCGTATCTTTCATTGACCCCGGAACTGGCGCCCGGCTACGACGACCGCACCACGCTGACCAGTTATCGCACGGTCTTTCAACTGGTGGCCTCGCTGGCGGTGGTGGTGGCGGCGCCCTCCATTGTGGATGCGTTGTTGGTGCACGGATACTCGCAGCAACAGGGATTTATGATCGTGGGCGCGCTCTTCGGGTTTACGGGTGCGATCCCTTTATTCCTGCTGGCGTATTTTGTGCGCGAGACCTCCACGCCCGAACAAAGCGAATCCCTGCCGTTCCGCGACATTCTGCGGGTGGCCTGGAAGAACATCCCCTTCCGCTATGCGTCCGCGATGTTCATGTTCAACTGGTCCGCGGTGGACATGGTGGCGGTGGCCTTCCCGTATTTTCTGCTGTACTGGGTGGCGCAGGGCGACCTGCTCGAGCAGGTGAATTTATTCGGATTCAATCTGGCGCTCGAGTCGGCCTTCTTCGGGATCCTGCTGCTGGTGTGCATCCTGTTCGTCCCGTTCTGGCTGTGGATGGCGAAAAAATACAACAAGCGCCAGGCATATATGACCGGCATGATCTTCTGGGTCTTCGTGCAGCTGTTGATCTTCACCATTCCGCCGCATAATGTTCCCTACATGCTGGCCCTGGCGGCCCTGGCCGGGATCGGGGTCTCGGCCGCCTATGTGCTGCCGGATTCACTGTTCGCGGACATCATCGAATGGGATGAGCTGCTCACCCGCCGCCGGCAGGAGGGCATTTATTTCGGCGCGCGCGCCTTCATCCGCAAGCTGACCGGGGCCTTCGTGATCTTCGTTACCCTGCAGGCGCTGGGCTGGTCCGGCTATCAAACGCCGCCCGAGGCGGCCGTGAATTTTCCGCAATCGGAAAGCGCCCTGCTGATGATCCGGCTGCTGGTGTCTCCGCTGGGGGCGATCATGCTGTCCGGCGCGGTGGTGTTTGCCTGGCTGTTCCCGTTGACGCGCGAACGCTATGAAAGGATCCAAAGCATGCTGGCACGGCGGCGCATGCCCGACCGCTTCAAGTAGTTATCCTGGATGCCCTATTGAAAATTCGAGACTCTTCGGTCGCAAAGGGCGCTCCCTCAGAGCGACATGGTGTTTTCGAGATGATTTGCAGAGACATAAAAAAGAGCAGCCGCAGGGCTACTCTTTTTTTGTTCTTCATTTGACCTCTTGCAAAAGTCAAAAATCCTAACCACGGAGACACTGAGCCACGGAGTTTTTAATTATTTCTTCTCGGTGTTTCCGTGCCTCAGTGGTTCAAAAAGGTTTTACACGTAGAAGTCTTGTACCTTATGCAAGAGGTCTGTTTATTTAAATGATCGCCAGTTCTTCGTACTCGCCAAAGGTTTCCTTCATGACGCCCACGATCTCGCCCAGCGTGCAGTACGCATGCACGCATTCCATGATGTAGGGCATGGTGTTCTCGGTGCCCAGGCAGGCGATGCGCAGTTTGTCGAGCGTCTGGCCCACGCGTCCGTTGTCGCGCGTCCGGCGGACCTCATTCAGGCGCGCCACCTGCCGGTCGTACCCGTTCGGGTCCATCTTGAGGATCGGGATGGTGAAGGGTTTGTCCTCGGCGTAGGCATTCACGCCCACGATCCTGCGCACGCCCATGTCGATCTCGCGTTGATAGCGATAGGCGGCATCCGCGATCTCGCCCTGGAAGAATCCCTTTTCAATGGAGGGCAGCACGCCGCCCAGTTCCTCGATGCGGCGGAAGTAATCGTAGACCTGTTTCTCCATGCGGTCGGTCTGCGCCTCGACGAAGAAACTGCCGCCGAGCGGGTCGACGGTGTTGGTCACGCCGGATTCCTCGGCGATGATCTGTTGGGTGCGCAGGGCGATGGTCACGGAATGTTCGGACGGCAACGCCAGGGCCTCGTCCATGCTGTTGGTGTGCAGGGACTGCGTGCCGCCCAGCACGGCCGCCAGCGCCTGCAGCGCCACGCGCACGACGTTGTTTTCGGGCTGTTGGGCTGTTAAGGAAACACCCGCAGTCTGGGTGTGGAAGCGCAGCAGCCACGAGCGCGGATTCTTGGCTTGGAAGGTCTCGCGCATTTCACGCGCCCAGATGCGGCGCGCGGCGCGGTACTTGGCGATCTCTTCGAAGAAATCGTTGTGAGCGTTAAAGAAGAAGGACAGGCGCGGCGCGAATTCGTCCACATCCATGCCGCGCGCAATGCCCCAGCGCACGTATTCAAGCCCGTCAGCGAGGGTGAAGGCCAGTTCCTGCGCGGCCGTGGACCCGGCTTCGCGGATGTGATATCCGCTGATCGAGATCGTGTTCCACTGCGGCACTTTTTGCGAACCGAATTCCATCGTATCCACCACCAGCCGCATGGAAGGCTCGGGCGGGTAGATGAATTCCTTTTGGGCGATGAATTCCTTTAAGATGTCGTTCTGGGTGGTGCCGCGCAGCTGGTCGAGGCGCAGGCCCTGCTTTTCGGCGGCGGCCAGGTACATGGCCCAGATGATCGCGGCCGGGGAGTTGATGGTCATGCTCGAGGAGACCTTGTCGAGCGGGATGCCTTCGAGCAGGATCTCCATGTCCTTCAATGAAGAGATGGCCACGCCGCACTTGCCGAACTCGCCCAGGGCTTCGGGCTGGTCGGTGTCGTAGCCCATTAAGGTGGCCAGGTCGAAGGCGATGCTCAGGCCGGTCTGGCCCTGCTCGAGCAGGTACTTGAAGCGCTTGTTGGTCTCCTCGGCGGTGCCGAAGCCCGCGAACATGCGCATGGTCCACAGTTTGCTGCGGTGCAGGGTCGGATGCACGCCGCGCGTGTACGGGTATTCGCCCGGCAGGCCGAGGTCGCTTTCGTAGTCCATGCCGGCGATGTCCTGCGGCGTATACAGCCGGTTGATCGGTTCGGAGGAGGTGGTGATGAACTCAGCCGCGCGTTCCGGCAGCTGCGAGAGGGCTTTTTTCAGGGAGGTCTGCTCCCATTTTTCAAGCGAACTTTTTAATTCTTCCAGTTTTTTTCTATCGTACATGACACACTCCTTTGGCGAGGGTGCCGATATTATAACCTGCCGACTGTGAATGAAGATGCTCCCAAACCTTTTGGATTTGGGAGCATCGTTTGAATTACAGGTCCTTCTGCGCATCCTTCACGGCCGCGCCGCCGGGACGGTCTGTGGAGGTGACGCTGATCCTGACGCTGGTGCCAGTCGGGATGGTGCTGCCCGCGCGGTAGACCCAGCGCCCGGTCCCGCCGGATTCGAGCGCGGCCTCGCCCGCTTCGAGCTGCGTGCCGTCGGTCCCGGCCACGCTCACGCGCACCTGTGCGACCGAGAAGTCGTCCTCGGTGCGGATGAAGATCGGGCTGCCCTGCGCGCCGGTGTATTCAGACAGGTCGACTTCGTCGATGCTGGGGGCGTTAAGAAAATCAGCCATGACCATCGAGAAGACCGGCTTGCCCTTTTTATTCGCAGCGCCTTCATAGATTTCTTTTGTAGCGGGGTCCGCCAGCGCCACACGCCCGTACAGGGCGGCTTGACGGAAGCGTTCGCGGACTTCGACCTGACCCGCGGTGGGTACGTGATCGCTTTGATCTGCTTTGCGCCCGACGACCTGCTGGCCGTAGCTCTGACGAAAAACGAGCTGGCCGACCTGTCCGCGGACTTGTTCGACGATGGGGTTGAGTTTTACTTTAGCCATGGGTTCCTCCTTTTGGAAATGGCTGATAAAAGGACAGCACGACGGCAATATATGGGGGGTGGGGTTTTAGGCTTTGGAGGAGATGAGTTCGTAATGGGTTCGTACCTGGTTCGTATCTCCTTCGTATATCTATCGCGGAGCCGATTTCCACCAGTGGGGGTCGTGCCGATGACAGGTCGCTAGTATACTAGAACATTTGTTCTAGAGTCAAGGGGAACGACCTCTTTGCTGCTGAGCGAGACACAAAGTTAACAGAGTGAATTACAAGATATATATAGTTGCATAACCGGGGATATTTCGGGTATGCTTGCATCCGTAAGCGGGGAATACCCTGCCAAGGAACCTTTATGAGTAAAGAAGCCAAAGCCAGAATCAAAATCAACGAATTGTTGAAAGAAGCAGGCTGGAAGTTTTTTGACGATAACCAGGGCAAAGCGAATATTGTCCTTGAAAACAACGTCAAAATCACCGAAAGCCATATCAATACGCTTGGCGAAAATTTTGAGACAACAAAAAATGGCTTTACAGATTTTCTCCTCCTAGATAAGAAAGGGTTTCCTTTCATTGTTCTTGAAGCAAAATCAGAAGATAAACCTGCGTTAATTGGGAAGGAACAGGCACGGAAGTACGCACAAGCTCAGCATTGCCGTTTTATTATTTTGTCCAATGGCAATTCACATTATTTCTGGGACACGCAACGTGGCAATCCTGTAGCAATTACAAAATTTCCTTCTCCTGATTCAGTAGAAGGCTACGCAGACTACAAACCCAACCCTACCGGATTGATCCGCGAAGTTTTTGACAAAGATTATATTGTTTCAACTCAAAAACCTGACTACAAAACCGATCCTGCATGGATTTCAGAATCTACACGCGGACAATACATCCAAAACAACGGACTTCGTTTCCTGCGTGATTATCAGCTCAAGGCTGTTCAATCCATTCAAGAAGGTGTCAAGCAAGGTAAAGACCGTTTCCTGTTTGAGATGGCAACGGGGACAGGGAAAACGCTCGTCTCTGCAGCTGTAATTAAGCTCTTCCTGCGCACAGGCAATGCAAGGCGGGTATTGTTTTTGGTTGACAGACTTGAATTGGAAAACCAGGCCAAAAAAGCATTCAGCATTCTCCTGAAGAATGATTACCAGACGGTTGTATATAAAGAAAACCGCGACGATTGGCGCAAAGCTGAAATTGTTGTTTCCACCATTCAGACTTTTATGTCCAAGAACCGTTACAAAAGGCTTTTCTCACCCGATGATTTTGATCTGGTGATTTCAGACGAAGCACATCGGAGCATCGGCGGGAACAGCCGCGCTGTATTTGAGTATTTCATCGGCTATAAACTCGGTTTGACTGCTACGCCCAAAGATTACTTGAAGAATGTTGATGTTGCAAATCAAAACAATCCGCGTGATTGGGAGCGGCGGGTTTTGATGGACACGTACAAGACCTTTGGTTGTGAGAATGGCATTCCCACTTATCGCTATTCGCTTTTGGATGGAGTAAAAGAAGGCTTTCTGATTAATCCCGTAGTTGTGGATGCGCGGACTGACATCACCGCTCAAATGCTTGCGGACACGGGTTATGTTGTACCTGTTTCCAACGAAGAAGATGAAGAAGGGGAAGAGAACAAAGTAGATGAGCAAACATTTGTCAGAAAAGATTTTGAAAAGACTTTTTTCTCTGATGAAACCAATCGAGTATTTTGTGAGACGTACTTACAAAATGCCCTGCTTGACCCAATCAGCGGAGAAATCGGTAAGGGAATTGTCTTTTGTGTGAGTCAAAGCCATGCGGCGAAAATTACGCAAGTACTGAATGAAATTGCGGATAAGATGTTCCCAGGCAAATATCAATCCGATTTTGCCGTTCAGATCACTTCATGGATTCCCGACGCACAGCAGTTCGCGCTCAACTTCTCAAATAACAATCTTGGTGGTTCGGCAAACTTCATTGAGAGTTACAAAACAAGCAAGTCTCGCGTAGCTGTGACGGTGGGCATGATGACCACTGGCTATGACTGTCCCGACATTCTCAATCTTGCATTTATGCGGCCAGTGTTCTCGCCTACTGATTTTATCCAGATAAAAGGACGCGGCACACGCAAGCATGAATTCAGCGATCAAATTACTGACACGGCATGGAAGAAGAACGTTGGTTCAAAACAAAAGGAGCAATTCAAACTTTTTGATTTCTTTGCCAACTGTGAATACTTTGAGGAGGATTTTGATTACAACGAAAAATTACACCTGCCCGCTTTGAGAAGGGGTGCAGGAACTAGTGCCGTTGGCATAGATACGGGCGGTGGAGGCGGAGTCGTTTATGGTACTTACGAAAGTACCCGCACAGACGCACTCAAAGCCCTTCGAGAAACCGCTGTTGGACCCGAAGGTATGCGGGTGGATCGGATGTACTATCAAAAATTCGAGGAGCAAATCAAAAAAGATAGTTTTGCCATTGAAAAGGCTGAAGCTAACGATATGGAAGCCATCATCAAGCATATTGAAGAAAATATCTTCGATAAGCCTGAAGAGTTCTTCAACCTTGAAAAATTACGCAGTTCTTTGAATATTGACCGCCGGATTTCATTGCGTGAGATTGTGGAAGTGATTTTCGGGTTGAAATCCTATTTCAAGACCAAAGATGAAATGCTGGATGAGGAATTTGATAAATTCGACAGCCGCTATATGCCCGATGAAAAGCAGTTTACGCCTGCTAGGAATTTCTTCAAGACTTATGTGCTCGACCCCGAATTTCGTGGCAAGGTGGATGAAGGCGATTTTGCCTACATAATGGGAAGCCATGCAGGTGGTGAGTCTTTGCGGAAATTGACGATAGAATTGCGAAATAAGATCATTGAATATGTGAAAGATTACGTGTCGTTTAATCAATTTGTATAATTCATTCCTGTAGGGGCGGATCGCGATCCGCCCCTACAAAAGGAAAATATTAAATGTTAGATTCCGAAACCAAACGCCGTATTGACTCTGCCCGCGATATTCTTGTGGGCAAGGTGCCCGACCCGAAGAGCCAGGTGGAGCAGATTACGATTGCGTTGATCTATAAGTTCATGGATGACATGGACAGGCAATCCATCGAGATGGGTGGCAAGGCGAGTTTCTTCAAGGGTGAGTTCAAGAAGTACGGCTGGGGCAATATCTTCGACCCGCGTTTGGGCGGCGTGGAGATGTTGAATCTGTACGGCGAAGCCATCACGCGCATGAGTCAGAACGCCAACCTGCCCGAACTCTTTCGGAATATCTTCAAGAACGCCTACCTGCCTTACCGCGACCCTGAAACGCTGAAATTATTTCTCAAGACCATCAACGACTTCACGTACGACCACTCTGAAAAGTTGGGAGATGCTTTCGAATATCTGCTATCCGTTCTCGGGTCGCAGGGAGACGCGGGACAATTCCGCACGCCGCGTCATATCATCGATTTCATGGTGCAGGTGGTCGATCCGAAAAAGAACGAGACGGTTCTTGATCCCGCCTGTGGCACGGCTGGGTTTCTGATTTCGGCGTACAAGCACATCTTAAAAAGCAATGAAGAAGTCAGAATGAAGAATGATGAATTGAGAAAAGGCGGGAAGGGTTCTTCACTCACGGCTCAAGAGAAACAAAAGCTGTACGAAAACTTCACGGGCTACGACATCTCGCCCGATATGGTGCGGCTCTCGCTCGTCAACCTGTATTTGCACGGCTTCGTCAAACCGCAGATCCACGAATACGACTCGCTTGCCAGCGAAGAACGCTGGAACGAGTACGCCGATGTGATCCTTGCCAACCCGCCATTTATGTCGCCAAAGGGCGGCATTATGCCTCACAAAAAGTTTTCGGTGCAGTCGAACCGCAGTGAAGTGCTGTTCGTGGATTACATGGCGGAGCATCTCACGCCAAACGGACGCGCCGCCATCATCGTGCCCGAAGGCATTATCTTTCAATCGGCGGGGGCGTACAAGCAATTACGCAAATATCTGATCGAGCATAATTTCCTGTGGGCGGTGGTCTCTCTGCCTGCGGGCGCGTTCAATCCATACTCAGGCGTCAAGACTTCCATTCTGTTTTTGGATAAGTCGCTCGCCAAAAAGACCGATAAAGTTCTGTTCGTCAAAGTCGAAAACGACGGATTTGATTTGGGCGCGCAACGCCGCCCGATTGATAAGAATGACTTGCCACAGACCCTAAAGGTCTTGAAGTCCTTTAGGGCTTCTATCTTGGATGGAAAAACCGCTTCATTCGCCCCCGAAGTTGATTCTGCTTTACTGGTTTCAATCTCCAAACTGACAGAGACTGGCGAATACAACCTGAGCGCTGACCGTTACCGTGATACACAACTTCATCACAACCAAAAATGGTCGATGGTGAAGTTAGAAGAGATATTGGATTACGAACAGCCAACAGAGTACATTGTGAATTCTGTTGACTATAGTGATGAATACGAAACACCTGTATTAACTGCTGGCAAAAGTTTTCTACTGGGCTACACTAACGAAGAAGACGGGATTTTTACGAAAGAAAAACTACCAGTAATTATCTTTGACGATTTTACGACAGCAACAAAATTTGTTGACTTTCCCTTTAAAGTAAAGTCATCTGCAATGAAAATCCTTAAAGCGAAAGATGAGATTGCGGATATTAGATATGTTTATCATGCAATCCAAAGAATAGAATTTAACGCTTCTACACATAAACGATATTGGATTTCAGAGTATTCAAAGATAGAAATCCCTCTGCCTCCACTCGAAATCCAGCGTCAACTCGTGGACGAAATCGCCGCCCACCAGCACGTTATAGACGGCGCACGTCAGGTTGTCGAAAACTGGAAGCCAGATATTGAACTCGAACTTGCTCAGTCCCTACCTAAAGGCGCGAATGAATGGAAAATAGTAACATTTGCTGATGTATGTGAAATCACATCTTCAATAAAGAACGGGAAATTACCCCAAGAAGAAATCTACATTGGCTCAGATAGCATTGAATCTGATACTGGTCAAATAATCAAAAAGGAAACAATTGGGGAACAGGGCATAAGAGGTCCAGTATATTATTTTGAGCCAAATGTTATTTTGTACAGCAAGATTCGTCCTAACCTGAACAAAGTTGCGTTTGTAGATTTTGATGGATATTGCAGTTCAGATATTTACCCATTGAAGAATAAAAAAAACATTGACATTCAATTCTTGAAATACTATCTTCTGTCATCTGCTTTCATGAAATCAATTCATGGATATTACGAGCGTGTTGGTATTCCAAAACTAAATAGAGAAAAGTTATTCACTGTTGAAATCCCCCTGCCGCCGCTGGAAATCCAGCGTGAAATCGTCGCCCGCATCGAAACCGAGCGTGCCATTGTCCACGGCAATCGGGAGTTGATCCGCTTGTATGAGGAGAAGGTCAAGAAGGTGATTGAGAGGGTGTGGGAGGGATGACCATGCTAAAGAACACTAAACAAGTTGGGTTTAGTAGCGTTTACAATAAATTGGTAAATGAATTATCAATCACTTCACTATTCTTTTACTATCTGGCAATTTTCTATGTTTTTAGCATACTAGGATTATCAGTAAAACTTGGGCAACTTACTGCCAATAAAATCATTCCCATTACAGAATTACCCAATTTATCTATGGCTGTATTTGTTTTTTTCTCAGTTATGGCCATTTTTCTAGGACTAATCTTCGGGATAATGACTAACATTGTAGGGGTTCAGCGAAAATCCAACACCTTAATTGCGCAGATAATTATCGCAGTCCAACATCCCTACAGCTCTCAAAATGGCCTGTCCCACGAAGATATTAAGCATCTGAAATCAATAGGGGAAATTGAGCAGTCATCCGCTGGTTGGAAAAATGGCTTCTTGTCCATCGCGATACTTTGGTTCTTATTAGACAACAATAGCTTATTTTCAAATCAGCTTAAAACTCTTGTATCATATGCTGAGCCAATAAGTAAAAATCAAAGCCCCACATTGGAAGGCTTTATATGGTCATTGTTCTGGCTTTTAGTCTCGTTAATTTCAACAATAATATCTATTTTGTTTTATCAGATTGTATTTGATTTTTTAGGGCATGAGCCCGTAAATCGGGTTTTGTTAAAATCATGTGAAGATGCAAAAGCATTGCTGGAAACACATAAACTCAACAAGAAGACTAAGTTAAGTATTAAGGACAAGAAATTAATTGCAAGCAGGTGTGGATGTTTGTATATTCCTGCGTCAGAAAAAGACCATTATGAATTTCGAACATCGTACGCAACAAGAGAGTTAAAAGACAAAGATTTTGTACTGATACCTTCTCCAAAATTAAAAGTGGAACCATCGAAATTCCAGTTTTGGAAGAGAAAGTCACGATGATTGTTCCAGCCGCTACATTCAAACTCCAATGCGAAATCGTCGCCTGCATTGAGACCGAGCGTGCCATTGTCCACGGCAATCGGGGGTTGATCCGCTTGTATGAGGAGAAGGTCAAAAAGGTTATTGAAAGAGTTTGGTGCAACTAGACGAATAAGAGCAATTCCAGTTGGACCATATTAAATATGCACCGTATATACTTATCAAAATCATCACGATAATTGCGAGCCAATTTTTCTTAAACATCTCCTCCATATCATACTTTATACGATCCCAATAAAAAACAGATACCGAGTCATTATATATCCAACGCAATGACCCTAATCCAAAAATAAGCAGGACGAGACCCAAAAGCATGCCCTGATTAACCATAGTCAGAATTAGTATTAGGATACATATTACAAATACAAAAAGAAAGAGTAACATTTTGCCTCCATTTTATTCAGACTTCCGTTCATTTTACCATTTCACTTTTCCACAGAATTTTCTTCCTTCGGAGCAATCCCTCATCCGAGGCGAAGACTACCGCATCGAGACCGAGCGTGCCATTGTCCACGGCAATCGGGAGATGCTTCGGCGGGGGGATGTGCCCCATGCCATATTCATTACTAAGAAAGGAACACAAGATGAAGAAGATATTGATGTTATGCCTGGCGGTGATCATGACTGGCGTGTTGGCGGGCTGCGGCTCGGGGGAGACCGTGCTCTCCGGGGATGCGGCGACGGCGGTGCTGACCTATAGTGAAGCCAAAACGGATACCCTGCTGGCTGGGATGAACGCGAACGACTACGCCATGTTCTCGAAGGATTTCGATCAGGACATGTTGACGGCCATGCCCCAAAGCGCTTTCGAGGCCTTGAAGCAGGACCGGGATGCCAAGCTGGGCTTGTACGTCTCGCGCGAGGTCAACCGGGTGCTGCAAAGCGGCGACTTTTATATCGTGGTTTACGACGCGGTCTTCGAGCAGGACGATGCGGTCACCGTGCGGGTGGTGTTGCGCGCCGCCGACCCGCACCAGGTCAGCGGGCTGTGGTTTAACAAGTAGAGCGTCAGGTCCCAGGCGGGAGTTTGAGGATGGGTTGTGTAATGGCCCTACCCCATCCCTCCCCAAATCCATTGGATTTGGGGAGGGTGCCCGCGAGGGCGGGTGGGGCTAAAATAGGAATTGACCATGCCGTCCAAACGATCCACACCGCAAATTCTCCACCAAGCGGGCGAATTACACAAACAGACCACGCCTGTTGAAAAGAAGTTGTGGGCCCACCTGCGCCTTATGCGCGAAGATGGGGTGCGCTTTCGGCGTCAGCACGCTATTGGATCATTTATCACTGACTTCCCCTGGCACCGACCGCCAGGACGGCGTGTGCGCTGCGCAAGAAGCTCATCATCGAACTGGATGGGACTGCCCGAGGCGGCATCAAGCCGCCATCGGGCGGTAGGTGACACGAGTCACCGAGTCAACACCTGGAGCAAACACAATACGATCAGGAAAGAACTGCCCATCTGGAAGCACTTGGATACAAAGTCGTCCGCTTTTGGAACAATGATGTGATGAAGAACATTGGCGGCGTTGTGTTTGCCATGCTTCATGCGATCGGCAGTGAATCCTGCAGAAATTGAACTTTTTCACACGAATATTTGGGTAATGAAAATGGGAACAAGGTCAACCCTGCAATCGTTTATATTGGAGTGTCAAAGGAGACTTCTCATGAAAACAAATCAAAGGTTAATTCCAATAATGATGGCAGGCATACTGATACAGATGGCGTGTGGGATTTCAGGGACGACAACGCCACCACGCGCGCCTTCGCAGGTCCCAACTTTGGAGGATATCTGCCCGTCCCCAACAGCCAGGATGGGCGTTCTGACGAACACCGAAGAAGGTTATTGCCTGCTCTATCCTGCAGAGTATTCCACGACCGTATCGCACTTCATCGTGATCAACCCCATTTCCAGCCCGGGCGATATGCCGGGCGATGCCTGGTTGAATATTGCCGTTGCGCCCGCTTCAGGCCGCACAGCGGCTCAGTTTGCAGACGAAGCCATTACTGCCGCCGGCGATGGATTCAACATCACCAGTTTTGACAGGGATGTGGACGGCGAACAGGCGGTTGTGGTCGATGGGCTCCCCGGTCAGGATTCTGCGCGCTACGTGTTCATTGTGCATAATGACCGTTTGTATAACCTTGTCTTTACTCCCTGGTATCCAAATGCGGCAGACCCCACTCCGTTGGAGGATTTATTTACTATGGTTATGGATACTTTCCGTTTTTTGTAGGGGAATAATCGCCTTCACTGTTTCTTGCGGGAATGGGCACGATAGAGTCACTACAGGGGCGGGATGGGGGTCGGGCGTGGCGGTGCGGGAGGTGCCCGCGAAACGGGCGGAGAGGGTCGGCGGATCGAAAGTTTGTGAACATCTCTGGACTACATGTATACAAAACCGCCCAGTTTGTAGACATCTTTCCGGCATATATTGTAAAAACGTAAAAAAACTGATATATTGACCCGTATATGTCATTCGATCCAACATATCCCCACCACCTGGCTCCTCTGCCGCCCCAGGTCCTTGTTTCCAATATGGATTTTGGCGACCTCTTGCTCAAGGCGCGCGTGGAGCTCGCCGAACTCAAAGGGGCAAGCGGGCAAATCCCCAACCCACTGTTGTTGATCGCGCCCATCGTCATCCGCGAGTCTGTTGCCAGTTCCAACATCGAAAACATCAACACCACCCTTGCCGATGTGCTTCAATGGCAGTTATTTCCCGAATCTGAACAGCGCCAGCCCGATAAGGAAGTCCTGCGATACCGTGAGGCCGTGAACTGGGGCTTCAACAATTGTGGAAAATATTCGCTGTCCTCGCGCCTCATTACAGGTATTCAATCCCGTCTCATGCCGGATGGCAACGGTCAATACCGCCGCGAGCAAAATCAGATCGCAAATCTTGCCAGCCGCGAAAGCCTGTACACCCCGCCCATCGCCAGCGACATCCCTGCCCTGATTGGTAATTGGGAAAACTATGTCAACGCAACAGACGGGACCGTTGACCCTTTGATCCGCACCGCCATCGCCCATTATCAATTCGAAGCCATTCATCCGTTCCGTGATGGCAACGGCAGAACCGGGCGCATCCTGATGGTTTTGCAGCTGATCCAAAGCGGCCTGCTCCAATTCCCTGTTTTATATGTCAGCGGGTACATCAACCAGAACCGCTCGGAATATTACCGTCGCCTGCTTGCTGTCACCACGGATGGAAAGTGGCACGAGTTTATTGCATACATGCTGACGGGCTTTTATGAAAAAGCCAAAGAAACGCGCGAGGACCTGACGAAGATCACCAGGCTGTTGGTCGAAGTCAAAGAGCAGGTCAAATCGGAAAATAAAAAAATCTATAGTGCCGATCTTGTCGAAGCGCTCTTCACCTACCCTGTTATCACGCCCACCAAACTTGCCAGTCAATTAAACAAACACTACACCACCACCAGCAAGTATTTGGTGCAATTGAAGGAGATGGGCATTTTGAGGGAAGCCGTCGTTGGGAAATATCACCTGTTCGCAAATCATAAACTTCTTAAAATATTGAGCAAATGATATGAATGAAGCCGGGACCGGAGCCAAACTCATCCGCCCGGCCCCCTGCGCCCGCTGCACGGATCGACTCTGGTATACTGGCTGAATTCAAGCGATAAAAGGTAACAGATGCCCCGTTTCGAGATCGATGTAGACCCTTGCGACCATATCACCGCGGATGCCATCGGCAGTCCCGGCCAGCGCGTTTTCTACCTGCAGGCCTATCAAGACAACCGCACCATCACCGTGCTGATCGAAAAAGCCCAGCTGCAGTCGCTGGCCATCGGGGTGGAGCAATTCCTCTCGCAGATCAGCCAGCAAAACCCGGACCTGGAAGAGGCCTCGGGTGATTTTGTCGAGGAGCAGATGCGCATCCATCCGCCCGTGGACCCGCTTTTCCGCGCCGGAGAGATCGGCCTGGCCTACGACAAGGAACGCGACCGCGTGATCGTCTTCACCAAGGAACTGCTGACCGAGGAGGAGGAACCCGACTCCGCCGCGCAGGTCCGCTTTTGGGCCAGCCGCAGCCAGATGCGCAAGCTCGCGCGCTGGGGCGCGGATGTCACCAGCCGCGGCCGTCCGATCTGCCCGCAATGCGGCCAGCCCATGGAACCCGAAGGCCACTTCTGCCCGAAGAAGAACGGACATTTGCATTAGCGCGCCGGTCTTCGAACGTCCTTGTATTTCCCCATGAATCAGGAACACTCCAAAATTCGAACCGCCCTCGAGTTGGGCGACTATCAACTCAAAGGCCAGTTCATGCTGGGCAGCAACTACACCTTTTTGGTGGATGTCCAATATGAAGGTGGGCAGGTCGCCGCGGTCTACAAACCGTGCAAGGGCGAACAGCCCCTGTGGGATTTCCCCGATAACACCCTTGCACAGCGCGAAGTGGCCGCGTATCTATTAAGCGAACAGCTCGGCTGGCATATTGTGCCCGTCACCGTCCTGCGTGAGGACGGTCCGCACGGACGCGGCTCGCTGCAGCAATACATTCAATACGACGTCGAATATCATTACTTCAATTTCACGGACGAAGACAAGGAACTATTGCGGCCGGTCATGCTCTTCGACATCCTGGTCAACAATGCGGACCGCAAGGGCAGCCATGTCTTCTTCGAAGACGATACGCACAAGCTATACCTGATCGACCACGGCGTTTGTTTTCACGAGGAGAATAAACTCCGCAGCGTGATCTGGGACTTCGCCGGGCAGGCCATTCCGGATGAATTGCTCGCGCCTCTTTCCCAAACCGAAAGCTGGCCCGCCCTCTTTGAGTCTTATCTCAGCCCGCGCGAGATCGCGGCCCTGCAGCGCCGCGCCAAACGCCTGGTCACAACCCGCACCTTTCCGCACATGCCGCGCGACCGCCGCGCGTTTCCCTATCCACCTGTGTAGGGGCGGGGTGACCCCGCCCCTACGTACAACAACGGAGACTGCATGCACTATAAACTCGCACTGATCGGTTTCGGCAACGTCGCCCGCGCCCTGGCGCGCCTGCTGGTCCGCAAACAGGACCTGCTCAAGAGCCGCCACAACGTTACTTTTTCATTCACCGGCATCGCCACCGGCAGTCACGGTTTCGCGGTCAATCCCGATGGGCTTGATATTCAAAAGGCCCTCGAACTTGTGGAGAGTGGAAAATCCATCTCTGCGCTTTCTAGCATGGATGTCAACGATTCGATGGCCGTCCTCCAAAACTGCAAAGCGGACGTGATGTTCGAGAATTCACCGGTCAACACCCAGACCGGCCAGCCTGCGCTGGATCATATCCGGCGCGCTTTTGCACTGGGCATGCACGCCATCACCGCCAACAAGGGGCCGGTCGTGCACGGCTATCGCGAGTTGACCGCGCTGGCTGCATCAGCGGGCAAACGCTTCGGGTTTGAATCGACCGTGTTGGGCGGCGCGCCGGTCTTCTCGGTATTTCGCGAATCCTTTCCCCTCGCGGAACTCACCTCGATCAAAGGCATCTTCAACGCCACCACCAACATCATCCTCTCGCGCATGGAACGCGGCGAATCCTACGAAGATGCGGTCAAATACTGCCAGTCCATCGGTGTGGCCGAGACCGATCCCGGCAACGATGTGGACGGCTGGGATGCGGCCATCAAGGTGGCCGCGCTCATCACCGTATTAATGGATACGCCCTTCACGCCGCAGCAGGTCAACCCGACTGGCATACGCGGGGTGACGCGGGAGATGATCGCCAAGGCCAAAGCCGAAGGCAAACGTTATAAACTGGTCTGTTCCGCTGAAAAGATGGGCGACAAGGTCACAGCCAGCGTGGCGCCCCAGCTGGTCGACCCCGCCTCTCCTTTATATGGGATGATGGACTCGAGCACCGGCGTCACCTTCCGCACGGATGTGATCCTGGATTACTCGATCTCGCTTTCCGAAAAACCGGGCCTGCAGGGCGGTCCCATTGAAACCGCCTACGGCCTGTTTGCAGATTTTGCGAATGCTGTGAAGTCGTAAAAACTGCCGTCATTGAGAGGGCGAACTCCAACAATAAATAGAACATAATTTCTGTTATACTGGCATTGTGTCATTCTGAGCCGCGCTCTTGCTTCTTGCGGCGAAGAATCTCTACAATGAACTCAGAGACCCTTCACTTCGTTCAGGGTGACATCACAAAGGTGAATTATGGCAAAAACAAAAACACACACCCGGTATGTCTGTCAGCAATGCGGCCGCGTGGCCGCTTCCTATATGGGCAAATGTCCGCAGTGCGGATCGTTCAGCAGCATGATCGAGGAAGTCATCCACGAGGAACCGGTCCACAAGGGACCGGCCAATGCGCACGGGCTGAGCGGCCGTTCGATTCCGCGCCCCATTGACGAGGTCGGGGGTGAAGCGGAAGATCGAGTCCATCTGCCGATCGGCGAGTTTGCGCGTGTGCTTGGCGGCGGGATCGTGCTGGGATCGATCGTGCTGATCGGCGGCGACCCGGGCATCGGCAAGTCCACCTTGATGCTGCAAATGGCGATGGAGATGGCGAACTCGCAGCGTGTGCTGTACGTCTCGGGCGAAGAGTCTGAACGGCAGATCAAGATGCGCGCGGTGCGTTTGTTGAACGGAAAGAAGGAACTGCCGAAGAATCTGCTGCTGGTGACGGAGACCAATCTCGAGGTGATCCTGAACCATGTCAGCGAACTCAAGCCTGACCTGCTCATTGTTGACTCGATCCAGACCGTTTATTTATCCGAACTGGATTCATCGGCCGGCTCGGTCTCGCAGGTGCGCGAGTGCTCGTCGCATTTGCGGGAATTGGCCAAGTCCTCGGGGGTGTCGGTGTTCCTGATCGGGCATGTGACCAAGGAGGGCGCGATCGCGGGTCCGCGCGTGCTCGAGCATATCGTGGATACGGTGTTGTATCTCGAGGGCGACCGCTTCCAGGCCTATCGTTTGCTGCGTTCGGTCAAGAATCGTTTTGGTGCCACCGCCGAAGTGGGCGTGTTTGAAATGCGCGAAGGCGGATTGGTGGAGGTCACCAACCCCTCGGAGGCATTTCTGGCGGAGCGGCTGGTCAATGCGGCGGGCTCCACCATTGCAGTCACCATGGAAGGCACACGGCCCATATTGGTTGAAATTCAGGGATTAACTTCTCCCACTCAATTTGGCAATGCGCGCCGCACCCCCAATGGAATTGATTTCAACCGGCTGCTGTTGATCTCGGCCGTATTAACGCGCCGCGTGGGATTGAAACTTTCGGAGCAGGATGTCTTTGTCAACGTGGTGGGCGGCATTCAAATTGACGAACCCGCCGCGGACCTGGCCATCGCGGCCGCGATCGCTTCGTCATGGAAGGATGTGCCGGTGCGCGCCGAAGCGGTCCTGATCGGCGAGATCGGTCTGGCCGGCGAATTGCGCATGCCCGGTCAAATGGTGGCGCGCCTGCGTGAGGCGCAAAAACTGGGCTTTAAGACCGCCATCGTCCCCAAGGCCATCCGCCAGGGCGAGGCCTATCCGAAGGGCATCGAGATCATCGAAGTGCGCTCGCTCGACCAGGCCTTGAACGCGGCTTTGATGAAAGCGGGCCCGCCTTCCAAAGCGCGTACATCCGATTAGTTTTGCAACCGAAGTAAAAAACATCCGTATACCTCCTCAGACATAGCACCTGAGGAGGTTTTTCCATGTTCCGAAAATTGTTTGTATTATTTGCGATCCTCGCATTGGCCAGTCTGGCTTGCGGTTTCAATATTGACGTACCCAAAGTCCCCACGCCCGGCCCGGATGTGATCGATACGATCTCGGTCCCGACCCCTGCAGTGGAACCGGTCAGCCTGAGCCTGTCCTTCGGGGCGGGTGAAATGACGCTTGCACCCGGCGCGAGCGGGCTTGTGGAAGGCACGGCCACCTATAATTATGCGGCCTTCAAACCCGAGGTCCACACGGACGGCGGGGATGTGCGGGTCCAAATGAGCGATATTCATTCCTTCCCGGCCTTCAAGGACCTGAAGAATCTATGGGACCTGAAGCTGGGTGACACTCCCATGGATCTAACCGTGGAAGCAGGCGCCTACAAGGGCAATTTTGAATTCGGCGGCCTGGCGTTGAACAACCTGACGGTCAAGGATGGGGCGGCCCAGGTGGAATTGGCATTTTCCGAACCCAACCTGGCCGAGATGTCGGTCCTGCATTATGAGACCGGCGCCTCCGATGTCAGGATGAGCGGCCTGGCCAATGCCAACTTCAGCATGATGGACTTTTCAGCCGGGGCGGGCGATTACACCCTGGATTTTTCAGGCGACCTGCAGCGCGACGCATCTGTGAAGATCTCCACCGGTTTGTGTAACCTCATCATCGTTGTGCCCGAGGGCGTGAACGCAGTGGTCACCGTGGACGGCGGCGCATCGAATGTGAATGCCGGCTCCAACTGGAGCGTCAGCGGCGGCACATACCGGCAGAAGGGCGAGGGCCCGACCCTGACCTTTGTGATCGATATCGGCGCCGGGAATGTAACCCTGACCAAATAGACCCGCAGTTGGCAGGCGCCCCCATCCGAAAGCGGGTGAGGGCGCCTTTATTTTCGGAGCAAAAGGTCATAATTTATCCGTGACCTACATCACTTGCCTTGTAACCCATTGCACAATAAAATCGTGATTGTCGGTAAAGTTTACCTGTTTCGAGCTTTCAGAGAGGTCATTATGCAAATTACACGTCAAGCTGATTATGCCGTCCGGGCCGTGCTTCATCTGGCCCGCACCGGGGATCAACGCACGGCCACCAGCATGATCGCGGAGGAGCAGCATATTCCGCCTTCGTTCCTGGCCAAGATCATTTCCCAGTTATCCATCGCGGGATTGCTGCACACATCCCGCGGCGCGCGCGGAGGGGTAACCCTTGCCCGCGAGGCCAAGGACATTACCCTGCTTGAAGTGGTGGAAGCCATTGACGGTCCCATTCAATTGAATGAGTGCGTCGGCAACAATGGCACCTGTTCCTTTGAGGAGGATTGTCCGCTGCGCCCGGTCTGGTGTGATGCGCAGGAGGAACTGGTCGGCCGATTGAAGGGCACGAGTTTTGCAGACATGGTGGCCAAGGGTCAGGCTGCCGTTTAAGTCATGCAGGCATCATGAAAGCCTCTCGGCTATAATAGCCGGGAGGCTTTTTTAATTCAACCACAGGAAGAAGATCGTGAATAAAAAACATACCCTTTTCATGTCCGTGTTCCTTTTGACCTTCATGCTGGCCTGCGCAGTTCCGGGACTGCAAAGCGGCCCGGTTCCCGCCGCGCCGACGGCTGATTCTGCCCTGCTGGCCACCATCGTGGCGGAGACTGTCTCAGCCGCCATCCTGCAGACGGAACAGGCGCTGACCCCCACGCCGGTTCCGACCGCGACCCTGCCCGTCACGGTTTCGCACAGCCTGCTGGTCATTCAACAGGACAGCTCCACACTGTATGTTGACCAGCGCGCAGGCTATCAGATCACCATTCCGTTCGGCTGGCTGGCGGTGCGGGTCAACGAACCGGAATACCGGGATTCCTTTTCGCTGGCGGTCGCCGCGAATCAATACGTCCAGGCCAGCCTGCAAAGCATTCAAGGCCGGGACCCGGATACGTTCCGCCTGTTCGCCTTTGATGTGCGTGAGGACCATGTGCAAAAGCAGTTCGTCACCAACCTAAACTTTGTCTGGGACCCGCAAAGCTCGATCTCCTTCGACACGGATGAACAACTCAAGGCGGGCGCGGCTCAATCCGCGCAATCCCTGCCGGGCTTGGAGGTCCTTTCCACGGCGATCTCCTCCACGTCGAGCGGGATCCCGGTCGGTTTGATCGAGTCGAAACTTCCGACACAAAATGCCTCCGGCGCAGACATCCTCATCTTTCAAAAGCAGGTCATCTTCAATGCAAAGATGGGCCTGGTCGTCATTACCCTGTCCACGGGCGAAGGCTTGAAGGATTCGATCTTCCCCGAGGTCGACGCCATGCTCGAAACGATCCAACTTGTTGCAGAGTAATCCCCAAGGAGTTTATTCATGACCTCATCCCGCATTGTCCGTGCGCCGCGCGGTACGCAATTGACCTGCAAGAACTGGCTCTCCGAGGCCGCTTATCGCATGATCCAGAACAATCTTGACCCCGAAGTGGCCGAGAAGCCCGAGGATCTGGTTGTATATGGCGGACGCGGCAAGGCCGCCCGCAACTGGGAATCCTTCGACGCGATCCTGGAATCGCTTAAAAACCTGGAGGAGGACGAAACCCTGCTGGTGCAGTCGGGCAAACCGGTGATCGTCTTCAAGTCCCACAAGGATGCGCCGAAAGTGTTGATCGCAAATTCGAACCTCGTGCCGCACTGGGCCACCTGGGAAAAATTCGATGAGCTGGATAAAAAGGGACTGATCATGTACGGCCAGATGACGGCCGGCTCGTGGATCTACATCGGCACCCAGGGAATTTTGCAGGGCACCTATGAAACCTTCGGCGCACTCGCAAAATTAAAAGGCTGGGGTTCGCTGAAAGGCAAATTTGTTTTAACCGCCGGCCTGGGCGGCATGGGCGGAGCCCAGCCCCTGTCCATTACCATGAACGAGGGCGTCGGGCTGATCGTGGAAGTGGACCCCGAACGCGCCGAACGGCGCCGCGCGATCGGATATGTGGATGTCGTGGTCGATACGCTCGAGGAGGCCATGACTTTGGTGGAGGAGAATAAATCCAAAGGGAATCCGATCTCGATCGGGTTGATCGGCAATGCCGCGGACGTGTACAGTGAACTGGTGGCGCGCGGCGTGACCCCGGATGTGGTCACAGACCAGACCTCTGCGCATGAGGCCCTGTTTTATGTACCCTCCGGGTTAAGCGTCACGGCCGCGAATCAACTGCGGATTTCCGATCCCGAAAAATACAAGAAGATGGCCATGGACTCGATGTCCGCGCACGTGAAGGCCATGCTGGCCTTTCAGCGCGCGGGCGCCGAGGTCTTCGATTACGGCAACAATCTGCGCCAGCAGGCCTTCAATCACGGTGTCAGTGATGCGTTTGAATTTCCCGGTTTCGTGCCGGCCTATATCCGGCCGTTGTTTTGCGAAGGCAAAGGGCCTTTCCGGTGGGTGGCCCTCTCCGGCGACAAGGAGGATATCTATACCACCGACAAGGCCATTATGGAGCTCTTTCCAGAGGATGCCCATTTGCACCGCTGGTTGAAGATGGCGCGCGAGAAGGTGCCCTTTCAAGGCCTGCCCTCGCGCATCTGCTGGCTGGGATACGGCGAACGCGCGAAGGCCGGATTGATGTTCAATGAACTGGTCGCCAGCGGCAAGGTCAAGGCGCCCATCGTGATCGGCCGCGATCATCTCGACTCCGGTTCCGTGGCTTCCCCGAACCGGGAAACCGAAGCCATGAAAGACGGTTCGGATGCGATCTCGGACTGGGCGATCTTAAATGCATTGATCAATGCGGTCGGCGGGGCAACCTGGGTTTCCTTCCATCATGGCGGCGGCGTGGGCATGGGATACAGCCAGCACGCCGGACAGGTCATCGTGGCCGATGGAACGCCGGAAGCCGCCCGCAGGCTGGAAAGGGTTCTGACGACAGATCCAGGCATGGGCGTCGCCCGACACGCGGATGCGGGCTATCAGATCGCGATCGACGCGGCCAAACGTCACGGGTTGAAAATGCCGATGCTGGAGAAATCATCCTGAAAAACCGCATCTTTTTAATTCTTTGCCTGTTCCTGGCAGGCTGTTCTTCGACTCCCGATCTTTGGGGCGATGAACCCCTGCCCGTTTCGATTCTGCTTGCCACTCCGACCGCCACACCCACGGCCACGGTCCCTGCGACTCAGACCGCCACGATCACCGCCTCGCCCACTGCGACGGAAATCCCCACGCTCACGCCGGACCCTGCATTGGTCCTGCCTGCAACGGCCACGCCGCAGGTTGCGGGAGTCCAGCGGGTGCTGATCGTGAGTTATGACGGCATGCGTCCGGATGCGATCGCGCTTGCGCCCATGCCCAACCTGCTCGGCCTGATCGATCAGGGCGCCTATACCCTGACGAACGCGCAAACCATTGATTATCCTGCCACGCTGCCAAGCCATGCCTCCATGTTGTCCGGTCTGTGCATGGACAAGACCGGGATTTACCTGGATAAATATTTTGCCTACATGGGGTACTCCCAGGGCGTGGACATCTTTGACCTGGCCCATGCGGCCGGAATGCGGACCGTGATGGTGGTGGGGAAGTCAAAACTTCGCCAGCTGGCCGAGCCGGAGACGACGGATGTGTTTGAGATTGACTATGGTGAAAAGGCGATCTCAAAGGCGGTTGTGGAATTAATCCCCTCTGGTTTCGATCTGATGTTCGTGCACTTTGCCGGACCGGATCTGCGCGGACATAAATACGGCTGGATGTCGGATGCGTATCTTAAAGTCATGCGCGACGGGGATGTGGCGCTGGGGGAAATCCTGCAGGCGCTGGATGACAACGGCTTGCGTGCCGGCACGTTGATCCTGGTCACCGCCGACCATGGCGGTCATGATAAATCCCACATCGGCACGACCATTGAGGATTTCCGGATTCCCTGGATCCTGTCCGGTCCCGGCATTCTTCACAAGGAGTTGACTTCGACCATTGGAACGGTGGATACAGCCGCCTCCGCAGCCTACGCGCTGGGTTTGCCTCTTCAGGCCGATTGGGACGGCATCCCGGTCTATGAAGCCTTTGGCCGGCCGATCATAAAAAAACACGATTCCCCGCCTTGCAGGTAATTAACAGATGATGACCCGGAACATGATTCGATATTTTCGTTTTTTAACTTTTCTGATGTTCTTTCTGCAGGCCTGCGGATCGGGCGCTTCGGCCGCGCCGGTAATGGATCCGCCTCCAACGGCGACCCTGACCCCGAGCACAACCCCGCCGGCGCCCACCGACACGGCCCTGCCCACCCTGCCCTTTACTCCCGCGCCGCCAATCACACGTGTGCTGGTTGTGACCTTCGACGGCCTGCGTCCCGATGCGATCGAGGCCTCCAAAATGGAAAACCTGCTGGCCTTGATGCAGGGCGGCGCCTATACGCTCAATGCGCAGACCGTCTTTCCAAGCACGACTTTGCCGGGCCATGCCGCCATGTTCCTGGGGACCTGTCCCGCAAAAAATATTGTGCGCTGGGATGAATACGTCCCGCAGAACGGATATGCCAGGGGTACGGACGTGTTTGATCTGGCCCATGCGGCGGGTCTGCGGACCGTGATGGTGGTCGGCAAGGAGAAACTGCGCCAGGTCACCGAGCCGGCCAGCACGGATTATTTTGGCTTCGTTGATGAAACCGACAAGATCGACGATTTCACAAGCGTGGAAAGACTTGCGCTGGAGCAGATCGGCCAGGGATTTAATCTCATGTTCGTGCATTTTCCGAATGGTGACCTGGCGGGGCATGAGTTCGGCTGGCTGTCGCGCGAACAATTAAAGGCATACGCGAAGGACGACAAATCCTTTGGATTGCTCCTTCAGGCTTTAAAGGACCGCGGAATGTACGACAGCACGGTCATCATTGTCACATCGGATCACGGGGGTCACGAGACAACACACGGCACGGAATCTGCGAACGACATGACCATCCCCTGGATCATCAGCGGGCCGCGCGTACTGCCGGGCCTGTTGAACACCCAGGTCCGCACCATGGACACGGCGGCAACGATCGCCTATGTTCTTGGCCTGCCCCAGCCGCCTGAATGGGATGGAGTGCCGGTCTTTGAAGCATTTGGCGCGCCTGTTACGGAAGTCTCACAGGGCTGCCACACCTAAAAAAAGGTTCCTATGAAAAACAATCGCTCCATCCGGATGTTTTTTGCCTTTCTGGTCATCGCACTTGCGATCCTGGCTTGTGACCGGATCCTGGGGACTCCCTCTGCTCCCACGCCGCAGCCGGCCACCCAATCGGCA
Organism: Chloroflexota bacterium; assembly: GCA_021414245.1. Classification (GTDB taxonomy): domain Bacteria; phylum Chloroflexota; class Anaerolineae; order Anaerolineales; family Villigracilaceae; genus Villigracilis. The sequence continues at coordinate 44,271 of JAIOOU010000004.1, forward strand.
ACCGTGACACCTCAAGGTACACCCGTTCCCGAAGGCCCCGTGGATCCCAATGCAGGTTCTGCTGGATTGGGAGATTCGCTTTATCCGGGGTTTGGGAACGGCGGTTACGATGCGGTTCACTATCAACTGGATATCACGGTCACGGATGTCGCCACCAGCAACTTGCTGGCCGTCACCACCCTCGATGCAAAAGCCACCCAGGATCTACACAGCTTTAATCTGGATTTTATCGGTTTTGAGATCACCGGCATTACGGTCAACGGGCAGGCCGCTGATTTTGATCGCACCGGGCAGGAGTTAACAGTCACGCCGGCCCAACCCATCATGACAGGCGATGAGTTTACCGTTGTGGTTGAATACAACGGCCCGCCGGGTCATATGCAATCCGTTGCGCTGCCTTTTCAAACCGGCTGGGTGACCATTGAAGGCGGCAGTTTTGTCTTAAGCGAACCGGACGGCGCTGCCAGCTTTTTCCCTTCCAATGATCATCCACTGGACAAAGCCACCTATACTTTCCTTGTAACCGTTCCCAAACCTTATGAAGTGGCCGCCAATGGAGTGCTGACCGAAACGACCGATCATGGAGACGCAAGGACCTTTGCCTTTGAGGAGCGGGCCCCCATGGCAAGTTATCTGGCCACCATCAACATTGACGAACTGGATGAGGAAACCATGAAATCCCGAAACGGGATTCCGATCAGAAATTATTATTCAACGGGATTGCCTGAAGATGTCCGCAAGCCGTTCGCGCGGCAGGGCGAGATGCTGGATTACTTTGGCGGGGTGTTCGGTCCCTATCCCTTTGAGGTATACGGCGCGTTTGTAATGGACACTCAATTCGGCGCGGCGCTTGAAAATCAAACCATGTCCATTTTCGGCATGGATATGATCAATCTGCAGGATGTTGCAGGCACGGAATTGGTCGTGGCGCACGAACTGGCCCATCAATGGTTTGGGGACAGCGTCAGCGTGGCGGATTGGGGCGATATCTGGCTTAATGAAGGCTTTGCCGATTATTCCGAGGGCCTGTGGATCGAGCACATCAGCGGGCGTAGGGCCCTGGATGCCTGGGTCAAATCGCAATACACGGAGGTGCTCCAATATCCCCAATATTATCCCCCGCCGGGAAACCCGCCTGCAGACAACCTCTTCAATGGCGGTGTGTATCTGCGGGGTGGTCTGACCCTGCATGCCCTGCGGCTCGAAGTTGGAGACCAGACCTTTTTCAAGTTACTGCAAACGTATTATGCACGTTACAGGGGCGGTAATGCCTCGACCGGGGATTTTATCTCTGTAGCGGAGGAGATGAGCGGAAAAGAGTTGACGAATTTTCTGGAGGACTGGTTGTACAGCGAGAAATTGCCGCCAATCCCGGCATTGGATTTGGGAGATTGAATCATAAAAAACAGGAGCCCGGTTAGGCTCCTGTTTTTTATGATTTTATGAACTTTTGGCAGGCGGGCAATTTCGATATGATCCAGGCAGTCAGCACCGATCTAAATTCTTACAGATCTCTTATTTCTCTTGCCTTGACAAATACTTAATCATCGCATAAAGTAAAGCCCGCTTAACTAAAAAGAAGGCTTAACTATGTCAAAATCAGTCCAAATTACCCAATCCCTGCGCGCCTGGATGGATGTATTCATGCATCGTTCCATGCGTGGCTGGAGCCGTTTTGTCAAAACGACCGGGCTTTCCATGCAGCAATTCAGTGTTCTGATGCAGCTGCACTACAAGGGCCCTTGCGGCATGTCTGAACTCAACGAACGGGGACATATTTCGGCCGCCGCAGCCAGTCAATTGGTGGAAAAGCTTGTTCAGAGCGATTTGATCGAACGCGAGGAAGATCCGAACGACCGCCGCGCAAAACAATTAAGCCTTTCCCGAAAAGGCGCACAACTGGTGGAACAGGGTATTGAAGAACGTCATCGTTGGATGGATGACCTTGCCCTCAATATCAGCCCCGAGGAGGGCGCCCTTGTGGTCGAGGCCCTCGAAATTCTGGTCCGGGCTGCGGGCCAATTGGACGAGAAGATTTGATTTGCCTGAAACCTCCCAGGTTTCATCATAATTCCTCCACATTCATCTGGTAATTTAGAAATCATCCCGCGGTTCGGTGAATGGAAGAGAGCCGTCGTTTATTAAGTTGGTTATTTACAAGGAGTGAAATTGATCCATGCTTAAACTGATTAAATATACAAAACCCTACCTGTTGATGCTTTTGTTGTCCATCGTGCTCCTGTTTGCCCAGGCCAATCTGGACCTGACAGTGCCGGATTATCTTTCGCGGATCGTCAATACGGGCATTCAACAAAATGGCGTCGAAAATGCCGTGCCTGCCGCCATTCGTCAGAGTGAAATGGACCGTGTGTTCATATTCATGAGCGAAGCGGACAGGCAGTCTGTGCTGGCGGCCTATACCCTGGTGGGCAGGAACTCACCTGATTACGAAACATACCTGAAGGAATATCCCGTCCTTGAAAAGGAATCGGTCTATGTTCTGAATAAGATTGATCAGACGGAGATCGACCGCCTCAACCCGATCATGGGCAGGGCCCTTCTGGCGGTTTCCGGCATAGAGCAGGTGCTTGCCGACCCGGCCAAGGCTGATCAAATGGGCGGTGCATTTTCCGGTTTTGACCTGACCAAGATTCCGCCCGGCATGGATGTATTTGCCATGCTGGCCAAACTGCCCGCCGATCAACTGGCAAAAATGACCGATGCCATTGACCGGAAATTTGAAGCACTGGGCGACAGCATGGTTGTTCAGGCCGCAGTGGGCGCAGTCAAGCTGGAATACAAGGCTCTTGGCATGGACACGGACAAGCTGCAAAGCGATTACATCAAGACCGCCGGCAGCTGGATGCTGCTGCTGACCCTGCTCTCCGCCGTTTGTACGATCATTGTCGGTTACCTGTCCGCCAAGATCGCCGCCGGCATGGCGCGCGATATCCGCCGCGATGTGTTCAAGACAGTTGAAAGTTATTCCAACACGGAATTCGATAAATTTTCGACCGCGTCCCTGATCACCCGCACAACCAATGACGTGACCCAGATCCAAATGGTGGTCATGATGATCGTGCGCATGATGTTCTACGCACCGCTCATTGGCATTGGCGGCATTATTAAAGTTCTGACCATGGATTCGCCCCTGGCCTGGCTGATCGGCGTGGCAGTGCTGATGTTGATCAGTCTCATCATTGTGGTCTTCACGGTTGCTCTTCCCAAATTCAAACTCACCCAAAAGCTGGTGGACCGCATCAATCTGGTGGCACGCGAAAATCTTTCAGGCATGATGGTGATCCGTTCATTCAACATGGAAAAATTCGAAGAGGATCGCTTCGACAAAGGCAACCTGGATCTGACCGCCGTCAGCCTGTTCATCAACCGTGTCATGGTGATCATGATGCCCTTGATGATGCTCATCATGAACGTACTGATGCTTTCGATCGTCTGGTTCGGCGCAAAACAGGTCGCCGATGCGAACATGCAGGTCGGCGACATGCTGGCATTCATGCAATATGCCATGCAGATCGTCATGTCATTCCTGATGCTTTCGATGATGTTCATCATCATTCCGCGTGCTTCGGTGTCGGGTGACCGCATCCACGAGGTGCTGGCAACCGTCCCGTACATTCACGACCCGAAGGAACCCCAAAAATTTACATCCTCCTTCAAAGGTTCCGTGGAATTCCGCAATGTGTCGTTCCGCTATCCCGGCGCGGAGGAAGATGCGCTGCACGATATTAATTTCATCGCCCAGCCCGGACAAACCACTGCGTTCATCGGCTCCACCGGTGCTGGGAAATCCACCATCGTCAATTTAATCCCGCGTTTTTATGAAGTGACCAACGGCGCCATATTGATGGATGGAACGGATATCCGCGAAGTGACGCAGCATGACCTGCGCGACAAGATCGGATATGTCCCGCAAAAGAGTGCGCTGTTCTCCGGCACCATTGAAAGCAACATGTTATATGCCGATGAAAATGCCACCCCTGAAATGCTGCAATCAGCCATTGAGATCGCGCAGGCGAAGGAGTTTGTGGACTCCAAACCCGAAGGTATGGCCACGGTAATATCACAGGGCGGCACGAACGTCTCCGGCGGACAAAAACAACGCCTCTCGATCGCCCGCGCCCTGGTTAAAAAGCCGCCGATCTATATCCTCGACGATAGTTTTTCCGCACTGGATTTCAGAACCGATGCCGCCTTGCGCCGCGCATTCAAGGAAAAGACAGCAAACAGCACCCTGTTGATCGTCACCCAGCGTGTTTCCACGGTCAAGAATGCCGAACAGATCATTGTGCTTGATGAAGGCCGGATTGTTGGCAAGGGCACCCACAGCGAATTGATGAACACCTGTGAAACATATAAAGAGATTGCCTTGTCGCAACTCAGCAAGGAGGAATTAGCATGATGATGCAGCAGAGACCCGGACAGCCCCAGCGCGGCGGCCCAATGATGGGCGGCCCAATGGCGGCCATGATGCCCGGCGCCAAGGCCAGTGACTTCAAAGGTACGATGCGCAAGTTGATCGAATACCTTGGCTCATACAAATTATCGATCCTGATCGTTTTTATCTTTGCGATCGCCTCCACGGCCTCCAATATTGTGGGTCCAAAAATCCTCGGGAATGCCACCACCAAACTCTTTGAAGGGGTGATGGCGCAACTGGGCGGCTCCGGCTCGATCGACTTTGATTACATAGGACGGATCGTGGGGCTTACGCTCGGCCTATATCTGGTCTCGGCATTTTTTGCCTATCTTCAAGGCTGGATCATGGCAAACGTTTCCACCAACATCGCCTATCGCTTCCGGCGCGATCTGTCCGAGAAGATCAACCGCATGCCGCTCAAATATTTTGACGGCACCACGCACGGCGAGGTGCTCTCGCGCATCACCAATGACGTTGATACCGTCAACCAGACCCTCAGCCAGAGCCTGACGCAGATCATCACCTCCCTGGTAACTGTGGTGGGTGTGCTTGGCATGATGTTCTCCATCAGCTGGATCATGACGCTGGTGGCATTGATCATCATTCCGCTTTCGATGGTGGTGGTCGGGCTCATCGTCCGCCAGTCACAGAAGTATTTCAAGCAGCAGCAGGAATACCTGGGCCATGTCAACGGGCATGTGGAGGAAATGTACAGCGGCCATATCGTGATGAAGGCCTTCAACGGTGAAGAGGAAAGCATTCAAAAATTCGATACATCGAACAATGTTCTGTACGATGTTGCATGGAAGTCGCAGTTCCTCTCCGGCTTGATGATGCCGATCATGACCTTTATCGGCAATCTGGGATACGTGGCGGTCTCGATTCTTGGCGGTTATCTGGCGATCAAAAACGTCATTACCATCGGTGATATTCAGGCCTTCATCCAATACACGCGTTCGTTTACCCAGCCGATCATGCAGTTGGCAAACATTTCGAATGTTCTCCAACAGACTGCGGCGGCTGCGGAACGGGTCTTCGAATTCCTGGAAGAGGAGGAAGAAGTAGCCGAATCCACCCAACCCATCAAACTGGAAAACGTGGAAGGTCATGTGGAATTCAAAAATGTCCACTTTGGCTACAGCCCGGACAAGATCATCATCAATAACTTCTCCGCGGAGGCCGAACCCGGTCACAAGATCGCCATTGTCGGTCCCACCGGCGCAGGCAAAACCACGATGGTTAAACTGCTGATGCGTTTTTACGATGTGAACAGCGGAGCCATTCTGGTGGATGGGCACGATATCCGTGAATTCAGCCGGTTTGACCTGCGCAAGCTGTTCGGAATGGTGCTGCAGGACACCTGGCTTTATAACGGTTCCATCATGGAGAACATCCGTTATGGGCGTCCGACCGCCACCGATGAAGAGGTCATCGCCGCCGCCCAGGCTGCTCATGTGGATCACTTTGTCCACACCCTGCCCGATGGCTATCACATGGTGCTGAACGAGGAAACTTCCAACATCTCACAGGGTCAGATGCAATTGCTGACCATTGCCCGGGCGGTCCTTGCCGACCCGAAGATTCTCATCCTCGACGAAGCAACCAGTTCCGTGGACACACGAACCGAGATCCTGATCCAGCGCGCCATGGATCATTTGATGAAGAATCGCACCAGCTTTGTCATCGCCCATCGTCTGTCCACGGTTCGCGATGCGGATCTAATTCTTGTGATGCAGCAGGGCGACATTGTGGAACAGGGGAATCATGAGGAACTGCTGGCCAAAAAAGGTTTCTATCATGAGCTGTACATGAGTCAGTTCAAAAAGCAGGAAGAAACCGAGACCGTGTAGTTCAATATTTATTAAAGAACGAACCGAAGGCGCAAGGCAGGCAACGACCCTGCGCCTTCGGTTTTGATGATCGCGAAGAACAAACTGCCCGAAAATTCCGCCTGTGCGTTTGAAAATGCGGGAAGGAACACCGGAATATTGCGGCTGGCCCTGTGGAGAATTGCAAGACCGGCTGTCTTATCAATAAACTCTTGTTAAAGGAAATCTTGTATGGCGAACAAAGTGAATAAAAAAATAGATGCAGGAAAACAGAAAGCCTCCCCCGCCGCCGCTCCGGCGGCTGTGAACGATAACCGCCGCTGGTTCGCGCTTGGAATTTTGAGCATGAGCCTGATGTTGATCGTGATCGACAGCACGGTGGTCAATATCGCGTTTCCAGCCATCCGTGCCACCTTCAATGCGCCCTTCTCGGATGCGGAATGGGTCAACTCGATCTATTCGTTGATCTTTGGCGCGGCCCTGATCACCTGGGGCAAACTGGGTGACCAGTACGGACGCCGAACCATATTTATCATCGGCGCGGCATTGTTCGCGCTGAGCTCTTTGGGCGTTGGGCTTGCTCCCACCATTGGCGTCATGATCGGCTTCCGGGCCCTGCAGGGTCTGGCGGGTGCCATGATGTCGCCATCCACGCTTTCGATCATTTCCTCCACATTCAAAGGGCGTGAGCGCGGCATTGCCTTCGGCGTGTGGGGGGCGACCGCGGGTGTTTCCGCCGCGTTGGGTCCGTTGTTGGGCGGCTGGCTGATCGAGTATGGCACAAATATCATGCAGGAATCCTGGCGGCTGGCCTTCATTATCAATGTGCCGCTGGCGGCAATCGCCATTGTGGGCAGCCTGTGGGCTATTCGTGAATCGAATGACAACCGCCAGAGACATCAGATCGACTGGCTGGGAATCCTGTTCGCCACGGTCGGCCTGGGTGCCATTGTCTCGGGGACGATCGAAGGCCAGACACACGGCTGGTTGTATGCCAAAAAAGTATTCATGCTGGGCTCGATCCATTACCCCAACCTGCCCGCCGATGCGGTTATTCCGGCAGGGACTCTGTCCTTTGTCCCCTTTACATTTGCCATCGGTTTGATCTTTCTGGCATTGTTCGTGTGGTGGGAAATTAACTTCGAGAAGCGCGGCGGCGAGCCTTTGTTTGAATTGGGTCTCTTCAAATATCTGAGTTTCCGTTTCGGGTTGATCACCATCTTTATCATCGCCCTGGGTGAATTCGGTGTCTTCCTCGCCATATCGATCTACCTGCAGCTTGCCAAGGGACTCGGCGCCTTTGAAACCGGCATCCAGTTCCTGGGCTTCGCCATCGTGACCATGTTCGCCGCCCCCATGGCAGGCGTGCTCTCGGGTCGTTTCGGAGCCAAGTGGATCGTGACCATCGGCATGTTGTGCGAGGCCGCCTCCCTGTTCTGGATCAGCCGCACGCTTTATATCGACAAACCTGTTTCCTCCCTGATCCCGCCGTTCATGTTGTATGGACTGGGCGTGGGGCTTGCCATTGCGCAGTTATCCAATCTCGTGCTCTCGGATATTCCGGGTAACAAGGCTGGTCAGGCTTCTGGCGCCACCAATACCATCCGGCAATTGGGTGCGTCGCTTGGTATTGCCATCATTGGGGCGGTCCTGTTCACCGGTTTTGCCACAGCTGCCACGCCATTGGTGCAGAACTCGACCGCCTTTGCCGATTTCGGCGCCCGTGTCGAAGCCAATACCTCACTGTCACCGGCCTCGAAGATGATCGGGACCGCCATGGCGGGTTTTGGCGACCAGGCCAAGAAGGGGATCATCGATGGTTTGGCGGCCAATGAGGGATTTGATCCCAATCAGGCCGATCCGCTGCAGACCGCGCTGGACAGCATCCCTTCCATCGCAAAGGTTGCGTTGAAGAGCCAGGGGATCGATCTGGATGATCCCGCCACGGTCGCAAAGATCAGGTTGGAACTCGGCCCGGATGTAAAGATCCTGCAGGCCGATCTTCAGAACGCACTGGCAACCGGTTTTTCAACTGCCGCGCGGTCTGCTGCATTGCTTGCTTCAATATTCGTCCTGTTTGGCGCACTCAGTTCGTTGATGCTGCCGAACAGCAAGTCGCATGCCACTGTTGAAGTTTCCGCGGCACATTAGCGGTATTCCCGTCCTGTCTTAAACAAAGGCGCCTTCTCAAGCGAGAGGGCGCCTTTGTTTTATTTTCTGTTTAAAATTTCAACAAGTTCCGGCGTGTTTTCCAGGATCACATCCGCCCCCATTTTTCGCAGCTCGGGTTCTTCTCCGAAACCACAGAGCACGCCCGCTGTTTGCGCGCCCGCGGATTTCCCGGCGCGTATATCCACGGTAGTGTCGCCGATCATCAGGCAGTTTTCCGGTGATACATTCATCCTTTGTGCGGCCAGTAATACCGGGTCGGGATAGGGTTTGGTGTGTTTCGCGGACAGGCCGGTGATGATCACATCAAAATACCCGGTCAGGCCGAATTGCTCCAGAAAGGCCATGGTGCTGCGTTCATCCCGAGCACTTACGACCGCCATGGGATAGCGACCATGCAATTGACCCAGCATCCCGTCCACACCCGGGACCAGCAGGAATTGTCTGGAGGAATGTCTGCGGTGAAGCGAGAGCCAATTGATGACGGCAATCATCTCATCGTCAAGCCCGAGCGTATCGGCCAGGCCAAGCAGGGCGTTTCCGGGCGCTTCCACCCACATCACAAAACGGCGGGCTGCATGTCCGGGATCCTTGAACAGAAAACGCGGAAAGAAGCCGGTGACCTTGCGGGTGTACAGGTCATCGGTATCGCTCAAGGTTCCATCCACGTCAAAACAAAGGGCCTTTATGCGGTTCAAATCGAGGGACATGGCGCAATTGTACCAAAGGGGCTATACTTTGCATGAAGTATGGCCTTTGTAGTATGATTTATTCAGATTATGCCTGAAGACCGTTCCCGTTCCCTGCTTGAACTACTCATCAACGTTACCCGTGAAGTCGCCACAGCGCTGGACCTTCGTACGGTTTTACAACGGCTGCTTTTTGCCGCCATTCAACATGTAGGCGGGGAGCGCGGCAGTATTGTGGTCATGGATGATCTCGGCAAACCTGTTGACGCCACGATCGTATACGGCAAGCAGGCTCATGAGCACACCACCCAGCAGCTGCTCGATACGGTCGAGCGCGGACTGGCGGGATGGGTGGTACAGAATCGCAAGCCCACCCTTGTGCCCGATACCAGCAAGGACGAACGCTGGCTGCGCCGTGCCGATGATTCGGTGGACAAAAGCGGCGCAAAATCAGCAATTTGTGTGCCGCTAATGGCCCGTGAACGTCTGGTGGGCGTGCTGACGCTGGTCCACTCGGTTCCCAACGCATTTAATGAAGAACATCTGGAATTGATGCAGGCCATTGCCGACCAGGCAAGTGTGGCGGTTTTGAATGCACGCTTGTATACCGAAAGCCAGCGCACGGCGCGGGTCATGTCAGCCCTGGCGGAGGGCGCTGCGGCGATCAATACCTCGCTGGAAATGCCGGATGTATGGAGGCGGATCCTTAACCAAACCATGCAGGCCTTGCAGGTCGAAACCGTGGCCCTGGCCTTGATTGACAGCGAAACCAGTGATCTGGTCTTTCAGGCGGCGGCCGGACAGAACTCAGGCAATATCCCCGGCAGGCGCGTCCCGAATGAACATGGCCTGGCCGGTTTTGTTGTAAAGACCGGAAGAGGCATGGTGGTGCCTGCCGTCGCGCAGGATCAGCGGTATGGCGAGGTGGACAGATTCGGGGGAATCGAGATGCGCGCGATCGCCATCGCTCCGATCCAATCGCAGGGAAAAGTCATTGGCGTGCTCGAAGCGGTCAATCCAATTTCAGGGGCATTTGATCCGGATGCGATGGTGGTCATGGCCGGGTTGGGAAGCCTGGCCGGGACCACCATTCAAAATGCGGAATACCTGGAGAGAATCCAAAAGGCGCATCAGCATTATCTTGAGTTGTTCGAGGACAGTGTTGATACGATCTTTATTACGGACTGGAGCGGGAAGGTGTTGGAGGCCAACCGTCAGGCGGTGGCTTTAAGTGGTTACACCAGTGAACTGCTGCATGCCATGAAGATCGACCAGTTGCATGAAGTGAAATGGGGCAAGACCGGCAAGAACTTTGAAATTCTCAAAAACGCCGATGAATGCAATTACGAATCGGAACTGCGCCGCCAGGATGGCGAGACCGTGCCCGTGGAAGTGCATGCACGGCGGGTGGAATTTGAAAAGACCGAGTCGATCCAGTGGATCCTGCGCGATATTACCGAGCGCAAGGAATTGGATGCCCTGCGAAACGACATGACCGACATGATCTATCATGATCTGCGTTCGCCGCTCGGTAACATTGTCTCCAGCCTTGAGATGATGAGCACGCTCATGCCCGAGGAGGAGACTCTGACGCTCATGTTGACCATCGCCAGGAATTCGACCGCGCGCATTCAACGCATGGTCAACTCCCTGCTGGATGTGAATCGTCTTGAGGCGGGCCATCAGATCGTGGATCAGAATTCGGTCGATCCGGTGGCGTTGGTCCGTGAGGCCATCCGCGATGTGGAGCCGGCCGCGAACGGGCGTCAGCAAAAGATCGAGAACAAGGTCACCTCGGTCTATCCACTCATCTGGGTGGATGTGGACATGGCCCACCGGGTCTTCATCAATCTTTTGGAAAATGCCATCAAGTTCACGCCGGTCAAGGGACAGATCGAGATCGGCGCGCAAAACGACGGGACTTTTATTAAGTTTTGGGTGCGGGACAACGGTCCGGGAATCTCTCCCGCGGACAAGGAACGTATTTTCGAGAAATTCACCCGCCTGCGCGGCGGCAAGGAAAGGCCGCGCGGCCTGGGTGTGGGTCTGGCGTTTTGCCGGCTTGCAGTCCTGGGGCATGGCGGGGAAATTTGGATCGAGAGTGAAGTGGGCAAAGGGACTACTTTCTTCCTGACCCTGCCCGTTGCACAAAAGAAGGTTACCGGCCAGCTCAGGCGCATGACGGGACGATTAACCTTGAAGGAAAACTAGCAGCCCTTCGTCCCTCCCTTTTAAGCTGGGGATTTCAGTTTCATCATTTTCTTTTTTCTCAGGAGCAGCATGCAGGAAATCGCAAAAAATATACAGATCGAAGACCAGTTCCCCGGAGTGACTCTCGGTGTGATCGTCACCCCGCGTGGACTGATTCAAATTGACGCCCCACCCTCCCCGGAGGATGCGCGTTCCTGGCGGGCTGCTCTCATGAATCTTGGCGGGGGCATGGAGCGTGTGCTCATCAATCTGGATGCACATCCCGACCGCACCCTCGGCGCGCGCGCCATGGATTGCACAGTGATCGCCCATGAAAAAACCGCCAACACGTTTCGCACCCGGCCCAGCACCTTCAAAGCCCAGGGTGAGGAAACAGGCGCGGATTGGGAATCGATTCCCGGGCTTGGAAGTGTCCGTTGGGCGCCGCCGGAGATCTCCTTTCTCGATCAGATGACCCTGCATTGGGGAGACACACCCGTCATATTGGAACATCATGCGGGTCCGTCGAACGGTTCCATCTGGGTGCATTTGCCGGAGGAGAAGATCGTCTTCATTGGAGACGCGGTCCTGAAGAACCAGCCGCCTTTCCTGGCCGGTGCGAATTTGAAGGCCTGGTTGACCTCCCTGAACAGCCTGCTCGATTCGCCTTTCAAGGGCTATACCTTCATCAGCAGCCGCGGCGGCATTGTGACCACCAGTGCGATCAAGGCTCAATATGACTTTCTCAAGCATGTACATGACAAGCTGGAAAAGGTCACAACGAAAAAACCGAATCCCGCCGCAATCGAGAAGCTGGTCACTTCGCTCCTGACCTGGTTCAAGGCCCCGGCCGCCCGCCAGAAACAGTTTGCCCAGCGCCTGCGCTACGGACTGCTGCATTACAACTCCAGGCAGAGCCACGGCTCCGGACATTCTGAAGAGGATTAGTGGCCGAGCTTCATCCCATTCTCGAACTGACCCGCGGGCGGGTGGTTGAATCGACCCATTTCGGCTCCATCGCAATTGTTGATTCAACAGGTAAACTATTACATTCCTATGGCGACCCTTACGGGGTCGCCTTTTTGCGCTCCTCCGCCAAACCCTTTCAGGCGCTGCCATTTGTGGAACGCGGCGGCGTGGAGCATTTCAACTTCACACAAGCCGAACTGTCCATTTCCTGCGCTTCGCACGAAACGGCCCAGATCCATTTGGACACGGTCCGCGGCATGCAGGAGAAGATCGGCATCCGCGAGAGCGACCTGCAGTGCGGGGCACACCTTCCGGGCGATCCGGTCATCTTGAAGAAGGTGATCCGGGAAAATATCAACCCGACCCCAAATTTTAACAACTGTTCCGGAAAACACACTGCCATGCTGGCCCATGCAAAAATGCGCGGTCTGCCCCTGGAAAATTATCTTGAACCCGGCCACCCCATTCAACAGGACATTCTCGCAACTTTTGCCGCGATGTGTGGGATCGAAAAGGAAAAGGTTGAACTGGGTGTGGACGGATGCTCCGCTCCGAATTTTGCCGTCCCGCTTTTTAATGCCGCCCTGGGCATGGCGCGACTGTGCGATCCGCAGTCTCTTCCTGTTGAACGTGCGAGTGCCTGTAAAAAGATCACCGCCGCCATGACGGCCCATCCGGAAATGGTCAGTAATTACGGCGAATTCGATTGCGAGTTAATGAAAATCGGTGCGGGCCGCATTGTCACCAAACGCGGCGCCGAAGGGTTTCAGATCATCGGGTTGATGCCCGGCGTGCATGGCGAAAATGGTGTGGGCATCGCCTTCAAGGTCACCGATGGGGATGCCTCGCGCATGAACGATCAGCTCGAATCCAGTGCGCGTGTGCGTCCTGCGACCACACTTGAGATCCTGCGCCAGTTACAGGCTTTGAGTGAATCGCAGTTAAAGGCGCTGGCCAAATTCGGCCCGGCCAAAGAGCTGCGGAACCATCGCGGTCTGTTGACGGGCCGATCCCATCCGGTATTTCAACTTGCATGAACTTCGCTGAAGACTCATTCCTTCGATCCCTGATCGCCCGGTTGATTCAACCGGGCGATGTTGGTCCCGCCTTTGGGGAACGGTTATGCCCGCGGACAGAATACGCTACAATTGGTGAACAATCATGAAGAATATCAAGGCGCGCGCGCTCAAGATTTATGAGACCCTTTTGGAAGCCTACGGCGAACCGGTCTGGCGCAATCCGCTGCCGGCCATCGACGAGCTGGTTTCCACCATCCTTTCCCAGAACACGAACGATGTCAATCGCGACCGTGGATTCGAAGCGCTGCGGGCCAAATTCCCAACCTGGGAAGCCGTGCGCGATGCGAAGGGCGAAGAGGTGATCGCCGCGATCCGGCCTGCCGGACTGGCCAATCAAAAGGGACCGCGCATCCAGCAGGTTTTGCGCGCCATCACGCAGGAACGCGGCTCGCTCGATCTGGACTTTTTGGCTGATCTGCCCATCGAAGAGGCGCGCGCCTGGTTGACGAAGTTCAACGGCGTCGGCCCCAAGACAGCCGCCATTGTCCTTTGCTTTTCGTTGAATATGCCGGCCTTTCCGGTGGATACGCACATCTACCGGGTCAGCGGCCGCCTCGGCCTGCGTCCCGATAAAATGACCGTGGAACAGGCCCATCCTTATTTGGAATCCGTTTTTCCCCCGGAAACCTATTATGCCGGGCACCTGAATCTGATTCGTTTGGGACGCGAAGTATGCGGGGCCCGCAAACCGAACTGTCCGAAATGCCCGGTCAATAAATTGTGTGATTACAAAGAGAAAACAAAATAAAAATGGAAACTCCCCCCGTAAGTGCCGCGCTCGAAGTACTTGGAGTGCCGCATAAAATTTTCCGGCATGAGACGCCGGTTACTTCCTTTGAGCAGGCCGCCAGTGACCGGGGTCAGCGGCCCGGGCAGGTTGTGCGCAGCATCCTGTTCCGCATCGCCGAGGATGAGTTTGTGATGGCCCTGGTGGCGGGTCCCGCCCAGATCTCTTGGAAGGTCCTGCGAAAATATCTTGGCCGTTCACGGGTTTCCATGGCGACCGGGGAGGAAGTGCTCGCAGTGACGGGCTATCGTATCGGGATGGTCGGGCCCTTTGGATTGCCGCGCCCGCTCAGGGTCCTGATCGACCCGGGCGTGATGAAGGAGGAGGAAGTGTCGATCGGGTCGGGAATGCGCAATACGGCGGTCATCCTGAAGAGCGCGGACCTGCATCGCGCTTTAAAGGACGCGGATGTTGTATCATTGATCGAAACCTAGCCTTACGGAGTAATTCATGTTGACTTACAAGCAGCGCACCCTGAATTTTTTGGAACTTGAGTGGGCCACTTATATCGAGCGCTTTAATCGCTGGCCGGCTGAGGAGGGACTCAAACGGGTCAACGCGCAGGGCTATCAGCAATTCCGCGATATGCTGGCGCACATCCTTTCGTGGTGGGAGGAGGCCATGCCAATCATTCTCGCAATTGCAGAAGAACGCGAATACGAGCGCAAAAAATATGATTTCGATGTCTTCAATGCCCAGGCGGTGGCCCGCTATCAGGATTGGAAGGAAGCCGAATTCCTGTCTCATTTCGAGAACACGCGCCGCAAGGCTGCGGCAGACTTGAAGTCGATGAATGAGGCTGCCTGGGAAAACCGGCGGGTGCGTTCCTGGATCAACGGCATTTTCATCCATCATGCCCGCGAGCATCTGGTTGCTTGCAGCCGGTTTTTGATCCTGGATACGCTTGAAAATGAATGGAATACCTACATCGAGGATTTCGAGAAGATCGAGGATAAGGATGCCTTCCTCAAAAAGCAGGGGGTTGAAAATTTTCGTGAACTGCTTGGGCATGTGATCGCCTGGTGGGAACAGGGCGAACAGGTCATCACGGGTATTTTGAAGAACCCCGGGTACAAGGCATTGGATCTCGATACGGATGCCTTTAATGCGGAAGTGATGGCGGAGTATCGCAGGCAGCCCGATGCCGAAGTGCGGGAACGATTTGAACATAAAAGACGGGAAATGATCCGGCTGGTCAACAGCCTGCCGGAAAGCGCATTTGCGAACCAGGATATTGAAGGCTGGCTTGCGGCGGATGTCGCTGAACATTATGACGAGCACGCCGCTCGTTGATCCCTGATATTTCATTTCTGGAAGGGCAGCCATGCAGCACATCGTATATCTTGCACTCGGAAGTAATGTGGGCAACCGCCTTGCAAATCTTAATGCGGCCACAGGCAACCTGTCCCCGCAAATGACCTTGAGACAAAAATCGTCGGTGTATGAAACGCCGCCCTGGGGATATGAAAATCAGGCCGCGTTTCTGAACCAGGTCGTGATGGTCGAGACCTATCTTGAGCCGGAACCGTTGCTGGGCCATCTCAAGCGGCTTGAAACGGCCCTGGGACGCGTGCCCAGTTTCGAGAACGGACCGCGTGTGATCGACCTCGACATCCTGCTTGTCGATGATTTGATCATGGATACACTCACCATTGCGATTCCGCATCCCCGCCTGCATAAACGCGCCTTCGTGCTGGTGCCGCTGGCCGAGATCGCCCCGGATTACGTTCATCCCGTCCTGCGCAGGACGATTAGGGAACTGCTCGAGGATGTCGATCGAAAAGAGATCAAATTGTTCAAGGGAAAGTAGTCATGAAAATTGTGCGTTATAAAATCAACGATGATTTGCCGAAATACGGCTGGATGCTGGATGACAAGATCGGCGAGATCCAGGGTGATATCTTCGGCGAATACCGCAGGCGCGAAGCCAAGACCCCGGTTGCGGAGGTGAAACTGGCCGCGCCCTGTGCGCCCACCAAGATCCTGTGTGTGGGCCGCAATTATGTGGAACATGCCAGGGAACTGGGCAATGAAGTGCCAAAGGTGCCGCTCATCTTTTTGAAACCGAATTCCTCGGTCATCTCGAACGGCGATACGATTTATCTGCCGCCGCAGTCCGGCCAGGTCGAGCATGAAGCGGAGCTGGTGGTGGTCATCGGCAAACGCGGACGGAATGTTACGGCTGAAACGGCGAAGGAATACATCTTCGGCTACACCATTGGCAACGACATCACCGCGCGCGACCTGCAAAAAACGGACGGTCAATGGACGCGTGCCAAGGGCTTTGATACCTTCTGTCCCTTCGGGCCGTGGATCGATACCGAGTTCGACGCTTCGGATGCCGTGGTGACCTGCCGCGTCAACGGACAGATGCGCCAGATGGCTTCCACCCGTGACATGGTCTTCAGCGTCAGCACCCTGATCGCTTACATCTCCTCGGTCATGACGCTTGAACCGGGCGATGTTATCTTCACCGGCACACCGGCGGGAGTGGGTGAGTTGAAGAACGGCGACGTGGTCGATGTGGAAATTGAAGGCCTGGGCAGGTTAAGTAACCCGGTCAAAGCGTAAAAAAACAATCTGAATCCCCGCGCCTTCACCGGCCTTGATCGTTCGAAAAACAGGAGATGTTCATGCCAACCAAAGAGTTCGAGACCTTCCTCAAACAATATCCCTCGTTTGCAAAAACCGAAGCGATCGATGCGCTGCGCAGAAAGGATTATGCCCGCCTGGACCGCGGCGAACATATTTATCTGGATTACACCGGCGGCGGCATCTATGCTGAATCGCAGATCCAAAAACACCACCAGCTGCTGCACGACAATGTCTACGGCAACCCGCATTCGTCCAACCCCACTTCGCACGCGGCCACTGAAGTGGTTGAAAGTGCGCGCGAATATATCCTCAAATTCTTTAATGCGGACCCGGATGAATATCTAGCCATCTTCACTTCCAATGCCAGCGGCGCGCTGAAGCTGACCGGCGAGTCCTATCCATTTTCGAACGGGCGTTATCTGTTGACTTTCGACAACCACAATTCGGTTAATGGCATTCGGGAATTTGCACATGCCCGTGGCGCCGAGGTGACCTATATTCCCGTCATGCTTCCGGATATGCGTGTCGACGCTTCACAACTGGACCAGGAACTGGCCCGGCCTTCGAAGAACGGCCACAACCTTTTTGCCTATCCCGCACAATCGAACTTCTCCTCGGTCAAGCATCCGCTCGAGTGGATCGAAAAGGCCCACGCCCATGGCTGGGACGTGCTGCTGGACGCTGCGGCTTATGTCCCGACCAACAAACTGGATCTCTCCACGGTTAAACCCGATTTTGTTCCGATTTCATTCTATAAAATCTTCGGTTATCCAACCGGGTTGGGCGCCTTGATCGCGCGCAAATCCGCACTGACAAAGCTGCACCGTCCCTGGTTTGCGGGCGGGACGATCACCGTTGCCTCGGTGCAGGGCGATAAATACTACCTTGCCGACGGCGCGCCCGCCTTCGAAGACGGAACTTTGGATTATCTCAATATCCCCGCCATTGAGATCGGATTGAGACATATCGAATCCATCGGCTATGAGGTCATTAATGAAAGGGTAAAAACCCTCACCGGCTGGCTATTGCAAAACCTGACCTCGATGAAACACAGCACGGGTGAACCGTTGGTGCGCCTGTTCGGTCCCAATTCCACCGAGGGACGCGGCGGCGCCGTCACGGTGAATTTCTACGACAGGAACGGCAAGGCCTTTGACCATCGCTTTATCGAGAGCGAAGCCAATAAAATGAACATCTCGCTGCGCACCGGTTGCTTCTGCAACCCCGGGGCGGGCGAAATCGCCCTCGGCATTTCCCGTGTGGAACTGGATGTTTGTTTCACCCGGCCCGAACACGAGGACCGCTTGTCCATCGACGATTTCCGCCTGTGTATCGACGGAAAATCCAGCGGCGCGGTCAGGATCTCTGTCGGCATGGTTACGAATTTCAATGATGTACAGGCATTTTTGGGGTTTGCAAGAGGTCTATTAAGTTAAATCACAGGACTTTTTTATTGGTTGTGAATGGAAGGATATGAACGAAGAAAAAGTGCAGGATGAATTCATCAGGAGCCTCTGGCATACCTACCTGACCACCGGGGATTTTCCTGATCATTTTCACGCAACCTGGTTCGAACGGAAGGTGTTTCGGCCGCTGGTCCGGGCACTGCCGAAAAGCCCACGCTGCGATATTTGTTACATACCCTTTGAAGGACTTGGAGGCAGGTTTTTTAAGGGATTCTACAATGTCGAACGTTCGAAAATGAATCCGCATTTGTGCAATTTGTGCGAGAATTTTGCCGCCCAATACCATGGCGGTGTGGAACTGGAAATCTCAATGCTCTTTGTGGATGTGCGCGGCTCGGTGACGATGGCGGAAAGGACCCCGCTGGCCGAATACAGTAAATTGATGAACCGGTTTTACCACGCCGCAACCGAGGAATTCTATCGGAGCCATGGCTTTGTGGAGAAGTTGATCGGAGATGAGGTGGCTGGATTCTTCGTCCCGGGTTTTGCCGGCACGGATCACGCTAGAGTGGCCTTTGATACCGGTAAAAGGATCATGAGGGCCATGGGGTATGGCGGCCCGTCGCGGCCATGGATTCCGGTGGGCATTGGAATAAATACAGGGATCGTGTACGTGGGTTCTGTAAACACCGAAGGCGGGGTCGTTGATATCGCCATGCTGGGGGATGCAGTTAATACCACTGCGCGGTTAACTTCCCTTGCAGGTGCAGGCGAGATTCTAATCAGCGAGTCCACACGCAGCGCGGCCGGTTTGAAGACCGGCGGGATGGAATCGCGCAGTTTGAAATTAAAGGGAAAGAGTCGAAAAGTTGAAGCCTGGGCACTCCGGATGTCGAAATGACATCCGGAGATATCCATTATTGGAAAAGGATTGGTCATGAACATTCAGGACATAAAATTTATCTACGAATACAACTACTGGGCCAACGCAAAGATCCTTGACGCAGCCTCGAAGGTGACAAGCGAGCAATTCGTCGCTCCGGCTGAATTCCCATTTGGAATTTCACGAGGCGGAAGTTTATGCGGCACTGTTTTCCACATTGCCGATGCGGAATATGGCTGGCGCGGATTCTTTGAAAACGGGACCTTCAATGAAGATTTGAACCCGGAGAATTTTTCAACCGTCGAAACGCTTGAAAGGAAGCTTCAGGAGGAGGAACGTTCCATGCGCGCCTGCCTTGAGCGCCTTTCGGATGAGGATATAAACAGGCACCTTCGATATGTGAACGACGAGGGCATCCTGCGTGATCGCATCCTCTGGCACTGCCTGCTGCATCTGGTCAACCATGGCACACAACATCGCAGTGAGGCCGCGGCTTTGCTTACCCGCTACGATGCCTCTCCCGGCGATCTGGATTTCACATTTTTTCTCATTGAAACAGGGAACTCTTAAATGACAGACCAGCCCGCACGTTCGATTCGATTTGTTGTCATTCACAAACCCGGTCCCGCGTGGCAATATGGCGTGGACTATCGTGAGCAGGAGGGCGTCGGTGCGCATGTCGGGCATTACTTGAAACTGCACGAGCAGGGCAAACTGCAGTTTGGCGGCCCGTTCCTGGTCCCGGATGCAGGCGGGATGATGATCACAACAAAGGAGGTGTCGATGGAGGAAATCGAGGTTTTTGCTTCAGCAGACCCTGCAGTCAAATCAGGGCTGCTTGTTTACGAAATCCGCCCGTGGATGACGGCCATGGAGCATGATTGACATGGATGGACAAACCCGCTCGAATATTAAGCCCGGCCTCCCCGTGCTGATCGTGCTCAAACAGGATCAGCGTACCGGGAAATTGACCCGGGGGATTGTAAAGGACATTCTCACCAAATCGCCGAATCATCCGCACGGCATCAAGGTCCGCTTGATGGATGGCCAGGTGGGGAGGGTGAAGGAGATCGTCGATTCAAATGAATGAGGTCTTGATCAGAAGGGTCCAGCCGAAGGATCTGGGGGGATGCTATCTTGTTGAGACTGCCTGTTGGCCGCCGGAGGAAGCGGCGGCCCGGGAAACGATCCAGCTTCGCATTAATGCATTTCCAGACGGTTTCTTTGTTGCAGAACTGGACGGCAGGATCGTTGGCATGGTCAACGGCGCGTGCACGGACCGGGAGGACCTCAGTGACGAGGAATTGAAACAGTTGATCGGTCACGATGTCAACGGCCGGAACATGGTCATCTTTGCGTTGGCGGTGCTGCCTGAATTTCAGGGACGGGGCGTTGCGAGGCGGCTCATGCTGCGTTTCATTTGGGAGGCCGGACAAAAGGGCAAGCAAAAGATCCTGTTGATTTGCAAGGATTATTTGATTCCTTATTATGAAAAACAGGGATTCGTTCATGCGGGCTTGTCGCGCTCAACGCATGGAGGCGCGGAATGGCATCAAATGAGCCTGTCCCTGGCGTCTTGATTGCGTTCGGGTCGCATCTGTCTAGCTGTTCGAAAAATTCCGGATAATGATTACAATGCAGAATATCCAATATGCCGTGAAGCTGCCCGCCATGATCAACAATGCCCGAATATCCTTCCTGTCCATTCCCAAAAACTCCTTTTGACGTTTGTAAAAAACGAAATATGATTGTGCGATGATATAAGATGACTGTAAATTTCCAGTGGTGAAAATGTGGGTACAGTATGTGTTTGGGCCCGCCTTCGCAGGGACCCGGCGGTTGGAAAAATTACCCGGCCTGCAAGGCCGGGTAATTTTCTTGCCACGTGCTATACTCACAAAAATCTGTTTGGGCGAGTTAACCCATGAATATAAAACCTTTCCTCATTCTATGTGCAGTTTTTCTTCTCGCAGCCTGCAGCGGGGCTCCGGAAACGGCGGCTCCCGTTCCTGTTGAGGCTCCCGCCGGGACACAGGCAGGAGCCCCGGATATCGTGCCGATCGTCACACCGGTTTGTATTTCATCCCAGCCTGCGCAGGACGATATTGACCGCGCACTTTCCTTTACCGGTGACCTGTTCAGCGCCCCGGAATGGGTGCGGACCTATACCGTTGCGGACGGCCGCGTCTCCGTGGTGTGGTCAAATGACCCGCTGGGCGTGGTGGCCTATTCGGAGGCGCTTATTTTCCCGTGCGGATATGAAGAACCGGACCTGAATGTTTTTTTCAGCGATGCAAGCTGGCAGATCATTTTTGCCAATTACGACAGCTTTGAAACCACCTCGGCCTGCAAGATCGATGCCGGTCTGAGGTTGTATGAATTCAAGGCGGCTACGGGCGGCTTTGACTATAACATCCGCTACTGGGCGCAGAACGATACCGACAACCGGGTGATCGGCACCATGATCGTCTTTCCGGTCGAATCGCTGGCCTTGATGGATGATTATTCAACCCGCCTCTTTCCGGACCTGATCACCTGTCCCAAATAAACGGCAGGCCTCACGGGGGCCATTCTGTGACAAAGGAATTGATATGACCTCACGTTACGACATCCTCTTTCAGCCGATTCGGATCGGTCCGCTCACGGCGCCGAATCGTTTTTATCAGGTGCCGCATTGCAATGGCTTTGGATATCGCATGCCGCAGGGCATGGCCGCCATGCGCGGGATGAAGGCTGAAGGCGGCTGGGGGGTGGTTTGCACCGAGGAGACCGAGATCCACCACACCAGCGATCTCTCTCCGTTCTTTGAAGGCCGCATGTGGAGCGATGACGACATTCCATCCTGGCGGTTGATGACCGATGCTGTGCATAAGCACGGTGCGCTGGCGGGGATCGAATTAACCTATAACAGTCACGATGCTTCGAATCTATATTCACGGGCATCCGCCTTTGGTCCGCGCTCGATGGGCATCACCGGTGGCAGCGGATATGAGCCCGGCCAGACCCGCGCCGCAACAAAAGATGACCTGAAGCAGGTTCGCAAGTGGCATCGCAGCGCAGCCATCCGTGCCAAAAAGGCCGGCTTTGACATTATCTACTGCTACGCTGCGCACAACATGACCCTCGCCTTTCATCTCCTGTCAAAGGAGAATGACCGCAGCGATGAATACGGCGGTTCGCTGAAAAACCGCACAAGATTTTTCCGTGAATTGATCGAAGATACAAAAGACGCTGTTGGCGATACCTGCGCAGTGGCCGTCCGTTTTGCGGTGGACGAATTGCTTGACCGGGATGGCATGCAATTTGACGGCGAGGCACACGACATTGTTGCCATGCTGGCCGAACTGCCGGACCTGTGGGATGTCAATGTCAGCAACTGGGCCAATGACTCGCTCACCTCCCGCTTTGGCAGGGAGGGTCATCAGGAAAAATACATCTCGTTTGTCAAGAAATTGACCACCAAACCGGTCGTGGGCGTGGGACGCTATACCTCGCCTGATTCCATGGCCTCCGCCATTGAGCGCGGGATCATGGATATGATCGGTGCGGCGCGTCCGAGCATTGCCGATCCCTTCCTGCCAAACAAGATCAGGGAAGGCCGCCACGAGGATATCCGTGAATGCATCGGCTGCAATATCTGTGTTACGGGGGATACGCGGTTTGTCCCCATCCGCTGCACCCAAAACCCGACCATGGGCGAGGAATGGCGGCGCAGCTGGCATCCTGAAATCATTGCCCCCAAAAAATCGAAGGATGAAATTCTTGTTGTGGGGGCCGGCCCGGCCGGTCTTGAAGCGGCCCGTGCTTTGGGACAGCGCGGCTATCATGTCGTCCTGACCGATTCGCAGCGTGAGGCGGGCGGGCGGGTGACCCTTGAATCGGCGCTTCCGAATCTCAACGAATGGCGGCGCGTGATCGACTGGCGTTTAACCCAGATTAAAAAAATCGAGAACATATTTTTCTATCCGTCCAGCCCGATGACTGCGGCGGATGTTCTCGATGCGGGCGCCCCGCATGTCGTGATCGCCACAGGGGCAACCTGGCGGCGTGACGGAATGGGGCGCAGCCTGTCACGGCCTGTCCCAGGCAGTGGAAAAATTTTTACCCCCGACGATCTGATGAAAGGGAAACTTCCATCCGGCAGGGTGCTCATCTATGATGATGACCATTACTACATGGGCGGCGTGCTGGCCGAACTGCTCGTGCAAAACGGCTGCCAGGTCACGTTGATGACTCCCGCGCCACTGATCTCCTATTGGACGCAATTCACCCTTGAGCAGGAACACATCCTCAAAAGGCTGTACGAACTGAAAGTGACCCTTCTTGTGGATCATACCCTCGCATCATTCTCCCCGACAGCGGCCACGGTGGTGAATGTCATCACCTCCGCCGAGTCGTCTCTTGCCTGTGACGCCATTGTCATGGTCACCGACAGGATCCCCAATGATGCCCTGTATCATGAACTCAGGCCCGCCCTCGCGGAAGGAAAGCTCAAGTCCCTGCGTTTGATTGGGGATGCTGAAGCGCCCAATATCATCGCACAGGCTGTTTTTTCCGGCCATCTCGCCGCGCGCGAATTTGATGAGACTGTTAACCCGGACCTGACCCCGTTCAAGATCGAACGTTAATGCCAAAATCCTCAAAACTCATCCTTATCACAGGCGCCACCGGGTATATCGCCAGCCGCTTGATCCCGCAATTGATCGAGCGCGAATGCCGCATCCGTGCCTTTGCCCGCCATCCTCAAAGACTAAGGTCTCGAAGCTGGTTTTCCCAGGTGGAAATTGCCGCCGGGGATGTCATGGCCCCCGCTTCGCTTTTAACCGCACTGCAAGGTGTGCACACCGCGTATTATCTGGTCCATAACATGGCCAGCGGACATGGGTATACCGAACGCGAGCTGGAAGGCGCGCGAAATTTTGCGCGGGCCGCGGAAACCGCCGGCGTGCAGCATATTATTTATCTCGGCGGGCTGGCCGACCCTGAACAGCATATTGCGCCGCACATGCGCTCGCGGATCGAAACAGGCGCAACCCTGCGGCAGGGAAAAGTGCCGGTCACGGAGTTTCGTGCAGGCGTCATCGCAGGCTCCGGCAGTATTTCCTTTGAGATGATCCGTTTCATGACCGAATTATTTCCTGTCATCCCTGCGCCGGTCTGGATAAAAAACAGGACCCAGCCCATCTCCACCCGGAATGTGATCGATTATCTGCTGGCAGCCTTGGAGAATCGCGACGGACAGGACCAGGTCTTTGAGATCGGCGGGCCGCAAGTGGCCACCTATCAGGAGTTGATGCTTCGTTATGCACAGGTCCGTGGATATAAACGCAGATTCCTTCTGCTTCCCTATGTCCCGGTCTGGTTCATGGCCTTTGGCATTGGCCTTACCACGCCGGTGCCGGGTTCCATTGCATATGCATTGGTGGGCGGTCTGTCCAGCGACAGTGTGGTCATGCACAATGACGCCAGCAGGGTCTACCCCGGGGTCAAGCTGATCGATTTTGAGACAGCTACAAAAGAAGCCTTGACCCATCTGCATCCGCTCAGGATCGAACATGTCTGGGAGGGCGGGAACGGCCGGGTGGAAACTCTCAAACACGAAGGCTTCTTTATTGACCATCGTGAAATGGCGGTGGATGCAGCACCTGA
Source organism: Chloroflexota bacterium (assembly GCA_021414245.1). GTDB lineage: Bacteria > Chloroflexota > Anaerolineae > Anaerolineales > Villigracilaceae > Villigracilis. The sequence continues at coordinate 68,954 of JAIOOU010000004.1, forward strand.
AACGGTATTTGATGTCCTGGAAAACATGGGCGGGCGAAATGGCTGGCCTTTTGCGGATGGGTTGTGGAAACTGCGCGGCCTGTTCGGAGTCCGGCGGCCTGTTGTGGGAAGCGACCAGGTCAAACCCTTTGATTCCAGAAAGTATTATCACATCGACTCCCTGGAGCCGGATCGCATGCTGCTTTTGCATTCCCAGCTCAAGGCTCCCGGCGAGGGCTGGGTGCAGTGGCGGGTGGATGTGCGTGAAGGTCAGACTCGTTTGACCCAAACCGCTTACTTTACCCCGCGCGGTCTTGCCGGTTTCCTGTACTGGTATTTGTTGCATCCGTTTCATGTGTTCGTGTTTCGCGGCTTGCTCAAAGCCATTGCACGCGACTCGGTGGTAAAATCACAGCGTAAATAAATAACGATCGGAACGCGGCGAAGTTGGTGTAAATCCAGCACTGTCCCGCAACTGTAATTGCCTTTGGCATAAGTCAGGTCGCCCGCCTCCGGTTGGTTCATCACACTCTCGTGGAAAGGAGGTGGATGGCGGCATGCATGGATTGCCTCTCCAACCTCCCCAGTCATCGGCTGGGGATTTTGATTTCTGTTTACGCAATGTCGCCCGGTGTGACAGCCAAAAATTACTTCGGAGAACAAAATGTTTCGTAAAACTTTGCTTTTGACTTTATTGTCCGCTTTCCTGATCGCGGGATGCGGCCCCGCTTCCGCCCCGACCGAAATGCCTGCCCCCGTTTCGACAGTGGCTCCCGTCTCAGGCGCGATCACCTTCACAGACGGGCTGGGCAGGTCCGTGGTCCTGAATGAACCGGCACAGCGAGTCGTTTCGCTGGCTCCGTCCAATACCGAGATCCTGTTCGCAATCGGTGCAGGCGGCCAGGTCGTCGGCCGTGATGAGTTTTCTGATTATCCAGCTGAAGCCGGTTCCATCGAAAAAGTGGGCGGCTCGATGGGCGAATACAGCGTGGAGGCGATCGTGGCCTTGAAGCCCGATCTGGTGCTGGCGGCGGAGATCAATTCGCCGGAACTGGTCAAACAGCTCGAGGATCTTGGGCTGACCGTTTACTATCTGAAGAATCCAAAAACATTGGAAGAGATGTACGTCAACCTCGAGATCGTTGCGCAATTAACGGGACAGGATCCCACCAAGCTGACAGATTCCCTCAAGGCCCGCGTCGCGGCTGTGGATGAAAAGATCATGCCGCTCAGTGCGCGCCCATCCGTGTTCTATGAGATCGATGCCACGGACCCGGCCAAGCCGTATACGTATGGCCCCGGCACCTTTGGAGACCTGCTCATCACGCGCGCCGGCGGATCCAACATCGGCGGTGCGTTGACCGACCCGTATCCGCAGATCAGCCTCGAGCAAATTATTGTCTCGAACCCGTCCATTATTTTGCTGGGCGATTCGATGTGGGGCGTGACCGTTGATTCGGTGGCTGTCCGTCCGGGTTGGGAGACGATCGAAGCTGTGAAATCCAGCCAGGTCTTCCCGATCGACGATAACTTGATTAGCCGCCCCGGTCCGCGTTTGGTGGATGGCCTCGAACAATTGGCGAAGCTGCTGCACCCCGGTGTATTTGAATAAATAATTTGCAGGGGCGGGTTAACTCCGCCCTTGCGCACCCGATATGCGCCGCACTCCCTTCCTTTCCTCCTTCTTCTTTCTTCTGATCGCCTTCATTCTTAGTCTTGCGATCGGCTCCGTATTTATTTCCCCGGCGGAACTCTGGAGGGTCTTGCGCGGCGTGGGGGATGAGACTTTCGTGTTCATTGTCTGGCAGATCCGCCTGCCGCGCACCATTCTGATCGCGTTGACAGGCGCGGCCCTCAGCGGAAGCGGCGCGGCTTATCAGGGTCTGTTCCGCAATCCGCTGGCGGACCCCTTCCTGATCGGTGTGGCCTCCGGGGCGGGGCTCGGCGCGGTGATCGCCATGTCGATTAAGTGGCCCTATTCATTCTGGGGGCTGATGGCCATTCCGATGGCTGCTTTCATCGCGGCCCTGTTGACCGTTTTTATTGTTTATTTTCTGGCCCGCGTCGGGCAGACCATTCCCACCACCAATCTCATTCTCGCAGGTGTAGCGTTTTCCTCCTTTGCAACTTCATTGACATCCTTTCTCATGCTGCGTTCCACCAGTGAAGTGCGCCGTGCGCTGGGCTGGCTGCTGGGCGGCGCCAGTCAGGCCGGTTGGACTGCGATCCTTGCCATTCTGCCTTATTTGGTGATCGGCCTGGGGATCCTGCTCATCAGCGGACATGCGCTCAACCTGTTGCAGTTCGGAGATGACCAGGCCCAGCAGCTGGGTTTGAATGTCACCCGCATCAAGACGGTTCTGCTGGTCGCGGCCTCCCTGTCCACAGCAGCGGCCGTGGCCTTCTCCGGCATCATTGGTTTTATCGGATTGATCGTCCCGCATCTCATGCGCTTGTGGTTCGGCGCGGACTACCGCCGGTTAATCCCCCTTTCCATCATTGGCGGCGCCTCGGCATTGCTGCTCTCGGATATTCTGGCGCGGGTTGTCCTTGCCCCGCAGGAGATCCCGGTCGGAATTATCACCGCATTGGCCGGAGCGCCTTTCTTCCTGTGGGTGCTGCGCCGTTCCAAGAATCAAGGATACTGGTAGCGTATGGAATTTATCATTCGCAAAATGGATGCACGCAATTCGCCGAAGGCGGACATGTTTTCGCGCAAGTTCATGGTGAGATCCAGGATCGTCCTTGGGATCGAAAGGGAGGTACTCACATATTCGGTGGTTGATGTCCGGCCGTATGAAAGGGATATTCCCGCCCAGGATACGGATTATGGTTTCGGAAACACCCCCGACCCTGTTGTGTTTTTTGCCGAGTCCAATGGCAGGCCGGCCGGGCGGATACGCATGCTGGCGTGGTGGAATCAATTTGCCTATGTGGACGACATCGTCGTGAACCCCGAATATCGCGGGGCGGGAGTCGGGTGCGCCCTGCTCGAGCATGGAATTCAATGGGCGCGGGAGAACGATTTCCCGGGCGTCATGCTCGAAACGCAGGACGATAATGTCCCGGCCTGCCGGCTGTATCAAAAATACGGTTTTGTGTTAAGCGGTTTCGACCGCCATGTCTATAAAGCCATTAACCCGGGCACAAAAGAGACCGCCTTGTATTGGTACCTGATCTTCTAATGCTGAAAATTCAAAATCTCTCCGCCTCCTATACCGGACATCAGGTCCTGTATGATGTTTCCTTCGACGTGAAAAACGGCGAAGTGCTTGCCTTGATCGGCCCGAACGGGGCGGGTAAATCCACCATCATCCGGGCTGCGAGCGGTGTGACTCCATCCACGGGACAGGTCCGTACGAATGGCGATGACTTCGCTTCCCTCTCATCGCTGCAGCGCGCGCGGTATATGGCGGTTGTGCCCCAGGCGATTTCATTGCCGCCCGCCTTTACTGTTTGGGAGACAGTTTTGATGGGGCGCACTCCCTATCTCGGATTCCTCGGCCAGGCTTCGAGGCGGGATGAGGAACTGACAAGGCAGGCCTTGAGCAAGGTCAACGCCCTCGCATTCATTGACCGCCGTGTTGGCGAATTATCCGGCGGCGAACGTCAGCGGGTGTTGCTGGCGCGCGCTTTATGCCAGTCCACGCCGATCCTTTTGCTGGATGAACCCACCGCCCATTTGGACCTGCAGTATCAGGTCAGCTTGCTGGAATTGGTGCGTGACCTGGCCCACAAGGAGAATCTTGCCGTCTTGATCGCGTTGCATGACCTGAATCTTGCCTCCCATTACGCGGATCGGGTCGCCCTGCTGGTGGGCGGTCACCTTACGGCCATTGGCACTCCGCGTGAAGTGCTGACGCCTGAACTCATCTCCCATGCCTATTGTTTACCCGTGCAGGTGGTGGAACATCCATTCCTGGATGGCCCTTTGGTGCTGCCCGAATCGACGCGTTAGAAAGAAAGGTCTCCCTTTCAATTCCTGATTGTTTAGGGGATAATAAAAATATTCTTCATGGGAAACAAATCTGTATCAAAAATATTGCTTTTTATAGGAGCGACCGCCTCGCTATTATGGTCGGCTTATTTTTCTGTTGTCACGGTTTTTATCCCGTATCAAATTGAATTTCGTGAAGGGACTGCGCTGGTACTAACCAAGATTTTGATGGACGGTGGGAATCCCTTCAGTTTTGAAAATCAGCCTCTGGGGATGACCAATTATGGCCTGGGGTACAACCTTGCAGTTCTTCCATTCGCGATGTTATTTGGAAATACACTCGCTGTCCATCGCGCATTAACTTTTATTTTTATTTTGCTTGTGGCCTTGGTTGTTTTTTTGTCTTTGAATAGATCTGCCAAAGAGCCTGCCCTGGCTTTGGCCTGCTCAGCTTTTGTAATGACTGGTTTGATTGCAAACGGCGGGATCGGGGCGTTTCCTTCGGCAATGGGAACTTTCCTTTTTTATCTTGTTGTTTTAGTGCCTTTCGCACGCTCATTTGACAGGGCCGGTCTATTTGCCAGCGTTTTAATTTCCCTTGCTTCCTTTTATACAAAACCATATTTTATCCTTGGGTTTGGGATTGTCGCGTCATATCTGTTTATTTTCGTGTCGAAAAAAAGGTCTGTTGTTTATATTGCCCAGTTTTTGTTTCTGTTCGCAATATCATTTTTGATCGTGCGATACACCTTTCCCCTTTATTTTATTAACACGATTGTCGGAAATATTTCAAATGCTTACAGAACTTTGGAGCATCTGGTAGAGCAATTGGGTTTTCTGCTCCTGTATTTTTATCCCGCATTGATTTTGGCCTTGTTCGTGCTTTTTGGAGGATTGTTAATTAATAAAGGGAAACCTTCTTTTGGCAATGAAAGAGGGGTTCTGTTCGCCTGGGATAAGCCCCTGGTCGCACATTCGGGTGACTATATTCTTTATTCTCTGGCATGCTCGCTTTTGGCGTTTTTATTTATTCTTGGCCCTCATGTTGGAACTGACATGTATTACGCCTATCAATTGATCGTGCCGCTGTTTTTTTATTGGCTGTTTCAAAATATCAGCCTTGATGCCAAGTATGCGAATGTGATCGCCCTGGTCATCTTGTTTAACTTGTATTGGTTTGGGCAAAAAACCATCAGCCCGAATATGTTAAAAGAGGAAGATCCCAAGAAATGGACAAGACTTATTAATGCCGCGGCGTCTTCGTCAAGCATTCTTAACTCCCCGGTGATTACGGCAAATACTGTAGAGCTTGGATTAAACCCTGTCGATTCAGGCCAGACAATTTATTATTACGCTGTTGAGCCTTATCAAGAATATTCTTTGATGGGTCCATCGTATGATGTTTTTCAATCGAATGGCCTCCAATATATTCAGTCCATTGACGAATCCATAAAGAGGCAAAAATTTGACCTTATTATGACCACCGATGGGGAGCCGTCGTTTTATCATGAATATCTATTAAGTGAATATTACTCGATTGATTCCAAAATAGCAGTGAACATGCCTCAAACTAATCGAACATGGAAAATATTCCTTTGGAAACCTTTGCCTAAATGAATCGTTTTCCTGCAGAAATATCGTGCTTGACTTGTAGTATCCTCCTGCATATAATTCTAGCATTCAGAAGTAGTACGTGAAAAATACCCGACAGAGAAGGAGATGGACGGTGGAAGTCTCCCCGGGAAATCATCACTGAAGTCGTCTGATGCAGCTGCCGAAGAAATCCTTGTGAAAGTAGAACGGACAACTGGTCAACTGAAGTGATACCATGGAACGTGCGCTTCGTCCTCTTACAGGACGAAGCTTTTTGCTTCCGGGGAAGGGGTGAGTGTGATCTTAAGCTTGTTGGATGAGAATGGAAGAATTACCGTCGGTGATTAATTACTCTCTTTCCCAATCATGATAATTCTGGGATAATCCGAGAAATTCCCTGTAGAAAAAGGAGTTTTGTTGCTAAAAAAAACCATTTATCAAGTTGAACTCCTGTTAGAGAGGTCTAATGCTCTTTACGTGCCGAGAATTATTCTTATCGTTGGAGCACTTGTTTCAATTGTGTGGGCGATATACTTTTCCGTTGTCACGATGACCATCAGATACCAAATAGAATTGCGTGAAGGTACTGCGCTGGTTCTGACTCGTTTGCTTTTGAGTGGTAAAAATCCCTTCAGTTTTGAATATCAGCCCCTCGCGATGACCAATTATGGAATTGGTTATAACATTGCTGTTCTTCCATTTGCCGCCATGTTTGGGAGTACGCTCCTGGTGCATCGGGCTGTCACTTTTGTTTTTATTCTGCTCTCGGCACTAGTCTGTTTCGTGGTAGTGAACGACAAAAAAAAGGATGTTTCACTTGCTCTTGTCTGCAGTGCTTTTGTAATAGTTGCCTTGGTCGGACAGGGCGGTATTGGCGCCTTTCCCTCCGCCATGGGGACATTCCTTTTCCTGCTGATAGTTTTGATGCCTTACATCAGATCTTTTGATAGAACCAGCTTGATTGTGAGTATCTTGGGTTCGTTGCTTGCTTTTTATACAAAGCCCTATTTTATTCTTGCCTTTGGAATTGTCGTTGCCTATTTGTTCGTGTTTGTGTCAAAAAAGAAAGCCGCGTATTTTGGTGGTTTGTTCCTGGTCCTGTTTTTCATCTCTTTTCTATTCATCCGGTTTATTTTCCCCTTATACTTTATTGATACTCTTGTTGGAAATTTATCCAATACTACTAGATCAGTTGAGCATTTAAGAAAACAATTGATGCAGCTGCTCTATTATTTTTATCCAGTATTAGGCGTGGCATTAATTGTGTTTGTGAAGACGCTTAAAATAAAAAAGCCGGGAATGTTGCTGGAATATGCGGTTAGAAAGAAGGGTGACATTTTCGATTGGAATCTCCCTTTTTCCCGGTATTCAGTGAATTATCTTTTATTTTCCTTCGTCATTTCTTTTTTGGCGTTTACTTTTATTCTTGGGCTGCATGTGGGGAATTATATGAATTACGCCTACCAATTATTGATTCCGCTGTTTTTTTGCTGGTTTCTTCAGGCTCTTGATATTAACTCTAGATTATGGGTTTTTGTTGGACTGTTGATAGTATTTAATTTGTTCATGTGGGAGCTGAAAATTCTAAATTTTAGTATGCTGGCGCAGAAGGATTCAAAGGAATGGGCGGAGCTTTATGAATACGTGGCGCTTTCAAAGAATGCCCTGAATTCAACGGTTATCACTTCTGAAATATTGGAACTTGGTATGACTCCAGTGGATGCGGGGCAATCCTTGGTTTACTATACAGTTAAGCCCTATGCTGATATTAACTTGGTTGGTCCATCGTTTTCCTCTTGGTACGAAAATGGCGTTATGTATACAAAATCCATTGATCAACTTATCAGGAATAAGAAATTTGATTTGGTCATTGCGACCCTTGAAAAAGCCACGTTTTATCATGCAAGATTCCTGGAAGAAAATTACTTCTTGATTGATGAGATAAAAGTTGATATGCCTCAAACCGGCCAAAGCTGGACGATGTTGGTTTGGCGCCCGTTGGCTAAATAGATTGATACCCCTCCTTTTTTCTTGACGCATTTTCCCCTCCCGCATATAATCCTGCCATTCAGAAGTAGTACGTGAAAAATACCTGACAGAGAAGGAGATGGACGGTGGAAGTCTCCCCGGGAAATCATCACTGAAGTCGTCTGATGCAGCTGCCGAAGAAATCCTTGTGAAAGTAGAACGGCACGGGATTGCCCGTTACAGCATGGACTGATGAATGTCAGTCACAAAGCGCACCGGGCAGCCGGTGAACTGAGGTGGTACCGCGGAGCATGCGCTTCGTCCTCTTCCAGGACGAAGTGTTTTTATTTTAAGTAATGTTATTGCGAGGCGGTGCTCTTTCGCCGAGGCAACCCCAAAAACTCTGGGAAGCTCCTGCGGCTGTTGCCCTCGCAACACTTGCACCAGCACGCAAGTGCAGGTGTGACATGAGGAGACTGAATGACCAAGCACGAATTGCCAAAAGCCTATGATTTCAAAGCCACCGAATCCCGCATCTATGCCATGTGGGAGGCGGGTGGATTCTTCAAACCGCACAACGATCCCAACAGCCCCGGTTTCGATCCGAACGTCAAACCCTTCGTCATTTCGATTCCGCCGCCCAATGTAACGGGCGAACTGCATATCGGCCATGCCATGTTCGTGAGCGTCGAAGACCTCATGATCCGCTATCATCGCATGAAGGGTTTCTCAACGCTTTGGGTGCCCGGCACCGATCACGCCGGCATTGCCACCCAGCTTATGGTGGAACGCGATCTCCTGCAGAAGGAGGAGGTCACCCGCGAGGAACTGGGCCGCGAGAAATTCGTCGCGCGTACCTGGGAGTGGAAGAAGAAATACGGCGGCATGATCACGAACCAGATCCGGCGCCTGGGTGCATCCTGTGACTGGGACCGGGAACGCTTCACTCTTGACGATGGCCTGAGTCGGGCAGTTCGAGAGGCATTTGTGCGTCTGTATGAAAAGGGACTGATCTATCGCGGTCCGCGCCTGATCAACTGGTCGCCGGGATTGAAGACGGCCGTTTCCGATCTGGAGGTGGAGTACAGCGAGGAGCAGGCCACACTGTATTATTTTAAATATAGGATTGCAGGCTCGGACGAATTTATTCCGGTGGCCACCATCCGTCCCGAAACGATTCTCGGGGATACTGCCGTGGCAGTCCACCCTGAGGATGAACGCTTCAAAAAATTCATCGGTAAAAAAGCCGTCGTGCCAATTCTGGGACGGGAGATTCCAGTCATCGCGGATGAATACGTCAGCATGGAATTTGGGACGGGCGCATTGAAGATCACGCCCGGTCACGACCCGAATGACTATGCCATCGCGCAACGTCACAGCCTGCCGATCATCTCCATGCTTGATAAGGAGGCCAGGGTCAACGAAAACGGCGGCAAGTACCAGGGTCAGGATCGAAACGTGGCGCGTAAAAACATCTGGGCGGACATGAAGGCTGCGGACCTGGTCATCAAGACCGAGCCGTATACCACCACCATCCCCCGTTCACAGCGCGGCGGGGAAATTGTCGAGCCGATGATCTCGGAGCAATGGTTCGTGAAAATGGAGTCGCTTGCCGGCGCCGGTCTTGATGCAGTTCGTGACGGGCGCATCAAGATCGTACCCGAGCGTTTTGAAAAAGTGTATTTCAACTGGCTGGATAACATCAAGGATTGGTGCATCAGCCGCCAGTTATGGTGGGGACACCGCATTCCGGTCTGGTATTGTCCCGATCACCACATGACCGTCGCGCGCGAGGACCCGGCCCAATGCGCGACCTGCGGTTCAAAGGACATCCACCAGGATGATGATGTGCTCGACACCTGGTTTTCTTCGGGACTGTGGCCGTTCTCCACGCTGGGCTGGCCCGAGCAAACCCCGGACCTGAAATATTTTTACCCGACCTCCTATATGGAGACCGGTTATGATATTTTATTCTTCTGGGTGGCGCGCATGATCATGAGCGGACTGGAGTTCACCGGCGAAGCGCCCTTCCACACCGTGTATCTGCATGGGCTGGTCCGCGATGAGCATGGACACAAGATGTCCAAGACCAAGGGCAATGTGATCGACCCGCTGATCGTGATGGACGAGTTCGGCACGGACGCGCTGCGTTTTACATTGCTTGTGGGTTCGACGCCCGGCAATGACACCAATGTTGGCGTCAAGAAGGTGGAGGCCAACCGGAATTTTGCCAACAAGATCTGGAATGCGGGCAGGTTTGTGATCAATGCGATCGACTCCCTCAATGCAGAGCCTCTCCCTCAGGGTGAGACGGATCATACCCTCGCCGATTCATGGATCTGGGCAAAACTGCAGACTCTCATCCGTGATGTGGATCGCCAGTTCCAGAACTTCCAATACGGACAGGCCGGCCAGCAGATCTATGAATTCATCTGGAGCGATTTTGCGGACTGGTATGTGGAGATCGCGAAGGGACAGATGCAAAATTCGGGAACCAAACGGCAGACGGTTGAAACCCTTGTGCGCGTGTTTGACATTGCCCTGCGGTTGCTGCACCCCTTCACTCCCTTCATCACGGAGGAAGTCTGGGGACATCTTCGCGCGACCCTGCAGGAGTCTGATCTGAAAGACCTGTGCAAGGACTGGCCCACCGCCCTGATCGTCGCCTGCTTCCCCGAGCCGCGTACACCGGAAGGCTGGGAGGAATCCAAGATCGCGGATTTTGCACTTTTTCAAGATATTGTGCGTGCTATTCGTAATCAGCGCACTGAAAAAAATGTTAAATCAAATCAAAAACTAATGGGTATTTTTATCGTAGGCACACAGCGAGTTGAACTGTACAAATCGCTAAAACAAGATATAGCCGCTCTTGCTGGATTAAATTTAAACCGTATTTTAATTCTTGACGAACGAAAATTTCTCCCAGAAGAGAATATTCACCTAGAGTTCGAATCCGTCGAAGGCTATATTACTTTGGTTGTTGGTCCTGTTGAAATCTTCCTGCCGTTAGCGGAATTAGTAGACCCTGCTGAAGATCGTGCTCGCTTGCAGAAGGAGCTGGGTGAGGCCAAGAGTCATATTGAACGACTCGAAAAACTTCTGTCTGGCGATTTTGCTAACAAGGCTCCTACATTTGTTGTTGCCAAAGAACGTGAGAAATTGAATGGTTATAAGGATATGGCCGAGAAATTAAAAATGCAGTTGAAGTAGTAATAATGACTCCCCATCAGCCTGATGGGGAGTCATTATATTTTCTTCCGAAGTTCTTGAATTCTTCGTAGAATAATTAAATCTTTGTGGCCTAAGTCAAAGCTTTTTTGATAATCTGATATAGCAGAAAGGTAATCACCCTTTTTATCCCACGCAATGCCGCGATTAAGATAAGCAAAATAAAAGTCTGGCTTTAGACGAATTGATTCAGTAAAACTTTTGATTGCACCATCCAAATCACCTTTATTCGTAAGAGCATTGCCTCTATTGTTATAAGCTTCAAAATAATTTGGTTTGAGACGTATGGCTTCGGCGTAATTCTTGATCGCGTTATCTATATCACCTTTTTTATCCAGCGCCATACCCAAGTTGAAATGCGCCTCAGCATCATCCATGTTGAGGTGCATCGCTTCAGTGTAATCTTTAATCGCGTTATCTGTATCACCTTTTTTGTCCAGCGCTACACCCCGATTAAAGTAGGCTTCGGCAAAATTCGGTTCAAGGCGAATGGCTTCGGTAAAATCTTTTATTGCGCTATTTATATCCCCTTTTTTGTCGAACGCCGAGCCTCGGTTATTGTAGGTGTCTGCATCATCTGCTTTGAAATGGATGGCTTCGGTGTAATTCTTAATCGCGCTGTCTATGTCCCCTTTTTCTTCATATGCATTAGCTCTATTAAAGTAAGCCTCAGAAAAATCCGGATTAAGGCGAATAGCTTCTGTGTAATCTTTGATTGCACTATCTATGTCACCTTTTTCACTAAGTGCCATGCCTCGATTGTAGTATGCCTCGATAAAATCTGGTTTTAGGTGAATAGCCTTGTTAAAGGACTGAATAGCATTGTCTATATTGTCTTTTATGTAATAGTTGTTTCCTTGCTCGAACCACTCTTGTGCTGTTAGCTTGTCCTGTTTCATAAAAACTCCCGGCTATTAACCAAATTTAATTATACAATAAATTATTTTTCCGGTGATTTTGCTCGCAAGATTCCTGGAATGTTGATGACCAAGACTACAAGGTCGTTATTGAGAAGATCGAAATACAATTGAGATAGCATAAAGGCTCTCTGTCAACTCGAGGGAGCGCCTTGTTTCAAGTGCTTTGCCGTCTTGTGTAAAGCGTGAACTCTTGAAATACGCTTTGTTATAGTTGGATGGGTGAAATTCGCTAGCTGTCTTTTTACCGACGATGCCAAACGTTGTTCATTCATATATTCTTCTTCTAAGATAATACCGGCCTTTGAAAAACATTGATCAAAAGCCATGGCTGAGATTGATGCTTTAGTTATTGCGAAATTATCTGCTCGGTATTCATCACTATGGGACAAGAATCTGTATGTGAATAGAGCCATCAAGACAAATAGTAGGCCTAAACCCCATGCCGTAATTACTAGAGTTGTTCTCAAATACCCTATTAAAAAGAGACCCATTAAAAACCCAACTATCCCAAAGAAAACCAGTTTGATTTTTTGGAACTTATTTTTATGTTTAATATGCCCTAATTCATGGGCAACAAAAACCTTGATATTGGAGGCTTTAAATTTATTAAATAACCCTGTGGATAGAACAATAACATCACTGCTGAGCTTTGTATAAGCCTCTATTTTTTGGGTGTTTTTAACCTTAATTTTAACATTCGGAGCGAATTCTTCTATCAACACCGTGATGTCAGAATGTATTTCTATTCCATGCTCGCTTGGATCTCTGAGTTCACATACCTTTGGTTGATGAAGTAAATTGCGCATTTTATCCTCTGTGTAATAAAACTGTACAAATTATATAAGATATTTATCTTCGGGCCTTTTCATTGTTGGTGTGTAAGTATTTTTCTAATATAATACTTCTTAAATCACGCTCTGGTGGAAACCAATGCAAAACCCAACTCAATACGCCCCGTGTCCCAACTGCGGGCAGAGCAATGCAAAGAAAGTCAGCTTCATCTGGTTGGGAGGGGCGCTTGGCCCCTCGATGTTCACGCACGTCAAATGCCAGAACTGCAATACCGAATATAACGGCAAGACCGGCAAATCCAACCAGCAGAATACTGTTCTTTACTTTGTGGTCAGTTTTGTGGTCAGTTTTGTGGTTGTGTTTTGCTTGTGTGGAGGTTTTGCGCTACTTAACATGCTGGGCAACAGCTGAAACCGGCCTTCGGTTTGATGCAAAAAGAAGACGGCCGAAATATGATAAACCCACTTCGAATCGACGACATACGTCACTAAACCTTCTCCACGGCATCAGGTATCTTTGAGCCTGCAAAATTCCTGTTCAACGGAGAAACCTCATGACCATGAAGATCACTGAAGACTGCATTGCCTGCGGCGCTTGTGTGCCCGATTGCCCGACCGAATCCATTACCGAAGGAGACAGCACCTTGTACGTGATCGACCAGGCCACCTGTGTGGAGTGCGAAGGCCATCATGATTCGCCGCGCTGTGTTGCGGCCTGCCCGGTCGATTGCATCGTCAAAGCGTAATTGCGTTATAATCCGTTTACAACTTAATAACCTTCGGGGCAGGGTGCAATTCCCGATCGGTGGTACAGCCCACGAGCGCGCAAGCGCATGACCCGGCGCAATTCCGGGGCCGACAGTATAGTCTGGATAGAAGAAGGTAAACGACAGGACCGCGTGGTCTCTGTGTGGATTCATGCCCCGAAAACGTTTCTTGTTTTCGGGATTTTTTTCGGCATGATATTCGCATCGGACTCCGCCCAGGTCTGTTTCCGCGCCCCGGGGTTTATTCCTGCGAGGCGCATTTTTTTAAGACCCATGAGCGAGATGTATGAAAAACATCCTTAACCGTATTCCCTGGCTGGGGTTGATGTCGATCCTGGCCGGCCTGCTGGCCTGGTGGCTGGTTGCCCGTTACAGTGGACTGCCGCGTTTCATCCTGCCGTCCCCGCTGGATGTGCGGACCAGTCTGATCAAGGCGCTTGGCAACGGAACCCTGCTCTATCACACCTGCATCACATTGATGGAGATCGTGTTGGGCATGCTGGCAGGCGTGGCTTTTGCCACCGTGGTCGGATACATGCTGGCGAAGTCGCGCACCCTGGAGAAGATCCTTTCTCCTTATCTGGTGGCGAGCCAGGCCATTCCGATCGTTGCCATTGCGCCCCTGCTGGTCATCTGGCTGGGGGGAGGCATCCTGTCCAAGGTGCTCATCTGCGCCCTGATCGTGTTCTTTCCGGTTTTGGTCAATACCGTGGTGGGGGTGCGCGCCGTGCCGGCTGCCCTATACGACTTGATGAATTCCGTACGCGCAACGAAACTGCAAATTTTGCTTAAGCTGGAAATCCCGGCTTCGATGCCGATCCTGCTGGGCGGATTGCGCATCGGCGTGACCCTTTCGGTGATCGGGGCCGTGGTCGGTGAGCTGGTAAATGCCAAACAAGGACTCGGTTATTTACTGCAGCTGGGCGATTTTCAATATGACACGTCCATGGTGTATGTGGCGGTGTTTGCCCTCATCCTTCTGGCGCTCGGGCTGTATGGGATCGTGGCCTGGGTGGAAAGAAAAGTTTTGGTGTGGCAGGAAAAAAAATAACAGGAGAATCATAATGTTAAAGAAATTGGTTTATCTCATGCTGGGGCTGGTGATCGGCCTTTCGGCCTGCGGCAGTTCCGGGTCCGCGAATGATGCGGGTGCGATCCGCAAGATCAAACTGCCGATGGGCTACATCCCGAATATCCAATACGCGCCATTTTATGTGGCGATCGAAAGGGGATATTTTGCCAAGGAAGGGATCGAGATCGAATTCGATTACTCGTTCGAAACCGATGGGGTTGCCCTGGTGGGGGCGGGCGAACTGCCCTTTGCGGTGGCCTCCGGGGAACAGGTTCTCTTGGCGCGTGCACAGGGACTGCCGGTGGTCTACACCTTCGCCTGGTATCAGCAGTTTCCCATTTCGGTCATCTCCAAAGCGGATCTGAACATCAAAACGCCTGCTGACCTGCGTGGAAAGACCATTGGGCTGCCGGGCCTGTTCGGTGCGAATTACATCGGTTTACAGGCCCTGCTTTTTTCGGCAGGACTTGCGCCTGCGGATGTGTCGATGGAGGCGATCGGCTTTAATCAGGTCGAGGTCTTTGCGGCCGGACAAAAGGATGTTGTGGTTGGGTATGCGGGGAACGAACCGCTTGTCTTAAGATCGCAGGGATTGGATGTAAATGAATTGCGCGTTGCGGATTATGTACAGTTGACGGCCAACGGCATCATTACCAATGAGACGACGATTGCGAAGGAACCCGGTCTGATCCGGGCCTTCTCCCGCGCGCTGGCCCAAGGCATCCAGGATACGATTGCAAACCCGGAAGAGGCCTATACGATCAGCACGAAGTATGTCGAAAACCTAGCCGACCAGAATAAGGATCTGCAAATGCAGATTTTAAATACTTCCATTGAGTTCTGGACGGCTGACCGGATCGGATATTCGGACCCGCAGGCCTGGGAGAATATGAACAATCTGCTGGTCAAGATGGAATTGATCCCCGCTCCGCAGGATCTGTCAAAGGTTTTTACAAACGAGTTCATCCCCTGATGAACGGATCATTATCCTTCCAGAGTTAAAAATCACGATGCCTCACACTCCCATCCTGTCGGTAAATAACCTTTCGGTTGTTTTTCCCGATAATAACGGCGGCTTGCGTGCGCTGGATGACATTTCCTTTGAAGTGCATCCGCGTGAATTCATTTGTTTTCTGGGCCCCTCGGGTTCGGGCAAGACCACACTCTTGAGAATTCTGGCCAGCCTTCTGCCGCCCACTTCCGGGCAGGTGAATTTTATCCGCAACGAGCATCCCGAGATCGGCATGGTCTTTCAGCAGGCCAATCTCATGCCGTGGCGCTCGGTCATGGAGAACATCAAGCTGCCGCTTGAACTGCAAGGCATGGATGCGGCCAGCGAGCGTGTGAAAGCGCAGGAACTGGTGGATTTGGTTGGATTGAATGGATTTGAGGAGTCGTGGCCGCGTGAACTTTCCGGGGGAATGGCGCAGCGCGTGGCGATTGCGCGCGCGCTCATTCATGACCCGGACCTGCTCCTGCTCGATGAGCCTTTTGGGTCGCTGGATGCGATCACCCGCGAACGCATGTGGACGGAGTTGTCCCGCATCTGGCAGGTCCGCCAAAAAACGGTCATCATGGTCACGCACTCGATCAATGAATCTTTGTTTCTGGCCGACCGGGTGCTGGTATTAACCCAGCGCCCCGGCAAAATAAAATTGGACGTGGAGGTCGACCTTCCACGTCCAAGAAAAGATGATATTCGCTATACTCCGCACTTCGGAAAGCTCGCCCGCAAACTGCGCGAGGCGATCGAGTGACGCGGTGCCTAGAATGAATTCACGGCTTCATCCAGATCGGTGAATATTTTGAAAATTGTATTGAACCCGACCATGTCCAGGATGTGCTCCACTTCGGTCTGCGGGTTGAATAGTTTAAAGTGGTCCTGGGTGCCGTCCTCGGTGCTGCTGCGTCCCATCGAACGGTAGGCGCCCCAGCCCTGCTCCGGGCTGGGAGGGGTTTCCCCGCGCAGCAACAAAGCAATGTTATGAAATGCAACCATGCCCGCACTGCTGACATAGGACAGCTTCGTCAGGTCCAATAAAATATCACGGACGCCGGCGCTGTATAATTCCTGTCCCTTGGCGATCAATTCCTGATAGTTCTGTCCATCCAGGCGGCCGTCCAGTCCAATGACGGTAACCGGTACACGCCCCTGTTTTTGTGAAACTGAAATCATCATATCTTCCTCCCGAAATTGGATCAAGTTGTGTAAATTATAAGCCCGGTTTTTGGCAATGATGTTTATACGTATTTGTATTCAAATGAAACAGCCTTCGTCATGGGTCCCGGGCAGCTTTTCAGATCAGGAATATTTTTCGGCCATCTTTTGGATGGTGCTCACTCCGCGCAGTGTGGAGCGCCTTCCGATCGCCTTTTCAAGAACGGCATTGGAGAATTTTGATTCGCTTTGTTTTTTCAGGCACAGCCAGTAGATCTCCCGTCCATGAACATGGAAATCATCGATCTCACTTTTGCAGGCCATTAATCTTTTGGCGGCTGCATCATCCAGGGATTCGGCGATGAAGGCAATGTTGAGCGCCGCGGCCGCATCCAGTTCGGTTTTCGTGAAGGATTGATGCCTGGCAATTCTAGCCAGTTCGGCCGGGGTCCGGATAAATGTGGAAACTTCATACCCAAGCGCTTTATGCAGCCCGGCTTCGATCTTTTTCTCCAGGGAGGTTGTGTTTTTTTCCGAAGCCTCGAAGATGACATTGCCGCTGGCGATGAAGGTCTCCACGCCGGAAAAGCCCATTGACTCGAATAATTGGCGCAGTACATCCATTTTGACAGTGTGTCCGCCGACGTTGATCGCGCGCAGAAAGGCGATGTACTTTGGCATGCTATGCCTTCTTCAGCGCCGCATCCACTTCGTCGAGATGTTCATTGCGATGAAGGGCGCGAATCACCCAGCGCTTGTTGTAATTGTGGATTTCCTCGAGGAAATTTTGCGGATAGACTTCCAGCCGTTGATCGAGATCCTGCGAGGTGTCGATCGCGATCCGCGTCGCTTCACGCGGAGGAATGGCCGCCCACAACGGCAGGGACAGATCGTTCACGAAGATGTCGATTTCCGGGATGAATAGTTTTCCGTTCTTCGCGGTCATGTCCAGTACGTACATCACACGCCGGTCCCACCAGGCAAGATGGGCAAGGGCGATGGCCACCGTCCAATGTTTGCCGACCCGTGTTTGCAATTGTTTGTCAGTCAGGCTGGCGGCCAGCTTTTTGATGCGCTCCGTGGAGACGCGGTTGAGGTCCTTGTAGGCGGGATCAAGAGCCATGAGAAAACTCCCTTTTTGGATTTAATTCTTCCAGCATCTTTTCGGTTGCCCTCGCAATTTCATCAATCGCCTGATTGAAGGCCTCCTCGTTCATCCTGGAAGGCTTGCGATATCCGCTGACCTTCCTGACATACTGCAGGGCCGCCTCGCGGATCTCCTGTTCCGTGGCGGGGCGGTCCGGCAGACGCAACGGTTTAATGCTTCGACACATACATGCCTCCCGGGATTAATTCCCTGATTTCAGCGATCATCGATAATTTTTCACCCATATTTGGTAACATGAATTTCTTGGCAGCCCCGAGGAATATATTGCTCCGACCTTGTAGTCCAGAGGATTGAAGGTTTGGATCAGGAGATAGGTTTGATCTGAAACGAATTGCGGGCCAAGCTCCTCGTCGCAATGAGCGATCACATAATCCGTCTGAAAAATGGACGGGTAGTCTTTTCCATTTACTTGCTTGAGCTTCAGGGCAGTAACTGCAGGGGTGACCAGTCCAACTTCATCGATCATGATCCTCCCCGAATAATACCCGACATATCCCAACGGTTCCAGCAGGACCGTGCTTTGCGGAGGGGTGTTGTTCTTCAACCACAACCCCATGGCCTTCAGCGAGGATTCGTTGCGGAAGAACTGACTGTCCTTTACAGATTGTGCCGATTCTAATCCAACCGCGGTCTGGGCGGCTGTGAGGGCAATAAAGAAAAGCAAAAAAACATTCCGGGAAACAGGTGCGGTCTTCAGACGATCCCATAATGCGCCCAAACCCAGGCCAAACAGGATCAATACCGGCCACAAGATCGGGACGAAGTACCGGTTGAAGAATGTGGCCCGCAGCAGGGTTAATCTCAGGGTTTCCACCACGGCAAACACCACAAGAGTGTAAAACACCCTGTTCCGGTAAATGTTGGTCCTCCAGATTCCCAAGCCGGCGATTCCCACAATGATCGCGGCCCCCAGCCAGCGCCAACCCGCCTGGTCTCTGAACGCCGACAGATAATTAAGGATGATGGCGATGTGGGAGATGTATGAAGTCCGGTTGAATTGGCTGTATGCGACCCATTTTGCTGTTACGGTCTGCGGGATGGGGGATCCAAAATAAATCGTTGCGAAAACAAGCCAGGGCAGGTAGAGTATCGCGATGGTTGTTCCAAGAATGATTGAATTTTTTCTGCTGGATAACAAAGTGGCCATGCACAGGATGACCGGCCAAATGACCGTGTCGATCCTGTTCCACAGCAACAGGCCGCACAGCAGGCCGGTCAGTTTTATCCGGCCTTTGACCCAGCTGTACCATGAGGCTGCCATCAAGGACAGGCAGAGCGGGGTTTCCATGCCCTCGGTGTTCGAGAAGATCAGTTTTGCCGAAAACAGCAGCGTAAAGATTACAAAGAATTGTTCAGCCCTGGATCTTTCCAAATATTTGAGGGTTTTCCATGTCAGGATTGGGATGGAGACGGCCGCGCACAGGTTAAACAGGTCCGCGCCCAAGATGATATTGCCGGAAACAAACTTCAGCCATAGGGATAAAAGAATCGTAAAGAGGGGCGTGGTCGTCCCGTACACCCTCTCCCCCGGGTTGTAAACGAACCCGTGCCCTGCCGCGAGCTGTTCTGCAAAGCGGAAGGTGATGTGTGCATCCTCTGCAGTATAGCGCGTGTAGTAGATCCAGCTTAAATGGACCGCCGCCGACACGAGCAGAATGACTGGAATTGCCAGCCGGTCCGCATCCCAGGGGATGTGCCACCTATTCAGTGGGGATGTCTTGCGGGTTGCAGGGGACATTAAAAACTTTGTTTGGGTTCACCGGCTGGCCGCAGGTGCATTCTCAAAACGAATTTTGCCCTATCACACCTTCGGCCAATCCATCAATAAGACTTCAGCCAGTAATTTTGAATTGACGTTCCTGTCCATTTTTTCCAGTGCGGATTCCAAGCCGCTGACCACGCGCCGGGCAATGTTCAGGTCCAGGCGGCCGGCCAGGAATTCGATCTCCATGTTGCGGTCGATGTTGATGAGGGAGGCTTCGGCTTTTGCAGTGCGCAGCATCACATCCCGCCAGTACGAAAGCCAGATCAGGATTGCCTGGCGCAAGGCGTCCTTGTCCTTTGAGAGCTTGTCCGCATAGGAGAATTTTTCCACGCGCGGCGCATGCAGCAGGGTTTGCAGGTCGTCCAGGCGTTCCTCGCGTTTTTCCAGCAATGTGACATCCTCGACCAGCCTGCGCGCATATCCAGGACGTCCGCCGGAAATGTGACTCAACAGGCGCGCACGCTCCTCGTCCAGACCGCGGGCGAGCAGGTCCGCTTCGATGGTTTTGACAGGCAGCGCCCGCAGTCGTAATATTTCACAACGTGAAACGATGGTTGGCAGGAGTTGTTCGGGATTGTCGGCGGTTAATAATAAAACGGCGTGCGCGGGCGCCTCTTCAAGAGTTTTCAGAAGGGCGTTTGCAGCATTGTCGTTGGCTTCCTGAAATCGTAAAAACAAGGCCACGCGGTATTTTGCCTGATAGGGTTTCAGCGACAGGGA
This sequence comes from Chloroflexota bacterium, assembly GCA_021414245.1. Classification (GTDB taxonomy): domain Bacteria; phylum Chloroflexota; class Anaerolineae; order Anaerolineales; family Villigracilaceae; genus Villigracilis. The sequence goes on from JAIOOU010000004.1 coordinate 89,020, forward strand.
ATGCTGTACTGCGCGTATTTGATCCACCTTGAGCGTTCCGTTTTCTTTTGCGTCCCCATCTTCATCCACTGCCTGGATCACATTCATGTCGGGATGCTGCATGGCTTCGATCTGTTTGCAATCCCTGCACTGCCCGCAGGGTTCCCCGGGGGCAGTGGGACTTGTGCAATTCAATGCCTGGGCCAGGCGCAAGGCCAGGGTGCGGCGGCCCAGGCCGGGAGGTCCGCAGAAAAGATACGCGTGTCGCACCTCTCCTCGTGCGGCGTGCTGGCGGAGCATGTCCACCGCCCATTCGTGTCCGAGCATATTCCAGTTACCGGTCATCTTTTGATTCTAACAGGTGACAGTCGCCTGATCATTGACTGTCACCTTAAAATACTATTCCTGCCCCGCGCGCAGACGCAGATAGGACTCATATCTTTCAGGATGCACCGTGCCCGCCTTTAATGCCGCCAGGACCGCGCAGCCGGGTTCGTGTTTGTGCGAGCAATCGCTGAATTGACATTGCGGGACCAGATCGCGCAGTTCGGGAAAATACGCATCCATCTCCTCGGCTTCGGTGTCCCACAGCGCGAGGCTTTTCCAGCCCGGCGTGTCGGCCACGTATCCGCCGCCGTCCAATGCGAACATCTGCCGCGTCACTGTGGTATGCCTGCCCTTGTTCACTGCCGCGCTGATCTCGTTGACCGCGAGTCCCAAGCCGGGTTGAATCGCATTCAACAAACTGGATTTTCCCACGCCGCTCGGTCCCGCCAGCGCACTGACCTTGTTTTGCAGCTGCGCTTTCAACTCCTCCACACCGGTTCCTGATTTGATGGAAGTGTAGATCACACGATACCCGATCGATTCGTACACGCTGAACATTTCCCGCGCGTTTTCCACCAGGTCGATCTTGTTGGCGATGATCACGGCCGGGACCTTTTGCTTTTCGGTGATGACCAGAAAACGGTCCAGCATTCTTAATTTCGGATTCGGATTCGCACAGGCGAAGACGAAGACAGCCTGATCGGCATTGGCCAGCAGAACCTGCTGATACACACCCTGCGGCCGCGGATCCAGCCTGACGATGGCCTGCTTGCGCTCCTCGACATTTTCGATCACTCCGGAGCCATCGGCCAAAACCGTCAACAGCACATGATCACCCAGGGCGGCGATGTCGCCCACGGCCCGGCCTTGTTTTAGCTTGCCGCGCAATTGGCAAACAATCAGGCCCTCTCCGGTCTCTGCAGTAAAGAAACCGGATTGGGCCTTGACGATCAAACCACGTTTTTGGATTTCGTTGGTCAAATACTGTCCTTTAAATATTACTGGCTGCCGCCGAGGGGAGTGGGGGTGGGAAGCGGCTGGCCGATCTGACCGAACCACGGAACCGCCTGCGGGCTGCCGTAATAATAGGTTTCCACCATGGCCCTGAAAAGCGGCACCGCATACTCGGAACCCTCGCCGATATTTTCAACAATGACCGCAATGGCGATATCGGGCAGGCCGGTATTGGCTTCGTTCATGGTATAGCCTGCAAACCAAGCATGCGACTTGCCATTGCCTGATTCAGCCGTGCCGGTCTTGCCGGCCACGTCGAATTGCAGGCCGCGCAAATTGAAACGCGCCGTGCCTCGTTGGGCCTGGGTTACCATCACCAGGGCCTCGCGCAGGATGTCGAGATTTTCAGTGCGCAGCGGCAGGGTCCCGTTGGCTTCGGGCCGGAAGATCAGCTTCGGGTCGCCCTCGACCGGCTGGATCTTTTCAACGATCTGCGGACGGTATAAAGTCCCGCCGTTGGCAATGGCCGCCATGAATCTCGCCACCTGCAGCGGGGTGACTTGCACATCGCCCTGGCCGATGGCCTGGTTTACCGCATCGTATTCACTGGTGGGATCGAGGATCTGTCCGCTGGCTTCCTCCACTTCACCGATGCCGGTCGGGGAACCCAGGCCGAAGGCGCGTGCCATGTTGGCGATGTCGGTGCCGCGGCTCCAGTTCGTGAACAGGTCCCAGCCGATCTCCCAAAAATATGGGTTGCATGATCGCATCAGGCCTTCCTGAAGAGTCAGTACGCCGGATGGTTTGGTGCTGGATGTATTACAGGCCTCCCCTGCGGCAATTGCATCCTGACAGTGCTGCCAGGTCCAGTCGTGAAGGACGCGGTCGGGCAGTCTTGTGAAATCATATTGGCAATCGTAGGTGGTGTCCTTAAGATACAGTCCGCTTTCCAGGGCGGCAGACATGGTGACCACCTTAAAAACCGAACCGAGCGGATATTGTCCCTGGCTGGCGCGATTCAAGAGCGGCTGGTTTGTCTCCAGGTCCAGGCCGCCCACGTTCGGGTTTTCCGGTTCAAAGGCATTCGGGTCGAAATCCGGAGCGGAGGCCATGGCGATCACGCGGCCGGTATCCACTTCCATGACGACAATCGCGCCACGGAAGAATTCGATCGACTTTTGAGCGTAGGCTTGCATGTTGCTGTCGATGGTCAGGTAAACGGAGTCAGCCGCGCGCGGGCTGGTCTGCCCAAGTGTGGAGATGATCTGTCCGCCCGGGCCGACCACTCGCAGAGTCCCGCCATGCTGGCCGGCCAGATAATCCTCCGCCCATTTTTCAACACCCGACTGGCCAACTTTCTCGCTGCCGTTATAACCCAGACGGCGATACGTGTTGAGCTGTTCAGGGGAAATGGGCTGTGTGTATCCAACCGCCTGGGGCGCCAGCCCTGTGCTGTTGTAATATCGCGAGTTGTATTCCTGGACGACCAACCCGCCGGGGTTGATCGAGAGCAGGCGCTGTGCCTCGGCCCGCGAGGCTTCGCACATCGGCAGATAATTGCCGGGTCCGTTCGCGTCGATTAAATTATCAATGTAGATGGGGTCATAGCCGCAAAGCTTGCCAAGTTCCGCGGTCAGGGTCCCGCGCAGGTCCGGGTCGATCTGTTCGGTTTGAATACCGAACGCGAGCGCAGCGGACTGGGTCACGATGGGCAGGCCTTCGCGGTCGTAGATGTCGCCACGGGCCGGAATGCTGTAGTCCATTTTCAGGATATTGCCGCCCGCCAGTTCCGGCATGATCAGGCCGTCATCCCACACGACCTTCCACGAACCCTCCTCGTTGACCATCCGCATGACGATGTTCCTTTGCAAGTCCCCGGCCAATGCGGTCTTGTAGGTGACGCTATAGCCAACTTCGGCATTGTGCGGGCTGATCTTGGAGGAATTGATCACAAACTCGAAACTGGTTGCGCTCATTTCGTTGAGCGCATCGTTCCAGCGTTTGGAGAAATCCTCCAGGCTGAGCACGTCGCGGCTGGCATTGGACAGCATGGCATACATCGTTTCGTAATCGTCGTTTTGCAAGGCTTGAAAGAATTTCGTAACGGCTGCCTCCGCATTGGGCGCAGGCGTGATCCCGATTTGGGCGGTCGGCAGGGGCGTGGGGGAGGCGAAAAGGTTGCTGAACCCGTTTCCGCCGGTTCCGCCGCTGCTGCAGGCCGCAAGAAAAGCAACGACCAGGAGAATATTCATCCAACGTAAAACTTTCATTCGTTTCCTTTCATTGACCGTTCGAATCGCCGCGCAGGATCGCGCCCGAAACGGGACAATCATAATTCAAGAGGGTTTGACAGGCCGCCGGCATGCCCGGGGAGAACTCAAGGTCGAGTTTTTGCAGTGTGCGCATCACGTGGCACATCGGCAATCCCATGACGCTCGCATAGCACCCGTGCATGGATTTGACCGGCTGGAAATCTGGGTGCTGAATGGCGTACGCGCCGGCCTTGTCCATGGGATCGCCTGTTTGAACATAGGCACTGATCTCATCGTCGGAATATGCGCGCATGGGGACGTCGGTGATGCAGAGTTCTGTCAGGGTTGATCCATCGCGGACCCGGTGGACTGCCAGTCCGGTGTAGACCTGATGTGTGCGCCCGCGCAATTGCCTGAGCATACGTTCGGCGTCCTGCGTGTCCCTGGGTTTGCCAAGGATTTCGCTGCCGTCAATGACCGCGGTATCCGACCCGATGATGATGCTTTCAGGGTCTGCATTTTTGATCACTGCCAGCGCCTTGGCCCGGGCCAGACGCAGCACATAGTCCCGGGGTGATTCGTTTGCCAGCTGGCTTTCGTCCACATCAGAGACGGTCACCCTGAACTCATGGTTCCCCAGGGCGAGCAACTGTTTGCGGCGCGGAGAGTTGGATGCCAACACCAAAATTTTTGTACGATTCACTCACAGAATTCTAACACAGACTTTTTTATGACCTTAATCGAGGATTAGCACAGGTTTGGCGGAATGACTGCGAAAAAAAAAGATTATCACTCAGAATTTTCAAAAGATGTTCCGCGTATTCCAGGAGTCCTTTGGAGCGGACGGGTTTAAAATATTTCCCTCTGGCAAATCCTTTTATCACGTTGTACAATCCCTCAAAAATCTGTCTAGTCAATGTGGAGGCAAGTATGAAGCAACTGAGAGACCGGATTGCAAGGGATGGTCAAATCCTGGGGAATGGAATTCTAAAGGTCGATAGTTTCGTCAATCATCAGGTGGACCCTGCCTTGATGGATGCCTGCGGGCGCGAGTTCGCAAAACGATTTAAAAATGTGGGCGCCACCAAGATCCTGACGGCTGAGATCTCCGGCATCGCTCCCGCGCTGACGACCGGTATTCATCTCGGCCTTCCGGTTGTATATGCCCGCAAGAATAAACCCGTCACCATGCCGGACCAGGTTTATCTTACGCTGGCTCCTTCCCACACCAAGGGACGCATGGTCGAGTTGATCGTCTCTCCTGAATATCTTGCCAATAATGAAAAGGTCCTCATCATCGACGATTTTCTTGCCTCGGGAGCGACCATCCTCGGTCTGGTGCGTCTGGCCGAAGCCGCCGGGTCACAGGTGGTGGGTATCGGCGCCCTGATCGAGAAGGATTTCGAAGGCGGCCGCGAAGCCCTCAAGACACTCGGGGTGCAGATCGAATCACTGGCCTGCATCGCCTCCCTGGATAACGGCAGGATCACCTTTGTGGATTAACATTTCAACCCTCAAAAGTTGAAATGTTTTTTTGATGAAGCGGTTGTTGCGAATCCCGATTATCATTCACTGGATCGGATGGATCTTCGCCCATATGAGTTTCCTGATCCCGGTCACGCGTCTGCGCGAGACCTCAAGCCTGCTTGCGTTTCATCATCCTTCCCCCAGCCATACGTTTCATGTGCTGATCGTGCCCAAGCGGAAAGTCGCATCCCTGGCTCAACTCGACCCGCAGGATACCGCCTTCTTCACAGACTTGTTTTCCACCGTTCAAACCCTCGTGGAGGAATTCCACTTGCAGGCCTATCGTCTCATTGTGAATGGCGGTGAGTATCAGGATTTTCCGCATTTGCATTTTCATCTCATTTCAGATGTTGCAGATTAAAAGGTTTGAAGATTAATCACCAACCTCCAATCTTTACCTGCCACACAGGAATTAATAAATGACAGAGTCCATTGCCATCCTCGATTTCGGTTCGCAATACGCGCAGATCATTGCGCGGCGCGTGCGTGAAGTAAATGTGTATTGCGAGCTCTTTCCCTGGGATGCACCGCAGGAAAAGATCCTCTCGATTCAACCGAAGGGTTTCATCCTCTCCGGCGGACCGAAATCCGTGTATGAAAAGGATGCGCCTTATATCCAGAAATTTATCCTGGAATCCGGCCTGCCCATCCTGGGAATCTGCTACGGCATGCAGGCGCTGACCCATGCCCTGGGCGGTGAGGTCAGCCCGTCGACCGAACGCGAGTATGGACCGGCCGAAATCGAGCCGATCGTGCCCGGCACGATGCTGGATGCCATCTCCAGGGTATGGATGTCGCATGGGGACCGGATCACGCGCATGCCGGAGGGCTTTATTGCACTGGCAAAAAGCGGCAACAGCCCTTTCGCAGCCATGGGCGATATGAAGAGAAAATACTTTGGCGTGCAATTCCACCCTGAGGTGCATCACACTCCCAATGGGACCGAACTGCTCAAGCATTTTGCGATCGATATTTGCAGCGTCCAACCGGACTGGACGCCCTTGTCGATTATCGAAACAAGCGTCAAGCGGATTCGGGAACAGGTTGGCAAGGAACGTGTGCTGGCGGCAGTCAGCGGCGGCGTGGACTCAACCGTTGCGGCGGCATTGGTCCACAAAGCCATTGGTGATCAACTCGTGACCGTCTTTGTGGATACGGGCTTGCTCAGGCATAAGGAAGGCGAACAGGTTGCATCTGCTTTACGCGGCGGATTAGGTGTGGAATTAATTACAGTGGAGGCCAGCTCTGATTTTCTGGGCGCGTTGAAAGGTGTCACAGACCCGGAACAAAAGCGAAAGATCGTTGGCGAAAAATTTATCCGTATTTTTGAGCGTGAAGCCAAGAATGTGGGCAGGCCGAAGTTTTTAGTGCAGGGGACGATCTATCCCGATGTGGTGGAATCCTCCGGGCCGGACCGCAGCAAGGCAGAGAAGATCAAGTCTCATCACAACGTGGGCGGGCTTCCCAAGGATATGGAATTTGAACTCGTCGAACCCTTGCGTTATTTATTTAAGGATGAGGTTCGGTTGGTGGGGGAAGCGCTTGGGTTGAGTGAAAGCCTGGTGTGGCGGCAGCCCTTCCCGGGTCCGGGTTTGACCGTGCGCTGTCTCGGGGAGTGCACACCCGAGCGTGTGTCCCGTTTGCGGGCGGCCGATCACATCCTGCAGGAGGAATTGTCCAAAGAGGGATTCCTGGGCAAGGGCGGCAGGGCCTCGCAGGCCTTTGTGGTTTTGCTGCCTGTCAGGTCGGTGGGGGTGATGGGTGACATGCGCACGTATCAGGAGGCGGCTGCGATCCGCGTGGTGACCACCGAGGACTTTATGACCGCTGACTGGGCGCGCCTGCCGCATGAGCTTCTGGCGCGGGTTTCGAACCGTATTGTGAACGAGGTGGAAGGAATCAATCGGGTGGTGTATGATATTACGAGCAAACCACCAGCGACCATTGAATGGGAGTAAACGAATGGGAGTAAACGCTGCCTGGGGCGGGAAAATAAAGACTGATTCTTAATAGGCGGAAACATGAATTTTGATTACGGCTCTGTTTTGACGCGCGCCGGGCAGATCACCTGGAGATGTAAATCCATTTGGGGGCTGCTGCTCCTGCCCATGCTGGCGGGGTCCCTCCCGTTTCTGCTTTTCCTGGCCTTCCTCGCGCCCGTCATTATGAAAGCCGATGCCGATATTTCCAGCGCTGCTTACAACTTCCTGGGTGTTGTTTTTTTGATCATCTTTGCAGTCTTCACGCCTGTTAATTACGGGCTGCGAGCGCTTGCAAGTTCAGCGGCCACTCTCGGCGTGGTCCGCGCCGAACGGGGGGAAGGCTCTACCCAATTCATGGACCTGCTGCGTGACGGCCTGCCGTATTTCTGGCGCACCCTGGGGGTGATGCTGATCGTCAACCTGACGATTGGCCTGGCTTTCTTCGTCTTTTCCATGCTGGCTTTTGCGTTGATCCTGGTGACAATCGGGATGGCCTCCATTTGTCTGCAGCCCATCATGATTCTGCTGACCCCGTTGAGTTTTTTGATGGTCGCGTTCATGGAGTCTGCCCAATTGGCCGTCATCGTTGACGACATGCATGTGACGGATGCAATCAAATCCGCCTTTCAGCGGGTGCGTGCCCATGTCTGGAAATATATCCTCCTGATGTTGATCGTCTATCTGGTCAGTTCGATCCTGACCAGTTTCATCGTTACGCCTTTGATGCTGCCCATATTTTTCGTGCCCTTTCTGCTCGAGTCCGGACGGCAGATCGGCACGCAAAGCCTGCTCTTTTCCTGTATTTTCCTCCCATTAATGATCCTGATTTCGACCACGATCGGAGTTTTCATGAAAATCACTCTGGATCTCACCTCTTTGCGGCTCGCGCAAAAAACAGAGAATCAGGTTATATTCAACAAATTGCAAACCAAGGATCAGCCATGAAATTCGACATGTTTGAAGTATTCACCCGCGCCGCGAAGATCACCTGGAAGTACAAGGTCTTGTGGATCTTTGGAATGCTCGCCAGCTGCGGGAGAAGCGGTGGAAGCAATTCCAACTCCAGCAGCCGTCGCAGCGTCAGCCCGGGTGACAGCCCCCTGTCTCCTGAAATGATGAGGCAGATGGAGGCTTTTTTCGGGCGGGTTGAAGCATGGTTCCAGCACAATACATGGGTCCTGTTTGCTCTTTTTGCCTTTGTCTTCATTGCCATTGTCCTGCAGGTTTTTTTCTCGCTGGTTGGCACGGCGGGACTGGCGCGCGGTGTGGTCCATGCGGAAAACAATGTTGAGATCCTGCGCTTCGGGGAACTCTTTGGCGAAGGTCTGGATTATTTCTGGCAGCTTTTGGGAGCGGCGCTGGTCATCTGGATTCCCTATATCGCGATCTTTATCCTGTCCATGTTCGCGTTCCTGGTTCCTGCCATGGGAGGCCAGGCCAGCGAGGCCGCCTTGGGCGGCGGGCTAGTGATGTTTCTTTTGGCTTTTTGTTGCTGCGCCATCCCCTTTTCGATCGCACTGACCCTGTATCACTTTCAGGTTAAACGAGCCATTCTTGTGGAAGGCAAAGGGGTCTTCGCCGCACTTGCGCGCGGCTGGCAGGTCTTCTCACAGAACATCGTCGCCATGCTGATCGTCGGCATTCTGCTTGGGATTGCCGGCTTTATCATTGGCGTCCTGCTGGCCCTGCCTGTGCTGCTGATAATCTTCCCGTTGATGCAATCCCTCATTCAAGGCAACATCACCTCCTGGTGGCCATTTACCGCGGCAGGCATATTCATTCTTTGCTACACTCCGGCAGCCTGGTTTGTCCGCGGCGTGTTGACAACCTATACCGAATCCGTGTGGACATTGACTTATCTGCGCCTGACCCAGCCTGCCCAGGAAATCCCTGTTTTTGTGGAAGCCCATGCATAAGTTTTCCGCGGTATTTTTCTGTTTGTGTCTCCTGCTCGGTTCGGTTTCGAGTGTGCGGGCGCAGCAGACCAACCTGGCCTCTGCGGATCTCTACCCTGTGGATGTGTCCGCCTTTCCAACCGTTTCCGCGTTTTTGGACGTCTTTGACTCCCAGGGCATTTTCGCATCGGGACTCATTCCCGAATCTGTCACGGTTGTCGAGGACGGGCAGCAGCTTCCGCTTGATTCCCTGACTGAGATGGCCATCCCGTTGCAGTTGGTCGTGGCCGTCAACCAGGGCGCGGCTCTGGACTCACGCAATGCCAACGGATTCTCGCGTTTTCAGCGTGCTGCGCAGGTCCTGATGCAGTGGGCGCAAAGCCGTCCAGCCGATCTCCCGGATGACTACAGTCTGGTGAGTCAGGCCGGGTCCGTGATCAATCATGCCAGCGCTGCGGATTTTGCCGTGGGGCTGAACGGCTTCCAGCCGGATTTCCGCACTGCAGCACCCAATCTGCAATCCCTTTCCATCGCCATTGATACGGTCAGCGAACAGACCCCCCGAATGGGCATGAAACGCGCGATCCTTTTCATCACCCCGCAAATGGAAGATCCCAATCTCGCCTCGGCAGTGGATCAATATATCCAGCGCGCCGTTGCGGAGCACATTCATATCTTTGTCTGGTATGTGGATGCGGACAATACCTTTGCCACCACAAGCGCCGCGATCTTCAACAACATGGCCATTCAGACCGGCGGAACAATGTTCGAGTTCTCCGGTGAGCAGCGATTTCCCGACCCTGAAAGCTACTTTTCGCCGCTGCGCAGGATCTACGGTCTTGCCTACACCTCGCATCTAATGACGGCTGGCGAACACGGAGTCAGTGTCCGGGTGAAATTATCCTCGGGGGACCTGATCTCCGCCGAGCAAAAGTTCAGTGTGGATATCCAGCCGCCCAATCCCTTCCCGGTCAGTTCCGCGCTGCAGATCACGCGCCAAGCGCCCGCGGATGACCCGTTCAACACCGAAATTCTCCTGCCTCTCACCCAGCAGATGGAGATCATCGTCGAATTTCCGGACGGCCATAAGCGTCCTTTAACGCGCACCACTTTATATGTCGACGGTCAGATCGCGGACGAGAACACGGCCGAACCTTTCAACATGTTCACCTGGGACCTGTCTCCATACACCGACACAGCCGATCATCAGATCGTTGTGGAAGCGGTGGATATGCTGGGCCTGAGCAAAACCAGCATGCCTGTGCCGATCACGGTCACGGTCATCAAACCCCCGAGCGGTCCGGCTGCGCTTCTGGCCAAATACAGAACTCCCATTACCTTTGGCTCCATCATCCTCGCGGGCCTGGTGCTCTTCCTTATTTTAATCAGCGGACGTTTCCGCCTGCCCACACTACAAGCGGCGCAGGAAGCGCGTCGGGTGGAAGCCGATCCCCTGACCCAGCCCGTTCCGGCTGTGAATGAAGAGCCGTTAATGTCCGCGCAAAACGTGGCTGCGGAAGTAAAGCCCAAAAAGAAGCGCGCCCCTTCCAAAAAATCTCCAACAGAACCCCGGTCTAAAAAAGCCGCGAAAAAGGAATCGGTTGCTTCGTTCATTCGCATTGATTTGAATGGTCAACCTGTTGCCGGCACTCCAATCCACATCCTGGAAAAAGAGATCGTTTTCGGAACCGATCCAGTGCAATGCACCCAGATCCTGGATGACCCGACCATCTCATCCGTGCATGCCCGGCTGAGACTGACCGATGATGGCGGTTTTCTGCTTCAGGACAATAATTCACTAGCGGGAACCTGGGTAAATCACGACCCCATCCCCCGTGAGGGCTATCGGCTGGTCCATGGGGATATGGTAAACTTCGGTCAATTAATATACCGGTTCGTGCTTAATGTGCCGCCTGTTACCTCAAAACCCACGGTTACCCTCCTCAATCCGGAAGAATGATCCGCTCCTCGCTTGCCCATCTACACGTAGCTGCCATCAGCCACGCCGGCATGTCCGGCAAGAACAATGAAGACCGGTATGCGATCTCATCGTTCCAGCTGAGCAGGGATGATTCACGCCCGGCGCTCTTCGCGATCGTCTCTGATGGAATTGGCGGGCATCGCGCCGGAGAGGTGGCTGCGGAACTCGCGGTGAATTACATCACCAGCGGCGTGGCCGAGAGCAATGCAAAGAAACCGGTTAAGATTCTTGAGGCTGCCATTCATGATGCCAGCCAGGCCATTTCGGCACATTCGGCCGGCAATGACGATCAGGAAGGCATGGGCGCGACCTGTGCCTGTGTGTGGGTGATCGAGAACAAACTCTACACGGCCTACGTTGGTGATTCGCGTATTTATCTTCTGCGCGGCAGACAGATTCAGCGCCTGACGATCGACCATACCTGGGTCCAGGAAGCCTTTGAAAAAGGCATCATTACTGCGGAGCAAATGCACAATCATCCGAATGTGCATGTCATCCGCAGGTATCTCGGCGGACTTAAACTTCCCAATGTGGATTTCCGCATGCGGATTGATGATGAAGAGAGCAACGAAGAATCAGAAAGTAATCAGGGCTTTCATCTGGAACCCGGCGACACCATTTTGATTTGTACCGACGGCCTGACCGACCTGGTATGGGATGACGAGATCCTGAAGACGATCCGTTCGAAGAAGGATATGAAGACCGCGGCGGAAACTCTGGTCAACATGGCCAACGAGCGCGGCGGGCACGATAATATTACGGTGGTGATCCTCTCCATGCCGAAATTGGAGGAGGTTGCCAAGAAGAGATCCGGCATTATGGATTGGTTGTTGGGAAATGATTAAAGCCCTGGCGATGAGCCAGGGCTTTTTCTATGCCCGCATCTGGACCCGCCCGAAGCTGCTCCCGGGAGATTGGCAGGATCCTAACCCGCCTTTTTTCCTGCGTTCTCCCGGTCAAGCCACAACTCGCGATAGGTTCGATTCCAATCGATCAGGAACCGGATCGCGATCACGGATCCCGCGCCGAGGGCAGTCCAAAGCGCCGCGTCACGGATATTGAAAAGCCACAGGGCGGGTCCGGCCAGGACTCCCGCTGCCACACTCGCGCGCGCAGAATGGCGAATGATCAGGACAAAAAAGACCAGCAGCCCCAGGCAGATCAGGAAGGCCGCAAAGCTGACGGCCAGAAAGGCCCCGCCTGTGGTGGCCAGTCCCATGCCGCCGCGGAATTGGGCGAAGAGCGGCCAGCAATGACCAATGACTGTACAAGTGGCGGTGATCGGAACAAGCAGGGGGTAAAGATTATGCGCGAAGTGAAGGGCAAACCAGGTCGGGATGAAGCCCTTTGCCAGGTCCAGAATCAATACAAGCGCACCCCAGCCAAAACCGGCCTGACGGATCGTATTCGTGGTGGTCGCATGACCTGACCCCGCATCGCGCACATCCACACCTTTGACACGGCGTGTGATCCAGATGGAGAAAGGCAGCGAACCGCTTAAATATCCGAGCATAGGAAAAATGATAAATGACAGAATGGGCATGTTGACTCGTCCTTGGTTTATGGGTGGGCGTCCGATAAAACGGTAAAACCCCGCAGGGGCGCCGGAGTTCCATGACATCCCCGCGGGGCGGGAGATTGCGGACAATGTTCTTCGTCCCGGCACGAGCTGCCTAATACGAATGAGCAAGCACCCGTGCGCGTGAAGCGAGTCTGCGGGCCAGGCCGTCGAAGATGAATTTGTGGAAGGGCCACATGGCATACCAATATAGAAATCCGCTGAGTCCATGCGGATCGAAGTAAGCTGTCACAGTCAGGAGGGTTTTGTCCCCCTGAAGCTGGGATTCGAATTCCAGCCAGGCTTTACCCGGCACGATCATCTCGGCCAGCAGCCGCATTTTTGTATTTTTTTCAACGACTTCAACCCGCCAAAAATCCAGGGCTTCTCCGGCATGGACTTCATCGGGATGCCGGCGCCCGCGCCGCAGGCCCACGCCGCCAATGACCTTATCCATCCAACCGCGCAGGCCCCAGGCCCAATTCATGTACAGCCAGCCGCGCTCACCGCCAATTCCCGTGTAGGCCCGGAAGACGGCCTCGGGGCTGACATCCAGCAGGGTCTTCCTGCGTTCAATGAACATGCCTTCTTCAACGCTGAATTGATACGGTTTGTGATCGCCCAGCACTGTGACCAATGCATTGGCCCAGTTCGTCTCGACATTGTCACGTTGGATGCGTCCCAGTGCGAGGTGGGCGGCAGTTTGGAAATCGATCGGCTGAATGTTCGGAAAAAGTTTTCTGGCCGCATCATCGCGGACAATCAGATTGGCGCGCAGGCCTTCGATCAACGGAGCGACCACCCGCCAATGGATCGGGGTGATCATGTGAACCCAGTAGGCCGAAAGACGCGGCGCATAGATCGGGGTGCGGACCAGGCGGCGCTTGAGGCCCCGTTCCCTTGCATACCCCAGGAGCATGTCTGCATAGGTCAGGCGCGAGGGACCGCCAATCTCAATTACGCGGCCTGTGCTTTCCGGTGTTTTGAGTGCATCCACCAGATAGGAAAGGACATCCCGGATCGCGATGGGCTGGGCCTCTGAATAAAACCAGGCTGGACAGACCAGCAGCGGTTCGCGCTCCGTCAAATAACGAACCATTTCGAACAGCGCGCTGCCGGAACCAATGATCATGCCGGCCCGAAACTCCGTGACCGGAACCTTTCCATAGCGCAGGAGATACCCGGTTTCATGACGTGCGCGCAGATAGGGGGACAGGTCCGCGGCTGGATCGACCAGCTCGCCAAGGTAGATGATGTTTTGAATGCCTGCATCTTCAGCTGCCTGTGCAAAATTGCGGGCTACCTGCAGATCCCGTTCGGCATTGATCTTTCCGCCCTGCATGCCATGAATTAGATAGTACGCGACCGATGCACCCTTCATGGCCCGGGTGAGGTCGTCGGCGGAGAGTGCATCTCCGGTCACAATTTCAACTTGATTCAACCAGGCGCGGCCCTGCAGACGGGAGGGGTCCCGCACCAGGCAGCGCACACGATGGCCGGCTTCCAGCAATTTCGGCACCAGCCTGCCGCCGACATAGCCGGTGGCGCCGGTGACCAGGATCAATTTCGAATCTTTCATGATGTGGCGATTATATCTTTGAGACACTGTTTGAATGTCACCATTTTGGAGGAGGGAAGTCAGGTTTGCACTGATGCCAGCGATATTACCCGGATATAGATGGCCCGGTCATGCAACCAAAAATCTAATGTACAATCCCAGCCATGCCTTTGCTGTGGGTTTCGATTGCTTTTATCGCTGGAATACTTCTTGCGGATATTTTCAGCCTGCCTGCGGGATTATGGATGTTTTTTGCAGCTTTCGCGCTGATCATTCTGATCATCCTGCGCCGCCTCTCGCCGGGATTCGGGCATCGGATTTCGAATTTTCAGATTCATCCAATCGCTTTCGCAATTTTGATCACTGTTTGTCTTGGGGCCTGGAGATACCAGGCCGCACAACCTGCCATTGATGCCTTTCATGTGGCTTTTTACAATGATCGCGATTATGAAATGCTGGTGACTGGCACACTGGCCAGGCCGCCGGACTATCGGGATACCTATACCAATCTTCGCGTCAATGTGGAAGCCATCGATAACGGCAACGGCGACCTGCCGGTCAGTGGGTTGATCCTGGTCCGCGTGCCGATTCATCAAACCTATCAGTATGGGGAACGCGTGCGCATACGCGGCAGGCTGCAAACTCCCCCCGAAGCGGATGAGTTTTCATATCGTGATTATCTGGCACGCGAGGGGATCTATTCCAGCATCTCCATCGCGGAGGTGACGGTCCTGCCGGGAAATGGCGGCAATATTTTTTACAAGGCCGTTTATGCTTTCAGGGAAAAGTTGCTTCAAAATACGTACCGGCTTTTTAACGATCCTGAAGCCTCCCTGCTGGCCGGCATTTTGTTCGGTGTGGACACCGGGCTTACCCGGGAGCTGCAAAATGCCTTTAAGGACACCGGCACGGCGCACATCATCGCCATCTCCGGTTTCAATATCGCCATCATCGCAGGCGCCTTCTTCTCGATCTTCAAAACCCTCCTGGGAGAACGATATGGTGCTGCGGTTGCCATTCTCGGCATTTTCCTGTATGCTTTTCTCGTGGGAGCGGAGGCCGCGGTCATGCGCGCTGCCTTTATGGGCAGCATCTCCCTGCTGGCCCGTCAGCTCGGCCGGCGCAACATGGGCTTGAATGCCCTGGCTGTGGTGGCATTGATCATGGCGATTCTCAATCCGCCCGTGCTTTGGGATGTGGGTTTTCAATTATCCTTCTTTGCCACCCTCGGTTTGATCCTGTATGCCGAGCCCTTCTCCAATATTGTCAATAATTTCTTTGCGAGATTTACAGGGACGCGCACCATCACCCGCCTCATTAACGAGAATGTTACTCTGACCTTTGCCGCCCAGCTCACCACCATTCCGATCATGGCCTATCATTTCAAACACATCTCCCTGGTTTCCTTCATTGCCAATCCGTTCATTTTGCCGGTTCAGCCGGCCGTGATGATCGCGAGCGGGCTGGCGGTCTTCACCAGCCTGGTGATTTATCCGCTGGGACAACTCATGGCCTGGGTTGCCTGGCCCTTTGCAACCTATACCATACGCATGGTGGAATTGTTTGAACGCGTGCCGCATGGAGTCGTTGTCCTGGGAGACGCCTCCCTGTGGCTGGTCGTGTGCTGTTACATCGCGCTCTTTTCTGTGACCTTTAACTGGCGCCGTCTTAAAGATTATTTCCTCTCCCTGGGCTCCCGCCTGCGGACGGTTGCATTGGGCGCGACCATTGGTCTCCTGTTCATTTGCACCATCCTTTTCTGGCGCGCCTCGGCCACCTCCGGGGATGGCCAGCTTCATATCACTTTCCTGGATGTCGGGTCGGCGGATGCCGTGCTCATTCAAACGCCGCAGGGCAGGAAT
The DNA here is from genome assembly GCA_021414245.1 of Chloroflexota bacterium. Lineage (GTDB taxonomy): Bacteria > Chloroflexota > Anaerolineae > Anaerolineales > Villigracilaceae > Villigracilis. The sequence goes on from JAIOOU010000004.1 coordinate 104,895, forward strand.
GTACTGGTCAACGGGGGAGGCAGCACGAGCGAACTTTCCGATGAGCTTGGCCGGCGTTTGCCTTTCTTCAGCCGCAAACTGGATTGGCTGATCGTTGCATCCACGCAGGAACAGCAGCTGGCCGCCCTTCCACGCGTGTTGGAAAGATATCCGCCCAGAAATGTGTTGTGGAGCGGGAACATCCAGGCTTCGTTTTCCGCCCAGGAATTGGATAAATTTTTTGCGGATGAGGATATTCCCGTCAGCCGCGCGGAAACAGGGCAAAGGCTTGAGCTGGGAGACGGCATCTTTATCGAGGTGCAGGCTGTCGGTCCGCGTGGAAGCGTGCTTCTCGTCCAGGACGGGAATTTCCGTGCCCTGCTTCCCATCGGGGTAAGTGAAGATATATTTTCGGCCATCGATTATGGGAATGTGATCGACAAGGTGGATGTACTGCTGCTGGCTGATTCAGGCTATGGACCCTCCAATCCGCCGGATCTGGTCGAGAATTTAAATCCGGAGCTGACCGTCTTGAGTGTTTCGGCAGGCGACCCGAATGGCCTGCCTGCGCAGGAGGTTCTGGATGCCTTGGAGGGCCACTCGTTGCTGCGAACCGACCGCAATGGTTGGATCTCGGTCATCACGGATGGAAGTTCCATGCATGTCGAAGTCGAACGCGGGGTAAAGTAGGAACAAAGTACCCTTTTTTGATTTCGATGTGATGCTACAATGTCACCCAACTTAAAAAAGGAGAATGTCATGAAATCAACAGCTCTGAAAGTTTTTGCTTTTGTCATGGTTTTGGCCCTGGCCTCCCTGGCCTGCGCCCTTCCCAATTTGGACTCCGTCCTCAATCCTTTGCCCAAGGATGATTTTTCGAGTTCAAACAGCGGTTGGGGTACCGGCACGGACAGCTCCAGTTCCGTGGAATACGCAAACGGCGGGCTGCAAATGATCGTGTATCAACCATTTTATGTGACCTGGTCCACACCGGACACCACATCGTATGAGAACATCCATATCGAAGCCAGTGTCACCAATGCAAGCACCGATCCCAAGGCGGTCTTTGGCATTGTCTGCAATGAACAGGGCAGCACCAACTCCTTCTATTATGTGGGTGTCGCCTCCGACGGATATTACGCCTTCATCAAATCCTCCGTGGTGGGAGCTGATGTCTACCTGAAGGAAGGCAACTCGGATGTTATTTCGTCAGCCGGTACCTCCATGCGCATCGGCCTGGATTGCGGCAACGGCAGCATGACCTTGTATGTCAACGGTCAGAAGATTGACAGCGTTTCCGATTCTTCATACACCAGCGGCGTGGTCGGTTTGTTTGCCGCGAGCGGTGAGCAGGATTCGGGCACAAACATCACCTTTGACGATTTCGAAATGACCAAGCTGGGTCAGTAAGTTCCCATTTTCCCTTCCATAAAAATCCCCGCGCTGACGAGCGCGGGGATTTTTGCTTGATGTATAATGCCTGGACCCGGAGGTTGTTTATGCCGGATCCCATCATTTGGAACAGGATCGAGGAGAGCATTCGTATGGAAAACATGTTGACCATCACCAAGAGCAGGATGGGGGACGTGACCGTGCTGCATCTCGCAGGCAGGCTGGATGGACAAAGCGAGAACGCCCTTGTGAAGAACGCCCAGGAGGTGCATGATGAGGGGATGCGCTTTTTGCTGCTGGATCTTAGTGAGTTGGCCATGTTGACCAGTGCTGGTTTGCGCGCCTTTCATGGAATTTATAAACTCTTCACTCCCAAATCTGAGATTGAAGCCTGGGAAAAGGCGCACCCTGATGAACCTTATAAATCCGACTTTTTTAAACTTGCAGGCACCAGCCCGGAGATCTATTACATCCTGAATGTCGCGGGTTTTTTGCATAACATCCCTGTATTTGCCGACTTGCAGGAAGGCCTGCGTTCGTTCAATAAATAGGTCCCGCAGTGGGATATCTTGTACTGGAGGGCGGGGCCGAGTTTGGCGGACATATGTCCGAACCGGACCTGCGTGCCATGCAGCTCGCTGGCGGACCGGATCGTCCGGTCTGCATCCTGCCCACCGCAGCGGCCCCCGACCACAATCATAAACGTGCAGGCGCGAATGGCGTGCGCTGGTTTAAAAGCCTGGGCGCCAAAAATGTATTTACGGTGGATGTGATCGATGCATTCAGCGCCAACGATCCTTCCCTGGCCGCGGCGATTCGAACCTCGGGTCTGATCTACCTGCTGGGAGGCTTTCCGCGCTACCTGGGGGAGACTCTTGCGAATAGTGCCTGCTGGCAGGCTGCCTTGGATGCCCACGCACAGGGGGCTGTGATTGCAGGCAGCAGCGCCGGGGCAATGGTTCTGTGTGAACATTATTTCGACCCCCATGATCAAAAATTATTGCACGGCCTCAACCTGATTCCCAATACCTGTTTCCTTCCTCATCACAACCGGTTTGGAAAAACATGGGCCGGCGACCTCGGCCGCCAGTTGCCGGATGCCCTGCTGATCGGTGTGGACGAACAAACCGGCATGGTCGATGAAGGCCAGGGTGCTTGGAGGGTGTACGGCGCAGGTCAGGTGACCCTGTACCGGGGCGGGCAGGTTACGATCCATCGGAGGGGCGAATCGTTCTCATTCCGGTGAATTGGACATATAATTCGTTAAACCGGAGGAGCCATGGAAGTCACACTAAAGATCACAAAGGAACAGGTTCAGGGCAGGGTACATGTTACCGTTTTTCACTTGCGCGGCTGGCTGGACGCGCAAAGCGAAGAGCTGTTGCTCGCTTCGGCCCGGGATTCATATAACGAAGGCAGCCGGTATTTATTGCTTGATCTGGCCGAGGTGGATACCCTTACCAGCGCCGGAATGCGCGCCATGCAAAAGGTTTATAAACTGTACACCCCGGCCGAGGAACATTTTAAGGTGGCCCGTGTGAAATTATGCAATGCGCCTCCACAGGTGTATCATGTGCTGGGTATCACCGGCTTCCTGCAAAACATCCCCAATTACGAAACCCAGCAGGCGGCGGTGGATTCGTTTGGCGAATAGTTTTATTGTTCTTTTTGAATTAAAAGGCTCTCCGGGTTTTCCGGGGGGCCTTTCTTCTAAACATCCCTTTGTGAGATTGTTTTATTCGGTTGAGAAGTCAAATGAGATCCACCTTCCGTGCTTTTCACAACAAAAAATTCTCGGCGCTGCTTTTTGGCCAGACCCTTTCGCGCATCGGTGATTTTCTTTTTCAGATCACCATTGCCTGGTGGGTGTTGGAGAAAACAGGCTCGGCCACGGCCATGGGCGCAGTCCTGTTTTTCAGCACTCTGCCGATGGTCCTTTTTGTGCTGATTGGCGGTGTGGTTGTGGACCGCATGCCGCGCGGTCTGCTGCTTTTTATGTCGGACACGTCCCGCGGCTTCATCATGCTCGCGGGAACATGGCTGGCGTACACGGACCGGCTTGTGTTGTGGGAAATTTATGTCATCGCCGTTCTGTTCGGTTTTGCGGATGCGTTCTTTCTGCCCGCATATAACGCCCTCATTCAACAGATTGTCGCAGAGGAGGACCTGCCCAGTGCCAACTCGATCAACAGTCTGAGCATGCAATTCGGGCGTGTGGCCGGCCCGGCTATCGGCGGCTTGATCGTTGGATTTGGCGGCACGGCAGTGGCATTTGGATTTAATGCCTTTTCCTTCCTCGTGGGTGCCTTGACGGTGGTCGCGCTTCTTAATATCCCCGCGCCTGCCCGCCAGGACCAGGGCGGATTCGCCCTCCAGCATTTTAAAGATGACCTGCGTGACGGGTTCGCAACGATATTCTCCTCCCCGGTCCTATGGGTGGCCATTCTGGTATTTGCCTTCACCAACATCACCCTGGCGGGGCCGTACAGCATTGCCATGCCCTTTCTTGTCCAGCAAAAACTGGGCGGTGACGAAAAAATGCTGGGATTTATTTATGCGATCTTTCCGATTGGATATGCCATTGCCAGCTTGCTGATGGGCAGTTTTCAGAAGATCCGCCGCCGGGGGGTTGTATTCTATGTCTGTGGTGCGCTGGCCGGCATCGGACTCGGCGTATTCGGTTTGAGGATGCCGTTATATTTTCTTGTGTTTGCTGCACTGATAAATGGGGCCGCTTTGGAAATCGATTCCCTGATTTGGACCAATCTGATGCAGGAACGGGTGCCTCCTGAAAAAATGGGCCGTGTCTCCAGTGTGGATACCCTGGGTTCCTTTGCTCTGCTTCCGATCGGATTCGCCTTTACCGGCTGGTTGATCGACCGGATCGGTGTCACCAGCGTTTTTCTGGCTGCCGGAGGGATCACTGCCCTGATCAGCCTGCTGCCCTTGTTTAATCCGGCCATCCGTGAACTGGATTGAGCTTCCGGATTTATTATCCGAACTCAATCTTTCACGGGACAGCCGGCCCCTCTTCGCCCGCCCTAACGAAACTCTTAACTCTTCATAATCTTTTCGTAAGAAAGGTTTCTTAGAATGGGGGCATCAAGGAGACTACAATCATGCAGTCGCCATTCAAGCCTGCCTGCGGAATGATCACAAAGACCAGAGGAGAAACAAGCCATGACCAGTGTGTATAAGTCCGTCCCCATCCGATCATCGGAGATCACGCCGAAGGATACGTATCTTTCACGGCGAGATTTTATGAAGGCCGCAAGCCTGGCCACCGGCGCAGCCCTGCTGGCTGCCTGCGCCCCGTCCGTGGCGAATGAATCCCAGGATGCTCGGCCCGTTCCCACGTCCGGTGCGACCGATGAATTGGGGAATCCGGTCAATACGTATGAAGACATCACGCATTACAACAACTATTATGAATTCACCGTCGACAAGCAGGAAGTGGCCGGTCTCGCAAAGGGTTTCACCACCAGCCCGTGGACCGTGGAGGTCGGCGGGCTGGTCAACAACGCGCAAACCTTTGGCGTGGAAGACCTGCTAAAGTTGTTTCCGCAGGAGGAACGCATTTATCGCCTGCGCTGTGTGGAAGCGTGGAGCATGGTCATCCCGTGGACCGGTTTTTCCCTGGCCAGCCTCCTGAAGATGGTGGAGCCGACTTCGGATGCAAAATACGTGCGCTTTGAAACCGTCTACCGCCCTGACGAGATGCCCGGGCAGAAAAGTCCCTTCTATCCCTGGCCGTATCAGGAGGGACTGCGTCTCGATGAGGCCATGAATGAGCTTGCCATTCTTGCCACCGGCCTGTACGGCGAACCGAATGTCGCCCAGAATGGCGCACCGATCCGCCTGGTGGTGCCGTGGAAATACGGTTTCAAGTCAATCAAGTCCATTGTGAAGATCGAACTGGTGGCTGAAGAACCGGACACCTTGTGGAAGGACATTGCCCCGAATGAATACGGCTTTTATGCCAATGTCAACCCGGCTGTGGACCATCCGCGCTGGTCGCAAGCCTCCGAGCGCCGCATTGGCGAATTGAGCCGAAGGCCGACCCTGCCCTTCAATGGGTATGGCGAACAGGTTGCGGCACTGTATGATGGCATGGATTTGCGGGTGAATTATTAACCACTGGATGAAGAAATTCCCCTATACCCCATTGCAGGTCGCCGTGCATGTGTATGCATGGTCCGGCCTCATTCTGCTGCTTTTCGACTTTCTTACCGGCCGCCTTTCCGCCAATCCCATTCAGGATATGGAGCGGCGCACCGGCCGGCATGCCATCACCCTGCTTGTGCTTTTGTTGATGTGCACGCCGATGAATACGATCTTCAAATGGAGCGAGCCCTTAAAACGCCGCCGGGCGCTTGGCTTATATACATTCCTGTATGTAACCATTCATATGATCATCTTTGCGGACCTGGACTACGGTCTTGCATGGAGCCTGCTCCTTCAGGAGGTGGTTCAAAAGCCAAGATTGATCGTGGGCTTTCTGGCTTTCCTGATATTCATCCCGCTGGCTGTTACCTCCTTTGATATCTGGAAGGTCCGTCTCGGCAAAAACTGGAAGCGCCTGCATCGTTTGGTGTACCTGATCGGGCCGCTGGCCTTCCTTCACTATATTTGGAGCAAAAAAGGGGATGTGTTGACCCTGCAGGGCGAAGTGGTCAAACCTTTGATCTATGGACTCGTTATTGCAGTATTCCTGGTCTTTCGGATTCCCCCCGTTCGAAAGGCGATCGCATCCTTCTCAACCCGCATGCTGGCCCTGCTGTCCGGAAGGACCCGGCAGCCCAAAGTGGACACGCCTTAAAGCAAACAGCCCACGGAACTTCCGTGGGCTGTTTGCTAAAAGATCCCTCGCAGCATCAGGAGCAGGCCAATGACTGCCAGCGGTACCCCCACAATGGCGCCGACGATCGTCAGGCTGACCAGGACGCCCACAAGGATGAGGACGATGCCCAGGACCATGGCCACGAAACGGCCGGTTAATTCAACAATGACCGAGAGCAGTTTCCAGACCGCGGCGAACGGCCAGAGATACCAGGGAATACGATGATGGGTGTGAGTTTTCGACATAAGAGCCTCCATGCTTCATATACGCAGGTTTTCCGGGGACGATGCAGCATAATTAGATAAACTTAAGTACCACTTCACAAAATGATGAGAAAGGCTATAATCCCGCCCATGGCTACCAAAAAAACCTCTCCAAAAATTGAAAAAGAAACAAAGGCCGAAATCGTGGAATTGACTCAGCCCGCCGAGGAATACATCACCTTTAAACTCAGTCACTTTTACTCGGTACTTGTCGTGCTGGCCTTCGCAGTCGGATTGCTCGTTGGTTATGTCGCCTGGGGACGCGGCTCCGCGATCGCCGCAGCTCCTGCCGCCGTTGCGGCGCAGCAGCCCTCCGGTCCGGTGGTGGAAGCGCCGCAGCCCACCCAGTCACCGTATAAGCGCTATGATATTCCCACTGAAGGATTCCCAAGCATCGGGCCTGCAGATGCGCCGATCACCATCGTTGAGTTCAGCGATTTCCAGTGCCCATTCTGCCGCCGTTTCGAGCAGGATACCTACCAGCCATTGCTGGATGCCTATCCCGGCCAGATCCGCTTTGTGTATCGCAACCTGCCGCTGACCTCCATTCATCCGAACGCGATGCCCGCCGCGATTGCGTCCCTGTGCGCCAACGATCAGGATGCCTACTGGCCGTATCACGATAAACTGTTCGCCAATGAGAATCTGGACGAGGCGACCTACATTCAACATGCCACCGATCTTGGTCTGGATGTGGAGAAGTTCACCGCCTGTCTTTCCGATGGAAGCCATGATGCGGAAATCAAGGCGGATATGGATTTTTCGCTGAGCCTGGGTGTGCAGTCCACGCCGACCTTCTTTATCAACGGCCTTGCCATTGTGGGCGCCCAGCCTCTTGAGAATTTCAAACAATTGATCGACAAGGAATTGGCCGGCGAAATTCCCCAGTAGGTTTTTCGATCTTGATCCCCGGCAGGGTTCGCGGAGTTCTTAAAAATTCCATGAACCCTGTTTTATTTTGGTATGATTGCAACTGCCTGAACGATTCTGAAAATTAATCCACTCCCGAGGGTGTCTCATGAAAAAATTCGTAGCCGTTGCCGGAAATATCGGTGTGGGAAAGTCCACACTGGTAAAGATGTTATGTGATGAAATGGGCTGGGACCCGTTTTACGAACCGGTGACCGAGAACCCTTATCTGGCGGACTTTTACCAGAACATGTCCGCCTGGGCCTTTCATTCGCAAGTCTTCTTTTTAACCCACCGTTTGCGCTCGCATTTGAGCCTGGCCCAGCATCCGAATTCGGTCATCCAGGATCGCAGCGTGTACGAGGATGCCGAGATCTTCGCGCAAAACCTGTACGACCAGGGCAATATCCAGGACCGGGATTTTCAAACCTATCGTGAACTCTATGAAACGGCTGTACAATTCCTGCCTCCGCCCGACCTGGTGATCTATCTGCGCGGGTCCGTCCCGACGCTTTTGAACCGCATCAATTCGCGCGGGCGCACCTATGAGCGCACCATCGCGCCTGAATACCTGCAGAATCTTAATGACCTGTATGAATCATGGATCGAAAATTTCACGCTTTGTCCGGTGCTGGCCGTTCCCGCAGATGACCTGGATTATGTGGCACATTCCGGCCACCTGCGTTTGATCGTTTCCAAGGTGGACGAAAAATTAACCGGCAAGGAAGAGGTTGTATTTGAGGCAGAGGAAGTGGCGCGGGCCGCGGAGGATTAACCGGTTGACCGGACTGTTGGTTGTATCGCACTTAAATAAAAAGACTTCCCGGAATAATCCGGGAAGTCTTTTTATTGTTTATCTCCGATTCATTTCTCTTCTAATATTTAGAATTTCATCCCGTATTTCTCCCGCGGCCTTGGCGGGGTTGGCTGCGCGCGAGATGCCGCGGGAAATGGGAATTAACATTCCTTTGCCGTCTTTGCGCAGGCCTGCTTTCATCGCGGATTCCAATTCGCCGCCTTGCGCACCGACACCCGGGGCGAGGAACCACAGATTCGGCGCCGCCGCGCGGACCCGTTTCATCGCATCCACATGAGTGGCACCAACGACGAGTCCGATGTTGTTTTTGGTATTCCATGTCTGTGCGAGTTTGGCGACGTGTTCGTAGAGCAGATCGCCATCGGCGAGGGAAATATCCTGCAGGTCACCGGAGCCCGGGTTGGATGTTTTGCACAGCAGGAAGACACCCTTCTCCGAATTTTGAATGAATGGATCGATGGAATCCTTTCCGAGGTATGGACTGAGCGTGATGCAGTGCGCGCCCAGCGAGTCGAATGCGGAGCTGGCGTATGCCTCCGCAGTGGAGGAGATGTCCCCGCGTTTTGCATCCAATACGACAGGGATCAACGAACCGAGGCGTTTTGATTCTGCATCGATCGCTTCGATGACCTGCTTGAGCGCGGCCCAGCCTTCGGGACCGAAAACTTCGAAGAAGGCGGCGTTGGGTTTGAATGCCGCAGCGTAGGGGGCGGTCTGCTTGACAAGAGTCAGGCAGAAGTCCAGGGTGGAAGCGGCGGTGGGCTCCTTCAGGTCGGAGATGTGCGGGTCGAGTCCCACGCATAAAAGCGAAGAGCAGTCATCGACGCGTTTTTCTAGAAAAGAGAAAAAGCTTTCCATATAAATCCTTTTATACCGCGAAGCTCGCTAAGGCCGCCAAGAAAATCTTTAAAGCTTTGCGCTCTTTGCGTGCTTCGCGGTTAGTTTCTTAAGCTTTACCCAACACCATCGCCAGCAGTGCCATTCTCACATACAAACCATATTCCATCTGGCGGAAATAGGCGGCGCGCGGATCGTCGTCGAAACTTTCGCTGATCTCGCCCACGCGCGGCAGCGGATGCATCACGATCATATCCTTCTTCGCGCCCTTCATGATCTCCGGGTCGATCACGTACGCGCCTTTGACCTTTTCATAATCGGCGGGGTCTTCGAAGCGTTCCTTTTGTACGCGGGTCACATAGAGTACGTCGGTGTCGGCGAGGATTTTATCAAGCGAATTGAATTCAGCCTGCGGAATTTTCTTTTCACCGACTTCATCCATCACTTCCTTCGGCATCTTCAAAATATCGGGCGAGACATAATTAAGTTTGATGTTCGTGAACGTGGAAAGCAGCCGCGCCAGCGAATGGACCGTGCGTCCGTACTTCAGGTCGCCGAGCATGGTCACGGTCAGGTTGTCGAGCCGCCCCAACTCCTCCATGATGGTGAAGGTGTCGAGCAGCGCCTGCGTGGGATGTTCGCCGACTCCGTCGCCTGCATTGATGACCGGTTTCTTTGCCGCCTTCGCCGCGATGGCAGCCGAACCCGTTTCAGGATGGCGCAGCACGATGACATCTGCATAACATTCGAGGGTGCGGATCGTATCGGGCAGGCTCTCGCCTTTTGACACCGACGAATATTTCACTTCGCTGATCGGGATGACCGAACCGCCAAGTCGTTCCATCGCCGCGGTGAACGAGGATGATGTTCTGGTGGACGGTTCGTAAAACAGATTCGCGAGAATTTTTCCCTTCAACAGATCGAACGTGCCGATGCGCTCGACCATGCCGCGCATTTCATGTGCCACGCCGAAGACGTATTCAAGATCTGCGCGGTTGAATTGTTTGACGGACAGAATGTCCTTGCCGTACCACGCGGCATTCTTGTCTTCGCCGAAGGGCAGGTGGGGGGATGTGGATTGAGTGGGCATTTTAGTCTCCTTGGTTTTATGTCGTTGCGAGCCGCGAGCCTCAAACGGCGAGTGTGGCGAAGCAATCTCCATCTTTATTAAGAGGTTGCTTCGCGGCAAAGTGCGATCCTCGCAACGACATTTATTTGTTGATCGGGACTCTGTTTGCACGCTGGCAGCGAATCCCGTTTAATCACATGGTTCACACTTTATCATTTTCCAGTCCGCTTCTAGCGACGGGTGGAGATGATACTTTTCGAGAAGCCTTCCTTTACTTTGTCGCCTCTCGCACCTGTACTAATTATTTTCTTTAAGCTTATCGTTCACAAATTGGCTCATCTCTTCGAAAGCTTTCTTGCTTTCAGGAATTAAATCTCCCAAAGCCTGCCAAGCATGCCATAGCTCATCCCAGATCTTAAGTGTTACATCCACGCCATCGGCTTTGGTTTTTTCGGCAAGTGTTAAGGAGTCATCGAGTAAAACCTCGCCACTGCCAACTTGAATTAACAATGGTGGAAAACTGCGGAAGTCTGCATAAATTGGTGATATCAACGGATGGTCAGATTCTTTTGCATCGATATAGCTGGATGCCCATTCATTTAAGACATCCGAACGGAGTATGGATTCAGCTTTTTCATTCGTGATATGTGATTTGCCTTTCAGGGTCAGATCAGCCCACGGGGACATGCATACAACTGCAGCAGGAAGCGGCTCACCAGAATCTCTTAGCGACAACACGGTGGCAAGGCTTAGCCCGCCGCCCGCGGAATCACCAGAAATAATGATGTTGCCAGGCTGGTAGCCCTGTGCCAATAGCCAGCGATAAACTTTTAATGCATCTTCCAATGCCGCGGGAAAAGGATGCTCTGGGGCAAGTCGGTATTCTGGCAGCAACACTTTTATTTTCAGTGTTTGTGCCATGAGAATACACATCGATTGGTGGGAATCGATTCCGCCAGTCACATATCCGCCGCCATGCAGGTGTATTATGGATTTGTCCTGATTTGCATCTGCTGGAGAAATCCATTCAGTGGGAATGCCGTCGATTTCAAATTTATCAATGCTTATGCCTTTGGGGATACTGCCCATAAGTTTTGCGGTTTTTATTCCATTGGCGCGATATTCTGCGATGGTAAGGTATTTTGCTTGTATTGTTTTTCGCAAAACAAAACGCCAGAAGCGACTTCTTAAACTGATAGACATATTTCCTCTTGCTCAGATCAGAGTTATTTATAAAAAACTTCCGAAGTCTCAAAGACTTCGGAAGTTTGATTTACGTTCCTGCTAATGCATCCAGCCCGTTCGCAGACGCGATCGCGTCGAGCGTGACCTCGATCTCGTCAATGAAATGATCGAGCCCTTCCACGCGTTCTGCAAAGCCCGCGCCGAGCAGACCCAGTTCTCCGGCCGCCTTCTGCCAGAAGGTCAGGTTGTCATTGCCCAGCACCGCAGCGGACAGGGTCCACGTGTGCATAAGGGGCCAGAGCGCGGCCAGAGGGATTTCCCCGTCCAGCATGGCAGTGATGGCTTTTTCGTAATAATTCAGGCGGGTCAGGTGGATGCGGGCATCCACATCCTTGTTGCCACTGGCAATCTTAAAGGCGGATTTCCAATCCGAGAGCCAGCTCTTCACCTTTGCCGCGTCGACCTGGTCCGCGCCGATCAGGCCAAAGACCACGGGGGTCATTTCCGCTTTTTTCGCAGTCTCGGCGCGTGCTGGGAATTCCAACAGCAGCCTGCGCTCCTGGATCGGGGGTCCGCTTAATTCCACCACGGCATTGACCGCGTGGAAAAGGGACTTCATGTATTTTTTTATTTCCAGGGGCCCGGCGGGCTGATCCAGTTCCGTGATGTCCATCCAGATCTGGCGGCCATGGGCGAGTAATTTGCGGCAGCGCTGCAACATGAGCGGCGGCTGTTCAAAGTCAAACCCGGCCCGCAGACTGGCCTGCACGAAATCGAAGAATTTCTCGCGTTCATACAACAGGGTGGGGTCGTACATTTCATAGCCCAGCCACGGATCTGCGCGCAATTCGCGCGGAGACTTGAATTCATCCTTTGTCCGGCGGCTGATGTCGATGTGAAAATCGGGGGTGAGTTTGACGAATTCGCGTGACTGTTTGGGTGTGTTCTTGTGCACGAACACAATGTCAATATCCGCAGTGCCGCCCAGCATGGGCTCCATGTTAAGCAGGGAGCCGGTCAGGTAGGCCGCGATGATGTCGGGGTCGTTATAAGCCCGTTCCTGGGCGGTTTCCCTGGCAATGCGCAGGAGGGATTCTCGTGTAACTCGCATGATCTTGCTTTCCTTAACCTGCATCCGCCATAGGCAGACTCGCTTGAAACGGAGGCAGGCTCATCGTCTCGCGGATGCGGTTCTCGATCCGCCTGATGTGCTCGGGGTTGTGGATGATGTCCAGTTCGTTTGAATCGATCTTCAAAACCGGCGTATGGTCGAACGGCTTTGAAAAGAAATTCTCGTAGGCATGGTTGAGTTCGTCGATGTAGGCGCGTTCCATTTGTCTTTCATAGGGCCGGTCGCGAAAGGCGATGCGGTTCATGAGCGTGTCGGTGCTGGCCTGCAGATAGACCAGCAGGTCCGGTTTGGGGATCTTTTCGCCGAGGGCTTCGTGCACCTTGTGATACATGTCCAGCTCATCGCCCTGCAGGTTGATGCCTGCGAAGAGCGCATCCTTTGCGAAGGTGTAATCCGCGATCAGGCTTCTGCCATCCGCCAGGATCTTGGGGACATTGTTGTTTTGCTGGTGATAACGGCTGAGCAGGAAGAAGATCTGGGTTTGAAAGGCATACCGGGCGCGGTCCGCATAAAAATCGGAAAGAAAGGGGTTTTCCTCGAATATTTCAAGCAAGACCTCTGCCTCGAATGTGTTTTGGAGAAGGCGGGCAAGGGTGGTCTTGCCGACGCCGATCACCCCTTCAATGGCTATGTACATGTACGAACGCTCCGGAAATAAGTTGAGTTAAGGATACCATAAGTTAAGCGGCGGGGATGAAAGCGGAAGATTGTATAATGGATGGATGTCAAAAATTTGCATTGTTCCGCGCGTCGAGGGGACGGGCGGCATGGCTTCGTTCCGGTTGAAATTCGAGCAGGGATTAAAGGCTCGCGGCATTGGCGTGACCAACGAACTCTCCGACAGCTCCGATGCAGTTCTCGTCATTGCGGGCACGCGCTTCCTGCCTGACCTGTGGCGGGCACGCCGGCGCGGCATCCGCGTCGTCCAAAGATTGGACGGCATCAACTGGGTCCAGCGGGTGCGCTGGACCGGCGCGCGCTATCACCTGCGTGCGGAATACGGCAATGTGATGTTATCCCTGATCCGTTCGCAATTTGCCGACCATGTCATCTATCAAAGCCGGTTCATCCGTCACTGGTGGCAGGATTGGTACGGCATGGCACGTGTCCCGGCCACGGTCATCATCAACGGTGTGGACCTGCAAGCCTATACCCCCGAAGGTCCGCATGAAAGGCCGATAGACCGTTTTCGATTGCTCCTGTTGGAGGGCAGCCTGGCGCGCGGTTTGAATTCCGGGCTGTTCCATGCGGTTTCCCTGGCTGAAAAATTATCCGAAAAATATCCAATGGAAGTGATGGTGGCCGGGAATGTGGACGAAGCCACCCGGCAAAAACTGCAAAGCAAGGTTCCTGTGAAATTCCTGGGTGTTATTCCGCGCGGACAGATTCCCGCCCTGGCACGCTCCAGTCATTTGATGTATTGCGCAGAGGTGAATCCACCCTGTCCGAATTCGGTCATCGAGGCGTTGGCCTGCGGACTGCCCGTGGTGGGATTCGACAGCGGTTCGCTCAAGGAACTGGTCACACAGGAGGCCGGCCGCGTGGTGCCTTATGGCGGCGACCCTTGGAAACTGGAAACGCCGGATGTGTCCGCGCTGGCTTTGTCGGCGGCGGATGTGCTGATGAATCAGGAACAGTTCCGGGCGGCGGCGCGGAAGCGGGCCGAGTCCGCTTTTGGGCTGGAACAAATGACGGATGCCTATTTGAAAATCCTATTGGAGAATTAAGTCGCAGCCCATGAAGAATCCCGCTCACTCTTATGATTTTCTCTGGCTGGGTATTGCCTTGTTCCCCTTGTTGATCATCGCGGTCCTGCTGCCAGTCCAGCCGCATGATTACTGGTGGTATCTGCGCCTCGGCAGGGATGTTCTGCAGACCGGGACCGTGCCCATTGTGGATACCTATAGCTCGATCCAGGCCGGCCAGCCGATCGTGTATCAATCCTGGTTATCGGCGATCCTGCTCTGGCTGGCCTATCAGGCGAATGGCATTCCGTTGACCGTCCTGCTGGCTGCCGTTTTGATCGGTCTGACCTATGCCCTGCTCTGGCTGTTGATGCGCGAACGCGGGGCCGGTCCGCGGCTGGCGACGGTTCTGACGATCGTGGCGGGGCTGTCGGGCAGTAATAATTGGGGGGTTCGTCCGCAGCTCTTCACGTATCCGCTTTTTCTGGCGGTCTTGTGGATCCTGCTGCGTTGGAATCACCATAATTACAAATTTCTCTGGCTGCTCGTGCCCATCAGTCTTGTATGGACCAACCTGCACGGATCATTCATCCTGTTCTTTGTTCTTGCGGGACTCGCCTTTGTTTTCGGCAATGGAGACTTCAAGAAAATTTCATGGATCGTCCTGCCTGCGCTGGCCGTGACCTTGATCAATCCGCGCGGATGGTTGCTCTGGCGGGCCGTCATGGAAACGTTCACCGCGCCCGGCATCCGCGATCTCAGCCCGGAGTGGCTGCCGCCCCTTAATCAGGGCTGGCAGATGAACATCTTTTTTGCGTGGCTGCTGCTGCTTGTGCCGCTGGCATCCATGGCGCGCCGGCGCCTGTCTCCCTTTGAATGGATACTGTTCCTTTCGTTTTCCTGGCTGGCCCTGACGGGTATTCGCTATGTGATCTGGGACCTGTTCATCCTTTCCGTTTTGACTGCCTCCATCCTGCCTGACCCGCTGGTGCGCTGGTTTGACCAGCCTCAGGAAGTTAAGATGCCTGCGTTGAATTTCGGGTTGGGCTTTGCCTTTCTATTGCTGCCTGTGATGCTCCTGCCCGGCCTGCGAAATGGATGGTGGCTGGCATCCCCCCCGGCTGTTGACCCGCAAACCCCCGTGGCTGCCGTGGACTGGCTGGCGGAGCATCCCGAATTACCCGGCCCGATGTGGAACGATGTGGTCTTCGGAAGTTATTTAATTCATGCGCTCCCTGCGCGGCCGGTCTGGATCGACACGCGCATTCAGGTCATCTTCACTCCGGAGCAGGCGCAGCAGTATCTGTTCGTGCAATCCGCCCGGCCGGGCTGGGATTCCTATCTGGAAGAACAGGGTGTGAATTTGCTGGTGCTGGCGCGTTCCCAGCCCGATCTGGTAAAGGCCGTGCAAACATCCAGTCAATGGTGCCAGCAATACCACGATGACGTTGCCCTCATTTATTCAAGATGCGTACCGGTGCCGTGATGAAAAAGATCTTTCCTCAGCGTGTGGGTTTGCAGCAGCGTGTGCTCCCGGGCTATCGCGTCCCGTTCTTTGATTTGCTGGCGGGGTCCTGCGAAAGCCTGGGCATCTTCGCCGGCCTGCCTCGCCCGGTTGAGATGATCGCCGGCGGCAGGCCGCAGATCGCAAATTATCGTGAGGCACGGAATGTTCATTTGTTGGGCGGCGCTTTGTATCTATGTTATCAACAGGGTTTCATCAAGTGGCTCACAGAATGGGACCCCAAAGCTTTGATCGTGGAGGCGAACCCGCGTTACCTCTCGACAGCCTCCGCTGTGCGTTGGATGCACGCCCGCGGACGAAGAGTCATTGGCTGGGGCCTGGGTTCGCCGGGTCTTTCCGGACCCCTGGCCGGGTTCCGTCAAAACGGCAGACTCTCCTTCCTGAGTCAGTTCGACGCCCTGATCGCATACAGTCAGCGCGGCGCGCAGGAATATGCGGCGCTTGGTTTTCCGCGCGAAAAAATATTCGTGGCTCATAATTCAGTTTCGCCTGCGCCTGTGACCGGGATCGAACGAAACCGGTCTTTTGTCCGGCCGACCATCCTGTTCGTCGGCCGCCTGCAGGCCCGCAAACGGGTTGACCATTTGTTGCGCGCCTGCGCGGATATGCAGTCTGCGCCGCGTTTGATCATTGTCGGCGATGGACCGGAGTCAGCCGCGCTGCAGTCCCTGGCCAGGGATGTGTATCCGGCCGCGGAGTTTGCCGGGGCAAAGCATGGGTCGGAATTAAAACCTTTTTTCGCCGAGGCGGATCTATTTGTCCTGCCCGGAACCGGCGGCCTGGCCGTCCAGGAGGCCATGAGTTATGGGCTTCCGGTCATCGTTGCGAAGGGCGACGGCACCCAGGATGACCTGGTCCGCGAGGGGAACGGCTGGCAGATCCCGCCTGATGATTATGGCGCGCTGGTCGCCGCAATGAAAAATGCGCTGTCAGATGCGGCACGTTTAAGGGTCATGGGCAATGAATCTTTTCGGATTGTCTCGGAAGAGATCAACATTCAAAGAATGGTGGATGTCTTCGTGAATGCATTGAACAGCGATGGGGATTAATTTAATAACCTGGGCAGACTACGCCACCCAGCGCCAGTCCAGAAAGCCCATTAATAAAAAGATCTGCACAAAAAAAGATAAGATCCAGACAATGAGGCGGACCACGCGGTTTTGGATTTGGGGCATGACGAGGAAGGCCGGAAAAACCGCCAGCATGTAGCGGCTGAAGCTATCCAGCAGATGGGGAGGGGTGCCGCGCATAAAGAACAAAGCCAGGTTCAGCCAGGCGTAGAGCGAGAGGATCGGATCGAGGCGGCGCAGGCCAATGATTAAAAGACCCATAATAAAAACCAGAGATCCCAGATCAATATAATCAATAAAGACTCGTGGTGTGGTTAGCAGTCGATTGAAAAATAACCAAACTCCGGTCCAGGGTGGAACGGTTTGGATGCCCCAATGACCCGCGAGTGCCTGAGGCATGGGTCCCAGGCCTGCCTTATCCAAAAAAAAGGTCCAGCCGAGGAATGCCAGTCCCGGCAGGAGTACCCACAACCAGGAGATATTTTTGTACAGGATGGCAGGTGGACTTCGCCATGTTTTTGGCCTGCCCAGTTGAAAGCCTGCAACTTCTCTTAACCATAACAAACCCAGGACAGGCGTCAGCAAGCTGCCTTGAAGGCGGGTGAGCGAAGCGAATCCGCCGAGGACACCGGCTGCAAACCAAAACTTATGGCGGGCGGCCAGCCAGGAAGCAAGGACCAAGGTCAGAAAAAGGGCGTCTGTGTAAGCGGCAAGCAGAAAGAATGCCGAGGGAAATAAAGCAAGGGATAAGACTGCAACCCCGGCCTCTTTGACGGGAAGCCCTTCCACGCGGGCAACCTCGTAAAAAAGGATGAAGACCGCCAATGCGGCCAGATTTGAAACAAACAGGGCGGAGAATAAATAGTTTCCAGTCAGCTTGCTCAAACTGTCGATCAGCCAGGGATACAGAGGCAGATAGGAGGCGGTTCCATCAGCCGGATCGTAACCGAAGGCGGCGATCTTGAGATACCAACTGGTGTCCCAGCGATCCCAAACATTGATGAATAATCGTGAAAACGGATCCTGATGTAACAATGATCGGGCTGCGATGTTGACCGGGCCGCTTGAGAGGGGTTCCGGCTCCGCCCCTGAAGCGGTCTGATAACCGAGGAACGATGCGTTCAAACGCATGATCAGGAAAATGACCAGGCAAATTGTCCATTCGGGTTTCCAGGTCCGATGCTTGGTTTCCGTTTTCAAACCGTTCCTTATTTCTTCACCGATCCGCCGTCCACATAACCGCGTTTGCCGTTGCTGCCCTTCACCGTCAGCCATTTGCCGGCCACGCCGATCTTCGAAGCGGCCTTGTCGGCGGCTTCCACCACGGAAAGACGCGCGCCGCTTTTCTCTGTGGAAAGAACAGCACTTTTTGCGGAAGCGGTTTGATACACCTTCGCGCCGCCGGTTTTTACCACCACGGTCAATTTTGGCTTTTCGGGCGGGGTGGTGACTTGCGGTGTGGCCGGGGTCGATGGTGTGGAAGCGGGTGTCGAAGCCGGTGTGGACGGGGAGGCAGGCGCTTCGGTTGCCGGACTGGTAACTGGCCCAGCGGCCGGTGCAGGTGCCGCCGTTTGAGTCTTTTCCAAATACCACGCGGCCGCGTAGCCTTCATGTCCCTGACTGTCACGGACGCGCACCCATTGATTGATCGCGCCGATCTTGGACAAACCGTCCGCTTCGAGCAGGGTCAGTATGGACCCGGCTGGAACGGAGACGACCACATTGGCCATGCTGGATGTATCCAGGCTGGAACGGATATTCAGGCCCCAGGTCACATCGGCCTTGACGCGGGCCGTGCCGGTGCCTGTCGAAACGGGAGCAGCTGGCGGCTGGGCCTGAGGCGTGCCCGTCGCGGGAGTCGAGCCTGGCTGAGCGATCCCTCCGCTGGCGTTGAAACTTTCATAGATGATGACATGCATGATCGAACGCTGCAGCGGGTTGCCCTGACTGTAACGCGGCATGAGATAGGTCTTTTTGGCGACGTCGGTTTGGTAAGGCCACGGGTCGAGCATTAGATAGTCACTGCCCTCCTTCGCATACAGGACAACCCAGTGGGTGAGCAGGCCGGCAGCGGGTGTGCTGTCGACCATGACAATGACCGGCTGACCCGCCGCAATGGAGGCATCGATCAATCCGAGCGGGGCATCGGCGTTGAGGCAGGAGATGTTGCTTTTGACATTGACCTGTGGGTAGATCTGGCTGACCGCATTCCAGCGGATGCCCGCGCTGACGAAACCGCCGACGTTCTTTAATTTTTGGTTGAGGGTCTTGGGGTTTTCGGGATAGCCATGGCCGCTGAGCAGCATGGCTGTGCTGGTGAGCGCGCAGCCGACATATCCGATCGTGTCGCCCGGGTCGCCGAAGCCGAGGATGTCCTCCTTCCATTTCGGGTCCTGCTGGGAATAGTAAATGAGCTGGAATGTCATGGGTCACCTCGCTGGTTACTGATAAATGGGAAAACTGTCAGGATTATACACTTGGAAATTATTAAAAAAACAAGAGCCCAATGCAGGATGGTCTCTTGTTATGATCATTTCTCGACCTTGTCCAGGTCTTTCCCGATATCGCGTTGAAAATCCCAGGTCAGATAATCCAGGTTGGAGGGCAGGGATAATTCAACCGTATATAGATATTGCAACTGCACCTTCAACCTGCGTGGATGGCATTCCAGCAAATGCCCGCCGCTGGTGCGGTCCTCGTTCAGGAAATGCAGGTGCACGCCCGGTACGCTGAGGGAGGATATAAAGGAGGGTGTGTAGAATCCCACCATTAATCCTTTGACATTGTTAAATTCAAAAGTGGGTTGATCCTTTGCCACTTCCACCAATGGACGGTAATTCTCCTGCCTTGGCACCGAGCGGGTTTTGACATAGTCAAATTCACCCTCGAGACGGAAGGCGTAGAACAGATTCGGTGAAGGCATGAGCTCCTTCATCCAGTCCAGGAATTCCTCATGGGACAATTCCTTTTCCAGTTCCTCCTCGCTGGAAGGCTGAAAGAAGGTCACGGCGGCAAAGGGGGTACAGGTCTCTTCGTCCTTGATCTGGTTGACCCTGCCATCCGAGCTCACACGGTAGATCAGTCCGTCGAACATCATCATCTCGCCGTCCAGGTCGTTGAAGGTCCCAAGGCCAAAGTCGCCATGCTTTCTGATCTCGGAGAAGGGGATGTTCTGCTCGTAGATGCCCTCGACCAGCGCGTTGACCGGGGCGCACAGGTAGATCTTGTTGTCGGCTTTTCGCTTTCTAATTCTGCGCAGGGTGGTTCGTTCCATTTTGTTCTTTCTCCGTGTCATACCTGCACTTGCGTGCGGCGCATTGGCAGAATGATCCCTACCCGATCTTCGGTGTGTCGCCGATGATCTCCCAATTTCGTTCGAGGGCGAAAGCCTTCAGTTTTGCGTCCGGATAGACAGCCACGGGGTGATCGGCATGTTCGAGCAGAGGGACATCCAGAATGGTGTCGCCATAGGCCACATCCACCCGGTCCACGCCGAGACGGCTGAGGACCTGTTCGATCTTTTTTTCGTTGGCCATTAATTCGCCGACCAGTTTTACCCGTCCGTTCACGATCTCGACCGGGGTGCCGATGGTCTGGGCGCCGATGCGCCTGGCAAATGGTTCAATGAAAGGTTCCACCACGCTGCTGGCGATGTACACCTTTGCGCCCTGTGTGCGGTGTTTGATGAGGCGTTCGACCACATCCTCGCGGCGTTTTTTCCAAAAATCATGCTCCACCACCCATTCGGAGACCTGACTTAATTTTTCAGGATTCGCATCCTTGATATAAGCCAGGCTGTCGACCATCAACTTTTGTCCCCAGGCCTGCCAGTCGATCATTCCATTCTTTGCGAGAACGTACGAGGGCATGATCGCGGCCATGTACAGGCTGGCACGAAACTTGCTCTGGTTGTGTTTTACCCAATCCACCAGCCCCAAAAAGGGGGAGCCAGTGGTCAATGTACCCATCAAATCCGATGCGACGATCATGTTTTCTCCAATAAGAAGGTGGCCGTGTCACTCGAGGGAAGCTTGAGATGCTTTGCCGGAGTGACACGGAATCAGCAGGGATTATCCCTGCGCGAACTCTTTTACAACCCGGTGGAACTTTTCAGGTTCCTCCACGAATCCGTAATGGCCGGATTCGTCGAAGATCTCCAGCCTCGCATTCGGGATCTCCTTCACCATTTCCCCAGCCATGGCCACATTCGTGATGAAATCATGCCTCCCGACGATGACCAATGTGGGGACCTTGATCCTCTTCAGGTGCGGACGCAGGTCAAAGGTGGGCGCCTCCTTTTCATTGAAGACCCGCAGCGGCGCGATCTTGATGAGCGTATCCTTCGTGCGTTCAGCATAAGCCTGGGCGCGGACATTAAACTTCTTGAAATAAAACTTCTTCTCGCGCTGCCACAGGCGTCCCATGTCCTCATCGCTTTCATACTCACCGGCCCATTCCTTTTTGAGGGCATCCAGGGAATCTTCAAACCAGGTTTCATTTTTGAATTCCTGCACGGAGGCTTCCACGTCGTTCAGAAATTCCCCGAAGTAGGCGGATGTGTCGAACAGGATCAGCCTGGATAACGAGTCTGGATGGGTGAATGCGAATTGCATTGCAACCATGCCGCCATGTGACCAGCCCATCAGGACCGGCTTGTCCAAACCGAGATGGCTGCGCAGGGCCTCCAAGTCAGCGGCGTAATCAGGCAAAAGGTAGGCGTCCCCGGCCGCGGGTCCGGAGAGCCCCGAGCCGCGCGGATGAATGGCCACAATCGTGACGAATTCATCGATCCCGGCGAAGTCATCCCAGTCGCGCGCATCCGCTCCCGGACCTCCGGAATGCGCGATCAGCACCGGGCCCTGTCCGCGCACCGTGTAGTGTATGCGCACACCGTTCAAAGTAACGTCATGCTCGCCTGCGGATAATTTTGTCATTCGATCAATCCAGCAAAGCTTCAATGGCGCGGTTGTTGTCGGTCATGCGTTCGACCAGTTGACGCGCGATCCATTCATGCAGGGCGGATGCCACATCCGGGTCCTGCGTTTCCATTTTTTTCATCGAATCCAATTGCAAGCGGTAGAGCACACTCTTTTGAGTCGCGACCACGTTGGCCGTGCGTTCGCCTTTGAGATACAACCCGAGTTCGCCGACCACCGTCCCGCTGCGGATGCTGCGCAGACGCATGATCTCGCCGTCCTCGGATTCCAATTGTACGTTCAAGCGGCCTGACTCGATGAAATACATGGAGTCGGGCGCGTCGCCGCGCCGGATGATGTAGGAGTTTTCGGGCACCTCCATCCGCTCCAGATAGCTGATGAGTTTTTCGATCAGGGCAGGCTTGGGAAAGGTGGAGCGCAGCTGGGATTTGATGCCCACCTGGATGAATTGTGTGGAAGCCTCATATTTTTGAAGCAGCTTGTTTTCGCACCATTCCATGCCGTGATCCAGGGTCGGGAAGAATTGCACGCGTTGATCGGCCTTGAAATCCCCGCGTTCCATTTGCTGACGGATGTCGGGCCGCACCGAGGTCAATGCCAGGAAAATATCATATTGCTCGGCCAGCTGACGCATGCGCGTAAAGCTGGAAACCGCCGATGAGTCCAACCCGTGGATGCGGTGGAAATCCAGCACGATGAAAAGCTCCCTGGCGGTCTGGTCTTCCAGTAACTGGCGGACACGGTTAAGCAGTTTATCCGAGGTTCCAAAGAAGATGTATCCCTGCAGGCGGAAGATGTGTATGGCTTCGCCCTTTTCCTGCAGGATCTCGCGCTGGACCGCGGGGCGGTCCACTTTGGCATGATAGATCTTTCCATTCAACGAGTCGCGGATCATGTTCACGCGGCTGTATTTGTAAACGAAGACGATCGTCGCGACCGCAATACCTGCGCCGACCCCTTGCAGGAATCCAAAGGCGGCGATAACGACCAGGCTGGCCAGTACAATGAAATACTCGGTATGCGGAAGCTTGAACCAGGCATCGTAGACCCAGTCGATTAGAAAGGACAGGCCCAGTACCAAAAGCAGGCTGCTTAACAAGGCGACCGGCAGGTAGCTGACAAACGCCCCTCCGGCCAGCAGGATGAGTCCGCACAAAAGGGTGGTGGTAATCGTGAGAATGCGTGACTTTGCCCCCATGCGTTGACCGAGCGCGGTCGCGCCCAGCATGTGATAGCCGGCCGGTCCGCCGCCCAGTCCGGAGACCAGGTTGGCGAATCCGGTCACGCGTAATTCACGATTCAGGTCGATGTCGCGTTTGGCCACCAATTCCAGTCCGCTGGCATTCAGCAGAAAGGCGATCAGGCTCACCAGCGGAACCGGAATGAGCTTGTCTGCATTGTTTGCGAGCACGGTCCAGTTCACTTGATTGAGATTAATTAAAGTGAACGGTTTCCACAACCCCCCGGAAGGGAATTGCGGCAGGAGCAATCCGAGGCTGCGCGCCTGTTCAATGGAGATGCCGGCCACAACCAGGGAGCCGTAAAAGAGAAGGATGGCACTGAGAATAATTCCCGGCCAGACCAGAAAATGATTGACCTTGCGCAGGACCACCAATACGATGATCGCGAAGATCGTGCCCGGCAGCCAGCGTACCAGCATTTGAGTTTGCAGCAGGTTGAGCAGGGCCTGCACGCTCAATGTCTGCCCGGCCATGACTTCGATCGCGCCGCGGGTCAGTAGCCAGCCGGTGCCGGCCAGAAATCCGCCCACGACCGGATAGGGAATATAACGGACAAGATTGCCCAGTTTGAATTGGCCGATCAGGAAGAAGGTCAGCCCGGTCACAAGCGAGGAAAGGATGATGCCGGCCACAATGGTGGAGAAAATGGAATCAGGGTCGCCCGTCCCAGCGAGTGCCGCAGTGATTCCCCCGGCGGCCACGGCCAGCAGGGCGGCCGGCCCATCCTGCGGACCAATGGCAATGCCCGGCATGGAGCCCAGAATGGAAAGGACCAGTCCCAGGGCGAATCCGCCGAACAGGAACAAACCGATGCCTTGCGGCACGTACGAACTCATCTCGCCGCTGAAGACCAGGGTGGCCAGCGAGATGCTGACCACGATCACGATCAATCCTGCCACCAGGCCGGCGGTAAGACTGGTGACCACCTGCCGGGTATCAAGGGATGCAAACAGTTTGTTTTTCATCGTACCGTCCCTACCTTTAAATCAAAGATGCCTGATTGTATCTGAATTTATATTTGGACCGTATCACCCAAAACTACTGCGCGGTATTGCCCCCATCCACCAATAATAAATGACCGGTCACGAAGGTTGAATCGTCCGAGGCCAGGAATAAAACTGCGCGGGCAATCTCCTCCGGCTGGCCAAAGCGCCCCAAAGGAATGTACTCGCTTGCTTCCCGGATGGCTTCTTCGATCTTCACCGGATCGGAGCCTTCGAAATATCCCTTTTCCATCCAGCGGTCTACAAAGGTATCGCCGGGACAGACCGCATTGACACGAATGCCTTCGCGGGCATGATCCAGGGCCATGGCCTTGGTCAGCATGCCCACCGCGCCCTTGCTCATAATGTAAGGCAGGGCATTTCTTCCGGCCACCAGGGACCAGTCTGAACCGTTGTTGACGATCGCGCCCCTGCCGCGTTCCTTCATGTGCGGGAGGACCAGCTTGCACATGTGCCAGACTGCCGTCACATTGATGTCGAATGTGTCACGCCAAACTTCCTCTGACGTGCTCTCCGCCGTGCCCTTGGTGACAATGCCGGCGTTGTTGAACAAAACATCGATCTGACCGAATTCCTTAAGCGTGGCATCGACGACTCTTTGGCAGTCTTCCAGCCGGGTGTGGTCGGCCTCCACGAACACGCATCGCACTCCCTTTCGCCTGCATTCTGTTTCGACAGCTTTTCCCTTGTCCGCCCGCCTGCCCGTGACGATCAGATTCGCGCCCTCCTCTGCAAATAACAGGGCCGTGGCTTTTCCGATCCCGCTCGTCCCGCCCGTGATAATGGCTGTCTTGTTTTTTAGTTTCATGAAAGCTCTCCTCGCTGGATATTTTATCCGTGTTTGTCAGTGTTCATCCATCTTCATCTGTGGTTTAATTCAGTCATTATGGACAGCAAGACCCTCAACGTTCTCGAATACCCGAAGATCCTGCAGCAACTGGCGGGTTTTTGTGATTTCTCTGCCTCGATGGACCTGGCGCGCGCGCTCGAACCGACCTCCTCCTTCGAGCTGGCCACCGCCCGCATTGCGGAGACCAGCGAGGCACGCAAACTGCTTTCGATGCAAAGCACGGGCGTCGGTGCCGCACATGATATCCGTCCGCAGGCTGACCTGGCCGCGCGCGGCGGTGTGCTCGATCCGCATGCGCTGCTGGATGTCAAATCCACACTGATCGCCTGCCGTGATCTCAAGAAGGCCTTTGAAAAACGCAACGATGAATATCCGCGCCTGACCCAGGCTGCTCAGGGGTTGCCCGACACGCACGGCCTGGTGGATGCCATTACGCGCATCCTCTCGGACCGTGGCGAGATCCTGGATTCAGCCTCTCCCAAACTCGGCGAGATCCGCCGCAGCTTGCGCGTGGCCCAGGATCGTTTGATGAGCCGCCTGCAAAAGTATGTGACCGATTCAAAGACGGTCTCGATGCTGCAGGAACCCATTGTGACCCAGCGGGATGGGCGCTATGTGATTCCCTTGCGCGCGGAATTCAAGGGCAAGATCAAATCCATTATCCATGACCAATCCTCCAGCGGTGCGACGTTGTTTGTGGAACCGTTGCCGGTTGTGGAAGCCAACAACCAGATCCGCGAACTGCAGCTGGCCGAGCGGGATGAGGAACGCCGCATCCTGACGGAAGTCTCCGTGCAGGTGGGCGAGCATGTGACCGAGTTAAAGTACGGCGTGGAGAATCTGGCCGTGCTTGACCTGGCCTTTGCGAAGGCGAAATACGCCGAACAGCTGCATGCCAGTGAACCGATCCTGCACCCGGCTGTTGAAGATAAGAAGCAGACGGTGCCCGCCCGGACCTGGTCCATTGTACGGCTGTTGAACGCCCGTCACCCATTGCTTGACCCGAATAACGTGGTGCCCATCGATGTGGATCCGGCGCCCGGCACACGTGCCATCGTCATTACGGGACCGAACACGGGTGGAAAGACCGTTTCATTGAAAACCGTTGGTTTGCTGGTGGTGATGGCTCAAAGCGGGTTGCACATCCCGGCCCAAAGCGGATCGGAACTGCCATGTTTCCATTCCGTCTGGGCCGATATCGGCGATGAACAATCCATCGAGCAGTCGCTTTCCACGTTCAGCGGTCATATCACGAACATTATTCGCATCCTCAAAAAAATGGACAGCCAGTCCCTGGTCATCTTCGATGAGCTGGGTTCCGGCACCGACCCGCAGGAAGGCGCCGCCATTGCGCGCGCGATCCTGGTCCACCTGCTTGAATCCGGCGCGATGACGTTGGTGGCCACACATTATCCCGAGTTGAAGACCTTTGCGCATGGCACGGAGGGCGTGGTCAATGCCTCGCTGGAATTTGACATCAAGACCCTGCGCCCGACCTATAAATTAACCCTGGGCCTGCCCGGCCGTTCGAACGCGCTTCTGATCGCGCAGAAGCTGGGCCTGCCTCAAACGATCATTGATTTTGCCAAGGCGGAGATCAATCCGCTCGACCTGCGCGCGGACAAATTGCTGGACGACATCCGCAAGGAACGCAACCGCACCTCGCGCGAGCGTGAAAAACTGGAGAAGGCCCGCGCCAAATTGGAGGCGCAAACCCGTGAGCTTGAAAAGCGGCTTGAGAAGATCGAAGATGAACGCCGCGAAACGCTGGCCAAGGCCCGCGCCGAAGGCGAATTGGAAGTGGCTGTACTCAAGCAGAACATGGATTCATTGAAGAGCCAATTGAAGAAAGCCAAACAGCCGCTGGAAGCCATCAAGGCCATCGAAGAGAAGATCGAAAAGATGGAGGAGAAGGTCGAAACGCCCGTTGAGAGACGGCAGACCACGGATCACGGACCCTCCCTCATTCAGTTGGGAGAACGGGTGACTGTCAGCAGCTTGAATGCCGAAGGCCTGGTGACCGCTTTGGGTGAGTCAGATGCGGAGATCCAGATCGGGACCCTGCGCGTGCGGGCGAGATTGTCTGATCTGGTGAGAATGTCTGGCAAGCCGAAATCCGAAGAAAAACAAAAGACTGCGGCAGGCAGCGCACGGTCAACGGTTGTCACTCCTTCGAAATCCCCCGGCATGGAAGTGGACCTGCGCGGATTGATGGCTGAGGATGCGCTCGACAAGCTGGAGCGATACATGGAACAGGCTTTTCTTTCCGGCCTGCCCTTCGTGCGCATCATTCACGGCAAAGGCACCGGCAAGTTAAGACAGGCGGTGCGCGAGGCCCTGCGCGGACATGAGTATGTCAGTTCGTTCGAGGAGGGCGGGAGCACCGAAGGCGGTGAAGGCGTGACGGTTGCAAAAATGAAAAGCGGGTAGGCCCGTTCCTGTTTTGAATCCCCGTGAAGATGGTATATAATTTTCATACTCAAAGAGGAGCCTCCCATGTCGATTGATGATGCCATTAAACAGATGACAGACAAGATCAAGGCTGCGTGCGGAAGCGCCGAGGTGAAGGTGGCGAAAATGTCCGATGAGGAGGCGCGTCTTTCCGTGTATGCGCCGGCCGGGGACATGCAGAAGATCAAGGATGCGACCTTTCAACCTGCGATGGATATGTTGAATAAGGATGGGATGGATGTGCAGGTCTTTGTGTACGACAAGGATGCACCGCCTTTGAAGGGATAAAGGTGAAAAGATCAAGATGGTTTGTCCCGAAAATTACTTTCGGGACAAACTTTTTATTTAATGGAAAAACGCTCGTGCGGGAGGAGGGAATGCTGCCCCAAATACTCATGGGGCGGATGGTGCCTCCTGCCGGTCAGTTGCGGCCCGCCAGACAACATCCAAAACTTCGAGGCCCGTCATGCGGTGACGCAGGGCCGCCTCTTCATTGAGATAGACAGCGCCCTGTTCCTCGCGCCCCTTCATGACGTACAGTCCGCGGCCGGGCAGGTCCGACAGGGCGGCCCAAAAATTCCAGAGCGGAAGGTCGAATTCGGCGGCCAGCACGGCCATGTCACGATTGATGCGGTGATCCAGCTCACGGTTGTCGGCCTTGGTGGCCAGGATCGGCACCACCCCCTTGTCGATCAATTGGGTGATGATCGTGCGCAGGTATTCGGTGTTGCGCGATTCGAAATGTGTGCCGATCTGGATGATGACATAAGATGGATTGTGAATGCGCAACTCACATTCGACCGGCGTTTCAGCAAAGGAACAACCGTATTCGCCGCGATGCCATTGATCCCACAACAACGCACCGGGCGTGGTGCCGTCCTGCGAAGTGGGGCTGTCACGGTTGAAGGATCCTTCGAAGTAGAGTACGGTCTCGCGCAGTTCCGGGGGAAGGCTTTCGGTCACGAGCGGATCGGTCTCGAATACACCGAGGAATTCAGCCGGCCGGCTTTGACAATCCCCGAAGATCGAAAAGGCGTGCGGGTCGTTCCCAAGCGAGAGTCCGTTTTCATGGATCACACGGACATTTGAATCCACTTCCGGAATGACCGGCAGATTTTGCCAATCCTCGGAGACTGGCGTTGTTGTCTCAATTGTTGATGTGGACGAAGGAGTCAGGCTGGTTTGAAGATCAGATTTGCTGCCGCTCCGGGTCGGGACCGCGCTACCGGTTGGCGTGGACATGGAGACAGGCTCGCGCCTTGGGGTGGGGATCAATTGGTCCTGGGTGTAGGTGGGTGTGGATGTGGCGGTGGGCTGGGGAGTGTGCGGTATCTGGCAGGCACTTGTCAACAGGCAAATGAATAGGGTCAGGATGAGCCTGTGATTCATGAGAATGGGTTCTCTATCTGAGTTTATCCGCGCCTGCCCATTGATCTGCAAACCTTAGAATGCGCGGACGGATGTAAAAGGCAAACGGGTCCGCCTGCGGACGTTTCTCTTTGATCAACCGCATCGCGGAAGCGGCTTCATATCCTTGTGCGATCAGGATGGCCGCTCCCATGGTCACGCCGCGATGGACTCCGCCCGCACAGTGAGCATAGACCCTGCCCCCGGCGCAGATCGTTTCCAGTGCGGCCCTGGCACCCCGCTGCAGGGCTCTGATCGAGATCGGGATGAGCGGAGAATCAAAGGTGGGCAGCCATAACAACGTTAAGGGAGACTCGTGCACGTCCCGGCGCGGACGATATTCCACACGCATATTGATCACGAGTCGCACGCCCAGCTCGCGCAACAGGTCGTAATCACTCGCGGATGGGGTCGTGCCGATGAACAGGTCACCGGTAATGGAGGAGAAATTCATGCGGGAAATCTTATCACACGGGGAAAATTCCGGTTTTCAACCGATTGCCACACGTTCTTAGGACGTTCTTCACTGTTACCCCGAACGGTCTTCATGTACAGTACGCTCATTCGGCTTTCAACTGCTTAAAGAATGAGACCAGATTTTCCCCGATACGCACAAAGATCCACTTCCCGCTCCGCGCAATTCGCGCGGCTGCTTTTGGCATCCCTGAGTTTGATAATGCTCCTGAGCGCCAGCCTCCTCCTGACAGGCAAGGTGGATGCGGCACAGGACCTGCAGATCACCGGCACGCCGACCATCGTTCCGGGTGCAACGCCTACGTTTGACATGAGTCGCCTGGCAAGCCCGGTCGTGCCTGAGGTCCGCGAACAGGTGGACAAGGGCGCAATCATTTATTGGGGCGTGTGCATGGCCTGTCACGGTGACCGGGGGCAGGGACTTACCGATGAATGGCGCTTGGGCGCCTTTGGAGAGGATGCCAATTGCTGGCAGTCCGGTTGTCACGGGGGCGATTATCCACCGCAGGGATTTGAAATGCCGAAAACCCTGATCTTTCCGCCCCTCGGCACAGCCGGCGCTCTCGGCCGTTTTGAAAATGCCCAGCAGCTATATGATTATGTGGTTGAGATGATGCCATGGTGGAAACCCCGTTCCCTTGGACCTGAAAAAGCCTGGCAGGTGACCGCCTACCTGTTGAAGATGAGGGGCAGTCTGCCGGGCGGACTTTTTTTAAATGAGACCAACGCCTCCGCCGTCCCGGTTCATCGGGCCATTCCGGTTCCGCAACATCAAAACAATGGAATTTTCTTTTTTATCGGGACGCTTGTCTTCGCCGCGATCGGACTGCTTACCCGGGATTATTTTGCAGCGAGGGAGAGCGCATCCGGTCGTGACCTGTCAACGGGCCGGGCGGCCCGGCCGAATTTTTTCGCCCATTTGCATCCCCCGACCATTCCCGCCGCGCAGTCGCGCTGGCGGTATACCCTGGGTGCAGGCGGGGCGGGGGTCTTTCTGTTTTTGGTATTGTTGGTGACCGGCCTGCTGGAAATGTTCTATTATGTTCCCTTGCCTGAAAAGGCCGCGGTGTCGATTGAGACCATGATCAACTTTGTGCCGTTTGGTGCCCTGGTCCGAAATCTGCATTACTGGTCCGCGCAGTTGCTGGTGATCACGGCCCTGATCCATCTGGCGCGGGTCATTTTCACCGGGGCATATTCCGCTCAACGAAAATTCAACTTCCTGCTGGGACTCGGGCTGCTGGTCTTCGTTATCCTGTTGGATTTTACCGGCTATGTCCTGCGCTGGGACGAAGGCATTCGCTGGGCGTTGACTGCCGGAACCAATTTGTTGAAATCGATTCCGTGGATCGGTCCCGGTCTGTATGAATTTGTGCTCGGCGGCAGCGGACCGGGTCCCGCCGCCCTGCTGCGTTTTTATTCCTGGCATATCTACGTGCTGGCGCTGGCGGGCGTGATCGTCTTGATCTGGCACTTATTCCGCGTACGCCGTGACGGGGGCATCTCAACTGCGCCTGTGCTGGAACGCGAAGACCCGGCCCGCATCACAAGAACCGATCTGCTCAAGCGCGAGATCTTGGGAATGTTTATCGGTGGTATATTTCTGCTGATATTATCAACCTGGATGCCCGCGCCGATTGCCGCCCCGATCCGTGCCAACACCATTTTGGATGCGGACTCAAGTGCGCCGTGGTTCTTCCTGTGGGTCCAGCAGCTTCTCAAATTGGGTGACCCCTTCCTGTTGGGAGTGCTGTTGCCATGCGGAGTGCTGATCCTGATCGGCGCCCTGCCTTATGTTTTCAAGGACATCCGGCCAAATGAACTTGGCCGCTGGTTTCCCCGCAGCGGACAGATCATGCAGTTGCTGTTCATCATCATTGCCGTGCTTATCATGGCTTTGACCGCTTTCTCGGTTTTAAAAACACCATGAAAAAGATTTCCAGACGTGATTTTCTCAAACTTGCCGGTGACTCCCTGCTCGGCCTGAGCTTTTTGGCCGGTCTGGCCGGATTGATCCGCTTCCTTTCCTACGACATGGATCCGGCGCCGCCGTCTCAATATGACCTTGGCCCGATGGAGGATTTTCCGCCGGGTTCGCGCACCCTGTTGATGCACATTCCGGCCGTCCTGATCCATGACAAGAGCGGTTATCTGGCCATGAGCCTGATATGCACCCATCTGGGTTGCACGGTGGAACAAAAAGGCAGGGACTATGAATGTCCCTGCCACGGTTCCAAATATGATGAGAAGGGCTATGTTACCCGCGGACCATCCAATACGCCATTAAAAAAACTGCGCGTTGAAATTAACGAAATTGGCAATGTGATTTTACACATGGATTAATTGCCCGGCCTTGTCTTTCCGTACGAGCCCGGGCACGGAATGGAAAGTAGGAGTGAACAAGGAGGTTTTTTATTTTCATGGGGGAATTACATGGCTTCGATCTGTCCGTCCACCAGGCTTAATTTTTCGAACCAGTTGAATAGAAGAAAGCCGGCGGCGATGCAGGCCAGCCCGACCAGCAATTCGCCGGTCACCATCGCGCATTTGAGCCCGGGCTGGTTTGAGGTTGTTCGTCAACCCCAAACGGCATGTGAGATTTGTTCTTTTAAAATATATGTGTCGGGTCGTAATGGATAATCACAACTCATGTCAGGTAAATTTATGCTAAACTCGCCACATGGAAACCCTCTCCTCGGCCCTTGATCCGAACTCCCCTGAATTCAAAGCCAACGCGGAACACAACCGCGCCCTCGCGGCTGAACTAAAGAAGCGCCTGGTTCTTGTCCGTGAAGGCGGCGGCGAGAAATACCGCAAGCGCCATGAAGAGCAGGGCAAGCTCTTCGTGCGTGAGCGCATTGAACGCCTGCTTGACCCCGGTGCGCCTTTCCTGGAATTGTCCGCATTGGCGGCAGGAGACATGTACAAAGGCGAAGCGCCGGGCGCGGGCATTGTGACTGGCATCGGACGCGTTTCGAATCGCGAAGTGATGATCGTGGCCAACGATGCCACGGTCAAGGGCGGCTCGTACTTTTCAATGACCGTCAAAAAGCATTTGCGCGCGCAGCAGATCGCCGAGGAAAACCACCTGCCCTGCCTGTATCTGGTCGATTCGGGTGGAGCCTTTTTGCCGTTGCAGGATGAAGTCTTTCCCGATGCGCATCACTTCGGACGCATCTTCTACAATCAGGCGCGCATGTCTGCCAAGCGCATCCCGCAGATCGCGGCGGTGATGGGTAATTGCACGGCGGGCGGCGCGTATGTGCCCGCCATGAGCGATGAAGCGGTCATCGTCAAAGGTGCGGGCACGATCTTTTTGGGCGGACCGCCCCTGGTCAAGGCTGCGACCGGTGAGGATGTTACTGCGGAGGAATTGGGCGGTGCGGATGTTCATACTCGAAAATCAGGTGTTGCGGATCACTTCGCCGAGGATGATGATCATGCCATTGAGATCCTGCGCTCGATCGTGGAGACTCTGCCCCGCGGGCATGTGCATTCGAATCTTTCCGCGCTCGAAGTTGCTCCGCCCGAGGAACCCTTGTACGCCCCCGATGAATTGTACGGCGTCCTGCCGCGCACCTTCAAAGAGTCCTACGATGTGCACGAGATCATTGCCCGTCTTGTGGATGGAAGCCGATTCCGCGAATTCAAGGCGCGTTACGGCACAACGCTGGTGACAGGCTTTGCGCGCATTCACGGATACCCGGTTGGCATTGTCGCCAACAACGGGGTGCTGTTCAGTGAGTCCGCATTGAAGGGGACTCACTTCATTGAATTGTGCGATCAACGCGGCATCCCGCTTTTGTTTTTACAGAATATCACCGGTTTCATGGTCGGCAAGGAATATGAAACCGGCGGCATCGCCAAAGACGGCGCGAAGATGGTCCATGCCGTGGCAACAACGAGAGTTCCAAAATTAACGTTGGTCATTGGCGGTTCCTTCGGCGCAGGCAACTACGCCATGGCGGGCCGCGCCTATGGCTCGCGCTTTTTATGGATGTGGCCGAACGCGAGAATTTCCGTCATGGGCGGAGAACAAGCGGCGAATGTGCTCTTAACCATCAAGCAGGACCAGCTTGCCCGCGAAGGCAGACCAGCTCTCAGCGCGAAAGAAGCGCAGGAGTTCAAGCGCCCATTGCTGGAGAAATACGAAACTGAAGGCAGTCCCTATCATTCCTCCGCACGCTTATGGGATGACGGTGTGATCGCTCCCGATGAGACACGCCAGGTGTTGGGATTGGCGTTGTCAATCGTGCTGAATTCGCCGCAGGAGGAAGGCGGGTTTGGGGTGTTTAGGATGTAAATTGATGAAAGAGGAAAGAAGAAAGAAGAAAGAGGAATGATCTGCATGAATTATGTTGAGTGGCAAAAATCTATTCCAACCGAAATTACGAACGATCCGATTTGGAAACTTGAAGTGTATCGTTTTGCATTATTTGCTGGAGACATTGGATGGCATGATGTGCTTGCTCTGTCCAAAAATAAACTCATGTATAGTATTACAGACCAACTACATCGTTCCCTTGGTTCAATCAGCGCAAATTTGACCGAAGGATATTCAAGAAGCAAAGGCCTGGACCGGGCGCGCTTTATTGAAATATCTCTCGGCTCTGCTCGTGAAAGCCGCGACTGGTATTACAAATCAAAGCAGGTTTTATCTCCTGAAGTCATCAAACATCGCATGGAGCTGATCACTCATATTATTGCATTGTTGGTTCCAATGATTTCCCATCAAAGAAAGAATGCCATCCGCGAAGAACAAGCCGAATATCTGATCCAACCATCAAACTTCTCCATTGATTCAGAAGTACCCATCCCTTAACATTTCTTTCATCTTTCTTCTTTTATAGGAACTTACCATGCCCTTCGAATCCACCACACCCCACCATTTCCTCTCCCGCCTGGCTGGCAATTGGCGCGGACTGTCCAGGCTCTGGCTCGAGCCGGATAAACTTGCGGATGAAGCCCCGCTGGTCGGGACCATCCAATTGCTGCTCGAAGGGCGCTTTGCCCTTTATCTTTATCAAACCTCCTTTGATGGCGAACCCCAGCATGGCATGTTCACCTTCGGTTACAACACCACGCTCGCGCAATTCGAAGCCAGTTGGGTGGATTCGTTTCACACAGGCACGGCCATCATGTTCTGCACCGGTGTCGAGAAGGAAAACGGTTTCTCTGTTACGGGCAGTTACGCGGATCCGTCCGGCGGACCCGACTGGACCTGGCGCACGGAAGTTGAGTTGATCGACGGCGAGCTTACGATCACAGCCTATAACATCGATCCGGAAGGCGGCGAATCCAGGGCAACGGAAACGATCTTGAAAAAAGTGAAATAAGCAAAAAACCAACCATAAGGACCATGATTTCCCGTATAAGTTTGCGTTTTTGTAAGGTTGGGTGGCTGTTTTATTGATTTATCGGAACGTCCGGAGTAACATTGCATTGGCTGATAGGTGGTTAGGCTGCATCCTGCAAAATTGGAAGGTTTTAGATTGGATACTCAAACTCTTCGGAAATTTTGTTCTGTTTGCAAGTTAGCCAATGACATTGATGCGCTTGTCTGTCAGCATTGCGGCGCGCCTTTTGTTTCCAGCTTGAACGATGCGCCCACGACACAGCGCCCGGGGAAATCGTTTGAACTGACAGAGGAGATCAAGGATCAGGTCACAAGTTCGCACACGCCGCCGCGTATAGGCCTTTCCATTTTTCTTTTGAACAACGGCGAACCCATCGCCTTGAGCGAGGAACCCGAGTTTGTTCTTGGCCGCGGTGAAGGACCGAGCGCGGAGCCGCTGGTTGACCTCACCAAGTATGAAGGATTTGTAACGGGGGTTTCCAGAAGACACGCCATGATCAAAGCCGTGGATGACAAATATGTTCTGATCGACCTGAACAGCTCCAATGGAACCTGGCTGAATGGAGAACGATTGCTGCCCACCAAACCGCATGATCTGCCGAGCGGGGGGGTCATTCAATTGGGCCGTTTGAAACTGGTTGTGGTTTACCTGCGCCCGCCTACTTATAAGAAAACCAATTAACAGCGAACTGTATGCAGGATTTTTCCAAAATCCCTTCGCCTCCGGTCAGGCCTCCTTCGCGGCGTAAAAAGAAACGCCAGTCGGACCTGTTGCTGTTTTTATTTTTCCTGTTCCTGCCCAGCCTGCTTGCCGTCTGCCTGGGATTCGGTCTGTTCCGCGCGGGATACATCCCAAGTTTTATTGCCTCCAATTTGACGGCCACCGTGGCCGCCCAGAAGAATGTCAGCTGCCAGGCCCTGATCGAAAAGGCCATGCAGACCTCCAATACAGCCTGCAGCGAGATCGCATCGAACACGGCCTGTTATGGGAACAATACCATTAAAGCGGACCTGGCGCCCGGAACCACGCAAACATTTTCAACCCGCGGCGATGTCGTTGATGTCGACAAGGTCCGCCGTATTTCCGCCTCGCCTTTAAAGCTGGACAGCAATGAGTGGGGTATTGCTGTTTTAAAGGTCATTGCGAATCTGCCGCGTTCCCTGCCGGGTCAGACGGTGACCATGGTGGTGTTTGGAAATACAACCCTGGATAACGAAAGCGGCAGCCTTGAATCCTTCTTCTTTTCCAGCGAGCTGGGCCAGATCGTATGTGAAAAGGTCCCTGACGATGGGATCATGATCAGTGTGCCGGAAGGCGAGGGAGTCCGGTTTAACGTCAACGGTTCGGAATTAACCCTGACCGGAGATGCTTCCATTAAGGCTGTAAAGAATGGAAAAATGGAAGTCAGTCTGTTTGAAGGCTCCGGCCGCATCGTCTCTAACGGGCAGGAACAATACTTCGGAGCCGGCCAGCAGGTTGACGTTCAGTTGGGAGGCGAGAATGGCACCTCTTCCATCAGTGCACCATCCGCACCGAAGCCGTTGTCCCAGGAGGATCTGGATACCGCCTGTGCGTTGACGGGTCAATTCTGCACACAGGATCAGATCACTCCGGTCAGCAGTGAAGCAGCGCAGCAATCCATTCAGCAGGAGCTTGGCATCACCCCGACGGTCGCTTTGACGGCGACGAATTCGTATACCCCAACCGCAGCGGTGACCTTTACTCAAACCCTCACGCCCACCGCTGCATTTACACCGACCATTACCAGCACACAGACCCCGATCGTTACCAATGCCATTATTTTAATTCCCTCGTGGACCCCAACCCGCACGCCCACCAAAACCAAGACTCCGGTCCCGGCGGCTCCAAAATCAAAGACACCCACCAAGACCCCAACCCGCACCCGGACTCCGACCCGAACGCCAACCCGTACCCCGACGATCACCCCGGGCGGGCCGACACTCACCCCAAGCAATACAGCAACTAATACTGCCACAAATACAGCGACCAATACCGCTACCAATACCGCCACCAACACGGCGACGAACACCGCAACCAATACGCCCACAAATACAGCGACCAATACTGCGACCCGTACCGCCACGAACACGGCGACGAACACCTTCACGCCAACCGCCACATTTACGGCAACGGATACCTTTACTCCAACGGCGACCAATACTCCGATCGGAGATGCTGTCTGTTCCCAGATCACTGCTGGATCCCTGTCACGAAGCGGGAAAGATCTGGTTTTTGATTTGACCAATAGTTTTGGCGGTGATGTCACTATTGATGCCATGCACATCATCTGGCTTGTAAGCCCGGCTATCAAATTGAATACTATCAACATGGATGGCAATCAGATCGTAAGTGCCAATGAGTCGACCTCGCCCAGTGATTACCCATCCCCGAATCCATTTGCTGGGACTGTCGCCCGGCGTATCATAGAAAATGACGGTTCTCCAATTGAAACATTCACGATTACTTTCGAAGAGAATCCAACCGGAAGTGGATATTCAGTCCAGTTGCATTTTGACATTGGCTGCCAGCTCACAGTTTCGAATTAAAAAACCCCTTAAATTAATAATATAACCATCCCGCCGACTTATGCTAAATGAACTCCGTCCCGGCATTCAATTTCGCCAATATCAACTCCTCGAGCAGATCGGCGTGGGGGGGCAGGGCGTTGTCTGGTCGGCCGAGGACCTCCAGCGGAACGACATTGTCGCCATCAAATACAATGAAATTCTAGATTCAGAGGAACAGCAGGCGGATGACGAGATGTTCGAACGGCAGCTGGGAAAGCTGCTTACAATTCAACATCCCAATATTCTTCCGGTCTACGATTTCGGCCTGGAGAAGCAGGTCCGCTATCTGGTTTCCCCGTATATTTCCGGAGGGTCGTTATTTGAACGGATCCATCAGAGTCCGCTGTCCTTTGAGGATGCCTTGCGTTATTCAACCGAGATCGCGTCTGCGTTGGATTACCTGCACGGACAGGGGGTGATTCACCGCGATATCAAGTCATCCAATATATTGCTGAGTTTAAAGAACAGGACCTATCTTGCCGATTTCGGTCTGGCGCGGTCCGTATCCACCACCACCCAGGCCCTGCACACCGGCCGGGGAACACCTCCCTATGCCCCGCCCGAACAACACAAGCTTTTGGAGATCACGCCGAAGTCTGACATCTACAGCTTCGGCATCCTTCTTTATGAGATCTTCACCGGCCACCTGCCCTGGGATGGGGAGAGCATTCTGGGCATAAAACAACTGTATTCGAACAGCGAACTCCCGGATCCCTGCGAGCTTAATAGCACATTGCCGCCGCTCATGAAGGATGTCCTGCGTCGCGTGACCTCGGCGGACCCGGCGGTCAGGCCCTCCTCCGCCCGGGAGGTCATGAAGATGCTTTATTACATCTTCAACATCAAGGACTTCCCCCTTTCCAATGAATTGACAATTGACCGGGCTTCGATCCGCTCGCATGACGCTGATGAACTGTTTACCCGGAATCTGATGCGTTGGTCCATGGACGATGATACAACCGAACCCGGCCTGACAAAATTTGCATTGATCCACGTTGACCAAAAGCTAAAGGATATGGAGAAGACCGGAGGGCGGATCGGCCAGTTCCTGCTGTTCCATGCAGTCAAGTATGGATACCACGAGGATCATTGGTGGCGGAAGGTTGCCGACCCCCGGGAGAGGCTGCTGGTATCTTCAGCCTTGCTGGCCAGACGCAATGAGGTGATCGCGACCCGTGTGATGTCCCACCTGGTCAGGGACCAGGTCATTCGCAAAATGCCGGGCGAACAGCTTGCCGCAGTCACCGCTCCGCTTCTGGAAACCGTGCTCAAGTCAACCAATCCGGCTTTATCCTATAAATTGCTTTCCGCATTACATGCACTTGTCCCGGCCGGTTCCGCATGGGGCGGCTCAATCTTGAGCGCGGAGTTGAGCAGACTTTTGGGTGAGCTGGCGGCCAATGATTCGGATGTCGGAGACCAGGCAGCGTGCCTGATCGGACATTTACGTTCCCAGCCGGCCCTCCAGATCCTGTCAAAGGCGGCAGACTCAGACCGCCTGATTCCGGCTCTTCTGGAAGTCCAGCGTTCCGCCGGACACCTGCCGGCTTTTGTGTCCGCGAACATCCGTTGGCGGGTGACGCTGGAGTGGGTTGCTCAGCGTTTGACGGTTCAGCCGGCCCGTTTGTTTGCCGCCTATATGCTTGCACTGGCGGGTGCCACTCTTGGGATCGGTACGCAGGTATATCTAACCTATCGTCTGCCTGAATTCATGGATGCGGCCCGCATCTCGGCTTCGCTGGAGCAGGGCCTGATCACCGGTGTCATCTTTAGCCTCGGCATTCTGCTTTCACGGGTGA
The DNA here is from genome assembly GCA_021414245.1 of Chloroflexota bacterium. GTDB lineage: Bacteria > Chloroflexota > Anaerolineae > Anaerolineales > Villigracilaceae > Villigracilis. Next base: position 143,706 of record JAIOOU010000004.1, read on the forward strand.
TCGTTGAGCGTTTTGCCGGAGCGGGTGCGCTCCTGCGGCTTGCCCTGGGAACTGTGGCCGGCGCAGTTGGAATGAATATTGCCATGTTTATCTTCCACGTGCTCTTCATCAATACGCCCCCGGGCGGATTCCTGATCACCCTGGGTTGTACTTTGATCGCCTTTACCTATTCATTGGGTGGATTGATCCGGTATCGTTGGGTCGCGATGGTCCTTTCCTCAGGCGCCATTGTTCTTGCGATCAGCAGTACCTGGGCGGCACATCTTGCCCTGGCCTCCTCCATCACCGAATGGACGCCGATGTTCCTGTATGATTACAACTGGTCCTGGTCACAGATTTTGATCGCGGCCGGCATGGTCGGAGTCTGGATGGGTGTATTGGGAAACCTGGTCGGGCTGGTTGTAAAAGAGACCTAGCTCCATTCCGCTCAATCTCGGATAAAATCATCTCGGTTCTCTATCATCAGGATGCATAAATCATGAAAATATTGATCATGGGCGGCACCCGCTTTCTCGGACGTCATCTGGTTAACTCGGCCCGCGCCCGCGGACACGAAGTGACCCTCTTCAACCGTGGACAATCCAATCCCGATCTGTTCGGCCAGGTTGAAAAGATCCGTGGCGACCGGGAAAAGGATCTGGATAAACTTTCCGGCCGCAACTGGGATGCGGTCATTGACACCTGCGGATATGTCCCGCGCATCGTCCGCTCTTCCGCCGGCGCGTTGAAGGGCAGGGTGGAACAATATGTCTTTATCTCCAGCATTTCCGTGTATTCTGATTTTTCGAAAATTGGAATCAACGAAAGCGGTCCGCTGGGCCGGATCGAAGATGAGACGGTCGAGGAGATTACCGGCGAGTCCTACGGACCGTTGAAGGTCCTGTGCGAAAAAGCTGTGCAGGAAGTCTTTGGGATCAACTCGCTGATCGTTCGTCCGGGGCTGATTGTAGGTCCGCACGACCCGACCGACCGTTTCACCTACTGGCCCGTGCGCGTGGCCCGCGGCGGGCAGGTTCTTGCCCCCGATCGGCCGGATGCCCTGACCCAGATCATTGATGTGCGCGACCTGTCGGATTTTGTCGTTGAATTGATCGAGCAGAACGTATCGGGTGTATTTAACGCCACCGGTCCCGATCATGAATTGAGATTTGGATACCTGCTTGATACCTGCAAACTGGTCAGCGCCAGCGATGCAAAATTCAAATGGGCCCCGCTTGAATTCCTCATAAAAAATAAAGTTGAGCCGTGGAGCGATCTGCCCGCCTGGCTTCCCGATTCCGGGGAGAACGCGGGTTCCTCCCGCGTGGATGTCACCAAGGCCGTCCGGGCCGGTTTGAAATTCCTTCCACTGGAAAAAACCGTACGGGACACCCTTGATTGGGCGAACACGCGTCCGGTCGATCACAACTGGCGGGCAGGCCTGACGCCCGGACGTGAAAAAGAATTGCTGGATCTGTTGCAGGCCGATGTTCAATAGGATCCTGATCGCCAATCGCGGCGAGATCGCCCTGCGCGTCATGCGTGCCTGCCGTGAGCTTGGCATTCAAACCGTGGCCGTGTATTCCGAGGCGGACCGGAACTCCCCGCATGTGCATTTCGCCGACGAAACTGTTTTGTTGGGCGGTGCCTCCCCCCGCGAATCTTATTTGAATGTGGACAGACTGGTCGCGGCAGCTACTCAAGCCCGGGCGGATGCCATCCACCCGGGCTATGGTTTTCTCTCTGAGAACGCTTCCTTCGCAGCGGCAGTTGACTCTGCCGGCCTGACCTTCATCGGCCCTTCGGCAGAATCCATTCGTGCCATGGGGGACAAGGCTCAATCAAAGATCGCGATGAAAAAAGCGGGTGTGCCGACCGTGCCGGGTTTTGAAGGCCTCGAGTCCGAAAAGGATTTCAGGAGGGCTGCAAAAGAGATCGGCTATCCCGTGTTGATCAAAGCCTCTGCGGGCGGAGGCGGCAAGGGCATGCGTGTCGTCCATGAAGACAGCCAATTGTCCGAGGCCATTGAGTCCGCCAGGCGCGAAGCCCTGAACTCCTTTGGCGATGAAGGATTGCTGATTGAAAAATATCTTGCGGATGCCCATCACATTGAATTCCAGGTCTTCGGCGACCGGCATGGAAACCTTGTTCATTTGTTTGAACGCGAATGTTCCGTGCAGAGGCGGCATCAAAAGATCATCGAGGAGACCCCTTCAGCGCTGTTAACCCCAGAAATTCGGGAAGAGATGGGGCAGGCTGCGGTGGCCGCCGCCAGGGCGGTGGATTATTACAATGCGGGCACCATCGAATTTATCTTCGATCCAAAGACCCGGCAATATTATTTTCTTGAAATGAACACCCGCCTGCAGGTGGAACACCCGGTCACGGAGGCGGTCACCGGGATCGATCTGGTCCAGTGGCAGATCCGCATCGCGGCAGGAGAGAAATTTCCCTTTTCCCAAAAGGACATTCACCAGCATGGACACGCCATCGAGTGCCGGGTGTATGCCGAGGATCCGGCCAATGGGTTCATGCCAAGCACGGGCGTGCTTCTGCAATTCGGCGAGCCGAAAGGCCCCGGCATCCGTGTGGATTCAGGATTTGTCACCGGCAGCGAGGTAACTCATTTCTACGATCCTCTCCTGGCGAAATTGATTGTCCATGCCGGAGACCGCACGGCAGCCATGCAAAGAATGCAGATGGCCCTGCGGGAATTCGTCGTACATGGGGTGGTGACCAATATCGACTTTATGCAGGCCGTTCTAAGGCATGATGATTTTGCCAAGGGCAATGTGTCCACAAGATGGGTGGAGGAGAATTTCAAGGAATGGCAAACGCCCCAACCCTCGACAGAATCCCTGATCGCGGCCGCGCTCGCGGATGTGGCTTTTCCAGGCTCAAAAGCGCAGCCAGCCGTTTCCAACGAGACGGATCCCTTTAATCCGTGGAAGCAAATGAATAATTACAGGAATTAAGATGCATGTCATGCCGGGCATGGTGAAGCATCTCCAAGCCGTTGTGCCGAGACTCTTCGCCGGGTTCGGAGCGACATCTTTCAAATCATGAAAACAACCTTTGATACCCAAACCATTGAGATCAACCCGTCAGGCGGGAATTATTCGGCTGTGCTTGGCGGGAGGATCATTTCCATTCAGATCCTGCGCGCCGAAAACGGCCGCATGGACCTGCTGATCGATGGTCAGCGCGTGAATGCGCAGGTCTCCTCCGACGGGGCCAGACGCTGGGTGACCGTGAACGGCCGCACCCTGATGCTGACCAAAACATCCGGTGCGAAACGGGGCGTCCGCCACGATCATGCCGGGGGATTGATCGCGCCCATGCCCGGTCAGGTAAGAAGCGTGACCGTGGGTGTGGGGGATGCGGTTAAGAAGGGACAGACCCTTTTGACGATGGAAGCCATGAAGATGGAGATCCGCATCCAGGCCCTGAAGGATGGGCTGGTGAAGGCGGTCCATGTGACGCAGGGGCAGACCGTTGAACGCGAACAGATCCTGATCGAAATGGAGGACTGAATGGCCGGAAAATATTTTGAGGATCTCGAAGTGGGGATGCATTTCAAACATTCGGCGGGGCGCACGATCACCGAGATGGATAACATGCTTTTCTCGGCCCTGACGATGAACACCCAGCCGTTGCATGTTAATGAGGAGTTCGCGGCGAATACCGAGTTCGGCCAGCGGATCGTGAACGGCATTTTCACGCTTGGTCTGGTGGTCGGGTTGACGGTTTCGGAATTGAGCGAAGGCACGATCGTCGCAAATTTAAGCTATGACAAGGTTATACATCCACATCCCACTTTTCATAACGATACGATCTACGCCGAGACGGAGGTGCTGGAAAAACGCGAATCCAAATCCCGGCCGAATGCGGGGATTGTCAAGTTCAGGCATTGGGGCAAGAAGTCCGATGGCACGGTCAAGATCGAGTTTGAACGAACAGCCATGTTCCTAAAGAGGCCGGTGGAGTGAAATTCGGCCTCGCCCGGCTTCCTGCAGCATTTTCAGGGGGTGAAATCCACATCCAAGTTGATGACATTTGTAGGAATTTTCCAATTCCCCATAGTACTTTGGTAACCCACCTTACAAAGAGTTATCAATGGGTTTAATGCGGCAATCCAGGCTTGCTCATGGTGTATTATTAAAATTGTTTTATAAAAAACTCCACCTGTTTCAGGATGTTTGAAATGAATACTCATGCCTTTATAAAGTTCTGCCCGTCCTGTAAGCTGGGCATTGATGCGAATTCGATTGTTTGCAGGCATTGCGGCGCAATTTTGGATTTAACCCCGCCGGGTTCCACTCCAAAGGATAATAATCTGGTGGCGGGTCTGCCGCGCCCCAAGGCTGGACTGGCTGTGTATCCCTCTGGTACCACCACGCCGATCGCCGTGACAGAGGACAAGGAATTCGTCCTTGGGCGTGAAACCGGCGGCGAGTCGGAGAAGATTGTTGATCTGACCAGCCTGGATGGGTTTGCGATGGGGGTTTCAAGACGGCATGCAATGATCCGCGCAGTGGAGAACGGATATATGTTGATCGATCTGAACAGCTCGAATGGCACGTGGCTGAATGGACAGATCCTTGTGCCGACGATCTTATACGAACTGCCGAGCGGGTCGAACGTGCAACTGGGGCATTTAAAGCTGGTGGTCATCTATCAATAAGCAGTCATGACCTGAAAATCGAAACCATTAAAGTCCACGCGAATTCATTGAATTCGCGTTTTTTTATTCCGTACGCAGGAATACGCGATTAATGCTATTATCGGTCGAAAGTATTTTGATCCGGCCGTTCCGGTCAATTCAATTGGGAGTATTTATGCATTCACGACGGGCCCTGCTTTACATGCCGGGCGATAACTGGAAGATGATCACGAAATCGGTCACACTCGGTGTGGACTCCATCTGTATGGACATGGAGGACGGCACGGCGCTGAATAAAAAGGCCGAAGCCCGCGCCACCATCGCGAAAGCCCTGCAGGAATTGGATTTCGGCAGGAGTGAAAAACTGGCACGGATCAATTCCATTGGATCGGGATGGGAAAAAGAAGATATCGAAGCCGTGCTGCCATTTCACCCGGATGGGATCGTGATCCCCAAGGTCGAATCCTTCGAGCAGGTGGAATGGGCGGACAGGATCATCGAAGCCGCCGAACTTAAACAGGGCTGGCCGGTCAAATCGGTTCGCGTGCTGATCGGGGTGGAAACAGCCAGGGGGATCATGAATCTCAGGGAGATCGCGGCACATCCGCGGTTGGATGCGGTCATTTTTGGCGGGGAGGATTTTGCCGCTTCGATCGGTGCGACCCGCACCCGCGAAGCCGTGGAATTATCCTATGCGCGGCAGGCCGTGGTGGTGACCTGTGCCGCCTATGATCTGCAGGCGATTGATATTGTCACGATCGATTATCGGGACCTGAAAGCCTTGCGGGCCGAATCTGAATTTGGCGCGCGGCTCGGGTATTCCGGAAAACAGATCATTCACCCCGCACAGATCGAGCCGGTTCAAACCGCCTTCACACCCGATGACGCCTCCATTTCGTACGCGCGGCGTATCGTGGAAACATTTGAAGCCAGCCAACAGGCAGGCAAAGGTGCGTACTCACTGGATGGCAAAATGATCGACATGCCGCTCTTGAAGAACGCACAAAAGCTGCTGGCGCGGGCGAGGGCAGCCGGAAAACAGGTTTGATGGAATTAAGGAGTTTGATTTGTTATCGATACTTTATGGTCTGGGTGCCGCGCTAAGCTGGGGCGCGGGTGATTTCACCGGGGGATTGGCCGCCCGCAAGGTGGGTGCGTTTCGTTCAGTCTTTTATGCTGAAGTGATCGGTGTGCTCGCACTTTTTATTGCAGTGGCTTTTGCAGGCGAACCCCTTCCGGGTGCGAAAAGCTGGCTGGTGGCCACGCTGGCTGGAATGCTTGGCTCGGTTGGATTAATCCTTTTGTATCAGGCAATGGCCACCGGGTTAATGAGCATCGCTGCGCCGGTTTCGGCCCTGTTGGCGGCAGCGCTGCCCGTCCTGGTTGGAGTCTGGACACAGGGCCTGCCGAAATTTTCCACCCTGCTTGGATTTGGTTTCGCCTTGTTCGCGGTGTGGATGGTCTCCCAGGGCGAAGGCGGCATCAAGGATGTTTTCTCGCATCTTTCGGACCTGAAATTGCCTCTGTTTGCGGGAATTGGCTTTGGCCTTTATTTTGTTTTCATGCACGAAGCCACCAAAGACGGGGCAACCGTATGGCCCATGGTGGCATCCCGTACGGGCGGGATGCTGCTCATTGTGGCGTACCTGCTTATCTCACGGTCCACCTGGAGGATCGATCCCTCCGCCTGGCCGGTCATTACCATGAATGGCATCCTGGATATCGGCGGGAATTTCTTTTTCGTCCTTGCCAGTCAAATCGGCAGGCTGGATGTTTCGTCCGTCTTAAGTGCGCTTTTCCCGGGCGCCACCGTCATGCTGGCCTGGATCGTCCTCAAGGAACGACTGACCCGTAATCAATGGATCGGGATCGTTGCCGCCCTGACCGCTATTGTGCTGATGACGATTTGACGTTGAGTGAATCCTGCGGGAGTGTGATCTCAAATGTGGATCCCTTTCCGGGTTCGCTTTTCACTTCAACCCTTCCCCCGTGTAATTGAGCAACGCCCTGCACGATCGCCAACCCCAGTCCGCTTCCGGCCGGGGTTGTTTCTTCATTTTGAGTACGCGACTCGTCCACGCGATAAAAACGGTCAAAGAGATGGTCCAGGTGTTCGCCCGGGATGCCGGGACCTGTATCCGTAACCCGTACCCAGCCTTCGGTCCCGGAAGGATGCGCTCCTGTTTCAACGAGGACATTTCGGACTTTGCCGGTTTCATTTTGCGCGGTGTATTTGACCGCATTTTCCACCAGGTTTGTCAGCATCTGAGTCAAAGATTGGCGGTCCCCGGAGATGAGCACTTCGGGCAGGTCGCCTGTTTCCAGTTTGATTTCCTGGCGCGCAGCCAGGGGGGCAAGCCGTTCCACAACATCCAGGGCCAGGTCGCTCAGGTCAAGCGATTCGCGAATCAAAGGCTCACGGCCTGCGTCCATGCGGGCCAGAGTGAGCAGGTCGTTGACAAGCTGTCTCATCAATTCGTTTTCCGATTGCACGATTTCCAGCACGCGCTGATATTCCTTCGTGGAACGGGGGGCGGAGAGCGCGCGCATGGTTTCCAGATTTACAATGGTCAAGGGGGTGCGCAGTTCATGACTTGCATCTGCGGTGAATTGACGCTGGCGCGCAAATGCAGCTTCAAGGCGCCCCAGCATGGAATTAAAAGTTTCGGCCAGCTGGCCGATCTCATCTTTTTTTGAAAGGTCAAAGCGCTGGCTAAGGTCCGTCTCGCTGATCGAGCGGGCTTTGGCCGCGATCGTTTTTACGGGCCGCATGGCGCGGTCCGCCAGCCAAAACCCGCCGGCAAAGGAGACCAGCAGGGTCAAACCGATCAATGTGATCAGGGTGGCGAACAGACGCCCCAAGCGTCCTCCCGGGTCAAGCGGGGAACCAAGTGCAAGGTAACCCGTAAATATTTCCCCGGAATAAAGAGGCACGATCTTGAAAACGTATTGAACCGGATCATCGGTGTTGGCAATGGAAATACTTTCGATTACAGCCCCGCGTCCCTCGCCCACATGTATGGGGGACAAATCGAGGCTGGGTTCCCGCGAAACCGGTCCCCAGAGCTTTTGCAGTTCCCCATCCGCGGTATACAAGGCCAGAACATCCTCCTTTTGGAAGGATGACTCGTCGTCATTGGGGAGGATCGGAAACCCGGGTGCTTCACCAAATTGAGGACGGGTCAGGTCCGCCCCAAAAGCCTTTTCGATGTTTTCGAGTTTGGCTTCCAGCCGGATCAAGGTCTCCGCCTGTAGTTCCTGAATTTGCATGTAGAACAACATGCCGCTGAACCCGGTCAACAGGATCGCAAGAATAAAAACGAACCACAAGGCCAGTCGAAAACGAATGCTGTGCAGGATCAGGTTCAGGCGGTTGAAAAATTTCATGAAGATTCTCAAGCCGGGCGGCGCAGGCGGTAACCCGAACCACGAATGGTCTCGATCAATTTCACTTCAAAGGGATCGTCGATCTTGCGGCGCAGACGGCGGATATACACATCCACCACGTTCGACATGACCGTGGCGTCGTAACTCCATAAGTGGGTCTCTGCCATTTGGCGGGTGATCAGACGGTTTGGATTGCGAACCAGATATTCCAGCAGGGCGTATTCACGTGAAGTCAATTCGATGGATTTCCCGTCGCGTTGCACGAAATGGGTGGCGGGATCAACTGTCAGGTCTGCGATCGTGATCTGGCCGCTCTTGTCGTCCGATTCGCGCCTGAGCAAGGCCCGCAGCCTGGCCCTGAGCTCTTCCATCTCAAAGGGTTTGATCAGGTAGTCGTCCGCACCGCTGTCCAACCCGAGAACCCGGTCTTCGAGTGCATCCCGGGCGGTAAGCATCAGGATCGGCGTTTTTACATGACGGTTTCGCAGCGAACGGCAGACTTCGATCCCGCTTCTGCGCGGCAGCATGACGTCCAGGATGATCAGGGCATATGGGGTTAATTCAGCCAACTCCTCGCCCTCCTGGCCGTCGAAGGCCACATCCACGGCATAACCTTCATCCGCCAGGCTGAGCCGTAACGAGTCGCTTAATCTTCGATTGTCTTCCACCAGCAGAATCCGCATGTTTTCCTCTTAAGGTGATTGTAGCATTTCAAAATGACTTGCAGATGACAGAAGTCCCCATGTCTTGTCATGCCTGTGTCATTTCCCCATACTATACTCCCGAACAGACTTGAGCACAAAACAGCAAGGAGAACCATGAAAAAACAATACACGGCATTACTGGCCGCATTCGCGATCACGATCTGTATGGGGGCCGCCATGCTCCTGGTCAGTGGAAACGCCCTGGTCAACCGGAATGGGATTCCCGTGGCTGATTCCCCCGCGGCGGCCACCGCCACAGCCCAGGCCAAAACCGCCGAACAGGCCCAGATCCAGCAATTACAAAGCCTGGTCACCGAATACCAAACCCGGGAAGTGAAATACCAGGCCGAATTAAAAAGCGCAGGCCAGGACCTTGATCGGGCCAATAATCAAATGCGCCAATACCAGATGCTTCTGCTGGCGTTGCAAAACCGCGGTTACATCAGCATCGATCCCAGCGGCCGAATCCTGATTCAATAAAAGGAAAGATCATGAAAATTTGGAAAAGCATCATTCGAATTTGGTTTACCCTGGCCAGCCTGGGAAGTTTTTTTCTCGGCTGGATCGTCCTGGCGCATGCCCCCAAGCCCAACCAATTTAACCCTGCCAGTCTTGCATCCATGCCAAAATTGGACCCCGTTCCTTCCGTCGATCAGATCATGAATGAAGGGCAGTCTCAAAGTTTCTTCCGGGCCAGTCCGCGCAGGCTGGTTTTGCGTTCCGGCGGCTCCTGATGCAGATCGAAAATTTCCGCGCGATGAATTCCCAGATGGTATTGGTCGCGGAAGGGGAGGCTTCGCAGGTCAGGTTTGGGCTGGCCGCGGCACAGGAATTTATGGAAGCCGGTGAAAAACGGTTCACCCGCTTTTCCGAATACAGTGAGCTCGCCAGATTGAACCGTTCGGCCGGGAGCTGGTTTGCGGCATCCGCGGACCTGTTCGATGTGGTCCGTGAGGCGCAGGCCCATTTTCACCGGACGCATGGCTTGTTCGACCCTTCGATCCTCCCGGACCTGCAAAATGCCGGCTATGTTCACAGCATGGATGAAATCCGCCGCATCGGTTCCGCCCCCCGGCCTGCCCGGCCTTTTCAAAAATTCGCCTCCGGTTTTGAATCGGTCGAACTTAATGAAAATACCCGGTCCATCCGCCTGCCCGAAGGCCTGCAGATCGATCTGGGCGGGATTGCAAAAGGCTGGATCGCGGAACGGGCCGCGCGTCTGCTCAGCCGATACACATCCAGTTGCGCGGTCAATGCGGGCGGGGATATGTTCCTGATCGGCCGTCCGCCGGGAAAGGATTGCTGGGAAGTGGGACTCGAGGATCCTCGCGACCCGCAAACCGATATTTCGGTTCTTTTGCTGCAGGAAGGTGCGGTCGCCACTTCGTCGGTTGTAAAGCGCGCCTGGAAACAGGGGCAGCTTTCCCGTCATCATTTGATCGACCCGCGCACGGGCGAGCCGGCGAATACTTTGTGGTTAAGTGTCACAGTCCTTGCGGCGCATGCCGTCACAGCGGAGAGCTTCGCCAAGGCCTTCCTTATTGCGGATGAAAACGAGGCCCGGCAACTTGGCCGGCAAAATCCTGAATTAACCGTTCTGGCCGTGGATAAGGCTGGAAATTTGATAAGTCTGGTGCAAGCCAGGGAAAGTTCATATGTCCATGATTAATTTGATCTCAAATCTGTTTGCCATCGATAGTTTGCAATTCTGGTGGTATCTGACCCGTGCGGCGGGCCTGATGGGATATTTTCTGATCTGGCTTTCCACCGTCTGGGGACTGGTGGTAAGCAGCAAGATTTTGGATCCCTTCATGGAGCGCGCCTTCACCTATGACTTCCATGAATACCTGTCGTGGCTGGGGCTGGCCTTCATTGGCATCCACGTGATCGTGCTCATGGCGGATCAATATCTGCCGTATACGCTCTGGCAGGTGTTAATTCCCTTCCTGTCCCCCTACCGCCCATTCTGGGTGGGGATCGGCGTGATCGCGCTGTATCTGTCCCTGCTGGTAACGGTCACCTTCTATCTCAAGGCCAGGATCGGAGCGCAGGCTTTCCGCAGGATCCATTATCTGAGCCTTGTCGGTTATTTGGGCGCCACCTTGCACGGCTTGTACGCGGGCACGGATTCGGTCCTGCCGGCTGCGAACCTGATGTATAAAGGCACCTTCCTGATCACACTTTTTCTGGTCGTGTATTGGGTGGTCCTGTTATATGGTAGAAAGCAGGATGAGGAAAAGTTGAGAAAACAGCTTTTGAGGGAGAAACGGCGCAACACAGCCCGACCTGCTGCAGCGGGGAACTCCCGTTAATCAAAATTCCCAAAAATCCTTGAAGGCGGAAAATTGTGTTATACTCCCGTCGCTCTCAACGGAGAGTTGGTTTTTGGGAAATTGTTTTGATCACTCTAAATGATGGCCCGGCGCAACTTGGTCGGGCTTTTTTGTTGGGCGGGTTCCCTTGCAAAAGTGAACTTTGTTGGCAAGAAGGAAGTTAAACGGAGTTATCAGAACGTTTCATTATTTAGTGTCGTTGCAGTGATTGCAGGGACAAAAGGAAATCTGATGACAACCGAATTTACTTCTTTAAACCTGCGCCCCGAACTGGAGCAGGCCATTCTTGAGCTTGGCTATGTCACGCCGACCGCCATTCAATCCGACATGATCCCCCTCATGCTGACCGGTGTGGACGTAATCGGTCAGGCTCAAACCGGCACCGGCAAGACCGCCGCCTTCGCACTCCCCATTCTGCAAAACTACATTCATCAACGGCTGCCCCAGGCGCTTGTTCTTGCGCCCACGCGTGAACTGGCTGTCCAGGTGGCAAGCGCCATGGAAGAGTATGGCAAGCATCTTAAGGTGCGCGTACTGGCTGTCTACGGCGGCCAGCCGTACGGACCGCAGGTCAATCAACTCAAACGCGGCGTGGACATCGTGGTCGGCACCCCCGGCCGCATCATCGACCTGATCGCGCGCAAGGTCCTGGACCTGAGCATGATCAAATCCGTGGTGCTTGATGAAGCCGACGAAATGCTCAACATGGGATTCATCGAACCCGTGGAGGAAATTCTTTCGGCGACTCCCACCGCCCGGCAGACCGCGCTCTTCAGTGCGACCCTGCCTGTGCGCATCCGCCATCTGGCAGACCGCTTCATGCGCGACCCCCAGTCTGTCACCATCAAAAAATCGACCCTGACCGTTTCATTGATCGAACAACGCTATTATCTGGTCCACGAAGGCGACAAACTGGCGGCGCTGACCAATCTGTTTGAGGTCGAACCGATTACCAGCGCGTTGATATTCGTCCGCACCCGTGTGGAGACCGGCCAGCTGGCCAGTCAACTCTCCGCGCGCGGCTTCCCGGCCGAGGCCATCAACGGCGATCTTGAGCAAAACGCACGTGAGCAGATTCTTGGAAGATTCCGCGCCGGGCAGATCAAGGTATTGGTCGCCACCGATGTGGCTGCACGCGGCCTGGATATCGATAATATTTCGCACGTGTTCAACTATCACCTGCCCGATGACGCCGAAGTGTATGTCCATCGCATTGGGCGCACCGGCCGGGCAGGCAAGACCGGCATTGCGATCTCCCTGTTCGCACCGCGCGAGAAACGCCGTTTGCGCGAGATCGAGCACATGACCAAGCAGGCTCTCACACTTGGAAAACTGCCCACCGCTGCCGATATTACCCAGCACCGCGAGAATCAATTGATCGAGCAGTTGAAGGTCTGGCTGGGCCGCGGACGCTATCAACGCGAACGCGAATTGATCGCACGTCTGGTGGAGGAAGGCTTTGATCCATTGGAACTGGCCGCCGCTTCCTTGAAATTGTCCCGCGCGGACGAGAAACAGCGCCCGGTTGCCAATGTGACCGATGTGGTTGTGTCCGAAAGCCGTTCTGCCTATCGCGGCGATCGGGACTTCAGCCGCGGCAAACCCCAGGGCAGGGACGCTGGAAAGCGCGACTTTGGAAAACGCAGCGACCGCGACACGGGAACGAACAAACGCGCTTCGCACGAGGCTGGAATGACCCGCCTGAAATTGAACAAGGGCAAGGAAAACGGGGTCCGCCCGAATGATATCGTCGGTACGATCGCCCATCATGCAGACATCCCCGGCAGTTCGATCGGCAAGATCCGCATCGAAGACAAATATACCTACGTGGATGTGCCTGAGGAATTGGTTGAGAAGGTGCTCAAACACAACGGCAATTATCGCATCGGCAAGGACAAATTCACCCTGGTGAAATCGTAATTGGTGTGCAGACAACATGCTGAAAGTCGTCATTGACACAACTTCAGCGCCATGATAAAGTAGTGATTAACACGGATACCAGTAGTTCGCTTTGGAAGTATAACCATCGGCTCAGGGTAAAAGTCCCTGGGCCGTTTTGTTTTGTCTGTTCTGGCGAAAGAACCGGGTCCTCCAAATTCCTTTCGTAAGTTGCCATAGGAGGCAAACAATGTCAGAACGTATTATCGGAACAGTCAAATGGTTCAACGGAAGCAAGGGCTACGGCTTTCTTGCTCGTGAAGGCGGCGCGGATGTTTTCGTGCACTTCTCCGCGATCCAGGGCGACGGTTTCAAAAATCTTGAAGAAGGTCAGAAAGTAGAATTCACCGTTGAGAAAGGCCCCAAGGGTCCGCAGGCTAGTAACGTAGTTGTAGTGAACTAATACAAACTGTAAAACTTAAAAACTCCCCGGACTAAAGTTCCGGGGAGTTTTTTTTTGATTCTCTTTTTTATTTCAGCAGCTTATACATGAACACGGTGGTGTGCAGGGAACCGTCGCTGCTGCGGGCGTATTCGGGGATGGTGCCCGCCCGCGTATATCCCAGCTTTGCATATAAGTGTTCCGAAGGGTCGCCCGCGCGGGTATCCAGGATCAATGTGGTCCGTCCGGCAAGCCCGGCTTCCTGTTCAATGGCATTCATGAGAGCTTTGGCAATACCCTTGCCGCGATGGGAACTGTGAACCATGAGTTTCGCAACCTCTGCGCGGTGGCTTCCATTGGGGCGGCCAGCCAGGTCAAGTTGAACGGTACCAATGAGATCCTGGCCTTCCCCGGCAATAAGCAGAATGCGCTGCGTGCCTTGTAATGCCGAAACCACTTCCTACCAGTAGGCCATGGCGTCCTCGTGAGAGAATGGAGTGAGAAATCCGATGGATGCTCCGCTTTCAACCGCATTCTGCAGGAGCGACGCCAGTTTTGGCAGTGCCGGGGTGACATTCCCGGAAGTCAACCGCTGGATGTTCATGTTTTATTTCCAGATATGCCCGTATTCGAATTCGCCTTTGATCAGCTGCCCTTCCGCGAAACGCTCGAATCGGAAGGGGCTGATATCCACGGTTTTGGATCTGCCGTCCAAAATTAATTCAGACATGCCGGCGCCGGCGGCAGGGGAGATCTTGAAGCCTGTGCCACTCAGTCCGCAGGCGAGATAAAAACCCGCGGGTCCCGCCGCGCCGAAAATGGGCCGCTGATCCGGGGTGAGCCCATCCCGGCCGACATGGACCGAGTGCAGGCCGCTCTCTTCGATCTTTGGGATGCGCCTGACCATGTTATCTATCAGGTTGTTGAGAAAATTCGGTGTGGGGGTTTGATCTTCCGCATCGGGCGCTTCGTTGCGCATGGATTCGTCCTCACCAGCCGCAAGGATCAGCGCGCTGCCTTCCGGGCGGAAATAACAATTGACCGTGTCGTCGATCACGGCCGGGAAGGTGCCCAGGGAAGGCGGACGATGCAGAAAAGCCACATCGTGGGTCCAGGTTTCGAGCGGGACGCTCACATTAGCCATCCTTGCGACATGTGCGGCCCAGGTTCCGGCTGCGTTGACAATGACCGGCGCGGAGAAATCACCCTGGTTCGTGCTGACACCGGTCACGTGTGCGCCGGCGGTGTGGATGGCGGTAACTTCGCAGTTCTGTGTCAGCGTGGCGCCGTTTCGTTTTGCAGAATCAAGCATCGAGTTTGTGGTCAGAGTCGCGTCTGCGTAGCCGGAGTCAGGCTCGTAGGCGGCGAAGTCAAATTGATCGGTTAAAAAATCAGGGGCGAGTTTTTTCACATCCCCCGCAGTGATAATGGAGGTCTTGATTCCAATGCGCTGTTGATTGGCGACATTGCCGCGTAGTTTGTCCTCGTGTTCGCGTTTCGCGATCTGCAGGAATCCGGTACGCATGAAGCCGCATTCGCCGCCGACCCGTTCGCGCCAGTTGGTGAAGTATTTGCTGAAACTCACAAAGGCCAGCTCGGATTCAGCTTTGAGATCGTAATGCATGCGCACCAGTCCGCTGGAGTGGCCGGTGGCGCCGGAGGCAACGGTTTTGCGTTCGAGGATAAGCGGTTTGAGTCCGCGTTCGGCGAGATGGAAGGCAATGCTGACGCCGATCACGCCAGCGCCGATGATGATGGCATCGTGGGATTGAGTCATGTGAATTCCCTTGAAAAGGATTTTTTGTTGGAGGGAATTTTAGCAGGTTATTCGGCGGGCGGGTCGCCCTGCAAGGTTATAATCGGCGCAATTTCAGCATCCCGATTTAGGAGCGCAACTTTATGAAGTCGCATGTGCAGGTGGTCGTTGTCGGCGGTGGGATCGTGGGGACGAGTGTGCTGTACCATCTTGTAAAATTCGGCTGGACGGATGTGCTGCTGATCGAGCGCAATGAATTGACCTCTGGTTCCACCTGGCATGCGGCCGGTGGATTCCACGCACAGAACGACGACCCGACCATTGCGGGACTTCAAGGTTATACCATTCGATTATATAAAGAGATCGAGGCCGAGAGCGGACAAAACATCGGCATGCACATGACCGGCGGAGTCAGCCTCGCGACCACGCCGGAACGCTGGGAAATGCTCAAGGTCGAGAAATCGCGCTTTGAAACAATGAATATGGACACGCATCTCATCACACCCAAAGAAATTCAAGAAATGTGCCCCATTGTGGATTTGAAGGATGTGATTGGCGGTTTATATGATGAATTCGAAGGCTACATGGATCCGCATGGGACCACACACGCGTATGCAGGCGCGGCACGCAAACGTGGCGGCGAAATTTCTTTGAATAATCGTGTACTTGAATTGAATCAACTGGTCAATGGTCAATGGTCAGTGGTGACAGAACAGGGAACGGTCATTGCTGAACACGTGGTCAATGCCGCCGGGTTATGGGCTCGTAAAGTGGGGAACATGGTTGGGATTAACTTGCCTGTCATACCCATGCAGCATCATTATTTGGTTACAGAAGACATTCCTGAATTGATTAAATTAGAAAAGGAAATTATTTCAGTCACCGACCTGGAAGGCTTCACTTATCTTCAGCCTGACAGAAAAGGTGTTTTGCTCGGCGTTTATGAACAGAATCCACGCCACTGGAAGACCGAGGGCGCCGATTGGGAATACGGCATGGAATTGCTTTCCACCGACATCGACCGCATCAGCCCTGAACTTGAAATTGGATTCAATCGTTTTCCTGTACTGCAAAACGCAGGCATTCGACGCTGGGTGAACGGCGCATTCACATTTACGCCGGATGGGAATCCACTGGTGGGGCCGGTGCCCGGGATGAAGAATTGCTGGGTCGCGTGCGGATGCATGGGCGGTTTTTCACAAGGCGGCGCGATTGGGCTCACGCTTGCCAATTGGATGATCCATGGTGACCCTGGTTATGACATCTTCGGCATGGATGTCGCCCGTTATGGAAAATTCGCTTCCGATGATTCATATCTCAAGGCGAAAACCGCGCAATTTTATGCAAGGCGATTTGTGATCTCGTATCCGAATGAAGAACTCCCCGCAGGGCGTCCGCTCAAGACCTCACCAAATTATGATGTGTTGAAAAAGGCGGGTGCTTTGTATGGTGTTACCTGGGGCATGGAAACCCCGCAGTATTTCACACCAAATCAAATTGATTTTATTGAAAAACCCACTCTTCGGCATTCCAATGCGTTTGATTTTGTGGCCGCAGAAGTCAGATCAACGCGGGAAGCGGCAGGTATGTTCGAGAGCGCAGTCTATGCTCGTTATGAAGTCTCAGGCCCGGGCGCGGAGGCGTGGCTGGATCATCTGGTCGCATCGAAGCTGCCGAAGATTGGACGCATCAAACTGGCGCCGATGTTGAACAAAAATGGAAAGTTGATGGGTGACCTGACCATCAGCCGACTCGCCGAGGATCGTTTCTGGATCATCGGTTCGTATTATCTGCAGGAATGGCATATGCGCTGGTTCCATGAAAACCTTTCCGCAAATGAAGTGACGATCAAAAACCTTTCCGATGACTGGATGGGGTTTGCCTTGTCGGGCCCCAATTCAAGAAAAATTATTTCTCAGTTTGCCGGCGCGGACATGTCGAATGAAGCATTCCCATTTTTATCCTGCCGTGAAATGGAAGTGATATCTGCAAACGCAATGGTCGCGCGCATCTCGTTGACGGGCGAGTTGGGCTACGAGATCAATGTGCCTGTGGCATATCAACAGGCCTTATATGCTGCGCTGACCGAAGCTGGCAGGAATTTGGGATTGGTCAACATCGGCAATCGTGCCCTCGATAGTCTGCGGCTAGAGAAGAGTTATGGCATTTGGAGCGCTGAGTTCACGCAGGGATACACGCCCGGAATGTCTTATCTCAAGGATTTCATCCCCTTTGATAAAGGTGATTTTATCGGGCGTGAGGCGGCGTTGAAGGAAAAGGTGACAGGTGCAGCTCAAACTCTCGTTGCTTTACAAGTTGATTCAATCGATGCCGATGCTCCAGTGTATGCTCCCGTGAAATCCAATGGCAAAGTCGTTGGATTTATCACATCGTCTGCTTATGGACATTTCGTGAAGGAGAGTCTGGCTTTGGCGTATGTTGAAAAGGAATTTGTCGATGCTGATCTAACAGTGGATGTGATCGGTGAAGCGAAGCAGGCGATTGTGTTGAAAGAACCTGCCTATGATCCCAAAGGCGAGAAGTTAAGAGCGTAGGATCATTTACCGCGAAGAGCGCAAAGGACGCAAAGATTAAAAGCTCTTCTTGGCGCTCTTCGCGAGCTTCGCGGTTCAAAAATGGATAACCCATGACCCCATACCAAACCAAAGTCCTCTACAACGTTCGCATCAAAATGCGCGATGACATCGAACTCTCCGCCAATCTCTTCATGCCGATTCCAAAAACGGATGATGAGAAATTCCCTGTCATCCTCGAAATGATCCCTTATCGCAAAGATGACTGGCGCTATGTCACCGACCATCAGCGAATGCTGTACTTTGCTGAAAGAGGATTCGCCTGCTGCAGGCTCGATATCCGTGGCACAGGCAGCAGCCAGGGGATTGCGCGCGATGAATACACCGCCGAAGAAACACAGGATGGATACGAAACCGTCGAGTGGCTGGCTGCGCAGGATTGGTGCAGTGGCAATGTGGGCATGTGGGGAATGAGCTATGGCGGCTTCACGTCGATTCAAGTGGCAAAGATGCAGCCGCCACATTTGAAAGCGATCGTCGCCGTCTATGCCACGGATGATCGTTACGTCGATGACTCACATTACTTGGGCGGATGCAAAACAGCCAGTGAGTGGGCGCAGTATGCCGTCAGCCAGGTGGGGTCGAATGCGATGCCTCCAAAGAAGGAATATGTACGGGGTGACTGGGCAGCCCAATGGAAGGAAAGACTCGAAAAGACTCCGCTATGGCTTGAATACTGGCTGCGCAATCAAACCGATGGCGCTTATTGGCGCACGGGGTCATTGAATCCGGAATATGAAAAAATAACGTGTGCACTTTACAGCATCGGCGGCTGGATGGATAGCTACGTCAATGCGGCGGTGCGCATACATGAAAAATGTATTAATGCGCCCCGCAAATGTTTGATCGGCAATTGGAATCATCAAATGCCCGATATCGCAATTCCCGGGCCGAACCTCGATTACCTGCATGAGATGACGCGTTTTTTTGAATATTGGTTAAAGGGAATTGATAACGGCATCATGAATGAGCCAGCTTTCACGTTCATGCGCCGCGAATATACCGTGCCTGAAGCATTCCCTGCGATGATGAACGGTGAATGGATGAGTACAGATGTCTACCCGTTGACCTCGACTCGCCTTAAAGAATTTTGTCTTGGTGATAAAAACTTGTCTGCTCAACAAGCAGACGCATCTTCCTCCGACCATTATTTGAATCGTCCCGCCCACGGCACGGCCTCATCTTATTGCTGGGGCGCTGGCGTGCCGCCCAATGGACTCTTTCGTGACCTGCGTCCGGACGAATCAGTCATTCCCGTGTACACAAGTGGCGTATTAACCGAGCCGCTGGATTTCATGGGCATGCCCGAAGTGATCCTGCATTTGAGTTCATCCGCGCCTGTTGCGTATGCAGTCGTGCGCCTGACTGATGTCGCGCCCGATGGCACGTCCGCACAAGTGACTGCGGGCATTTTGAATCTCACGCATCGAAATAGTCATGAGCACCCCGAAGCCTTAACCCCGAATGAAGTCTGCGAAGTGAAAATAAAAATGCGTGCCACGGCCTATCGTTTCCTGCCTGGCCATCGCATTCGATTGACGATTTCCAGCACCTATTGGCCGTTGATCTTTCCGTCGCCCTATAAAGCGGATAATTATCTACATCGCGGCGGAAAACATAATTCACGTTTAATTTTGCCTGTTGTGGATCAAGAATCGCTGCCCGTTCCGCAATTCAAAACCACACCGCCTGAAATGATCGCGATGGGCGAGAGCATCTTCGATGTGTCCGAATGGAAGATCGAAGAGGATGTCATCGCAGGTTCGCTGACCGTCAAATCCTACGGCGGGGACCGTTCCACGCTGCCCGATGGAACCGTCATCACCACGTCAGAACGAATTAACATGACCGCGTATCATCAAGACCCCGCCCACGCGCAATTCTATAATGACATCAATTACCATCTCGTCGAGCATGGACAGGACATCCACATCCAATCCACAGGCTCGATCCGCACCACGGAGGCGAATTTTCATTTGGATATTCAATTAATTGTGAAGTTAAATGGGAATGTGTTCTTCCAAAAATCCTGGCTCGAGAGCGTCAGGAGGAATCTGGTGTAGAAATAAAATCGGAGACGAACTCGTCTCCGATTTTATTTTCATTTTGTGATTGATTACAACTTTGGAATCAGCACCGGTGTATTCTTCTTGTACGTTTCATAATCTTCCTGCCCGCCCCATTTTTCGTCCGCGCGCTTTTCCAGCAGGGGTACTCCGCTGACGCGGGTGAGCAGCAGGGTCACAAAGAGAGGCGAGATCAGCGCGATCCACTGCCAGCCTTGCAAAACGGGTAACGCAATCACCGCGATGCCCACCCAAAGCAGAATCTCACCGAAGTAATTGGGGTGCCGGGAACGGGACCAAAGACCGGTTTGAATGAACTTTCCCTTGTTGGCGGGGTCGGCGTTGAAGCGGCTTTTTTGCGAGTCCGCTGTGACCTCGATTGCGAATCCGATCACCCAGAGCAAAGCGCCGATGACCGCGAAGGCATCCAGGCTTTTGTGTGTGGAAGTGGTGATCGCCACCAGTGCGGCTGCGGCGGTGAAGGTCACCCACAGCCCTTGAATGGTCCACACATTGAGGAAACGAATGAAGGAAGGTTTGATCTCGTCAAAGCGGCCGTCTTTGCCCGCTTTTTGGATGCGGGTGAACAAAAAGGAGCCGAGACGGATCGCCCAGATCACCACCAGTGCGAATAACAGCATGGATCGGGCATCCATGCTTGGGCTGAGGGACACTGCCATGATCATCACGGCAATATAAGTCAGGCTGCCTGTGATATCGAAGAATTTCTCGGTTTGCAGGAAGTAGGCCGGGATGAATGCCAGCCACTGGACGAGAAATGCCACGCCAACGGTGAGCATGAACACGGGAGTGCCATTCAGCGAGTCCCCACCCTGACTGCCCGCCAGCGCCACCAGATAGCCAATTAATATTTCAACGGGAAAGACAATGAGCGAAATGAGGTCGGTTCTTTTCATGATGTTTCATCCTTATTAAATTTGATGGTCCAGACATGCCTGTGCATCTTCTTTTACCGGTCCCTTGCTGATAAACGAAATTATACGCCTTCCCATCGAACCTGGTGGGCGAGTGTTGGCTGGACGGAATTTGGAATGATCTCCGCGCTTAATTTGGATTTCATCTGACTGGGTTACACTTGGGGTATATCCGTTTTCAGGCTGCCTCCAAATTCGACCTGCGGAACAATGGAGAGGTAATTCATGAAAGAACCAAACCAAACACTGACCATCCAGCCCCGCCGCATCACCCAGCTCCTCCTCGGCGCGGCCATCGTTGTCGCCGTTTTTTCCTTCATCGGTCAGTATCTGACCCTTTTTCCCGGGTCCTTCCAGGTCCATAACCCTGCAGAAGCCTATATTCTGGACAATTATTTCATCCTTGAGTTCAAACTCAATAGCATGTCCAATATTGTGGTCTTTTTTACCTCGTTCATTCTTTTGTCAGCTGTGGCATTGTTATTTTTCCTGATCGCCATGCGCAAGGCTTCCATCCTGGATAGGTTCAAACGAAGCTGGCTTGCCTTTGCCTTGTTTTTCCTGTACCTGTCGGTGGATACGGCATCGATCCTGCCCGAAAAATATGTCAAGTTCTACAATTCCTGGACCAACGCGAACGGCTGGTTCACCTTCAGATGGGGTTTTATCCTGGCAGCCTTGTTGATCCTTGGGTTTTTGTTGCGCGGCTTTTTCAGCCAACTTGAGGCCGGGTTCAGGTCACGCCTGTTCACCTCCATCGGCTTGTACTATGCGGGACTGCTGGGCGTTGAACTATTCAGCGGCCATTACACAACGTATTTCAATCCCCAAACCCTCGGGCTGTCGATCCTGGTCTTTGCAGCGGAACTGACGGAATTTGGCGGGTTGATCCTGCTCATCAACAGTCTGCTGGACTATATTGGGATGTCCTTTCCTGAGATCCGCTTCTTAACCCGGTCCAAAGATTCAAAGCTGCCTTCAGGAGATGAATAAAATGAAAAACACAGAGTATGCCCAGGAAATCCGGCCGGGCCGGATCGTCCGTATCTTTTTTATCGCAACCATCCTTCTCGGGATTTTAAGTTTTATCGGCCAGCTGCTCAGGTTGTTTCCGAAAGATTACAGCATCAACGGTCCGCTGGAGGAATCTTTTCTTGACATCTTCATCTATCAATTTGGGGTCAATACCGAAGCCAATATTGCAACGCACTTCAACACCCTGATCCTGGTCATCGTCGCAGCCCTGTTCCTGGTCATTGCGGTATTGAAATATACGCAGAAGGACCGCTTCAGACTCAGCTGGCTGGTGCTCAGCCTGTTTGTTCTGTACCTGTCCATTGACGAGCAGGCCATGCTGCATGAAAAACTCAGCAAACTGTTCTCGGGCTGGACCAGCCTAAACGGCTGGTTTGAATACAAATGGGTCATTCCGGGCATTGCCGGGGTGCTTGTCTTTGCGGTGCTCTTCATCCCCTTCTTTTTTCACCTGGAGACCCGCTTCAAGGCACTCTTTATCGTTGCGACCGTCATGTACTTTTCCGGTGCCCTGGGGAGCGAGATCTTCAGCGGCAAGTATGCCAGCCTGCATGGTACCAAAAACATCACCTATTCCCTGATGACCACGATCGAGGAGATGCTGGAATTCAACGGGGTGAACTTGTTGATGTATTCCCTGCTGCTCTACATCCAGGCTTACTTTGGCGATATTCGTCTGATCGTCGGGACAAAAAAACCGGACAGTGGGCAGCAAACCGCTGGCAGGTAGGAGGGGACCGGTCATGTCCGATCAGAAACACAATATAGTCTGGTCCTCTGAACAGGGTGACCTGCGCAGGCAAACCAAAACTTCGAATGTCGTTTCCCTGCCGCCTCAACAGCAGACGGTATATCTGCACCGTGAATCCAGCGGGCGCGGCGGCAAGGCGGTTACGCTTGTAAAAAAGCTGGTCCTGTCTGCGGACGATCTAGGGACCCTGGCGAAAAAACTGAAAAATGAATGCGGCGCCGGCGGTACGATCAAGGATGGCCTGATCGAGATCCAGGGCGAGCATCGTGAGAAGATCGCCGCTGTCCTGCAGAAGCTTGGGTACAAGGTCAAAATAGCCGGTGGGTGAATTGCCTGCTCATCCAAAAGGACTCCGCAATTGCGGAGTCCTTTTTCTATTAAACTGCGTTTAGTGCCAATTGTTCGAGTGGAAGATTGTTGTATTTGCCTGAGTCTTTCCGCATTCATTTCAAAGATTTGCATACTCAAAAAGGCGGAACTTTTTTGTGCCGTCCCCGTCAATATTAGCAATGGAGACAAAATGAAAAAGACTTTACCCCTGATCCTCTTTTTGATCGTTTTTATAATCAGCGCCTGTGCGCCCCAAATGAGCGCGCCGCTGACGCCTTTGCCTGCAGTGACGCAGGTTCCGGTGACCGAGGCTCCCACGGCGAAATTATACGCGAACAGCGAGTTCGGTCTCGGCTTTCAAATCCCCGCCAGCTGGTTTGGTCCCGAGGAATATGTGTCGGAGGGGACCCTTCGTGTGGAAGTCGGGTCGGACAAGGTTTATCCGTATGGGGAGCCGCCGGAACAACCCTCTGACGTTAAAAACTCCTACAACATTGTGATTCAATACACAAAAAATAATCAAAACCAGTATTGGAAGGCTACCCTTGAATCCCTGCTGGGCTTGAGGGATGGAGAATCGTTTTCAGATGCCAGGAGCATGGTCATCCGTGTCAGACAATTTGATCTGGGCAGGTTTAAAGGGTTTGAATACATCACGACCCTTTCGGAGACGGCGCAAACGGACCCTTTCTATTCAAGGTCGGTCATCCTTTTTGACGGACAGTCCAATGACCTGGTGACCATTCTGGGGCAGCCGGTCAATGTCCAGGTCAACGAAGGCGCAAACTGGCGCCAGGTCTATCAGGTGATCGATGATGCGAACCTGACTGTCTTTCATGAGATCCTGGGATCGCTCACACTGGAGTAGGCAACAATTCATGTCCATGATTCCGTTAAAACAAAACCCGGAGAGTTTTATCTCCGGGTTTTGTTTTGGTGTGACAGATGCTCAAACGGATCGGTAGTATGGAGAAGAAGAAAACGGCAATTCTTTTTCTTTTCATCAATCTCATTCGACCCGTATGTGACAAAAACTCAGGCGCGCATCACGCGGACCGGTACCGGTTCGCTGATTCCCTTGAGTTCCAGATGGCGTGTTTCCAATCCCGTCCCATCGACGCCTGCTTTTGCGAGGGCTTTCTCGCTGACGATGATCTCACCTGCCGCGGCCTTGGAGGCAAGCCTGGCGGTCGTGTTGACTTCATCGCCGATCGCTGAAATATTGACCAGGCCATCCGCGGAACCCATCGCACCGAAAAAAGCCACCCCGGTGTGGACTCCGATGCCCACGGGGATCTTCTGCCTCTCCATGGCCTTGAGGATGTTTTTCGCCGCACGGATCGTTCTGATCGTGTAATCTGGCCCGGCAATGCCTGCGCCCCAAAAGGCAGCCACGGCATCGCCCGCCAGTTTTTCGACGAGCCCGTCCTCATGCGTGATGATATGGGTGGATTCCACATAAAAACGATTGATCAACCTGCTGAATTCCATGGGACTCATTTGTTCGGAAAGAGCGGTGGACCCGCGGATGTCCACGAACAACATGGCCATCTCCACTTCCTGCCCGCCGGGGAATTTTTGGGCGTAATACTCGCATATATTGCAAAATCTCGGATTGAAGGTGGATTGTTTTTTCCCGTAAAACGTGCGCGCGATGATCCCTCCCACCCCGTGAAAAGGTGCGTTGCAGAACTTGCAGCGCGGATCGTGAGGCAGCATGCGCAGAAAACGGAATTGTTGTTTCTCCACCTTGTAGGCATCGGTCATGAACCAGTCGTGCCACATCTGCCCAACATCGGGTTTGGTTTCAGTCATCGGTCACATCCTTTTTACGAATAAGGAACCTGGCAGGTTATTTGTATTTAATCACAGATGTGAAAATGCCACAATAATATGGGCTCTTGACTTCCATCCCCAGGCGGGTGCCTGGTGTGATTTGGCCGCCCTCCCCCAAGTAGTGGATTGTAAAACTCCCCAATCGCAGGATGCCCCTGATGGAATGCCGATCTATAATTTGCTAACAGCTCCGGGGGTATGGATCAAACGTCATATTTCATGTGTTCCAATTTAAGACATTTATTTGGATGAAAATGAAACGTATGGAGAAAACCGTCAGCCACGCCCTTGTTCTTTGGAAGGGGTGTAAGGAGAGATTATGTCTATGACGAAACTGAAAATTGGCCCTGAAGCGATCACCGTCACACTGCGAACGGGGGATGTTTCGGCTGCGGTTGTTGACAGCATGGAACCATCCTTGATCCCGGTCGATGGCGTTTCCTTTTATGTCCTTAGGCTCGGCAAGGCGATGATTGTTCATCCCGAAGGGGACTTTTTCATCGGCCGGAGTGTATCCAACGATCAATGGCCTCCCCAGATCAATCTGGCGGAAATGGACAATTTCTCCGCGAGCGTTTCAAGATGGCATGCCATGATTCATCCGGTCAAGGGCGGGTTTGAAATTATCGATCTGTTCAGCAGCAACGGCACGAAGCTTGACGGCCGCCGCCTGATTCCGAACAAGGCTTATCCATTACCTTCCGGAGCCGAGCTGAGTATCGGCCGGGAACGGTTGAAGGTCATCTATGGTCCCATTTAAAAGTGTGGAGAGAAGGAAAAAAATAAATGTTCACTCATGATAAACATGCCCGGGCGATGCCATCGAATATCTTAAGGAAATCCCATGCTTGAGGAGGAAGTTGATCAGGGCCCCGAAACGGTGACCCTTGCATTGCTGCCGGCTGAAATCTCCAGGATTGCCGCCAGTTCCATCGACGCTTCCATGACTCCGGTCGATTCCATTTCTTTTTACATTTTGCGGCTGGCCAGGGTCATTGTGGTCCGGCCTGAGGGTGTTATTTTTATCGGCCGTAATGTCCAAACGGACTCGTGGATCCCGCAAGTTAACCTCGCCGATTTGGATGGTTTTGCCAGAAGTGTCTCGAGGCGACATGCGATGATTCGGCCCCTGGCGGGCGGATATGAGATTACCGATCTCGGCAGCACAAATGGCAGCAGGCTGGATGGTCGCCGCCTGGTTGCCAACAAGGCATATCCTCTGCTCTCTGGAGCGCAGCTGACTGTTGGCCAGGAGCAATTAATGGTGATTTATCACCCGTTTGCATCCAGCTGGCCAAAGTGAGCGGACCATTCTTCGGTCCGTGATTCCCCTGGCCGTATTTTTTCGAACTTAAACCTGGGTTTGTTTCCAATCCCTGTACTTGTGCAGGTCCTGCTCGACCAGCATCAAACAGGCGCCCATGACCGCTACATCGTCCAATTGGCCGATCAGGGGCAGCATATCCGGGACCAGGTCAAACGGATTGAGCACATAGATCAGGGTGAAGACGATCGAGGCGATCGATCCGTATGGAATCTGGCGATAGGTCCCGGACAGATAATCCTTGACAATGGCGATCAACAGCTGGCCATCCTGCACAAATCTCGCCAGCGGACCGTGGGTGCTGAACTTCCTTTTGATTTCCTCGGACTTGTCGGCGACTCTTTCAAAATCCCTGTCGGTAATCTTTTGCGCCCCTTCCTTCACGAACTCTTCATCCGGCTTGTGAAACATTTTTTCCTGCTCCTTTCACTCCGTACACGATCGGGGAGTGATGTGATTTCATTGTATCAAAGAAGCAGGCTTGACGGCGTGGAGCCCGATAGGTCTGAAGCGCTTTGCCGCTCCCGTGTCCTCAATCCGAAGCGTCATTTACATCGCCGGCCCGTGGACCTCGTGATATGCCTGGAAACAGCAAAGTGCATTTACACCTCCTTCTCCTCATCCTCCCTCGCCGCTTCGCCTCTTTCCATCTTCTTCCTCAAATGCTCGGGCCACACACTCACATCCTCCGACGGCAAAAAAGTCAGGCTTGGGCCGTGCTGGGTGAGAATGTCCCGCGTGCGACAGTTAAGCACCACCTTGGCCGCATCGATGCCCGATCCGGTCACGCCCGCCACGCCGTGGCTGAGCGTGCTTGCGCCGCATAAAAACAACCCCTCGAACTCGGTGCGCGGCCTGAATCCCAACGGTCCCACCTGCGACGGGCTTTTCTCGATGCCGTATAGATTTCCGCGCGTGGCGTTCAGATAATGTTCGTTGGTCAGCGGCGTGCCGAGGCTGTAATATACAATGTGCTTGCTCAGACCGGGTACGTATTTTTCCAGTCCGCGCACCATGCGCCATGCCAGGTCTTCCTTCATTGCATCATAGTCCGCGGGGCGCGCGCCGTATTTTGTGTGTGCCCATTTTTCGAAGGCCTCATAACCCACGAACGCGAAAGACTCGCAGGTGTGATGTCCGCTATGCATCTTCGATGGGTCCTTCAATGTGGTCGCTGTCAGGAACATGCCGGGCGGAGTCTCTTCGCGCAGCAGGGCGTCCGTGAGTCCGTCCGAATAGATCCTGTCCACATCGGCATTTTCATAGAACCAGAAATTGCCCGAGTCGAGTCCCGCGCCACGCAGATCCATGTCGGTGGCGAAGAACAGGCTCAGGCACGAAGTCGAATATTTTACAGAATCAACTTTCCGCTTGAGTCGAGGCGGGAGTTTTTCCCTCCCGATTAATTTGCCGAACGTCACCTCAGGGTCCGCATTGGAAATGACCACGTCCGCGCGGATTTCTTCGCCCGAATCCAATTCCACACCGATGACTTTTTTCCCTTCGACGAGGATCCGCTTCACTCTTGACTGAAGCCTGATCTCACCACCCGCGCGTTTTAGCGCCCTGACGAATGCGCGCGGCAGCGCGAACGCCCCGCCCAGCGGATAATATCCGCCGTCGAGATAATGATGGGTGATGCCAGCGTGCATGAAGGCCGAAACCTGCGATGGCGGCAGGCCGTGGTCTCCCGCCTGGCCCGCCAGCACGCCGCGCAAGACCGGGTCGCTGATGTGCGCGTTGATCAGGTCCGCACCGCTGGCACGCATCCACTTGAGGATGGTTGGTGCGCTCAGCGCGGATTGCACAGGCCTGCCCAGGTTGCCAATTCGTGAAAGTGATTCGATCATGTTTGTGAGAGTAGCGAAATATGCATCAATGCCCCCTGCTTCGTGCGCGAATTGACCCTTTAATCTCTCGATCAGATTCTCTTTGCCTTTGGGGAAATCCACGCGTTGATCCCCGACGATGATGTGATCGTAGCCATCCGGATTGAGTTCGCAGAAGGTCAGGTCACCTGACACCCCAAGACCTTCATAGATATTTCGCAAATGTCCGCCCTCATGCAGGTCGCCGATGTAATGTACGCCCGGGCTGAAGCGATAGCCTTCGAGGGTGAACGAATGGGTCCATCCGCCGGGACGGTCGTGCTGTTCAAGCACCAGCACTTTCCTGCCGGCCTGTGCCAATGCGACTGCGGCGGTCAACCCGCCCGCGCCGGAACCGATGATGATCGCGTCATAGTTTGACATCCAATACTCCTTGGGTCGGTACGCTAGGGCAGGGCGAGATAGTAACTGTCGCCGGACAGTGCTTCGTAAACAAGCTGCAGGCCGGAGTCGCCCACGGAAACGATGAAAGGCACATTGCCGGAAATGGTTGCGCCGCCCGGAAAATCAGGGTCCTTTAGGATGCTGTCCACTCCTGTAATGTACCATTGCGGGTATTTGAAGACGTTGTTTGATACCGACAATCTTATTTTGAAGAGATCCAGGTGACATTGCTGGTCCGCGGGTGCTTCGCAGGTCACGGCCACGGTCACAAAGACATATTGCTGGTATTCGCGCGGCTGGGCGTTGAAGATGTCGCCGGCGGATACCAGCCCGTCTGCGGGACGGATCGAACCCGTGATCACAAATTTCATCTGGTCCACAGTCACCTCGGACCCAAATGGAATCGGGGTGATCCGGGGAGTTTGAGGCGGTGTGGTGGCGGTTGGCAATTCCAAAGCATGGGTCGGGGTGCTGACAACTGCCGCATTCGGGCTGCAGGCTTGAGTGGTCAATGTCCAGGCGAGGACGCAGAACAGGGCTATCTTATTGCGCTTCATTTTGGTTTTCACATTTCGAGTGCAGTTCGATTTTCATTTGGACCCGCCTTTCAGGGGACATTATTTATCCTGGCCGGTTTTTTCACCCAGGTCTATTTTTCGAGCAACATAATTTTCATAATCCGGCACCAGGCGGTCGTAGGGCTTGTCCATCAGCGGGGAGGAGATCATAAAATCCGCCGAGGCCCGGTTGTTGGCGATTGGAATGTTCCAGACCACCGCCATACGCAGGAGAGCCTTCACGTCCGGGTCGTGCGGCTGGGGTTCCAGGGGATCCCAGAAGAAGATCAGGAAGTCGATCTTGTTTTCGACGATCTTCGCGCCGATCTGCTGGTCGCCGCCCAGCGGTCCACTCTTGAGTTTGGTGACCTTCAAGCCGAGTTCCTGTTCCAGGATCTTGCCGGTCGTACCAGTGGCAAAGATCTGATGATGCGAGAGCAGTACGCGGTTGAACTTCGCCCATTCCAGCAAATCGCGCTTCTTATTGTCGTGCGCCACCAGGGCGATCTTCTTGTCGTGTTCCATCGGGATCTTTTTGTGCGGCATGATCTTTTGCTCCGTGTTTTATCCGGATCCCAAAGGCCCGACCCATGCACTCCAGGCCGCCATGAACCCGAACAATATGCCAAAGAACACAATGCTGAAAACGACCAGCCGGATCACCCCTTTGCTGTCCGTGGGCGCGATCAACTTTCCGAGGGCCTCCCCGCCCAGGATCGAATACGACAGTCCGAAGAGAATGCCCAGCACGGTCCAGGTGATCAGGTTCGAAGAATACAGCACATTTTCACTGTGATTAAGCACAGCCCGTAATGGCGTGATGATCGTAAAAAAGGCCACGCCGCACGAGATCAGCAGGATGTAGATCCCCCCGGAACGGTCTGCCAGCCATTTGTTTTCCTTCCTCTTTGCGCCCTTCTCTTTATTTTGCATTTTGTTTCTCCTGAGGCTTTATCTTTTTGAAAACATGCTCCAGCGGGTCGATCCAGTCTTCGCGGATTTTTACATGGAGCTCGATCACCCGTCCCTGTCCGTCACTGATGAACGGGATCAAACTTTCGCCCAGCACAGGATCATCCCATTTACAAAGAAAGGTATCGTAGTGCCAGTGCTCGAGAGTCCCGGAAATGCTTTTGTGAGCCTGCAATTGGATGTGAAGCGCGCTTCCTTCCACCCTGAGAGCTGCTCCTCCCAAAATCAAACTGTCATAGTCCCCGGCATAATCTTCCAAGTCAAACGAAGGACGGGTGTTCTTTGCGCGTGAGGCAGTGACCTGTTGTTTGGCTGCTTCCGTCTTTGCATTTCCCTGCTTCTCCAGTTCAATATAGGTTTGAACCCAATCGCGCGGATCAAGGCCAAGCATTTTTTCGATCAGGAAATGTCCCAGAATGATGTAGGCTGCGTTGGGCAGTTTGTTGGTGAAGATGGCAATGCCCAGTTTCTCCTCGGGGATCAGGATCATGTTCGAGAGCATTCCGTCCACGCCGCCGGTGTGCCGGACGGTCAGTCTGCCATTGCTGTCGCTCAGGAACCAACCCAGTCCATAGACGGAGAAATGCCGGGAGGGGAATAACTTTTTTTCGACGGCTGTCAGCTTGATGGGCGTGTGAGGCGTGTGCATCTCCTCGATCAGGCCCGGGTCAAGCAGACGTTTGCCTTCGAGGCTGCCCTGATTAAGTTGTAATCTCATCCATAAGGCCAGGTCCGCCACCGAGGCGCAGATCGAACCCGCCGCACCGACATGCGCATCCTGGCGGTAGGCCACGGTCTGTAAATTTCCCTTTACATCTTCATGCGGCGTGGCGATATTGGTGCGTTCCGCGAAGTAGCGCGGATTGGTGACGCTGTCGGTCATGCCGAGCGGTTTGAAAATGCGTTCTCGGATGAAATCGTCCCAGCTCAAGCCGCTGACTGTTTCGATGACCAGCCCGGCGGTGATGAACATCAGGTTGGAGTATCCGTAGCCGGCGCGGAAACTGTATTCCGGTGGAATGTACTGCAAACGACGGACCACTTCCACTGTGGGGTAACTGCTCAATAACAAGACGTCACCCGCCCAGGTCCCAAGTCCGCTGCGGTGGCATAACAGATCACGGATTGTCATCAGCTCGGTCGCGTGCGGGTCGTGCAGTTTGAAAGCCGGCAGATATTTTGTGACCGGGTCATCCCAGCCGACTTTGCCCTCCTGCACGAGCAGGGCCATGGCCGCGGCCGTGAACGATTTTGTGTTCGAACCGATCGCGAATAGGGTGTGTTCGTCGACTTTTCCTGGCTTGTCCATATCCAGGCTGCCGTATCCTTTGGAAAGTAAAACCCTGTCGTCCTTGACGACCGCCAGCGCCAGCCCGGGGACCTTCCAGGTTTGCATGGCTTTGTTGACGGTCTCTTCGATCTCTTTTTCCAGTTTTGCGGTTGGGTTCATGAAAGATTTCCTGCATCTTCTGTCAATGGGTTTTTGGTTTGCGATCACGACGGCAATTGAAATGCGCGACTGTCCAATGATACTCCCAGATGCCGTGGGTTATTAAATTAGAAACCCCACTCCTTTTGGAGTGGGGTTTCTAATTTGGCTTTTTCTATTTTACGATCAGGGTGGCGACCATGCCGAGTTCAATGTGCCCGGGGATGCCGCAGATGATATCGTATTCACCGGGTTCGGTGGGGGTGGTGAAGGTGTCCGATTTGGTCGTTCCGGCCTCAACGCCGTCCAGTTCCCAGAAGATTTTAGCCTCATCCTTGTCGCCGAAGGGAGGGGTCACATGTTCGCCCAGTTTGAGGATGGCGAATTCATGCTCAATGACGCCGTCGTTTTTCAGGTTGACGGTTACTTCCGTGCCGGCGGGAACGGTGTAGGTCGTTGAATCATAGCCTGAGTCAGTTGCGGTTACATTAAGGGTGACTTTTTTGGACGCGCAGGCCGAAAGGGACAGCGCGAGCATGAGCATGGCAATAACGAGATTTTTTTTCATCTTGCTCCTTTGGATTGAATGTAAAACCGAATCCACTGTAGCACCCCAATATAAGAATTGAATGAGATATGCCCGTTTTGTTTTCTGTTGATTTAATTAACCTTGCCCGATTGCCTTTTCCAAAAGCAAGCCCTCACTCTTCCGTCACCACCAATGTAACGCGGTATTCCGAGTCCCTGATAGGCCCGGTTGATCGGACAGGATAAGGCAGTACGCCTGTCACCCGGATCAAATAGCCCGCGTGGACTGCACGGTCCGCAACCCCTTCAAACGCCAGACCGGGTGCGCGGCCGTTGTTATCGGTAAAGGTCTGCAGGTCGATGGCAACCGGGTCCCCATCGCCTTTTTGAACGGAGAGGGAAATGGAGACCGGTCCGCTGACGGCACATTCGATATCACTCGGGCAACGCTCATCGCCGGCCACTCCGATCAGTCGAATGGTCAAGTCCGCGTCCGTGAGCAGGGCGGATTGCCCCGGGGCCAACGTGAATTCCACATCCTGCGAAGCAGCCACGGGCGGAGGGGGAGTCGCGGGCCGGCAGGCCGTCAACAGGACCGCCAGAATGATGAACATATTCAGAAGGCCAGATTTCATCCAGAGTCCTCCTTTTTAGTTTCCCAGTTTTTTTTCGTATTCAAGAAATTCACGCAGCAGTTCGGGCACAATGTAGTCGTATTTTTCTCGGAAGGGCTCCGCCAGCCGGGAGACCGTCTGGTGCCACGAAAGCGCCTTGACGATCGAAGCCACACAGCGGGATATCGCGAAGGCGGACAGCAGGTTTTCCATCGAGGCAAATCGCTGCCAGGGCTGAAGATATACATGCAACAATGAATTCATTTCCGGGGTGAAGGAATAATCCTCGAGGTTCAGCGAGATCTCGATGCTGACGAAGAGGGTCCGCAGGGACATGAAGGGATGGCTGATGCAGGCGTCGCCCCAGTCAAAGAGCGTGATGCGTCCATCTTTTACAAGCACATTGCCATCATGAAAATCCCCATGATTGAGGGTCTCGGGGATCCCGAAGGCAGCCAGGTCCCTGCACATGCGGGTAAAGCGCGGCCCGGCCTCCTGCACAAGACCGAACTCATCGGAGGTTAACCCTCTCGGCAGGTCCACGCGCAGGCTATCGGCTTCCGTCAACAACCATGAATACAGGCCCGGCAGATTTTCAAGTCTCCAATCCGGAATGCCAAGCTCCAGCAATTCAGATTGGTGATCCACCAGCCCCACTTGAAGTTCAGAGAAGAGCGCGATGACCGGCTTCCACGGAGCAATATCCTGGGTGGGCCGGATCGAGGCCCGCAGCGGTTCACCGCCATCGCGCATCAACATCCAGCCGCGGCTTGTGTCAACGGCTGCAAGCTCGGGCATGCATTGCGGGTACAGTCCGGCCACTTTATGGGTGAGTGCAGCTTCATAAATAGTCTCTGTCGCAGTGGCTTTGAAAAACAGGTTACCTTGATCGGTGGGAACGCGCAGCACCGTGGACCAGGGATAAATGTGCGGCTGTTCGAATGAGCCGGTGATATTGATTTGCTGACGGGCGGTCTCGGCCTGAATCCAATCACGGACCTGTCCTAGCCAGGCCTGATCCTCCCAATGCAGTTTCGGTTGCTCTGACATGATTGTCTGCTCCTACATCATCTGCAGGCCGATCAAATTCCCGTCTGGGGCGGCGATGAAGGCAAAGGCGCCCGTGCCCATTTGCATTCTGGGCGCAACGATCTTGCCGCCCAGGCTTTCCGCTTTCGACAGGATCGCATCGATATCGGTGACGCGCACAGAGACGCTCGGCGTTCCACCGGCGCGCATCTGATCAGATTTCATAATCCCCACGCTAACTCCGCCGCCTTCGGACATGTAGATCATGTATTCCGGTGTGAAGGCCTGGAATTCCCAGCCGAACAATTGATTAAGGAATCTTTGCATCAGTTCAGGGGCGGGTGTGCCCCATTCGACATGACAGATGAAGGGTGTGGTCATCAGTTCTCCGGTTGGTTTGAAAAATCTTTCGTTGATATCGAACGAGGATGTTTTCGAAAAAACGGGCGTTAGTCCGTTTCCACAGGCAGCCCCGAGGAAGACTGTCCCCACTCGCTCCACGAGCCGTCATAGACCGAGAGGTTTGAATATCCCGCCAGCTCCGCCGCAAGCGCGTCAATGCAGGCAGTCACACCGGAGCCGCAGCTGAAGATCAATTTCTGATCCTTATGTATGATGTTTGAAAAAATGGAGTCAAGTTGTGGCGCAGGCAGCAGAAACCCGTCCACGACAACACTTGCGTATGGCAGATTGATCGAATTGGGGATGTGGCCGCCGTGCAAACCGGCGCGTGGTTCAGGGTCGATGCCTTTGAAACGGCCTTCGGAGCGGGCGTCAATCACGGCATAGCGCGGATCGGAGATCGCTTCGAGCACCTGATCCGAGTTCGTGAAGAGTTCGGGATGTGACCGGGCGACGAAATCTCCGCGCTGCCGGGCGAATTTTTCGGGTTCCTTTTTTTCCAGTGCGTGGCCAGCCTTTTCCCAGGCCGGCAGGCCGCCATCCAGGACAGCCACTTGGGCATGTCCCATGGCGCGGAACATCCACCAGGCCCGCGGACTGGAAAACACGCCCGTACGGTCATAGACCACGATGGCGCTGTCTTGATGGATGCCAAGTTTTTGTATTTCCTGTGTGAAGAATTCCGGGGATGGCATCATGTGCGGCAGGTCGGTGTTTTTATCGCGGATGTCATTATCAAAATCAAAACGCCTCGCGCCTTTGATGCAGGCTGGAGTTTCCAGGGAGGTATCGCGGGTTCCCGCAAAGACCGGTTTCATGCTGGCATCCAGAATGACGAGGTTGTCGTCGTTTAAATGTTCAGCCAGCCATTGCACGGATACGAGGGAGGAAGTGATTTTTGCTTTTGACATCAGGTCACCTGTTTTGATTGATTTTGAAAATTATACGATAGGTTTGGCTGCGAAATTCATTAACAAAAAAGAGCGGGTCGTCCTGCAGGACGACCCGCTCTTTAAATCCTTTGCAGGATGTGCTGTTATCCGTGCCTGGACATGAATCTTTCCATGCGATGCAGGGCTTCCTCGATCTTGCTGTATTCCGTGGCGTAACAGGCGCGCACGAAGCCGTCTCCGCCGGGGCCGAAGGCATTGCCCGGTACAACGGCGACCCCTTCCTCGCGCAGCAATGTTTCGGCGAAGGTCTCGTCGTCCATGCCGGAGGCCTTGATGTTGGGGAAGGTGTAGAAGGCGCCGCGCGGTTCAAAGGTGGAAAGGCCGAGGCGGTTCAATCCGTTGACCAATAGCTGGCGGCGGCGGTCATACTCCGCCACCATTTCCAGCACATACGGTTCGCCGGTCTTCAAGGCTTCAATGGCGGCGTCCTGTGCGGTGGTCGGCGCGGACATGATCGTGTATTGATGAATACGCACCATGCCCTGGATGATGTCGGATGGTCCGCAGGCGTAGCCGATACGCCAGCCGGTCATTGCGTAATCCTTTGAGAAACCGCCCAGCAAAATGGTGCGGTGCTTCAGCCCCTCGTCCAAGGCGGGGAAACAGACATGGTCGAAATTGTATACAAGCCGGTCGTAAATTTCATCCGAGACTACGATCAGATCGTGTTTATCCGCGATCTTTGCGATCTCCAGCATGACTTCACGCGGAGCGACCGCACCGGTCGGGTTGGAGGGATAACCGATAAAAATGACCCTGGTGCGCGGCGTGATGGCCTTGCGAATATCGTCCGGGTCGATGGTGAAGTTGTTTTCAAGACGGGCGGGAATCTCGACCGGCACACCGCCCGCCAGGATCACCTCGGCTTGATATGAAACAAAGCAGGGTGTCGGGATGATGACCTCGTCGCCCGGTTCAAGGATGGCGGTAAAGGTCAGGTATAACGCTTCCGATACACCGACCGTGGCCACGATCTCCTCGGCCGGGTTGTATTTCACCTGGTAAAGTTTTTTCAAATTATCCGCAATCCCCTGACGGAGCTCCAGCTTGCCGTGGTTGGAGGTGTAGTGCGTCTCCCCGTTCTGCAGCGAGCGGATGCCCGCATCCAGGATCGGTTTGGGCGTGGTGAAATCCGGTTCGCCGATGCCGAGGGAGATCACATCCTTCATAGTTGCGACGATATCAAAGAATTTTCGAATGCCGCTTGGTTTTAGATCGGCCACGCGGCGGGCCAAACGTTCCGTGTTGCTAACTTCCTGCATTGAGCCTCCTAAATGGGTTGTACGTGCCAGTCGTCTGAAATTTCCTGGTAGGTTAATTCAAAGGCAAAGCCGTTCACGGTCTTTACGCGGAACCCCTTTTCGCCGGGACCGCGCCAGCGCGCCAGAATTTCGGCGATCTCATATTGGCTCCCCTGCCAGTGCAGGGAAAGCGGTCTTTCCGCATATTCGGTATCTGAACGACATTCAACGATATTCATGGTCTTCACGAAAAGAAAAGGACTGGAACCGTTCCTGTCCTACGGATTTACAACACTGCTGTTGTCCCCAAGGTTCAGGCTGGAAGCCTCCTGCCTGACGGCCTGGCCTTCCACGCGACAGTTGCGGCCGATCAGCGAATGGGTCAGTGCGGTACGCAGGATCTGCGTGCCTTCTTCGATGATGCTGTCTGTGATCACAGCGGCATTGATCTCACAATTCGCCCCGATCGAGACATGCGGCCCGATGACCGCGGCTTCCACCTTTGCTGTCGGGTGGATGAAGACGGGCGGTTCGATCTTAACTGTCGGCCGTTTCGCTGCTTCGGTCGAATTGTCGGCCCCCCGGTCCAGAAGGATGCGGTTCGTCTCCAAAGTGGCTTCGATCGTGCCGGTGTCCAGCCAGGTGCTGATCTGATTCGTGCGGACCTTTGCCCCGTGTTCGATCATCAGGGTAATGGTGTCGGTCAGGAAGTATTCGCCCTTCAACATGATGCCGCGTTCCATCTGTTCATCGATCGCGGCCAGGAGTTTTTCGGAGCTCTTGAAGTAATAACATCCGACCACAACCAGGTTGTTGTCCAGACTTTGCGGTTTTTCGATGAAACGGGTGACCCAGCCTTCCTTGTTCAACTCGGCCACGCCGAAGCGGCGCGGGTCCGGCACGGGCATCACCCAGGCCACGCCGTCCGCCTGCTCTTTTGCGAGGAAGGAAAAATCCGTTTCCATGAGCGTATCCGAAAAACAGATCATGATCGGTCCGCTTAAAAATTCCCGTGCCAGGGCCAGTGCGTGCGATTGGCCCTTCATTTCGCGCTGGACCACGTAATGCGCCTTCAACTGCGGATATTTTTCCTGAATGAATGGGGGAACCTGCATCTCGCCCAAATACGGGCCGAGGATGAAAATGTATTCGACATTTTCTGGGTTCGGCAGGGTCTTGAACATGTCCATCAAATGTTCCAGGGAGGTCTTGCCGGCCACGCTGACGAGCGGCTTGGGTTTGCTCCAGGTATGCGGCCGCATCCGGGTGCCCCAGCCCGCCATCGGAATTACAACTTTGAGTGATTCGGTCAACGAATTCCTCCAGTGAAAGATTTCAATGTTATTTTACCAAACGAAAGGGGGCCGCCTCGTGCTCCGGCTTAACCACCGATCTTTTCGAGTTTTTCCATTTGTTCGACGATCAGGTCCGTATAAATCCCGAGCGTTTTTGCATCGAAGGAAAGTCTTGCGCCCGCCGTTTGAAACAACTCAGGCAGTGGAACCGTCGAACCGAGCGCCAGCGCCTTGCGGTAATCTTCGACGGCTTTCTTTTGATCTTTGAGCGCATTTGCCCATACCTGCACCGCGCCCAATTGTGCGAGACCATATTCGATGTAGTAAAAGGGGGTAGTGTGAATGTGACCCTGTCTGTGCCAGTAGGTCTTTTTGGCGTCTTCAAATCTCCCATAGTCGATGCCGGGCAAGAAGCGATCCCACAATTCGCCCCATTTCTCGTCACACTGGACCGGATCCGAACTGTTTTGCGGATTCTCATAGATCCAATGTTGGAAGGCATCCACGAGGGCCATGTACGGCCAGAATGTAATGATGCCTTCAAGATGTTCAAGGCGGGCGCGTGCGGCTTCGCTTTCCGTATAAAAGCCGCCATGTTCCCTGGTGATGTAGGGTGATGCGAGCAGTTCCATGGCCATGGAAGCCACTTCCGCGAACTCGGCCGGGACATACGTTTCAGCGCGTTCATGGAAATAGGGAACGGACATCGCTTCAAATGCGTGGAAGGCGTGCCCGCCTTCATGCAGTATGGTGGCTACGTCCAGGTGCGTGACGGTATGGTTCATGAAGATAAAAGGCTTCCGACTCACGCCGTAGATCAGGTTGTATGCCCCGGCCGCCTTGTTCTTGCGGCTTTCCAGATCGAGCAAGTCCTCGTCGATTAAGGTTTGGAAATAGCCGCCGAATTTCGGGTGCACCCTGGCGAAAATGTCCCTTGTTTTGGATTTGAATTCATCCAGGGACTGGTACGGTGCAAGCTCGCTTTTGTCAGACGTGTCAACCAGTTGATCCCACGGGCGCAGCGATTCGACGCCTAATTTTTGCCTGCGTTTTTCATAAATCCGTGTCACTGCCGGGACAACCACCTCTTCGATCGCTTTGTGGAAGGTCTTGCAATCTTCGGGTGAATAATCGAAACGGAATTTTTGCTCCCAGGCATAGGAACGGTAATCCGGCAGGCCTGCGTTTTGGGCAAGCTTGAGCCGCACTTCCATGTATTGTTTCCATAAACGATGAATTGCATCCCGATTCTTGATGCGCGTTTCCGCGATCATTTTCCATGCTTTTTCGCGGATGGCGCGGTCTTTCCTTTGAAGCAGGGGGTACATTTGAGAGATGGTGCGTTCCTCCCCTTCCCAGAGCATGGTTTGCGCGCCCATGATCTTGTCGTACTCGCCGTTTAATTTCTGCTCCTCTGTGAGCAGTTCAAGATTGGCCTGGTTGAAGATGCCCGCTTCGGCACGCATCTTTTTTAAACCCATTTTGAAGTTTTCGGGTTGCAGGCCGCTCGCAAGAAGTTTTTCCTTTAGTTTTTGTTCCTCGGTTCGCGCCTGCGGCTGAATCGTTTCAATAAAATGATTAAAACTTTTTTCGATCTGTTCGTCAGCGGTGTATTGTGTGGTCGCGACAAACCGGCGGGTGTACTGCTCGTCCAGCCTGTCGGCAATCGCGGACCAGTCGGAAAGCCATGCGGCCAGATTGTCCTTTGTTAAGTCTGCAGATTGCAGGGCCTTAAAGTGCGGCTCGTAATCCGCCCATTCCATGGCAAGAATGTCTTCCGGTGTGGTTGGTAGATTCTTAAGCATGAGTTTCCTCTCTTTTACCTGTAGATCACAAAACCCAAAATTGCACCGGCCATCACCAGCCAGACCGGATTGATCTCCGTCAAAGTCAGCAGGGTAAATGCGGCGATGGCGATCAGACCCTTGTCCCAGTTTTGGACCAGGCCTTTTCCCCAGCCCAGCTTGCTCACACTGAAGACCGAATATGCCATCACGTAGGTGGTCCACAACAGCAGGCCCACGATGACAGGGCGCACGGCTTTTAGCATCGCGACCACGATGGGGCTGTCCTTGATCCCAAAAAAGAAAATGACCATGACCAACATCAATACGGTGGTCGGCAGGATCGTGCCGGAGACGGCTGAGATCGCGCCGAGTGTGCCGGCCATCTTATAGCCGATATAAGCGGAGACCTGCGGCGCGATCGGACCGGGTAATGCATTTCCGATGGCGAGCGCGTCTGCAAATTCCTCGGTGGTGACCCAGCCCATGTTGACCGATTCGCGCTGCATCAATCCCATCGAAGCGGGCCCGCCGCCCCATGAAAACAAGGCGACCCGAGAGAACACGATGAACAAACTCCAAAGCACATTCATTTTTACCATTCTCCAAATTGAGGATGTGGAAGATTTTCTGCATATTCCTGCAGGCGCAGGCGGTGTGAAGGCCAGAGGTCCCGGGGCAGTTCCTTTAATGGAAAGGCGCGCACTTCCGCGATCTCCCCGTCCGGTTTGCCTTCGATGGAAAAGTCTTTGCACAAGAATACGATCCCATGATCGGTCTTCCAGTCCACAAAGCTGGTGTATGCGCCCATTAGAGTCACTGTACCCAGCTGCGCGCCTGTTTCTTCGCATGCTTCCCGTCTTGCACCCTGTTCGAGGGTCTCGCCGCGCTTCAGTCCGCCCCCGGGCATGAACCAGCCCGGGATATAGGTGTGACGCACCAGCCAGACCTTGTCCTCCTGAACCATCAGGGTGCGCACTCCGATTCGGACCGGACGAAAGAGGAAGCAATACATCCGGAAACCGAGGTAAAGCAAACGAATCAGCATTGTATTTATGAATGACCCAAAGTCGGGTGCGGTTGATATAACTCTTCGAGCCGCCTGACTTCATTGTCGGATAGTTTAATGTCCAGGGCGGCAATTGCCTGATCCAAATGCCCGATCTTGCTGGACCCGATAATGGGTGCGGCGATATACGGTTTGCTCAACACCCAGGCCAGCGCGATCTGCGAAGCGGTAGCCTGGTGACCCTTGGCCACTTCTGCAGCGCGATCCGCCACTGTGAAATCCTGCTCGTGAAAATACATGTCATTGGCAAACGGGTCGCTTTGTGCGCGGATGGTTTCCCCGCCGCCTCCGCGTTTGCGGTTCCCGGCAAAAAATCCGCGGGCCATCGGGCTCCACGGAATTAATCCAATGCCCTGGTCCCTGCACAGGGGGATCATCTCGCGTTCCTCCTCGCGGTAGACCAGGTTGTAGTGGTTTTGCATGGACACGAACTTCGCCCAGCCGTTGACCTCGGAGGTATGCAATGCTTTCATGAATTGCCAGGCAAACATGGAGGAAGCGCCAATGTAGCGGGCTTTTCCTGCACGCACGACGTCGTTCAGGGTCTCCATGGTCTCTTCGATAGGGGTGTTGTAATCCCAGCGATGGATCTGGTACAGGTCCACGTGATCCATTTGCAGGCGTTTGAGGGAGTTGTCGATCGAATCCAGAATATGTTTACGGGAAAGTCCGCGGTCGTTGACCTCATCGCTCATCGGGTTGAAGACCTTGGTGGCCACCACAACGCTCTCGCGTTTGATTCCTTTTAATAGACTGCCGGTGATGCGTTCGCTTTCGCCCAGGGAATACACGTCTGCCGTGTCGAAGAAGTTGATGCCGGCATCCAAGGCGCGTTTGACGAAGGGCTTTGCTTCATTTTCATCCAGCACCCACTCGCGCCATTTCTTCGACCCGTAGGTCATCATCCCCAAACACAGGCGCGAAACTTTTAGTCCGGTATTGCCGAGGTTAACGTATTGCATGGAAACTCCTTTTGAATTCATATGCAGGAGCAGGCTCCCGCATACCGGATTTACAGGATCGTTAAATTAGCCAGGGATGCGGCCAGCCTTTTAATTCCCACGGATTCAAAGACCACGTCCACGATCTCATCGTTGTCCTGCAGTCTGCTGTCGAGGACCATGCCTTCGCCCCAGAGGGGATGCTTGATGCGGGTCCCGGCGCGGAACTGCTGGCTGCTCGCAACAGGAGCAGCTTTGGGCGGGGAGGGAAGCGTCCACTTTGAATCGGATGGGCTGGAATTTCCGTAGGATGTTCGGGAGGAGGAGAATGAAGTTGTGGGACGTCCCGTGCGGGTTTTGCCAACCAGTAATTCCGCGGGCAGATCCTCCAGAAAACGGGATGGATAGGTTTCCTCGGAGAGGCCGCGTCCGCCGCGTTGGATGGCGCGCAATAAATAAAGTTTGTCCTTGGCGCGGGTGATGCCCACATAAAAAAGGCGCCGCTCCTCCTCCATCTGTTCAGGCTCGTCGAAGGAACGGCTGTGCGGGATGATCCCGTCATCTAGGCCGACGATAAAGACCGCGCCGAATTCCAGTCCCTTCGCGGCGTGCAGGGTGAGCAGGGTAGGTGCGTTGGTGTCCGTAATGGTGTCCTGATCGGCGACGAGTGCAATGTTCTCGAGAAATTCATCCAGGCTGCGGGTGGAATATTCAAGGGCAAGGCGTTTTAATTCCTCCACGTTCTCCCAACGCTCGGCGCTTTCCTCGGTTTCATCCTCCAGGATGTGCGCCTTGAAGTTTGTGTCGCGGATGATGTGATCAAAGAGTTCGGCAGTGGTCAGGGTCCTGGCCGCATTGTGCCAGCTGGCGAGCATGCCGCCGAAATCCGCGAGCGGCAGGGCTGCGCGGCCGGTGAAGGCTTTGTAATAGGGCGAGTCGCCGCCGCGGGCAAGGTCAAGTAAAACCGCCCCCGGGCTGATCCCGTTCTGGCGCGCGACCAGATGCAGGGTGGTCAAGGTCTTTTCGCCGATCCCGCGCGGAGGGACGTTGATGATGCGGCCAAGGGCGGCTTCGTCGGCGGGGTTGTGCGCAAGACGCATGAAGGCGATCATGTCCTTCACTTCGCGTCGTCCATAAAACCTTTGCGCGCCGACCAGGCGATACGGGAGCCGCGCCTGTAAAAAGGCTTCTTCAATTAAACGGGACATTGCGTTGGTGCGGTACATCACCGCGCAGTCGCCGGGTTCGAATTGTTTGCTCAGCACGAGCTGGGCGATGGTATCCACCACAAAAGCAGCCTCGCCGTAATCGTCGCGGGCTTCGAAAAAGAAGATCTTGTCGCCCGCACCGCGGTCGCTGAACAGTTTTTTCTTGCGGCGGTTGCCGGCGCGGTCGATCACGCTCATGGCGGCATCCAGGATGTTTTGATGGGAGCGGTAGTTCTGTTCCAGAAGCACCACCTGGGCATTCGGGAAATCCTGTTCGAAGCGGTGCACATTGCGCCAGTCTGCGCCGCGCCAGGCGTACACGCTTTGGTCTGGGTCGCCCACGCAGAAGATGTTCTTATGGAAGGAAGCCAGGTGTTTTACCAGCGCGTATTGCGCGAGGTTGGTGTCCTGGAACTCGTCCACCAGAACGTGGCGGAATCTCTGTGCGTATTTGTCACGCACGGACGGAACTTCCTCCAGCAGGCGCGCAGTGTAAACCAGCAGGTCGTCAAAGTCCACGGCGTTGCTGGCGATCAATCTCTTTTGATATTCGACATATACACGTTTGACCACTTCATCACGATAGGTGCTGACCGGGTAATCGTCCGGTCCGATTAGTTCGTTCTTGGCGCGTGAGATGGCGGCATGAATGCTGGCGGGCCGGTAGAGTTTTTCGTTCAGGTTCAATTCCTTTACTACGCTTTTGACGATCCTCTCCTGGTCGTCCGAATCGAAGATCACAAAATTCGATTCAAGCGGCAGGTGCTCAACCTCGCGTCTCAGGATGCGCGCACAAATGGAATGGAAGGTGCCCAGCATGATGCCTTCGGTGGCCTGCTCGTTCAACATGGCCTTGACCCGCTGATCCATTTCCTTCGCCGCCTTGTTGGTGAATGTGACCGCGATGATCTGCCATGGGCGGACTCCTTCGGACGCGATCAGATACGCAATACGCTGCGTAAGCACCCGCGTCTTTCCGGACCCCGGGCCTGCCACTACCAGAACAGGTCCGTCCGCCGCTGTGACCGCTTTACGTTGTTGGGGGTTGAGTTTGTCTAGAAAATCCATGAGTCTATTATAAACGGCGCGATAAATAATAAGGGCGGGGATGCCCCGCCCGTTTTCGATCCTTATTTTCTTACTTCAGTTCGGAAGTGCAGTGTGCACAGCGCGTGGCCTTGATCGGAATCACGCTCAGACAGTACGGGCAGTCCTTGGTGGTGGGGTCCGCCGGGGCGGGG
The DNA here is from genome assembly GCA_021414245.1 of Chloroflexota bacterium. Taxonomy (GTDB): domain Bacteria; phylum Chloroflexota; class Anaerolineae; order Anaerolineales; family Villigracilaceae; genus Villigracilis. The sequence goes on from JAIOOU010000004.1 coordinate 187,255, forward strand.
GCCTTTTTCATTTTGTTTGCAAGCTTGACGATGAGAAAGATCACAAAGGCGATGATGAGAAAGTCAAAGATGGCTTGTACAAATACGCCCCAGGTGATGACGGCTTCACCCACAGTGGTGGACAATCCGCTGAAGTTAATCCCGCCGATCAGAAGTCCGATCACGGGCATAAGAATGTCGTTGACCAGCGAACCAACGATTTTTCCGAACGCCCCGCCGATAATAACTGCAATGGCAAGGTCCAGCACATTGCCGCGCATGACAAATTCCTTGAATTCCTTTAACATGTTTTCTCCTGTTTTTGGGTGATGGTTCCCTTTGGATTTTATGGTATGGTCAGGGGTCTGTCAACGATGGGCAGCTTTTTGTGGAGCCTGCACCCGGTAAAGAACTGCTTTTTTGATGGCTGGGCAGGCAGCGGACGGGAAGATGTGCCGCTTTTTGTCAAAAATTGTCACAAAAATTGGCCCAAAAAACAGTTCTCTAGAGGGGTGTTTTCCTGTTCTTCCGCCGTGTATTTTGAATATAATTGTGACTATACATATTTGCTTGGGGTCCCGGCTGTTGACGCTCCTAAAGAATTAGGTATAATCTAATTCGCTTTGAAGCACGGTCGTAATCGCAAGAGCAATTATCTCAATGTAGAAAAGGACCTTTGCGGATGCCTGATCTTTTATTAGATATTAAAGGGCTCGAAACCGAGTTCAAGACTCCGGACGGGATCATCCATGCAGTCAATGGAGTGTCGTTCGGGCTGAAGGAAGGTGAAACACTGGGGGTTGTGGGGGAGAGCGGTTGTGGAAAGAGCGTTACGATGCTTTCTGTGCTCGGTCTCATTCCGTCACCTCCAGGAAAGGTGGTTGCGGGGGAAGCGTTATTTTTCGGCCAAGATCTTTTGAAAATGACAAAAGAGGAAATTCGTCTGGTGCGCGGTGCGCAGATCGGCATGATTTTCCAGGACCCAATGACGTCCCTGAATCCCGTGTTGACCATTGGCCGTCAGATCGAAGAACCGTTGATGCTGCATATTGGAATGACCAAAAAGCAGGCTCAGGAACGCGCGGCTGAATTACTTGGCATGGTGGGAATTCCGAACGCCAAGGATCGTTTGAATGATTATCCTCATCAGTATTCGGGTGGAATGCGCCAGCGCGTCATGATCGCCATGGCGCTTTCGTGCAGTCCCCAGGTTTTGATCGCGGATGAACCCACAACGGCTTTGGATGTGACCATTCAGGCCCAGATCATGGACCTGGTGAAGCGCCTGCGCAATGAACTCGGCATGACCATTGTCTGGATCACACATGATCTGGGTGTGGTGGCCGGGCTGGCTCAGCGTGTGATCGTGATGTACGGTGGTTTGATCATTGAAGAAGCGCCGGTAAATGAATTGTTTGCGAACCCCTCCCACCCATATACCGTCGGGCTGATCGGTAGCCTGCCGCGTGTGGACGAAACGGAACATTCGCGTTTGTTCTCGATTGACGGCCAGCCCCCGGTTCTATACCAGAAGCCGCATGCCTGTCCATTTGCGCCGCGCTGCAAGTGGGCCATGGAACGCTGCTGGAAGGAAAACCCCGCGCTTGAGACGGTTTCCAATGAACACCGGATCGCCTGCTGGGTCGATATCAAAACGGGGAGAAGCCGATAATGACTACTAGCAATGAAGAAACCATTCTCCAGGTTGAAGACCTGAAAATGCACTTCCCGATTTACCGCGGCGTTTTTCAACGCCAGGTGGGGGCAGTCCATGCGGTGGATGGGATTTCGTTCGATGTCCGGCGTGGTGAAACGCTGGGTCTTGTGGGTGAATCCGGTTGCGGTAAATCCACCACTGGCAGGACCATTTTGCAATTGTACAAACCGACGGCAGGTCAGGTCCATTTTAATGGAGTTGACCTTGTTTCGTTAAAAGGCGAAGAGCTGCGTATGATGCGCCGCAAGATGCAGATGATCTTCCAGGACCCATATGCCAGTTTGAATCCGCGCATGACTGTTGCGGATACCGTCGGTGAACCGCTCATGGTTCACAATGTGGCCACCGGCAAGGAGATCCAGGAACGTGTGCAACAGCTGCTGGAGTTGGTGGGCCTGAACCCGGCTTTTGCCAGCCGTTATCCTCATGAATTTTCAGGCGGTCAGCGCCAGCGTATTGGTGTGGCGCGCGCCCTGGCTTTACAACCCTCGTTTATCGTTTGCGATGAGCCAATATCCGCCCTGGACGTGTCCATTCAGGCGCAGGTCGTAAACCTGCTTGAGGAACTGCAGGAGCAATTCAATCTCACCTATCTGTTCATTGCCCATGACCTGTCCATGGTCCGCCATATCAGCAAACGCGTGGCGGTCATGTATCTTGGCGTGATCATGGAATTGGCGGACCGGGATGATTTGTATCTCCATCCTCTCCATCCATATACCCAGGCTTTGCTCTCAGCGGTTCCAATTCCGGATCCGGTGGCGGATGCCAGGCGCACCCGCACAATTCTGGAGGGGGATGTTCCCTCCCCGGTTAACCCGCCTTCAGGCTGCCGATTCCGCACACGCTGCCCCATCGCTGAAAAGATCTGCGCCGAGTCGCGCCCTGATTTCCGCGAGGTTTCATCAGGCCATTTTGTGGCCTGTCATATGGTCAAGTAGAAGCTTTTCATATTCATAAAAGGAGGTGGTTGTCTGCAAGTAAAGATGAGATCATTCATGATCTATTACCTGCTCAATGTAAGTTCGTAAATCAAAACTTTCCATATTTTGTGAGGAGAAGAAAAATGCGTAAAATGTTTACTTTGCTAAGCCTTCTCGTCGTCGCCAGCATGGCTCTTGCTGCTTGTGGTGGTACATCCACTCAGGCTCCTGCCACCGGCGGTGATGCGACCCAGGCTCCTGGTGACACAAGTGCCCCCTCCGGCTTCCACGCCGCGGATACAACCACACTTGTTGTTGCAGAATCCGAAGTTGGTATCGATACCCTCGATCCAGCATTGGCTTACGACACTGCTTCGGGTGAAATCATCCAGAACGTCTACGAGACCCTGGTCTTCTATGATGGCGATGCGACCGATAAATTCGTTCCCCAACTCGCCTCTGAAATGCCCACCGTTTCCGCCGATGGCACAACCTACACCTTCAAGATCCGCTCCGGTGTGAAGTTCCACAATGGCGACGTCATGACCCCGTCTGATGTGGCCTATTCCTTCCAGCGCGGACTTTTGCAGGGCGGTACTTCCTCCCCGCAATGGCTGCTGACCGAGCCCTTCTACGGCGTTGGCGTTGACGATGTCTCCCTTTTGGTTGATCCGGAAGGCAATCTCTATGACGACCGCGAAGCACTCTCCGCTGCCGACCCCGCCACCCTCGTGGCTGCCTGTGAACAGACCAAGGCCGCGATCGTGGCCGACGATGCCGCTGGCACCGTCACCATGACCCTCAAGCAAGCCTGGGGTCCTTTCCTCCCCACAATCGCCCAAACCTGGGGCTCCGTTATGGACCAGAAATGGGTTGTTGAGAACGGCGGCTGGGATGGTTCCTGCGATACGTGGCAGAACTTCTACGGCATGGCTTCCGCTGATGATCCTTTGAGCGGCATTGCCAACGGTACCGGCGCCTTCACCCTCGACAAATTTGCCAACGGTGAAGAAATTGACCTGGTCCGTTTCGCTGATTACTGGCGCGAACCTTCCAAACTCGAGCGTGTGATCTTCAAGCAGGTTCCTGAATGGGGTACCCGCTTCGCCATGATGCAGGCTGGTGATGCCGATTTGGCCACCGTGCCCTCTGCAAACCGCTCCCAGATGGACGCCTTGGTCGGCATCTATCAGGTCTTCGATACCGCTTCGAATACCTATGGACCCGAGCAGGAAGTCTGTGGTTACGACGAGACCGCTTTGGGCGCCGCCAAGTTCACTCCCTGCGCCGCAGGCGAGACCGGCAATGGTGGACAATTCCGCCTGCGCATTGGCCGCCCTGTGATCTCCATGGACGTGCTTCTGTCCAACTGGAACATTGCCACCTCCGAAGAAAGCCCGAACCCCTACATTGGCTCCGGCAAACTCGATGGCAATGGTATCCCGGCTGACTTCTTTAGCGATGTTCACATCCGCAAGGCCTTTGGATATTGTTTCGACTTCGACACCCTGCTGAACGATGTGTTCAGTGGCGAGGCCGTTCAATCCTTCCAGCTGCCCCTCGCTGGCATGCCCGGCTACTTCCCCGACACCCCCCACTACACCTTTGACCTCGCTCAATGCGAAGCTGAATTCAAGCTCGCTGACCTGGACAAGGATGGCATTGCCGCTGGTGACGATCCCGAAGGCGATGTTTGGACCACCGGTTTCCGCGTCCAGATGGCCTACAATCAGGGCAACTCCACCCGTCAGACGATCGCCGAGATCCTGGCTGGCAATCTTGCCTCCGTCAACGAACTGTTCCTCGTCGAGACCCTTGGTCTGCCGTGGCCTGCTTACCTGCGCTCTCAGCGTGCCAAGCAGCTCCCGCTCATGACCGGCGGCTGGCAGGAAGATATTCACGATCCCCACAACTGGTACCAGCCCTACACCACCGGTACGTATGGTGGCCGCCAGTCCCTGCCCGATGATGTCAAGGCCCAATTCCGTGACATTCTCGAACGCGGTGTTTCCGAGACAGATCCCGCCAAGCGCGCTGAGATCTACAAGGAAGCCAACACCTTGTACTACGATCTGGCTGTAGGCATCCCGTTGGAAGTAACCACCAGCCATGGCTTCTCACAACGCTGGCTCCAGGGCGTCGTGTTGAACCCGATCCTGTCTGGCAACTACTACTACCCGATGTACAAAGAATAGTTCGACGAACAAACTGAAGTAAATTCGGAGGCCTGGAAACAGGCCTCCGAATCCCTTCAGAATTCCGATTTGCCGAGTATAAAGAACCCGGGGTTCCCTATACTTGGGAAGTCAGAATAAAACTTTTAGCTCGAAAGAGGTTGTTTAATGACCACATATATTATTCGCCGTTTGCTGTTGGTGCCGGTTCTCCTGTTTGGAGTGACTGTCTTGATCTTTGCCATGCTGCAATTTCTTTCGCCTGTCGAGCGGACAGCACTTTATGTTCGCGATTTTCCCAAGAATGACAAGGCGATCGAAGGCCTGATCAAACGCTACGGTTTTGACCAGCCGATCTATGTTCAATACTGGACCTGGCTCGTTGGCAAGGTCGACAAAACCTCAGGCGTGCGCGAGGGCGGCATCCTCTTTGGGAATTTTGGATATTCCCGTTCGGCTTCCCAGCCGGTCGCCGAGTTGATCGCGCGCCGCTTCCCTAATACACTGGACCTGACCATTTGGACGGTGGCACCGATGATCCTGATAGGTATATGGATGGGGGTCCAGGCGGCGGTGCATCACAATGGATTTATCGACCAAGCGGCCCGTGTTTTTAGCATTGTCGGAACCTCCTTCCCAACCTTCGTTTTTGGTTTGTTAATGTTGCTTATCTTTTATGCCAATTTGCACTGGTTTTCGCCCGGACGTTTGTCCGATGCGTACAACCAGGTCGTTGATTCAAGCAGTTTCACTCATTACACTTCGCTTCTTACTTTTGACGCCCTTTTGAATGGCCGCTTCGACATCTTTCTGGATGCATTGCGCCATATGTTCCTGCCCATTTTGACCCTCTCATACATCAGTTGGGCCACCTTCCTGCGCGTGACGCGCGGTTCCATGCTTGAAACCCTCCGCATGGAATATGTGACGACCGCACGTGCGATGGGCCTGCCGGAGCGGGATGTGATCTTCAAACATGCCCAGCCGAACGCCATGTTGCCGGTATTGACCCTGGCCGGGTTCAGCATCGTGGGTTTGTTGGGCGGTGTTCTGATCACGGAAACGGTCTTCAATTACCCCGGCATCGGTTCGGCTGCTGCGCGTGCTGCCACCAGCCTGGATGTGGTAGCCATGCTTGGTTTCGCCCTTTTCAATGGATTGATCCTGATCGTCGCAAACCTGGTCGTTGATGTTCTGTATGCCTTCGTCGACCCGCGCGTGCGTTTATCATAAGGAGATTTGATCATGACTGTAACTGCTCCCACCGGCGATAATACCTTGCTGGGCGAGAATGTCGCGACCCGCAAGATTGGCCGCTTTGAAAGATTTCTCGGACCGGAAAACTACCGTATTCTTACCGGTTTGCTCAAAACACCGGCATCCATCGCGGGCTTTGTGTTGATTGCTTTTTTCATCTTCATCTCTCTTGCCGCCCCCCTGATCATTCCACCGGTCACTGCTTCTGATCCCTTCAAGATCCCGCGTGATGGTTTCCGCTCTGATCCGCGCCCGATGGGCTCCGAATGGACCCGGAATGTTCCGGATGTTCCCTTCTGGTACAAGGCAGTGACCGGCAAGGATGAATGGGTTCATCTCCTCGGCACCTCCGAAGGCCAATATGATATCTTTTACGGAATCGTCTGGGGCACACGTACCGCCTTTAAGACCGGCCTGGTGGTTACCATTGCCACTTTCCTGATTGGCATCATTTATGGTTCCATCTCTGCGTATTATGGCGGTTTTGTGGACAATATCATGATGCGTGTTGTGGATATCCTGTTGATTCTCCCGAGTATTCTTGCCGTTCTCATCCTGGCTTCCGTTTTAACCCCCAGAATAGGAAAAAGCCTGATTCCAGCCATGATCGCGTTAATTGCCTTCGGGTGGATGGGATATTCGCGCATCATTCGAGGGGATATCCTTTCCGTAAAGCAGCGTGACTATGTTCTGGCTGCCCGCGTGATCGGTGTAAAGGACAGCCGTATTCTCTTCCGTCACATCCTTCCCAACGCGATCTTCCCCACTCTTGTGCTGGCCTCGCTCGCCATCGGTGACGTGGTGCTCAGTTTTGCGGCGCTTTCATTCCTCGGCATTGGCACTGAGGTTGGTTATGCGGACTGGGGCCAGGTGCTTTCTTTTGCCCGTAACTGGATCACCAGCCTGAACACCTACTGGTATATCATTGTCTGGCCAGGTCTCACCCTGGTGCTGTTCGTCATGGGCTGGAACCTTGTGGGGGATGCCCTGCGCGATGTTCTGGATCCGCGCATGCGCGGCAAGACCTAAATTTCCGTGCGACAAAAATTATTCTTTCAATTACTTCTGGTAAGTATCGGAATAGCCCTGCTTTTTGCAGGGCTATTTTTCGACACAAGCGCCGCTATTTCACAAAAAACCGCTCTCATGCCCACGCCAGATCGTCTGGCGGAGCCCACATTGCCTGCCAGCCCCTCTCAGGCGGATAAAGGTGCCCAGGTTTATTGGCTATCCTGCCTTCCCTGTCACGGTGACCGCGGGCAGGGCCTTACTGATGAATTCATCCAAACCTACCCGGTTGAAGACCGAAATTGCTGGGAGTCGGGCTGCCACGGCAAACTTCCATACGACAAAGGCTTCACCCTGCCCGTCACCATCCCTGCTGTGATCGGCACGCAGACCCTTCAAAAATTTTCAAATGCATCTGCCTTGCGTGCTTTCATCTTCTCTGCCATGCCATATTGGAAACCCGGCAGTTTGACCGAGGAGGAATCCTGGCAGGTGACTGCGTTCGTTTTGCGGGAAAACAAACTCTGGGCGGCCCGGGAAGATCTGAGCGCATCCAACGCCGACCAGGTAAGGGTCGGCCCGCCGCCGGCCTCTCCCATGCCCCGGCCTGATTCAGCGGCGGCCGTCTTGACTGGATTTACACCGATCATGATTGGCGTAGTTGTTCTGGTTCTGCTGCTCATTCTTCAAAGAATATGGCGAAGAAAATCAATTTGAAAATTGACAAGCCGTCCGCATGGACGGCTTGCTTGTATAATAAGCGCATGCTTTTCCAAGAAAAGGAAGTTGCCATGTTGTCTATGAAAAAACACGCCGGATGGATCGCTTTGTTTTCCTTCTTTGTGATGACGGCCTGCGCATTCGGCTCCCTGCAGACGAATGCGACAGATACGCCTGCAGAAGTGCCGGTGATCATTTCAACGGCAACCCCGCAGCCGAGCGGATTAACCGTATGCCTGGGCCAGGAACCGAATACGCTGTACCCCTATGGTGGATTAAATGCCGCAGCCCGCAGTGTTCTGGCTGCGGTCTATGACGGTCCCTATGACACGATCGGGTATGCCTATCAGCCGGTAATCCTTGCAGAAATGCCGTCCATTGAGAACGGCCAGGCGCAAATTGTCAGTACGCTGGTGCAGGCCGGAGGTCAGGTGGTGGATGCGGATGGAAATCTGATCACTCTCGAAAAAGGTGTGCATGTCCGCCCTGCGGGTTGTCGTGCAGATGATTGTGTCATCAGTTATGATGGGATCACGGATTTGGAAATGGATCAGATGATTGTCGATTTTCATATCCGTCCGGATTTGACATGGTCGGATGGCACACCGATTACTTCTGACGATTCCGTCTACGCATTTACGCTCGCTTCCGATCCGTCTGCGGGTACGAACAAGTATTTGACGGATCGAACGCAAACCTATGAAGCCACCGATCCGGCCACGGTCCAATGGTGGGGAAGACCTGGTTTGATCGATCCTGTTTATGCCACTAATTTTTGGGCGCCTGCGCCGAGGCATTTATGGAGTCAGTATCCGGCCGATCAACTTCAGGAGATCGACATTGCCTCGCGTTCCCCCATGGGTTGGGGACCTTATATCATTCAGGATTGGGTTGCGAACGATCGTATTACCCTGACCAGGAATCCCCATTATTTTCGGAGCGCGGACGGTTATCCAAAATTTGACAAACTTACCTTTCGGTTCATCAACGACCCGGATACGGCATTAAGCGAACTGGTGGCCGGCCGATGTGACATCCTTGACCCCACCGTGAATCTGGATGGTCAGGTCGGGTTATTGAAGGAAATGCAAACCGGCAGGGAGTTGCAGGCCTTCTTTGTCCCGGGGATGACGATCGAATGGCTGGGGCTTGGCATTTCCCCCACCTCTTATGATGACGGCTATGATCCAGTCAATAAGAGGGATAGGCAGGATTATTTTGCGGATGCACATACACGCCAGGGGATTGCCTATTGCCTCGACCGGCGTGCCATTGTGGAAAATGTGCTCTTCGGGTATTCGACCGTGCCGGGTACATATGTTCCGGTTGAACATCCGTTATTTGACAGTGATATTCAGGTCGTTCCATACGACCCGGCAGTGGGCACTTCACTGCTTGAACAGGCGGGGTGGAGGGATACGGATGGAGATCCATCCACTCCGTTGCGCGCGGTTAATGTCCGCAATGTGACACCTGGGACCCCCCTTCAATTAAATTATTACACCACGACTGCCACGCAACGCAGGCAGGTGTCTGATATTCTTCAGCATTCGCTTGCCCAGTGTGGAATTTCGCTGCATGTGGAATACTTCCCGCAAAACGACCTTTACGCCCCCGGACCCGGCGGATTGCTTTTCGGGCGTCGTTTTGATCTGGTCGAATACGCTCTCGGCGTGAATGGCGTCGAACCTCCCTGCGGGTGGTTTACCGGTAATGAGATTCCCTCGGAAACGAATGCGTGGATCGGTACGAACGTGACCGGATACCGGAATCCCGATTTCGATGCGGCCTGCCGTGCGGCACGGCTTGCCCTTCCCGATGAGCAGGCTTATGTGGACGCCTATCGCAATACACAGGTGCTGTTCGCGAATGACCTGCCCGCCATTCCGCTTTTTTATCGTTTGCGGATCGCGGTTGCGCGAATGGAGGTTTGCAACTTTGACCTGGATGCCACGGCAAACCCGCTCTGGAATATCGAGGCAATTGACAAAGGGGAAGCCTGCCGGAAGTGATTCGGGAACGATTATTTTTTGCAGCGGAAGATCGATTGGGTGGGTTCTTCCAATCGATATAACGGCTCAAGCTATGACTTCCCCATAAACTTTGCTATAATGCAGCCATTCAAACTTCAGGAGTCGGATGTGGCAAAGACCGATAAAAAGCCCCTATTGGAAGTGCGTAATCTCAAAACCTATTTTTCCACCGAGGACGGCATTGTCCGAGCTGTGGACGGGGTGAGTTTCGAAGTGTATCCCGGCGAGGTCCTGGGGATTGTCGGCGAATCAGGCTGTGGCAAAAGTGTCACTTCCCTTTCGATTATGAGATTGATCGCCCCGCCCGGCAAAGTCGTGGAAGGCGAGATCCTGCTGGATGGGAAAAACCTGCTTGATTTTTCCGAGGATGAAATGACCAGGGTGCGTGGAAACAGGATTTCCATGATCTTTCAACAGCCCCAAACTGCCTTGAATCCTGTATTTCAGGTGGATGATCAGATCGCTGAAGTTTTGAATATTCACAAGGATTTTGGCAGGAACGCGGGCAAACAACGCGCCATAGAATTGTTAAAAATGGTGGGTATTCCTGATGCGGAGCGGCGTGCCGAGGCATATCCTCACGAGCTTTCCGGCGGAATGGCACAGCGTGTCATGATTGCCATGGCCCTCGCCTGCGTGCCCGAATTGTTGATCGCGGATGAACCCACCACCGCTCTGGATGTAACCATCCAGGCCCAGATCCTCGATCTGGTGCGTGAGCTCGGCTCCAAAATGGGCACCTCGGTTATTTTGATCACTCATGACCTGGGGGTTGTGGCGGAAATGGCCGAGCGTGTTGCCGTAATGTATGCTGGTGAGATCGTGGAGCAGGCGGATGTGAACTCTCTTTTTGACCAGCCCCTGCATCCCTATACCCAGGGGCTGATCGGCTCCATTCCGGTCCTGGGTCAGCTTAAGGAGCGTTTGGATGTGATCCCGGGCTCGGTGCCGAATCTGGTCAATCTGCCAGCCGGTTGTCGATTTGCCCCGCGTTGTACTGCACGCGAAAAATTCGGTTTGAAAATCTGCACGGATGTAAAACCAGACCTGACCGAAGCGGTTGAAGGCCACCTGGTCCGTTGCTGGCTGTATCAGAACGCACAGGGCCATCAGGCACCCTTGAAGGCAAAGTAGTCATTAATTTCAATTATCGATCGCCTCGGAGCAGATGAGCATGAGTCAAATCGTAGAGCCTCACAAAACAGAAGACCTGGTGGAAGTCCAGCATTTGGTAAAGTATTTCCCGGTGCGCGCCGGGTTGATGCAGCGCGTGGTGAATTGGGTCAAGGCTGTGGACGATGTTTCCTTTACCGTCCAAAAGGGCGAAACTCTCGGCATGGTGGGCGAATCCGGATGCGGAAAGACCACCATCGGGCGCTCCATGCTTCGGCTGGTGGAACCCACGTCCGGGTCCGTGCATTATGACGGAAAGGACGTCTTGAAATTGCGCGGGGGGGATCTCAAGGATGTGCGCCGTCACATGCAGATCATTTTTCAGGATCCATACGCCTCGCTTGATCCGCGCGTGCCGATTGGCGAATCGGTCATGGAAGGCCTGCATATTCATAATATCGGAACCCGTCAGGAACGCTACGATCTGATGATCGATACGCTCAAAAAGGTGGGGCTGGAGGATTATCATGCCCGCCGGTATCCACATGAATTCTCCGGCGGACAGCGGCAGCGCATCGGCATCGCCCGTGCTCTCGCCTTGCGTCCCAATTTCATTATCTGTGATGAACCCGTCTCCGCCCTGGATGTATCGATTCAATCACAGGTGCTTAACATTTTGAAGGATCTGCAAAAGGAATTCGGCCTTACCTACCTTTTCATTGCCCACAACCTGAGCGTGGTGGAGCACATTTCAGACCGGGTGGCCGTTATGTATCTCGGTAAAATGGTGGAGTTGGCCACGCGCGATGACCTTTATAAGGAGGCCCTGCATCCCTATACCAAGGCCTTGATGACAGCCATCCCCATTCCGGATCCCAAACTGAAACGCAAGCGCGAAGTGCTGAAGGGGGATGTGCCCAGCCCGCTTAATCCGCCCAAGGGCTGCCGTTTCCATCCACGCTGCCCGATTGCGGAAAAGATCTGCTCGGAGCAGGAACCCGAATTTCGGGAAGCCAAGCCCATGCATTGGGTGGCCTGTTGGATGGTTAAGTAGGTCTTCCCATGGATCGCAATATCTTAATTGTCGATGACCAGCGTGATATTTTACGTCTGTTGCATTCCACCCTGGATACCCTGAAAAACCCCGATATCAAGATATTTGAATCCCCGTCCGGCGAAGAGGCGCTGCTTGAATCCTCCCGGCATAAGATCCACCTGCTTGTCACCGATTACAAACTCCCGGGGATGAGCGGGGTGGAACTTATGCACAAGGTGCGTGCGCGCCACCCGGAGGTCAAGGTGATCATCATCACCGGCATGTCTGACCGCAAATCGCGCGATGAGATCCTTGGCGCCGGGGCGCTGGCGATCTTTGACAAGCCCATTCCCCTGGCTGATTTTCTCGACATGGCCGAGCGCGGTCTGGACCTGGTTCAAACCATTTTTCCTCCCGAAAAATCCAGTCCAAAAGCGGAGGAAAAGCACTCCAGGGTTTCAGATCTGCTGGCCAACTTTCGACAGGATATCAAGGCGGAAGCTGTCTTTCTGTTGAATGATCGCGGCCTTGTCCAGGCACGCACGGGCAAATTGCATGACCCCAGCATGGAAGTCTCCCTGATCTCCACCTTGATGGCCATTCACAGCGCCAGCTTAAAGGTTGTTCGTCATAACCACCAGGAGGGCCTGGATGCATATCATGTATTCAGCGGCGGTGATCACGATCTGCTTTTCATACCCGTGACGCCCTTGTATGCCTTGCTTGTGGCGGGCAACGGTCTTGCCTCTGAAGAACACATCCTGGAATCCGTCAGCGGATTGCTGGCTTTGCGGACCCAGGTGGAAAAATCCCTTAAATCGATGGGCGTGACCGGTGAATTGCATCAGGTTCCCACCACGGATGCGAAATCCGCGTCTCCCACCACGCCCGGACCTGCCTCTGTGAAGCAAGCTGGGAAGGCCGCTGTGGAAGCGCCTCCCTCCCCGGAGATGGAGGCGCTTTTGAAGGAAGCTGCCGGTAAAAAAGCAAAAGCTGTTGACACGGACGACTTTTGGAACCAGGCCGCACAGAAACATGGAAACAAACCGGTCAATTCAGATGTGATCTCCCTTGAAGAGGCACGCAAGCTCGGACTGATCCCCGGCGAAGGGAAATAAAAAAATTTGTGATACAATTTTGCCCGCACTGGGGTATGGTGCAACGGCAGCACACCAGCCTTTGGAGCTGTGGATCTTGGTTCGAATCCAGGTACCCCAGCCTGACAGATCCCGCGTTCGCGGGATTCTTTTCTGGAACAGGATTTAAGTGGATCAACCACTCAAATCCTGTTTTCGTTATAATTCCCCAGGCTTTTTCCAATAATGGTTCGAGGTGATCTTATGAAAACAACAGCCATTCTCCTTGCCGCAGGGCAGGGTACACGAATGAAATCCACACTTCCAAAAGTTCTTCACCCGGTGGCGGGCAGGCCCCTGATTTGGCATGCGATGCAGGCCATCGGCCAATCCACCACGGAAAAACCGGTTGTTGTGGTTGGTCATGGCGCGGACCAGGTGACCGGTTATCTCGGCGATTCCGCCCGGACTGTCCTGCAGGAGCCGCAATTGGGGACCGGCCATGCCGTTGTGCAGGCAGAGTCGCTGTTGAAAGGGAACACCGACCTGGTGGTGGTCTGTTATGCAGACATGCCCCTGCTGCGCGGCGAGACTTTGCGGAAACTTGTGGAAATGCAAAAAAATAACACAGGCCCGGTCTCCTTGCTCACCGTTATCGCAGATGATCCACGCGGGTTCGGTCGCATCATCCGCAGGCCGGATGGGACGGTGGACGCCATCGTCGAGGAATATGTTGCGACGGCCGAACAGTTACAAGTTAAGGAACTGAACGTGGGCGGATATTGTTTCGATGCGGCCTGGTTGTGGGATGCCCTGCACCGCATTCCGCAGAATCCCAAAAAGGGCGAATATTATCTAACCGATGCGATCGAACTTGCCGCCAAAGCCGGATTGCCGGTCCAGGCCCTCGTCATGGAGGATGCGGAGGAGACCATCGGAATTAACACGCGTGTGCATCTTTCCGAAGTGGAGGCGGCCATGCGCAGACGCATCAATCAGGAATACATGCTGAATGGTGTGACCCTGATCGACCCCGCCTCCACCTATATCGAGATCGGCGTGACGATCGGCAGGGACACAATCATCATGCCGAACACCCATCTGCATGGAAATACGGAGATCGGTGAAGGGAATGTGCTGGGGCCGAACACGATCATTCGTGATTCAAGGATCGGCGATTATTGCAAGGTACTTGCTTCCGTGATGGAGGGCGCAGTCCTCGAAGATTATGTGGATATGGGTCCCTTTGCCCGTCTGCGAAAGGGTGCGCATTTGGGAAACCACGTTCATATGGGAAATTTCGGCGAGGTAAAGGATTCATATCTCGCCGACGGGGTGAAGATGGGACACTTCTCCTATATCGGCAACGCGCAGATCGGGTCGCGCACCAACATTGGCGCGGGTACAATTACCTGTAACTACGACGGTGAGAAGAAACACGATACCGAGATCGGTGAGGATGTGTTTATCGGTTCCGACACCATGCTGGTGGCTCCCTTGAAGATCGGGGCAGGCGCGCGGACCGGGGCAGGCGCTGTGGTTACAAAGAATGTGGCTGAAGATACCCTGGTGGTGGGCATGCCCGCCCGTGCCATCCGGAAAGTGGAAGGAAAAAGGGAAAAGTAATCCGGCCTGTTGCCATTAAAGGAAACGTCATGACGAAACTTACCACGGAAGAACGCCAGTCCTTGATCGATCTCGCCAATGAGGCCCGCCGGCGGGCCTATGTTCCGTATTCGAAATATCCCGTGGGCGCGGCCCTGCGTACAAAATCCGGCCGTTTATACACGGGAGTGAATGTGGAAAATGCGGCTTACCCGCACACCATGTGCGCGGAACGTGTCGCTATTTTCAAGGCGGTCTCGGAAGGCGAGACCGAATTCGATGTGATGGCGGTGGTCACAAACAATGGAGGTTCGCCCTGCGGCGGGTGCCGCCAGGTGATGGCTGAATTTGGTCTGGATACCATCGTATTAATTGCTGATGGAAATGGGGTTTTTAAAAAAGAAATGACCGTGGCGGACCTGCTGCCGGAAGCCTTCACGCCCAAGCATTTGCTGTAATTCATGACTGAATTTCGTTCGTTCCGTGCCCAGGCTGTTGTGCTGCGTCATAAAGATTGGGGTGAAGCGGACCGTTTGCTTACGCTTTACACGCGCGAGCAGGGCAAGGTGCGCGCGCTGGCGAAGGGTGCCCGCAAGGTCACTTCGCGCAAGGCGGGGCATCTGGAACCCTTCACCCAGGTAACCTTGCAGCTCGCAAAAGGCCGTGACCTGTTAATTGTCACCCAGGCTGAAACCGTCAACGCCTTCCTCGGGATCGGGGAGGACCTGGTCAAGACCGGATATGCCTCCTATGTGCTCGAACTGCTTGACCGCTTTACCTATGAAGAGGAAAGCGGACATCCCTCGCTCTTCAAGCTGCTGGTCGATACGCTCGACCGTCTTGAGAAGGAGGCGGATGCATGGGTGGCTGTTCGATATTATGAAATGCGATTGTTGGATTACACCGGTTTTCGGCCCCAGTTGTTTGAATGTGCGAATTGTGAGCGGGAGATCCTGCCGGAGGATCAATTTTTTTCGTTTACGGCGGGCGGCGCCATCTGCCCGCGCTGTGGACAAGGCCTGCCCAATCTGTCGAAAATTTCAGTGGAAACGCTTAAATACCTGCGTCACTTCCAGCGCTCGAGCTACAGGGATGCCTCTCGGGCGCGCCCCAGCTCCGAGGTCCAGAAGGAAGCGGAGATCCTCATGCAGGGCTACTTCACCTCCCTGGTGGAACGCGAACTGCATACGCCGGGCTTTATCAAACGCGTCAAGGCCTGATCATGCGTACGCGCCGGACCAGGTTTCGAAACGCCGGCCGTCATGTTCGTCGGGTCTGAAAAAAGTGACGTAGGTCAGGGCCTGATAGGGGACGAACTGTTGTTCCTTCGGGTTTTTGATGGCCAGGTCATAATACGAATGCCAGGTGCCTGAGTTGAAATAGACTTGGCTTTCCGCATGCGGGGCGGCCTGCATGCCGAGGGGAACGATCTCGTATTGATGAGTGTGCCCGTATACGACGAACTGGTTTTGGTTGTTGATGAAGGTGGGTTCCTGCAGGGCATGGCTGGCGAAGGAATGTTTTACGCCCCACATTTTTTTGCGCACCCACAGGACCACATCGTTGATGGTCGAAAAGGAGGCATGCCCGGAGATCTTGATGATCAACTGCAGCGTATCCACCATGTCGAATCGGTAGGCCTTGTCGGCCTTGCGGACGAAATCAAGTTCGAGGAACTCCGCGGCGATGCGATCCCAAACCTTTTTTAATTTATTTTCCACCGCGCGCGTCCCGGCGTGACTTTTGATCTGCCCGCTGATCCATAACGGGGCGGCCAGCACGGGACGGATATTCGAGATCCGGCGCAGGCTGTCGACGATGCCGGCTGGAAGGTGATCACCGTATTGGAGCTGCGCCTCAATCGGATAGCGGTTGCAGACATCCATGGTGAAGGCATCCCCGATCGTTCCGGCGTCGCGCCCCTTATCGCGATCAAAATTGAATTTATCGTAGCGGTCCCCGTGATGCGCCACCACCTTATATTGGTCGAACAGATCCTTGAGCAGGGGGGACTCGCTTTCATCGTAAGGGAAGGGAGATTCGGGATTGCTCAATCCCATCTTTTCGATGATCTCCCGGCGGATCAGATCAAAGGCTTCGCCCTGCAGGTGATAATACCAGTCATGATTGCCGATCATGTAATGCAGGTTGACCTTGATGCGGAGCTGTTCACTGCTTTGATAATCCGGGTTGCCGCGCCGGTCTGCCGGAGACAGGGAGATCAGCTCCCCGTTTGCGCATTTCCGTAAAACCTCCACGGCCTCCTTGTTTTCTTCCAGGATGGCAAGGGTGACTTCCATTAGTTTATTTGCGTACTGCGGGCTGGCCGGGTCGCTCCACGGCCGGATGTAGTTTGCGTCGCCCGGCAGCGTATCCAGCCAGCGGGTGGAATGCAGCGGGTCAAGGATGTCTCCCATCAGGATCACATGAATGTCCCTGATCGGGGCGTAGCGGCCATCTTTATTCCAGGACGCGAAATAGGCCGTCTCCTGAAGACGTTTTGCAAAGACTTGAAAAGCGCTGGGGGAAATGGAGTTGGCGGTGGTTCCATCGCCGAGGTGAAGATCGCTGACAATGAAGAGCACGGTGATTCTCCTGAAACGATTATTGCGCTGAATTATAGCGCGAATGAATTTGCGGGCAAGTAAATACGGAAACTATCAGCATGGTTAAATAAACGGCGAGAGTGGGCTGACAGGACCAATGCCTGCTGGACTAATGTCTCTTATTGGTGTATGGTAATCAGGCAATTGGTTTTCTGTCATGATTGTTTGCGTCTCTCATATCAGCTATACCAAAGGATGACATGAAAAAAAATTCTGTTTGCATTGCACTTGTATTAATTCTGCTGGTGAGTCTGGCTTGCAACATCGGCAGTACAGCGCCGGCAACGGATACTGGGCAGGCAGACCCACCCAGCACAAATGCTGTGTCCACGGAAGCGGCGGGAAGTGACGATGGCCCTGCAGGTCCCGAGTCAATTGACCTGACGGATCCTGCATTGTATATCATCCCCGGTGCGCCGGCGTATAAATATGACACGACATTACAGATCACAGGCATGGATACAGCTGGAAATCCCAAGGAGTTTCGGTCTTTCACATCAGTGGAGGTTCAAACTCTGCCGCAAATCAACCAGCACATTTTTTTTGAAGGAGACACCCTTGGACCCGAGCCTTCGAACAAGGCGGGTAGCATTAATATCCTTTCTTCGGATACGGTGATCATTGGTGATGAGATGACCAGCGCCCAGATGGTGAGCGTAAATGGAGAGGCGCCAAAACTGTCCTGTCATACCGCCCCAACTTCAAGCGTGCAAGGGCCGGGCTTGCTGGAGTCCACACTGCAATTCATGCCCAATGTTCAACAAATGGTTACAGGCCAGGCGCTGCGTGTGGAAAGTGGTGTTGAAGTCAACGGATATATCACAGACAAATATCAACTCTCCATCGAAAATTTTGTTCAGGCGGATGGGGAATTGATCAGCGCATTTGTGTATGTGGCCCGGGACGGCGGTTTTATCACCCGCTTTGAAGATCAGGCGCAAAACAAGATGGATTTCTTCGGACGGTTTGACCCGAATCAGATGGCCAGCCTTGCCACCACAACCAACTACTTCCTTGTAGAAGATGGCTCATTGAATATCTCTGTTCCTTCAGTCTGCCTCAAATAGACCCTCAGATGGATTCCTTCCGGGGAAAGTAATAAACTCAAGTTGTATGAATACAGGCCGCTTTTGCGGCTTGTATTCATATTTGGCTTGCGTGTATCATGAAACTTGACATAGAACACATGTTCTATTACACTCTTGTATTATGTCGATGTGGCGATTTTTTATTTCCTGGTGGTCGGGCTTGCGAAAAGGCGCCGGGAAGAAATATACCTATGTTGCGGGCCATCCTTTCGACCTTGAGTTGACCCAACCCGTGGCCCGCCATGAAGACGACCAGCAGGCATCCGATTCCCATCCAGCGGCCCCCCGCACG
Source organism: Chloroflexota bacterium (assembly GCA_021414245.1). Classification (GTDB taxonomy): domain Bacteria; phylum Chloroflexota; class Anaerolineae; order Anaerolineales; family Villigracilaceae; genus Villigracilis. Next base: position 205,882 of record JAIOOU010000004.1, read on the forward strand.
GACAAGGTTTATCAAAGTTGGCAAAAGCTTTCCCGCCGGGAGCAGGATGTGACCGCGCTTACCTGTCTTCGATATACAAATCCCCAGATCGCTGCACGCCTGGGTCTGTCGGTCGGGACCGTACGATCGTATCTTGATAAAGTATTAAGCAAATTGGGATTACAAAACAAAGCCGATCTGCGCGTGTTTTTTGCCGCATGGGATTTCAAGGAATTTGAAAGAAGGAAAGACCCATATCGCTGACCCTTATGGCTAAATCCATCCCATATTTGCCTCCCCTTTCGGGAGGTTGCCGCGCAGCCGCCCCTCAAAAGGGGTTTTTTATTTTTTCAGTCTGGATTATTGTGGGGACATGAAGAATTTTTTGGAAAAGCTGTTTTCCCAAAAACGACTCCACAAAGCCTTTCTTTGTTACTGCCATGCGGACCGTGATCCGGTTCACGCTTTGTATTCCCGTCTGCAAAGCGACGGTGTGCAGGTATGGCGGGACAGGGAGAGTCTGCTGCCGGGGCAGAATTGGGAACATGAAATTCGCAAGGCGATTCTGGGGAGCGATGTCATTCTTGTCTGCCTTTCAAAAAATTTTGGCGGTCAAACGGGATATCGCCACGAGGAATTGAAGCTTGCCCTCACAAAGGCGGATGTCCTGCCTGTGGAAGACATCTCCATCATTCCGGTTCGCTTGGAGGAATGCGATCTGCCTGAGTCGCTGCAGCATTTGCATCGCGTCGATCTATTTAAGAGGGGCGGGTATGCAGAATTGTTGCGCGCTTTGTGGAAAGATAATGATTTGAACTGCGCGTAAGCATTCTCTCTTTTTAGGATCTCAGCCGCCTGCCCCAATTCAAGACGAAGATCCAGGCTGTGATCACCACCACGGGTTTTACCAGCCGCCAGAGCAGGATTTGGAACCAGCGCCATTTGATCAGGTAGATCACCTGGGCCAGGAACCAGCGTGACAACAAAGTCTGCCCCAGTGCGCTTCGCAGGACCCGCGCCTTGTATCCCTTGAATGAAAACTGATCGCGCCGGAACGACTCGCCGATCTCCTTCGCGGCAACGGCGCCATATCCCAGGGCGATGCTGATGCCCTCGCCAAAAATCGGGTCCGCTCCGACGGCATCCCCGACCAGTAATACTCGTGGAACGGCCATTTGATTTTCCGGGCTGAACCAGCGGATGGGATGTCCCTTTAATTCCACCGAGTCCAGATCAAAGCCGTGCCGTTCCAGCTCCTGCGCCAGTACTTCCTTCAAGGCCGGTCGCGAGTCGCCTGCCAGCAGGTTGGTATCGTAAATGCCCCAACAGCGCATGGCTTGGCCGTTGACCTGGGTGGGAAAATCCCAGGTGTAGCCGGCAATATTGTCAGGCACGGGGAAGAAATCAAAATAAGCATGGTCTTTGTGATGATCAGCCTTGCCGGGAGCGGGGGCGAGATCATTGGCTGGCGTGAGGACTTCCAGCGCCCGCGCGGTATAGATGGGGGCATGCGGCAGGATGCTGCGCCGGGTCACGCCGTTGGACCCGTCTGCGCCGACGACGATCAGCGCTTCGAAGGTGCCCGCGTCCGTCTCAACGGTGACATGGTCCTCGTTTGCCCGGACCTCCCTGACCTTGATGCCTTCCCGGATCTCAATTCCCCTTTCCCTTGCTTTTTCAGCCAGCCAGGCATCGAATTCATTTCGACGGATCACGCGGATGGCATGCGTCCCGGGAATGTGCAGGCTGATGCCCCTGCCCGCAAAATCGAAATGGGCTGTGTCCACATCCACATGCGGGACTTCGGTGACATCCAGGCCGAGGCCTTCAAGGATCACTTCCGCGTCCGCAACCAATCCGCCGGCACACAGCTTGACGCGCGGATAATGTTCCTTTTCAAGGATCAGGATGCGGGAGGTCAGATGCGGGAAGTCCCTCGCCAGATGCAGGGCGGTCGATAGTCCGCTTGGGCCGCCGCCCAGAATGAGGATATCGTGTTGCTGCATGCTGCTGTTTTCCATGTTTTAATTTAACCACGGAATGCGTTGGGCGGGCAGGATAAATATCCGCTGCGCCTGCTGTATAATTTCAGTCACTTTTTCAGAAAGGGAAGCAAAGGATCGATCATGACATCTGCGAAAACAATGGTTCTGGTCTTGATATCATTTGGGATGCTTTCCTGTCAGGCGGCGACAACCCCTGTAGCCCTGCCTGCCGAGATCACGGACGCCAAAGGCCTGACCATGCACCTGGTGCCTGCAGGCGCCTTCCTCATGGGCAGCGATGACGACAAGTCTGGCGAGGCACAGCCTGCCCACACGGTTAAACTCGATAACTATTACATGGATGTTTATGAAGTGACCCGCGGGCGTTACAAGGAATGTGTAACTGCCGGCGCATGCAGCGAATCAAGGAATCTGGCTGGTATCGATTCGTTTTATGCGGACCCCGATTATCCGATGTCTGCCGTGGACTGGAATCAATCCAAAGTCTATTGCGAAGCGTGGCGGGGTGCGCGCCTGCCCACCGAAGCGGAATGGGAAAAGGCCGCGCGCGGTACGGATGGCCGTACCTATCCCTGGGGAGAGGAATACGACTCGTCGTACGTCAAGCTCGAACCTGATCCCAACGGGGATTTTCTAAGCAAGGTTGGGTCTTATGAAAAGGGAAAAAGCCCGTACGGCATGTACGATATGGCGGGCAGTGTCTTCGAGTGGACGGCGGATTCGCTTACCGTCTACCCGGGCAATCAGGGAGATCACAGCTACTATCGCGATACCGACCGGGTGCTGCGCGGCGGATCGTGGGATCATCCCGACCCTTACGTGCTAAGCACCTGGTTTCGTTTTGCCAGCTTCACCGGGGACAATTCAGGTTATACCGGTTTTCGCTGCGCCAAAGATGCCCCGTGAAACATGGAGTCGAACCAGAGTCGAAGGAGAGTCGAAGGACTGCCGGGGAAGGGTTGCCAATGTTTCACGGATTGTGTGAAAATTTGGCTGGTAATGTCATAAAAGCCAGTCCATAACGGACTGGCTTTATAATGTCGGCGCATTTCAACTTTATTCATGGAGGCTGGAGAATGGAACAGGAGAAATCCACAAGGAAGGGCAATATTAAGTTTTGGGCCGTCGCTTTGTTGTTGGGGGCACTGGTCCTGTTTGTTGTCGGCGGGTACCCGCTGATTAAGCAGATCGCATTGGACGGGTTTGGACAGGAAGTGACCGGGACGGTCGTGGAGCTGGCTGGCGCGGACAGGATCCAGACCCCGATCGTACAATTTACAACCACGGATGGAAGGCAGTATACGTTTAAGTCCCATTACGGGAACAGGAATATCCGCTTCACGGCTGGGGAGCAGGTTCAAATGCGATATCTCCCCGCCGCCCCGCAGATCGCGGAGATCAACCTGCTGGGCCGCATGAATTATCCCTCCAACCTGGAAGCCGCCTGCATTGGTTCGCTCCTGCTCATGGGCGGACTGGTTTCATTGCGCAATAAACCCCTGACTCTGGATTTCAGCCGTCGAAAGAACTGATTTTTAAATCATAAAAAGAGCCAGTCTATAACGGACTGGCTCTTTTGTATATATCCTCGTTAAATATATAATCGTGATCATGGAATTTGACCCTAAGATCCATCATCGCCGTTCCATTCGCTTGCAGGGATATGACTATTCACAGGCAGGCGCGTATTTTGTGACCATTGTCGCCTGGCGACGTGAAATGTTGTTTGGGGACATTGTGGATGGTGAAATGGGGCTGAACGATTTTGGGAAAATTGTTTCCGAGAAATGGCGATGGTTGGAAACACAATATGAATATATTGAATTAGGTGCATGGGTTGTCATGCCAAATCATTTTCATGGCATTTTGATAATCCATGATGTTGGCAGGGGCGGATCGCGATCCGCCCCTGCGCCTGCCAAACGAAAATCATTGGGCGGATTGATCGGTGCGTTCAAAACGGTTTCGACAAAACAAATCAATTTATTGCGTAATACCGAAGGACAGATTGTCTGGCAGCGGAATTATTATGAACACATTATCCGCAACGAACGCGAAATGGGCAGGATCACCCGTTATATCGAAGTCAACCCATTGCGCTGGGCGGATGATGAAGAAAACTCGATGAATATAAAACCGTAGAGGCGGTAGGGGCAGGTCGCGACCTGCCCCTACGTATGATGTTTACTCCCGCCCCGCATGAAGCGCAAATCCTTCAACGCCTTTCCATCAGTTATAATCTCCCCGCAATCACCCATTTAAAATCGTAAATCCCAAATCGGGAATACTGGCAGAAAGCGCAAGTACAGGTGTTATAAATGACGAAACCCTCCTCCTTTCAAGAAATCATCCTCAAACTCCAGGACTTCTGGGCCTCGCACGGATGTCTGATCACCCAGCCTTACTACACCCAGGTGGGCGCAGGGACGATGAATCCCAACACCTTCCTGCGTGTACTTGGTCCCGAGCCGTGGAACGTGGCCTATGTCGAGCCGTCTGTGCGCCCCGATGACGGGCGCTACGGCGAAAACCCCAACCGCTTCCAGCTGCACACCCAGTATCAGGTCATCCTCAAGCCCGACCCCGGCAACCCGCAGGAACTTTACCTCGAGTCGCTCAAAGCCCTCGGCATCGATCCGCGCCAGCACGACATCCGTTTCGTGGAGGACAACTGGGAACAGCCCGCCATCTCCGCCTGGGGCCTGGGTTGGGAGGTCTGGCTCGACGGGCAGGAGATCACGCAGTTCACCTACTTCCAGCAGATGGGCGGCGTTGCGCTCGACCCTGTGTCTGTTGAAATTACCTACGGCCTCGAGCGCATTCTGATCGCGCTCAACAATGCCAAAGCCATTTGGGATGAGGAATGGGGCGCGGGTGTCAGCTATGGAGAGATCCGTCACCAGGAGGAATTCGAACACTCCAAATATTATTTTGAAGTGGCCGATGTCGAACGCGTCCGCGCCATGTACGACCTCTTCTCCGCCGAAGCCGACGCCTGTCTCGCACAAGGGTTGATCGTCCCGGCGCACGACTACGTCCTCAAATGCTCGCATTGCTTCAATGTTTTAGATACGCGCGGCGCGATCAGTGTCGCCGAACGTCAGGCGTTCTTCCGCCGTATCCGCGAACTGGCCAAGGGTGTGGCAGTGGCGTATGGGGAGCAGCGCAAGGGTTTTGAGTATCCGTTGTTGAAAGAGACGGGTTCGAAGGTTACAAGTTCGAAAGTTTCAACGTTCAAACCTTCCAACTCGGGACCTTCCAAATTTATTTTGGAGATCGGTGTCGAAGAACTGCCCGCCTCTGATGTGGACACCGCCCGCGAACTTTTGACGACCCGCATCCTGACTCTGCTCGATGAACTTCGTCTTGCCCACGGGGACGTGCGCATCTTTACGACCCCGCGCCGGATCGTCGTTTCCATTGACTCTCTCGCCCCGAATCAGCCGGATCGTGAAGACCTCGTCAAGGGTCCGCCCGCAGATAAGGCCTTCGACAAGGACGGCAAACCGACCCAGGCCGCGCTTGGCTTTGCGAAGAAGAATAATCTCGACCCTGCAGCACTCGAAGCCCGCGAGATCGACGGCGGAAAGTATGTCGCGGCGGTCGTCAAACAAAAGGGTCGTCCGACTCCCGAAGTGTTGGCCGAAGCATTGCCCAAATTAGTCGAGAGCATCAAGTTCGAAAAATCCATGCGTTGGAACCACTCCGGCGCTGCCTTCTCCCGTCCCATCCGCTGGTACGTGGCCCTGCTCGGTGACATGCTCATCCCGTTCGAATACGCCGGCGTTGCCTCGGGAAATATTTCCCGCGGACTGCGCCCCTACGGCTCGCCCGAGATCACCATCCCATCCGCCGATAAATATTTTGATGTGATTCGTGAAGCAGGCATCCTGCTCGATAAAGAAGAACGCAAAGCCTCCATCGTGGAGCAGGTCAACCAGGCTGCGGCCTTGATCGGCGGGGAAGCCATCATTGGCTATGTAGGGGCGACTCGCGAGTCACTCCTACTGGACGAGGTTGCCAACCTCATCGAAATGCCGACGGCCGTGATGGGCGGTTTCAACGAGGAATTTCTGTCCCTGCCGCGCGATGTCTTGATCTCGGTCATGAAGAAACATCAGCGTTATTTTCCCGTGCAGAAAAACGGGAAATTGCTGGCGCATTTTATAGCCATTCGCAATGGCGATGACATCGGCATTGACACGGTCCGCGAGGGAAATGAACATGTGCTCGGCGCGCGTTTCGCGGATGCCAATTTCTTTGTGAGGGAGGATGTAAAGAATCCCCTCGAGTATTACCGCGCCCAGCTTTCCGGCCTCACCTTCCACACCAAACTGGGTTCGATGCTGGATAAGTCCACGCGCATTGAGAATCTGGTCAATGAATTGATCCCCATGCTTGCGCTTGAAAAAGACGAGGCTGTCTTTGCCCGCCGCGCCGCGCATTTAATGAAGGCCGATCTGGCGACCCAGATGGTCACCGAAATGACCTCCCTGCAGGGTATCATCGGCGGCGAATACGCCCTGCGCTCCGAAGAACATAAGGATGTTGCCGCCGCGATCAGCGAACAATATCAAACCGTTCCGCAAACCAAGGCCGGCCTTGCGATTGCCCTTGCCGACCGGTTGGATTCACTGGTTGGTTTGTTTGCAGCCGGGCTGGTGCCCACCGGCGCGAAGGACCCCTTCGGTCTGCGCCGTGCCGCCATCGGCGTGGTCCAGCCGTTGATCGAGCAGGATGTTGACTTTGACATCGCCGAAGCCGTGAAGAAATCCGCCGGAACCCAGCCGATCGGAGTCAAGGACGATGTACAAAAGCAGATTCTGGAATTCATCACGGGCCGCTTGAAGGTTGTGCTGGGCGATCTCGGCTACAAGTACGACGTTGTCGATGCCATTCTTGCGGCGCAGTCCAATAACCCGGCGGGAACCGTCCGGGCGGTGAAGCAGTTGTCGGCCTGGGTCGGACGCGAAGACTGGTCCACGACTCTGGACGGTTTCGCGCGCTGTGTCCGCATCACCCGCGATCAGAAGCAAGATTTCAAGGTCAACGAGAAGTTATTTGCGGACAAGGAAGAAAAAGACCTGTTCGCCGCACTCCAGAAATCTGCAAAGACCCAGCCTGGCAGCGTGGATGAATTTCTGGAGATCGTCGTCAAACTCATTCCGGCCATTACCGCCTTCTTTGACAAGGTGCTGGTCATGGCAGAGGACAAGGCCGTGAAGGAAAACCGGCTTGGCCTGCTGCAAAAGATCGCTGCACTCTCCAACGGAATTGCGGATTTGAGCAAACTTGAAGGGTTCTAATCCACTGATTGTTTTATCACCAAATGGAGCGCCTAAAAGATGGCGCTCCATTTTTTTAATTTTACAAAAATGGGAGATTGGCCGTGTTTTTCCATAACCCGGCCGGTTCCGAGGCTATTGGCACATCCCTGTGGCTGGATTGATCGTACAGGGTGAAAATTGATCGGTATTGTTATTGTCGGTCACGCCACAACTGCCCAACGTGATGTTGTAGTTCTGTGTCTGCGTATTGTTGTCGAGGGATGTAGTTCGAACACAATACGACACTTTTATCATTTGGCCGTGTTCATCTGCCGGGTCGGGCTCCCAGACCAGGTATTCCAAATATCCTGCCGGGCAGGCCGAAGGATTTACAAATTGTTTGTTTTCCCTGCAGCAATTTGAGCCGGTGTCAAAAAAAGTGCCGATTGGACAGAGTGGTGCGTCTGGCGGCATTATATATTCACAGCCGCCGTATCCATACGGATTGCTTTTATAACCCGGCGGGCAGGACCCTTTTACAATTTCAGGCAAATTTGCGTCTGAAGGGGTGCAGGAGTTTTGCACGGTCAGGTTGACCTTTGAGCCCGCGGGTCCGGAACATACAATCTTCTTTGCAGAGAGTTTTTCCTCGTCAACCACGACGCTGCAATTCTTCGGGAGATTTATGTATTGGGAGGAGCCTTGGGGCAGGATAACGGTTGCACCGCCCAACTTGGTTCCTTTGTTAAGACAATAGGGATTTACCTGCAGTGTCGCAGGAAATTCCACAGTGCAGATCGAGGATTGCTGTTGAATGATCTGGGGGGATTTCTGAAGGGGATCGATCTTCTGGTCCACCGTGCAAACTTTCGGGAGCGAGGAAGGTTTTAGAATTGCAGGAAGGATTTGCCCGGCACCTGAATTGTCCTGGGGGTCAATGCCTCCGCCGCCACGGGCCTGAACAAGGATGCCTGCTATCGCCAATATCGAAGCGAGGGCGGTAATACTCAGGACGTGAATGGGGGAAACTTTTTTCATGATTCGGTTGAGCCTTTCGGATTTGGGATGTTAGAACCTGTTGAAAATTCGATCCAGCATGTCGATGATTCCCGACTCGTTCGCCATATACAGGACGTCCTGCGGGATGTAGCGCAGGATGAGAGTCTTGCCGCCCTGGCGGGCAAAGACAACATACAACCCGGTCACTTTGGATGACCAGACATAATTTTCATCGGCCAGACCCTCAATGCTGTTGACGACGATGTCCGAGGGCTCCTGAGACAACTCATAACTTCGCTTCATCTCCCACGCGGCCGCCGCGTCTGCACCGAAATTGACTTCAAGATAAAAGATTTGAGTCCCGCTGCCGCCATTAGGCGTGTACTGCCAGGCGCATATCGTGCCTCCGGCATTTGCGTTCTCGCTCAGGTTCGCAGGATCGATATTGTTTAGCAGCAGCTTGACGTCATTCGGTGCGAGCAGTTGCGAACAAGGGATGACTCCACCCGGGTTGGAACTGTTGCCGGAAGGCGCACTGACCCCCGGCTCGGTTGCGGGCGCAAGCTGGGCGGATGGTTCCGTAGCATGCGGCGCGGAAATGGTTCCGCAGGCGAGAATACTGAGGGTCAATGCACTCAGCATAAGGGTGATCATGAGACGGGGGGGTTTGTTCATCGGGCCGCTCCTTTGGGCTAATTTCATCTGAAAAGATTACAATTACCAACAGGATACCAATCCATGCTGTAAGATGGGTCACGTTGACCGTGACAAAAACCGTGACAAAATAAATGACCTTCTCCTCGTTTGGTACATGGGTGCGAACCCGCCGTAAACAACTCGACCTGACCCAGTCCGGGCTGGGCAAACGCGCGGGTTGTTCAGAGGCAGCCATCCGCAAGATCGAAGCGGACGAGCGCAAACCATCCAGTCAACTGGCTGAATTGTTGTCGAGTGCGCTGCAAATCCCACAGGAAGAGAGAGAGTTATTTCTTCAATTTGCGCGCGGCATGCTCACGCAGGAAATTTCGGTCAGTGTAAAAACAAAATCCAACCCGAACAATCTGCCAGTTCTGCTCACTTCGACGATCAACCGCATAAACGACCTTGCCGCAGTCTCATCGTTGATCACCGATTCAGCCATCCATCTCGTCACGATCATCGGGCCGCCGGGCATTGGCAAGACGCGTCTTGGCATCCACTGCGGAAATCAGGCGCTGGATCAATTCGCGGATGGGGTTTGGTTTGTCGATTTGGCGGAACTCACCAATGCGGAATTTTTCATCCCCTCCATCGCCCGCTTCATCCCGACCCTTGGCCTGCCGCCGTCTCCCAGCCTTTCCCAACTCCTCAGCAGACTCAAGGATAAATCCCTCCTGCTCATTCTCGATAATTTTGAACAAATTGTTGAAGGAGCATCCCTTGATGTTGCGCAAATCCTCAAGGCCTGCCCGAAGGTCAAAATATTGGTAACCAGTCGTGTGCCGCTGCATATTTATGGCGAGAACGAATACCAACTTCCGCCTTTATCCGTTCCCCCGCGTGAGGCGAAAGAGACGCAGGATACATTGATGCAGTTTGAATCTGTGCAGTTGTTTGTCGCGCGCACGCGTCAGCATCAGCCCCACTTCATGATTACTCCCGAGAATGCATCTGCGATCATCGAAATATGCGCCATCCTCGAGGGGATTCCTCTCGCGCTCGAACTTGCTGCTGCAACCTTGCGGCATATGCCTCTCGATGAAATGGCGAAACTATTGCGCGGGAAAGACTGGGTCAAAAAGATCGCGACCTCTGCCCGGGACCTGCCGCATAGACAGCGTACGTTGGAAAACGTCATTGATTGGAGTTACACATTGCTCGCTGACGAGCAAAAGGACTTCTTTTGTAAACTGGGGGTCTTCACAGGCTGGTTCGATTCGAATGCCGTGAGTGATATTTGTGAAACGACCCCGTCGAAATCCGGCGAATTGCTGAACGTATTGACCGATCACTCCCTGCTGATGCGTGAGATCTTTAATGGCAAATCATATTTCCGCATGTTGAGGCTCATCCACGAGTATTCAAGGTCAAAGCTAAAACCCGAACAACGTTCCCGTATGGAATTGCTCCATGCCGAATTCTTTTTGAAGCGATTGCAAACGATAAGACAGCAGGAACCGGTTGAAATTAATCGTCAGACCAGCTATCGGATGAGCATTGGCAACTTCCATGCCGCGCTTCAATGGGCGATCGCGGACAAAAGGACCGAACTTGCCTTTCAACTGGTGGCTGCGCTTGAAGAGGCCTGGTGGTCCCTGGGTTATCTGAAAGAAGGCCTTGGGTTGGTGCGTCAGCTTATGACCCTGCCTGACGAATCAGAGCCCCAGGTGCGGGCAAACCGGCTTCAAATGGCCTCTGACCTGGCGTGGCAACAACATGATTTTGAAACCGGGCTGGGTTATTCAAAAGCCGCTGTTGAACTGGGCCGGCTGCACGGATTAAAAAACACCTACCCCTGGCATCTCAATCGTTTGGGACGCATCTACATTGAACAGGAGAGATACGCCGAATCCAGGGCCATGTTGGAGGAATGTCTGAGCCTGGCATACGAAGATCCCGGCATTGTGAACCCCGGCTCACCGCTTGCGCAACTTGGTGAGATTGCCTTATTCGAAAATAGATTGAATGATGCGAAATCCCTCCTGGAAAAGTCCTTGGATTATCTGAAAGACGGGGAAGAGATATTCCTTGCCATGGCAAAAACGGACCTGGCGGAAGTCGCGCTGGCTCAAAAGGACTTCCCGAACGCGCTTCACTGGCTGAGGCAGGCCCATGTCCATGCCGGCGGGCATATTAGAAGGCTGCTGGTGTTTCTCTTTGCACTGGCGGGGTATGTAGCGGTCTCGAAGGACACGCTTGATAGTCAACTGAATGCCGTCCGTATGTATGGCGCCCTGGAAACCATAGGCGCGCAGTTTGGAATCGCTTTTAATTCCTTTTATCAAAACTTGAAGCAGGAAAGAATCCAAATCCTGCAGGAAAAAATATCAAAACAGGAGTGGCTCAAGGCGTTTGAATCAGGGCGTGGTTGGGAAAAAGAGGAAGTTCTTGAACAGGCGAGAAGAGAGTTGGGTCTTTGATTTGCCAAATCTCTGATTGCGTCTATAATTCAAACACCCTATGTCAACAATTGATGAAGTTAAATCCAAAATAGATATCGTCGACCTCGTCTCCGAGGCCGGTGTAAAACTGCGCCACGCGGGCAAAAACTATACCGGTTTCTGTCCCTTCCATGACAACAAGAAGACCCCGGCCTTTGTGGTCTGGCCGGAGTCCGGCACGTGGCGCTGCTTCGGCCAGTGTAATGAAGGCGGAGACATCTTCAAGTTCATCATGAAGCGCGAGGGTTTGGATTTCAAGGACGCCCTGCAAAAGCTGGCGGATCGCGCCGGGGTGAAGGTTGAATCGTTTGTTTCGGAAAAACCCGAGATTAAAGAGGCCCATGACCATCTGCGGACGCTGTTGGAGGATGCGGTCATTTTTTACCGAACGCATCTCTTTAACAACAAGGAGATCCTGGCCTACCTGCGTGAAAAGCGCGGGTTAAGCGATGCAACCATTGAGGCCTTCGGTCTGGGATATGCGCCGCACGGATACGATAATCTGATAAGACACTTTATTCCCAAGGGATACAAGGAGCAGGAATTGATCGAGGCGGGCATGTTGTCCATCCGGGATGAGGATAACAAGTCCTTCGACCGCTTCCGCAACCGCATCATGATCCCCATCCGCGATGAAAATGGAAAGATGGCGGGTTTCGGGGCGCGCATTGTCGACCCGAACGACATTCCCAAATTTTTGAACTCGCCCGAGACCCCGATCTTCACCAAGGGACGCCTGCTTTACGGTCTCGACCGGGCCCGCAAACCGATCCGCGCGGCGGATCAGGCCGTGATCGTTGAGGGCTATCTGGATGTGATCGCCCTGCATCAGGCCGGATACGAAAACGTTGTTTCGCCGATGGGCACGGCATTGACCGAAGACCAGCTGCGTCTGCTCAAAAAGTCCACCCGCAGGATCGTGCTGGCCCTGGACCCGGATGTGGCCGGACAAAAAGCCGTGCTGCGCGGGCTGGATGCCGCCCGGTCCGCGATGGACCGCGAAGGGGAACTGGGTTTTGACGCGCGCGGTCTGCTGCGCAACGAGGCCCGTCTCCAGGCGGATCTTCGGGTTGCATCCATGCCGGACGACATGGACCCCGATGAGATCGTCGCACGCGATAAAGAGGAGTGGAAACGGCTGATCGAGACCGCCAAGCCGATCGTCACGCATGTCATGGATTCGCTGGCGCAGGGTCAAAACTTAAATGATGCCAAGGTGAAGAATCAGATCGCGGCCCAGGTGCTCCCTTTAATTGAGGACCTGCCCAGCCCGATGGAGCGCGATACCTACCGTCAGGCGCTGGCGCGCATGCTGCGGGTGGATGAACGCTCGTTGACGGCCGCACAGGTCCAGGGTCCGGTGGTGAGGCGAAAACCGCGGCTGGCCACGGGACAGAGTCAAAAGACCGACCTGTCGGTGGTAACCGTCAATCCGACTTTAAAAATAGAGTCCTATTGTCTGGGTGTATTGTTTCGCAAACCAGAATTGTTGTACCGGCTGGATAGAACACTGCAGGAGTTCGGCTTGAGTCCGCTGGCCGTGGAGGACTTCGAGTATACTGACCATCAGTTGCTGTTCGGTGTGGTGCGCATGGCCGTGGAGCAGGACGAAAAGGATCATCACCATTATGTGATGACCCATCTGCCTGAAGCGGTGGCAGACCTGTCGAAGGAATTGCTGGCCAGGACCGAGTCGCTTGACCTGCTGGATGACAAGATCACCGAGGAACTGCTTGCGCGTTTCATGGATTTGCGCCGCGCAAATGCGATGTCGAATGTAAATCAACTGCGTTTTCTCCAGGAGGAGGAACAGCAGCAGGGCGGCGGAAATTTAAAAATGTACCAGCAGCAGGCCATGCAATTCACAAAGCTGCTGCATGGATTGGACCAGGCCAAAAGGAAGTTGTCGTCAAAGCGGCAGGCATGATGCTTTGGATATCCGGAATTTGTGAACACCGTCCATAAGGGAAAGGGAAACCAATGCCCGCAAAAAAAAAGCCGGACAAACGCAAATTAAAGCAGGCACCCAGGAAGGTCAAGCCGAAGGAAAAATCAGCGAAATCCAAACCTGTCGATGACTCTGTGTTGGGCCTTCTGGCGGAGGAAAGTCTTTCCCTGGATATTGCTGAAGATGAGATCGTGGAACCGGATGAATCCCTGCTAGCCCTGCCCGAGGAAGAACTGGATGATGCCCTGCCGGCACACCATGAAGTTTCGGGGGACCTGTCTGAAGATCCCGTGCGCCTTTACCTGCGCGAGATCGGCCTGGTGAAACTGCTTGATTCAGACAGCGAGTTCCGGCTTGCCACCCTGAGTGAGGCCGACCGGCATATCACCACACTGCGTAAATTAAAACAAAAACGGGGAATATCGCCGGCCGCTTCCATCTATCAATCCCTGCTTTTGGAGATGACCACCTCCTGGGACCGGCTGATCGAAGACACCGAACAGCTCGACCATGAACTTCCCAACCTGGCGCTGATGATCGCCGAAGCCCAGTCACTGCATTCCGGCTGGCAGTTTGATTCGCCCTCCTATTTCCGCGCGTATCTCGACAACGGCCATTGGGGTGTGGACCAGCTTTGGGACAACTTTGCCCGGCATGCCTACAGCGTCTTTCTTAACCTCAACCTGCTTCCGTTTAAATATGCCGAGTGGCTGCTGACGTATGTCCGCGAGCAGAATTCCTTTCCCGCCCAACGGACTCTCAACCGCAACCTGCCCTCCGATGAGGAACTGCTCAACGAAATGGACTCGATCCACTCCCGCGCGGTGGACGGCAACCAGGCGTTGATCCGCGCGAACTTGCGCCTGGTGGTGAGCGTTGCCAAACGTTATCTCGGCCGCGGCATGTCGCTGCTGGACCTGATCCAGGAGGGCAACATGGGCCTGCTGCGCGCCATCAACAAGTTCGACCCGCGCCGCGGTTTCAAGTTCAGCACCTATGCCACCTGGTGGATCCGTCAATCCATTAACCGTTCGATCGCCGAGCAGGCGCGCACGATCCGCATTCCGGTGCATTTGTTTGAATCCGTCTCGCGCATTTTGCGGGCCCAGCGGCATCTGACCCAGGTGCTGGGCCGCACCCCGAATAATGCGGAACTGGCCTTGGAAGTGGGGTATCTTTCCGCTTCGGATATGCAGGCCATCATGCGCGCGCAGACGGATCACAAGCCGGTCAAAGCCGATATTCAGGAACGGCTTAATGCCGCGGCGCTGAAGATCAACCGCATCCTGCGCTCCGCGGAGGAGCCGGTCTCCATTGACGGGCCGGTGGGGGATGAGGATTCCAGTTCGCTGGGCGATTTCATCGAGGATGAAGACGCGCCTTCCCCCATGGATTCCGCCGCCCGTGAAATGCTGCGTGAGCAGGTCCAGCACGCGCTCGAGTCGCTTTCGGAGCGTGAGCGCGAGGTCCTTGAGCTGCGTTTCGGTCTGCGGGACGGCAAGGAACACACCCTGGAAGAGGTCAGCCGTTATTTCAATGTGACCCGTGAGCGCATCCGTCAAATAGAAGCGAAGGCGTTGAGGAAGCTGCGCCACCCGGCGCGCAGCCGCGAGCTACGGGATTATCTGGGGGATTAAGCGAGTGCAAAGTGACAGTCACCCGGCGCAGCCCCTGCGGGTTAAGGTGACTGTCACTTGAATAAGCAATACACCGAGGCGCATATGAAAAGGCTTTTGCTTTCTTTAATTATTTTCTCCAGTTTGATTCTCACAGCCTGCGCATCCGTTCCAATTGCGACAATGGTGCCAGGTGAAACGCCTGTTCCCAGCCCAAGCCCAACGAATACTCCGACCGCCAGCCCGACGGAAACGCCTGCTCCAAAAGCTGCAGAAATAGATATTAAACCTGTTTATACAGAAAAGGCAGCAGGCGAATTATTAGGTGTAAAAATAACAACTAATTTAATAACGGATGCTTCATTAAATCCTACAATTTCAAGAATTGAGAGAGATGACAGCTACAAAAATTACGATGAAGCCATGACAGAATTTACTGCAAAAACTTTCTATTACATAGCCCTTAAAAAGGGTGGTATTGATGGAACTGGTATTAAAAATGAGGATGGTACAGTTTCTGCGTTTGAACAATATATGGCGATGTGGGATAAAGCACAAGAAAGTGGAAGTGAAGAAGACTGGAGAAAAGTACAAGTAACAATTAAACTTAATGACATTGCAACTGAAGGGTATGAAACAAATCCAACCGTTGTCTGGCCAATGTACACTGGAGATCAAATTCCAAATGGTGTTAGAGCAATTACTGAGTTTAACATCGTCTTATTTAAATCTGGTGACAGATCGGTAGTAAATCACGATCCAGTTGTAACCAGTTTGGGATCAAATATTTTGAATAATACATTATATTTATACCGTGGAGTAAAGTTATCATATTTATATCAACCAATATCAGATAACAAAAATGACTCTTACGTTGTAGATGGCTTATCTGCTATACCAACTTGGTTAGCAATAAATTCCCTTCCTAATGGATTTGATACCAGTATTATTAAAATCATCTCAAACAATTCTAAATCCAGCACTTCATTTAAATCTGTTATAAATATTAAATAATAATTCATTTGACTTGTGATTCGATATTGTGAGATATTGAATATAGCATGAGACGATACTTTGCGATTTTGTTTTTGTTCATGATACTTATTTTGATCACTGCATCAAGAATAAGCGCATACTGTAATCCGCCAGAATGTGAAGATTTTGATTCCAACGGTAATCTTCTTCCAAAATGTCCAGGGGTTCAAGTCTGTTCTGCAAAATGTTGTGTTGATCCAGGGGGTAGTGGTGGGGTATCTGCAACACCTGCACCTGGTGGTGGATCTTGTCCTTGGACTGTAGTTAATTGTCCATCTGGAACCGTAAAGGATACAAGCCAACTTCTATACTCACAATGTGGAGGAAGTAGCCAGGCTTGTACTGCAGGTACTGCCCAAACACAAGATGGTAGTGATGCTAATTGTTGTAGATGGATAAGTTCATCACGCTCTGGTTGTGGCCCTGTTACGCCAGTGGGTGGTTTTTGTAAAAAAGACGGTCAGCCCGGCTAATTTTCGAGTAGTGCTTAAATTGTATGGAAATCGTGGAAAAAGGCCGCCTTTTGGCGGCCTTTTTATGATCATGTCTGCAATATGACTATTATCATCATTTTTGTGAAATGTGACACATTGTGTGGTTCCTGAAAGTCTCTTATGATATACTTTGCCGAACGTGCCAGATTTCACGCACTACCGCTGGCTGTTATTTGCTAATCTTTAACAGAATTTCCGCGTCAAAATTGAAGTTTGTCTGGCTTTACGCGGTACTCTGTGATTTCATACACCAACGAGGTGTTCCATGTTGCTGGAGTATATTGCCATTGGAGTGATGATCGCGGTGGCCACGCTAATAGCGTTCATTGCGATAGGTCTGGGGGAATTATTTGGTCCACGGAAAAATACGGAAGCGAAAAATGTGCCGTACGAATCAGGCATGGACCCATACGGCGAGGGAACGCGCCGCATGCCTGTCCGCTTCTATTTGATCGCCGTGTTGTTCATCCTGTTTGACATTGAAGTCGTGTTCTTCCTGCCCTGGGCCATTGCATTCCGCAGCCTGGGCATTTTTGGTTTGTTTGAAATGATCGTTTTTATCGTTATCTTACTGATAGGCTACGTGTATGCGTGGAAAAAAGGAGCATTGGAATGGGAGTAGAACAAAAACTTGGAAATATGGGCGTGGTCACCACCACGCTGGAGACAATGGTCAACTGGTCGCGTACCAATGCAATGTGGCCGATGTTGTTTGGGCTGGCCTGCTGCGCCATCGAGATGATGTCCGCCCAGGCCTCGAGTTACGACATGAGCCGCTTTGGCATGGAACTCATGCGCGCCAGTCCGCGCCAATCGGACCTGATGATCGTGGCGGGGCGCGTTTCGAAGAAAATGGGCCCGGTCCTTCGCCGCTTGTACGATCAGATGCCCGAGCCCAAGTGGGTGATTGCCATGGGCGACTGCGCCTCCTGCGGCGGGGTCTTCAATAATTATGCGATCTATCAGGGAGTCGATGAAGTGGTCCCTGTGGATGTGTATGTGGCGGGCTGCCCGCCGCGCCCCGAGGCTTTGATCCATGGTGTGCTCACCGTGCATGAAAAAGTGAAGGGCGAGAAATTCAAGGATTTGGCCAAAAGTTAATCGTTGCTGACCATGTCATTGCGCGGACCTTCTCCACAATGACATCATTGCAATGACGGGATAGTGACCATGGATAAAAATCTGGAACCGATTGTAAAAAACATTCAGGAAAAATTCGGCGCGGCCCTTGAGGAATTCCGCGAGGAGGCGCATTTGTTCCTGAAACCCGAGCAGATCGTCGACGCGCTGACCCTTCTGCGCGATGAATCTAATTTCGAACTGCTCTCGGCGCTGACTGCGACCGATTACTGGCCGCAGACCGCGCCGCGTTTTCATGTGATCTATCAACTCACATCGCTCGAAAAAAACCTTTCGCTGCAGATCCGGGTCCCGGTGAACGGGGACAGCCCAAAGGTCCCAACCGTAACCGGCATTTATGCCTCTGCGAACTGGCGCGAGCGCGAACTGCTCGACATGTTCGGCATCGAGGTCGAGGGTCATCCCGATCCGCGCCGCATCCTGATGCCGGAGGATCATGAAGGTCATCCGCTTCGCAAAGATTACCCCCTCGGGTATGAAGAACCGCAGTTCAGCTTTAACTATGATGAGATCGATCTGCGCAAGCCGTATGCAAAGGAATAGTCATGAGTCAGATTGAAGAAGTCAGCATAGAGAAATTCAAGCATCTCGTATCGGCGCGGGCGCTTACCGGCGAAACCATGCTCCTGAACATGGGCCCGCAGCATCCATCCACGCACGGGGTGCTGCGCCTTTTGCTCGAATTGGACGGCGAGATCGTGGTCAATTGCATTCCCGACATCGGGTATCTGCACACCGGCATCGAAAAGAACATGGAGGCCAAGACCTACCAGAAGGCTGAAGTGATGACCGACCGCCTCGATTATATGAACACGATGGGGAATAACCTGGCGTATGTCATGGCGGTCGAGAAACTGGTTGACCTGGATGTGCCTGCCCGCGCGCAGGGACTGCGGGTGATCCTGACCGAGCTTCAACGCATCGCCTCGCATCTCGTCTGGCTTGGCACCTCGGGGCTTGATCTCGCGGCCATGTCCATGTTCCTGTATTGTTTCCGCGAACGCGAACAGATCCTCGACATCTTTGAACTGGTCTCGGGCCAGCGCATGATGACCACGTATTTCCGCCCCGGCGGCGTATGGCGCGACGTGCCCGTGGAGTTCGAAAAAGCCGTCCGGGATTTCATCAAAATATTCCCGAAACGCATCGATGAATACGAATCCTTGTTGACAAAGAATCCGCTTTTTATCGACCGCATGGTGGATATCGGTCATCTCAGCAAGGAAGTGGCCCTTCAATATGGCGTGACCGGGCCCTCCCTGCGCGCTTCCGGTGTAAATTGGGATCTGCGCAAGGCCCGCCCGTATTGCGGTTATGAACAATATGATTTCAATGTGCCCACCCGGACCGAAGGCGACACCTATGCCCGTTACCTTGTGCGCATCGATGAACTGCGCGAGTCTTTGAAGATCGTGGAGCAGGCCCTGAACAAATTGCCGCTTGGACCGGTACGCTCCGAGAACCGCAAATTTGTCCCGCCGCCCCGCTCAGAGATCGGCGTCAGCATGGAAGCGCTGATCCATCATTTCAAGTTGTGGACGGAAGGATTCCCCGCGCCAAAGGCCTCGGTTTATAGTGCGGTCGAATCGCCGCGCGGTGAACTTGGTTTGATGCTGGAGGGTGATGGCGGTCCGAAACCGCTGCGCGTACATTTGCGCACCCCCTCCTTTGACAACCTGGGAGTGCTTTCACAGATCGTAAAAGGGCATTTGGTGGCGGACCTGGTGGCCATCCTTGCCTCGATTGACATTGTCCTCGGAGATATTGACAGATGAGCCTTGAGAAAACCCATCCGAAGGAAGTAAAACAGATCCTTTCGAAATACCCGCCTGAGCACAAACGTTCGGCGGTCATGCCCCTGTTGTACCTTGCCCAGCGCGAGGAAGGTTATGTCAACAAGGCCGCGATGCAGGACATTGCCCAAATGCTGGAAATTACCGAGACCGAAGTCGCTTCGATCGTCGGTTTTTACACCCTTTATCACGATGAGAAGGCCGGCAAATACCGCATGCAGGTCTGCACCGACCTGCCCTGCGCCCTGCGCGGTGCGGACGAATTCATGCAGAACCTGTGCGGGAACCTTGGGATCAAGGTCGGTGAGACCACGCCCGATGGCGTGGTTACCCTTGAAGCTGTGACCTGCCTGGCAGCCTGTGACAAGGCGCCCATGTTCCAGATCCAGGGTCCGAATGGGATCAAATACCACGAGAATATGACCGTGGACAGGACCATGGAATTGGTCGAGACCTTGAAGAAATCAGATCGGGGGGTGAAGTAATGACTCACATCCTGTTACGTCACCGGGATATTCCCGACCTCAATAAATTCGAAGTCTACAAAAAGAACGGCGGGTTCGCGGCTTTCAAAAAGGCCGTCACCAAAATGCAGCCCACGGAAGTGACCGATGTGGTCAAAAATTCCGGCCTGCGCGGCCGCGGCGGCGCGGGTTTTCCAACCGGGATGAAATGGTCCTTCATTGATAACAAGAACTGGCCGCATTATGTGGTCGCCAATGCGGATGAATCCGAACCCGGCACCTTCAAGGACCGCGAGATCATGGAAGGCAATCCCTTCCAGTTCCTTGAGGGCCTGGCCTTGGCAAGCTATGCGGTTGGGGCAACGGCCGCTTATGTCTACCTGCGCGGCGAATTCTGGGAACTGGCCGCCTTTCTCGATGAAAAGATCGCAGAGATGGAGGAGGCAGGGTATCTGGGGGACAAATTATTCGGAACGGGATACTCGCTGAAGATCTTTACTCATCTCGGTGCGGGTGCCTACATCTGCGGCGAAGAAACCGCCCTGTTGGAATCCCTGGAAGGCAAACGCGGACAACCCCGTGTGCGTCCGCCCTTCCCGCCTTCCTATGGTTTGTACGGCAAGCCCACCATTATCAATAATGTTGAAACCTTTACCAATGTGCCCCTGATCCTCGCCAACGGCGCGGATTGGTACAAATCCATGGGGACAGCGGACAGCGCCGGGGTGAAGGTCTTCTCGCTTTCCGGGCGTGTGCGCAAGCCGGGCAATTATGAATTGCCGTTTGGCACCACCTTCCGCCAGTTGATCTACGAACACGGCGGCGGGATCCAGGAAGGCCGCCCGGTCAAGGCGATCATGCCTGCGGGTGCCTCCTCTTCGTTGATCGTTGTGGATGACAAGGTGCTCGACACGCCGATGGATTATGCCACCGTCCGCACGCTCGGGGCGGATCTCGGGTCTGCCTCCGTGATCGTACTGGACGACACCGTCAGTTTGGACTGGGTCATCAACAAGACCATCCACTTTTTCAAGCACGAGTCCTGCGGGAAATGCACCACCTGCCGCGAAGGGACCTTCTGGATGCGCAACATCACCGACCGCATTCACTCCGGGAACGGTTCGCAGGGGGATGTGGACCTGCTTCTCAATGTAGCCAGGCAGATGCAGGGCAAGTGCCTGTGCGCGCTGGGCGAATTCTCAACGATGGCTGTGGTTACCGGTATCGAAAGATTTCCGCAGGATTTCAAAAAAGTAGTCAAGGCTTAACGGAGCACGCATGACGAAACAAGTCACGCTTTCAATTAATGGAATAACCGTAACGGTCCCGGATGGAACCCTGGTGGCCGATGCCGCCAAGATGGCCGGGATCGACATTCCCGTCTTCTGTCATCATCCCAAACTGGAACCGGCCGGCATGTGCCGCATGTGTCTGGTCGAAATCGGGCGTCCCATGCTGGACCGCGCCACCGGCCAGGTCGTGATGGAGAATGGGCTGCCCAAGATCCAGTTCATGCCGAAACTGGAGACGGCCTGCACGAACCGCGTCTCGGAAGGCATGGTGGTCATGACCACCACCGACAAGGCCAGGGATGGTCAAAAGAGTACGGTTGAATTACTGCTCACTTCGCATCCGTTGGATTGCCCCGTCTGTGACAAGGGCGGCGAATGTCCGCTTCAGAATCTGACCATGGCCTTCGGTCCCGGACAGAGCCGTTTTATTTACGATGAGAAGCAGCATCTGCAAAAGCAGGTCCCGCTAGGGGAGTTGATCTGGCTCGACCGCGAACGCTGCATCCAGTGTGCACGCTGCATCCGTTTTCAGGATGAGGTGGCGGGCGAAGCCGTGCTCGGTTTCGATGAGCGCGGGCGTACTACACAGATCGTTTCCCTGTCTGAACCCGGGTTTGATTCTGTTTTTTCGGGCAATACCACTGATATTTGTCCCGTCGGCGCATTGACCACTGCGGACTTCCGCTTTGGCGCCCGCCCGTGGGAGTTAAAAGCCGAGGCCTCCATCTGTACGCAATGTCCGGTGGGTTGCAACACCACCCTGAACACCCGTCGTGAAGCGAAAGCCGGCGGCGATATTGTGGTCAAGCGGGTCATGCCGCGCCAGAACGAGGAAGTCAATGAGATCTGGCTGTGCGACAAGGGCCGCTTCGCCTATCATTATGCAGAAAGCAAGAAACGACTCAGCCGGCCCATGGTCCGCAAGGACGACAAGCTGGCGCGCGCTTCGTGGGAAGCCGCCACGAAACTGGCTGCGGAGAGTTTCTCGAAGGCCAAAAAGGATTTTGTTGTGCTTGCCTCCGGCCGCCTTGCCAATGAAGACCTGTTCAATTTGAAATCCCTCGCCGACCATGCCGGCGGAAAAGCCATCATGTATTCCGACATGGGCGGCGGCGACATCACCGCCCTGGTGGGTGTGGGCCAGGGTACGAACATCGGCAAGATGGGCAAGGGCGATGCCATCCTGGTGGTTGCCTCGGACCTGTATCAGGAGGCTCCCATCTGGTGGCTGCGCGTTAAGCAGGCCGCCGACCGCGGTGCGACCCTGATCGTGGCCAATCCGCGCGCGACCAAGATGGACCGCTTTGCGAAATTTGTCATCCGTTATGCCTATGGCGATGAGATCAAGACCGTCAATGACTTAAGCAAGAAAGGCAAGATCGCCGATGAATTCGCGAAGGCAAAGAATGCCATCGTATTCTATGGCAGCGAGGGCCTTGGCTTGAACGGCACCTCGGGCCTGGCCTCGGCTTGCGCGACATTATTGAAGGAAACGGACCATATCGGCAGGCCAAACAATGGATTGGTGGGTGTATGGCAGAGAGTCAATGATCAGGGCGCGTGGGAGGTTGGTTTCCGCCCCGAGCCCGATTTGGAGAAGGCACTCAAAGGCAAGTCGGTCTACATCGTCGGTGCGGACCCGGTTGGTGACGACCCGGCCCTGGCGAAGGCCTTGATGGGCGCGAAGTTCGTAGCCGTGCAGGATATTCTGGAAACCGCCACGACCGAAATTGCGGATGTGGTCCTGCCTGCACAGGCCTACACCGAACGCGAGGGAACCTTCACCTCCGGCGAACGCCGTGTGCAGCGTTTCTATGCGGCCGTTCCCGTGCTGGGTGATGCCAAGCCTGATTTTTCGATCACATCGCAAGTTGCCAAGCAAATGGGTGTGATTTTGGAGGGTTCGTCCGTTTCGGTGGTGTTCGATATCCTGGCGAACTCCCTCGAAGCCTTTACCGACTTAAGCTATGAAAAACTTGCCGAGGTGCATGGTCAATGGCCGATCGTCGGGCGCGGCGACCTGTATTACGGCGGTACAACCTATGAAAACACGCAGGGGTTGGGTGTGCAGCTCGTCCCGGCCGCTCAAGCCGGGGGAACGGTGCGCATCCCCAAGGTCAGGAAGGAAGCGGCTCTTCGTCCAAAAGAAAAGGAATTACTAGCGGTGCCGGTCAATAAACTATATGACCGCGGCGTGACGGTTAATCCCGCGCAGTTGCTCGAGCAGCGCATCGGCGAGGCCACGGTCACCCTGCATTCCTCCGCCGCCAAAAAACTGGGCGTGGAGGCTGGCGCGCGTGCCAGGATCAGTTTTGACGGTGTCAGCGCCGAGGTGCTGGTAAAGATAGACGATACGATCTCCGCGGGTGTGGCGCTGGTGCCGCGCAGTATGGGCATTGCGATCCGCGAACCTGTTGCAGCGAAGGTGAAGTGACATGGATTGGACTTTCTGGGTTGAATGGGTAATTAAAGGCTTTGTGCTCTGCCTGATCCTGTTGACGGGCTTTGCGTATCTGACCCTGTATGAGCGCCGCGCGCTGGCCCGCATGCAGGTACGCGTGGGCCCGAATCGCGCCGGACCTCAAGGGCTGCTTCAGCCGATCGCGGATGCGGTCAAACTGATCTTCAAGGAGGAGTTCACGCCCGGCCGGGTGTACAAGGTGGTCTTCATCCTTGCGCCGGTCCTGACCGTGGTGCCTTCGCTGGTGCTTGCGGCCGTCATCCCGCTCGGAACCTCCTTTAATTTGTTCGGCCGCGTGGTCACCCTGTATGTTGCGAATGTGAACGTGGGCATTTTGTACATCATGTCGATCGCCTCCATTGCAGTGTATGGCATTGTGCTGGCGGGCTGGTCGAGCAACAACAAGTACGCCATGCTGGGCGGCATTCGTTCCTCCGCGCAAATGATCTCCTACGAACTGGCGCTGGGGCTGTCCTTTGCGGTGGCGATCGTGCTGGGCAATTCGATGAATTTGATGGACATCGTCAATGCGCAAAAGGATATGTGGTTTGTGGTCGTTCAGCCGGTGGGAGCCCTGATCTTCTGGATCGCGACCCTCGCGGAAGTAAACCGCGCGCCCTTCGACATGCCCGAAGCCGAACAGGAATTGACCGCCGGTTATCATTCGGAATATTCAGGCATGAAGTTCGCCCTGTTCTTCATGGCGGAGTATCAGAAGATGATCGTGATCTGCATGATCATGGCCACCCTGTTCTTTGGCGGGTATCTTGGGCCGGGCGTGGAAAAATATCACCTGCTTGGGCCGGTGTATTTGTTCGCAAAAGTAATCATTCTTTTGTTTGCGATGATCTGGGTGCGTGCCACCTGGCCGCGCATTCGTTATGACCGTTTGATGTCCTTTGGCTGGAAGATCCTGCTGCCGCTTTCATTGGCGGTGGTCTTCATCACAGCCACGGGAATATTGCTGGCTGATGTCTATCAGAATCAAATGTATTTTTGGAGCATCCCCGTCCTTTCCATTATCAGTGCCGGTGCGGCGGTGTTGTTCATTTATCGTGATCTGAGGAGAAAATCCCATGGGCGTATTTGATCCCGTTGTTGAGCTTGGACGTGGTCTCGCCGAGACGCTCCGTTCCTTTTTGTTCGAGAAGACGGTCACCGTCCAGTATCCTGAACAGAAACGCGAAGTGCGTCCGCGCTTCCGCGGCCGGCATGTGTTGAAACGGTACGAGAACGGCCTGGAGAAATGCATCGGATGTTCGCTGTGCGCGGCGGCCTGCCCCGCGGACGCCATCTTCGTCGAGGCCTCCGAGAACACGGATGAGAAGCGCTTCTCTCCCGGCGAGCGGTATGCCTCCACCTACGAGATCAACATGCTGCGCTGCATCTATTGCGGCTTCTGCGAGGATGCCTGCCCGACCGAGGCTATTGTCCTGGGCGACAACTACGAACTCTCGTTCACCGACCGCCGCCAGGCTGTGTACACCAAGGACAGCCTGCTCGAGCCGGTCCCAACGGCCGAGATGCTCACCCCGCGCAAGGTGGACGCAGGCGTCTTTACCCGCTCGGTTCCTGAAATGCAAAATCCAACTGATTAACGATAATCGGAAATGAATTGCCTATGAACTCTGACCTGATCGTTTTCCTCGTCCTTTCCCTGGTTTCCGTATCCAGCGCGCTGGGCATGGTCTTCAGCCGCAACGCGGTCTATTCGGCCCTGTTCCTGGTGCTGAACTTTGTCACGGTGGCGGTCTTTTACCTGCTGTTGGGCGCGCCCTTTATTGCAATGTCGCAGATCACGGTGTATGCGGGCGCGATCATGGTCCTGTTCCTGTTCGTGATCATGCTGCTGGGCACCGAAACCATTTCCTCTCCGACTGCCCTGCCCTGGCAGAGACCGCTCGCAGTGCTGCTGGCGGTCGTGCTTGCGGTTGAATCCGTTTATCTGGTTTTCGCCCGCGCCGGATCAAATGCCTCCATTTCCGCACCGGACGCCTCCCTGAACAGCATGGAGAGTCTGCGCGGGATGGCGATGTCCCTGTTCAATAATTTCCTCCTGCCGTTCGAGATCACATCCATTTTGCTGCTGGTGGCGATGGTGGGCGCGATCGTGATCGCGAAGCAGGAAAAGGTAGGGCAGAAATAATGGTACCCGTGGATTATTACGTCATCCTTTCGGCTGTTTTGTTCGCCATTGGCGCGATGGGCGTGTTGAGCCGCCGCAACCCGTTGATCATCTTCATGTCCATTGAGTTGATGCTCAATGCGGGTAACCTGGCCTTCGTGGCCTTCTCGAACATGTACAAGACCTTCAACGGACAGATCTTTGTGTTCTTTGTGATTGCAGTGGCCGCGGCGGAAGTGGCCGTGGGCCTGGCCTTGATCGTTGAGATCTTCAAGACCAAGAAGAGCATCAATATTGATGAGATGAATTCTCTCAAGGGATAGTTCGATAACGGATATCGGACATCGGAGAAGTTTATGCACTTAAGCGAAGCAGTTAATTCAGGATTTTTCTTTCTCGCCCCGTGGCTGGTCTTTGCGCCCCTGGCCGGCCTGTTGATCAATTTGATCTTCGGCCGCAGGTGGAGCGAAAGGACGGTCGGCACGGTGGCCAGCCTGGCCTCGGGAGCGGCCTTTGTCGTTTCCGTGTTGCTGGCCTATTCGGTCTCGGCCAATCACGGCGAGGTGATGCGCTGGCGTCTGGCGGAATGGATCCATATCGGCACCCTTAACCTCGATTGGACCTTCCGCATGGACTCGCTCTCGACCACCATGATGCTGGTCGTTTCGGGTGTGGGCACCCTCATCCACATCTACGCCATCGGATACATGCACGAGGATGTGCGTTTCAAGAAGCAGGAGGGACGTTTCAACCGTTTCTTCATTTTCCTGAACCTGTTCATTGCCGCGATGATGATCCTGGTCAGCGGTGACTCGTACATGATGCTCTTCGTCGGCTGGGAGGGCGTGGGATTGTGCTCCTTCCTGCTGATCGGTTTCTGGTATGAGATGGATACGCTGGGACGTCCGTCCTGGGCCAACTCCAATGCCGCCAAGAAAGCCTTCATCACCAACCGGGTCGGTGACTTCGGTTTCCTGATCGCAGGCTTCCTGATGTTCTGGCACCTCGGTTCCTTCCAATTCGATGCCGCCTTCAAGGCTGCGCCCGCCATTGCCGCTTCCGAGCCGTGGGTGATCACAGCCATTACCTTGTTCATGCTGATTGGCGTTGCCGGCAAGTCCGCGCAGATCCCGTTGTACATCTGGCTGCCGGATGCGATGGCTGGCCCGACGCCTGTTTCCGCGCTCATTCATGCGGCCACGATGGTGACGGCGGGTGTCTATCTTGTGACCCGTTCCGCTCCGCTTTACACGCTGGTCCCGGATGCACAATACATTGTCGCCATGACCGGCGCGGTGACTGCATTCTTTGCCGCGACGATCGCCGTCGGTCAATACGATATCAAAAAGGTGCTCGCATACTCCACGATCTCCCAGCTGGGTTTCATGGTCGCTGCCGTGGGCATGGGTGCTTACGTGGCGGGCATGTTCCATTTGATTACACATGCCTTCTTCAAGGCTTTGTTGTTCCTCTCCGCAGGTTCCGTCATTCTCGGCATGGAACGCGGACACCATCATGCGGAGCACGCTCATCATGATGTCAAGCCCGTCAAGGCGAAGAAAGCCAAACCCGCCTCCGACAAATCCGGGCATGAAACTCACGGGCATGAAGATCACGGCGAAGTGTTCGACCCGGGCGACATGCGCAACATGGGCGGGCTTCGCAAGACCATGCCGGTCACGTTCTGGCTGTATATGATCGGCACCCTGGCTCTGGCAGGCATCTTTCCGTTTGCGGGCTTCTGGTCCAAGGATGAAATCCTATTGGATGCCAGCCTGCACTACCGGGCTGTGTACTGGCTGTTGACGTTTGCTGCCTTCCTGACCGCCTTTTACATGGGACGTCAGGTCTGGATGGTCTTCTTCGGTCCGGCAAGACATGCGGCTGCCGCACACGCAGAGGAAAGCCCGAAGGTGATGACCGTCCCGCTGATGGTGTTGGCAGGCCTTTCGGTCCTGGGCGGTGCGCTCAATCTTCCAACGATGTTGGGCGTGACTTTGCCCGGTTCACATGCGCTGACTGAATGGCTGGGTCACACTCTGGGAGAGGTGGAAGGCGGCGAACTCAATCTAACCGTTGCCGGTATCTCCACCGGCCTGGCATTGCTTGCCATTTTGATCTCCTGGTTGATCTACGGCCGGAACCCGATCAAGGCCGGCCAGGCCGACCCGCTCAAGAAACCGCTCGGCCCGGTCTTCATTGGGATGGAAAGCAAGTGGATGATTGACGAGATCTACCAGGCCGTCATCATCAATCCCTTCAGGAAGGCATCCGAATTCCTGGCGGATGTGATCGACTGGCGCTTCTGGCATGACTTTGTGCATGATACGGTTATCCTCGGAACATACAACTGGGTCAGTGAAATCGCGCTGAACAAGTATTCCGATCAAAAAGGGATTGACGCTTTCGCGAACTGGCTGGGTGACGCCACTCAATCGGCATCCGCGACCCTGCGTAAGGTCCAGAACGGATTCGTGCGTTCGTACGCGCTTTCCGTCATGCTGGGTGTTGTTGCCATCTTGGGTTATTTGTTGTTGAAATAAACCGCAATCGAGGATAGAACATGGAATTTCTCTTACAACCTCTTACACTTTTGACCTTCTTCCCGCTGGTGGGCGTACTCGTGATTCTCTTCATGAAGTCCGAGGCCAAGAACGCCATCCGCTGGGTTGCAATGGTCACCACCCTGGTCACCTTCGGCATTTCGCTTTGGGTGCTGGGCCTCTTCACCGCCTCCAATCCGGATCTGCAATTGGAAGCCAGGTACCCCTGGATCCAGGTGGCCGGATGGAATATTTATTATTACCTTGCGGTGGACGGCTTGAGCATTCTGCTCGTCCTCCTGACCGCTTTCTTGACGCCCATCTCCATCCTGTCCACCTGGACAGCGGTGGAGGATCGCGTCAAGGACTTCATGATCTTCTTCCTTCTGCTGGAAGTGGGCATGATGGGCGTGTTCCTGGCGCAGGACCTGTTCATGTTCTACATCTTCTGGGAGTTCACGCTCGTGCCGATGTACTTCCTGATCGGTCTGTGGGGCGGACCGCGCCGGATCTATGCGGCGGTCAAGTTCTTCCTGTACACCATGGCCGGTTCCATTTTGATGCTGGTTGCCATTCTGTTCATCGGAATTAAGACCGGCACCTTCAACATGCCTGAAATGCTGGCGGCATTGCCCGGACTTTATTCATCAGGCGCAATCGCACCCAACGTTCAAATGTTATTGTTCATTGCATTTGCCGCGGCTTTTGCCATCAAAGTCCCGATGTGGCCGCTGCACTCCTGGCTGCCGGATGCCCACGTGGAAGCGCCCACCGCCGGTTCCGTGATCCTGGCCGGTGTTCTGCTCAAGATGGGCACCTATGGCTTCCTGCGATTTAACCTGCAGCTCTTCCCGCAGGCCACCCTGCAGGCCGCCCCGTGGATTGCGCTGCTCGCGACCATCGGCATTATCTATGGCGCGGCGGTTTCGTATGCCCAGGCGGATGTGAAGAAACTGGTTGCATATTCGTCTGTCAGCCATTTGGGTTTTGTGATGCTCGGCATGTTCGCGCTGAATGCACAGGGCGTTTCGGGTGCGATCCTGCAAATGATCAACCATGGGCTGAGCACCGGCGCCTTGTTCCTTTTGATCGGTATGGTCTATGAACAGACCCATACCCGTGAGCTCAAAGTCTACGGCGGATTATGGAAGGTCATGCCGATCTTCGGCACTGTCATGCTGATCTCCTCCCTTTCCTCGATGGGACTGCCAGGATTGAACGGCTTCATCGGTGAATTCACCATTTTGCTGGGCGCGTTCGGTTCGGATGCGATCGGCAGCCCCTGGTTTGCGGGCATCTCCGCCATCGGTGTCATCATGGCCGCGGTCTACATCCTCTACATGTTCCAGAAGATGTTCCTCGGACCTGCCGGCGAGGTCACCCAGCATCACGAACTCAAGGACCTCAACTGGCGCGAGATCGCCACGGTTGCCCCCCTGATCCTCTTCATGTTCTGGATCGGCCTGTATCCCGCCCCCTTCTTCAACTTGATAGCTCCTGCTGTTGAGAAATTGCTTTTAGCGCTCCACTAATCGCTGATTGCCAGGAGCTGATCGTTATGACGCAACCTGAATACACAGAATATTACACAATCCTCCCGCTCATCATTCTGGTCATCTGGGCCTGTTTGTTGCTGCTGGTCGATCTCTTCATTCCAAAGGACCGCAAGGGCATCACGGGCTTTCTGGCTGCAATGGGACTGGCCCTTACGCTGGGTTATTCCATTTCACAGATCGGACGCGAGGGCACGGGCTTTAACGGCATGGTCGTGCTCGACGGTTTCTCGACCTTCATCAACATCCTGATCCTCATCAGTGGTTTGTTGGGGATTTCCCTCGCCTATGGGTACGTCAAACGCATGGGCATCGAACGCGGCGAGTATTACACCCTGCTCCTGTTCAGCGTGACCGGCATGATGCTCATGGCACAAGCCGCGGACCTGATCATCGTCTTCCTCGCCCTGGAATTGCTGTCCATTCCGCTGTATGTGCTGGCCGCCTTTGCGCGTCCCAACCTGCAATCCGAGGAAGCTGGCGTGAAATACTTCCTGCTCGGAGCCTTCGCGACCGGATTTGTGGTCTACGGCACGGCACTGGTCTTTGGAGCCACCGGACAAACATCCTTTAGCGGCATCTTCAGCGCCGCTTCCGGCGGGACTTCCGGCCTGCTCCTGACCATTGGGGCGGCTCTCATCCTGGTCGGTTTTGGCTTCAAGGTGGCGGCAGTTCCCTTCCACATGTGGACCCCGGATGTGTATCAAGGCTCGCCGACAGCCGTGACCGCCTTTATGTCCTCAGGCGCGAAGATTGCGGGCTTTGCGGCCTTGCTGCGGGTATTTGCCACGGCCTTCCCCGCCCTCTCCGCTGACCTGACCAACATCCTGTGGGTCCTGGCCGCGTTGACCATGATCGTCGGCAACCTAACCGCCATTTCCCAGACCAACATCAAACGCATGCTGGCTTATTCCAGCATTGCCCATGCGGGCTATATCCTGATGGCTTTTGTGCCCTACGGCAACAAGGATGTCACCTCCATCTCTATTGCGGCGGGACTCTTCTATCTCGTCACCTATGTCCTGACCAACTTCGGGACCTGGGCCGTGGTCATCGCGCTTGAAAAGGCCGAAGGCAGGGGGCTGGAGATCGCGGACTACGCCGGAATTGCCAAAAAATATCCAGCCCTGGCTGCGGCCATGACCGTCTTCATGCTTTCGTTCATCGGTTTCCCGCCCACGCTTGGCATGGTCGGCAAATTTTACCTTTTCCGTGCTGTCATTGCGGGCGGGTATTCCGGCCTGGCCATCATCGGTGTGGTGACCTCGCTGGTCTCCGCATATTACTACCTGCGGGTCGTGGTCAATATGTACATGCGCGAAGGCGATCCGGTCCTTGAACAGGAATCCTGGCTGGGACTGACCACGGCGTTTACCGCCATCCTGACCGTGGCCTTGAGCTTTGTCCCGCAGTGGCTCTTCCTGCTGGCGAGCACGGCCGTGTTCAGATTGTTCTAGAAAACCTGATGAATCGAATGGCTCCGGGTTGGAAAAACCCGGAGCCATTCTTTTGAAGCTGCGCGGCGGGATAATTATTGACAGTCAATTCCTTTGCGGTATAATACCGTCCGCATGTGTATGGCCGGCCGGCTCTGTTTGCAGGGCAAATGACTCGATATGGGTCCGCCAAGGCCTCGTAGCTCAATGGCAGAGCAGTTGCCTCTTAAGCAATTGGTTGAGGGTTCGAATCCCCCCGAGGTCACACAAAAAACAGCCTTCCAACGAAGGCTGTTTTGATTCAGGGCAGGAAATGAATCAGATCGTGGATTCAACCGCCGGTTAAGCGTGAAGCGGTTCCTTATCCGCCAAACAGGTTCTTGAAAAGGTCGTTGAGGAATTTTTGGATTCTCTCGAAGGTTGTGAGCGTAACGGGTGTTTCCGGCTGCGGCACCGGCGTCAATGTGGCCGTCGCGGTCAGTGTGGGAGTCGGCGTGGGAGTGTTCGTGATCGTGGCCGTGGGAGTCAAGGTAACCGTGGCGGTCGGCTGGGCCTCACGATAAATTCCGGGGGAGGCCCAGAAGACATGATTGCCCGGGTCGGTGTTCAACGGCGTGACATCCAGGATGAACTTGACCTTTTGGCCCGCCAGGCTGCTGATGTCGATGTCGATCTTCGTATATTGTTGATCGTAAAACTCACCGACCGCCCACAGGTCCACAATGGCATTCGAGGCGTCCTGATAGCTGACCCGCAGCAGGGCCGAGCACGACAAGGCATTGGCTTCGCAGCTTGCGATGGCGCGGAAATGGTCCCCGGCCTGCACCTCATAATCGGGGTAGATGCTTTGAATCGAACCGTTTCCACCGGCCGGGCTGATCATGATGGCTGGCGTGTTAAGTGTCGTGCCATCTTCGAGGGCAGGCAGGGTCACCAGGTGGATTGGATTTTGCGCATCACTCCCGGACCCCGGGCAGGGCTGCTGGACATTGTTGCTCAACCATTGGGCCGAGCAGATCTCTGCCACCAGATCATATACAAGAGTTTCCTTCATTGCGGGTGCGCTGGAAACCGCCGTTGTTGGAGCAGCTTCCGTGGCGGTCGCTTGAACGACGGGTTCGCTTGTTTGGGTCGCTGAAGGCAGAGGCTCGGCGGTATTTGTCGGTGCCAGAATCACCTGCACCTGAACCCAGATCTGTCCGTTCGAGGAGGAACCCAGCCCGAATGGGCTGCCCCCATCATCTTCAAAGGACCAGATGCCTTTGTAGGTGCCTGCAATGGCCGGAGCGGTGAAGTCCACCGAAATATCCACGGTCTCGCCAGGTGCGACGGCGTTGGGGAGAGTCACGGAATCGGGCGCATCCATTTTGTCACCGCTGATGAAGATGAATTTAAAGGAGCTGGTCCACGGGCAGGTTCCGATGTTCTTGAAGCGCCAGGTCTTGGTGAATTTTTCCGTCGCATTAACGTTGGTGCCATCCGGCATGGTCACATCTTCCACAAACCCGGCCCGGTAACAATTGGGATCGAAGGTGGGAGTTGGCGTCATGCTTGGCGTGAAAGTCAGCGTAACGGTCGGTGTAATCGATGGGGTAAGGGTGGCGGTCAAGGTCGCAGTCGGCCGCGCAGTACGCGAAGCGGTCACGGTGGGGGTGCGCGAAGGGGTAAAGGTCAGCGTGGCTGTGGGTGTATTGGTTTTGGTCGGGCGCGGCGTGAAGGTGAGGGTATTCGTTTCTGTAGGCCGAGGTGTTCGTGTGGGTGTGCTAGTCTCCGTCGGGCGGGGAGTGCGGGAAGCGGTCACTGTAGGAGTGACTGAAGGCGTAAAGGTTTGGGTGGCTGTGGGCGTGTTGGTAGCAGTCGGACGCGGTGTGCGCGAAGGAGTCACCGTGGGGGTAACCGAAGGTGTGAAAGTCAGTGTGGCTGTGGGAGTATTGGTTTTGGTGGGGCGCGGTGTAAAAGTAAACGTATTGGTCGCGGTGGGGCGGGGAGTACGGGTGGGTGTGCTGGTCTCCGTCGGACGGCGTGTGCGGGTGGAAGTTGGCGTTAAGGTGGGCAGCGGAGTCCTGGAGGCAGTCATCGTGGGCGTGACCGATGGCGTGAAGGTCGCAGTGAAGGTTGGGGTGGCTGTGGAAGTTGAGCTCGGAGTAAAGGAAGGTGTGACCGTGGGTGTATTCGAAGGTGTGTAGGTGGGCGTGGCTGTGGGAGTATTGGTTTTGGTCGGGCGCGGTGTAAAAGTAAACGTGTTGGTCGCCGTGGGACGCGGCGTGCGACTGGGTGTGCGGGTCTCCGTCGGACGGGGTGTGCGCGTTGAAGTGGCCGTGGCTGTGACGGTGGACGTAAAGGATGGCGTGAAGGTAAATGTGTTGGTCGCGGTTGGGCGGGGCGTGCGCGAAGGTGTAACCGTCGGTGTGTTGCTCGGGGTATGGGTTGGAGTATTCGACGGTGTCACGGTCGGCGTTTTGCTGGCCGTGGATGTGGGTGTATGCGAAGGTGTAAAAGTTGTTGTGGGCGTGGCGGTCTTGCTGGGCGTAAGGCTCGGAGTCCGTGACGCGGTCGCGGTGGCGGTCCTGCTGGGTGTGAAGGTGGCCGTTTGTGTGGGTGTGAAAGTAATCGTGGGAGTCCGCGAAGGCGTAAAGGTGGGGGTGATGGTGGGTGTGCGTGTGACCGTCGGACTGGGGGTAAAGGACGGGTCGAGACACGCAGGGGCGGAATCTATCTTTCCATATGGGATGCTGGTGTTGCCGTTTTCATCATAGATCTTCACATATTTCACATATGGGAATTGTTTGACCGTGGCTGTCAACGGGCTGGCAATGTTGTAAGTGCTTCCGTTGGACTGGCATTGCCCCTTCAGGTAGATATTCAATACGCCATTCGCAGCCAGTTCAATCCGGTCATATCCCACAAAGCCATTCCAGTAGGCTGCCAGTCCGGCATTTTGTTCGACGGCGTTGGGTCCCTTGAAGTATTCATCGATTACCGCTGCAACCGGATTGATCGAGGAGAGAATTTCCCGGGACGCAGCCTTTTCAGCCGAGGATGCACCGCTTTCCAGGAGCTTTTTATCGGTGAAGACAATATTGACCTTGATGGTCAATGGGGTTGGGGTGATGGTGACGGTCGGCGTGGATGTGAACGTGGCTGTCCGCGTGACAGTGGGGGTGTTCGTCGGCCTGGCGGTCGCTGTCACGGAAGGCGTGGAAGTGGATGTCTTTGTGGTTGTGGCGGTGCTGCTAGATGTTGCAGAGGCAGCCTTGGTGGGGGTCCGTGTGGGTGTTGAGGTGGACGTTGGAGAAGCTGCCTTTGTAGGCGATGAAGTGAAAGTTGCGGTAAAGACCCTGGTTGCGGTCGGCGCCTTGGTCATCGTTGGCGCGGATGTGATGGTTGCGGCTTTTGTTAAAGTGAAAACAGGTGTGATGGTTTTGGTGGCGGTTGGGGCGCTTGTGGATGTTTTTCCGGTTACTGAAGTCGGGGTTCTGGAAGGTGTCACGGAAACTGCCGCAGGAATGGCCGTTCGTGTGCGTGTGGCTGTTGCGGACGGGGTGGATGTGGAGGTTCGGGTGGCTGTGGCCGAAGCGGTTGAGGTCGGGGTCCTGCTTGGGGTGTTGGAAGCAGGCAGGGTGGCCGTCGGAAGCGCGGTTTTCGTCGCTGTGGCTGTGACGGTCGGAGTGGCGCTGGGTGCGCTGGTGGATGTTTTGGTCGGTGTAGGTGTGATCGTGGGCGGGTTGCCGGTTAACGTAAAGGATCCCGAGTTCTTCCACTGGCTGCCAATGAAGATCTGGACTTCATAAAAGCCCGGCAGCCATTTGTCCACGGGCTGGGTCCAAACGGAATTTCCGAAGCCCCTGGCATTTCCATCCCAGGTTTTGGTCTCGTAATATTGCAGCACACCGTCGCGATACCAAAGTGCGGTCCATTGCACGCCCGGGTCGAGCTGTTCATAATTAAAGAAGACGTACATTTGATTGATGGGATTGCTGAAACTGGACGCGATCACCGCCGGCAGTCCGCTTTCAATGTGCGTTGAAAATTTCAGGTCGCTGATCCTGGCGCTGGCTTGCGGGGTGACATCTCCCTTAAAGAGGGCTTCCACGGCCAATGGAACCGATGGCAGAGGGGTTTGTGTGGCAGTCGGCAGGGTTTCCGGTGTGCTGGTCAGGGCGAATTCGGTCGGGTTGTTATCCGGGGTATCTGTCGGCGCGGAGATTTGGGTGAATTCAGGGGTGGGCCGGGGCGTGCGGGTGTAGAACAGCGGAATGGCAGGCAGACTGCTGCGCGGGATCAGGCTCAGGACGAATAGTACCAGGCCGAAGGCCGCAAAGACCCACAGGGCTGTGAAGGCTCTGCGCGCGCGGACCGTGTTTTGTTGGCGGGTGAGATAATTGGGGGAGCGTCGTGATTCCTGCAGCGCACGTATGGCAATGAAGTAACTGAAGACAATCCCCAGTGCGATCGCAGTCCCTCCAATAAGCAGAAAAATCGATGACATTGGACAGGATTATATCATTAGCTTTTTCTTTATTAAGACAGGCGTGTTTGCGCCCTGAAGCAGCCTAGAAAAGACTTAACGCCCATACGATCAGGGGCGCAACTACAAGCGCGGGCAGGAAGTTTCCCACGCGGATCTTCTTGATCTCAAGCAGGTTGCTGATCGCGAGGCCGACCAGGATCACCCCGCCCGTGGCGGTCATTTCGTTCATCATCGGGGCGGTAACAATGGAGCTGAGCTGGCCGGCCAGCAGACTGATGCCGCCCTGGTAAAGCAAAATGATGACCGAGGAGAACATCACGCCGATTCCCAGGGTGGAGGCGAAGGCAATGGATGCGAATCCATCCAGGGTGGATTTTACAGCCAGCAGGTTGTAATCACCGGTCAGGCCGTCCTGGATGGAGCCGAGAATCGCCATTGGGCCGATGCAGAATAGGAGCGAGGCCACCATAAATCCGCGCACGAATTTGGACCCCGCACCTGTTTCTGTGTCTTTTGAAAAACGCTGCTCCAGGGATTGTCCCAGGGTTTGCAGCCGGTCTTCGATCTTGAGCCATTCGCCAATCAGGGCGCCGATAATCAGGGCTCCGAGCACGATCAGTTGATTCTCGCTTTTAAGGAACATTTGCAGACCCATGGCTCCGGTGAAGAGACCCATGCCGGCGATAACCGTGCTCTTGTAGCGTTCGGGAATACGCGAACCGAAAATCAACCCGATGGTCCCGCCGAGTAGGATCGCGGCTACATTAATGAATGTACCTGTCATGTTTTACCTTTACCCTGTCATTGCGAGCCGCCGGTGTTTTCAGGCGACGTGACGATCTCCCGCCGTAGTGAATGCAATGACGTTTCTTGTTTGAGTGTGGCTACGATTTTGCGAGTGTTGTCTTCCTGCCCGCGTTTTGATTTTCCAGAAGTTCCAGCACGAAACAGAGCGAGGAAAGCCTGTTCAGGTAACGCTGCAGGTCCGGATTGGTCACTTCCTCTTCATCGAACAGGCCGACCACCCAGCGTTCCGCGCGGCGGACAACGGCGCGGGCCATGGAGAGCGCTGCACCGCCGAGGGTGTCCCCGGGCAGGATGAATTCCTTGGGCATTTCCACGACCTGGCTAAGTTCATTTGTATGCTCTTCGAGCCAGTTCACACGCGCCTCATCAATAAAATGAAAGCGTTTTGTGTTTT
Source organism: Chloroflexota bacterium (assembly GCA_021414245.1). Classification (GTDB taxonomy): domain Bacteria; phylum Chloroflexota; class Anaerolineae; order Anaerolineales; family Villigracilaceae; genus Villigracilis. The sequence continues at coordinate 242,845 of JAIOOU010000004.1, forward strand.
CCGGCGTGGCGGCCACTTCCGCCATGAGCTTGTACAGGTCGCGCTGCGCTTCCAGTAATATGGGTGCGATCTGGTGTGCGCTGCATTGCGCGCGTGCCAGGCCCAGGGCAGCGGAGGCTTCATCCAGCGCGCCAATCGCCTCCATGCGGACATGATATTTGGGAACGCGGCCTTCGCCGAGCAGGCCAGTGGTGCCATCGTCGCCCTTTGCGGTGTAAAAAGTCATGGGCGCATTATAACCACTTTGCAGGTGCGTCGCTTATAATTTTGCAATGCTCATTCCCATCCATGAAGAGATGACCTGCGAAGCCCTGGGCGCGCATTTCAGTCAACGTGCGCTGGAGGTGATCCTGGCGGCCAACCGCAAACAGGATGCCCTCTCCGGCCAGATCGGTCACGATGAATTTCACTTTGACAACAACGCCATTGAAAGAGGCATGGCCTATATCAATGAACAGCGCGGCCTGGTGATTGCCTCCCTGCTTTCGCCGGGCGTGCTTTCCGCATGGGTCGCCTTTGGGAGATTGATCCATACAGTGCAGGATTTCTACTCCCACACCAATTATGTCTCCCTGTGGCTGGACGCACACGACGGCACACCTCCCGCCCCGTCCGAAATTGATCCCGTTCGAAAGGATTTGATCGAAAGCCAGAAGCTGCACTCCGGCAGGATCTACCTGCCCCTGGATGCGTTGTATTTCATCCCCTTCCTGCGCAATTTTTCACTGGGCCTTCTGCCCAAAGACTCGCACGGATGGATGAATCTGGACTCTCCCAAACAGGGGGTCAGATTTGAATATGCACGCGCCGCAGCGATCAAGCGCACCGGGTATGAGTTTGATATTTTGAAAAAAATTCTCACCCCGGAAATGTTCACAAAGTTTACTGATATATAAAAATGTCTTCCTGAAGCATTTTGTGATGGAAGGATCTCCCCGCTCTTGAATCAGGCCCGGGCACGCACGAAACGGTTCTTTATCCCGTTTACGAAAGGGTATAATCAAATCATGGATACAAAAACCCAACTTAATGAATCAATGAAAGACGCCATGAAAAGCGGCGACGAGGTCCGCAAGCGCACGGTGCGCATGGTGCTTGCCGCGGTGAAACAGGCCGAAGTGGACAAACAGGCTGCGATTGAGGATCTGGCCGTGGTGGGCCTCATTCAAAAAGAGATCAAGAACCGCCGCGAAGCGATCGAAGAGGCCAAAAAAGCCAACCGCGCGGACCTAATCAGCGAGAATGAAGTCGAGATCAAGGTGTTGGAGGTCTTCCTTCCCCAAGCCATGTCTGCCGAGGAATTGCGCGGACTGGTGCAGGCCGCGATTGTTGAAACCGGCGCCGCCGCTCCGAGCGACATGGGCAAGGTGATGAAGATCGTCATGCCCAAGGTGGCCGGCCGCGCCGCCAATGACATGATCAGTTCCATGGTTAAAGAATTGCTAACGAAATAACCTTTCATCGTGCAGGGACCGGTGCTTTTTCCCCGGGCCGGATCCCTCACGATTGATATTTATGCGTGCAAGATCCCCCGTTTCCACCCGTATCCGAATAGCACAGTTCAGCCTGATCTTTGCGGTCAGCCTGGTATCTTTTGCATCCCTGACCCTGCCCATCGGCCTACGGCCGACCACCCAGTCTCTGGAAGTGGGCACGGTGGCCCAGATCACTTTGCAGGCCCCCCGTGACCTCGAGTATGTCAGCGATGTCCGTACGGAGGAGGCTCGCCAGGCCGCCGAAAGTGCGGTCAGTCTGGTTTACACCTCCCCTGATCCGACCATTGCCCGCCAGCAGATCGAACGCTTGAACACGGCGATGCAATACATCACATCCGTAAGAACGGATCTGGCTTTGACAGGCGAACAAAGAAAATCCGATCTGGTTGCGCTGAGCGATGTGCGTCTGCAGCTTCAGACCATTGATTATCTGCTTGCAATTTCGGATTCCCGCTGGGAGGCTGTGCAGGCGGAATGCCTGCGGGTTTTGGAACAGGTCATGCGCCGCGCGATCTATGAAGACAAGGTGGAGTCCACGCAGGCGGGTATTTCCTCCATGGTGAGTCTCACCCTGAGCGAACAGCAATCCGGGCTTGTCACAGAGCTGGTCTCCGCTTTCATTGTGCCGAACAGTTTTTACAGCGAAGAGCTGACCAGTGTTGCACGTCAGGCGGCGCGCGATGCCGTAAAACCGATCGTACAGACTTATAAAACCGGAGAGACCATTGTGCCGGCCGGGGAGATCATTACCCCTGCGGATGTCGAGGCCTTTCAGCAGCTTGGCATGATCCGTCCCGGTCAGCGCTGGGAGGATGTGATCGGCGCCGCGGCAATGGTTTTGCTGTCGGCTCTGTTCGTGCCGCTGTATTTCTTCCGCCGCAATCGTTCAGTGGTCGTAAACGATCCGCGCAGCCTGCTGGTCATTGCGCTGATTTTTATCATTTTTCTGCTCGGTGCGCGCCTGTTTACCAATCGCACCCTCGCACCTTACGGCTATCCCCTGCAGGCCGCCGGCTTATTGATCACGGCTCTCTTCGGGTTGGAGACCGGAGTGGTGATCTCCATTCCACTTTGCCTGCTCGCCGCCTACGGCCTGCCGAATACACTTGACCTTGCGCCGTATTACCTGCTTTCGTCCCTGATCGGCCTGCTCGTGCTGGGTCCGGTCCGCAGGTTTTGGGGCTTTGTGCGCGCCGGCATTGCCATTTCCCTTTCCGGCATGGCTGTGCTGCTGGCCTTTCGTCTGCCCTTCTTTACACCCGATTGGCTGGGAGTGATTCAATTTGTCGGTGTGATTTCCTTTGCCGGGTTTGCGGCGGCGAGTATTACGCTCTTGCTTCAATTTCTGCTTGCGCAATCGCTTGGGCTTACCACCGCGTTTCAGCTGCTTGATATTTCCCGCCCTGATTATCCACTTTTGCAGTTCCTGCTTCGGAACGCGCCCGGCACCTATCAACATAGCCTGCAGGTCGCCAATCTTGCCGAACAGGCCGCTGAGAAGATCGGCGCGGACCCCCTGTTGACACGGGTGGGCGCGCAGTTCCATGATATCGGCAAGGCCCTCAATCCAACCTTCTTCATTGAAAATCAAATCCCCGGAAACGTGAACAAACACCACGATATCACTCCGGAAGAATCTGCCGCCACCATTATCCGTCATGTCACCGACGGCATCCAGCTTGCGAAAAAACACCGCCTGCCGCGCCGACTGCATGATTTCATTCTCGAACATCACGGCACCCTGATCACACGCTATCAATATACCCAGGCCATGGATGCGGCCGGCGGGGATATGACCAAAGTTGATATTGAGAAATTCCGCTATCCCGGTCCGCGGCCGAATTCGCGTGAAACAGCCTTGCTCATGCTTGCCGATGCCACCGAGGCGCGGGCCCGTGCCGAACGGCCGACTTCCGACGAAGATCTGCGCGCGCTTGTCCGCAATGTGATTGAGACCGTGCAAAAATTCGGCCAGCTGGACGATACGCTTCTTACGCTGCGCGACCTGACCCTGATCACCGAATCCTTTGCCACCACCCTGCGAGGAACCTATCATCCGCGAATTCAATATCCCAATGCGACTGTGCCCGACCAGGATTCAACCATCCTGGCACCGAGAAAAGATAAATGATCAACATTGACTCGCACGTGGATTTCATAGAGACCGCCCTGCTTGAACGCGCCGCCCGCCTCACTCTTGACCATGAGTCTGCTCCAGCGGATGCAGACATGACCATCGTGCTGACGGATGATGCGCAACTGCACGAATTGAATCGCGAATATTTGGGCGTGGACGCCCCCACGGATGTGCTCTCCTTCCCTGCGTCCGAAACCGACCCGGAGACCGGTCTGCCCTATCTGGGAGATATCCTTATCTCGATCCCTCACGCGACCCGGCAGGCCCAGGCAGCAGGGCACCCGGTCGAGGCCGAGGTGCAGTTGCTGGTCGTGCATGGGACCCTGCATTTGCTGGGACATGACCATGCCGAGCCGGAGGAGAAGGCCCGCATGTGGGAAGCCCAGGCTGAGGTTATGTCCCGACTCGGTTTGTCGCATGTCAGGATCCAGGATACCTAGTGAAACTTTTTATCCTGTCCCGCATCCGGTCTTTTGCACATGCTTTTCATGGCTGGGGCCATGTTCTGCGCACGCAGCATAATGCCTGGATCCACAGTACCATCGCAACCATTGTATTCATTCTGGCCATATGGCTTCGCCTGCCGCCACGGGATTGGGCTGTACTCATCCTGACAACGGCAATGGTGTTCTCCGCGGAATTCGTCAATACCGCCATCGAAGCCGTCGTGGACCTGGCCAGCCCGGACAGACACCCGCTGGCAAAGATCGGAAAGGACGTGGGCGCTGCCGCCGTGTTGGTTGCCGCCCTGGCTGCAATTCTGATCGGATTGTTGTTGCTCGGCCCTCCTCTTTGGGCCAAACTGATCTTATTGTTTACAGCAAATTAATTAACGGAGGCAAGTCATGTCTTTATCTTTTAAATTCGGCACAGTGGGTTCGCCCACAGGCACGCCCAAGAAACCCGGTGGTTCGGTGGGTTCCATCGGATTCAGCAAGTCGATCGGGCTGGAGGCCCTTGAACTTGGTTGGGTACAGTCCGTACGGGTGACGGAGGCCACTTGTTCCCTGATCAAAGCCGCCGGGGAAGAGCACGGTGTTTCCCTGAGTGTGCATGCACCTTATTTTATTAACCTGAATGCCACTGCCGAGGAGTGGCCCAAGTCCCGCAAGCGTTTGATGGATGCGGCCCATTATGGCTATCTGGCGGGTGCAACAGATATCATTTTTCATCCTGGTTCGTATTTCGGCAATGACCCTGCCGAGGTGTTGAAGACCGCCATTCCGCGCTTGAAAGGCTGTGTGGATGAATTAAAGAAGAACGGTGACAATGTCACGATCCGCCCGGAGACAATGGGTAAATCTGCGATGCTGGGCTCGATCGAGGATGCCATCGCGATGAGCGCCGCCATGGATATGGTTCAGCCGTGCATTGACTTTGCGCACATGCACGCCCGTCCGGGGAACGGTTCGATGAACACGTATGAAGAGTGGTCCGGACTGCTTGAAAATTACAAAAAGGAATTGGGAGCCGGGGCCCTGAAGAATTTGCACATCCACCTGTCCGGCATTGAATACGGCGAGAAGGGCGAGAAAAATCACCTGTCTCTCGCCGATGCGGATCTGGACTTGAAAGCCTTGTTCAAGGCTCTAAACGATTTTGGCTGTGCCGGACGCATCCTGTGCGAAAGCCCCATTATGGAAGAGGATGCGCTGAATATGAAGAAAGCCTGGATGAAGGTCAGTGGGGAAAAGTAGTAACTACTTTAGTCGTTTTTTTTACGGCAAAGAGCGATTGAAGTCATTACCACAAAAAATGAGGTGTATGTGAAAAGGTTTTTGCTTTCTTTAATTATTTTGCCGATTTTAATTCTCGCCGCTTGTGCGCCCGCGACAATTAAGCCAAGTGAAACGCCCAGTCCCAGCCCAACTGATGCTCCGACCACCACCCCAAGCGCATCACCAACTCCACTAAAAGCATATTCTGAAGAACAACTTTTTCAGATGGCAGATGATGAGAAGCTTTCTAAAGCACCTCAAATTGAAGATTTAGTAAAAAGCAATGTAAGTACAGTTAGAAACAATTTGGTTATCTATCGTAATATAACTGGGGACGCTATAAAAGTATATGATCTAACTATAGGAAAGGAACTGACGCTACAAGAAACTGGGATTATTGAGCTTGCATTAAAGGATGGTGGATCATTTGAAATGTTAAGTTTTCAAACTGCAGAAGATTTGATCGTCTACGCGATTAATGATGGGGTTGTTTGGAAAAACGGTAATGATAGTGATAGAGTGAGTTACTGGAATCAATATTTTTTCAGGAACTTCAATCCGACAGATCAAGAAAAAGATGTATGCGAAACAGTAAATAACATTCTAGGAATATCGGTATTAAGTTTTAGAAATGTAACGTTGCCAAAACAAAAGAATGTAAGTGAAAGGCAGATTTTTTTGGGATACTTTTGACTCCGGTTTACAACGAAACGATTGTTGAATATAAAACTCTTGAAGATGTGTTAAAAGTAGTGCATTCAAGTATGAGTCTTGGTGCCTTGTACGGCACTTTGAATAATGTTGATGGCTCTCTGCTTGTGTTTCCCGCAGAATAAACTCTATGTTGAATTCTTGTGGTTTTCTCATGCTAACAAACTAGAAGCTATCTCAAAAATACCCTTGCTGGGCAAAAGTCCCAAATTTACAAGGGAAATCCGACAGTTTCAGAGACTTTAACCATTTTTGAGATGACTTCTAGTGAATAAAAGAAGAACTTTTTATTGTAACAATCTTTAGCATTCTGAGTTTAGTGAAATTATAGTTTCGCAGGTAGTCCAAAATCTGAGGGGAGTAGTGAATACATATGTGCGTCGTAAATCTCTTTTCCAATCACCATCCGATTGAGCAGCAGGCCTTCGTAGTGCGCTCCGGTTTTTTCCGCGACGCGCCTGCTGGCTTCATTTCCTGCGGCGATCACGATCTCTGCGCGGATCAGCTTTATCCGTTCGAAGGCGAATTTTGCAGCCAGTTTCGCCGCCCTTCCGGCGATCCCTTCGCCGCGCCGTGCGGATCGCACCCAGTATCCCAGGTTGCAAAAATGATAGACGGGATGCATGTGGCTCAGGCTGCATCCGCCCAGAAACTCGCCTGTCTGCGCATCTGTCACCGCAAAGGCATACATCACCCCGCCTGACCATTGTGCCCGGGTCAGTGCGATGAAGTTGCGGGCCACCTCGACGGAATAATCCTCGTTGGCCCACACCATCCAGGGCTTGAGCTCGGGCAGGGACTGCTGCACGGCTCTGTGCAGTTCATTTTCTTCGCCGAATTCGTACGGCCTGAGGGTGATGGTTTCATCGGTCAATTTCAGGAAAGGGAACATGGATGCTCTCTTTTATTTAAATAAAAACAGAGACACGCTTTCACCGAGGTTGCCTCTGTGCCTGCGGATCCCTGTCATTGGGTGCGAATGGATTACAGGGAAATGTATTCTCTTAAGCTGTGCTGCACGGCATACGCAGCGGCTTCCGCGCGATTGTTCACGCTGAGTTTCGAAAGAATGCTCGAAACATAATTGCGGACCGTGCCTTCGCCGAGGAACAGGCTCTTTGCAATCTCGCGGTTGGTCTTGCCCTCCGAGACCAGCAGCAGCACATGCTTTTCCTGCTGACTCAAATGCGAGAAGGCGGAGGCTTCCTCTTCCTTTACCGCGCGGCGCACTTCCTGGAAAACGCGCTGGGTGACTGCAGGATCAAGCAGGGCCTCGCCCCGCCCGACGGACTCAATGGCCTTTACCAGGTCCTCGCTGCCGATCTGTTTAAGGATGTACCCTGAAGCGCCGGCGCGAATGGCGGAAAATAACATCTCATCCTCGGCATACGAGGTCAGCATGATGACTTTTGTATTGGGAAACTGGTTGACGATTTGTTCGCAGGCCTCGATTCCGGAGGTGCCGGGCAGGCGAATATCCATCACAACCACATCCGGCTTGTGCGAGGCCACCTGTTCAAGGGCTTCGCGGGCCGAACCCGCTTCCCCTACAACATCGAATTGGGGGTGTTGCTCAAGTAGGGATTTTAAGCCGAGGCGCACAACTTCGTGATCGTCTACCAGAATAATTCGTTGTTTTTTCATGCCCTTATTTTACCTCGAAATATGTATAAAACGGGCAAAAATCCCCGGTTTTAGGCCTTTTTCAAGGCCAGTAAATGTTCCTCAATATGAGCCAGACTCCGCTCCACCCACAACTGTAAAGTCAGGTCTCCGCCGATCGTTTCGTGCCGGCTCGGACGGGACCAGGCCGGCCGTGGCAGTTCACGCAAGGTTTTGCACAATTCCGTGCAGTTTTTGGAGAGTTCGTCCAAAATTTTCGCGACCGGCTCGTTTTTGTCGTAATGAGCCGCCATCCACTCGTCCGCATCAAAACTGCTGAACTCCGGATTCTCCTCATGCAGGGTGCGCTGAATTCGCATTCCATAGACCAGCTTGTCCACATCCCGGGTGTGTGCCGCGATCTGGTGTACGGTCCACGTTCCGGCAGGAAGCTCATGGGGGTCTTGAATTTCCCTGCAAGCGGCGATAAATTCCTCAGTAGCCGTCTCCAGCCTCTCGACCAATTTGACACGGTATTCAAGCAATTCCTTCATTTTGATTTCTCCAGGATCGACATGACTTCCTTGACGACCTCCGCTGAATTCTGCACGGCATATACCCGGACCCCGTGCGGACTTAATTCCCGATCAGCCTGACGGGATAACTCTGCCAGGCCGGCTTTGGCGGCCAGATAAGCCCCCGCATCCCTCCCGGACCCGGCGTCTGCTCCGCTCACGATATTGAGGATCGTCCCGTGACCATTTTCCCGCATTACCCGCCCCACGGACTGGATCATCAAAAAAGCGCCGGTCAGATTGACATCCAGGGTGCGGTGCCAATCCCATTCATCCATGTTGAGCAGCGGGGCATGCGGCTCAACCGCTGCATGATAGACCAGGATATCCACCCGGCCCAATTCATCTTCCACGCCTTTTACAAGATACTGTACACCCACTTTTTTTGCGATATCCTCAATATAAGCCCTGGCTCTGCCGCCGGAGGTCGTGATCCCGGCCACCACTTCCTCCACATTGTTTGGAGAAATGTCATTGGCTGCGACAATGGCTCCGCGGTCTGCAAAGGCCAGCGCAAGCGCCCGGCCCGCCCCCTTGCCTGCGCCAGTGATCAATATAACCTTGTCCTTTAAATTCATTATTTTCACCTGAAGGGTTACTGACAAAATGGAATGGTATCAGAGTTCTCGTTGGCGTTCAAAGGCAGCCCAAAATAGGGCGAGGGATCATAGGTATTTTGAATCTCCAGCTCGTTTTTGAAGTTTCCGGTGCCGTCGTCCTTCACGACTGAAACATGCAGGTGGACTCCAACCGGGTTGTTTGGGTCGCCCGAGTAATTTCCCTGATAGCCAAGCAGGGTTCCGGCTTCCACATACAGCTCCCGTGTGCCTTTTGGAAAGTCGGGCGAGACAAAGGAATTGCCCTGCGGGTCGGCCATGTGGGTATAGTACACCCAAATCTGCCGGCCCGGCTGCAGGGGGTCATCCGGCACACGGATGATGACCGTGGACGTCCAGTCCGATTGCCGGGTGAGATAGCCCGGGTAGGCGGCAGTGACCGGGGTGAGACCGGCCTCCGTCCCGGCGAAAATATCGATTCCGGCATGGCGGTGACCGGGTTGGAATGAATCGTCCCAGATAAACCCGATCAATCCATCGGTTGGAAAAATGAATGGGGCATTTTCACAGCGCGTGCCGGCTGTCATTCTGAATTCAGCAAGAGAGGACTGGTCATGGAACCAGGCATATATTTTCTCAGTCCTTGGCGACGAAGGTCGCCTGAGCCGGAAATAATAAATATAGGCTCCGGCAGTCGCGACGGCCACAAGCAGGGCAAGAGTGAGGAATTTTTTATGCATGGGATAATTATACTTGTCTGACATCTACCTGGATGAACGTGGGAATTCAAAAACCCTCTTGTGTTTTGTTTGGAATTATTGTATTCTTAATCAGGTTTTCCGAAAACTCGATAATGGCAAACCCATCGTGAGGTGGGGGCGCAAAGTCATGGGTCTGTGCATGCCCTCGCATCAGATCGCCAGGCTGCCGAAGGTGATTTTACCTCGGCAGTTTTTTGTTTAACTGCCAGGCGAGGAGGTGTCAGGACGGATTACAACATCATCGTTGCACGTACCGGTTTGCAAGCTAGATCATCCAATTACTGTGAGGAGAATGATTTATGAAAGCAAAATGGTTTGGTTCGATTTTGATCGTGATAATGTTTGTGATGAGTTTTGTGCCGGCGGCTGCCGCGGCACCGGCTTTCGATGGCGGCGATGAAAATATTGGTGCAAATACCGATACCCCGTCTTTCCCGCAGGGCGATGAACAATCTGCTGCCCGATCCATTGGGTTTGAAGCCAAGATAAACGGCAAGACCAGCGGAAACACTCATCAAGTGGCCAAGGGTCAGTACGTTGAATTGGCTCGTCAAGGCGAAGACAAAATCTGGACCATCATCGGTGAATTTAGCAATACGATTCACCCCGCCTACGGCGGCACAGCAGGACCTTTGCACAATCAACTGCCTATGCCAAATCGCGCCGTGGATAATACTTCGATCTGGTCCCCTGATTTCAGCAAGGCCTATTATGAAAACCTGTTATTTTCAGAAGCACCGGGTGCCGTATCGATGCGTAACTTCTACATTGAGCAGTCATCCAACCGCTATACCGTGAACGGCGAAGTTACCGATTGGGTAACAGTTCCTTATAATGAGGCCCGCTACGGTTCCAACTATTGCGGTGGCATTGTCTGTGCCACGACCTGGCGTTTCGTAAATGATTCAGCTGATGTATGGTACGCAAATCAGATCGCGGCAGGCAAGACTGCTGCCCAAATCGATGCCTACCTGGCTCAATTTGATGTGTGGGATCGTTATGACATTGACGGTGACGGGAATTTCAATGAGCCAGATGGCTACATTGATCATTTTCAAGCTGTTCATGCAGGTGAAGGCGAGGAAACAGGTGGCGGCGCGCAAGGCACGGATGCCATTTGGAGCCATCGTTGGTATGCCTGGTATACCGCAGCTGGTCCTGATGGCGCCGGCCCGAGCAATTTTGGCGGCACACGTATCGGTAATTCCAGCTACTGGATCGGTGATTACACCGTTGAGCCTGAGAACGGTGGTGTAGGTGTCTTCTCGCATGAGTTCGGTCACGACCTCGGTTTGCCCGATCTGTATGATACCTCCGGTAACACAGGCGGTGCTGAGAACTCAACTGGATTCTGGACGCTATATTCACAGGGTTCTTATGGCAGCACCGGCCTTCCTGCAGATGGTATCGGTTCCAAGCCGATTCCCATGAGCGCTTATGAGAAGATTTTCCTTGGTTGGTCAAATTATGAGGTTGTTGGATTTGGTCAGCAGGCTTCTCTTAAACTTGGTCCTGCCAACTACAATACCAAACAGGCGCAACAACTTGTTGTGTTACTGCCAGACAAGCAGCTTGATACCTTCATTGGCGACCCATATGCGGGTGGTTACTTCTACCATTCCGGCTCCGGCAATGATCTCGACAATAAGATGACACGCAGTGTGACCTTGCCGGCCGGTTCAGTCGCATTCTCGGCCAAGGTGAGATATGACATAGAACTTGACTGGGATTATGCCTACCTGACCATCAATGGAACTCCGGTAGCGACAAATCTTTCTAGCGCTACCAACCCGAATAGTCAAAACTTTGGCGAGGGTATCACCGGCTCCTCTGGCGGTGCGTGGGTCGATCTAACCGCTGACCTTTCAGCTTATGCCGGTCAAACTGTTGACCTCGGTTTCCGCTATTGGACTGATGGCGCGGTTGCCGAAGCCGGCTTCGGCGTGGATGAGATTTCAATCACCGGCCTGCCAACGGATGACGGAGAGACAGAGCCGGGTTGGGCCTATGCCGGTTTCAGCCGCACCACCGGCACGGTGACACAGTCTTTCTTCAATGCATACTTTGCTGAATTTCGCACATACCTGGGCTATGATAACGGTCTGCTCACCGGCCCTTACAATTTTGGCTTCCTCAATACCAAGCCCGACTGGGTTGAGCACTTCCCATATCAAGATGGGCTGCTGGTCTGGTATTACGACACTTCCTTCGCTGATAATAATGTCGGCGACAATTGTCTCAGCGGCCGCTGCGGCGGTTTGTTCCTGCCGGTTGATGCACATCCTGATTTGTTGATGCGCCCCAATGGCACGGTCTGGCGCCCACGGGTTCAAGCATACGATTCGACCTTCGGCTTGGATAAGACAGATAGGATCTTCCTGAGCATCAATGGTGTTGGTCAGTGGTATGGTGGCTTGCCAGCCAACAAGGTCTTTGATGACACTCAAAGCTATTGGGTTGCCCCGAACCCCGCCATTGGCAACTTTGGTTGGGCTAGTGTCCCCTTGCCCGGCACCGGAACCACGATCCGTGTGGTAAGTGTTTCGGCGCAGGGCACATTTATGCAGGTGCAAGTCAACAAGTAACTTAATAAATCCCTGTTTTACCCTGTAGAAAGAGAGCCCGCCATCAAGGCGGGCTCTCCCTTTTATGATTATGGAGGCAGGAAGATTTCATGAGGAGGACGTATATCGCACAAGACAACCCGCTCCGAATCATCTGTGTGATAGGAAAATGTCTGTCCCATTGTCTCCAGTAATATTTGAAAACCCGGCGTGACCACTTGAGCATATACAATTCCTTCTTGCGGGCACCCCAAACTGGTATCTGGCCAGGCCATGGCTACCATCTCAGCAAGATGGATTTTATTTTCGCTAATCTTTAATTTTCCAGCCAGGGAAAGTTTGGCAAGTTGTATCATTTTTTGAGCCTGCAGATCCGGATTTATGACAGGATCATACATTTCATCACCTTCGTTGTTTTCAGCGGGCAGTGAAGTGGATATCGGGAAAGTTGGGCTTGCTCCGGCAAATGCATCAGGCTGGCAGCCGGTGATGAAAAGAAGGCAAGGTAAAACAAGAAAGCCGGATATATTTCTCATGCTGTCAACTCCTGTTGATAAGTATAAGACGTTTGACGCCCATGAAAAGTTCGATTTTTCTAACAGTCTTTCAATCTTTCGCAGATATTTTTCTTATATGCCCCAGTTAAGATAGTAAAAATGAAAAATCAATATCAAGGAGAAAATAGAAAATGACCCTCTATGTCCAACCCTATCAACTTCGCCGCATGACCCGCCGCTGGAATGAACAACCCCGGGAGCAGACATTGCGCGTAAATATCCGTGAGCACGAGGATGCCTATGAGCTTAAGGCCCTGGTGCCCGGTCTGCAGGCCGAGGACTTGAACATTCAAGTCCTGGAAAATGTGGTCAGCATTGAAGGTGAGTACCGGTCCGAAGATTCGGAATTCCTGTTGAACGAGCTTCCGGGCGGCTCCTTCAGCCGCACCCTGCGCATGCCAGTGGGCTTGCAGGCGGACAAGGTCGAAGCGAAGATCGTCGACGGGGTGCTTACCCTGACTCTGCCCAAGGCTGAGTCAGCCCGGCCGAAGAAGATCAAGATCGCCGTTCATTAAGAGGCGGTTTATATCAAAAAGAGGAGCGCCTGTAAAACGTTCCTCTTTTTGATTCGATGGCAGGTACCGGTGGGATGTGGTATCTTTTATCCAGCCTGCCTTTGTGAGAGGAGGCAGTATAATTCCGCCATTCTTAATTTTTGGAGTAGTCCCTTGCGAGCCAAACATATCCTTTTCGCGGTGTTGACCATCGCTATATTAAGTGCCTGTGGCAAATCGGCCCCTGAGGTCTCCGGCCCCACCGTGTTGCCGACCAATACGCCGCCACCCACTCCAACGATTATTCCGACATTGTCCACTCCGCTGGCGATCCTTGTCATCCCCGCAGATATGGACAAGGAAAGTTCTGATCTATATCAAAAGACGGTCTATGACCTTGCCCAGCAATCTGGTTTTCGCTCCCAGGTGCGCAATTCATTGACCCCGGCTGATCTGGCCGATCCGACCTTGAAAGTGGTAATTGCCCTGCCTCCAGATCCCGGAATTGCGGCCCTCGCCCCAACGGCTCCGGGTGTGCAGTTTTTGACCGTGAATATTCCCGATATTACCGCTGGGGGGAATGTAAGCGTTCTGGCTGGAGACAGTCAGGTCGAGCTTCCGGCTTTCCTGGCTGGATATACTGCTGCCATGATCACGGAGGAATATCATATCGGCATGGTCATTCCACAGGGCGATGCAGATGCAAACCGCGCCTATGCCGCTTTTGTTAATGGCCGGACCTATTATTGCGGTTTGTGCCGGACTTTTTATTTTACACAAACCACGTATCCCACTTTTGTGGAAATCCCCGCCAGTGAAGATCCCAAAAATTATGGCGGTTATGCCAATTTGTTGATCAACGACCGTGATGTCGACACCCTTTATATTTATCCCAGCCTGGCCAATGATGACCTGCTCTCCTATATCGGAACTCAGGGCGTGTTATTGATCGGGACCGCCATGCCGGTTCCGCGCCCGGGCGGCTGGGTGATGACCATTCGCCCGGATACGATCAAGGCCATTCAGACTGCCTGGCCGAATTTAATTGCCGGTCAGGGCGGAGTCAACGTTCAATCCCCGCTCGGAATTGCTGACGTGGACTCTACGTTGCTCACCCCCGGAAAGCTTCGGCTTGTCCAGGAAACCCTGGATGGGCTGCTGGCCGGGCGAATCCTGCCTTCCAGTCCATAAATAAAAGGACGAGCCAAAAGCTCGTCCTTTTATTTATCAAGCGTAGACTTTCGCGCGTGCTGTCATGCAATCCTGCCGGACCAGCCAGGCCATGGACTTAATTAACAATGCCATGGGGCTGATGGGGGTTACAAGATGTTCATCCACACCCGCATGGTAATACTCGTCGAAAATTTCTCCATCCTGTTCCCTTGGGGCAAGAAGTACCAGAGTCCCTGATGTGGTGGAGCGAAGTTTTTGACAGAGACGGATTCGTTCCTGTTTTGGCAGATCCAGGTCAAGGACGATCAGCGCCGGGGAGAGCAATTGCGCCGATTGCAGGGCGTCCCGCCCGGATGTTTCGCTCATGACCAGACAGTTCTTTTGCTGGCACAGGGTTTCCCAGACTGCGATCATCTCCTCATCCCGTGAGATGATCAAAACGCTGTTCATTTCCTCAACCTTTCGCATGCTCATATTCTGATATCTCCATTTATTCTGTCGTTGAAGACGACCGATTTGGGTCTCGAGTTTGAAAACATGCCCATTTAAATCCTTGACTACTTTTTCCCTTGCATGATAAACTCTGCCTGCTTGAATAAAGCAAATCTTTGAAAGGAGGCGCACGTCCGATGATTCTTAACCAGTTTTACATCTTGCCCGCATTCACCGGCAAAGCCGATGTTGATTCTCGCAGTGCGCCTGCTTATCGTTAGACTGATCTAGTTGTCTTGCGGTCACGGCGTTCCTGCGAACCTGTGGCCGTTTTTATTTAACCGTAAAGCGTCCATGGGTTTAATGACCTGTGGCCGCTTTTTTTATTTCCATGACCGCCTATTCCCGGCCGGGAAGAAGCAATGGAAGCTTTGAATTGGAGGAAATCATGTTAGACATTCAAACCCAGTTGTTTGAAGCGAAGGATGTCCGTTTCGGTCCCATCGACCATGAAACGCATCCCGAAATCGAATCCAAATGGACGCATGACGCCGAATTCATGCGCCTGTTCGACCTGAAACCCGCCCGCCCGCTTTCGCCCGCCCTGGTGAAAAAGCAGTATGAGGCCATTGAAAAGGAGATGGAGGAGGATAAGAACCTCTTCTATTTCACCATTCGTTCCCGGGAAGACGACCGTTTACTCGGCAAGGCGATGGTGGAATGGATCGACTGGACCAATGGCAACGGCTTTCTCCGGCTCGGCATTGGCGCCGTTCAGGATCGCCGCAAGGGCTATGGTTCACAGGCCCTGGGCATGCTCTTGCGCTACGCCTTCGGAGAACTCAACCTGTTTCGAGTCACGGCGGTTGTACCTGCCTATAACGACGGCGCGCTGCGTCTCTTCCAGAAGTTCGGATTTATGGAGGAAATCCGCCGGCGTCAGGCGTTGAATCGGGATGGACAATTTTGGGATCTCGTCTCCTTCGGCTTGTTGAATTCCGAATGGCGGGAGCAGAATAACGGTCGAGGGTGAAGCGATGAAAGACATCTATCGCGGATCCCTCGTCCGCCTCGCCGATGAGTCCCCGGAAATGATGGCAAAAGCCCACACCCAATGGGACCGGGACACCGAACAGCACCGTCTTGCAGACAGCGAACCTGCGCAGCTTTGGTCGGAAAAAAAGATCAAGGAGTTCCTTGAAAAACGGGAGAAAAATAATTCGCAATCCTTCCGCTTTGCGATCCGAACCCTGGCCGACGATCAATTGATCGGCGGCGTGGGGTTGTGGGTCAGTTCCTGGAGCCACGCGGACACCTGGCTGGGGATCTCCATCGGCGACCGCCGGTATTGGGGCAAGGGCTACGGTACGGATGCCATGCGCCTGGCCGTTCAATATGCCTTTGTTGAACTGAATTTACGCCGGGTCTCGCTGGGCCTGCACGCCTACAATGAGCGGGCCCTGCGGACCTATCAGAAGGTCGGGTTCAAACTTGAAGGGCGTATGCGCGGCGAAGGCCTGCGCGACGGTGTCCGTTTCGACAGTTTGTGGATGGGCATTCTGCGCGAGGAGTGGCTGGCGGCGGAGGCGTCGAAATGAAAGATATATTCAAGGGCAATCTTATCCGTCTCTCCGCCATGGATTCCGAGGAGATCGGCAAGGCGATGTCCTGGCAGGGGCGCGATTCGGAATTAATGCGTCTGATGGACACTGGTCCAACCCGCCTGCATTCCGCGAAAGCGGCGTCAAAATTTTTCGAAAAAATAATCGAAGACGATTCGCCCGCGAGTCATTTTTTCAGCATTCGCGCCCTGGATGATAACCGCCTGCTGGGCGACATCAATATTGATGTGATCAACAACTGGGGTTCGCGTGATGCGTTCGTGGGGATCGGAATCTACAAACGTGAGGATTGGGGCAGGGGCTATGGCACCGAGGCCATGCAGCTGATTTTGCAATTCGGCTTCATCGAACTCAACCTGCGCCGGATCACCCTTAGCGTCTTTGAATACAATCCACGCGCGATCCGCTCTTATGAAAAATGCGGTTTTCAAGTTGAGGGTCGCATACGCGGCAGAATCATTAAAGACAACAAACGCTGGGATGTGCTCTTTATGGGCATCCTGCGTGAAGAATGGAAGGAGATGTATCAATGAAAACAGAACCGCTTTTGGCGCCGGCGTTTCGGCTGCGGCCCCTCAATTGGGCAGACAGCAAAGCTGTGGCGCAGGTAATTTATGCTGCATGTGAGGCCGATGGGGATGTGATCGCCGCAATGACCGCGGAGGAATTGGAGAGCGAATGGCGCAGCGAAGGTTTTAATCTGGAGACCGACGCCTTTGTTGTGGAAACTGCGGACGGCCGTGTTGCCGGTTATGGCGAATTTTTCAATGATAATCAGCACGCCAAGTTAAGTGTGGATTGGAATGTTCATCCGCAATTCAGAGATCAGGGTGTTGACGTTTCCTTGTTGAAACGCCTGGAGGAACGTGCCCGCGAAGAAATCCCACTGGCAGAGGCTGATTTGCGGGTTTTTCTGCGCAGCACCATCAGTGCCCGTGATATAGCCAGCCATAAGATTCACACTGATTTGGGCTATGCTCCGATTCGATATCAATGGCGCATGGAAATCAAGTTGGATGGACAGCCGCCCGCACCGTCCTGGCCGGAAGGCGTAGAACTGCGTCCCTTCAACCGCGAGCAGCATGCTAAAGCTGTCTGGCAGGCGAATAACGAAGCCTTCCGTGATCATTGGGGAAGCCGTGATGCGACCTTTGAAGAATTTGTTCACGGTCGTTTCGATGACCCCGAATATGACCCGGCTCTTTGGGTAATTGCCTGGGACGGGGAAGAAGTGGCTGGTTTTTCGTTGAACCGCTACCGTATGGGTATTGGCTGGATCCGTTCCCTGGGTGTCCGCCGTCCCTGGCGCAAAAAAGGACTTGGACTTGCCTTGTTGCATCATTCCTTTGGCGAATTTTACAAACGCGGTATGAAGACCATCGGCCTTGGTGTGGATGCCTCCAACCCCACAGGCGCCACGCGCCTCTACCAACGGGCAGGCATGTACGTAGCCAGCGAATTCCTCACCTTTGAGAAGGAACTCCGTCCCGGGCGAAGTCTGGACGAATAATTAGGAGATCGTCATGACTGAAAAAACACATCTCGGCTCAGGCCTGATTCTCCGCCCAGCCAGCATCAGAGACGTCAATGCCGTGGCGAAACTCACGCATGACGTTGCTCAGATCGAAGGAGATGCGAGTTTTGTAATGACTGCTGAAGAACTGACAAATGCATGGCGTAACGAAGGCTTTCTTGTGGATCGTGATGTTTTTGTCGTCGAAACCGAGGATGGGCAGGTGGTAGGCAGTGAAGAATTCTATAATGAGAATGATCACTGTAAACTTAAGGCAGATGGATGTGTTCATCCTGAATTCCGAGGTTTGGGGATTGGCACTGCCCTGCTTGAAAAAATGGCCGAACGCGCACGCGCTGAAATGGCGCTGGCTGATCCGGATACGCGGGTGGTGATTCAAAGTATGATTAATACCAAAAACGAAGCTGGGGACCCCTTGCTCCGTTCGGCGGGTTACTCTCCCATTCGCCATTACTGGCGTATGGAAATCAACTTACGGGAAGCGCCTGAGGCAGTGACCTTCCCATCCGGCCTTGAGTTGAGGCCGTTCATCAAAGACGAACATGCGATTGCCGTCTGGCAGGCGGATAACGAAGCCTTCCTTGATCATTGGGGCAGCCATGAATTTACCTACGAAAACTGGTCCAAAAAATTTGATCATCCAAATTTTGACCCCACACTATGGATGGTTGTTTGGGATGGGGATCAAGTTGCCGGGTTTTCACAAAACCGCTTCCGCATGGGATCGGGCTGGGTGGGCACAATCGGAGTCCGCCGCTCGTGGCGCAAAAAGGGGCTCGGGCTGGCCCTTTTGCGCCATACGTTCGGTGAATTTTACAAACGCGGCATGAAGACCATCGGCCTCGGCGTGGATGCCTCCAACCCGACAGGCGCCACCCGTCTCTACCAACAGGCAGGCATGGTCGTGGCCAGTGAGCATGTCACCTATGAAAAAGAGCTGCGTCCGGGCCGGAATCTTGCAGATTAAAGCCGGTTCGTAGGGCGGGGCGAATATAGTGTAGAATCAACTTATACCCGCTATCCAGGAAAGGATACTCACATGAACCTGCGTTGTATCTACTGTCAGACCCCGTTTACCCTAGCCCGCACGGAAATGTTAAGTGCGATCGTTACGATGAACGAAAAGAGCCAGAACCATTATGATGCTCATTGTCCGCGCTGTCGCCGCGCCAACTCCATCTCGCGCCAGCGTATGGAATTATTTTTTCCGAACTGGCAGGAGGCTGCCAAGCAGGCCGCTGCCGCGCCGGCGAAACCGGCTCCAACCCCGGCTTCCGCTTCCCTTAAGACCGAACCCCTCCCCAAATCGGTCAAGGCCGCTGCTGTAAAGAAGGCACCTGCCAGGCCCGCCGCCAAGAAGGCGCCTGCTTCCAAAAAGCCGGCTGCTGCAGCAAAGAAAACAACCGCCAAGCCAGCTGCGAAGAAGGCGCCTGCAAAGACCAAGAAGAAATAACCCTGATTTCTTTCAGACTACTACAAAGCCAAGAAGACGAAAGTCTTTAAGGCTTTGTGTGTTTATAAAAAGAGAGTACATGTCCATTCGCGCAGTTTTTTTTGATTTTGGCGGTGTAATCATGCGCACCGAGTACCAGGCACCGCGCCAGCATTTGGCGGAGCGTTTTCGCATGGATTACGACGATATCGACAGGGTGGTCTTTGGGAGCGAGTCTGCGCGCCGTGCCTCGTTGGGCGAGATTAGCGAGGATGCGCACTGGGCGGAAGTGCTTAAACGGATGAAGCTGCCCCTTACCGAGAAAAAGGCCTTTTCAGACGAATTCTTCGGCGGCGATGTCATCGACCATAAACTGGTCGGGTATCTGCGTTTGTTGCACGGCAAGGTCCATACGGGACTGATCTCAAATGCCTGGAGCGGATTGCGTGATTTCATTACAAGGGAAAAGATCATCGATATTTTTGATACTGTCATCATCTCGGCCGAGGTGGGTGTGGTTAAACCGGAGGCAGGGATCTATCAACTTGCGCTGGAGCAGGCCGGGGTCCGCGCAGAAGAGGCGCTCTTTGTCGATGACATGACTGCGAATATCGAGGCCTGTCAAAAGGTGGGCATGAAAGGCATTCTGTTCCGGGATGCGCAGGAAACGATTGAACAACTGGATCGTCATCTTAAAACCGGCCGGTAAATTCTCCGCGTACTTTCGCCGGAGGACAGGTACGTGTTGAATTCCCTGAAATTTTACATGCTTGAATGTTGAAAGTGTTTGAACAACGTCCATGTCGTTTTGATTGGTTTGATAACTCTGGAGGTAAAAATGAAAATCGCGATTTTTTTCAATACTTTATTCCGACTTAAAGGAGAATTCCCCGCCTGTTGATCGTTTAACTTTATCGAAAGGCAAATATGTTTCACAATTTAAAATTAGACGCGGCCAAAGTCTATTTATTTATTGAATTTACAGCATCGGCTTTCTTCTCCATGATGTTTGTGACCATGTCGTTGTATGAAGCCACGGTGGCCGGGCTTACCCCGCTGCAGCTTGTGCTGGTGGGTACGACGGTGGAACTTTCCATTTTCGTGTTCGAGATCCCCACCGGTGTGGTTGCGGATGCGTTTTCCCGCCGCTTGTCCATCATCATCGGATATGTTGTGATGGGGATTGGCACCCTTGTGGAGGGATTTTTTCCGGCTTTCCTGCCGATTCTGCTTGCCCAGGTGATTTGGGCATTTGGTTATACCTTCACCAGTGGCGCCACACAGGCTTGGATTTCCGACGAGATCGGTGAAGGACCTGCCAACCAACTTTTCATGCGCGCCACCCGGATCGGGTTGATCGCATCTTTGCTCGGGATGGGGCTGGCCATTTTCATTGGCGCCAACAACGTTGCCCTCCCCATTCGGTTTGGCGCACTGGGCGTGCTTGCCATCGGTTTAGCCCTGATCTTTATCATGCCTGAAACCGGATTTAAACCGGCTTCGAAAGAGGATCGGAACAACTGGCAGCATATGTGGCATACCTTTAATGAGGGGTTGAGGTCCGTGCGCGCCCGTCCGCGACTGATCACCATTCTTGGAGTGGGACTGTTCTATGGCTTGTATAGTGAAGGATTCGACCGGTTGTGGGTCAAACACCTGATCGATCATTTTGAGATCCCGGTGATCTTCGGGAATAACCAGGTGGCCTTCTTTGCAGTATTGCGCATCGCCGGTTCAATCCTGACCATCTTTGCCATACGCTTTGTTGAGAAGCGGGTCGACTCAGGCAGTCCGCTGGCGATCGGGCGGGCGATGCTGATCGTGACCGGGGTGATCGGATTGGCAATGATCGGGTTTGCAATTTCCCCGCTTCTGTCCCTGACCCTCGGCTTGTATCTCGTTATTAAAGTTTTGCGGGACGTGCATGATCCCCTAAATTCGGCTTGGGTGAACCAAAAACTCGACCCGGAGACCCGCGCCACCGTGCATTCCATGGTGGGGCAGGTTGACGCAATAGGGCAGGTTGCAGGCGGTCCGGGCGTGGGCTTGATTGCGCGGTTCTTTTCGGTGGGTGCAGCCATCGCGACTTCGGGACTGCTGCTCATGCCGGCCATGTTCCTCGTAGGCAGGGCCAACTCACAGTCCGGGCAGGAAGCGGATACGGGGGCGGATGCGGCACTGATCGTGTAGTTAATCTGGTGGATGAAGGGCATTGCGGCTGTCTTTCATCCACCTTTTTATTATCCCTGACAAGTCTGTATGGTGGAAAATTGACGCATTATCCCCTTGCATGTATAATTTTCGAACCTATCCCTACATCAAGGGGTAACCAGAGGAAATGATATGGCCCTGCGCGGAAATTTACGAGATTTTACCGTCACCCAATTGCTTAATCTTATTAACCTTGCAAGCAAAACCGGTACGCTGGTGGTGGATGGGGCATCGGAGCAGGCCTATATATCGTTCCGTGATGGAAAACTTGCCTACGCCCGGATCGGCCAGGAGGATGGAAGCCTGGCCGCTGTTTTGCATAAGGCCAATAAGATCAATGCCAATCAATACCGGGCGATCGCGGATCGTGCAGGCCAGATGACTGACAAGGAACTCGGCCTGCTTCTTATTAATGCAGGATATGTTTCACAGGAAGACATCCTTTTAAATCTGCAGGGGTATTTTACGGAAGTCGTCCGCAGGTTGTTCACCTGGGTGGAGGGCATCTTCCGTTTTGAGAACGAAATGCTTCCCCCGGAAGACCGCATCAATGTGCGGCTTGACCTTGAAAACATTATTATTGAAGGCTCCCGCCAGCTGCGCGAGCTGGAGCAGCTGCAGGACGAGATCCCAAGCCTGGATATGGCCCTTAAGTTTACGGAACGTCCACTGACCAATGTGAATTTGAGCGTGGATGAATGGAAAGTGGTGAAGTTCGTAGATCCAAAGAACACCATGCGCCAGATCGCAAGCACGAATAAATTAAGCGACATTGAAGTCCGCCGGATCGTATATGGACTGCTGCAGGCGGGACTGGTGGAAATGGCGCGTCCCGCAGGGGCTGCGCCGATCCCCAATCCCAAGCAGTTCCCAACCCAGGACAAGGACGAACAGAAATCATTGATCAATAAATTGATCGGCCGAATTCGCACAATGTAACACACTCAGGGTTAGAAGGATAGAAATTATGCAAACGGTCAAAATGGTAGTAACGGGTCCATTCAGTGCTGGCAAGACGCAGTTCATTCAGTCTGTCAGCGAGATCGATGTCGTTGCCACGGAACGAAAGATCACGTCGGAAGAGGAGCGTTCCGTCAAATCGGCAACCACGGTTGCGATGGATTTCGGCCGCATTACCGTGGACGAGGACCTGGTACTTTACCTGTTCGGCACACCGGGCCAAAAGCGTTTCGACTTCATGTGGGAGATTCTCTCGGAGGGTATGTTGGGCTTCATTGTCATGGTGGATAGCACCCGGCCCGAAACCTTCCGCGAGGCGCGTTCCATCCTTGAGACCTTCCGGGCCTATGCCCCCACGCCCTTTGTGGTGGCTGCAAACAAACAGGATGCGGAAGATGCCTGGGAGATCGAAGATGTTCGTCATGCCCTGCGCCTGGACAGCAATACCAAGCTGTTGCCTTGTGTGGCGACCAATCGTGAAACTGTAAAATCTGTATTGCTTGAACTGCTGTACAGCATCATTAAAGAAATGGATTCCTGAAATCTGGGAGCGGGTCAATCGGCTGCTGTGTCATCAATCACCACTGATCAGGGAATAGTTCATTACGAAGTATATGGGCGCGGGCGTCCCGTCATTCTTTTACATGGATGGCTGGGATCCTGGGGGCTTTGGCAGGAAACCATGGCCTATCTGGGTGCGTTTTATCGCACTTACGCACTGGATTTCTGGGGATTTGGTGAATCGGGCAAGAAACGCGATACCTACGCTGTTTCTGATTTTGTCAGCCTTGTCAATCAATTTATGGACCAGTTGGGAATTGTCCATGCGCCGCTGGTGGGTCACAGCATGGGCGGGACCGTCAGCCTTTCTGTTGCCATCAAATACCCCGAGCGTGTCAGCAAGGTTGTGGTGGTGGGATCTCCGATGATAGGGTCCTCGCTTGCACCCCTGCTCAAGCTGGCAGGTTATCGTCCAATCGCATTCATGTTGTTTAATATGATGGGTGTTTTTCGGGCCGGGATGCGCTTGTATTCCCCCATCATTTGCAAGGACCCGCGCTTTCCTGAGATGATGGATCGTGACCTGTCCCGCACCACGGTTGAATCCTTTCTTCGTTCGATTGCATCCCTGCGCCGCACAGATCTGACCCCGATGCTGTCCCAGATCAAGGTGCCTGCCATGGGTATGTATGGGGACAAGGATGTTATTGTTCATCCTTTGCAATGGCAGCCCATGCAGCAGGGGATTCCGCAGGCAGTTATTGAACGCTTCCCAACATCCGGTCATTTTCCGATGTTGGAGGAGCCAACGATTTTCAGCCAGAAATTAAAGGCATTCCTCGACCAGGATTCTCCAGCATCATGAGCGGCGAATCCTTTTTTTATCCCCAGAAAATGGGCAGGTTGATCTTTTTGGGCATGGAGGAGGTGATTGGCACGAGCGGGGTGGATGCCGTTCTGCGTGTTGCATCCCTGGAGAAGTTCATCCACAATTACCCCCCATCCAATTCTGAACGCAAATTTTCGTTCGAAACGGTCAGTCTGCTGCAGAGCGCACTGGAACAGATTTACGGTCCTCGTGGTGGGAGGGGGTTGGCGCTGCGGACAGGACGTGCCTGCTTTAAATATGGTCTCAAGGAATATGGATCCATGCTTGGGTTGACTGAAATGGCGTTTCGACTGCTTTCCCTGCCCACGAAACTGCATTCCGGCACCCGCAGTTTTGCGGACCTTTTTAACAAGCAGACCGATCAAAAAGTGACTGTGGAAGAAAAAGACGGCATGATCTTGTGGCATATCGAGCGCTGCCCGTTGTGTTGGGAGAGAAAAGCTGCAGAGCCCGTCTGTCACCTGGCGGTGGGATTGCTGCAGGAGGCTTTATACTGGCTGAGCGGGGGCAAGGTGTTTAACGTGGAGGAAACTGCCTGTATTGCCAGGGGCGACGCAACCTGTACCATTGCCATCGATCAAACCCCATTTTAGAAGTCCTGCTACATTAACAGTTTTGTTGAATGGGGTGTTTTGCGGTCACTTTGCTTTATAATCCCTGATTATGCTTAAAATCATACTGCACGCGCAGGACCAGATCATGCCATTTTGCGAGCCGGCGCGTGAATTACGCATACAAAATTCACCTCTTTGGCTGCATCAACGAAATCTGCTTGCTCCCTACGTCACCCGCGAAATGGAGTTGAAGCAGGGTGAACGTCTGCAGCCGGTGCGTGAGCCCACCATTGTTTATCGCGACAACCTGTTTTTTGACGAATTTTATATCCGGGCTTTTATGACGGAGGCGATGAAAAAGAATCGCCCTGTGCGGGCGGCGTTTCGCGCAGACGACCCGGCCTTTAAGGAGCACGCACTGCCCCTTTCCACTTCCTACACCCCGGCAGGAAGTTTATATCTGGCTGATCTTTGGTATTACCCGAACGGCCCTGTCGCGGGGGTGGAACCCCTTGTGATCGACATGCAGGCCCGCGAGATCGGCTATTATCATGTCCCAACGTACATGGGCGACCAAAGCGGCGATCTGATTTTTCAGGTGCCCTTGCGCTCCATGATTGCAATTGATTCCTGGGTGCATGTCTTTATTGCAGATGTGGTGTTTGGTCTGTTCGCGCGCGGCGCCCGCTATGAAAAAAGGGCAAATGAGGAGTTTTCTTTCAAACTCAAGATCATCGGAAAAGCCGTTTACGAGGGACGTCAGGTATTGGAGTGTTCCGAAGTTGTAAAAATCGGCAAGAATTGCGTGATTGACCCAAGCGTTGTCATTAAAGGTCCCACAACCATCGGCGATAATGTCACCATTAATGCGGGTGCTGTGATTGATAACAGCATCATTGGGAACAACGTTAATATTTCCCAGGGTGTGCAGGTCATGCTGTCTGTGGTGGGGGATGGGGCCTTCCTGCCCTTCCGTGCCGCGTTGTTCATGACCACCCTTATGGAAAACGCCATGGTGGCGCAAAATACCTGTCTGCAAATGTGTGTGATCGGCAGAAACACCTTTATCGGCGCCGGTTCCACATGGACGGATTACAACCTGATCCCTGCACCTCTTCGTGCCCGGGATGGCAACGGCAAGTTGAGCCTGTCCAACCGGCCCGTCATGGGCGGGGCCGTCGGGCACAACTGCCGCATCGGTTCAGGCATGATCATCTACCCGTCGCGCACGATCGAATCAGATGTCGTGTTAACAGCCTCTGCTGAAAGACGTGTGATCGATCGAGACATCACCTTTGACCAGAGCGATCATCACCATCTCAAGCTTGCTCATTTGCATCAAACGCCATACCACCGGCATTTGAAGGCCGAGGTGGAGTCGTGGTAAATGGATAGCTTTGCCTTCATTATTCACCCGATCGATCCCAAGCGCGATGTAAGCCGAAAGTTTCCATTTTTAGGACGTGTTCTGACTGAAAGACAAATCGATTTCTTTTCCACGTTCTTTCCGCCCGTATATATTTCGGAGATCGAAGGGATCACTTCCCGGGCGACCGGCAAAGTGGTCAGGGGCTGGTTCATTGCCTGTCCGTATACGCCGCGTCGCATGATGGAGTTGCGTGAGCGCACGGTCTATCGTAAAATTATTCAAACCGGCCGCATGGCTGAAAAACTTGGCGCAAATATTCTCGGTCTGGGCGCTTTTACATCGGTGGTGGGCGATGCAGGTGTGACCATTGCGAATGCGCTTGAGATCCCCGTCACCACAGGCGATTCCTTTACTGTGGCCATGGCCGTCCAGGCCATTCGGGATGCGGCGCAGGTAATGGATATTAAAATTGAAGAGGCGACGGTGGCTGTTGTCGGCGCGACCGGGGCAATTGGCCGCGTCTGTGCCGAACTGTTGGCCGGAGAAGCTGCGAGGATCCTGCTCGTGGCCCGGGATGAGAAAAAGCTTCAGGTGCTGCAGGACAGGCTCAAGGTCGGGGCGAGAAGCGAGCTCGTCATCAGCACGAAAATGGACGTGTTGAAGGATGCCCAATTGATCCTGACCGTCACGAGTTCGATCCACGATGTCATCCGTCCGGAGCATCTGCAGGCCGGCAGCGTGGTTTGTGATGTGGCCCGCCCCCGCGATGTTTCTGCAATGGTGGCGGCAGTGAGAGATGATATATTAGTGATTGACGGCGGCATGGTGGATGTGCCAGGCACCGTAAATTTTAATTTTAACTTTGGTTTTCCCGAAGGAAAAGCCTATGCCTGCATGGCCGAGACAATTGCACTGGCTTTGGAGGGTCGTTTCGAGGATTACACGGTTGGCAGGGATATTACTATCGAACGCGTGAAGGAAATTACTGCGATCGCCGAAAAACACGGTTTTCGCATGAGCGGCTTCCGCTCTTTTGAGCGCGAAGTGACAAATGAACAGATCGAAGCCGTTAAACGTAATGCGCGTCTGCGCATACAAGCGTGACGCGGCCAGAGGAGATATATATGGGAAAAGCCCGCCTTTTGGTAGTAGAAGACGATGTGGATATCGCCAACATGCTCAAGATCTATTTTTCGGGCATGCAATACGATGTGGAGGTTGCGCACCGTGGACGTGATGCCCTGGAAAAGACAAAACAATCCCTGCCGCACCTGATCGTACTCGATATCATGCTGCCGGATATTGACGGGTATGAGGTCTGCCGTAATTTGCGAACCAGCACCCGCACCAGCCATATCCCGGTCATCTTCCTGACCCAAAAGGACGAACGCAGCGACAAGCTGCAGGGTCTTGAACTCGGGGCTGATGATTACATCACCAAACCCTTTGATATTGAAGAGTTGAAACTGCGTGTTCAAGGGGCCATTCGCCGCTCGGAACGCGAAAGTCTGACCGATCCCCGCTCGGGCCTTCCCGCCGGGCGTTTGATCGAGGAGCAGTTGCGCCGGATCATCCGTGAGACCAGCTGGGCCCTGTTGGACGTGCGCCTGAATAATTTTGACGCCTTCAAGGATGTCTACGGTTTCGTGGCCGGAGACGATGTCTTGCGCTTTGCCGCGATGATGATTGGTGAAGTGGTGGATGAATTTGGAACCACAAGCGATTTCATCGGTCATGCAGGCGGGGATAACTTCATCATTATTACGACGAACGAAGCTGCCCCGAGCATTCGTCAAAGGTTAAAAGAAAGATTTGCAACAGAAGTGCAAAGCCACTACAACTTTATCGACCGCCAGCAGGGATTCATCCAGGTCCCGAAAGCTGAAGGTGGCTTTGAAAAAGCCGGCTTTATGACCTTCTCTGCGGGGCTGGTTTCCCCAAGTTCGCATTCCTTTGCGGATATCCGTGAGATCACCGAACTTGCAGCCGATGCTCGCAGACAGGACGCGGCAACTGCCTCAGCCGCTTGATAGGTGAGTATCTCCCATGTTGCCCGGGTTGGGAATTAATCTGTTCTTTATTGCGTTGGTGCTGATTGCGGCCGTTCTGACGGCCTTGTGGCTGTTAACGCGCTCCCGCGCGGCACTGCCTGTAATTTCCAAACCCGTTGCCTACCCTGATGCTTCCCGTTCATCCAATGATGCAGTGATCATCATTGAACCCGGCGGACGGGTTGAACATATTAGTCCGCTTGCACGCACTTTTTTCGATCTACGTGAGAATGAGCCTTATGACCTGGAGCGGCTTGCACGCCGGGTACGTCCCTCCGATGATTTCCTGGATATTTGTGTTTCCCCCGGATACAAGCGTGTTTCCATCGGCGGAAAGTTGATGGAAATCGCCTCTTATGAAGTACCAGGTGTATACCCGCTCATGCTGGTTTCCCTGCGTGGGAAGGATTTTTCCCCGGCTCTTGAGCAGGGTGGCGGAGCCTCGGAAGAGATATTAAGGGTGGTTACTGAATTCAGTCAGGGAATTGCCGCCAGCCTCGATCTTGATACTACAGTTCAATCCATCCTTGATAATGTAAGTCGTCTGGTCCCCTCCGATGTTCTTGAATTAAAACTCTGGAATGCGGAAAACCAGGCTCTTGTGCCCCATCAATCATTCAAGCTTAATGAGAGAAAGGGACGGGTTGTGATTCCGCCATCCCAGTTTGGAAGCCTGACCACTCAATTGGCGGCAAAACGGGTTCCAATGATGCTGGCAGATGCCCGATCCCAGCCTGAACTTGCCGTGAACGGTGAACTGCTTCCAATCCAGTCTTATTTGGGAATTCCCCTCCTGGCAGGCGGGGAATTGATCGGTTCGATCGAGGCGGGTCAAAAAGGTGGCGGGGCGTTTGGTCAACATGATCTTGACATGCTTTCCCTGATTTCCACCCAGGCCGCTGTTGCGATCCGGAATGCCAGATTATATGAAGAGGAACAAAAGCGTGGACTGGAACTTGCCGGCCTTGCAAATTTAAATCAGTCACTTGGATCTGTACGCGATGTTCAGGATATTTTTGTTCGGCTTGTGGAAAGCATCGCCCCGCTTTTCGCCGTGGATATTGTCGGCTTCCTGATCTATGATGAAGAGAAGCGCACCCTCGAGGGCAGGGCGCCTTTCCACGGATTACCCACCCATCTGGTTGATATTTACCGCGCAGGCATCGCAGCTGATGGATCGGCTGAGCGTGTACTTTCGAGCCAACAGGCTGTTTTCACCTTAAATGCAGCCAGTGATGAAAAATGGCAGGCCCTTGGCCTTTCTGACATTGCGATTGCAGCCAGTTTGCGTGACAATGCCCTTATTCCCTTGATTTCATCAGGACATGTGCAGGGATATTTGCAGATCGGCCACCATACGCAAGGTGCATCGGCGTTTACTGCGGAGGAAGTCCGTCTCGCGAACATTGTTGCCAATCAGGCGGCAGCGATCATAGAGAATGTGCGTCTGGTACAACAGGCACGCATCCGAACGCAGCGTTCTGAAGCATTGCGCCGCATTGCAAGCCTGTCCGGTTCATCCGCCACCCTTGAAGAGATCTTGAAATACTCGGTACAGGAGCTGGCCGGTCTTCTTCAGGCGGATACGGGCGCAATATTCCTTATGGATGAGTCCCGCGGCGAATTGCGCCTGCGCCGCGAATCCACCTTTGGCATTTCCGAGGATGTCAGCAAATCCTTCCTTCAGATCTTTGTGGATGACCCGAATTACCCTTATACAGTTTCAGGTAGTCAAAAACCATTCCTGTCCGGCCGCTTGAGCACGGATCGAAGGGTCTTGCCGGTCTATCGGCCTTTGACGACCGCGCTTCTGGTTGAATCCGCCATTGTTGTTCCACTGGTGGTTCGGGAGCGCAGTATTGGCGAATTAATGCTGGGCAGTTTTAAAGCCGATCATTTTAATACATATGACCTGCAAATTGTCTCCACGGCAGCGGCGCAGTTGGCGACCGCAGTGGAGTCGGCAGGGTTGTTGGCTCAAACGGATGTTTCTTTACGCCGACGGGTGGATCAGCTTTCGGCGATCACGCGAGTTGGCCGGGAATTGGGCGCAACCCTCGATATTCAACCTTTGCTCAAGATCATTCATGATGAAGGGTTAAGGGTTGTGCATGCAGATTGCGCATCCATTGTTTTGTTTGAACAAAAAACAACCCTGTCAGACCCCAAAGTCGAATTCTTTGCCGGTTGTGAGCCGGGCGCTGGAATGTCCGATATTCAACAGGCCGCATTGACAAGCGCTGAACCTCAAATCGTTGCCGATTTTTCATTGGAAAACAAACGGATTCCGCATCAGGGAGTGAATTCCGCCCTCGTTGTCCCGATCACTTATCAGGCCCAGATTGTGGGCTTGATAAGTCTGCATTCGCGCCAGCCCGGTTTCTTTACAGCGGATGTAGCGGAACTGGTTCAGGCCCTTGCCGTGCAGGCCGGGATCGCGTTGAGCAATGCCCAAAGCTATAAGATCGAAAAACAAAAGGGCGAGTTGATGCGCCGCCGTGCTGATACCCTTGTGACTCTTACGGACGTCAGCTACAGTATCGGCCAGGAACAACCGCTTGATCAGGCTTTGCAAATTATCGCGCGAGGCATTCGTGATTCAACCCCCTTCCGGGTTGTGTTGATCAGCATTGTGGAGCAGGATTCTGGTTTGCTGCGCCGGGTGACCGCGGTGGGAATCCCGGCGGATACGCTCAATGAACTTCTGGCCCGCAAACAGCCGTTGTCTGGTGTTCAACAGCTGATGCATCCTGAATTTAAGATCAGCCGTTCCTATTTCATTCCCATTGATCAATCCCCGGTCGTGCCCTCGGATGTACATATCGTCACCCTGGATGTGGCGGAAGCCGCAACCAAGTCCCCCAATTCCTGGGACCCGGACGATACTTTGCTTGTCCCGCTTGAAAACGCTGAAGGGAATATCATTGGACTGATCAGTCTGGATGATCCGGGAAATGGCCTGCGCCCAGATAAAGCCACCATTGAATCTGTGGAGGTTTTCGCTTCGCAGGCGGCACTTTTGATCGGCACCACCTTCCGCCAAAGTGACCTGCGTACCCGCATCGATTCCCTTTCGGCTGGACTGCAGCGCCAGCAAAAATTGCTTAATCTCACACAAAATGACCTGCCCGTCCTGCTTCATAAGGATTTGGAGCAAACGATCTCCCTGCATGATCTGGATAGACGCGCCCAACGCGTTCGCGCTGGGTTGGCCATTACTGAATCCGTAAGCCGCCAATTGGATGCCTCTTCCGCCCTGTCTGCCCTTGGCCGGGAAACTTTGACCCAGTTGAGCATGTCGGTTGCGCTGGTGGCAGAAAACACCCCGGATGGTCCGCGCCTGTTGCATGTGCTTGGCAGCCTGCCGCGTTCCACAAATGTTGAGGCTCTTTTTGGCCAGCGCAATCCGTTGCGCACCTGTTTGCAGAGCGGCACGCCCATATTGATCTCCAATTTGGATGATTCCGATGAATGGCGTGATGCCTCCCTGCTCACTTCCCTGCGTGCAAAAGGGATGATCTGTCTGCCGGTCGTTGTGGAAGGCAAACCAGTGGCAGCCATGCTTGCCGTCAGCCCTGAACCGATCACCTCCTTTACGGAGGAGGACTATCAAGTCTATCTGCAGATCTCGCAGCAGACCTCCCTGATCCTTCAAAACATCTCCCTTTTGAATCAGACGCGGCGCCGTCTCGATGAAGTGAACCTGTTGCTGGACTTCAGCCGCAAGCTTTCAGCCATGGATACGGATGCGATCATCAAATCCCTGCTCGAAAGTTCGCGCCGCGTCCTTCCACATGCTCATGCGGGAGCTGTCCTGCTTTGGAATCCAAAAACAGAAACGCTTTCCCCGCGCATGGTCTCCGGCTATGCGGATAATGCCAGCATGCTGCAAATCAATTACCGCATGGGGGAGGCCCTGCCTGGAAGTACGTTCTCCCGCAAGACCGCGCGTCGGGTGGACGAGATCAATTTTGTACGTGACTACAATCTGAATTCGGATAATCTTGCATTATATCGTCAGGCCACTGGCGGTCGTTTGCCGGTTTCCAGTTTGTTGATCCCGATCATCTCCAGTGAGCAGCCCCTCGGTTTGCTGGTGTTGGACAATTTCAATACCACTTCAGCATTCCGGCCGGAGGACGAGGTTCTGTTGCTTTCGCTTGCCCAGCAGGTCGCCCTTTCCCTCGACAACTTGCGTCTCGTTCAGGCCACGACCGAACGCGCCGGTCAATTACAGGCATTGAATGATGCCTCCGCATCCCTTACCTCCAGCCTACGAAGTGACCAGTTGGTGGGCTCCCTGCTCGACCAATTAAGCCCGATCATTCCATACGATACGGCCACCCTCTGGCTGCGTGACAAGGATCGCCTTTTCGTTGCGGCCGCCCGCGGATTCACAGACGCCGAACATCGCCTTGGATTGTCTGTTGCCGTTTCAGACAGCGTGCTCTTCAAGGAAATGGCCCAGACCGGGCAGCCCATCCTGGTGCGGGATGTTCGTGAGGATTCCCGCTTCCTGCCGGTTGAGGCTCCTCGTCTTTCTTGGCTGGGGATTCCGCTGATTTCCAAAGGCGAATTGGTGGGCGCGATCGCCATTGAGAAATGGCAGTCTCATTTTTACACTCATGAACAAATGCAGGTCGCTTTGACCTTTGCCAGTCAATCTGCTGTATCTTTGGACAATGCCCGGCTGTATGAAGACAGCTTGAACCGCGCCACGGAATTGGATCAACGTTCCCAGCGCCTTACCACGCTCAACCGTTTCACATCCGCCCTGACCGGACTGCTTGATACTGAACGCATTTTGAATGTCACTGCCGATGAATTGTTCAGGGGCCTTGGAGTGAAGCGCGTTTCCATCGTGACCTTTGAACGGGGCCAGGCGTACTGGAAGATCACCACCCCCCGTGGGCGTGTCAAACTTCCACGAGCCCTGCCGGATGCTCCAATTTTCAACCGACTGCGCGAGTCTCTGGGTATTTTTAATACCGAGGATGTTCGCAACGAACCTGACCTCGCCGAACTCATGGATATGTTCGGGGAAAACACCACGGCCCTGTTGATCCTTCCCTTGATAAGCGGTCAGCATCTGACGGCGCTTGTTTTTGCACAAATGACGGGTGAGGCCCGCTTTGGTTCGAATGAAATTGAAGTAGCCCGCACCATTACCAATCAGGCTACCATCGCGCTTGAAAATGCCCGTCTGTATCAATCCACCGTCCGCACGGCCGAGCGCTTTGCCATTTTGAATGAGATCAGTGCCCAGATCAGCGCCAGCCTTGACCCCGAGGAGATTTACGTCTCGGTTCACAAGGCGGCGGAACGCTTGATGCCTGTGGAAGCTTTTGTGATCACCCTTCTGGACGAAGAGAGAAATGAGATCGATCCGGTCTACCTCCTGGATCTTGGCAAGCGCATCCCGGGTCAGCGCGTCCCGTTTGGAAGGGGCATGAGCAGTGACGTGATCAAGAGCGGAAAGCCGATCCTGGTTTCCTCCCTTGAGCAGGCCAATAACCTGAATGCAGTTCAGACCGGGTCCGGAGAGACCCAGTCCATTGTGGCCGTTCCAATGATGTTGGGCGGCAAGGTGCTTGGCATGTTGTCCGCACAAAGCTATCAGGCCGGTGTGTACAGTGAGGAGGATATGCAGATCCTCGGAACGCTCGCCAATCAGGCCATTGTCGCCATCCAAAACGGACGTCTCTTTGCCGAAACACAAAACCTTGCCGCCCAGTTGGAAATGCGCGTGGTGGAGCGCACTTCGCAATTGCAGCGTGAACAGCACAATACGGAAACCCTCCTGCGCATTCTCACCGAAGTTTCATCCAGCCTTGATCTTGACCGTGCCTTGAATCGAACATTGTCACTGCTGAATGACGCCATTGGCGCTGAACAGGGAACCATTCTGCTCCTGCATGCGGAGGACAACCTTTTGCATTTCCGCGCGGGATATGGTTATCTCTCGAACCAGTCCAATTCGAGCGGACGCAGTGTCACCTTGAAAGTCGGCGAAGGTCTGGCAGGCTGGGTGGTTCAGAATCGGGAAGCGGTTCTGGTCAGCGATCTGCATATGGACCCGCGTTGGGTGCGAAATACCTCCGGACAGGATCATCGCAGTTCCATCGTCGTGCCCATGGTCGTGGGCGAGGATGTCATTGGCGTACTGATGGTCTTCCAGCGTACTGAGGATTTCTTTAGCGCGGAAATGTTGAATCTGGTGAAAGCCATCGCCGGACAGGTGGCTGTTGCGATTAATAATGCTCATCTCTACGAACTGATCCGTGACCAGGCTGAACGTCTCGGTGTCATGCTGCGCAAGGAACAGGAGGATGCAAGCCGCTCGCAAGCCATCCTTGAGGCCGTGGCCGATGGCGTGTTGGTGACCGGCCCGGACAACCGCATCACCTTCGTCAACTCCTCCACCGAACGCATCATCGCCGTTAATGAAGCGCGCCTGCTGGGCAATCCGTTGGATTCCTTCGGCGGTCTCTTCGGAAAAGCCGCCAGCACCTGGATGGAGACCATTCGCCGCTGGTCCGAAGACCCGTCTTCCTACCAGCCCGGTGATACCTACGCGGAAAAACTGGAGTTGGAAAACGAACGGATCGCGCTCGTCCACCTTGCTCCGGTCATCCTGCAAAATGATTTCCTTGGCACGGTCTCGATCTTCCGGGATATTACCCATGAAGTTGAAGTGGATCGTTTGAAGTCGGAATTTGTTGCCACGGTCAGTCATGAACTGCGCACCCCGATGACGGCCATCAAAGGCTATGTTGATATTCTGACCATGGGCGCGGCCGGCGCCTTGAACGAGAATCAGATGCACTTTTTGGATGTGGTCCGCAACAATATTGACCGGCTCAATACGCTCGTCAGCGATCTACTGGATATTTCCCGCATCGAAGCCGGCCGGGTCACTCTTAACCCCCAGCCTGTTGACCTGTACGAGATCGCTGAATCTGTCGTTGCGGATGTGCTTCGCCGTTCGCAAAACGAAAACAAACCCATGGCTCTTTCTTTGGATGCCCCGAAGAAACTGCCCCCGGTTAATGGGGACGGCGATCGGGTCCGGCAGATTCTGGGCAACCTGGTGGACAATGCCTACAACTACACTCCCAATAACGGCTCCATCCGCGTGAACATTCATCAGGAAAATGGTGAAGTGCAGGTGGACGTTCAGGATAATGGGGTCGGGATCGCTCCTGATGATCAGGCCCGCATCTTTGAGCGCTTTTATCGGGGCGAACACCCGCTGGTTCTTGCCACACCCGGGACCGGGTTGGGATTGCCCATCGTTCGTCAACTCGTTGAAATGCATAATGGCCGGATCTGGATGACAAGTACGGGCGTGCCGGGCGATGGAAGCACATTTTCCTTTACCCTGCCCGTCCACAAATAATTGGAGATTGAATGGCAAGGATCTTGATAGCAGAAGACGAACCCGATATTCGTGAACTTGTGGCCTTTACGTTGCGATTCGCGGGCCATGAGGTCACCACTACGTCCAATGGTGAAGAAGCCTTGCACATGGCATCGGAGATCATTCCGGATATCATCCTTATGGATGTCCGCATGCCGAAGATGACCGGATATGACGCCTGTCGTGCCATGAAGGCCGACCCTGCCCTGCGGGACATTCCCGTCGTCTTTTTGTCCGCAAAAGGACAGGACTCTGAAATTCAGACCGGGTTGGAAGCGGGTGCCGAGGAATACCTGCTTAAACCCTTCGCCCCATATCAGCTTACGGAGCGGGTCAAGGCAATTCTGGCAAAATTTGGAAAATAGGATTAAATGAGCGCGATCATTCTGGATGGTTCGATGGTGCATTACGAGGCGTTGGGACGTGGCCGTCCCATTGTCTTCCTGCACGGCTGGGTCGGATCATGGCGTTACTGGATCAATGCCATGCAGATCGCGTCCACCTCCTTCCGGGCCTACGCCATCGACATGTTTGGTTTTGGCGATACCACGCGCGACCCCTTGCGCTATTCCCTGGACCGCCAGGCCGACCTGATCAATCGGTTTCTCGAGGAAATGGGGATTGGCAAGGTGGCCTTGATCGGGCATGATCTGGGCGCGCTGGTGGGCATGTCCTTTATACGACAATGGCCGCGCAGTGTGGACCGTATCATGGCCATCAACTGTCCAATGGATTACGACTCGGTCAGTTCCCGCCTGCGGACATCCACCATGCCCGAATTAGTGGACTGGTTGAGTTCCCGCACCCCTGAAGCCATCGCCGCCCTTTCAGACGCATCCAAAGCGGACCCGCAAGCTGTTGCGGCCTCTCTCGCAGGACTCCAGTCGAATCATCTCTTTACGGATGTCCGCAGCCTGGGTGTGCCCAGTCTGTTCGTATACGGGCCGAACAGCCCGGCCGTCATTACCCCCTCCCAGGAAAAAGCCGATACTCTGCCCAATCACATGCATCAGGTCAACCTGGAAGGCACCGGTCACTTCCCCATGATTGACAATCCCAACCAATTCAACCGCCTGATGACGGATTTCCTGGCCCTGGACTCTGGGGCAAGTCCGCGGGAATTGCAAATGAAGGAAGAGTGGAAACGCAGAGTTCGCTGATCAAGACCGTCAAACCCTGGCGGTCTTTTTCTTTCCTCGGTCGATTGGTTTTTTGACTTGACATCCCCAACACAGACGTCTATACTTTATTTGATAAATTGAACGGGGAGCCTGCTCTGACAGGCTGAGAGGAGCGTCCTTCGCTCGACCCGCATTACCTGATCTGGTTAATACCAGCGGAGGGACTCCTGACTCGCACACAGCCATCCTCCGCCCCCGGAGGATTTTTTTGTTGATAAAGCGCGCCGTAATTTTCGCCAATGGACATCTGCCTGATCTTGATTCTGCCCGCGCCCTGCTTGCCGAGGATGATTTTGTGATCGCCGCGGATGGCGGCGCCAGACATGCCCTCGCCATTGGGCGTACGCCGGACCTTGTTGTCGGCGACCTGGATTCCATCACCCGGGAAACACAAAAAAAACTCGAACAGGATGGCGTTGAAATCATCCGTTTTTCCCGTGATAAAAACGAAACGGACCTTGAACTCGCGATACAGCATGCGTTGAAGTTGAACCTCAGAAAAATCCTGATCGTAGCCGCTTTGGGGGAGCGCCTTGACCAGACACTTGGAAATCTTTCTTTGATGACCGACCCAAAACTTTCTGACCTTGATCTGCGGTTGGACGACGGGGCGGAGGAAGTGTTCTTTTGCCGGGATCAAGCCCGGGTTTGCGGACGAAGCGGGGACGTTGTTTCCCTCATTCCATGGCAGGGGGATGTCACAGGCGTCCTCACCAGCGGTCTCAAGTGGCCGCTCGCGGAAGAAACTTTGTACGCGAACAAGACACGCGGTATCAGCAATGAAATGATAGCGGAGATCGCGGAGGTTCGGATCAATTCCGGCCTGCTCCTCGTTGTTCACACCCGTACGACGGTTGCGTAATTTACGTTCAATAAACTGGAGATACAAATGAAAAAAATGTTATTCCTGTTTTTTTCCGCCTTGTGTATTTTGGTCGCTTCCTGTGCCCCGGTTTTGTCCGAGCCGCAAAGCCTAACGGTGATGACCCACAGTTCCTTTGCTGCAAGCGAGGATGTGATCAAGGCCTTTGAAGAATCCAATCATGTCAAAGTTACCTACCTGCAAAGCGGTGACGCCGGCGAGGCACTTAACAAGGCCATTCTCACAAAGAATGCGCCGCTCGCGGATGTTTTGTTTGGCGTGGACAACACCTTTTTGTCGAGGGCTCTTGAGGCCGGTATTTATGAATCTTATCAATCCCCCGAACTTGAAAATATTCCGGTTCAATTCAAATTGGATGAGACATTCCAGGCCTCTCCGGTGGATTATGGCGATGTGTGCATTAATTACGACAAAAAATATTTTGCAGATCACGGTCTGGCGACCCCGCAATCCCTTGAGGATCTGAAAAAACCGGAATACAAGGACCTGCTGGTTGTGGAAAATCCTTCCACTTCATCGACAGGTTTGGCTTTCATGCTCGCGACCCGCGCGCATTTCGGCGGGGCCTATCTGGATTATTGGAAGAGTCTCAAGGAAAATGGGGTGGCCGTGGTGGACGATTGGGAAACCGCCTATTACACCAACTTCAGCGGTTCTTCCGGGCGTGGTGCGCAGCCGATGGTTGTTTCCTACGGGACATCCCCCGCGGCAGAAGTCATTTTTGCAGAGACTCCGCCCGTGGACGCGCCCACCGCATCCATCGTCGGCGCGGACACCTGCTTCCGCCAGATCGAGTTTGTCGGCATCCTGAAGGGGACGCATCATCGCGCGCTCGCGGAGAAATTTGTTGATTTCATGCTGGGAGTTCAATTTCAGGAGGATATGCCTTTGCAGATGTTCGTGTACCCCGTGAATGCGAATGCAGCCAGCCCCGACGCCTTCATCAAATATGCGCAGGTCCCGGATGAGCCCGCCCTGATTTCCCCGCAGGAAATATCCGCAAACCGCGACGCCTGGATCGAAGCCTGGGTGGAAGCCATGAAATAACGGGGAGCGTAGGATTGAATCACATGGCCGGTCCGCAGGGTGCAGAGCTGCAGGGAGAAAATCCCCCTGTTTATTCTGCATTCCTGCGGACGGCTTTCGTCAGAAGCACCCTGTGGATCTTTCCGGTCCTTTTTTTACTGGTTTTCTTCTTTCTGCCCCTTTCGCGAATTCTATTTCTGGCTTTTGATTCGCAGGTGCTTGCCGGGGGGAATGGTGGACTGATTGCCGCCACGTTAAGATTTACCTTTTACCAGGCGGCTCTTTCCACCCTGCTTACATTTCTGCTCGGCCTCCCTTCGGCGGTTTTATTTGCAAGATATGATTTTCGCGGCAAATCGCTTTTGCGGGCATTGACCGCGATCCCATTCATGCTCCCAACCGTAGTCGTTGCTGCGGCCTTCACCTCCCTGCTCGGTCCGCGCGGCTGGATCAGCCTTGTTTTTCCCCAATCAACTTTTCAATTTATCGGTACGCTCTCGGCCATTCTGATCGCGCACGTTTTTTACAATACAACCATTGTGATTCGGGTCGTCAGCAGCGCCCTCTCCCGTTTCGACCCCAAACTGGAGCAGGCTGCGCGTTCCCTGGGCGCGGATACGCCGCGCGTATGGTGGAATGTCACCCTGCCGTTGCTGCGCCCATCCCTGCTGGCGGCCGGCCTGCTCGTTTTCCTGTTCGACTTCACCAGCTTTGGCGTGATCCTTCTCCTGGGTGGCTCAAAATTTACCACCCTCGAAGTGGAAATATATTTGCGTGTGCTTAAACTTCCCAACCTGCCTCTGGCCGCTTTGCTCTCCATCATTCAACTTTTGTTCACCCTTGTCTTTTCGGTTATTTACACCCGTGTGATCAGCCGGGTTACCACTCAGACCGCACCACGTTTCTCCACTTCACACTCCCCCCGGTCCGCCCGTGAGAAAATATTCGTTGCAGCTTGGGCTGCCCTGCTTTCCCTGTTCTTCCTGCTTCCCTTGGCTTCGCTTCCATTTCGCTCCGTGGCGCGTCTGGAAGCGGATCGCGGCCAGCGCGGCGAAGTCCAGTACGGTATGACATCGGATTATTACCGCGAGCTTTTCATCAACCGCCGCGGTTCGTTGTTTTATGTGCCGCCGATCCGCGCAACGTTTAATTCACTTGGTTATGCCGGCCTGACCGTTTTGCTTTCCCTTGCGCTTGGTTACCCAGCTGCGATCGCACTTGCCAAACCGACCCGGTTGGAAAGAATACTTGACCCGCTGATCATGCTGCCTTTGGGCGCCTCGGCAGTCATGCTTGGGCTTGGATTCATCCTTAATTTTGGCGGCGCACTCGCCTCGCCCTGGTTTGTGCCGATTGCGCACACCCTCGTTGCCTTGCCCTTTGTCATTCGCACCTTGCAGCCTGCATTGGCTTCCATTCCGGAGCGGCTGCGTCAAGCGGCTGCAAGTTTGGGAGCTTCACCTTTTCGTGTCTGGCAGAGTGTGGATTGGCCGATCCTTTCACGCGCCACCCTGACCGCCGCCACTTTTGCATTTACAATTTCCCTGGGCGAATTTGGAGCCACTCTGCTGCTGACCCGTCCTGAATATCCCACCATCCCGATCGCCATCCAGCGTTTTCTGTCCCAGCCGGGTGGGTTGAATTACGGACAGGCCATGGCCATGTCAACCATTTTGATGAGCGTTACAATGGCAGCTATTTTGCTGATCGAGAAGATGCGCCTGCCGGGTGACGCAGCCGACATCCCCCTTTAAGGAAAAGCATGCTTGAACTGAAAAATATTTCCAAAACCTATGAAGGCAGGCTGCTGCTGGACGACATCACCTTTGCTGTCCAGGCGGGCGAGACGGTTTGTTTGCTGGGCGCATCGGGCAGCGGCAAATCCACGCTTTTGCGGATGATCGCCGGGCTGGAGTCTCCTGAGAATGGGCGGATCCTGTTTGATCATATTGACCTCGCTTCCACGCCGGCTCATTTGCGGGACTTTGGCCTGGTCTTCCAGGACTACGGGCTTTTTCCGCACCTAAACATTTTTGACAATATTGCCTTTGGTTTGAAGATGCGAAAGCTTCCAGCCCCTGAAATAAATTTGCGTGTGACCTCTCTGCTCAAACAAATGGATCTGGCAGGCTTTGAAAAAAGAAAAGTAACCGACCTTTCCGGCGGTGAACAGCAGCGAGTGGCTCTCGCGCGGGCCCTCGCTACGAGGCCCCGGCTGTTGATGTTCGACGAACCGCTGGGAGCCCTGGACCGTTCACTCAAGGAAGGACTGCAAAAGGAATTGCGTTCGATCCTGCGCAAGGCGGGCATTCCCGCGATCTATGTCACGCACGATCAGGATGAAGCTTTTACCCTGGCCGACCGGATCTTGTTACTGCATGAAGGCAAAATCATTCGTGCAGGAACTCCTGCGGAAATATGGTCAAACCCCGGCTCCGCGTGGGCGGCGCGCTTTTTGAATGCAGGCAATGTGATCGAGGGCGCGTTCGTTTCACCGGACAAAATCAAAACAGCGGTTGGTGTTTTCCCTTTAAAATGCAGACATAAACATTCAAAGGGCCAGCGAATATCCCTATTGTTGAAACAATCGAATGAAATAGGCGAGGAGGAGCTCAGACTCAAAGTGGAGGATGTGCTATTCAAACAGGACCAGTTCGAGGTCCGGCTGCGAGGCGGGATTATCGTCCATTTGAAGGATGCTCCGAAAACAGGTCAAACCATCCGCGTGCGGGTGAAGGTCAGGTGTCTCGAATGAAGGTTCTGAAGAAAAATCCTGCCGGAGAGGTGACCTGGCAGTATGAAGGCGTTGTTTTGAGCCGTGCCAAAAACTCTCTGACCCTCGAGGCGCTCTTCAACCGTGATGACATGCCTTTCATGGGGATCGTATTAAAACGCAATGACCGTTTTATCGAAACCTTTTATTCGGACCGCTGGTATAACATCTTTGAAATTCATGACCGCGATGACGGGAAATTGAAAGGCTGGTACTGTAATATCGGCAAGCCGGCCATATTGGATGCGGACTCCATCTCCTATCTGGACCTGGCCCTGGATCTGTGGGTTTCACCGGATGGCACGCAGACGGTCCTGGATGAAGATGAGCTGGAGGAACTGGGTCTGGATGAGGACCTAAAACAAAAAGTGTATGACGGCCTGCGTGAATTGCAGGAAATGTTTCGAACAAAAAATCCCCCGGGTTGACCGGGGGATTTTTTGTTCGCGGGCGGGATTTATCCGCCAAAGGCCTGGACGATCTGATCGCCGAATTGCCAGCCGAGGACGGCAGTGAGGCAGCAGCAGCAAAGCACGACAACAACAACCACTCCAATGATGATGGGGGTGTTGTTCTTCTTGGGAGCATCAGGGGTAACCGGCATTTCATTCATGATTTCTTCTCCTTGTAATAATGAGTTCGCGCAAATAATTTTGCGTGTGATGAACTAGACGATCCAGCGGCCCGAATAAACCAGGCTGAAGTCCGAGTTTTCGAGAAAATACTGTCCGATCAACAATGCGGCACAGCAAAACAGACAAAAGGCGGCCACTCCCAGAACAATATAAAGAATCTTTTTGTTCCCGTTCTTCGGCGCATTGGATTGCATGGCTGGTTCATTGTTTGGTGCGGGTGATTCGGACATGCTCTCGCTCCTGCTTCGGAATTTTACCGATTATATCAGGCAGTCTCCGGCTTGTCTGTGCGCCGCCAGAGCCACCAAAGTACTAGTGCCAGGAGGATGAGCAGGACTGTTCCCATGACGACCGGCAGCAAAATGGCGAACACGGAGGCGGTAAAGGCCAGCATATCCTCTGCGATGGAAACCGGCACATTACCCATGCCGCCCGTGGTTACGGTGACTGCCGGGCGCACCGCTGCCGACTTGACCACATGCACGCCGCCCGCCATCAACAGACCACAGGCCAAAGCCAGCAGGGGGTGAATGTCTGTGACGACTTTTGCACTGGCTGCGAAGGCGATTGCTCCAGCCACGGGGCGGACAACAGTTTGAATGATGTCGTTAATATGGTTAACCGCCGGGACCTTGTCTGCCACCATCTCAATGATGACCAGCAGACCCAGCAGGATCAGGATCCAGGGGTTGGCGATCAGATCAAAGGGCTGGCTGAGGGTGAGGACCTTGGGAAAGTAATGTGCGATCACTCCAACCACAAGCAGGGGGATGTAGGCATTCAGTCCCGCGCTTGCGGAGAGCCCAAATGCAGAAAAAACGCCAAGTAATATATCCATTTAATATTTCTCCTTCTTTCAATAACTTTCAGCCTATATACGTTTTATGCACATGTTCGTTGCTAGCCTGTGATTCCCGGCAGGCCGCCCCAGGTGCCGGTCAATTGCAGACGCAGCAAGTCAATACTGAGAATCATCAACAAGGCCAGTGTCAGGCCTGCAAGAAGAGGAAGCCAGAGCTGGCGCGCATGTTCGAATGAATTGTCCTGTTTCATGATCATGATCCATAAAATGGTGAAGACGATCACCAGCAGGGACAGAGTCCCGAGTGCACTGATGTAGGCAATGGGATAAAGCACAATCGGGCTGTCGGTCAGCACCAGGAAATTGATAAGGACCACACTGGCGGCCAGAATGCCGAAGGATTTCCATTCGAGTGCGGGGCGGTCGTCCTGTTCGCGCCAGAGGGTCTGGTTGACAATCGGATATAGTACGGCGGCCAGGGTGATTCCCATTCCGCTGCCGGTGAAGAGGCGCAGGGTGTTGTTCGGGATATAGAGATTGGGGATCTTGTTCAGTGCGCCCTGCGAAGTCTGCTTGAGCAGGTATAGATAGGAGTTGCTGCCGTCTATGCCAAAGGCCAGAAAGAAAAGCACAAGCACGGCAATGATCCCGCGCGAGGGCAGCTTGCTGCGCTTCCCGCTCACGAAAATTTGAAAAACAAGCGCCAGTCCGGCTGCATAAAATTCGCCTGTGCACCGGGC
This sequence comes from Chloroflexota bacterium, assembly GCA_021414245.1. Classification (GTDB taxonomy): domain Bacteria; phylum Chloroflexota; class Anaerolineae; order Anaerolineales; family Villigracilaceae; genus Villigracilis. Next base: position 286,205 of record JAIOOU010000004.1, read on the forward strand.
GCAAAGCGGAAGCTGGCGGTCGCCGATCTGAAAGGAGCGGACATCGATGCGGTGGCAGACCGCGTAGCCGATCGCATCCAGTTTGCCGAGGGCGCCTTCAGGCGAGTTGTACATCCATGCTGCAAACGCAAGGGCGGCGGCAATGGGAATGAACCACTTAAGCAGTTCTTGAAAGCGTGATGTCTGATTTGTATTCATCGTTCACATTATATGGGCAATGCAGGGGGATTGCAAGAAAACCACACATTTTCACCCCGCTTCGCGGTATTATAAGATGGTGGGAAGAGTTGAAATATGTTTTGCTGGGATACGATAGGTCCCGGTAAAAAGGAGCATGGATATGAAACGACTTGGGATCCTGACAGGCGGCGGTGATGCGCCCGGGTTGAATGCCGTCATTCGAGCAACAGTGAAGACTGCGATCAAGGAATATGGTTGTGAAGTCTTTGGCATTCGAAACGGATACGACGGTTTTCTGGAAATGGAAGGGATCGTTCCCCTTGGCATGCAGGAGGTGCGCGGGATCCTGCCGCGCGGCGGGACGATCCTCGGTTCTGCGAATCGGGGAAACCCCTATGCGCGCAAGGTGATCCGGGATGGAAAGGAAATAACGGTCGATGTTTCCGAAGAGATCGTGAAGGGCATTAAAAGATTGGAGCTGGATGCCCTGATCGTGCTGGGCGGTGATGGAACCCTGCACATTGCCCATGAACTTGCGGAAAAAGGTGTGCCGATCATTGGCGTGCCGAAGACGATCGACAACGATATCAGCGGCACCGAAGTGACCTTTGGTTTTGACACCGCGTTAAATATCGCCATGGAGGCGCTGGATCGTCTGCATACCACGGCCGAGTCCCATCATCGCGCGATGGTCCTGGAATTGATGGGGCGCGACGCGGGCTTTATTGCCCTGCAGGCGGGCATTTCCGGTGGCGCGGATGTGATCCTAATTCCGGAGATCCCGTTTAAATTTGAGAGCGTGATGGCCAAGGTTCACGAGCGCGCGGAGAAGGGCAGCAAGTTCAGCATTCTGGCGGTTTCAGAGGGGGCAAAGCCTGTCAATGGCGGACAGATCTTTTCACGCAAAGGCGATGAAATATATGTGCCGCGCCTCGGCGGGATTGGACAAGTGGTGGGAGAGTATATCGAGAAACAGGGTTTCGAATCGCGCGTGACCGTTTTGGGACATCTGCAACGGGGCGGCACACCCACCGCCTTTGACCGGTCCCTGGCCACACGCTTCGGCGCTGCGGCTGTCCGGCTTGCCGCTCAAGGCGGATTCGACCGCATGGTGGCCTTGAAATGCAGCCGCATCACCGACATTTCCCTGGTGGAAGCCACCGCCACCCTCAAACGGGTGAAACTGGATGACGATGCGGTTGTCACTGCCCGCAATGTGGGCATCTCATTCGGCGATGAATAAAAAAGCAGGTCGCGCTTCAAGCGCGACCTGCGATATTCCCGGTAAAAAGAACGACTTATTTTTCGAAAACGAACTGGCCGTTCTTGTAGAACAGTTCGCCGTCCACCAGTATCTCAGCATCCTGACGCATGTCACAGATCATGTCCCAATGGATCGCACTCTTGTTTTTCGAACCAGTTTCGGGGTAGCCCGCTCCGAGTGCCATGTGGAAGGAACCGCCGATCTTCTCGTCAAACAGGATGTTGCCGGTAAACTGTTGAATGTCAAAATTGGTTCCGATGGCGAATTCACCCAGGGTGCGCGAACCCGCATCACTGTCGAGGGTCTTCAGCAGGAATTCCTGATTCTTGTCGGCTTTTGCGGTTGTCACGCGGCCGTTCGAGAAGGTCAACTCTGCATTTTCCACGCTTGAGCCGCCATAGTTGGCGGGATACGTAAATTTAACCCAGCCGTTGACCGAGTCTTCCACAGGCCCGGTGTAGATCTCACCGTCCGGCATATTATAGGTTCCGTATGAATTCATGAACGTACGGCCTTTTACGGAAAGGGTCATGTCTACATTCGGCCCGCGTAATATGACCTGGCTCTTGCCCTTCATGAAGTCCACCGCTGACTGCTGCTTGCTTTCCACGCTTTTCCAAAAAGCGATCGGATCTTCTTCGTTGGTGTGCACTGCGCCAAATACGAAGTCTTCGTATTCCTTCAAGCTCATATTGGCGTCCTGGGCATAGGCTTCAGTGGGGAAGAGGGTGGTCACCCATTTGAATGACCCATCCGCCCCGCGGCGGAATTGCGCTTCGGTGATAACCGAGGATGCCTTGCCCCGCCGTTGAAGTTTGGCCGGGTCGATATTGGTGGTGCCGCGCGTGTTGGTGGCGGAATGAATGCGGATGCGGCTTTCAAACTGTTCGTACGCCAGCTTGTAAAAAGTGGGCACGAAATCCAGCTGTGCATCGTTTGCATAGGTGAGGAATAATTCATCCTGGCTGAAAGGCATCGTGCCCGGCAGGGCCATCATCAGGTGCGGGTGCCCGCCCTTTTCCAGGATCTGAATATACAGTTCGCGCAGCAACGGTTCGGCGGCCGTCGTACCTTCAAGCAGCACACGATCGCCGGGGACGATTCGGGCGGAATGTTCCACCAGAACTTTTGCATATTTTTGAACACGGATATCAGACACAGCCTAACTCCTGTTAATTGAATGGGATTTTTGGATTATATCATGCGCATTCCCGACTAAAATCAAAAAATTGTAAATCAAAGGACCACCCGTTTTTACCCTGGCCCGCAACATGCCGCGGCTTCGAACTGGAGGCGGTTTGTCATTTTAAAAATTGGTACTTATGTCACATGAAATTTCCTAGAAAATGGATATGCTTGGTGTTAATTCCTGTATTTTAATTTGGCAAGGAGCAGACATGCAAGTTTTATCCCAAAAACCCACGACAGCCTGGGCGGAAGTGGACGAAAACGGACGCCTCATTCTTCCGCCCGAAGTTGCCCGCCAGTACGGACTGACTCCCGGCTCCAAGGTCCGCCTTGATGAAGGAATGAACTTTGTGCGCATGCACCGCCCTGTGACGCATCTCACGAAGGTGTATATTGAACCGACGGTCGCCTGTAATCTGGACTGCATCACCTGCTTTCGCAATGCCTGGGACCAGCCCATTGGCCGCATGACCGAGGAGACTTTTGAGAACATCTTCAGTGGCCTGAAGAAAATAAGCCCAATTCCGGGTGTGTATTTCGGCGGGATCGGCGAGCCCCTCTTTCATGTCAAAACCATTGAGTGGATTCGGCGCATCAAGGAACTCGGCGTAAAGGTTGAACTCATCACCAATGGGACCATTCTCACCGAGAAAAAATCCCGGGACCTTATTGACGCAGGGTTGGACGTTCTCTGGGTCTCCATTGACGGCGCTTCCCCGGAAACCTACGCGGATGTACGGCTCGGCGCGGAGCTTCCAGATATTATCAGCAACCTTGAGCGGTTTGGAAAAATGAGAAAGGGCGGGCATTTCCCCACGCCTGAAATCGGGATTGCATTTGTGGCGATGAAACGGAATATTGCCGATCTTCCCAAAGTTATCAAGATCGGAAAATCTCTGCGCGCCAAATATTTTTCTGTCAGTAACTTGCAGCCCGCCACAGAAGATATGCAAGCCGACCGCCTGTACAACCGAACCACGCGTGACATCGCTTATTTACAGGCTCCGCATCTTCCGCACCTCAGCCTGCCTAAAATGGATTTTGACGAATCCACCCGCGAGGCGCTCTTCGATGTATTCAACAGCGGCCTGAACATCAGCTATGCAGGTAACAATTGGGGAGGCGCAAACGATGTGTGTAATTTCGTCGAGAACGGCACCCTGTCGATTGCCTGGACGGGGGATGTCAGCCCGTGCTGGCCGTTGATGCACACGCACATGAGTTACCTGCACAATAAACCGCGACTCTCAAAAAAACATATTATCGGGAATGTAAACCAGCGCTCCATTTCCGACCTGTGGTTTGACCCTGCTTACCTGGAATATCGCGAACGCCTGCACAATTTTGTCTTTGCGCCGTGTACATTTTGCGGCGGCTGTGACCTTTCTGAAACCAATATCGAGGATTGCCTCGGTAATACGATCGCACCGGTTTGCGGGGGATGCCTTTGGGCGCAGGGGATCATTCAATGTCCGTAGAGTAATGCAGCCTCCCCTGAATTTCATTGTATACTTTCATGTGAGGAGCATTGGATGATGGAAGAGACGATCATGAAAGTTAACTTCTATGCCACTTTACGTCCGATCGTGGGCAGGAAAACGGTGGAATTAAACCTGCCGCCGGGCACCACTGCCATTCAATTGGTGCTGATGTTCGTCAAGGATTATCCCGCCATGCGCAAGGAACTGTTGGATGCCAGTGAACAATTTCTGCCGCACATGAAGTTCTTCATCAATGGCCGCGAGGCGGTATATCTGCCCGATAAATTCGATACGGTCATTCAGCCGGATGACAAGGTGGATATTTTCCCCCCGGTTGGCGGCGGTTAATGCGGACCCTGGTCCATGAAATGCGCGGCATTCCATACTATTTGCTCAAGGAATATTTACAGGAATTGGGCGGCACTTTGCATGGAGAAGATCTGATTGAGGGGAAAGGTTGGAGTGTGAAGATCGAAAAGATGGAGCCGTTTCGGATTGGTTCGCTGTCGGTGGGGCAATCACGTTTGACGATGGAAATGGAAGAGCACGTCGCGGATGATTTTCTGGATCGGTTTATGAAAAAAACTCTTCGAGCCGGGGGATGATTTTCGTAACAGAAGCAGGCTTGAGCGCGGAAAGAAGCGGGAAATAAATCAAAAGAGACGCATCCAGCTGGATGCGTCTCTTTTTTGTGTATTGTATATCGCCTTATGCGATTCCAAGCTCCTTCAGCTTCGCTTCGCCGACCACGCCGTTTTTCCAGCCGCGTGCAGTGTAATACTCTTTGAGCATGTCATCCAGCTCGCAGACATGGCCGACCGAGCCGGGCTGTGTGGAGGCTTCTTCAGTGAAACGTTTGGGAAGAACGTCACTGCCTTCGCCAAAGCCATTGAGGTTGTTGTAATGGCGCTCGAGATTGTAGATCCGTTCGCCGGTCTTCAACACATCGTCTGAGGTGAAGGGTATGCCGGTCATGGCGGAGTATTGCTGGGCGTATTCATCGGTGCCCATGGCGAAAGCGCTGAATTTGCATAGGTCCATGCTGTCGGAGAAGGCGTGAATATCCTGGAAGACTTTCACCAGGCCGCCCTTATCTTTCCAGGCCAGCGGGTCAACCTTGAGCGAACCGAAGGGCATCACGCCCAATTCGGCGGCCGCGACGTAGGCGCGCAGGTGGCAGGCGCCGCGGTTGGATGTGGCATAACCGAGGCCCATGCCTTTCATTCCGCGCGGATCGTAAGCGGGAATACCCTGACCCTTGGCCGTCATGGCCAGTTCCGGGTGACCAAAATGTTTGGCGGTGGCGTTGGCGCCATCGGCCATTACATTACCAAGGCCCTGACGTTTGGCGATCATTTCAGCGGCTTTGGTCATTCCGTCAGCGTCGCCCCAGGCGAGTTTGCCATCGCCGTTGGTATAGCCCTTCTCGCTGGCTTCCATCCAAATGGAAAGCGGGTGACCGATTTCTATGGCATCGAAGCCGAAATCATTGGCAAGGTCGATCATCTTAGCGACGAGACGCGCGTCGTTGTTGCCGCAGTTTGCGCCAACAGACCAGGCGGGTTCGTATTCCACCGATTCCATGTGCAGGCCCTTATATGGGCCGTCTTTTACTTCCACTTCCTTCTTGCACGCCACAGGGCAGGCGTGACAAGTGGGGTTATCCACCAGAAGATGCTCATTTATATATTCACCGCTGATCTTTTCAGCGTTTTCACCGTAAGAGGTGAGGGCGCTGTTCTTGGTGGGTAAGGCGCCGATGCTGTTGGTGATGTTCATCAACACATTCGTGCCATAGACGGACAGGCCGCCCTTGCGCGGGCTGGTGATGTTCTCTTCAGCCATGATGTTCTTAAGGGCGCGTTCATGGGCGGGTTTCCACGCATCCCGGGACGCTGCTTTGACGATCTTCTTCTCTGCCTTGATCACGATGGCCTTGAGATTCTTGGAGCCGCCGACACAGCCGGTGCCGCCGCGTCCGGAAGCGCGGTCATCTTCGTTCATCCAACAGGCAAACTTGACAAGGTTCTCACCAGCCGGGCCGATTGTGATGACGGTCAGGTCCTTTTCGCCGTATTTCTTCTGGAAATGTTTGATGGTATCGTGAACGCCTTTGCCCCAGACTTCTGAAGCGTCCAATAATTCCAACTTGTCATCATGGATGTAGGCATAGGTCGGTTTTGCGGCCTTGCCTTTGAAGACCAGGCCGTCGAAACCGGCCCAGCGTAATCGGGCGGCGGACCAGCCCCCATGGTGGGAATCAGTTACGGTTCCGGTCAGAGGCGATTTGGTCACCACCGCCATGCGTCCGCTCATGTTGGCTTCCGAGCCGGTCAGCGGGCCGTTCATAAAGCAAAGAATATTGTCCGGGGAGAGCGCGTCCACCTTGGGGCCGTTGTCATACACATACTTCACGCCCAATCCGCGTCCGCCGATATATTTCCGGGCATCATCCTCTGCAATGGGCTTGAATTCGACCTTGCCCGCGCTGAGATTGACCCAACCGATCCGGTTTGCATAGCCACCGAGTTCCATGATGTTCCTCCTTGTTACAAACAAAAATAAACAGCCCGAACTGCCTTCTTGAGACCAGAGTAGCACCCTGAAATTTCGGAGTCAATAATTAAGTTTTTCCTTAATAGAAGAAAGGATGTTTGTCATACCACCTGTTTAATATTGGACTTCATGGGTCGTATTCCGATTTGCGTTATACTTTCCGCAATATGAAACAACTCCTTCAAAACATCAAGAACGGGAAAACCGTCGTCGAAGACGTGCCCGTGCCTTCCCCTCGCGAGGGCATGGCGCTTGTCAAGGTCTCGGCCAGCCTGGTCTCGGCCGGCACCGAACGCATGGTGGTTGAATTTGCCGAAAAAAGTTATCTCGGCAAGGCGCGTTCACGGCCCGACTTGGTCAAACAGACCCTGGATAAGGCCAAACGCGAAGGAGTGATGCCGACCGTGCAGGCCGTGTTCAACCGGCTCGACCAGCCGATGGCGCTGGGCTATTCCACCGCCGGCACCATTGTTGCGCTTGGAAAAAATATGCAGGGTTTCAAGGTGGGTCAGCGTGTGGCCTGCGCAGGCGGCGGTTATGCCACGCATGCTGAATACAATGTTGTGCCGCGCAATCTGTTAACTCCGCTTCCCAAAAATGTGGATTTTGAGTCCGCAGCCTTCACCACGCTCGGGGCGATTGCCATGCATGGCTTCCGTTTGGCGGAACCGCAGCTCGGTGAGAACGTCGCCGTCATTGGACTGGGCCTTTTGGGATTGTTGACGATTCAGCTGGCGGCTGCGGCGGGATGCAACGTGCTTGGCATTGACCTGGACCCGAAGCGCATCCAGCTCGCCTCTTCTCTCGGACTTCAAGCTGTTTCCCGCAAAGGTGCAGAATCAGCATCCACGGCATTCACAGTCGGCCGCGGATTCGACAGTGTCATCATTTGCGCGGACACGCCCTCCAACGACCCCGTGGAACTGGCCGGCGTCATCGCCCGTGACCGGGCCAAAGTGGTCGCCACCGGCGCGGTGGGACTTAACATCCCGCGCAAGATTTACTACGAAAAAGAGATCTCCTTCATCAACTCCCGCTCGTACGGACCGGGCCGCTACGACGCAAATTACGAGGAAAATGGAGTCGATTACCCGATCGGATATATAAGATGGACGGAAGGCCGCAACTTCCAATCCGTTGTGGATCTGATGGCAGGCGGGAAGTTGAAAGTGACTCCGCTTATCAGTCATCGCTTTCCCATTGAAAAAGGAATACAGGCTTACGAAGTCATCACCGGGAAAAAGAAAGAAGCATTTCTTGGGGTGTTGTTGAAATATCCAGAAACAGTTGAAAAGTTGGAAAGTTCGAAAGTTGTCAGGTTTAACGTGCCGGCTTTCAAACCTTCAAACAATGTGAAGTTAGGCGTTCTCGGCGCGGGACTGTACGCCAACGCAACCTTACTGCCTGTTCTCAGGAATAACAAAGACTTTGAACTGGTCGGCATCGCCTCTTCGGGCGGACTGCACGCCCAACACTCGGGTAAAAAATTTGGTTTCCAGTACGCCACTTCATCGGAAGATGAAATCATCAACGATAAAAATATAAATACTGTTGCCATTCTGACCCGTCACGATTCCCACGCGGACCTGGTCATCAAGGCCCTGAAAGCCGGCAAACACGTCTTTGTCGAAAAACCGTTGGCCATTAATGACGCCCAGTTGTCGGCCATTGGCAAACAGCTTAAAGCGAACAGCCATTCGCTGCTCACCGTCGGCTTCAATCGAAGATTTGCCCCTCTGATCCAAAATCTAAAATCGTCAATCGTCAATCGGCATGAACCTCTCCACGCCCATTACCGGGTCAACGCAGGCTACATTCCCCTCAATCATTGGACCCAGGACCCGGTCCTCGGCGGCGGACGTATCATCGGCGAAGCCTGTCACTTCATTGACCTGATCACCTTTCTCGTCGGCGCAGCGCCCGTCAGCGTGAGCGCGCATGCCCTGCCCGATGGCGGCAAATACCGTGAGGACAACGTTTCGATGACCTTTGCCTTCCCCGATGGCTCGATTGGAGTTGTGGATTATCTCGCCAACGGAGACAAATCCTTCCCCAAGGAACGGCTCGAAGTCTTCTGTGAAGGCATGGTCGCGGTGTTGGATGATTATGTTTCTTTAGTGACTGTGAAAGATGGAAAGAAGAAAGAAGAAAGAATCGCACAGGACAAAGGCCAGAGAGCCGAAATGACCGCCTTCGCCGCAGCCATTAAGAGTGGGGGAAAACCTCCTATTCCTTACGAACAACTTATCGGTGTGGCCCGGTCCACGTTTGCTGCGGTGGAGTCGATTAAAACTAGCCAGGAAATTAAGCTGTAAAAAATTGATATGACGCACCAAAGAATATTTTCAGCAATACTAATATTGTTTATTACGTCTTGTGTCCCAAGAACAGAAATAACTCCTGTTATCATTCCAACAAATACTGATTTTGCAATTGTGCCCTCATCTACACCCGGGTTATCAGTTGCCCAGCCAAAATGGATGAAGAGCCGGGATTCGAATATATTACTTTTGTCATATAGTGGGGTGGCATTATTTATTGACCCGAAAACTGCTGACATTTTATTTCTAAGTCTCCCCAATGCTTTCTGGATTGACAATAATCATGTTGTCTTTTCATCTACTAATCAGATATATCGTCATCCTTCTGAGAGAATATATCAATATGTCTTTGATTTGGCAGATTGGAAAATAACGGAAATTAATCCAAGTCTAGATCAAAACTCTGACATGGGTATTGATGGCAACTATTACCCTAATATTTGGTTGGATAGGCAAGTTGCGTATACGCCATTGAAGGTTTATAACAATCTGCTTCAAAAGTGGGAGGTTTTTTTGTATCCACCACAGGGTTTATACAATCTTTACGAAATTGATCGTGACAATAAAATATTTGTTGTTCAGGGGGGCGACCCTTATGGAAGTGGTCATGTAATTGCTGTATATGATTATGAAACGAAACAAATGCTGAAGACGTTTGTCGGGAATGTCGAAATGAATATTCTTCAATATTCTGAAGGTAAAGTTGTTTATGTAACAGAAAATGTCCCCTGCACTATTGATATTCAAACATTGGAAAGGGATTGTGGCTTGCCTATCCCTAAAAAATATGAAAATGTTGCAATTGGTCGGACTTTGGTTTATCCGGAAATCATTCCTTTTACCTATGAAGAGTATGTAGAAAAATATGCATATACAAGAAAAATGTGTCTCTTAAGTTTCTTCACTGGTAAGGTAACTTGCCCTACGGAAGATTTGCAGATTTTAAAGCCTGTGATAAGCACTATAAAAGACTGGAAAGATCCTAGTAAGCAAATGGAAATCATTCAGTCAAAATCCGTTAGTTCTTATTCTATTTCCCCAGATGGCAAATATGTTGTCTTCTGTTACGTTGATAATTATTATGCTCGTTATGAAGGTACAGCAATTATTGGTGTTGACGGTGGCGATTTCCATATATTGGATGAAGTTGAGTTTGTTCCAGATTTTATTTCAAATATTTGCAGTAGTGGCACAGTGCCTATTGATTTTAAATGGCGCCCTCTGCTACAAAAATAGGATTTCTCTGTTCCCTTGCTCACTTCCACTGGGGGAAGTAAACTCACACAACCTGTAACCTTCAAAACTTCAACTCGGAGCCCCCATGCACCTCAAAGGAATTTACGCCCCCATCGTCACCCCCTTCAACGCGGACGAAAGCATCAATTACCTCGTCCTTGAACAACTGATCGAATACCTGATCGCCAACAAGATCGCAGGGCTTGTCCCCGGCGGCACCACGGGCGAAGTCTACGCCTTCACCGAAGCCGAACGGCTGGATATTTTCAAATTCACCAAAGAAAAAGTCAACGGGCGGGTCACGCTCATTGCAGGCACGAACTCCGGCGCCACGCGTGACGTTGTCCGCTACTCGCAGATTGCCGAAGAGATGGGCTACGACGCGCTCATGGTGGCTGTCCCGCCGTATTCACGTCCCAACCAGCGCGAATTGCTCGCGCATTACGAAGCCGTTGCCAAAGCCGTCAAAATTCCCATCGTGCTTTACAACTTCCCCTGGCGCGCGGGCACCGAGGTTGGCTACGAAGTCCTCGACGGTCTCACCCAATATAAACATGTGATCGGCATCAAGGAAGCCAGCGGAGACATGTCCCGCGTCTACGAAATGCATCTGCGCTTTGGCGATCGTTATCAAATGATCTGCGGCTCCGACGATCAGGCGCTCGACTACTTCCTGTGGGGCACCACCAGTTGGATCGGCGGCGCTGCATCTTGCGCGCCTCTGCAGCATCACAACGTCCTCGAAGCCGCGCTCGCCAACGACTTTGTGGCAGCCCGCAGGCACATGGATAAACTCCTCCCGCTCCTCCGCAACATGGAAAGCGGCGGCTACACCCAAAAGGTCAAAGTCGGCTGCGAACTGCGCGGCATCCCAGTCGGCAATCCGCGCATGCCGTTGCTGCCGCTCACCGCGGAGGACCGCGCGGAATTCGAACGTATTTTCAAAACCATAAATTAATATGTCGTTGCGAGGAGCGTTCTTGTTCTTTGCGACGAAGCAACCTCCAAACTATTAGGAGATTGCTTCGTCGGGGCACCTGCCCTGGCGGTGCCAGGCAGTGCACCCTCCTCGCAACGACATCATCATTCGGATGGCTACCCTATGAAACGAATCCCATACTTGGACTCCCACACCGGCGGCGAACCCACGCGATTAATCACCTCGCTTCCTTTCGACCTTGGAACTGGTTCCGTTGCTGACAAATTATCCACGCTGAAAAAGAATCACGACGACCTGCGCCGCACTGTCCTGCTCGAACCCCGCGGCTCGGACGTGCTCGTCGGCGCATACCTCGTCCCGCCCGCGGACCCGACCTGTCAGTTCGGTGTGATCTTCTTCAACAACGTTGGCTACCTTGGCATGTGCGGACACGGCACCATCGGTCTCATTGCATCGCTTGCCTATCTTGGGAAAGTCAAACCTGGAGTCATTCGGGTCGAGACTCCTGTTGGGGTGGTGGAGGCAACTTTGCATGAAATGTCGTTGCGAGGAGCCGCGGAGCGGCGACGAAGCAATCCCTCAATTAACGGGGAGGTTGCTTCGGGCGAAAACCAAGAGCGCCCTCGCAACGACATCTATCCCAACAAAGTCTCCGTCAAAAACATCCCCGCCTATCGTCATTTGACCCATGTGCCTGTCACCGTGAATGGCAAAACGATCCACGGCGACGTGGCGTGGGGCGGCAACTGGTTCTTCCTCTGCCATGACCACGGACTTGAAGTCAACATGCAAAACCTCGAAGCGCTGACTGAATTCTCTTGGCGCATCCGCGAGCAATTCACCGCGAACGGAATTACTGGAGCAAACGGCGCAGAGATCGACCACATCGAGTTGTTTGCCTCCACGCCTGAAGCGGACAGTAAAAGTTTTGTCCTTTGTCCCGGCAAAGCCTATGACCGCTCTCCATGCGGTACGGGCACCAGCGCAAAACTTGCCTGTTTATATGCCGATGGAAAATTGCAAGTCGGTCAAACTTGGAAACAGCAAAGTGTTGTCGGCAGTATCTTTGAAGGCAGCGTGCAATTGGATGGCGAGAAGATCATCCCGACCATCACGGGCGAAGCATGGGTGATGGCGGAAGGTATGATTCTGGTGGATGAACGTGATCCATTTGGTACAGGCGTGTAACAAGTGACAGTCACCTTTAAGGTGACTGTCACTTTGGTTATGGAGAAATTATGCCCACAAAATCAGATGTACTCATCATTGGCGGCGGCCCCGTTGGCTTAAGTTGTGCTTACTACCTTTTGAAATCCGGAAGAAAGGTCACTTTGCTGGATGCGAAGGAGATCGGCAAAGGCAGCGGCTCGGGCAACGCGGGGCATATCGTGCCGAGTCACATTATTCCGCTGGCGGCGCCCGGGGTGATGGCCTCCGCCCTGAAGTGGATGCTTGACCCTGCGCATAGCCCATTTGGGATGAAGGTCAGTCTTGACCCAAATTATCTTTCCTGGCTGCTCAAGTTTGTGCTTGCGTGCAGTGGAGCCAATGTTCAGCGAAGCATTAACCCTTTGAATGACCTTGGTCAACTGAGCGCGAAGAATTTCGCGCAGATCATCGCCGAAGAAAAATTCGATTGCTCATATCAGGAAAAAGGTCTGCTGTTCCTGTATAAAACTGAACAAGCCTTTCGAGATGGACAGCACGAAGGCGAGTTCATGCAGAAGCATGGAATCCCTGTCAGTGTATATGACAAAGCCAACGTGCATGAGATCGAGCCTGCCGCATTGGAGGGTGTCATCGGGGGAGTGCATTTTACGGGGGATGCGCATCTCAATCCCGCAGTATTTCTCAAGTTATTAAGTGGCCGTGTCCGGGCAATGGGCGCGGAGATGTTGGAGAATACACCTGTCACGGAGTTTGAAACTGCAAATGGAAAGATTTTCAAAGTCAGGACCAGTGGGGGCGATTTTGAAGCGGAACAGGTTGTGCTTGCTGCTGGCGCATTAACGCCCTCTGTGGCGCGCGATCTGAAATTGAATATTCCCATCCAACCTGCACGCGGATACAGCATGACGATGTCTGCAACGAAAACGATGCCGAGCCATGCCTTGATCCTTGGTGAGCGCAAGATCGCAGTCTCTCCAGTGGATGGACTTTTGCGTTTTACCGGTCGTCTCGAAGTGGGCAATTACAGCATGATCCCGAATCCTGTATGGATTCAGCGCATTGAAAATTCCGCACGCGAATATCTGCATCTCGATGAAAAGCTGGACGTGAAAGAGACCTGGGCGGGATTGCGTCCCACCACACCGGATGGCGTGCCGATCATCGGTCGTTCGCCGAAGCACAGCAATTTGATCCTTGCCACGGGCCATGCCATGCTGGGTCTTTCGTTGGGACCGGGGACAGGCCAGGTCGTGGCGGAACTGGTCAATGGCCGGGAACCAGCTTTCAGCTTAAGTCTGATGCGCCTGGAACGGTTTTGATTTGCCCGGTTAAATGATCCTTTGAATTCCTCCCTGATCTTCATCTTCATCACAGTCTTCGTGGACCTGCTCGGCTACGGCATCATGCTGCCGCTTTTGCCGTTTTATGTCCAGGCTCAGCATGGCGGTGCGGCCATTGCAGGCGCATTGAGTTCGCTGTATGCATCCGCGCAGTTGTTTGCCGGACCCGTGTTGGGCGCCCTGTCCGACCGCTTCGGGCGGCGCCCGGTTTTGCTGATCTGCCTGCTGGGCACCTCGTTTGGATATCTCATGCTCGGGCTGGCGGATTCCCTGCCGTTGATCTTCCTGGCTGTGCTCGTGGATGGATTGACCGGCGCGAACCTTACAACGGCCAATGCCTACATCGCTGATGTGACCACGCCTGAGAATCGCGCGCGCGGGATCGGCATGATCGGAGCCGCGTTTGGGCTGGGGTTAATGGCCGGACCGGCTCTTGGCGGATTGTTAAGCCGTTACGGGTTGTCTGTCCCGGCATTTACCGCATCCGTGATCGCGCTGTGCAATGTCATCTTCGGATTTTTTGTTCTGCCTGAATCGCTGCCGCTGCAGCGGCGTGAGATCAAACCTGTGTCGCAGATGTTCAACTGGGGGAGACAATTCACAAATCTCTTCCGGCAGGCGAACATTCAAAAATTCCTGATCGCACTCTTCCTGCTTAATCTTGCCTTTGCCGGTTTGCAGTCCAACTTTCCGCTGTATTCGAATTATCGCTTTCACTGGAACCCATCGCAAAACAGCATCTTTTATTTGTATGTCGGAGTGTGCGCGGTTCTTGTGCAGGGATTCCTGTTCGGAAAACTTCAGCCGGTCTTTGGGGAAAGGAAACTGACCCTGGCCGGCCTGACTTGCATGGCCGTGGGGCTGTCCTTCATGGCCTTTGCCCGCGAGGCCTGGATGTTATATCCGTCCGTCACGATCATCGCGCTTGGCACGGGCATGAGCATTCCATCGTTGACTGCGCTGGTCTCCTTCCGGGTTTCCGAAAGCGAGCAGGGGCGTTTGATGGGCGGCACGCAAACCCTGCTCAGTCTCACCGCCATCCTCGGACCGTCGCTCGCGGGCCTGACCTTTGAGTGGATTGCCTTCTCCGCGCCGTACTGGCTCGGCAGCCTTTTTTCCCTCTTTGCACTAATCGTTGCATCGATTGGATTTTCGAAACAAGGAAGTGTTTAGTTGAATTTTATGGCTGTATAATCACGGAAACCCTTTTGCTCCCGAATCCGATGCCGGAGAATTATGACTCACACTTCCTTTGCCACCACCACGCGCGGACTTAATCGTGATCTGCCCCCAATGCGTCTGTATGAAAAGGCCAAGAAACTTGGGATCTGGAACCCGTCTGATATTGATTTCTCAAAAGACAAACAGGATTGGGCTTCCTTCCAGAAGGACGAAAAGGATCTGATCCGGCTCCTGCTTGCGCTCTTTGTGGCCGGCGAGGAGGCCGTGACCCTTGACCTGCTGCCCCTCATTGAAGTGATCGCCCGCGAAAGCCGCCTCGAAGAGGAAATGTTCCTGACCACGTTCCTGTTTGAAGAGGCCAAACACACGGATTTCTTTCGCCGCTTTCTGGATGAAGTCTGCGATGTGTCCGTGGACCTGTCTCATTTTCACACCCAAAATTACCGGTCGATTTTCTATGAGGCCCTGCCGGAGGCCCTGCTTAATTTGAAGAACGACCAGAGTCCCGCTGCACAGGTCCGCGCTTCTGTGACCTACAACATGATCGTCGAAGGCGTGCTGGCGGAGACGGGTTATCATGCCTTCTTCAGCATGCTCGAACGAAATGACCTGATGCCGGGGCTGCGCAAGGGCATTTCCCTGCTCAAGCAGGACGAGTCCCGTCATATTGCCTACGGGGTCTATCTGTTGTCACGCCTGGTGGCGGAAAACCCGCAGGAGTGGGAAGGACTCGAAATGCACATGAACAGCCTGCTCCCGATGGCCATCGGCGTGATCGGCGACACCTTTGCGCGTTACGAGGTCGTGCCCTTCGGGCTCGTGGAGGAGGATTTTGTGAATTATGCGATGGGCCAGTTCAGCAGGCGTTTTGAAAGACTGGAGAAATCCAGGGGCGCAGGCCTGGAGGAGATCAACCGTATCGCGCGCGAAACCGAGGATGCATAAAACATGCCCATGAAACCGTGGAAGATTCTGGAGTCCAGTTACATTCACCCGCGCATCCGCATTGACAAGTGCGAGCTTCCCAATGGAAAGCTGCTCGATGCAACTGTGATGGAATATCGCAGCTGGGCGAATGTTGTCGCCCTTACGAAGGACCGGAAAGTGGTCACGGTCCGGCAGTATCGGCATGGTGCGAAGATGGATTTTCTGGAATTTCCCGGCGGCATTGTGGAGGATGGGGAAGACCCGTTTTTGGGGATTCAGCGTGAACTGCTCGAGGAAACGGGATATCAGGCCTCGAGAGTTGTTGAAGTTGGGACGTTATATCCCAACCCGGCCTTGCAAACCAACCGCATATTTTGTTATCTCGCGTTCGATGCGGAACCGGTCGCTATGCAGCATCTCGACGATGGGGAGGATATCGAGATCGAACTTGTCCCCTTGGACGAGTTGATCGCTCTGGCAAAAAGAGGGGAGTTTTTACACGCACTGAATGTGGCTGTGTTCTTTCAAGCGCTTGCTCATTTGGATCGGATCAACTAAACCCATGAATGTGAATTTTGGTCTGACCTCCGAAGACTATGCCAGACATCGTGCCGGATTCCCGGATGCCTTCTTTGAAAAGGTGTTCGAGGCAGGGATTGTCAGGACGGGCAATTCTCTCGTGGACCTGGGAACGGGTACTGGCTCCCTGGCGCGCGGTTTTGCCCTGCGTGGATGCACCGTGATCGGCCTGGATATTTCCGCGCAATTGTTGGAGCAGGCCAGGGATCTGAACGAGAGGGAGGGCCTGGCGATAGACTTCCGTTTTGCCAAAGCCGAAGCCACCGGCCTGCCGGATGATTCGGCCGATGTGGTCAGCGCGGGGCAGTGCTGGCACTGGTTTGACCGTCCGGCTGCGGCGGGCGAAGTGATGCGTATTCTCAAGCCTGGGGGGCGGACCCTGATTGCACACTTCGATTGGCTTCCTCTAAAGGACAATATTGTGGATGCCACTGAAAAACTGATCAGGAAATACAACCCGAAATGGTATGAGGCCTATGCAAATGGATCGGGGCTGCACCCGCAATGGCTGCGCGATCTGGGCGAGGCGGGGTTTCTGGATATTCAAAGTTTTTCCTTTGACCTGAATGTTCCCTATTCCCCGGATGCCTGGCGCGGACGGATTCGCGCGAGCGCAGGGGTGGGGGCGAGTCTGCCAGATCAGGATGTGGGCAGACTCGACTCCGAGCTGAAGTCCATGCTGGCGGAGGATGGGCAGACAAGGGTGGGGCAGGAACCGGGACCTCGTTCCGTATTGAATATCCCACATCGGATCTTTATCGTTCACGCGCGCAAGGCGGGCTAGGGAGATCTTCATTATGCAAACCGAATTGATCCTTCATGCAAAGGCCACACTTGGCGAAGGCCCGGCCTGGGATTCCAAAACGCAAACCCTGTACTGGCTGGATGTTCTGGAGAAGCGTTTGTATGCCGGCGTGGAAGCCCTGGCCGAACTGGATGAATTGACCGCATGTCTTGCGCCGTGCAGGAACGGCCACCTTATTCTGGGCACGCGCATCGGCTTCGCGGACCTCGATCCTGCCAACGCTCAACTCACCCGACTCGTGTCTTTGGAATCCGAGCCGCCCACGAATCGCATCAACGACGGGAAGTGTGATTCCGCGGGCCGTTTCCTGGCCGGCACCATGGATATAAATGAGAAGGAACCGAACGGCACCCTGTATTCGTTCGACGGAAAACAGGTCAGGCCGCTCCTGCCGGGCGTGACCATCTCCAACGGTTTGGCGTGGAGCCCGGATTTGAAGACGCTTTATTACATTGATACACCCACGCGCGAAGTGCAGGCCTTTGACTATGATCCGGTCACGGGCCAAATCGGGAATCCGCGCGTTGCGATCCGGGTGGGCGATTCGCTTGGATGGCCCGATGGCATGACTTCTGATACAAACGGGAATTTATGGATCGCGATGTGGGGTGGTGCGCAGGTGACCCGCTGGGATCCCAACACGGGCTCTCTGCTCGAGCAAATTCAGGTCCCGGCCTGGCAGACCTCCTCGGTGGTCTTCGGGGGCGCAAGAATGAACGAGTTGTATATCACCTCCGCACGCAAGGGGATGAGTGAAGAGAAATTAAAGGAATACCCGCTTTCGGGCGGGTTGTTCAAAGTGGTCACAAAAATCGAGGGGATTCCGACATTTGAATTTGGTTAGTTGACTCCCGTCTGCATTAACTCATCCACGAATTTCCAGCGCTTTGTTTTGGTGTAGTCCCCGTCTTCAGGATAAAAATAACGGGCATAATCCGCCCAGTTCTCGCGAATGCCGTAGATCGGATCTTTTGTCCTGTTGGGGAGAAGATACCGTTCGATCCTGCCGTGTGCGGTCTTTGAAAGAATATTGTCCCGGCCCCAGCCGCAGTACATCACAACTGACTCGGCAAAGTCCTCCCTGCGATCGAAGCGCCAGTTGGAGCCGCTGGGCTTGTCGCCGTAAAAATATCCGTATGCATTGACGCCGGGTTTTCTGCCATACAACCCAGGCTTGTTTTCAGGTCCACGCCTGCCCGAGTCCCATTGATAGCGCAGCCATTTTTTCAAACCGGATAAAAAACGATTCGTGCGGCCGCCTGTATATTTTTCCATGGTCCGCGACAATTTCCATTGGGTTTTTGCATCCCAGACATGTGCCAGCTCATGGATCACGGACCAGGCGCTGAACGTGCCCTTTTGGCTGAACTGGATGCGGCCTTTATATGCCAGACCCAAATGAGCTCCAGTATCCGCCTTTTCGATCATGACCTCTCCAAGCCGCTGCCGGAATTCCTCATGGCCGCCCATGACTTGGGCAAGCAGGGCTGTGGACTGGGACAACAGGTCCAGGTCCCGGGACGGCCAATTTCCGATGTCTTCAATCCTGACCTGAAAATCGGCATATAGACGGGATGCCGGGCCGGGCCTTTTTTGTGCCATTTTGCTAGTATAAATCAATCAAGGGAAACCGGCCCCTTTGGTTTTACAGATTCAGCCCTTCTCCGTTTTCCCGCAGCCACTTCCTTTGTTTCTTGTATTCCGGATAAATTTTTTCAACGACATTCCAGAATTTTCGGGAATGATCCCGGACCCGCAGGTGTGCCAGTTCGTGCACGACCACATAATCGATCACGTCCAGCGGGGCCATGACCAGCCGCCAGGTGAAATTAAGTGTCCCGTCGGGGCTGCAGGAACCCCAGCGTGTTTTGGCCGAGTTGATCCTGACCTGTTTGGGCGTAAACCCGTAAGTCTTTGAATAAAGCGCAACCCGTTCGGCCAGGACCGCAAGTGCGCGCTCCCGGTACCAGCGAGTAAAAACAGCCTCACCCTTCTTTTGTGCGCTCAAGCTTAATGTGAATCCATTGTCAAATTTCAGTGTGGGCCGTTGCGGCTTGACCAGTTTCAGGTCATGCGCGGTGCCGAGGTATAAAAATTTATCCCCATCCATATATTGCCGGGGAATCGTTTGCACGACGGATCTTAATTTTTCACGGGTGCGTTCGATCCAGCCGGATTTTTCACGGATGAATTCCCGGATCATTGCCTGGCTGGCCCGCAGCGGCGCACGAACGGTCAGCGTGCCGTCCCGTTCGACGATCAGGGCAATCGTCCTGCGCCTGGTGCGGGTGAATTTGTTGATCTCAATTTGCGTCATCGGTCTTTCCAGTTCGTGATTTATCAAGTAACATGCGAGTGGATGAATTATAACGATAGATGATGAACTGTTCCATTGTGATCCGTGCATATAATGAGGAAAAACACATTGGCCGCCTGTTGGAGGGGATCCAACAGCAGACGGTCAGGGATGTGGAGGTGATCCTGGTCGACTCCGGTTCGACGGATGCCACCGTCGCCGTTGCTGAATCGCACGGCGCGCGCGTGGTGAGAATCCCGTCTGCGGAGTTCACCTTTGGGCGGTCGCTCAATTATGGGATTAAAGAGGCGAAGCGCGAGTTGATTGTCATTGTCAGCGCCCATGTCTATCCCGTCTATCCTGACTGGCTCGAAACTCTCCTGGGTCCATTTCAAGACGAGAGCATTGCGTTGACTTATGGCAAGCAGCGCGGACCGGAATTTGCGAAGTATTCCGAACAGCAGATCTTTCACCAGTGGTACCCGGATGTGAGCACGCCGAGACAGGAGACCGCCTTTTGCAACAATGCCAATGCCGCCATCCGAAAAGGTTTATGGGCCAGGAATCCATACGATGAAACTTTGACCGGCCTTGAAGATCTGGCCTGGGCAAAATGGGCCAGGGAACAGGGGCATGCCATTGCGTATGTGGCAGAAGCCGAGATCGTTCATGTTCATAACGAGACCCCGCGTGGCGTGTACAACCGCTATCGCCGTGAGGCCATGGCCCTGCGCAGGATCTATCCCGAAGCGCATTTCAATTTTTATGACTTCCTGCGTTTGGCCTTTACCAATATCCTGAGCGACCTGTGGCATGCCGCCCGCGAACGGGTTCTGTTGAAAAACATATCCTCCATCTTTTGGTTTCGATTTATGCAATTTCACGGCACCCGCATGGGACATCGGGAGACCAGCCTGGTCACCCCGCAGCTGCGCGAGACCTTTTATTATGCAAGAGAGAGAAAAAAGAGGGATGGGATGAAGAGGGATGTCGAACCCATTCGGTACAAGTAAAAATGACAGTTGTGATTTGCAGATCGTTTTAATGGCAGAAATCACCGGAGTGAACCATGAAATCCAAAACCATCGTATTGATTCACGGCATGTTTATGACCCCCTTGTGCTGGGAGAAGTGGATTCCCCGTTACGAAGCCAGGGGATATCGCATCTTTGCGCCCGCCTGGCCCGGACGGGACAAGTCTGTGCAGGAATTACGCAGGGCGCATCCCAACCCTGAACTTGCAAAACTAAAACTCAATCATATTGTTGACCACATGGAAGCCTTCATCAAGGGGCTGGATGAAAAGCCGGCCATGATCGGTCATTCGATGGGCGGTCTGGTGGTGCAGATCCTGCTTCAGAGGGGCGTTGCAGTTGCCGGTGTCGCGATTGACCCGGCGCCGCCTGCTGGCGTCTTCACCACGGCATGGTCATTTGTGAAATCCAATTTTCCAGCCATTAACCCATTCCTGCTCAGCCAGCCGGTGCAAATGAGTTTTGGGCATTTCCAGTATGCGTTCGCCAACACCCTGCCTTTTGAGGAGCAACGCGCCGCATATGACCGGTATATGGTGCCGGAGTCCCGGGGGGTGCCAATCTCTTCGCTGGGTGCCGCGGGCAAGGTGGATTTTTCCAGGCCGCGCCGGCCGCTGTTAATCACGGCAGGAGAGAAGGATCACATCGTCCCCGCCTCCTTGAACAGGTCAAACTTGGCGAAATACCAGATCCCGTCGGTGACGGATTTCAAGGAATTCGCGGGACGCGATCATTTCCTGATCGGCTCCCGCGGCTGGGAGGAGATTGCAGATTACTGCCTGGAGTGGCTGGGCAAAATAGAATAAAAGTTTCGGTGGCATTCGCATGCACAAGGCGCTGCCACCTTTTTGTTCGGTATAATTAACCTATGCAAAAACTTATCCCGATGACCCAGACTGAATTTGCTGCGTTCATGGAACGCAGCATCCCCGAATATGCGGCGGAGCATGTCCGCGCGGGGAACTGGCTCGAATCCGAATCGCTGGAGAAAGCCCGCAAGGAGTTCAATGACCTGCTTCCGCAGGGATTGAATAGCGGGGATAATTACCTGTACACCCTGTACGATGGCGATCAGGCCGTTGGCATGATCTGGATGAAGGTCAAAATGCATCCTTTGAAGAGTGGTTTTATTTATGATGTCTTTATCGAGGAGGCGTTTCGCGGCCGGGGTCATGGAAAGCAGTTGATGCTGCTCCTCGAGCAGAAGGCCCGCGAAATGGGACTCGCTTCATTGGAATTGCATGTATTCGGGTCCAATGCAGTGGCGCGGAATTTGTACGAATCGATCGGCTATGAAACCACCAATGTATCGATGAGCAAAAAATTGTAAATCCCGGATGATGTCCTCCTTCGAATTTAAACCAGCCAGCACATATTCCATTCCCCGGATCGCAGATCTGCTCACCCGCAGCTTTGAGGGATATTTTCTCCCCATTCATATTACAGAGTCTGTTTTGCTGACCATGTTAAGGCGGGATGGCATTGACTTGAACGAGAGTCGTGTCCTGCTGCGGGCGGGGGAGCCGATTGGGATTGCGCTCATTGCACGCCGCGGCTGGACCTCGCGCCTGGCGGCAATGGGGATTTTGACTTCGGAACGACACGGCGGAGCAGGCACCTGGGCGATGCAAAATCTCATTGAAGAAGCACGCACCCGTGGGGAAAGGGAAATGGTGCTCGAAGTGATCGAGCAGAATGTTGCCGGCGTTAAGTTGTATCAGAAGGCGGGTTTCAAAATGGTCAGGAGGTTGGTGGGGTTCAAACTGGAGCACCCTTCAGCCGAGTCGTCGGATGCGTTGCAGGAAATGGATATTCGTGAATTTGCGGCCCTGGTTGGACGTTTCGGGTCAAACGAACTCCCCTGGCAGTTGTCCGCGGCCACCCTGTCAAATTACACGCCTCCTGCACGCGCCTTTCGATTGCGGGATGCTGCTTGTTTGATTACCAATCCGGACGTGGAGCATGTGGCGATTTCATCCGTGTTGATAAGGCCGGATTCGCGGGAGGCAGACTCGAGTTCCGCCTTGTTGCGGACACTTTTCTTTCAGTACCCGGATAAGGTCTGGCATGTTTCCGCCATTCTGCCGGAGGAGATGAGTTTTATCTTTGACGAGGTGGGAATGCATCGTGAAGAGATCACACAATGGCAGATGGCTTTGACGTTGTAAGATAAAATAGGGGGCATGAAACTCGCCGCCCTTGTCCCCATGCGTCACCACAGCCAGCGTGTGCCTGGCAAAAACTACCGCCTGCTCGCAGGCAAACCCCTTTTTCATCACATTCTGGAAACCCTGCTGGCCGTGCCCGAGATCGAAACCGTGATGGTGGATACGGATTCGGAACTCATTCTGGACGGCGTGCGCCGTTTCTTTCCCGGCGTGGTGCTGATCCCGCGCCCGGAGCATCTTCGTGCCGACCATATTCCCATGAATGAAATCCTGCTGCATGACACCGCGCAACTCCAGGCTGATTTTTACCTGCAGACCCATTCGACCAATCCACTCTTAAAGGCTGCGACGATCTCGCGCGGTATTCAGGCGTTTTTCGCCAATTATCCGGCGAAGGACTCCCTTTTCTCCGTGACCCGTTTGCAGACCCGTCTTTACGATCAATCCGGCAGGGCCATTAATCACAATCCCCTCGAATTGATCCAGACCCAGGATCTGCCGCCTGTCTATGAAGAGAATTCCTGCATGTATATTTTCAACCGTGCCAACCTTGCTGCGAAACGCCACCGCATCAGCGATCACCCCTTAATGTTTGAGATCGATGCAGATGAAGCCTGGGACATTGACGAGGAACTGGATTTCGCGATTGCAAATTTCTTAAAAAGTAGATGATCATGAAGAAAACAAATCCCACCCTTGTTTGTTTAACGAGTTTCTTTAGCGCGCCCTGGTATCCGGTGGCCATCAGTGCCTACCCCGTCCTGGCCTTGATGTCGGCAAATACGGGCCAGATTCAGCCGAGTGCAGGCATCCGCCCCCTGATCGTATCCGTGCTTTTTGGCGGACTGTTGTATCTGATTGTATGGCTGTTCTTCCGCAAGGCTCATAAAGCGGCCTTTCTGACCACGCTGTTATTGGCCCTGTTTTTCACCTATGGACATGCCTATATGGCCCTGGACGCGGAATATCCTGATACAAACTATACGCTCTGGCTCGCCGCCGGCTGGGTGGTGTTGTTTGCGCTTTCGATCTTCTGGGTCACCCGCCCGAAGCTGACTTTTGTTTCCTCCGCCTCCACCTTGAATACGATCGCGCTCGCGCTGCTGGTCATGTCGTTATGGCAGACCAACCTGCGGGGCGGTCCGCGAAACGTGCATGCGCTTGGGTCGAAGAATTCCCCGGTGGAGGCCGATCTGGTCAAGCCGGAAAATCCGCCGGATGTATATTTCTTCCTGCTTGATTCCTACGGCCGGGCGGACCTGCTTCAGCAGGCCTATGGCTTCGATGACAGCGGGTTCGTCAATGAGCTGGAGCAGCGCGGCTTTTTTGTGGCCAAGTGCAGCCAGAGCAATTATGTCAGGACGGAGCTTTCACTGGGTTCCTCGCTTAACATGGAATACCTGCAGGACCTCAATGATGCTTTTAAGCCGGACACCACCGCACGACGCGTGTTGTGGGATTCCCTCAAGTACAATGCCGTGCGGTATAACTTTGAAAGCATGGGCTATGAAACAGTGACCTTTGCGACCGGCTTTGACTGGCTGGATGTGAATGATTCCGATCATTTCATCAGCCCGCCCCCGGCCTCCTCCGGGATGACCGAGTTCGAAGGCTTATTCCTGCGCACCACTCTCGCGCGCTACGCACAGGACCTTGGCCTGGTGGATCCGGATTACCTCCTGGGTGTTGGGTTCCGGGACCGTTTCAACAACATTTTCGATAACATGGAGAATGTGGCAAAGATTCAGGCGCCCACCTTTTCATACATTCATGTCATTTCGCCTCATCCGCCCTTTGTCTTCGATCCTGAAGGCAACCCCACCTATCCCCCCGATTTTTGGAATGATCAGCGCCAGTACCCGGCCGACCTGTATCAAAAAGGCTACGTCAACCAGGTGCAGCACCTGAACACGAAGATGCTGCAGGCCATTGACACCATTGTGGCGAATTCGGACACGCCGCCGATCATCATCATTCAAGGCGACCACGGTCCGTGGCTGCAACCGAAGAACAAACGCTTCTGGAATCTCACGGCGATTTATTTCCCGGACCATAGGGACCGGTTGTATGCGTCCATCACGCCGGTCAACATCTTCCGCCTGGTGTTCAACACCTACTTCGGCGGGAAATATGATATTCTCAAGGATGTCAGTTATTTTTCCCCGGTGCCCAATCTTTACGATTTCAGCGAAGTCCCGCATCCCTGTGACTATCCAAACAACTAATGAAATACACCGTCCTGCTCACCGCCCCCTATATGCTTCCCTTCCTGGACCGGTTTCGGCCCGTTCTTGAGAAATATGGATTGGAACTGATCGTGCCCGAAGTACATGAGCGCATGGAAGAAACCGACCTGTTAAAATACGCCGGCCGGTTTGATGGCGCCATCTGTGGAGACGACCGGTATACCGCCCGGGTCCTCGAAGCCTGTACCCCGCGTTTGAAGGTCATCTCCAAATGGGGGACGGGGGTCGATTCCATCGACGCCGAAGCCTGCTCCCGGTTAAATGTCAGACTCTGCCGGACGCCGAATGCCTTCACCACCCCTGTCGCGGACACAGTCCTCGGCTATGTGCTGGCTTTCGCACGTAGAGGTCCGTGGATGGACGCCGCCATGAAACGCGGCGAGTGGCGGAAGATCCCAGGCAAGTCCTTAAGTGAGTGCACACTGGGTGTGATCGGCATTGGCAACATCGGCAAGGCCGTCACCCGCCGCGCGAAGGCTTTTGGCATGCGCGTGCTCGGCACGGACATCATCGAGATCGATCACGTCTTCCTTTCCGAATCCGGCATCGAAATGACCAGCCTTGAAAAACTCTTGTCGAATTCCGATTTTGTCACCGTGAACTGTGACCTGAATCCCACCTCCCGTCATTTGATGAACTCGAACACCTTTTCCCTCATGAAGCCCGGCGCGGTCCTGATCAATACTGCGCGCGGTCCCATCGTGGATGAAAATGCGCTTGTGGCCGCGCTGAGATCCGGTCAGGTGGGAGGCGCGGCCTTGGATGTTTTCGAGCACGAGCCATTGCCGTTGGAGAGTCCATTAATGAAAATGGACAATGTCATGCTTGCGCCGCACAATTCCAATTCCAGTCCCACCGCCTGGGAGAGGATCCATTGGAATACCATCAGGAATTTGGTCGAAGGCCTGGGGCTGGAATACAAGGAAGGATCAGAAAAGAATGGCTGAACCCAAAACAGTTTTAATTACAGGGGCGGGCGGCGGGATTGGACGCGCCTGTGTGCATCATTTTTCGAAAAAAGGCTGGCGTGTGATCGGAGTGGACCGGTCGGATTTCGGGAATGATTTCCCGAAGAATGG
The DNA here is from genome assembly GCA_021414245.1 of Chloroflexota bacterium. Taxonomy (GTDB): domain Bacteria; phylum Chloroflexota; class Anaerolineae; order Anaerolineales; family Villigracilaceae; genus Villigracilis. Next base: position 312,197 of record JAIOOU010000004.1, read on the forward strand.
ACATTTTGTCAAAGCCGATATTTCACACCCCGATTCCGCCGAACAGATTTTTAAACAGGCCCGGGACTTTACCTCCACTTTGGACGCCCTTGTCAACAATGCCGCGGTACAGGTCGCAAAACCTTTGATCGAAACCACGGTCGAGGAATGGGACGCCGTAATGGCCTCCAATTTGCGATCCGTGTTCTTGTTCGTCAAACTTGCGCATCCGTTGATGAAAGCCGCCGGAAACGGCGCCATCGTGAATGTTTCCTCCGTGCATGCCATTCAGACCTCCGCCAATATCGCCGCCTACGCCGCCTCAAAGGGCGGCCTGCTGGCCCTGACCCGCGCCATGGCGATTGAATTTGCACCCGATAATATCCGTGCCAATGCCGTTCTGCCGGGTGCGGTGGATACTCCCATGCTGCGGGCCGGCCTCGGCCGCGGACATGTTGGCGGCGGGAATGTGCAGGATCGCCTGGATAATCTGGCGCGCAAAACGGTCAACGGGCGCGTGGGGACTCCGGAGGAGATCGCGAGTGCCATTTATTTCCTGGCGGATCATGAGCAATCCTCCTTCATGACGGGCCAGGCACTTGTGATCGACGGCGGTGCGACCGCAAGATTGAGCACTGAATAATGGCGGCGAGATCGAAGAAGTCCGGCACGCCGGCCAAAAGGGACAGAGCCAATGAGGAGCAGCGTAGGAAATTGGCGCGGACCCTGTTCTTTTTTAATGCCGTCATCTGGCTGGCCGATGTGGTGTATGTGTACTTCGACATGGCGGTTGTGAACAATAACCAAAGTGCGGCAGACATCGCCTCCATTTTTGTCCTGTTCAGCGCGGTCGTTTTTTTTGCGGCCGGAATGCTGCTTGGCAGGCCGGGGAAAATATCCTATTATTTCGCCCTGCTGGCCGCGACACTCAACCTGATCTTTTGCCTGATGAATTTCTCCAACTTTTTCTTTTTGATCACCCTGCTTGTGGACGCGGTCATTCTCTGGCTGCTTTACCAGCTTCGTCGAAGCATCCTTGTGTGAAAATGAAACAATTCCTTAAGTCCGCACTGCCAGCCCCGATCCTTCAAACGGCGCGGAACACCTACGACGCCTTTCGCCGCCTTCCCCAGCTTCCTGCCGCCTACTTGCATCCCTGGCGCAGGGAGAGCATCCGCCGCCTGGCGGAGTTGAAGAATATTCATAAAGGCCGGCGCGCTTTTATCATCGGGAACGGTCCCAGTCTCAGGCAGACGGATCTCGCCAAGTTAAAGAACGAGATCACCTTTGGGATGAACCGCATCTATTTGTTGTTCCCCGAGCTTGGTTTTCAGACCACTTACTTTTGCGCCACCAATGACCTGGTCATTGAGCAGTTTCATCAGGATATTCTTGGCCTGCCCATGCCGAAGTTCCTGGCCTGGCGTTCGCACCGTCATTTTGACCCGATCCTGCCGCTCTCAACCATTCCCACCTTTGTGTACACCTCCTACACCGGTCCCGGCTTTTCGCACGACGTGCGCGGGCGGGTCTGGGAGGGCGCAACGGTCACGAATCTTGCGCTCCAACTCGCCTTTCACATGGGCATTCAGCAGGTGATCCTGATCGGCGTGGACCACAACTTCACGTCCAAAGGGGATGCGAACAAGACCGTGGTCTCGGAAGGCGACGACCCCAATCACGTTCACCCGAATTATTTCGGCAAGGGAGTCAAATGGCAGCTGCCCGACCTCGACACGTCCGAGATCGGCTATGCTTTCGCGCGCGAGCATTTTCAAAAGGCCGGGCGCGAAGTCATTGATGCGACGGTCGGGGGCAAGCTGATGGTCTTTCCCAAAGTGGACTACAATTCCCTCTTCTGATGAAAAGCCCGCCTCTTTCGCAAACCCGCATCTGGTTCGCCAGCCTGGTCTTTTTGCTTGCCCTGGGCGGACTCCTGCGCCTGCTTGACATCACCGATCCGCCCCTGGATTTCCAACCTTCGCGCCAACTGCGCAATTCACTCGTTGCGCGCAATATTTATTATTCCCTCCTGCCAAGTGCAACCGACGAACAAAGAGCATTGACCGAATCCTTTGCGAAGTCGGTCGGGCAGTACGAGCCGCCCGTCATAGAGACTGTTGTGGCCTTGAGTTATTTTGTCGCCGGTGGTGAGACTATTGCTGTGGCCCGGATCTGGCAGGTATTCTTCTTGCTGGCCGCCGGGATTGCCTTGTTTGACCTGATGCGCCGGGCCACCTCGCCCTGGGCGGCTCTGTTCGCGCTGGCCTATTATCTGGTCCTGCCGTTTTCCGTGCAATCCAGCCGTTCGTTCCAGCCGGATCCCTTGATGACATCGGCCTTTGTGGGGGGCATCTACTTTTTATATCGCTGGTCCGAAGATCAAAAATGGAAGTGGGCACTTTGGGCGGGGGGCCTGCTTGGCTTTGCAACCTTCGTCAAGATCGTGATCGCCTTTTTTGTTGGTGGGGCGGCCATCGCGTTGGTGTTGTTCACGCTGAGGAAGGATTTCTGGAAATCGAAACAGGTCTGGACCATGGCGGGCATGATGATTCTGCCGGCTCTATTCTATTATGTGCTGCTCAATCACGGCCGTTCCACTGAATACTTTTTCGCGTGGACCGTGACTCTGCTCAAGCTCATTACCAGCACTGACTTTTACACCAAATGGCTGGCCTTTATCGGGGGGCTGTTCGGGATGACCGTTATCTTCGTGAGCCTGGCTGGTGCGTTGATCGCGCCTGCGCGCCTGCGTTGGTTGTTGATCAGCTTGTGGGTTGGCTATCTTTTGTACGGCCTGACCCTTCCGTTTCAAATGTACACACACAGCTATTATCATATTCAACTGATCCCCATTGTGACCCTCGGGCTGGCCGTCGTGGCTAAACCGTTGATCGAAAGCGTGGCAAACCTGGGCGCGGGAAGAAGCGTTCCCTTCGTCCTGCTGATCGTGGCCGTTTTCGGGTTCCAGGCTTGGGTATCCCGTTCCGTTTTAATGGCCGAGAGTTTTCGTCACGAACCCGCCTTTTGGGAAAATATCGGCCGGCAAATTCCTGCCGAAGGCAGGACCATCGCTCTGACCCAGGACTATGGTTTTCGGGTGATGTTGTGGGGCTGGCGGGATGTGGATTTGTGGCCTCTGGTCACGGATCTGGCCGAGATCAAGAACGGCGGCAGTGATGCCTCTCAAAACTTCGCCGAACTGACCGCCGGCCGGGATTATTTTCTGGTGACTGCCTTTGGTCAGCTGGATAAACAACCCGGCTTGAAAACGATCCTGGATGGTTATCCCGTCCTTTCCGAGGGCGACGGATATGTACTGTATGATTTGAGAGCCAAATAAGACGCGGGCGGGTATACATGACTCTCGTCTCCATCATCACCCCCTCCTACAACCAATCTGCGTATCTTGAACAGACTATTCAATCGGTCCTGGCCCAGGATCACGCACGCATCGAATACCTGCTCGTGGATGGCGCGTCCACGGATGGCAGCCTGGAGATCATCAAAAAGTATCAGGACAGGCTGGCCTGGTGGGTCTCTGAAAAAGACAATGGACAGGCTGAGGCCATCAACAAGGGCTTTGCGCGCGCCACGGGTGAGATCGTAGCCTGGTTGAACTCGGATGATTATTATCTGCCTGGCACGGTCAGCGCGGCGGTGCGGACCTTTGAGGAGAATCCGGATGCCGTGCTGGTCTATGGAAACATGCTGGCCGTGGATGAACACGGCCGGACCTTCAACACCTTGAATTACAAACCATTGTCCCTGCAAGACCTGTTGTGCTTCCAGATCATCGGCCAGCCCGCGGTCTTTATGCGCCGCTCCGCCCTGCAAAATTCCGGCGGGCTGGACCCCGCCTTTCATTTTCTGTTGGATCATTTTCTTTGGATCAGGCTTGCCTGGCAGGGTCCCATCCTGCACGTGGACCAGACCTGGGCCGCCGCGCGGTATCATGCCGAGGCCAAGAACCGCGCCAAAGCCGCCGAATTCGGGCGCGAAGCCTTCCGCATTTTGGAAGCGGCCGCACAGGATGAAACTCTCGCGCCGATCCTCGCCAAAGTTGACCGCCGCGCCCGCGCCGCCGCGCACCGCGTGGACGCGCGTTACCTGCTGGATGGCGGCCAGCCTGCCGGGGCCCTTTCCGCCTGGACGCGGGCACTGCTCCTGCATCCGCCCACGGGGCTGGCCAGGCTGAATATTTTAGGCTCGGCCCTCCTGAAGTTGCTGGGCTTGGGAAAGATCAGGGAAAAAATATTAAAGCGCCGAGAGGCAAATCACCAAGAAAATCAAAAGTGACAGTAATCATGGACTGTCACTTTTGATTTTATAACTTTTGTTTCCAATAAAACCTCCGTTTATTCCAAATATGACCCTCTTTTGCAGCAGGAAAGCCTTTCGATTTTACGTTACAATACTCTCCGCACTGGTAGTGGATGTCTCTTTTAGACTCTGAGCGTTTTGGATGAGTTCCCCCGCTAGTGTTTGGGAATTCTGATGGCGGCCTCAATCCTAGCTGAAGATGTGATAGTATTTTAATCTGGAATCTCGCAACATTGTAACGCCTCTGTTTTTCTACGCTCCGACAATGGCACCAGTTCACTGCTTAATCCGTGCCGACTTTGCTGGCAGATATGAAATTAAAAGGATGTAATTATATGTTCAATAGATTATTTCGGTTTGATCTAGCTGTGGTCTTTATGCTTTTATGTCTATTGTTTTCAAGTTGTAGAACGCCAGAACATGAATTAGGTGTTGTTCTGCCGAAGGAAAATCGCCCCAATATTTTATTTATCATTGTTGATGATTTGGACTCAAAATTAAACTCGATTGATTACATGAAAAACCTGCAGGATTTGATGATTGCTCGTGGGACCTCTCTAGATGATTTCCTGATTTCAAACCCGCTTTGTTGCCCTTCACGAACAACTGTTTTGCGAGGACAATACACTCATAATCACCAAGTCTATAATAACACAGCGCCGGATGGTAGTTTCTCAAAATTTAAAGAAGTAGGTGATGGTGATTCAGCACTGGGAGTGTGGTTGCAAGTGGCCGGTTATCGCACGGCATTGATGGGAAAATTTCTCAATGGTTTTCCTTTTCCAAATGACAGATTGTACATTCCTCCGGGATGGTCTGAGTGGGTAAGCCCAGCCAAAAAAAATGCGTATGATGGATATGATTATGTCTTAAATGAAAATGGCTCTTTGGTGGTTTATCCTCCGGATGAGGTGAATTATTTTACAGATGTATTAAGTCGGAAAGCAAAGGATTTTATCCAGCGCGCAGCAGTTGATAAGGTTCCGTTTTTTCTCTATCTGGCTCCATTTGCACCGCATGCTCCAGCAACACCGGCCCAAAGACATTTGAGTTTGTTTCCATCAGTAACGATACCTGTGACACCCTCATTTAATGAGGCCGACGTATCGGACAAGTCAGATAATATGAGTCGTAATCCATTGTTATCCAATGAAGAAATCATAAAAATTAATAAGGTATATCGCCAGCGGATCCTTTCGATGCAAGCTGTTGATGAAATGCTTGCCGAATTAATTAAAACCCTTAAGGAAAATGGCCAGCTTGAAAACACTTATATTGTTTTCACATCTGATAATGGATATCATTTAGGACAGCATAGGTTGCTTGAAGGCAAGGGCACTCTTTACGAGGAGGATATCGTCGTGCCATTTATCGTTCGTGGGCCCGGCATTCCTGAAGGGCGTTTGATTTCGGGCTTGCTCGCAGGGAATGTGGATATTGCCGCGACGATAACTGACTGGGCAGGCATCATTCCCCCTGCATTTGTGGACGGGAGATCTTTGGCTGGTGTTCTGGCAGGTGAACCTGTTAACCCGATCGATTGGCGACAGGGTTATCTTTTGGAGGTTTATCCAGGTAATAGTCCTGTAGATGCGAGAATTAATCCTGCCGTCACGTCTGCTAATATTCTTCAGACCATATTAATGTTTCCTTTTCTTCCGCAAAGATTCCTTGATCCCATAAATATTGGGATTCGAACAAATCAATATCTGTATATGGAACACGCAAATGGATTTGTTGAGTTGTATGACTTAAAAAATGATCCTTTTGAATTGGAGAATATAGCCAATCAAGCTGATCCAGGACTTCTTGAAAAGCTTTCCACCTGGGTAAGAGACCTTTCTAATTGCAAGGCGGACTCGTGCCGGAAATTCGATTCCAGGCAATTGTCGCAATAATTTAGAAAGTTACAATACTTCATATATTTTTGTTTTGTGGAAACTTCGATTTGTGTGCCATAACATGAATATAAGGAATAACAAGAGACTAATCCCCCGGAGTTTACTCACAGAGCGCATAAAAGTCTTTCTTGAAATTAGAACTTATCTCAAAAATACCCTTGCAGGGCAAAAGTCCCAAATTTACAAGGGAAATCCGGCAGTTTTAGGGACTTTAACCATTTTTGAGATGACTTCTAGTAAAAATCTCTTCGATCTACATCCATCTGTGGTGGTAACGTAAAGTCAAGGGAGCATCGGGCAGATTGGTTGCTAAACACTAGGGCAATTTCTCGCCCTTCTGCCAATAGATCAAGACGGAAAACGGAAAGACGTCTCTCTGGGTCAAATAGCCATTTGGGTACTACGCAGACTCCCTAGCCTATTGCATCAAGCCATCCAATCTCTGCCAGCTGATTCGTTCATTACTCCCCAACCTGGTATTCCTTTTTTTGTGCAGAACAAAGAACCAATGCGACTGTTTGAACTATTGCAAAACCGCCAACGAGCCTCAATTTGCTGTCTCTGACCCCAAAATGGGCACATTTTGTGTGATCAGGCTCCCGGTGTACTTCAAAAGGACGGTCTGCTTTTTAGCAGTACTGTGCCTGCGAATATGGCGGACCCAAACCCATATGCAATTAGGATTATTCTGCGGCGGTAGACTAGGCTAACCATCAACAACTGATGTCGTGACGAATGCCTACAGCTTGAATGGTTTTCATCCCTGCCGGACGCCCAGGTTGTAATCGAGGACTGGTATTTGCACTATAATACCCAGCGACCTTACCATTAGGTTACAAAACTCCAGCAGCCTTTGCTGCCCAGTACTCTACCTAATTTCAACCTGCTCAAACTCTTATTCCAATTGACCACAAAAACTAAAGCAGGTCACTTCCGCACAATTTTATCTAATCTCAGATTGAAGCCTGTTGTGCTTCCTGTCTCTAAAAATCCGGTTCTGTAGTGTAATCAATCGTTCAGTTTGAATTAACCGACTCAAAGGAAGGATTTATTATAGAATGCGATACGAATTACAGAAATACGAAACCTCCATCTTTCATTACATAATTGGAGCGTGCACTGTAGCCATCTTGGTCACTATCGGCATGTATATCTATTTAGGCACTTTCTCGCGCTACCTTGGGGATGATTATTGTGAAGCTATGCTAATAAAAGATGCTTCTCCACTAAAGGCTGTGATCGAACGCTATACCATTGGTACATGGCCTAGGGCCACCATGCGTTATTCCAACTTGTTTTTTGAAGGATATAGTGAGCTTCTTGGAAAAGACGGCATGCAAATTACCATTACTTCCTTCGCATTTCTTTGGGTTCTCGGCTTGATTGGATGTGTTCATGAAATCCGAATATTCTTGGATTTGGATGGTTCAATACAAGTCGATATTTTCCTGGGTGCTTTAGTTGCTTTTTTTAGCTTTTTACAAGCGCCGAATCTTTTTCAAACAGTGTACTGGCGTTCAGCCATGATGACGCATTTTGCGCCATTGGTGTTTGGCTCCTTCCTAGGTGCTTTTTTGGTTAAACAAATAAGGTGCGCAGAATGCCAATCGCATTCGATGTTAATAAACCTGTTCGCTTTCTTTGCTGCGTTTATCTTTGCGGGATTTTCAGAGCCCCCAACCACTACTGCTCTCACGGCCCTGCCCTTGATAATAATTTTTGTTTGGGTTTGGGGAAAGTCTGCATTCAAACAAAAACAGCTCAACCTGCTCTTTTGCACATTCGCAGGTATATTTGTAGGGTTGGTTGTAATGCTCCTTTCACCAGCCACTGCGAATGCGTCTCAGGATAAAACTCTGAATATCATCGGAGTGTTAAGGGATTCGTTTTTGTATAGCTATCTCTTTATGGTTGATTCTCTTCGTACTCTTCCGGTTCCGTTCGCTATTTCTGCATTGATTTCTATCATTCTCGTTTGGTTTTACAGGCTAGCAGAACCGTTCAAATTGCACACTAAACATAAGTATCAGATAATGCTCGCTTTGATAGCTGTGCTATTTTTGACGTGGCTGCTGATCGCGGCTGGTTTTTCACCCAGTGTTTATGGACAGGGTTTTCCTGAAGAGCGGGCGCGTTTTCTTGCACGGACCGAAATGATTGTCGCTGTTATGCTAATAGGTTCTTTCATTGGGTTGCTGCTAAAGGAATTGTATTTTAGATATCGCACGTTGTATGTTTATTGGATGGTTTTATCCGCCTTCTCTGCGTTCTCCATTCTGTACCCATTACGGTCAGCATATCATATTTACAAATACGACCTCCCGGAATTTCGCGTCCGCGCCGAGCTGTGGGATCTGCGGAATGCATATATTGTTCGGCATTCTAACATGGGCGAAAAAAATATCATTGTCCCCGCTTTTTCAGGTGTTTACAAAATTAAGGAGTTGGACAGTAGCACAAAGAACTGGGTGAATCATTGTGCAGCACAATATTATGATTTGGAATCGATTCAGGCTGTGACCATGCACGGCACTAATATATTTGAATATTTAGATGAATAAGAAATCCTCAATTCTGGTGACAGGCGCACATCGCAGCGGGACCACCTGGGTGGGCAGGATGCTGGCTTCCAATCCGCAGACGGCCTACATCAGCGAACCGTTGAACGTGCAGCATCGACCGGGGGTCCTTCGTGCGGAGGTGAAGCACTGGTACAAGTACATCACCGAAGAGAATCAAGAAACCTATCTTCCCGCTTTTGAAGAACTTCTCCGATTTCGATATCATCTGCTGTCCGAATTGGGGTCCCTGCGTTCCCGCAAGGACCTTTTGCGCATGGGCCGGGACCTGTCCATTTTTGCCGCCGGCGCCCTGCGCGGTCAACGGGCGCTTTTGAAGGATCCCTTTGCCGTGTTTTCGACCCCATGGTTTGAGAAAAAATTGAACTGCCAGGTCGTGATCACGGTCCGGCATCCCGCTGCGTTTGCCAGCAGCCTCAAGCGCCTGAACTGGCCCTTTGATTTTTCCGACCTGCTCAACCAGCCCATGTTGATGCGCGATCATTTACAGGCGGACCGCGCAGGGATGAGCTCGATCGGGCCAGACGATATCATCGGCCAGTCGGCATTGCTCTGGCGGATGATCTATCGTTTCGTTCATTCGACCCGCGGCCTGTTCCCGCATTTCCACATCGTCCGCCACGAAGACCTTTCCCTCGACCCTGTTGGGGGATATAAAACTCTGTATCAATCTCTTGGTCTGACCTTTGATGACAAGGTGAAAGACACCATCCTCAACTCCAGCAGTTCGGAGAATCCGGCCGAGCTTTCCAGAAAAAAAGTACACTCCGTGAAATTGGACAGCCGCGCCAACGTGGACAACTGGAAAAAACGCCTGAGCGCGGAGGAGATCACCCGCATTCGCAGGATGACCGAGGGCGTATCCGATCTTTTCTATTCAGATGCCGAGTGGGGATAAAAAATGAAGCCCCTGCCCATGCCTCTCGTCTCCATTATCACGCCATCTTTTAATCAAGCGCGCTTTCTCGAAGCCACGATCAAATCCGTGTTGGGACAGGATTATCCGCGCATTGAATACATCATCGTGGATGGCCGGTCCGCTGACGGCAGCGCGGACGTCATCCGAAAATATGAAGGGAAACTGGCCTGGTGGGTCAGCGAGCCGGACAAAGGTCAGACCGATGCGATCAACAAGGGTTTCAACCGCGCCAAAGGCGATATCCTGGCCTGGTTGAACTCGGACGACACCTATACCCCCGGTGCAGTCGGGCAGGCTGTCAAATATTTAATTGAAAACCCGGAAGTTGGGCTGGTCTACGCCGATTGTAATTTCATCGACGAAGATGACCGGATCATCGGAAAATTCAACGCTGCACAGACTGACTTGCGCCGTCTGCGCGAAGGCTACGTTCATATTCCACAGCAGACCATGTTCTTCCGCGCGAAATACTGGCGGGAACTCGGCCCGCTCGACCCGTCCTTTTATTTTGCAATGGATTATGACTTGTGGACGCGCATCGCCGCCAAGGCGCCGCTGAAATATCTGCCGGGCAAGGTTTGGGCGAATTTCCGCATCCATACCACCAGCAAGACCAGTGTGGCCGACGAGCGCGGCTGGCAGGAAATGCTGCGCGTTCATTACCGCGATGGCGGTGGTTTTTTCTCGTTGATTGTGGCAAAATACCATCTGAGAAAGTTGATCGGTCCGCTCTGGAAGTGGCGTATCAAACCAAAATAGGCGGGCGGGATTTCCTGCGCTCGCAAAAGAAAAGGTCCATGAATTTCATTCTCACCTCCCCCTCGCTCGATGATCTTGTCCGCTTGCTAAAGGCCTGGCGCTTTTGGGTGCTGGGCGCCTTGCTGGGTGCCCTGTTGGGTGCCGCACTTTACTACGTATTTCCGCCCGCGTTTCAAGCGCGCGCCACGGTCAACGTGGACTTTAATCTCGAGCAGGCCTGGCCCCAGGACACGGATCGTCAGCAGTTCTATTATCTCGAACGCGAAAGCCGCAAGCTCGAGGAACTGGCCTGGTCCGATGACGTGATCGACGGGCTTTCCTCGCAATTTGCGATTTCCTCTCAAGACCTGCGCAGACGTGTTTTACAGCTTAGCCAACCGGCCGAAGCCGGCTGGCATTTCTATGCCGATGACCGCGACCCCAAGCAGGCGGCCGCGCTGGCCTCGGCCTGGGCGGAAGCCTTCGCTGCCCGGGCACAGGCGGATATCGATGCAGGGGCGATCAATGAATTTGTAAAACTGGAAGTCACCCAATCCGCGGGACTGCCCGTGGAGCGGCGCATCCCTCTCAGCGGATACCTGCTGGCTGGTTCGACAGGTTTCCTGACCCTGGCTGTTTTTGCCCTGCTCTTCCTCAAGCCGAAAAACACATGAAAGAATTCCTTCGTCAGCCTGGAAAACTCATGCGCCTTCTGTGGGGTGCGGCCCTGCTGACCCTGCCGGTCACGAGCTTTCGTTGGTTCCCTTTTGTAGGCGAGGGCACGTTTGTCCGCCCGCTTGCGTTGTATCCGCTGGCGGCCTTGCTTCCGCTTTTACTGATTCTGGCCTGGCGCGGGAGGATTAAATTAAATTGGACAGGCGCCTGGGTCCCGCTCGGAGCGTTGATCCTGTTCATGGTCGCAGTGACCAGCTTTGGGCTGGTCATCGATCCGATCCCCTTGCGTGGACAGTTCTATGCGGGCCGGGCCATCCGTGCGATGGCGACTCTCGCCATCGGCCTGTCATTTTTTATCAGCGCCATGTGGATGAACAGGAATGAAGACGATCTGCGTTTCTCAGTCCGCTGGCTGTTTGCCGGCCTGTGTCTGGACCTGGCATGGAGCGGATTGCAGGCCGTTACTTTTTATACCGGTCTGTTGAAAAAGGAAATGGTCACGCACTGGCAGCTGGCTTTTTCCATGCGTGAGCTGGTGCGCACGAACCGCATCTCAGGGCTGGCCTATGAACCGGCCTGGCTTGCCGGACAGCTTGCGACGACCTTTATCCCGTTCCTGTTCGCCGCCGTGTTGACCAACTTCCGCATCTCACGCCTGAAGTGGCTGGAGCCTGTCCTGCTGGCTTGTTCGTTGCTGGTGGTGCTGGCCACTTATTCACGCGGCGGGCTGTTGGTGACCATGGCTGCCGCCGGGCTTACATTTTTATTTCTTGGCCGGGGGGTCCTGCGTTCAGTGTGGACCTGGTTTGCCGGCGGCTTTCGCGGCCGTATTTTGGATGCGGCGATTCGGATTGGCATGATCCTGGTGGTGGTGGGTGTGATCGCAGGGGCCTTCCTTTTTCTCAGCCAGAAAAATTTTTTCCGCCGCTTGTGGGAGATCGATGCCGCCAGCCTGAGTGAATATCTGGTGGATATCAATGCCGGTGCGCGCGGTGCGTACTCCGCGGGCGCGCTGGCGGCATTTGAAGAACATCCCTGGACGGGTGTCGGCTTGGGCGGGAGCGGGTTTTACATTTACCAGAACCTGCCCGACTGGTCCCTGACCACCGTGCCGGAGATCGCAAAACAATTAAACCCGGAAAATCGTTTGTATCCCAACCCGAAGAACATTTATGTGCGCATGCTGGCCGAGACCGGCCTGATCGGTTTCTTTTTATACCTGGCTTTTCAGTTTTATATTTTGGGCGAAACCCTCAGCTTGTTGCGGTGGCCGGTCCCCTGGGCGCGTTTTGCCGCCGCGGCCGGGGTGTTTGCATGGTTGGCGGTCACCTTTTATAATTTCACCCAGGATTCGCTCACAACGCCGAATATCTGGCTAATTTCAGGTATCATGGTGGGGGTCTCTTACAATTCATCGAACAAGGAAATCAAATGATCGTTCTTTCAGTGGGAATGCCGCGCGCGGGTTCGGGCTGGCACTATAATTTAATCCATGACCTTATGAAGACCACGGGCTGTGCGGACGCCCGCGATATTCGCACGAAATATGGCCTGCAAAAGATCCTGACCGAGGTCAACTGCAATATCGGTGTGCTGTCGGCCAGGCGACTTGGAATGGTATGCCTGCCGGCCCTGTTGGGGAACACTTTCGTCATCAAGGCTCATGCGGGACCGACAAATGCCTCGCGTCTGCTCTCGACCCTGGGCCTGCTGCGCATCACTTACATCTATCGCGACCCCCGCGATGCCATGCTTTCGGCCTTTGACTTCGGCCAGCGGGCGCTGGCAAAGGGCAGGCCGAATGCCTTCTCCTACCTGGACGATTTCGACAAGAGTGTTGAATTCATGATGGAATATGTCCATATTTGGGAAAAATGGATGGCCGAGAAGAATGTGCTTGTCGCCCGCTATGAAGACCTGCTGACCAGCTATGATGCCGAATCCGCCAAACTGGTCAACTACCTAAAATTGGACGGAAACCGGCCCGAAGTCGGCAATGTGATCGAAAATTACCGTCCTGGAGCTTCTGACGGCCAGCAGGGTCTGCATTTCTATAAGGGCAAGATCGGCCGCTTCCGTGAGTTTTATACCGCCGAACAAAAATCGGTCTTAAATGCGAAACTGGACACCTATCTGGTGCGCATGGGATACGAAGCCTGACAAGGTGTAATTCAGCTGTAACGTCAAGTAAGTTGCGCAACCCTGTGTTTTTCGTTATTATTGGAATGTTATGATGCGAAGGTATGATACACCCTACATGGCGGACTGGTTCGCCATATCATTGCGCTGGATCATGCTGGTGGGCGTGACTGTTTCGCTTGGGTTGGGCGGGAAACTGGAATTGTCCATTTCCTGGCCTCTGGGCATCATGATCGCATGGAATCTTGCCATGACCGCCCTGGCCAGCTTGAACGTGCGCATGAGGTTTCATCGCCGCATCAACATTCTGGTGGACCTGCTTTTGGCGGGCGCCTTTTTTTGGGTGCAGGGTGGCTCCCATGGGCCCGCATTTTGGGTCGGGTTGCTGCCCATCCTGACCGGTTCGATCTTTTTTGAATTTCTTGGCGGTTTGATTACCGCCTTGTTGTTCTCCGGCCTGGTGATCTATATGGGGATGAAAGTCCAGGATGAACTTTCCCTCGCCATTACCGTTTCGGTGACACTGGTTGTCTTGAGCGTTGTTTTCGGTTTCCTCGGCCGTCGGATCATGATCCACATGAGGCGTAACCGTTCGCTCTATTTTGATACGGAGGAAAAGCGCCGCTCGATCCAGAATGAACGAATGCGCGCGATCTACGAGTTGACCTCGGCCCTGTCTTCGACCTTGAGCTATAAACGTGTGCTTGAATCCGCGCTGGATATGAGCGCGGCCGCCTTAAATCCCGATCCGGAACAGCTGGTCAGCGACCCGTTGGTGGGCGTCGTCATGTTGTTCAACGGTGGCAAACTGCGCATCGGCTCGGCCAGGCGTTTTACCACCGCGGATATGCGCGTCACCTTCGATGCGGCGGAAGGCATCCTCAAAAAAGCCCTTGATGAGGGCGAGCCGATCCTGTTCAAGGACATCGGTTACGATCCCGAACTTGGGCGTGTGGTTGCGCTTCGGACCTGCACCAGCGGATATTGTTTTCCGCTGCGAAGCGGTTTCAACGTGTATGGGGCCCTGCTGTTTGCCCATCCCGACCCCGACTACTTTAATTCGGAACGCCAGAGCCTTCTGGATATTATCGGCCGCCAGGCTGTGATCGCCATCCAAAATGCGCGCCTGTATCAGGATCTGGTCGAGGAAAAAGAGCGCATGGTCGAGGTCCATGAAGAGGCGCGCAAGAAACTGGCCCGTGATCTGCACGACGGTCCGACCCAATCCGTTGCAGCCATGGCCATGCGCCTGAATATTGCGAAACGCATGATGACCAAGGATGTCAACGCCGCCAGTGAGGAGATCACCAAGCTGGAAGAGTTGGCGCACCGCACCACCAAGGAAATCCGGCACATGCTGTTCACCCTGCGCCCGCTGATCCTGGAATCCCAGGGCTTGACCGCGGCTGTACAGGCCATGTCCGATAAGATGCTTGAAACCTACAGTCAGAAAGTGACTGTTGCCATCGATGAACGGGTAACATCCCAGCTGGAAATGGGCAAGCAGGGCGTGATTTTCTACATCATTGAAGAAGCGGTCAACAATGCCCGCAAGCATGCCGCCGCCGAGACGATCGCCGTGCGCCTGCGCCAGGTGGAAGTGGGCATCGCCCTATTGGAGATTGTCGATAACGGCGTAGGTTTTGACATCAAGGCCATGGCCCAGTCGTACGATCAGAGGGCCAATAGCAGTCTTGGCATGATCAATCTGCGTGAGCGGGCCGAGCTGGTCAACGGCCTGTTCCAGATGGATTCCGCCCTGGGCAAGGGCACCAAGGTGCAGGTCTACATCCCCCTGACAGAGGATGCTGCAGACCGTTTGCATCACGCGCGATCCAGATAACATGCCTCTTATCTCAAACCTGTATTATTTTGCCGGCCCGGCAGAGAACCAGGACCTCAATCGCCCGCCCGTGATATTGCTTCATGGGGCGGGCGGTGATCATTTATCCTGGCCCCCGCAGATCCGCCGGTTGGAAGGTTGGAGTGTTTTTGCCCCCGACCTGCCCGGGCATGGAAAATCGGAAGGCGCAGGCAGGCATTCCGTCGCTGAATATGCAGTGGATGTGATCGCATTTCTGGATGCATTACAGATCCGTCAGGCGGTCATCGTGGGGATTTCCATGGGCAGCGCGATTGCGCTGCAACTTGCCTTGAAATATCCCGAACGCGTTGCAGGGCTGGGATTATTCTGTGGCGGCCCCAAAATGCGGGTTGCTCCAGCCGTCCTTGAAACTGCGGGAAATGAAAACACCTTTGAATCCGCCGTGGACATGATCAACGAAAATTGTTTCAGCGTTCATGCGCCAAAGAATCTCGTGCAGCTTTCCAAAAAGCGGATGATGAATATGCGGCCGGCTGTTTTGCTCGGGGATTTTCTGGCGTGCAATGAATTTGATGTGACCGGACACTTGGGGCAGATCGATCATCCTGCGCTGATCATGTGCGGTGCCGGGGACCGGATGATGCCGGTCAAATTTTCAGAAGCTCTTCGGGACGGAATCGCCAACTCGCAGCTGTGTGTGCTGGAAAATGCGGGACACATGGTCATGCTCGAACAGACGGATTCGGTCGTGGAACTGCTTCAGCAATTCCTTGTCTCGCTTGCCCCGCGCTTGAAAAAGACGCGAAAAAAGCGCGTCAAACTTAATCCGGATGCCGGTCCTGCGCAACCGGCAGAATCAGCTTGATGGATGGATCCTTCTTAAGATCGGAATTGCATTCATGACCGCCCTGGCCCGATGGCTGAGGCGGTTTTTTTCATCCATTTCCAATTCCGCCATGGTCCGGCCCAATTCCGGGAACAGAAAGATCGGGTCATAACCAAAGCCGCCGGAACCGCGTTCCTCCGGGATGATCTCTCCATGGCAATTTCCCTCTGCGATTTCAACCTGCATGCCCGGAACTGCAATGGCGATCGTGGCATGGAAGTGAGCCGTCCATGGCCTGGGCTTGCCCTGCAGGTTTGCGATCATGTAGGCGCGCCGGTCGGCATCAGTTGCATCCGGTTTAGGGGAATACCGCTTGGAATATAGCCCTGGCGCTCCACCGAGGGCGTCCACTTCAAGGCCGGAATCATCTGCCAGTGAGATCAGTCCGCTGACCTGCGCGAAGGCGACAGCCTTTTTGACGGCGTTTTCGACATAGGTTAGACCATCCTCTTCCACGTCGAGATCCATGTCGAGGTCGGCTGGCGTAACGAGTTCAACCCCGGCATCCTTTAGCAGATCCTGCAGTTCCTTCACCTTGCCATTGTTATTGGTCGCGATCAGCAGTTTGGTCATGTTTACCTTTAATATTTTGTATTGCCCATTGCGCATGCTCGCGGATAAGAGGTTCGTCGTCTAGCGCAGCCTGTTCGAGCCTGGGGAGATCGTTCTGATCGCCGTTATTGCCGGTGGAGACGGCCAGGTTGCGAATATATCCCCTGCGTTTGGTCCGCCTGACCGGACTTTTCTTGAAGCGTTGATTGAACTCAACGGATGTCAGGGTCAGGTCCGAGGTCAAAACCGGAAGCGGGATTTTCGGCTCGAAGGCGGGATCGGCCGGGGCGGAGAAGCGATTCCACGGGCAGACCTGCTGGCAGACATCGCACCCGAAAATCCAATCCTTCATCAAAGGACGCAGATCTTCCGGGATGTTCTCCTTGAGCTCTATCGTGAGATAGGAAATACAGCGGCGGGCGTCGAGGCTGCGATCCGGCAGAATACATTGGGTGGGACAGGCCGTGAGGCAGCGAGTGCAGGTGCCGCAATGATCGCTGATGATCGGGTGATCCGGTTCGAGTTCAAGGTCAAGCAGGATCTCGGACAGAAAAAAAGTCGAGCCCGCCTTGGGGTTGATGAGCAGGGTGTTCTTTCCGATCCAGCCGAGGCCTGCGCGTTGGGCAAGTTCCCGCTCGAGGATGGGACCGGTGTCTGAGTAATAGCGGTTGGTGACCGGATGGCCGACCTGTTCTTCGATGAACTCGACCAGGCTTTTCAAGCGCACTGGAAGAACCTCGTGATAATCATCCCCGAGGGCATAGGATGCGATCTTCGGACCGGGGAGTTCGTTGGAAACCGGCGAATAAGGCGTGGCCAGCACCAGAATGGACTTGCATTCGGGCAGGATCTGTTTCGGGTCGGCCCGGCGGGTGCGGCTGCGGTCTTCGGCAAGATAAGTCATCATGCCGTGCAGGCCGGCGTTCAGCCATGATTCAAAAGTGGAATAATGCGCGGGGGGCCTGGAAGAAGTAACGCCAGCCAGGGTAAACCCCAGCTGGCGCGCTTTTTCCTTGATTGCCTGTTTAAGTGCGGCAGTCACTTTTACTTGACGATGATCTTCACAAAGATGGCCTTACCAAAAGGTATGCCCTTGGGATTTGTCATCTGCCAGGCGCTGGTGTATTCGCCGATCTTGGTCGGCGCTTTGAAGTTCACGGAGATCTCCACTTCCTGGCCGACTTCGACCAAGACCCCCAAGGGAACCGGCTGGCCGTCCATTTTTTCGCCATAGGAATAGATCAAGCCGTATCCATCCCCCCAGGCGCAGGCACCTGTATTTTTTATCTTCCAGGTCTTGATGAATTCCTGACCGGGTGTCATGGCGGTGCCGTCCAGAATGGTCACATCCACTGTGGTGGGATCGAAGGAAAGATCGTCACATAATTCGCCGGGAGTCCCCAGGGCAATTTGAGTTGGATCGGTTGCGAAGACCGGGGCAGGCGTTTCGGTCGGCGGCTCCTGGGTGGGTGTCTCCGTGGGAGGCAGGGGGGTGGGCGTAAAGGCCGCGGCCGTGAGTGTGAACTCGGCCACCACCGTGTAGGCAGCGGAAGTCCGTACGGCAAGCACATCAGGGGTCGGTTCGATGGGGGTGGCGGGAGCACAGGCCGCGAGGATCAGCATGCCTGTCAGTGCAAGGATGGGAAGTTTATATTTCATAATAGAACCTCTTTTTTTCCGTATGGATTCCTGATTCTATTTGACGGTGATCTTTACATAAACGAGCGGGCCAAAATAGTTCCCTGAATCATCCCGTAATTTCCAGTACCCGACGTAATCCCCGGGTGTTTTTGGAGCGGTTAGTTTTAGAACGAAATTTTGGGTGCGGTCGGGTTTTGTGTAATCCTCGGGTTTGTTCTTCGGAAGAACGATGTTATATCCTTCAAATCCAGGAGTGGAGAGATCGGCCATAAAGGCAAATGTATAGCCTTCGTCCCAGGTGCAGGTCCCTGTGTTTCGAATGTCCCAGGATTTCTGGAAACTCTTTAAGGGTGGAAGGACGGTACCGTCTTGCACACCGTCTTCGCTCTCAAACGCGCCGTCGTTACAGCCATTTTTTGTGGCTCCAATGGGGCCGCTCAGTCCGACTGTTGGAACCTGTGAAGCAAAGGGGGTCAACCCGGGTTGCTGGGTATTAAATGCGAATGGCGTACCTAAAACCGCAAAGGTGGGAGCTACAAGCAGGGTTGCTGTCGGTTGGGAAGTGTTGGTTGGCATCGGAGTCGGCGGAATCGCCAGGGCAGTCTGGGTCTGTTGAATGGCGGCCTGGGTTAATACAGCGCCAACAGACTGGGTTTGAATGAATGACGGGTCCTGTTCAGGAGCGGGAGTGGCTCCCAAATTGCATGAGCTTAAAATGGCGGCCAGCATTGTTGCCGCTGCCAGCCAGATTGACTTGCTAGATTTCATATTAGTGACCTCCAAAAATAGTAACTTTATTATAACGCACCTACGGGGTCGGCGTATTTGTTGGAGTTGACGTGGCGGTATTTGTTGGAGTAGGTGTGAGAGTAGGAGTAAAGGTCACGGTCGCGGTTGGCGTGGATGTAAAAGTTGCCGTGGCTGTGGCGGTCGGCGTGATCGAAGCGGTGGGCGTCGGCGAGGGAACGCCCTGACGGATAATATAAGGGTTAAGCCAGATGGCTTTATCGGCATTGTTGGCGCCATTAGCATCCACAACCAGGATGAACTTAACGGTTTCACCCGCCAGACTGCTTAAGTCGAGGTCGACCGGGTAAAACTTGCCTTCATAGATTTCATGCCAGCTCGCCAGTGTTTTGATCTGCCCGTTGTTCTTGTAATCCAGCCGGAAGATCACGTCACATTTTTGGGAGTTGTGCTGGCAATTTACCAGAGCCCGGAAACGGTCCCCGGTCTGGACGGGGAATGAGGGATATTGTCCGTTGATGACGCCATTGTTCTTATCCTGGGGAACGGTCAGCAGGCCGGGCTCATCCTCAGTCGCGCCGTTTTCCATGACGGGTGCATTTAATTTAATGACATATCCGCTGGAATCCCCGTTCGTTCCGGGGCAGGGCAGGGATCCATTGCCATTCGACCAGTCGGCGTTGCAGTAATTAACAGCAAATTCATAGGCCACAAAGGCAGGGCCGGTCACTTTGATATCCACCCATATTGCCGTATCGGCCAGGGTGCCGATGCCAAATAAGACACCCGAGGCATTTCGTAATTTCCAATACCCTCGATAATTCCCGTCCTTGTTTGGAGCGGTCAATGTAACGGGAATCTCGATATACTCCCCGGGACTAACGTTCCCGGCAAGTGCAACGGCTGACGGTCCGCTCATGGCATCCCCGCCCGTAAATACCAGGGCATAGGAAGGTGTCCAGGAGCAGGTGCCTGTGTTCTTAATGCGCCAGATCTTGACGAAGGTATTATTGCGGGATACAAAACTGCCGTCTGGATAGGTCACATCGCTGAGGAATTGAGCCGAGTCACATCTGGACACGGGGGCTGGTACTTGCGGGATCGCAGTATTCGTTGCCGCGACAGTTCCATTCGCAATCGTGGCGGAAGGCAGGGGTAAACCCGGGGTAGCCGTGAAACCACTTTGCGTGCCCCCAGCTTCGAGGGTTTGAGCAGACTGGGTATAAAGGCCGTTTAAAGTCGCGAAGGTATCCGGCGTGGCGGATTTGCTCGGCACATTACAGGCCAGTTGAACGAGAATGAGGATTGCAATAAAAAGAATGAAGGGGGATTTTTGTTTAAACATGGTTTCTCCGTATAATCGGTTTCCAAGGATTAAAGACGAAGAGAAGGTAGGAATGGTTCCCTTTGAAAAGGCCAGCGGGAAGCTGGCCTTTTCAAATTTACTGGCAGTTGTAACTAAAACCTGCCCTCGGAAATTCCATATAGACCGGGCTCGTGACTGTAACGGCCATCCAGCGATTGTCATTCGGTGAGGCTCCCAGATGGAGTTTCCATTCACGGGAAACGGTTTTGGAACCGGCCGCTGTCATTTTTATCGTACCTTTCCCATCCTGGCTGTTACCGTCGCTCTGGGTCCATAAATACGAGAATTCAAGAGGACCGTTTGTTGTAAAAGTGGCGTATACGGTATATGTGGTGTTTGTCGGGCAGCCTGTCGCCGGAGTGCGGACAACATCGTATACCACTGAAGTCACTGAATATTCGGGGGCTTCCGCAGTGGAGACAACGATCTTTGCATAGAACGGGGCGCTGTAACTGCCGACACCAAATTCAGTGCCATCCGGGGTTTGCAACATCCATTCCGATTTATAGGTGCCTTCTGTAAGAGGCGCAGTAAGTACGAGGGCGATCGGTATGGTCGCGCCAGGGCCAGTTGCCTGGGGCAGGTCATATACGTAGGCTCCTCCCAGAACATCACCGGACCAGAATACTATTTTATAGCCTGTATTCCAGACACAAGTGCTTGTATTTGTAATCTGCCAGGTTTTTGTAAAGACCTGGCCGGGTTTGTAGATCGTCCCATCAGGGACGGTTTCACTGGACAGGCTTGCGCTTGCGCACGCCCCACCGGAGTTGGAAATGGGCCGAGTCGGGGAGGCTGGAGGCACAAGCGGGGTCAATGTTGGGATGAATTGTACAGGGGTCTGGGTGGCCTGCGTTTGTGTTGGGGCCGGTGTATCAGTGGCCTGTGATGCCGCATTCTGTGCAGCGACAGTTTGTGCAACGGCTGTGGCGATAAAGGGATCGTTGGAGGTTCCCGCACCATTGCATGCGGCAACCAGAAAGGTTGTGACCAGGATTGTATTGATCAGGTTGGATTTTATCAGTTTGAACATTTTTTTCCTTTCATATACTGAAATGATTATACTGTTAAAAATAAGCGCCCGGAAAACCCGGGCGCTTGGGATATTAATTTTCTTGCAAATGTATTATGGGCAGGTGAACGTGGCGCGCCCGAATTGTTGATGATTGGGACTGTCTATATATATATCTGTCCAGGAGCTGCTGCCTGCCACGCCAAAATAAACTGGTTCCGTGAAAGACTGCGTTCCTGCAGAAGCAAAATTCAGGGTCCTGGGAAGCGTATCCGTGCCTCCGTCACTGAATATTCTATGAAGATTTACCGTTCCCGCCCCATTTGTGGTGACATTAACCGTGTAGCTGAAATTGGGGCAGGTCCCTGTAACGTTAAAGGTGACGCCGGTCACGGCAAATACAATGGCAGGGGGTAATGTGTAGGTGGGGGTTACGGAATTCTGGACCTTGATCTGCACATAAAATTGGTTGAATAACACACCTGAACCATCCCGTAATTTCCAGTAGGCGGTGTAATCTCCAGGGGTTGCAGGAGCGGTTAAATTAACCGAAATATCCACGCTTTGCCCGGGGTTGACATTGCTGGTCAGTGCCTGGGTGGCCGGGCCGTTCATCGAATTGCCGCTTGAAAATACTATGGCATAGGATGGGGTCCATGTACAGGTGCCCACGTTCTTGATGCGCCAGGTCTTTGTAAAGGCCTGGGAGGGCGACACAATGGTGCCGTCCGGAATGGTCACATCCGTAATGAATTGCATCAAGTTGCAATTGGATGTGGCGGTGGGAACAGGTGTGTTTGTATTTGCATTTGTCGGTATAGGTGTAAGGGTGGCCGGTTGGGATAAAGGGGTGAAACTTGGTGTGACTGCGCCGGGCAGAGGTGTGGCGCTTAATACGGCGGCCAGGGTTTGTGCAGCGGCGGTACCGACCGTATCTTCACCGGTGGTCCCGGAAGGCAGGTTGCAGGCACCAAGGAATAGGGCGGCAATTATCAAAAAGTTGAGCGGGCGTAATTTTTTTTTCATTTTTTCTCCTTCGTCAAGAAGGTATTTTACCGCAGGTTCACTTTCCTCATATCCCCCGCATTTCTCATCTGAATAAAAACAGGAGTTGTGAAAACTCCTGTTTGGGTGAAGCGGATAAAGGTCCCGAAGGATGCGCTGAACGGTCTAAGCGGTTTCCACGTGGGCGCCGGCCATCCAAAGTCCAAGCTGCTCGCGGGTGGCCTTCTTGGATTGGACGATCGCAACAATCTGTCCGCGGTACATGACCGCGATGCGGTCGGAGAGCGCCATGATCTCGTCCAATTCCGCCGAGATCAATAATACAGCCACACCGCGATCCCGCATTTTGATGATCTCGCTGTGGATGTATTCGATCGAGCCGACGTCAAGCCCGCGGGTGGGCTGGTTTGCAATGACAAGCTTCACGCTGCGGCTGAGCTCGCGGGCCACAATCACCTTTTGCTGATTGCCGCCGGAGAGCTTGCCGGCATTGACGAAGGGCGAGGGTGTGCGCACATCAAAGGACTTGATCAATTTACGCGCATTTTCATCAAATACTTTGGGCTGCAGGACGGCACGCCGGCTGAAGGGGGAATGATAGTAATCACAAAGCGCCATGTTATCGGCCACACTGTAGGAGAGGACCAGACCATGGCGTTGGCGATCCTCCGGGATGTGGGCAAGGCCGGCTTCCGTGATCGTGCGCGGCGGTTTGCCTGTCAGGTCCTGACCGTCAATGGTGACTTTTCCACCGGCGGGAGAGCGCAGGCCGGTCAATGCCTCCGAAAGTTCAGTTTGACCGTTGCCCTGCACCCCGGCGATGCCAAGTACCTCCCCCCCAAACACGGAGAAGGAGACATTGTGGACGGTCTCCAGATTGCGTTGGTCACGCACGGAAAGCCCTTCCACCTTAAGGACTTCGCCTTCGGCCTTATGATCCTTCTTGTCCACCGTCAGGATCACCTGGCGGCCGACCATCATGTTGGCCAATTGAGCGGAATCCGTTTCGGCGGGTTTGACGGTATTGATCACGCGCCCGGCGCGCATGACGGTGATGCGGTCCGCCACGGCGAGCACTTCCTTAAGCTTATGGGTGATGAAAATGATCGAGACGCCGCGCGCGGTCAGGTCACGCATGATGCGGAAGAGGTCTTCCGCTTCCTGGGGAGTGAGTACAGCCGTGGGTTCATCGAGAATTACGATCTCGGCGTTGCGATAGAGGGTCTTGACGATCTCGACGCGCTGTTGGATGCCGACGGGCAGGGAACCGACCATCGCATTTGGATCGACGTCCAGGCCGTATTGCTTTGAGATCTCGGTGATTTTCGCCGAAACAGCAGCCCGGTCAAGAGAGCCGCGTTTGACCGTTTCATCGCCGAGCATGACATTTTCCGCCACGGTAAAGACGGGGATGAGCATGAAGTGCTGGTGTACCATGCCGATGCCGAGGGCGATCGAGTCGTTCGGAGATTGGATCACGGCGGTTTTTCCGTTGACGATGACTTCGCCCTTGTCGGGATGGTGCAGACCATAAATGAGATTCATTAAGGTGCTTTTACCGGCGCCGTTCTCGCCAAGCAGGGCATGGATCTCGCCTTTGCGAAGGTCAAAATTAACACTATCGTTGGCGAGCACCCCCGGAAATTGTTTCGTGATGCCCCTGGCTTCAAGGACAATATTTTCGTTGGCTTTCCTGGTGTCGCCGGTTTTCCTGGTATTACTGGTTTTTTTTGTCATGGCGGCCTCTATTTCTCGTAGGGAACGCCATCTGCAGCAGGGGGCGTGGTCTTGCCGATGATACCTGTCAGAATGATCATCGTAAGAATGTAAGGCGTGAGGCCCACGATGTAGGATTGCTGCAAAAAGGCCCATTGGGGAGGGATGACATCCCGGAAGATCTGCATGTTAATTTGCAAGGCTTGGGATGCGCCAAAAACCAGTGCGGCAGCCCATGCCCCGATCGGAGTCCAGTTGCCAAAGATCATGGCGGCCAAGGAAATAAAACCGCGGCCGTTGGTGAGCAGGGGCTCGAAGGACGGGACGGATTCGATTGTGAAGTACGCGCCTGCAAGCCCGGCGAACATGCCGCCGATGATGACGTTGGCATAACGCATTTTGGTGACGTTAATTCCCACCGTGTCCGCGGCCTGGGGGTGTTCGCCCACGGCGCGGGTGCGCAGCCCCCAACGGGTGTTGAACAAAACATAATGGGAAACAAATACCAACAGGATGGCAGCGATGGCAATTGGTTTTTGATCAAATACGCGGTTGATGGCCTGTACGTTCTGCAGGCAGGTCGTGGCAGCGCCACAGATGGGCGTGAATAATTCTGTAATTGGAACATGGAGGGTGGGCAAAACGCCGGGGGAGTTTGGCACCGTCCCGCCAAAGACGCTGAGTTTTCCAAAGAACAACTGGCGGTTTAAAAAGCCGGTCAGGCCAACCGCCAGGATATTGATGACGGTCCCGCCGATGATCTGGTCCACTTTAAAGGTGATGGAAAGTGCTGCGTGCAGCAAGGACATGATGGCGCCGGTGAGAACCGCAAAAAAAACACCCAGGGCGATGCTGATTCCGATTCCCAGTTCAAAGACGTGGAACATATAGATCGCGCCCACCCAGCCGAAGAACGCAGCCATGAGCATCATGCCTTCAATGCCGATGTTGACCACACCGGCGCGCTCACAGAATACACCCGAGAGTGCCCCCAGGGTAAGGGGTGTTGCAACTGCAATGGTGGTTGCCAACATGCTGGTAATGATCAACAGCGGAGGCTGTTTGGTGTGCCCAACCATGACCACCACACCAAAGAGGACGATAATGATCAAAGCAATAAAACTGAACCGTTTCCAATCCATGATTGTCTCCTAGCCTCCCCAGCCGCGGGTGAGGACGACACGTTCACCCTTGGATTTAATTCGATATATATAGCGGATGATGGCGTCGGCGGCCACAAAGAGCAGGATTAAAGCCTGGATTACGGAGATCAGGTCCACGGGCATTTGAGTCAGGAATTGCATTCGGCTTGAGCCGTTACGCATGGCCGCAAAAAGCAACGCGGCAAGTACAACTCCCAGCGGGTGGGACCTGCCCAGCAGCGCAATCGCAATGGCGTCGTATCCGTATCCAATTGAGAATCCAAGCTCGTGACGATAATTCAAGCCGGTGACTTCGATGGACCCGGCCAGGCCGGCCAGCATGCCCGAGAGCATCATGGTCAGGATGATGGTCCGCTTTACGTTGATGCCCGCATATTGGGCGGCATCCGGGTTTGCTCCCACCGTGCGGATCTCAAAGCCGAGCGTGGTTTTGTTAAGCAGCCACCAGATAAAGAAGGCGACCAGTAAGGCAAGGACGAATCCCCAGTGCACCCGCAGGCCGTCGAAAATGGCCGGCATGCGCGCGCTTTCGGCAATCAAAGGGGTGCGCGCAATCACGTTGGTCGGGCTTTTATCCTTCATGACTCCATTCAGGAGAAAGGAGGTTGTGTTCAAGGCGATGTAATTCATCATGATGGTATTGATGACTTCATGTCCACCCGTATATGCTTTCAAGGCGCCTACAATCCCCGCCCAAATCCCCCCCATGAGCATGCCAATAATAATAGCCAGCGGCAGGTGGATGTAGATTGGCAGTGAAAAGCCCAGCCATTCAGGGAGGGCGTAGCCAATCAGGGCTGAAAAAACAGCGCCGACGGCCAATTGACCTTCCGCGCCGATATTGAATAATCCGCCTTTGAATGCCAGCGCCACCGCGAGGCCTGCAAAAATGTATGGGGTTGCCCAAACAGCAGTTTCACTTAATGCCTTCTTTGAGCCCAGGGAACCTTCAATGAGACCCTTATATGCAAGAAACGGATCCCCGCCAACCATTTTGATAATGATCCCGCCGAGGATCACGGCAGTCAGGATGGCAAGAACAGGGATTAAACTGGCGTCTGATATGGATTGTAATATTCGCATGACAGGCGAACTGGATTGCTTATCTGATTGCATCCTTTGCTCCAGTCGAACTTGTGAATTATTAGTCAATTATATCAAACAAGTGCTGTTCTTCCGTGTAATTTTGGCAACAAATCCCACCCGAAATGTATCCTTGTGGGTCGGCAGGAAATTCGATTGCGGGGATGAAGTATTGATGTGATAAATCAAAAAGGGAAGGAGGTTTATGCCTCCTTCCCTTTTATTACAAACAAAACACTAAATTACTTACGGCTTGGCGGGGGAAACGTTGGTCTTGATGGAACCATCGAGCAGACCGGCGTTGATCGCTTCCATTGCAGCCTTGACATCGGCGGAAACTTCACCGTCCATATCGTGGTAAGGTGCATAGCCGGCGGTGCCGGTGAAATTGCCAGCGACAATTGTGCCGTCTTTGGCGGCAGCAATCAACTGGGCAACTCCGGGGGTGATGAGTTTCATTGCGCTGGAGAGCATGCGGGGGGCAGCTTCGGGCAGGGTCAGGTATTGATCGGCATCCACGCCAATGGCGTACTTGCCAGCCTGGGCGGCGGCTGTGATGGCGCCGTTACCGGTCACACCACCGCAACCAAAGATCGCATCCGCACCCTGGTCCATCATGGATTTGGCGGTTTGGGCGCCCCATTCAGGATCGGTGAAGGTCTTATCGAAACCCACATCGCTGTGATAAACAACGAACACTTCGGTGGTGGTGCTATTCATGCCATCGGCATAGGCGGCGCCGGCTTTGTAGCCTTCACCATAGCGCCAGACGGGAGGAACCACATCGGTACCGCAAACGGCGCCGATCTTGTGGCTCTTGGACTGCATGGCAGCGAGGGCGCCAACCAGGAAGCCAGCCTGATCTTCGGGGAAGTTCAAACCGGTTACATTCGCGGAGTCATCAGCTTTGTCGTCTGTGTACTGCCAGGCCTGGAACTGATCCACGCCGATGAACTTGACATCGGGGTATTGCAGGCCGGCGGCCAGAGTAGCTTCACCGAGACCGAAACCAACGGTCACGATCACATCGAAACCAGAATCAGCGAAGGTGCTGATGTTCTTGGCGTAATCCTTGGCATCGGAGGTCTCGATAAATTGGACCAGATCGGCCACGCCATCAGCCTGGGCTTGCTGAACGCCTTCCCAAGCGGATTGATTGAAGGACTTGTCATTGACCTTGCCCACATCGGAAACGAGACCGACACAAAAGACTTCGGGCTTGGCGCAATCTTCCTGGGTCACCGCAGCGGCAGGAGCCTCGGTCGCGGAAGCGGCGGGAGCCTCAGTAGCCGCGGGGGCTTCAGTGGCAGGGGTGCCACAGGCTGCGAGGATCATCGAAGCGACGATCAACATAGCCATCACATAATATAACTTTTTCATTTTTCTTCTCCTCTAGAAGAGTAAGGGATTTAACGGCCTGCCGGTTCATTTCAGCATAGCCTTACGACTTGGCAAGTATAAATCTATATTTTTTATTGTGCAAGTACGAACAATGTTAAGGCCTGGAAAAGGTTACATTTGTCTTAATTTGTCCCGTTAACAGCGCAAATATCAGGGTATCCAACTCCTTTGTGTAATTTTCAGGAAAACTCTGGTCAAGGGGAATATACTGAATCTGACTGAAGAGCGGCTCATCGGCATTTCCATCCTTCAACATACGCATCAAATTCTGGACCTCCAGGCTGGCGTTGCCATAAATGGAGGTCAACACACTCGAGCCGGATTCTCCCAAAGCTGCCCGTTGATCCCTTTCCGCGCCGATCACATCGACCCCGGCTTCCGAAGCCGCCCGCAAGGCACCCTGCCCTGTGACTCCGCCGGCGGCGAAAATCACATCCGCTCCGCGTTCGATCAATTGGCGGGCTGTCTCGTATCCCCAAGCCTCATCTAAAAATAATTTATCCCGGTCCCCATTTTCACGGTAGATCACCTGGGCGATGATGTTTTCATCCACGAATTTTGCCCCCGCCCGGAATCCTTCGCAATACCTCCACATCGAATCAATGCCCGAAGTCTCACAGACCGCGCCTACGATCCGTGTTTGTGAGATGCGCGCGGCGGAAGCTCCTGCCACGAAACCGATCTGATCCTCAGCGAAAGTGACCGGGATGAGATTGGGACGCGATTCCTCCCGGGCTTGATTCATGCCGATAAAAACAGTATCAGGATACAGCTCCGCGGCTTGAAGCGTTTCGTCCTGCAATCCGGCCCCTGTGGTGAGGATCGCATCGTATCCCTTTTCGGCGAAGTAGGCGATGTTTTTTTCGTAATCGCGGGTATCGATCGATTCAATGAAATCAGCGCGGTCGATGGCTCCCTTGTCCTTGGCCGCCTCCAATCCAGCCCAGCTGTCTCGGTTGATCCCATGATCGTCCAGCCCTTGTGTGTCGGTCACGAGGGCGGCGCAAAAGACCTTTTGATTAAAACAATCTGACGATTGCAGGCAGCCCGGAAGACTGAGCCATACAACCGTCAGAAGGATCAGGTTTGCAGCAGAACGCAATTTTTTATCCCTGCACGGTCGCTTCGCCGTGTTTCACTCCGAGCATGAGCCACAAGGCGATCAGCATGAATACCGGCGCGATCAACATGATGATGTTGTAATTGTCTCCGGTCAATTGAATGGCAAAACCGTTCACGTTCGGACCGACAATCGCGGAAAATGTGGAGAATAAATAATACAGGCCGGTAAAGGTGCCGATGCGCGCCGCGCTGGTCAGGTCAACGATCATGGGCAGGGAGTTGATGTTGACAAAGGCCCATGCCGCGCCGCCGAAGATTAACAGAACGCCGGCCAGGGTGAGCATGCGCGCACCGCCTTCCACCAGCGGAATCCCCACCAGGGGCAGGGGCGCAATGCCGGTCAACAGGGCGCTGGCAGGTGTGATGTACAGCAATACCAATATGATCGAGAGAATGATCAGACCCATGGAGATCGTGTTGCGCCGGCCGATCCTGCCGGCGATGAAACCGGAGGGAATGGCGAATAATACAAAGAAGAGCGGCAGTACCGAAAGCAGGGTGGCCCCGTCTCCTTCATGCAGTCCGAGGTGGTTTTTGGCATACAGGGTGAAGAAGGTATCAACCGCGGAAAAGCCGATGAACCAGAAGAAGATGGCAAAAAGGATGCGAAGTCCGCTTTTATCCTCGCTGGTAAAGACCTCACGCAGACTTGCGAAAATCCCTGGTTGGGTTTCCATCTCGCCATATTCCTTTGGCTCTTCAATAAAAAGGTATACCACCAGCGCGGAAATCAGAACCAATCCTGACCCGAGCCAGAACGGGAAATTAGGGCTCATCTTATACAGCAGTCCGCCTGTTTGCAGCGCAATGATGGTGCCAATTCCACCCATGAAATTGATGATCCCATTGGCCTGGGAGCGGAATGCTGAAGGGGTGATATCCGGCATAAGTGCGATGACAGGAGTGCGCCAGACAGCTGCACTCAATAAAAGGGTGCTGGTACAAGCCACGAAGAGCGGCAAAACGGCAGGAAGAGGGATTAATCCAAATGCAACGGCCGTGACCGGGGCACCGATCAGCAGGAAGGGGATGCGGCGGCCCAGGGGCGTGCGCAACCTGTCCGACCAGGCGCCGACGGGCGGTTGGATGAATAGGGCGGCGATATTGTCCAGGGTCATGAAGAAACCGATGATGATGGGGGAGAGGTGAAATTTATCCGCAAGGAAGATTGGGACAAAGGCATTGTATACCCCCCAGACCACACTTAACCCAAAGAATCCGAAGCCGAGCAGGAAGGTCTTGCCGTAGTTCAGTCTTGTTGCCATGATTTCCTCCAAAGTGTCGCAGCTTTTGAATGATCAATGTTCAACGTTTTTCAGGCGTTCGATGAACTTTTTGTCCTCTTTGCTTAAATCCGTTTTTTCCAGCATGTCCGGTCTTTTGTGAAAGGTCCGCAGCAGGGCCTGCTCGCGACGCCATTTGTCGATTTTCTTATGATCGCCTGAGAGCAGCACATCGGGGGCTTTCCAGCCGCGAAACTCGGGCGGACGGGTGTAATGGGGATATTCAAGCAGACCCATGGCGTGGGAGTCGTCCTGGGCGCCGGTCGGGTCACCGAGCACATCCGGCAGCAGGCGTGCAACGGCGTCGATCAGGATCAGCGCGGGCAGCTCTCCGCCGGTCAGCACGTAATCACCGATGGAAATCTCATCGGTCACCAAATGTTCGCGGATGCGTTCATCGATCCCTTCGTAACGGCCGCACAGCAGGAGAATGCGTTCGTGCCGGGACAATTCCTGGGCGATGGCCTGGTTGAAGACGCGTCCCTGTGGGGTTAGTAAAATAATTGGAACGACTGAAGCAGCTTCCGGCGGGGTCTGATCCGCTTCCAATCCCAATGCGGATTCAATGGCTTCAAATACAGGCTCGGGTTTCATCACCATTCCGCCGCCGCCGCCGTAAGGCGTGTCGTCGGTGGTGTGGTGCTTGTCGTGTGCGTAATCGCGGATGTTGTGAACGCGCACGTTGATCAATCCCCGTTCAATGGCGCGTTTGATGATGCTGGTTTCGAGATAGGAGGGGAAAACTTCAGGCAGGAGGGTGAATACCTCAAATTGCATGCAGGGATTTTAGCATAGAATTTTTTTCCGACTCCGGATGTTAGAGGCAAATTAGAGATTAAACCCCTTGCTTGACCGGGATTTGTTAAAAATGGTAATATGATTGCATGTATCTAAAAGGAAGCAAATGGAGTATGAACCGCAGGCGGACCCGTCCGAACTGGTTTCGCATCATCCTGTTGTGCCTGCTGGTGCTGGGCGGTTCGTATGTAAACCGGTATATCATCCCCTATCAACCACAGATTGGTGTGCCTTCTCCCACGCCGACCCGATCGCCTGAATCCTTTGTCTCAGAAGCGCAGGATTATTTCAAGAACGGAAAGTTGATCCCTGCGATCGCCTCCTATCAACAGGCGATCATATCGAATCCGCAGGACCCGGCTGTGTATGTGGCGTTGGCCCGTGTCCAGGTTTTCGCCGGGCAGTATCTGGCGGCGGAGGAGAGTGCGCGCTCCGCCATTTTGCTTAATAACGACAACTCCATGGCTCACGCCGTGCTTGGCTGGGCGCTGGGTTTTCAGGAAAAATATATCGAGGCGGAGGACAGCATCAAGACCGCCCTGAGTTTGGACGCCAACAACGCGCTTGCGCATGCCTATTATGTCGAAATTCTGGTGGGATCGGGTTCGTTTGATGTTCTCGAGAAAGCCATTGAAGAATCAAAAGTGGCGATTGCGCTTGACCCCAATGCCCTGGAAACCCACCGGGCCCGCGGGATCATTTACGAAGCCACACAGAATTATGATGAAGCCATTGGCGAATTCAACCAGGCCATCACCATCAACCCGAAAATCCCGGATCTATATCTTAAACGCGGGCTCAATTATCGGGCCATCGGCAGTTATGTGGATGCGATCAACGATTTTAATACCGCGGATTCGCTCAACCCCGATGATCCCACACCTGATTATTACATTTCACGCACATACGCCACGAGCGGCGAATACGGGAAGGCCATGCAATATGCCGAGTCTGCTGTGGCCAATAACCCGGTCGACACGAACCTGCACGGCAACCTGGGCGTGATGTATTACCGTAATTCCTATTTAACCGAAGCGATCGAACAGTTCGGCTACGTGATCCATGGCGGCTTTACCTCGGATGGAAAGAAAATCGAGCCGATGGAGCTTGTGCCCAACAATGTGTACATTGCGCAATATTATGCCATGTACGGACTGGCACTCGCCAAGACCAACAAATGCGGCGAGGCATTGGACATTGCGCGCACCATTTTTGAGCGTATTCCAGGCGATGAAGATGCCGTGTTTAATGCCAACGCCATTGTCAGCCGCTGCCAGCAAAATCTCGAACAGACGGCAGTCCCGAATCCGACTTCGACCGAAACGGGTCCGGCTTCGACAGAGACTCCCACCCCAGCACCATGAACATCTATCACAAACGCGCCATTTTCCGCCGCCGCAACGAATCCAGTGTATACCGCATGTTCTTTTGGATCACCTTGATCCTTGCCGGGGTCTGGCTGATTCGTTCGGTTAATCGCGGCGATATTAAACCTTTGTTTTTGCCCACCCCCACTCCCACACGTTTGGCAGTGTCCTACGCTCAGGAAGGGGAGGCAAAGTTCACTGCCGGCCAATTGAACGATTTCACAGATGCCAACGGTACGCTGGTGCCCGGTGCAATTTCATCCTATCTGGAAGCCGTTAAGGTCGATCCGAACAACGCACGCATGTGGGCGGACCTTGCACGTGTCCAGGTTTATTCCTCCGCCATGCTGGTGGGGGAGGAGGAAATCAAAGCCCGCCTTGCGGAGGCGCTTGTCTCCGGAGAAAAGGCTGTTGAGCTTGCGCCGGATGATAGCTACGCCTTCTCCATATATTCCTTTGTACTGGATTGGAATGCCAACCCCAAACTTTTGCGCGATGAAAGGAAAGTGCAGGAGCTGCTTGCCAATGCAGATAAGGCCGCTTCCAGGGCTCTTGTACTGGATCCCTCCAATGCGCTTGCCCTGGCTTTTTCCGCAGAGATCCTGGTGGATGAACAAAAATGGCCCCAGGCCAAACAGAGGATCGAGCAGGCCCTTGCAGTTGACTCCTCCCTGATGGATGTGCACCGTGTTCATGCGGCTGTGCTTGAGTCGCTGGGCGATTATGCGGAAGCCATCAAAGCCTGGGACCGTGCCATTGAGATCAATCCCAACCTGACATTCCTGTATCAACGTGCGGGTGCGGATTACCGTGTTCTGGCCTTCAACAGTTTGAATGAGGAAGTGCAGAACCAGCTTTATTTAAAATCCTTGGAATACTTCGATCGCACAGCAAGTATTAACAAACAGCTGGGCGTGAATGACCCCGCGCCCTATCTGTCGATTGCAAAGACTTATTCCCAGATGGGCCAGTTTTTCATAGCCATTCGAAACGTGCAAAAGACGATCGAATTTCAACCCAGCCGGGCGGAATTTTACGGCGAGCTGGGGGTGCTGTATCACAAAAATCGCAATTATGAGACCGGCATCCTGGCTTTTAAATGCGCCATTGACGGCTGCACCGAGGAGGAATCCTGCGACGGTCGCGGCGGGTGCGGGATCAACGATATAAAAGTGGCCGTCGTTGGACTGCCACTGACCAGTACCACGATTTATTATTATGACATTTATGCCTCTGAGCTTGCCGCTTTAAGCACCCCCAAGAACGATCATTGCGACAAAGCCTTGGAAGTGGCATCGAAGATCGAAGCCTCGGATTTTGACAACGATCCAAATATCGCGGCAGATGTGGTGGTGGTGCGTAGTATTTGTCCGCTGGCTTCCCAGGAGCCTACAGCCACCCTGCAGCCGGTTTTGAGCGGAACCGCTACAAGCAGCCCCTAGCGGTCAAGTCCGCCGCAATCCAGGCTGTCGTTTGATGGTTTGGGATGAAATCAAATATTCTTTGCTGAACCAGCTTACATTTATGAGCGAGGGGGGCCGTCTGTTGAGCAGATCTCACATCAGAGTTTTGTAAGAAATTATACGATCCCCTTGACGGTGCCCGTAATACTGGGTAATATTGAATTAGCACTCGGAGCTATTGAGTGCTAATTTCGTGCTAATCCAAAAAATCCAAAATTCCTCACAGGAGAAAAGAAATGGCAAAGTTATCGTTTAAACCTTTGGGTGCCCGTGTGCTCATTGAACCAGTCGAGCAGGAAGAAGTGACTGCGGGTGGAATTGTTTTGCCCGAAACTGCAAAGGAAAAACCCCAGCAGGGCAAAGTCCTGGCCGCCGGCCCCGGTGACCGCAACGAAAAAGGCGAGCGCGTGGCCATGGACGTGAAGGTTGGCGATCTCGTGCTCTTCGCCAAGTATTCAGGCACTGAAGTCAAGATGGAAGGCAAGAAATTGCTCATCATGCGCGAGAGTGACCTTCTCGGTATCGTCGGGTAATCCCAACCAAATAACAAATCAAGGAATAATACTATGGCTGCTAAACAGATCGTATTTTCAGAAGAAGCCCGCCGCAAACTTAAGAACGGCATGACCGTGGTTGCCAACGCCGTTTCTGCGACTCTCGGACCCAAAGGCCGCAATGTGGCAATCGACCGCAAATTCGGTTCTCCGAGCATCACCCACGACGGTGTTTCCGTCGCCAAGGAAATCGAGCTCGAAGACCCGTTCGAGAACATGGGCGCCCAGCTCCTCAAGGAAGCCGCCCAGAAGACCAATGATATCGCCGGGGACGGCACCACCACCTCCACCGTTTTGGCTTATGCCATTGTAACCGAAGGCCTTAAGGCCCTCGAAGCCGGTTACAACCCGATGCTGCTCAAGAAGGGCATCGAACTCGCCACCGAGACCATCGTGGCCGAGCTCAAGAAGAATTCCACCAAGATCGACACCCGTGAAGAAATTGCCTCCGTCGCCACCAACTCCGCCGCTGATTCCGAGGTGGGTGAGTTAATCGCTGATGTGATGGACAAGGTCGGGAAGGACGGTGTCATCACCGTTGAAGAATCCAAGACCATGCAGTTCGAAACCGAATTCGTCGAAGGTATGCAGTTCGACCGCGGTTACATCTCGCCCTATTTCATTACCAATGCCGATCAAATGGAAGCCCAGATCAGCGACGCCTATGTCCTGATCTACGACAAGAAGATCTCCGCCGCACAGGACATTGTTCCCCTGCTCGAGAAACTGGTCCAGCTCGGCAAGCGCGAACTGGTCATCATCGCTGAGGATATCGACGGCGAGGCCATTGCCACCCTTATTTTGAACAAGATCCGCGGCATGCTGAACGTGCTCGCCATCAAGGCCCCCGGCTTTGGTGACCGCCGCAAGGCCATGCTGCAGGATATTGCCTCCCTCACCGGTGGACAGGTCATCTCGGAAGAGACTGGCCGCAAGCTCGAAACCACCACCGTGCAGGATCTTGGCCGCGCCGAGAAGGTCGTCTCCGACAAGGAGAACACCACCATCATCGGCGGAAAGGGCAAGAAGAGCGACATCGATGCCCGCGTCAAGGAGATCCGCATCGAGATCGATAAGAGCACCAGCGATTACGACAAGGAAAAACTTCAGGAACGCCTCGCCAAACTTAGCGGTGGTGTTGCCATCATCCGCGTGGGCGCCGCAACTGAAACTGAAATGAAGGAAAAGAAGCACCGCGTCGAAGATGCCCTTTCCGCAGCGCGCGCTGCCGTGGAAGAAGGCATTGTCCCTGGCGGTGAGATCTCCCTCATCAACGCCGCCTCCAAGCTCGACAAACTCGCCAAAGCCCATGCCGAGGACGAGAACGAAGAGATCAAGGTCGGCATCAACATTGTCAAGAAGGCACTTGAAGCCCCGATCCGCAAGCTGGCTTCCAACGCCGGACAGGACGGCTCCGTCATCATCGATACGGTCCGCCGCACCGCTGCCGAAAAGAAGAACGTCAACATCGGCTTCAATGTGCTCACCGGCGAATACACCGACATGATCAAGGCCGGCGTGATCGATCCCGTGAAGGTGGTTCGTGGCGCTCTCGAAAACGCCGCTTCCATCGCCGCGATGATTCTCACCACCGATGTGTTGATCACCGATGTGCCCGCCAAGGAAAATGCTCCTGCCATGCCTCCGGGCGGCATGGGCGGCATGGATTACTAAACCGTTTCATCTACAGTTTTGTAGGGACACAGCCTGGCTGTGTCCCTACGTTTTTAATTTATAATTCCAGCAATGTCTTCAAATCCCCGTTTATTGCCCCAATTGATTTTCGCCCTCGTTTTTGGATTAAGTGCCTGCGCTTCATTCGGACCGAAAAGCACGCCCACTCCCGAATTGCCGACTTCCACTCCCGTGCCTCCCACTCCCACGCCTCCGCCTTCCGTGGCGACGGTCAACGGGGAATATATCACCCTGGCTGAATACCAGGCTGAATTGGGCCGGTATAAGGCCGCGCAAACCGCGCTTGGTCTGACGGTAACCGAGGCGGATGCCGACAAAACCGTCCTCGAAGACCTGGTCGCGCAGTTCCTCCTTGCGCAGGCCGCCCGCGGGAAAAATTTCGAATTGACAGAGGCAGATCTTCAGTCCCGGATCGATGCGCTGGCTGGCCAGCTTGGAAGCGCAGATGCGCTCACCTCGTGGGAGTCTGCCCACGGGTACGACGATGCGTCCTTCCGAATTGCCTTGAAACGTTCGGCTGAAGCAGCATGGATGCGCGACAGGATCGCTGCAGGGGTTCCCACGGTTATGGAGCAAATTCACCTGCGCCAGATTTTGACCTATAATGAGGAGGACGCACGCGCGGCCCTTGAGGAACTGAAAGCCGGTGCGGATTTTGATGAACTGGCTGCACGCTTTGACCCGGTCACCCTTGGCGAATTAGGCTGGGTGCCGCGCGGCTACCTGTTGGACGCAAAAGCCGATGAAGCTGTCTTTGCTTTGCAGGCCGGTGAATACAGCGATGTGATCGCCACGGATGCAGGCTTTCATATTTTCAAGGCCCTCGAAAGAGGCGATCATGCCCTGACTCCTGACGCATTGCTAACCATGCAGGAGCTTTCTGTGAAGAACTGGCTGATCGACCAGCGCGCAAATAGCGCCGTCGTTCTGGCCCCGTAGGAAATCATCCCGCCGCGTTCAGGGCGGCAAAAGTTAATCTTTGGAGTCGCACAATGAGTAATTTCAATTACAGCTACGATGATGAACCGGCCGGGAATCAAAAGGCAAGGCTTGAGCTATGGGATATGTTAAGCATCCTGATGCTTTTGGTGACCGTTTGTCTGGTTGCGTATTTTGCCGCGGTTTTCCTTTTCCCGAATTCCGCCTTGAATCCCTTCCCGCCCAATCAGGTTGACCCTTTTGCGCCGCCCACGCCCACGATCACAGCCATTCAATTGGAACCCACCTGGACCGTCACACCACCCGTCCTGGTCACGGATACTCCGACCCTGCTGCCCACCTTTACCCTGGAGCCCTCGCCAACCTTGTTCTCGCTGGTTCCGCCCACGGATACCCCCACTGTGACTCCCACGCCCAAGGCGCCGTTCTCTGCAACAGTCACGTATATTGACAGCACCATTATCCATCCTGAAGCGGCCTGTAACTGGCAGGGAGTGGGCGGAACAATCGTGGACGCCAACAATGCCGACATGTTAAGAATGACCATTCGTCTGGTTGGCTTTTACAACAGTAAGACCAAAAACGAATTGACCGTCAGCAGTATTGCCCCTGCATATGGAAAATCCGGTTACGAATTTTTCCTCGGGTCCGTGCCGATCTCGTCGAAGAAGGAATTGTATATTCAGATCCTGGACCAGGCCGGCCTGCCGCTTTCTGATAATATTTATATTGACACCTTCAATGATTGTTCGAAAAACCTTGTTCTGGTGCGGTTCAAGAAGAACCCGTAAAGTGGAACCCATAAAAAAGGACCGCTGTCAAACAGACAGCGGTCCTTTTTTATGGCATGGTCTTAACCAACTTCCAAATTCCATTGCTTGTATTTCGGGTTTTTGGCATGGACAATATTGTCGAATACCTCACGTAATTTTGCGGTGATGGGTCCCATGGAACCGGTCCCGACCGGGCGGTGGTCTATTTTTGTCACCGCCACCACCTGCGCAGCCGTGCCGGTCATGAACATTTCCTCGGCAATGAATACCTCCGTCCGGTCGATGGAGCGCTCCACCACTTCCAGGCCCAATTCGCTGCGCGCCAGTTCAATAATGGATCGGCGCGTGATGCCCTCGAGGATGTTGTCTGTGATCGGCGGTGTGATCAGCACCCCGTCGCGCACCATGAAAATATTCATGGCCGAGCCCTCGGAGACGTGGCCGTTCTGGTCGAG
This sequence comes from Chloroflexota bacterium, assembly GCA_021414245.1. Taxonomy (GTDB): domain Bacteria; phylum Chloroflexota; class Anaerolineae; order Anaerolineales; family Villigracilaceae; genus Villigracilis. The sequence goes on from JAIOOU010000004.1 coordinate 350,296, forward strand.
AACGATCGCCTCATCAAAGCCCGCGCGGTTGGCGTCGGTCTTGATCAGGGCGGAGTTGGCATATGCCCCGGCCACTTTGCCGCGCGCCGGGATGGCATTGTCGTCGATTCGCCGCCAGGAGGAAAAGGTCAGGTGTGCATTCGAATCATTCTTGACGTATTTTTCAAAGGCCATCACGAACAGGGAGAATTCATCCTTCAGATCGTGCAGACGCACACCGATGCCCATGTCTGATTTATAAATGGTGGGCCGCAGATAGACATCCTGCTTCCAGTCATCGGCCTTCAAGACATCCAGCGTCAACTGGATTAGGCTTTCCTCATCGTAGGGAACTTCCATCGACATCATGCGGGCGGAATTCAGCAGGCGGTGATAATGGTCAAATGGACGAAAAACGAAGAGACGTTTCTTCTCTTCGTTCCAGTATGCCCGCATTCCGCTGAAAACAGCGGTGCCATATAAGAATCCATGTGTGGCGATATTTATCTTTGCGTCACTTAAAGGGACGATCTTTCCCTCAAAGAAGGCGTGCTTCGAAAGATCCACTTGCACCTCCAAAAATAAGATGGGATGTCACTTGCGCGGAAATTATACCCGATTCACTCCGCTTCCTTTTTGACCCTTTGCCTGTCCCGCCCTTGCAGATCCCCTTGACGGCTGGGGGATTCCTGCTAAAATTCAATTTGATACTCGTCTAATTAGATTTACGGAAGTGAAATATGAATACAAACCCTGAAATGCTCGATATCCTGAAAGCCCTGTCCGATGCGGACCGGCTGCGCATCATTGGTCTGTTGACCCGCCAGCCGGCCAGCCGCAGCGACATCGTCGAAAAGCTCGCTCTTCCCCTTCGGGAGGTCGTGGATCACCTCGCCTTCCTGGAACAGGTCGGCGTGCTGCACCAGGAGCACGACCAATACAAGTTGAATGAGGGCAAACTGGCCGGCCTGGCGCGTGAAAACTTTGCGCGTGAGCGGCCCTCGTATGTCCCCGCGCCCGAACTTGACCCGGTCTCGAAAAAAGTATTGAAGGCCTATCTCAATGCAGATGGAAGCATCCGGCAGGTGCCCAACCAGCCCGCCAAACTGAAGGTGATCCTGAATTACCTTCTTCAAGCTTTCGCCCCATCCACGAATTACACGGAAAAGGAGGTCAATCAGATCCTGCGCCGTTTCCATGAAGATACGGCCGGGCTGCGCCGTGACTTGGTGGATGCCAATATGCTGGCCCGTGAAAGCGACGGTTCGCGCTATTGGAGAATAATATGAAATCAAGAAAAGATATTAATAGGGAGTATTTGGAAAGGGTCAAGCCGGCGGGAGTCTATCAGGTAAAAAATACCGTGAATGGCAGGGTCCTGCTGGGGAGCAGCCTGAATCTCGAGGGACCCTTGAACCGCCATAAGTTCATGCTCAAGATCGGAAGTCATACCAACAAGGAATTGCAGAAGGACTGGGATGAATTCGGCCCGGATAAATTTGTCTTTGAAATTCTGGAGCAGGTCCAGGTCAGGGATGACCCGAATTTTAATCTGCAGGATGAGTTGACCCTCCTGGAACAGATCTGGCTCGAGAATCTTCAGCCTGTTGGCGGGCGGGGCTATAACATCAATGAAAAAATTCGCGAAGCCTGATGCAAACGACATGCACAGCGGAGAGATCAAATGAGCGATGAAATTGTCTCCTTCTTTAAAGTCTTTGCCGATGCGAACCGGTTGAAGATTGTGGGCCTGCTGGCCCAGCAGCCGTACAGTGTCGAGGAATTGGCCGCCTTGCTCAATTTGAAGGCGTCCACGGTTTCACACCATCTTGCCCGGCTTGCCCAGGAGGGATTGGTCAGCGCCAAAACCGAGAGTTACTACAATGTGTATCAACTCGATGAAAAGGCGCTGCAAGCCAGGTCCCGGGACCTGTTCTCACAGGAGAATTTGGCCGCCTCGGTCGTGGATGTGGATGCGGACGCGTATGACAACAAGGTGGTCGGGGATTATGTGCGCAAGGACGGAAGTCTGAAGACCATTCCCGCCCAGCGAAAAAAACTGGAAGCCGTATTGCGATATCTGGTCAAGGCTTTTGAAGTCAACAGGAAATACAGCGAGAAAAAGGTCAACGAGATCCTGGGGCGTTATCACGAAGACACGGCCAGTTTGCGGCGCGAATTGGTCGGCTATGGACTATTGAAGCGTGAAGGCGGCGGAGGGGATTACTGGCGCGAAGAAAAACGTTCCAACGGTTAACCGTTGGAACGTTTTTCTTTAAGGAGGAAACTTTCATCCCCGCCCAGGGACTTGTTGAGCGGAGCCGAATCCAGGGCCAGCACGCGGCTGTTCGCAAAGAAGGCAAAATCGAAATTCGTGGAGTCGCCCGCTTTTTTACCGGGGACAGGCATCAGCCGCGCGGTAAGCGGTTTGTCCAGGCGCATTGCCAGGGCGGACAGGTCCAGTAGCAGCGGCGCGATCTGTTCGGCAGTGGTATCGCCCGGCAGCGGGACAGTGTCCAGTCCCGTTCCGCATACAGCGGAATAAAGCAGTGCATCTTTTATGGTGAGTGTTCCTTCCGCGGCGCGCCGGGCCAGACCGGAATCCTCCAGGATGGGCTGCATGAATCCGCTGAAGCCGGTGTGCGGAAAATCTGCGCGGTCAACAGCTTCGGTCAGGATGGCGGCGGCGGCCAGCGAACCGTGCAAGCCAATTTTCGATACGCCCATGTTTTCAACGGCGCGGCCGAGCGAATGGGCGTCATCCGGGAAGGGAGCCAGGGAGAAATCAATGCCAAGAAACCGGGTGCCCGGCAATTCGATGGCTGAGACCCGGGCCAGTGCCTGACCATGTCTGGTGATCTCGGAAATTAAATGATTTCGGCCGTCTTCCAAATTATTTCCATTTGCGAAGGCGTTCACCGCCAGGTCCGCGGACTCGGTGGCGATCGCGAAGGCCGGTTCGTCGCGGTCGTGATAGGCGGCCGGGAAGAAGGGCGAACCCGCTTTGACGTTGGCCAAAGCCGCGAAACGCAGGTTGGCGAATCCGTCCCCAGTGATCGTGGACGCCTGTCGGATGACCTGCGCACAGGCGCGGACCGCCTGCAGCGAAATGCCGTTTTTCCTGTCTGCCATGACGCCGCCAAAGAAGATATTCTCGCTGGCGGCGATCGCATCGGGGATGACGGCATAACTTTCCGGAAATTCGGTCAACGCAGGCCCGAGCGCGGCATAAGCAATTCCAATCTGCGGCAGGATGCCTGCCACTTCCTGCGCCAGACGAGGTAATTGCTTTGTTTTACCATTTAATAATTGCGGAAAAGGAATTGTGGCCAGGCGCGTGGTCTGTACTTCATAGCCCGCCGCTTCATACGCGGACTTCGCCCGGGCCAGAAATTCACCTGCTTTTCGCAGGGCGCTTTCATCAAATGGATATTTGGGATTCAGAAAATACGTGATCGAGCGAATTTTCATTTTGCCTCATCGTGCTGTTTGATATTTTGTCCGCTGTCTTACCACTTCAAACATCAGCACGGACCCGGCCACGCCCGCATTCAATGATTCGATGTCGCCGGTCATGGGAATGCTGATCCTTTGATCTGCCATTTCCCGCGCCTGTTCACTGGCGCCCTCCGCTTCACCGCCAATGACCAATGCCAGCTGCAGATGCAAATCGGTCTCCCAACAGGCTTGACCATCCATGTCAGCCAGAAGAACTTGCAAACCTGCCAACTTGACAACCCGTCTTATCTCATCCCAGGTCATCGAGCGGATCGGCAGCCTGAAATGTGCACCCATGCCGGAACGGACGACCTTTGGCGCGAATGCATCGGTTGTTTCGGGGGGAAGTAATACTGCTTGCACGCCAGCCGCAGCGGCGGTCCGCAGCAGGGTGCCGAGATTACCCGGGTCGCGAATTTGATCGGGGATGAGGATGAAATTTGGCGATTCGGGCAGTGGAATTTGTTGTTCGTCCAAAACGGCCAAAATGCCTTGCGGGGTCTCGGTTTCGCTCAATGACTTCATTATGCCGCTTGAAACCATTTCACACTCCACACCCAGGGATGTTAGTTTTTCAACAAGCGATTTGCCGCGCTCATTTAATGGTTCCTCATATAAAACAAGGCGGAAGGGCCAGCTTGCCGCCGCGGCATCCTCCACCAGGCGGATTCCCTCTGCGAGAAAAGCGCCTGTTTCGCGGCGTTCTTTTGCCCGGCCCAGCAGGGCGCGGACCAGTTTGATCTTTGAGTTTTGATTGGAAGTGATCATGAGGTTTGGGGGAAAGTCCGGATTATTTCCAGACCATCGTTTTCCATTTTTCAGTAAAGACGGCGATCGCGGATTGATCGAACAGCGTCAGACGGACGACCTTCAGCATGGATTCGGTTTCCCTGAAATATTCCTCGATGGTTTTGTAAAAAATACCGGCGGCACGGTCCTTGGGAAAGCCGAAGATGCCCGTGGAAATGGCCGGCATGGCAATGGAGGAACATTTCAAATCGTCAGCCACGCGCAAGGAGCCTGTGATGGCATCTGCCAGCTTGTTGTCCTCGTCGCCGTCGCCCCAGACAGGGCCCACAGCGTGGATCACATATTTCGCAGGCAGTGCCCCGGCCGAAGTCCAGGCCGGATGCGCGTGAGGGACCGGGCCGTGGTCCCGGACCCAGCGATCGCTTTCCTCCTGGATGACATCCCCGCCGCGCCGGGCAATGATCCAGGCCACACCGCCGCCGTGCTGCAGATGTCCGTTGGCCGGATTGACCACCGCGTCCACGATCTCCTTGGTCACATCGCCCTGAACGAGCTGCAGGCTTTGCCCGGTGGATAGAATGCGCTCTGCCAGGATGAAATTCATTTTGCAATTTTACCCCCGTTAAATGGCACAGGGACCGGCGTCGCCGGTCCCTGTGGAAGATTACTTTGTTTTCGCCACAACCGCGGCGAAGGCCTGCGGGTTGCGGACTGCGATATCGGCCAGCATCTTGCGATTGAGCTCGATATTCGCCTTTTTGAGCGAGGCCACCAATTTGCTGTAGGTGGTGCCGTTCAAACGGGCGGCCGCATTGATGCGGGCGATCCATAACTTGCGCAGATCGCGTTTGCGGACGCGGCGATCACGGGTGGCGTACCATAGGCTTTTGAGCATGGCCTCGTTCGCACGCCTGAACAACAGGTGCTTCGAGCCGCGCTGGCCCTTCGTGATCTTCAAAACCTTTTTGTGACGTAGATGCCCTTGCGGGCCTCCTTTTACGCGCATTTCCTTACCTCCTGCAAACTCGCGGGCGTCGGCAGGTCATGCCAGTTGCGTACACCCGAAAGCCGCACATAAAAATTGACGATCCCAGGAATAACGATTATTCCATGTTGGGGGCGAGACGTTTGATGCGTTTAATGTACTTGCGACCTTTTACCACGATCGTTTCGCTCAATAACGCCTTGGTGCGGTCCGACGTGCGGCGGCGTAAATGGCTTTTGCCGCCTTTGGTTCGCACAAGTGTGCCGGAGCCGGTCAGACGAAATCTTTTGGATGTCGCCTTGTGGGTCTTCAGCTTTAATTTACCAGACTTCTTTGCTTTGCGAGGCATTGCTGTTCGCTCCTTTCAGAAAAATTAACCACGGGATTCGTGCCTGCCCGTGGACTATCAACCTGTTCAGGGACTTGCTGCTCTTTAGGCTTCCGCTTCCGGCTTAACCTCGGCCTGTTCGGCCTTTTCCTTCTTTTTCACCGCGCCTTTGGCAGGGGCCAGCACCACGAGCATGGTACGGCCTTCCATTTGCGGCGGGACTTCCACCACTGCCACATCGACCAGATCCTGGACGATCTCGCGCAGGTCTTCGAGCGCAATTTCGGGGTAGTCCATTTCGCGCCCGCGGAATTTGATCGTGACGCGCACCTTGTGTCCCTGGCCAAGCCAGCGGCGGGCGTCATCCACCTTGAAGCCGCGGTGCGCTCCGTTCGTCTTGGGGCGCAGGCGGATTTCCTTGATCTCGACCTTGGTTTGGGCCTTTTTGGCTTCGCGTTCCTTCTTCGTCTTTTCGTAAATGAACTTTCCAAAATCCATCACACGGCAGACGGGAGGCACGGCTCCAGGGGAGACCTCGACCAGATCCATATCGGCATCGCGCGCGATTTGCAAAGCCTGGCGAATCGGCACAACTCCGACATTGCCACCGTCCGGTCCGATTAAGCGGACCTCGTTGACGCGGATACCTTCATTTACTCGAAATTCGTTGGCGCTGATATGCTACTCCTCTTTATCAATGAAACAAATCCAGCCTGGAAGCGGCTGGTTTTTTAGCGGGGCGAATGATACCATGAAGGCGGGTGAATCGTCAACGAAAAGGCGGCGGCAGGGGGCGGGCGGCTAAAAAAATAGAGCCGGGCGATCGGCTCTATTTTGCATTACACATGCGGTGTGACTTTTGCGCTCAGTTTGTCTTTCGGCTGAAAACCGGTCATGCGTTCCTTGATCTCGCCGCCTTTGAAGAGCATGAGGGTGGGAATGCCCATGACTCCGTACTGCATCATGATGTTCGGGTTTTGGTCCGCGTCGAGCTTGACGACCTTGACCTTGCCCTCCCATTCACCGGCCAGCTGCTTCACAATGGGTTCGATCATCTTGCACGGCTGGCACCAGGTTGCGGTGAAATCCACCAAAACGGGCAGGTCCGCGCCGATTACTTCCTGTTGAAAATCTGCTTCTGTTACATAATTTAGATCTGTCATTTTTTGCCTCCGGGTTCCTAGACGCAGCGTTGTTTTCGATTATTACGTTGACGTTCCAATTTTCACGTGATAAAATGCAGTCCGCTTTAGTGATGGGCGCGTAGCTCAATGGCAGAGCAGTGGCCTTTTAAGCCATTTGTTGAGGGTTCGAGTCCCCCCGCGCTCACAAGCTGTCCTCCTGTTTGTCGGGAGGACTTTTTGTTTTGTTGAGCGTCCCCGCAGGGGGATGTTATTCGAGTCTCCGCGCTCACAAGTTGTCCTCCTGTTTTGCCGGGAGGACTTTTTGTTTTGTTAAGCGTCCCCGCAGGGGGGATGGTATTCGAGTCTCCGCGCTCACAAGTTGTCCTCCTATTTGGGAGGACTTGTTGTTTAATCTATTCGTCCTGGTCCGTTTCCTCGAGTTCGTCCTCGTCGAGCTCATCTTCGTCGAGAGACAACAGGTCGAACTTGTTCAGTTCCTCGGTGAAATCCAGATTTTCGAGGGCGTCTTCCAGGAATGCAACCGCGTCTTCATCTTCCGTGTTTTCGATCAAATTGAGCAGGTAGATGCGGGCGTCATCCCCGCCGATCTGGGAAAGGGACCAGATCGCACCCGCGACCACATCGTCATCCTCCTCTTCCTCCTCGAGCATTTGCAGCAGGATTGGACCGGCGTCCTGGATGATGAGTTCGCCGGCGGCTTCCACGGCCGCGAACCGAATGCGCGGATCATCGTTGAGCAGCATGCTGACCACATCTTCATTCCAGCGTTCGTCGTGGGAGCGGCCCATGGCGCGCAGGGCGCTGGCGATCCAGGTCGGGTCCGCGCGTTGAAAGGCGGATTCGATCAGGCCTTCCAGTTCCGTCCGCGAGGAGTATCCCAGCGCTTCCAGGCAGCGTTTTCGCAGGACCGGGGTGTCTTCGCTTCTGACGATCGAGATCAGCGCGTCTTCCGCCTTGCGCTGGATGGTTCCCGGAAGTTTTTCCAGTTCGCCCAGCAGAATGAATTCGCCGAGCAGGTTGGCCGCCTCCATGCGCGGATCGAGTTCCGGATCGTTTAAGAGAATGTCCGTTAATTTGACGGCAAGCTTCGGGTCGTCTGATTCGGCCTGCAGTCGAATGGCGCGGGACCGCACCTCTGCATCCGTGTCGTCCAGCAGGGAACGGCCAATGTCAATGTAGGAAACGATGTTGTCCGTGTCCATGTTGTTGATCAGCTGGTCGAGCAGGAGCAGTTTGCGGGCCGGTTTGACGCTCGGCCAGATGTCCAGGAACAGGCGCAGGGACTTCGGGTCGAGGTCCGAATAATATTGCAAATGACTCTGCGGGATGTCCTTTTTGGAATCCAGCAGGTGGTCGAGTATGTTTTGAAAGGTGGGGGTTTCTGCCATATTAAGGGTGGGGAATCTGAACAGGATTGACGAAATCCATGACGTTGACAAAGAGCATCAGCCCGATCAGCAGCAGCATGGCGATCCCGTTGACCATGTTTTCCCATTCGGCCGGGATGCGTTTGCGGAAGAGGATCTCGGGCAGGGTGAAGAGAATGCGTCCGCCGTCCAGCGCAGGGATGGGGAAGAGGTTCATCACGCCCAGCGAAATGCTCAGGACGCCGATCAGGTTCAGGGTCCAATTGGTGGGTTTGGGCGCGCCGCCCGCGGCCGGTGTGGTGACCGCTTCCTGGCGGGTGGAGACATCCTCCTGCACGGCCACGTCGAACATGCTGTAGATGCCTTTGAAGCCCACAAAGCGCGCATCTTCAGGCGCGATCGCGCCGCGGATCAACGCGATGGGCAGGTACACAATCGTGGCGGCCTGCAGGCCCGTGACCGTGAAGCCGCCCGTTACGCTTTCGATGAAGGTGGCCGGCCGGGTGGGATAGGTGAGGCCCACTCCCAACGCGCCTTCGCTTTTATTGCGGGTCGAGAGCGGCGTGGCGGTCAAGGTGATCTTTTCGCCGTTGCGGTCGATCACGAATTCAACCGGCGTATCCAGGTTCTGCTTGATCAGGGCGATGGTCGCATCGATGTCGGTCACGCTCTGGCCGTTGACCGTCAGCAGGATGTCGCCGCTTTGAATGCCGGCCTGTTGGGCCGGGGAGTTCTCGCCGATCGACTCGATCTTGATCGAGCCGGGCACAGCCACGCCTTCAAATGAAATCAGGAAGGAGAACACCACGATCGCGGTCAGCAGGTTCATGAGTGGGCCGGCGAAGAGCACGACCAGTCGTTTCCAAGGGCTGGCAAAGCTGAAGCCTCCGGGGACGGTGGGATCGTTCTCGCCTTTAAGGCGGACAAAGCCGCCCAATAACAGGGCATGGATCGTGAATTCGGTCCCCTGCCAGGTGAAGAGGGTCACCAGTTTTTTGGAGGGCAGGCCGATGCCAAACTCCTCCACGGCCACGCCCGCCCAACGCGCGGCAATGAAGTGACCCAGCTCGTGCACAAATATCATTCCGCCCAGGGCGAAAATGAAGATGATCAATGTTACAAAACCAGATACCATTTTTTATCCTTTCACGCGCATTTACCGCGCGGTCAGTAAATTATATCCTTGTTTTATTTTTCAAAATTTAGGATTGGATGAGTAAAACCGGCATGTTCTTGAAGATGCGAAACCGCCAGGTCTTTCCCTGGCGGTCATTGGTGAGGATGGGTTCAGATGAGTCGGGCGGGCCCGCCGACGCCGGCCACGAGCACTTCGCTCACGCCGGGAAGTTCGCTTAAGCGCTTCCGGACCGCCTCAACCTGCCCGGAAGGACAAAGGACATGCACATTCGCCCCGGCATCCACCGTGTAGGCGGCGGGAATGCCCCCGGCGCGCCACTCGCGCACCGCGTGAAAGATGCCGACCGTGGCGGCCTGCCAGTACATCAGCGGGGGCGTGGAGGTCATCATGACCGAATGCATCATGTCCGAGTCGTGTTCGATGATGTTCGCAAAGGCTTCGAAGTCCTTGTTGAGGATGGCCGTGCGGCAGATCTCCAGCCTGCGCGAGGTATCCGCCACGCGCGCCGCCTGCAGCGGACTTGTGCCAGCGATGGCATGACCTTCCGTGGAGCCGGTCTTCTTGTGCGCGGCGTTGACCACCGCGATGCAGTCGGTAAGTTGCCAGTGTTCCGGGGGGGCGATCGAAACCGCCAGTGAGTCCCCGTCCCCGCTGCCCATCCGCCATTCGACAAATCCGCCCGGGATGGAGCGCGATGCCGAGCCCGAGCCGCGCCGCGCCAGCCGCGATAACTGCGTCTCGGACAGGGACAGGCCCGCCGCGCGGGAGGAAGCGAGCGCGAGGGCTGCGAAGGCTGCCGCCGAGGAGGCGATGCCCGCACCCGCGGGGAAATTGTTCGTGCTGGAAACTTCCGCGCATTCCTGGATATTCGCCATCTCACGCACCAGGTCGAGGATGGAGGAGACGCGCTCGAGTCCCTTGCCGGTCACGGCGCGCTCGTTGATCGTGAGCGAATCCTGCCCAGCCGAATGGAAGGTGACCGTTGTGCGGGTGAACAATCCATCCAGGTTCATCGAGATGGAGCCGTTGACGGGCAGGCGTAACGAATTGTCACGATTGCCCCAGTATTTAATGAAGGCGATATTGGGATGGGCTTGGGCGGTAAAGGTTGCCATGTGCAGAGTTTATCATGAAGGACGCATCTGCATACTCCGGCACGGCTACTTGGGGGGATGCCTTTGCTGGAAGCGTAAAAGATGGGTTCGTAATGCCTTCGTACTTCCTTCGTACACGGTTCGTAAGGCTTGGTTGCCATATATGGGGGTGACCCGCTTGCCCGGTGCGGACTCTTGCGCCTGCCACGCATTGACCGCAGGTCTGCGAACCGCATATAATCTTTTTGAGACCTGCGGTCGCAAGTCTCGACGGGCGAAACTGCAGATTTCCAAAACTTGGTTTCGACAACGGATGGTAACGGAAGCTTGACAACCCAGCAGCGCTACCTGCCCTTCGGCGGCGAGCGGACAAATATTGGAGTCATCACCCAAACGGATCTCGGTTATACGGGGCAACGTGACCTCGGCATGGGTTTGATGGATTACAAGGCACGTTTCTATTCGCCTTATATCAACCACTTTTTACAACCGGATACTATTATTCGTAATCCAGCAAAGCCTCAAACATTTAATAGATTCTCTTACGTAATTAATAACCCAATTAATCGAATCGATCCGTCCGGCCATGATGACTGGTGGTGTGGCACAGCATCCTGCTCTTACAATTATTACAATAAAAGTAATTACAGCCCTGAAGCAGAACTTGAATATATTAAATCAGAAACTGGTAAGAAATACAATACAACTTTATCGAATGAAGGTGATCGAAATTGGGACATAAAAAGTGCAAGAGTTGTCGATTTAGCATTGAATACTATGAATGATGCGGTAGGCGGCAATCTGAACATGATCATTGGCAACCCAGTTCTACGACTATTTAATTATAAGCCAACTGATGAGTGCCCAAAAGGTTGTACTTATAATGGGATAACGCATCCAAACTTGGTAGTGAATTTCTATATCACATCAACGCTGCGCTTGCAAAATGCGTTTCATGAATTTGGGCATGTTATAAATTACTATCTAAACAATGCTATTACAAATGAAATGAGTCAGACTCCAGGACGTATAGATGGGACTTATGTTTTTGGTGGTAACGGTATAGGTATTTTGCCGATAGATGCTTTGGTATATTCACCCAAAGTCGCTGATCCTTATCATGAGGGCGGGTCAGAAGCTATTCAACATAAATCTCTTGATTCTGACGAGCAATGGGCAGATATGTGGGCCAACTATGCTATTGGAAATTGGAACTTGATTACTGATAAAGGTGCTTTAATTAATGACAGTGTAGGTAATTATTTGTCACCTTACATGGTTAATAAATAATATAATTATCAAAAGGTGATGTTATGTTTTGGAAAATACTTTTTACAGTCTTCATATCCTTTATGCTACTGATGGGCTGTGCCGTTCGCCCTGCTGGTACGCCTACCTATCCATCTATGACTGAAGTGGATAATATTCCTACCTTGCTTATGTCTCCTGCAACTGAAGAGAATTCTTTGTCAACAAATACCCCAATGGCATTAAATCTTAAAGATGAGATAAGCCATCGATTAATTTACGGGGAAGATTGCCAACAGCCGTGTTTCTTAGGCATTATGGTAAATAGCAACATTGAAGATGCTGTTGGATATATAGAAAAGCTTGATTTGCCTTTGAAAGTAACCCAAGGTAGCACAGGCAATGCATATTTTTCTCCCATTAGGGGAGATGGCTTTCCTGAGATTTCACTTATATTTACTGAAAAAAATGGATTTGTACAAACACTAAATGCCAAGATAGATGGGAGAGGAGTAAGCCAAGAAGAGTGGAAATTCTATTCTCCGGAAAATATTTTAAAAAAATACGGTATTCCTGATAATGTTGAAATCTTATTTCTTAGCAATGGTGAAGCACCAGAAAACCCTGGATATGCAATGGTTTTTTATTACAATGAAATCAAACTGGTTATAAACTATATTTTTGGGTTGTTTGATAATAAAGCTACTTTGACAGCTTGTCCCAATGAAACACAGTTTGAATTAATTGATGTTTGGCTAGGAAATGTGCTTGATTATCAACAAGCACGAGGTGTATCTTTAGAAAAAGCCACTTCACTAACGATTAGTCAATTTTATGATTTAATGATGGAAGGCTCGAAAAATGTATGTTTTAATTTAGATATAAGAGAATTTCCCCAGTAAAAGCTATCGTCGTTCGATCGCTCGGCGCGGGTGTACCCTTTCGGGCATTACATCCTCACCCCGCCGGGTATTGACCTTGCCCCACCCTTCCCTCCCCAAATACGACAGCCAGATTTATGCTGTGAATATAAAGTTATCATGTCGGATTTGGGGAGGGTGTCCGATAGGACGGGTAGGGTAGGATTCTTTACCCCCGCTGGGCATGGGTCGCAGGTCTTCGGACAGTTCGCACAAACAACCCTCGCGCAGGGTTGTTTTTTTGTTTATGCCCTTTCCGCGCCCGGCTGCGGCCTTAATATGACCCGTGTTGTCAGCTCAATGACGTTTACTTCCCAACTACTTGATAAAGGCGATGTTGCCAGGATGCCGCCTCCGGATATCACCCGATGATTCATGCAGAATAAGATATAATGTCGCTTCCTAATCATTAGAAAGGCTAACTAATTATGACGAAATTGCTTGAAGCCTGTGCGCATGAGTTGATGGATACGGCCCCCCAGATCGTCCAGGCCATCCGCGTGGAAATGCGCCGCGGCCGCGGTTCCGATCTTTCGATCCCCCAGTTTCGGTCCCTGGCTTTCATACAACGCAATCCGGATTCCTCCCTGTCGGATGTTGCCGAACATCTTGGCCTGACCCTGCCGTCTGTTTCCAAACTTGTGGATGGGCTGGTCAAACAAAAACTGGTCAGCCGGCTGGCATCCACCACGGACCGGCGGCGGCTTATCCTGGCGCTGACGCAGGCGGGCACCGCCATCATGAATTCCTCCCGCGCCGCGGCACAGGCGGAACTGGCGGCCAAAATCAGCAGTCTTTCCGGCGCCGAACTGGAAACCGTTTGTAAAGCCATGCAGCTTTTACGCCCGGTCTTTGTCAACAAGGGCAGGTAATTCTTTAGGAGTTTATTGTAATTATGAAAAGACCCATGATCGAACCATCCAATCAGCCTGTGGAACCGATTTTGTCCAGCCTGCCTGCGGGCCCGGAGAGCGGAAACACGACCTTTGTGGCCATGCGTCATCGCAATTACCAGCTTTACTTTGGCGGGCAATTAATTTCCAATATCGGCACGTGGATGCAGGCCATTGCACAGGCATGGGTGGTCTATCAGATCAGTCACTCCGAGTTGATCCTGGGCCTGGTTGCGTTTGCCTCGGCCATTCCCACCTTATTGATCTCGCCCTGGGGCGGGGTGGTGGTGGACCGTGTCTCGCGGCGCAGCCTGCTCATGATGACCCAGTCAGGCGCCATGCTGTTGGCGTTTGTCCTGGCCGGGTTGACTTTTACGAATACGGTAAAGGAATGGCACGTGATCGTGCTGGCGGCCTTGCTGGGCCTGGTCAACGCTTTTGACGCCCCGGCCCGCCAGGCCTTTGTTCCGGAAATGGTCGGTAAAAGGGACCTGCCGAATGCCATCGCCTTGAACTCGATGATGTTTAACAGCGCCCGCGTGATCGGTCCGGCCATCGCGGGATTGATGCTGGCTGCGGTCGGCGCTGCCTGGTGCTTCACCCTCAATGGGATCTCCTTCTTTGCCGTCCTGATCGGTTTGTGGCTGATGAAACTGCCTCCCCGCCGTGTTGTCCAGCAGACAACCTCCCCCTGGCAGCAGCTGGTTGGGGGTGTCAAATATGCAGCCGGCAACCGGGAGATCTCGGGCCTGATCCTGTTGTCCCTGGTCTTCAGTATTTTTGGGATTTCGTATTTCACGGTATTGCCTGCCTTCGTGGAGAAGGTCCTTCATCAGGGGGCGGTGGCGTATGGATGGGTGAACGCAGCTTCCGGATTGGGGGCCGTGACCGGGGCCCTGCTGCTGGCAAACCGGGTCAGCAACGGCCGGCGCGGACAACTGCTGGTCATCACCAACATTGCCTTTCCGCTCCTGTTGATCGCGTTCTCTTTTACAACCTTGTACCCGCTGTCCCTGGTTCTGGCTTACGGGCTGGGCGCTGGCTTCATGGTGCAGTTCACCACCATCAACACGCTTCTGCAAACGCGGGTGGAGGATGAATTCCGCGGCCGGGTCATGGGGCTGTATACCATCACCTTTTTTGGATTCGCGCCCTTTGGAAATCTGGCGATCGGTGCCCTGGGTGAAAAAATGGGACTGGGCTTTGCAATGACCCTGTTCGCGATCTGTTCGTTGATCCTTTCCCGCCTGGTTCTGATCAAGACGCCGGAAGTGCAAAAACTTCCCTAGTTAAATAGCTCAAGGGTTGGGGCGGGCAGCTTCACGCCGGCAATTCCGGAGAGTTGATCCTCCAGTTCGTTTTGAAACCCCGCGCATCGCGCAGAAGGACCGGGCTTCCATCGGCCCGCAGACCAAAGGTCTGGAGACCGTACAGTTCGTACTCGATGATTTGAGTCCCGTCCGACAGGCTGAACGGCAGTTCCGGCCAGAATTCCAGGTAATCGGTGCGGATCCACATATCGCCATTCATGACTTCGGGATTGGTAAGGAAGGGAGTAAAGCAGTCGCGTCCCCTCGAAAGTTTGATCATTGTGTTCTTTGTAGTGAAGGCATTGAACTTGTGCACGATCAGGCGCATATCCTTGTCGAAGAAGGTTCCATCCAGGTCGGTTGCGTAACAACTGGAGGCATGGATGTTGGCGTATTCCATCATTTTGGAATATTCGACATCAAAGTGCAGCTTGATCTCTTTTACCACCACGAGGTTGGCCGCCCAGGTGAGTCTTTCGATCGTGGGCGGGTCCGTCGGGACGTTGATCCAGCCCGCCGCGGGGATCAGGATCTTCTCCTTGATCGTGTCTCCGTTCAGCCTGCCGAGATAATCCAGGACGGGCTCCGTGAGCGGAATGCGGGCGCCTTTTCTTCTATCACCGATGGTGTTGAAAGTGACCGTATGGGGATAGGCGCTTAATTTGCCGACCTGACGCGGGGCAAAGTTCCATTTGGGATTTTGCCAGTCGACCAGCAGCGTGGCGATCCTGCCTTTGCGTTTTATTTCAGTGATCGGCCGGGTGGTGGAAGCGGAGGGCGGATGGGGGGCAGGGTTGGCTGCCGGGGGAGCCGCCGGATCCGGGACAACATGCCATTTAATATATTGCTGCTCCGCGCCGGCGTTCACCCATCCTCCACCGGTCAGATGAAGCCATTGATATTTATTCTCCGTGGCGGTGATGACCACATTGGCGCCGATGGTAAAGATGATGTTCCCGCTGACGGGCTTGTCCAGTACATCGCGTTTGATCAGGGTTGTGCCGGTGATCATGGTGCTCCAATTCTTCCTTTAACTTTAAGGGAGGTGCGCGGCCAATGATGTCAGTATACATTTTCCCGTTGTTTTTGTCACCGGTGATTCATGGATGTTAATGGTGCAGCTTTTCCAGTTCCTCCCACCTGTGATACGCCCGGGCCAGTTCATCCTGCATTTCCTTTAACTGATTGACCACGCGCGTGATCTCGGCGCTCTCCTGTTGATAGAAGGATGGCGTGGCCATCTCCGCGGTCAGAGTATGGATCCCGGTCTCCAGCTTTTCGATGCGCTGCGGCAATTCGGCAAGTTCGCGCTTTTGGGATTCCAGTGCGCGCTGTTCCTTGTAGCCGGGTTTTTTGGGGGACTCTGTCGAAGAGGGCGGTTCATTTCCCACGCTGATGGCTGGTTTGCGCGGTTTTGACTCGGGTTTCGCTGATTCATTTTGCCGCTGCCAGTCATCGTATCCGCCGACCGTTTCGATGACCTGTCCGCTGCCGTCGAGCGCGAACGTGCTGGTCACAATGTTGTTGAGGAAGGCGCGGTCGTGGCTGACCAGTAAAAGTGTGCCCTCGTAATCAAGCAGAAGATCTTCGAGGATCTCGAGGGTCTCCACGTCCAGGTCGTTGGTGGGTTCATCCATCACGAGCAGGTTTGCCGGCTGGGCAAACAGGCGCGCCAGCAGGAGCCGGTTGCGTTCACCGCCCGAGAGCGCGCTGATGGGCGCGTTGACCCGGTCCTTCGAGAAAAGAAAATCCTCAAGATATACATTCAAATTGCGCGTCCTGCCATTAATGGTGACATTGTCACTGCCCTGACCGACGTTATCCAATACGGATTTGCTGTCGTCCAATTGCGCGCGCAGCTGGTCAAAGTAGGCGATCTCCAGATTTGTCCCGTATTCGATGCTGCCGCCCTGCGGACTCAACTCGCCCAATAACAGGCGCAATAAAGTCGTCTTGCCGGACCCGTTCGGGCCAATGATGCCGATCTTGTCACCGCGTTGAATGGTGGTTGTGAAATCGCTGACGATGGATTGACCATTAATGGAGTAGTTTACATTTTCTGCTTCGATCACCAGTTTGCCGGAGCGTTTTTCCGCCTGGATTTGCATGCGGACTTTGCCCGGGCGTTCGCGGCGTTCAAGCCGCTGTTCGCGCAGGCGTTTCAGCGCGCGCACACGCCCTTCATTGCGCGTGCGCCGGGCCTCGATGCCTTTGCGGATCCAGACCTCCTCCTGGGCCAGTTTCTTGTCGAAGAGCACGTTTTGTTCCGCTTCCGCGGCCAGCATGGCCTCCTTGCGTTCCAGGAAGGTGGTGTAACTGCAATTCCAGTCGAACAAACGGCCGCGATCCAGTTCAACGATGCGCGTGGTCAGCTTTTGCAGGAAAACGCGGTCATGGGTAACGAACAACATCGTGCCGCCCCAGCGTTTTAAGAAACCTTCGAGCCAGTCAATCGAGGCGATGTCGAGGTGGTTGGTGGGTTCATCCAATAAAAGCAGGTCCGGTTTTTTGACCAGGCCGCGCGCCAGCATGACCCGGCGTTTCATTCCCGCCGAGAGGGTCTCGAAACGTGCCTGCGCATCCAATTGCATGCGCGAGATGACCTGTTCGACCTGAAGCTGTCCCTGCCAGTGATGCTCATCGGTGCCGGGAGCAGACTTCGGTGAGTCGAGACCGCCGGCGACCATGTCAAAGACACTGCCGGTGACCGCTGTGGGGACTTCCTGGGGCAGGTAGGCTACCTGTATATTCTGTTGACGGGAGACGCTGCCGCTTTGAGGCAGAATGTCGCCGTTGACCAGCTTGAGCAGGGTGGATTTGCCCATGCCGTTGCGTCCCAGGAGCCCCACCCATTCGCCCTGTTCGATCTGAAGGTTGATCCCGTCAAAAAGCCGCGGTCCGCCAAAACCGAGGCTTACATCCTGTAAACTGATTAATGCCATGAATGATCTTTTCCTTTGAGGGGGAAAATATACTACGAAAAAATGAATTGATGTCCGCCACTTGTACATGCCGGACTTCCATGCTGAATTCCGGGCGTTTGTTGAAAAAGGCCCCGCGGATGGGATCTCCCATGTCCGCGGGGCCTTGCAGGGATCTATTCGAGCATGAAGCCCGGATAATAAAGAGGCAGGTCCTGCATGTTGCGTTCCGCGATCTCGATGATGATAATATCCGGCTTGAATTTCTGAATGGTTTCCTTTGTCAGGTATTGAGACATGCTTTCCAGATGAACGAAATCCGATCTGCTGAAATTCATGCTCATGTAATTATCGAGATAATTGGCGCCAAATGAATCGTGGAACATGAGCAGCGTGGGCAGATCGCTGCCCGGGATCCAGGAGGCCTGGTCGTAGCTGCGAAAATCCCCGGGGTGCAGGGTCTGCACAAAGGATTCGGCGGGCGCGTACATCAGGCTGAGTTCCTTGATCGTGCTTAGAGTCATCATGCTTGGGATTTCGCGCACGTCCGGGCCGGTGGTGATGTATTCCAGATCCGAGGGCGGGTAGGGTTCAAGTTCCGGAAATAAGGGTTGGAGGTCATTGATGATCGCCATGTAGGCCACCAGGGCGCCATAGCCGTTCCAATGGGTGTCGGTTTTGTAGAACACATCCCGTTCCTTGTTGGCTGCCCTTAAGGCGGGTCTGAGGTCGAGCACTGGAATGTTATTGCTTTGCAGATAGGCGAGCAGGTTGTCAAGCCGGGAGGGAACAGCCAGCGATTTGATCTCGGCGGGAACGGATTCCGGATAGATCGTGGGCTTGTTGGGAGCCACGGTCACCAGGAGCGTGATCCCTTCCGATTTCAAGTATTCATTCAGGGTGATCAATCCTTTTCCAATGATTTCCTGGTTATCCAGGGTGCGCAGGTTTTGATAATCATCGATATTGCCCTGCCCGGTATAGTTCATCCAGCCATTGTCGCCCATCAGGGCCACAGGGAAGGTCCGGTCGCCGATTTTCATGCGCAGCAGGGTCGCTTGCTGGATCAACACAAATCTTTTGTAAAAAGCCTCCTGAAAGTTCGCGATGCCGGAGCCGGCGCTCTTTATCATGATAAAGAGGAACGAGCCCATCATGAACAGAACGAAGAACTGGGTGTATCGGGTGCGCAGGTTGGGTGCAGTAAACATGGTTGTATCCCGGTGGTTAGAATTTTGCGTAGAGAACTGGGAAAAAGTTATAGCTTAACAGCAGTGCGATCCCCGCGATGAAGAGAATGACAAGAGCGGTATCTTCCAGGACCTGGAAGAGCAGATAAAAATGGGCCTGACGGTTTTCCACGTTCGCACGGATCCGGTTCCAGACCGATGAGATCGGCAGGGAGAAGAGAACCCCTGCTGCGAGTGCCATAAGGAAGGAAGGCTCGATAAATGGCAGGGGGGTTGTCACACTGAACGGCAGCAGGGTCAGGCCGGCGGTGTCCCCAGCCAGGCGGCGAAAGAATTCAAAGGCGAAATCCAGCGAACTGGAACGAAAGAAGACCCACGCCGCCATGACAACGGCCAAGGTATATGCATGGCGAATGGGCCGCCAGAGCCATTTTAACAAGCGCGCGAGTCCCAGGTTTTCCACGACCAGGGCAATTCCGTGCACCGTCCCCCAGACGATAAAGGTGGGCTTAAATCCATGCCAGAGACCGGTTAACAGGAAGACGACCAGGATGTTGAGCGACTGTCCGATCCATGGGATGCGCCGGCGTTCGAGCGGGTAGAACACATAATCCCGAAACCAGGCTGCAAGGGTGATATGCCAGCGCCGCCAAAAATCACCAACGCTTTGGGCAATGTATGGGAAATTAAAGTTCTCGGGCAGCTGGATCCCCATCATCATGCCCGCGCCGATGGCCATGTCAATATAGCCGGAGAAATCAAAATAGATTTGAAGTGTGTATGCGATCAATGCCAGCCATGCGAATTTCGGCTCCACATCCGCCGTGGGCAGATTAAAGACGGCGTTGGAAAACAGGGACATCTGGTTTGCGATCAGGGCGCGTTTCACAAAACCGGCCAACAGACGCCGGAAGCCGGCCGCGAGTTTCTCCGCGGATGGATGGAGCTCCTGCATTTGAAGCGCGAATGGCTTGTAGCGGGTGATCGGTCCCGATAAAAGCTTTGGAAAGAACAACACATAGGCGGAGAAGGCAATAAAGTTTCTTTCGGCCGGCGTGTCGTCCCGCCAAACGTCCACGAGATAGGAGATCAATTGAAAAACAACATAGGAAAGGCCGATCGGCACGGCCAGCTGGGCGGCGGGGGACACCCAGTTTTGAGGGAAATGGATTCGTATCAAACCCGCTTCGCCGAAGGCTGTGGTGAGTTTGAAGAAGGACAGGACCAGGATGTTGAGCGCAATCCCGATCCAAACCCAGATCGAATAAGAACGGCCTTTTTCCTTTGCCCGGGCAATGACCAGTCCCAGCAGATACCCCAGAATTAAGAGGCCGCCCAGCCACAATACGGCAGCCTTTTGACCCCAGGCAAGAAACGCAATGCTTGCGGCTAGAATGACGGGCTGTTTAAAACGCTGACCGCAGGGCAGGTAGACCAGCAGGAAAACCGGCAGAAACAGGAAAAGAAATACCAGTGATGATATGTCCATGAGTTAGCAACTCCCCTTAATAAGGATTAACAGGTCGCCGGCTGTGTTCAATTTTTTGGCGCGGGCTGAATTGGAAAATTGTGAAATTCTTTCTTCCATGACCTGTCCTTTGATTCCCAAGTTTCAGTAAAGAAGGTATTACCCGGTCGGCTATCTTGTGTATCCGCTTTTTGTTCCCGGAACGTGGACAATATACTACGAAAAGGGGAAATTTGCGGCTTTCGGAGCGGCCTGCAATTCTGGAGGAATCCGTTGCGGGGCAGATCCTGTGGAGTACGGGCGGCCCGTAAGCGGGTCGGAGGGATGCGTTGTAACTTTCCTCATTGAATCAAATGACATCCGTCCATTTGGAAAAATGGACGGGCCGGGAATAATAAGGGCAACCTTATCTTAATCAAGAGGCACCCCTTATGACCATCCAACCATTAAGCGAAAGCACGGAAATGTATTTAAAAGCCATGGCGGAATTGAATCAGCATGAGACGGTTGCCATTGGGCGTTTGGCGGGGCGGCTGAATGTGACTGCGGTCTCCGCGAACGAGATGGTGCGGCGCTTAAGCGAGCAGGGACTGGTGAAGCACACGCCGTATAAAGGTGCCGCCCTGACCAAAAAAGGCCGTGAGGCAGCCGGCAATGTCGTCCGCCGCCAGAGATTGTGGGAATGTTTTTTGCACGATCAGCTGAAGATCGAATGGACCCAGTTGTATGAATATGCCTGTTCGCTGGAACATGCCACTGCGCCGGAGGTGACCGAGGCGCTGGCTGTTTTTCTTGGAAGCCCGAAGACCTGTCCGCACGGAAACCCGATCCCGGCGGCGGATGGCTCGTTCACACCATTGAATGGGATTCCACTCAGCGAAGTATCCGTGGGGCAAACGGTGCGCGTGCTGGCGGTCAACGCCTCTGCAAAGGAAGTGATCGTACATTTGCACGAACGCGGACTCCTGCCCGGGCGAAAAATCAAGGTGACCGCTGCGGCGCCGCTGCAGGGCCCCCTGACCTTGCAGGTCGAAAACAGGGAAGTCGCCCTGGGTCTGCATCTGGCGGAGTTTGTCATCGTGGAAATCCATTCAAAATAACGAGGGAACATGGAATTGCCGGAAACCACCCAATTGCATTTGTTACAACCGGGCCAGCGCGGCACGATCATCCGTATTCACGGACAAAGTGCCTTGCGCCGCCGTTTTGCCGAGATGGGCATCATTAAAGGGGAGACGATCCTGATCGAACGGAATGCTCCCCTGGGCGACCCGGTCGAATACTTCATTAAAGGTTATCACCTGGCTTTGAGAAAGGAAGAGGCGGCACAGATCGAAGTGGCTTTAAAGAAGGATTCAAATGGCTGATCTGACGATCGCGCTGGCGGGCAATCCCAATGCCGGCAAGACCACCATCTTTAATCTGTTGACGGGCCTGCACCAGCATACGGGCAACTGGCCCGGCAAGACCGTTGAAAAAAAGGAAGGGGAGGCCCGGTTTGGCGACCTGCAGATCAACGTGGTTGACCTGCCCGGCACCTACAGCCTGACGGCCTATTCGCCGGAGGAGATCATTGCCCGGGATTTTATGATCGAAGAACGCCCGGATGTGGTCATTAATGTCTTGGATGCGACCAACCTGGAGCGCAACCTGTATTTGACCGTTCAAATTCTGGAATTGGATGTCCCTGTGGTGATCGCGTTAAACATGGCCGATGACCTGCGCAAGAATGGCGCGAAGATCGATCTCGGGCAGCTTTCGCAGCTGCTGGGCGGGATTCCCGTGGTCACCACAACCGCCAATCAGGGCCGTGGTATTTCCGAGCTGATCTCGAGGGCCGTTCGCGCGGCGGGAAAAATATCGTGAACACACCCTCCCGGACTTTTTTCAGACTCGATTATGGTGGCAAGCTGGAACGCGCCATTGCGCGGCTCATGGCCGGATTTGACGAAAACGACTTTGATGCGGGGCGCTATCCCCGCCGCTGGCTGGCCATTAAACTGCTGGAGGCCGATGCGGACATTCTGAGTCGCGTGCAGGAAATGCCGAATGGGGCGCAGGTCATTGCGCTGGCGGGGCAGAATGCCGAATATTTGAAATCCATGCTCGGGGATGAGGTGGATCTGCTCACTGCCGACCGGCGCTACGGATACATCAACGGTGTTGTGCGCCAGGCGCTTCAACGTCCGTTGATCGACCGCATCACCCTGACCGACCGTATTGACGACATCGTCACACACAAGTGGCTTGGCCTGCCCTTTTTCTTTGCCATCATGTATGTGATCTTTAGACTCGTGATCGATGTTTCCGCGCCGTTTCTGGATTGGACCGACATGGTCATCAACGGGCCGGTCGCACACCTCTTCTCGTTCCTTCTGGACCTTGCAGCTGCTCCCGCGTGGATGCATTTCCTGGTCGTTGAGGGAATCGTGGCGGGCGTCGGCGGGGTGCTGGTCTTCGTGCCCGGGCTGCTGATCCTGTATTTCTTCCTGGCCTTGTTGGAGGATTCGGGCTACATGTCACGCGCCGCCTTTGTGATGGACCGCTTCATGCGGATCGTGGGCCTGCATGGCAAGTCCTTCATCCCGATGATCCTTGGTTTCGGCTGCGCCGTGCCGGCCATTTACGCCACACGCACCATTGCCAGCCGCCGTGATCGCATCCTGACGGCTTTGCTGGTTCCCCTGATGTCCTGTTCGGCACGCCTGCCGGTGTACGTGGTCTTTGGGCTGGCCTTCTTCGGAGCGCGGGCCGGCACGGTCATCTGGGCCATGTATGCGCTGGGTATTCTGGTGGCCATGCTGGCCGGCATGGTCTTTACCCGCACCATTCTCAAACCCGATGTTTCCTCCGCCTTCGTGTTGGAACTTCCGCCATATCGCCAGCCTGCGTTGAAAAGCGTGTTGATTCATATGTGGGAGAACACGCGCGAATTTGTCCGCAAGGCCGGGACGACGATTTTGTTCGCCTCCCTTGTGATGTGGCTGCTGCTCAATTTGCCGTGGGGCGTGGATCATCAGCGTGATTCGTATTTTGGGAAAGTCAGCGGCATGATCGCCCCCGCCTTTGCGCCGCTGGGATTCGGAAACTGGCAGACCAGCGGCGCCCTTGTCACGGGTTTCATGGCCAAGGAGATCGTGGTCAGCACCATGAGCCAGGTTTATTTGAGAGGGGAGGAGGTCCAATCCACGGCCCCGCTTTCTTTTGGAGCCGAGGTTCTGAATATGGGGGGCGGTTTTGTGACTGCGGCCATCGACTCGGGAAGGATATTGTTAAGCATCCTGCCCGGCGTGGACCTGGTCCCGGCCGACCAGGCACCCGATGACACGGCCTTGAGCCTGGCCTTGCAAACGCAATTCACTCCCTTGAGTGCCCTGTCCATGCTGGTGTTCGTACTGCTGTATGTGCCCTGCGCCGCCACCCTGGGCGCTATCAAACATGAGTTCGGGACTTCCTGGGCGCTCACTTCCGCGGTCTATCAAACAGCCGTGGCCTGGCTGGCCGCCTTCCTGATCTTCCAGGGCGGAAGATTGCTGGGGTTTGGCTAGGTTTATGTTAAATCAATTGGTGGGTTTGTTCGAAAACAGGGAGAATGGCTTAAGCCTTTCGGAGATCGCCCGCGCCATGCAGGCCCAGCCATCGGCGGTTTTGGCGATGATCGAATTATTGGTTCAAAAGGGAAAGTTGATCGAGGTTGGCCCCGACGGCAAATGCTGCACAACCTGTGGCCTGCAATCGGACTGCAACCTGCTGGCTGCACGGGGAAAACGCTATAGGATTGCGCCGTAAAATAATACAACGCCTCCGGCCATGCGAGGCGTTGCAAATCGTTTGGTTTTGAATACGTGGGGGTTATTCATTAAGTTCCCGGATGAACTTTTCCTTGTTCGCTGAGCGGGCCGTTTTTCCGCTGGATGTCTTAACGATCCATTTTTCCCCGACCACCTTGACGTGCCTGAGCGCGATGGCAGAGCTTTTCGTCACATGCCTGCGGATCGCATCCGCAATGACTTCCTGTTCGGCCGGGTCTTCACTATCCGCCTCGGCAATGATGACCACTTCCTCGGTGCCGGCTTCTTCATCGTACAGGCCGAAAGCCACCGTGCGGCCGGGATGCACGCCGGGCACTTCGCTGGTCAATGATTCCAGATCCTGGGGGTAGATGTTTTTTCCGCCCACGATGATCATGTCTTTTTTTCGCCCGGAAACATACAGTTCGCCGTTCGCAAGATAGCCGTAATCGCCGGTCAGATACCAGCCGTTGCGCAGGGCGGACTCGGTGGCATCGGGCCGGTTGTAATAGCCCGTCAGCATGCAGTTGCTTTGCAGCATGATCTCGCCGACCAGCCGATCCGGGATGTCCTCGCCGTTCTCGTTCACGATGCGGACCTTTGTGTTGTCGAGCGGACGTCCGGAGGAAAGCATCTTCATCGCCGGCCGGCCAGCTGTCGGCGGGGTCGCGACGCGATTCGTCATAAAGGATGCGCGGTCAATCTCATCGACAGCCGGTCCGTTTTCCAATGAACTTTGCGTGACCCCGAAGACATTCTCCGCCATGGCGTAGGAGGTTTGCAAAGCCTGCGGACGCAGGCCGAACTTTTCGAATTTTTCCGCGAAAAGGCTGTGGCTCTCCGCATGAACCGGTTCGGAGCAGTTGATGATCGCCCGCCAGGTGGACAGGTCCACGCCTTCCAGGTTGCGCTCACGGATCTTGCCCGCGCAAAAATTGTAGGCGAAATTTGGAAGCCAGCTGAGCGTACCCTTGTATTGCGAGACGGACTGCATCAGCTTGTAGGGCGCGCGCACCCAGTCGAACGGGGACATCTCCACGACCGGCACGCGCAGGAGGATCGGCATGAGAAAACAGGAGATCAGTCCCATGTCGTGATAAAGGGGCAGCCAGGAGACGATCACATCCTTCTCCGGGTCGAGCTGGATGGCCCGGCTGTATGCCTGCAGTTGATTGAGAACCGCCTGATGCGAAAGCGCCACACCCTTTTGCAGGCCGGTGGTGCCGGAGGAGTGCTGCAGCAGAACAATGTCATCGGGCCCGGCCTTCATGCCGGGCAATGATTCAAGATCGGGTTCGGTTTGCGGTTCGATGGCGCCGGTGACGATCACTTTGCGGACCGAATCGCCGGGCACGAGAGCCGAACGCGCTTCGGATTCGAATTCCGCGGAGGTGATGATCGCGGATGGTTTGGTGATCGAGATCAGGGAGGCCAGGTCGGTGCGGTATCGTTCCGGCGAAAGTTTTTCGCTCAGGAAAGGCATGATGGCTGGAATCGCGCCGTGCAGAACTGCGCCCCAAAAGGCGAAGACCAGATCCTGTCCATGCTCAAGGATGAGCAGGATCACTTCACCGGGCTGGATTCCCTCGCGGGCATACGTCAGCGCATATTGATTCGCCCCCAGGACCAGCTGCCGATAGGTGAGCGGCTGGTCGGCCTGACCGGCATGCTGCAAAATAATACTGACCCTTTCAGGGACTTCCAAAAAGGAACGCTGCAGCAGATTCGGAAAAGTAGTCATTTATTTTTGGCGGGAAACGATCAAGGCTGTCAGCTGGGACAAGTTGTCGAAGGTCTGCGCATTCAACTCGGTGTCCTCGATCCGGACGCCGAAGGTGTCTTCCACAAAAAGGGCCAGGTCCATCAAACTGAACGAATCGACCAGCCCGCTCGAGATCAGGGCCTCATCGGGTCCGATCACTTTTTTTGCCTGCTTCAGGATCTTTTCCGCGATGAATTTTGCAAGTACGGAGGTGATTTCTTCGGTCATGGGTAAATTCTCCTTGTAATTGATGCCGTCATTACAACGACAGCTTATTGGGCCAGCCCCGTGCGCATGGCATCCAATACCTGCAGGGCGGTCAGGTTGCGCCAGGGCCACGCGCTTAACATGACCTTGGGGTCGTCAAAGAAATTCCTGCTGAATGATAAATGGAAACCGTCATTTAAACCGGTGTCGAATCCGTGATTAGGGAGGGGTTGGGCCGCGGCCCAAAAATTCCAAACGGGAATGTCAAATTCATTGGCGATCATGGCAATTTCGGCATTGATGGCGTTGTTGCCTTCCTTGTTGTCCGCCTTGGTTCCAAGCACAGGAACGATGCCCTGCGAGATCGTGTACGCGACGATCTGGCGCATGTACTTGCCGTACTCCTCGGCGGTCCGTTGTTTGAAATTGGTCTCCATGCTGATGAGTGCCACACTCGGTTTGTTGAGCCGGTATTCGCAGGCCAGCGGAGTTTCGCCGGCATTGCATTGTTTCGGGTCCGCGCGCAGGGGGGAAAGCACAGCGGCAACGTTGAAGCCATCCTTCACCGCCAGGCTTTGCCTGGAGAACGAACCTTGATAATAATCGATCGTGGCCTGCAGTCCCGCATGTTCATCTCCGAGACTGTATGTACCCGCGTGGTCAAAATCAACAAGGAAGAAGTCGGTGCTGGTCTGGCAATCGCCGACCTTTGAAAAGGCCTGGGGGTTGTTTCCCAACTCCAGTCCGTGCCGATAGATTGCGCGGGCGGTGTCACTGACCGCGGGGACAATGGGCAGAGTCATCCATTCATCGGCTGTCAGGGTCGGGCGGGGTGTGGAAACCGGAGCCGCAGTGGATGTCTCCGTCGCTGCAGGTGCGGCCGCATCCGGTGTGGATGAATCCGTGCCCGCGGCCGGCGTCTGCGCGCTGCTGCAGGCGGATAAAATTGCAAAAATTGTAAGCAGGTACACGAAACGAACCTTAACCATTCAAAACTCCTGATGCATTCTTTTGTTCAAGATCTGTTCATTTGCACATGCCGGGCAGGACGGATGCGATCCGGCCGGCCAGCAGGCTTTCCCCATTTGGGGTCAGATGGATCGCGCTGTTGGTAAATTCATCCACCGGCACAAGGTCCCATAGATCAAGATAATGCCAGCCGTTCCTACCGCTGAGCCCCGCCATCATATCACGGTACCGGTCATAGGCCCATCGCGGGTAAAAGAAATTATAGCGGATGTCGCCATTCGCACCGGGGCTGATCAGCATTGGCTCGTTGACGAGCAGGACCGGCGTTCCATCCACGATTCGAAAACCGGTTTCAAGCGCATTCAGCGCCAGGCTTTTTTCATCGAGCACGGGCGGTTCGGCTTCGCGGAATTTTGGATCAGCTTCCAGGTCTGTCTGGGCGGGCGTGTAATCGGCTGGATAGGTCTGGTCAATGCCGGTGGCTGCCCACATCACGCCATACAACTGCAGGCGGAATACATCCGCCAGTGCCCGTCGCTGCCCGGGGATGGACCTGTCCCATGCAGATGGCTGTACAAAGGCCGGATCCTGCGGATCAAACTCAAGCCCGTAGCTGCCCTGCAGACCAAGGAGAGCTTCGCGGTTGTTGGCGACCAGCGGCGAAGCGATCTGTTTTTCCAGCGGGAATGCCTCCAGGGTTGTCAGCCAGATGACCAGGTCGGGCTGATATTTCATCCCGTACGAAAGAAGGAGGGCATCCTTGGTCAGGGATATGGTTGGATATCCAAGATTGTATACGTTGACCTGTTTTCCACAGGCGGATAGATTTGCAGAATTAAGCTGCCCGGAAAGGGTCTCTTCCGGCTTGAGCAGGGTGCCCCAAACAGAGGAATCGCCGATCAACAGGACGCGAAATTCATCGCCCGGTTTTTGTCCACTGTTAATGACATGCGATGCAAACATGGCGTCCAGATTAAAGAGGCTGAGGTTGTATGCCTGCGCGGAATTCTCGCCGAAGGGCAGGCGCTGCCTGCCGGGGAAGATCACGTTATAAGCGCTGACCTGTCCTTTCCCGGGTTGCCAGAGCGCGAAGATCCCATTGAGGAGGATAAAGAGCGTGAACCCTTTGATCAGGATATTAATGAATTTGATGTCGTTTTTCATGATTCGATCATTTCAGGCCGAACAATTTCGAAAACACCAGCAGTGAAACGGATGTGGAGGACAAGGCAAAGAATATCCAGCCCAATGCGACATAATGGAATGTGATCAGTGCCCCGCTGACGGCGAGCAGGTTTTTGCGCAGGGGAGTGGTCCCCCAGGCTGCGGCGCGCGCACGCGTGAGATCGCTCCAGCGGTTGTGGATGAACAGACCCAGTCCGTGCCAAAGGCCCCAGAGTGTAAAGTTCCAGGTTACGCCGTGCCAGAAACCGATCAGCACCATGGTGGCGACCTGGGTCAGCAGGATCATGGCAGGCATGGGCAGCGGCCGATTCCACGAACGCAGCCAGCGCGTGACCGGATTGAAGAAATAAGCCCGGAACCACTGGGTCAGGGTCATGTGCCAGTTGTTCCAGAACTGGGTCAGGTTTGGTTTTAGATAGGGTGCCGAAAAATTTTCGGGCAATTGGAAGCCCAGCAACCGGGAAGTCCCGATCGCGATGTCGGTATAGCCGCTGAAGTCAAAATAGATCTGCAGCGAGTAGGCATATAACAGAATCCAGGTCCAGCCGGCGCCGTGGACCTGGAGTGCGTTGGTGTCATTTAAGGCGATCAGGGCCAGTGCGTCCGCGACCACAAATTTTTTGAACAGCCCCATCGTAAATCGTTGACCTGCGATGAGCAGATCGTCATTTTTGGGTTTGTCCTGCGGCCGGCGCAGATCCTGGATGAATCTTTCAATGCGATCGATCGGTCCCGCCGTAAAGGACGGGAAAAAGATCACATAGGTCACATACTCGGCAAGGTTGGCGGCCGGCAGGCGTCCCATTTGCCGGTCCCGCAGCGTGTGCAGGATGCGAAAGGCAACATATGAAAAGCCAAGCCAGCGCAGGTCGGCCACCTTTGCCTGCGCCAGGGATTGATGGGTCAGGGAACGAAGCCCGTAACTGACCCAATAGGTCAGCGCTGGGACTTTGATGGCGAGAAAAACAATGATCAGCCCGATGATGCTGATGGATAAAAATGCCGCATTAAAACGCATCAGACGTGTCGTCAGCAGAAGGAGTATTCCCGCCGCACCCAAAACAAATAGGAAGATCCCGGTTTGTGGCGGACGCGCACCGGTCAGGATGGAATCAAATGGAAGAAAACGGGTCAGGTTTAACAACAGGGCCGTGCCGGCGATCACGGCTGCGGCCACCCAATTCCCCCGCTCCCGCCGTGTCTCTTCCGGCGCGGTGATGTACCAGCTGAATACCGTGATGACGAGCGTCGCCGCCGGGAGCCAAAAGTCAAAACCTCTTAGCGGAAGAGCAGGCTGTAGCCAGAATATGACCAGGATGCTGGCGATCAGCAGGAAATGGGAACGGCCGCGTTCGCGCATGACCAGTCCCCAAAACAGGGCGGCGGCCGCAACGATCAGGATTTGACCGATCGCCATGCTAGAACCCTTGATAGATCCAGGTTGGGCTGCTGTCTGCCGTGAAGATCACCAGGGCGATCAGGATCAGACAGAAAAGCAGGGCCCACAGGTTTTCGCGGGTGAGGATGCGTTTCAAGAGATTATTGGGCACCGCAAACCAGCCAGTTGCCATTCTGTTGCACCACCCGATAGGTGCGCGTGGACAGATCCAGCTCCTGGTCTTCGCCGTTATAACTAAGGACCAGTTTTCCAGTGCATGTCACCAAAGCGGTATCGCCATCCGTGCCGGACTGGCTGCAGGAAAGACCGTCGACAGTGGCGGTCACAGCCTGCAGGGAATCCAGCTCGGTCAGGGCGGACGATTCCCAATCCGCACAGGACAGCGCGGAAAGACCGGCCTCATCATTCGCGGCGAGTGCGGTAATATACCCTTCGACCGCATCCTTTGCCCCCGTTGAGCCGGCGGACGATCCGCAGGCCGATAAAAGTATGCTCAAGGCGAGCATGGATAATAATAGGTAACGCATGGAAAACCTCCATTGATGGGTGAAAAACAAATCGGGATTATAGCATAAGGGATTAAGCGCATAAAAAGGATATCCTTTCCGCTTTGCATGGGTTGTAGCAGACAAATCAATCTTCTCAGGAGTTTCACTTGAACAACTATCTGGCCCTCATCATCACGTTCGTCATCTCCCTGGTTTTCCTGCGCTCGATGGATTTCATCGCCCAGCGCGGCTGGATGGATGGAAAGCTCAGCCGCAAGGTGATCCACATCGGCACGGGACCGATCTTCGTGCTGTGCTGGTTCCTGTTTCGCGACACGCCGGATGCGCGCTGGCTGGCAGCTTTGGTGCCGTTTGCGATCACCATTCAATTCGCACTGATCGGGCTTGGAATCATGAAGGATGAAGCTTCTGTAAAATCCATGTCCCGCACCGGCGACCCGCGCGAGATCCTGCGCGGGCCGTTATATTACGGGATCATGTTCGTGGTGCTGACCCTGGTCTATTGGAAGGATTCCCCGATCGGGATCATCGCCCTGATGATGATGTGCGGCGGCGATGGAATTGCCGATATTGTCGGCCGGCGCATTGCCTCACCGAAACTGCCGTGGAGCAGGGAAAAATCCATCGCGGGAACCGTCAGTGTTTTTGCGGGCGGATGGCTGATGGCCGCGGTTTTGATCTATATCTATGTGGCCGCCGGCGTATTTGCCGGTCCGTTCATGAATTATCTTTTACCGATCACGTTCATCGCGCTGGCGGGCGCGATGGTTGAGTCCCTGCGTTATAAGGATATCGATAATGTGACCATGACCCTGGCCTCTGCCCTGGTCGGCAGTCTGTTCTTCTAATAGAAAATACCGCCCATCGGGCGGTATTTTCTATTGAGTTTTTTCGTCTTCCTTTTCGAATATCATCACCCGGTATGCCTCGGCGAAATCGAGGCCCTTTTCCCTGCCCTCCTCCTTCGCCCAATCGCGCATCCACTTGTCCACTTCATTGACTTCCACCTGGCTGGCGTGTTTCTTTAAGGCTTCGATCTTGGTCTCGATGGTTTCGCTGATGTCGATCCAGGTATCGTTCTTTTCCGACCCATGAACATACAGCCGTTTGACGTTGTGCGGTTCAAACCCCGCCTCAAGCAGATCGGTGAAAATGAGCCGGGTCCCTGCTGACGGGAAGACCGCTTCACAGGCGGCCTGCGCGGCGGCGCGGTGATCGGGGTGATTGACATACTCATTGCCGTAAAACCAGGCCTCGGGATTTCCAGCCAGGACCACATCCGGCTTGTGTTGACGAATGATGCGCGTCAGGTCCCTGCGCAGGGCGATGGATGGCTCGAGTTCGCCATCCGGGTAGTGCAGAAAAACCGTCTGCCTGACGCCAATGGTTTCGTTGGCTGCCAGTTGTTCGGTCTCGCGCAGACGCGCCAGCTCGGCTTTGTAGTCCCTGCCTTTGGTCACATCATTGGACCCGGAGTCGCCGCTGGTGATGACCACGGAGATGATCTCACAGCCCGCCTGCGCCCATTTCGCCAGTGTGCCTGCAATTGAAAATTCCTGGTCGTCAGGGTGGGCCTGAATGGACATCGCTGTTTTGGGAAGGTATTCCTTTTCGTTTGTCATGGGCCGGATTTTAACGCAAACATCCAAAGCAGAACAGCGCCTTGGATGTTTGCGTTTTGGGCCGCCCTGTCATTCCACGGTCGGTTTGGTGAATTTCTTGATCAGTTCCAGCAGGGCCCGCATGTTGACCGGCTTGCTCAAGTATTCATTCATTCCGGCCGCCAGACAGCGTTCGCGGTCACCGGGCATGGCGAAGGCGGTCAGCGCAATGATCGGAACCGAGGCAAACTCCGGCAGGGAGCGGAGATGGATGGTTGTTTCGAAGCCGTTCAGGTCGGGCATTTGTACATCCATCAGGATCAGATGCGGGGAGATATTCTGCACATTGGCGAGCACCTCCCTTCCGTTGCCGGCAACAAAAACTTCATAGCCAAAATGCTCAAGGTAATCCCTGACGACCATCACATTGGTTTCGTTATCCTCCGCAATGAGTATCCTTGTGCTTGCAGGAAGTTGAACCTCCTTCTTCTTTTCCGCAACAGCCGTTTTTTGCGGATCCTGATGGGCATTCCTTTCAGAGTCGGGGATCCACGGGAAGGTGACGATAAAATTGCTGCCCGCGCCAACCTCGCTTTCCACCGATACCTGTCCGTCATGCATGTCCACCAGCTTCTTGACCAGAACCAGCCCCAGCCCCGACCCCTCATTTTGCCGTGAAAGGCTGTTATCCAGTTGTACGAACGGTTTGAACAACTTTTTCAAATCGTCAGAAGCAATACCCAGGCCGGTATCCTGGACGGAAAACCGGATCTGCTTTTCGGTTGCATCGGCCTGCACTTTCAGCCTTACATTTCCCTTTTCATTGGTGAATTTGACGGCATTGCTCAGCAGGTTGACCAGGATTTGTTTGAGGCGTTTGGGGTCGGCATAGACGATCCTTGCATCCGGCTGGCGCTCATATTCCACGGTGATCGATTTCTTTGAGGCGATCTGCCTGATAAAGCTCAGGCTGGAGACGCAGATCTCATTGACCGAAAGGTATTCGGGAAAAAGTTCGAACTTGCCCGCCTCGATCTTGGACACATCCAGAATGTCGTTGATCAACCCCAGGAGGTGTTCCCCGCTGGCGTAGATCGTTTGCAGTGATTGCTGCTGTTTCTCGTTTAGAGAGCCGCGTATCCCCTCCAGCAGCGATTCCGAAAGACCCAGGATGCCATTCAATGGCGTGCGCAATTCATGGCTCATATTGGCGAGGAATTCATCCTTGGTGCGGTTGGCATGAATCAATTCCGAAGTGCGTTCATTCACCCGTTTTTCAAGATTTGCGTTAAGTTGACGAATCTCATCCTCGGCTTGTTTTTTGGCCAGCACACCGGACATCACCTGGGCAAGCATCTGGCATTGGAACAATATGGATTCGGACCAGTGTGCAGGCTGGTGGGTGGCGGCAAAGGAAAGTGTGCCAAATAACTGCGGTTCTCCAAATGAAAATGGGATCGCAAGGGTGGATTTATCGCCGTAATAAAGCAGCCGCTCACGATCCCTGACAGCTTCCACCGGCATGACATTTACGTCCGGGATGGCAACGACCTTGCCGTCCAGGAGCTGCCGGGTGATCCATGGAAATTCGGCGTTTGCCGTCACTCCCTCCGGAACAGGCGGTATCTCGTCGAGCGTGCAGAGATGGGTCAGCCTCAACGTTTGGGGCCTGTCAATGGATCCCTGCCAGAGCGCCGAGCGGTCCGTACCCAGGAACTCGCAAAGCTGGCGCTGCGCATTGATGACTGCACGGTCAAAATCGTCCCCAATGGCCACGAGGAAGCTTGCCTGTATATCCGTTAAAAGTTTTTCAAATGTCAGGCGGGCCGCCAATTCGTCTTCAGCGTGCTTGCGCTCGGTAAAGTCCTCGGTATGAACCATCACCAGATCGGGCGGGACAAAGGCGTAATTGATCACCAGATATCTGGTCTCCCCGGTGGATGCAAGATGATGCCACCGTTCCCCTCTCGAGTTGGTCCGGGTCCGCCCGCAATCCTTTAATTTGTTCAGGGTCTCCGAATCGTTCTGATAGACAACGCTTGCATTTTTGCCGATCAGATTGATGATATTCCCCTTTGTGTATTCAAATGCGCTTTCGTTGTAATCGACCAGGATCAGATCGTCTTCAATCATCTGCCATGTATAAGTGGGAACCGGGATGCCTTTGTACTGGGCCTTGAATTTCTCCTCGCTATTGCGCAAGGCATCCTCTGCCTGTTTGCGCTCGGTGATATCGCGCCCGGCCCCCTGCAGTTCAATGATGTTGTTCCGGTTATCCAGCACAGCCGAGTTTTCCCATTCGATCCAGCGAATACCGTGCGGCGTAATATGCCGGGTCTCCGTGCTTGCCCGGTAGGGCGGGGATTGAATTTTTTTCAATGCCTCCAATGAGATCGGCAGATCCTCCGGTAATATGCTTGGAGTAAATGATGTCCCCAGCAATTCCTCCTGGGATTTTCCAAACATCCAGCAATATGCTTCATTCACAAAGGTCAATATTCCGGAAGTATTACTGCGGGAAATCATTTCGGTCTGATTCGTGATCAAACTGCGATAGCGTGCTTCACTTTCCCGCAGTGCCTCATCCGCCTGTTTGTGATCCAGAAATATGGACAGGCTCCGTGCCAACCCGTTGATCAGGGTGCGTTCCTCCGCCAGGAAGGGCCCTTCCGCTTCTGCAGGCCGCTCTTCAAGATACACCACCTCGACGATACCCTGACGCCCATCCTGAGTCGCAATAACCGCATTTTGCTTCCACGGTGCGTCGGAATAGTTGGGGGTTCTGAATTCCATTTCATCGAAGAGCACGCGCGCGGCGGCAATCTCAGAATACTGCCAGCCGGCGGGAAGCAGGGCGACGATTTGCTCCAGAATTCCGGGAACCGGCAGGGAGGCATCCGTGAGGATCTCGGTGGCTCGATACAGCGTGCTCATTTCCTTAATCCGCTCGCCCAGATTGAGGAGAAGGATTTCCTTTTCCTCCTCGTTCTTCTTGCGTTCCGTAATATTCATTACGTGGGAAATAAAGTAGATTGACTTCCCCTCGTCGTTTCGAATCAAGGTGCTGGACACCTGCCCCCAGACGGGTTGACCATTCCTGTGGAGGTAAACCTTGTTGAATTCAAAATGATCCATCTTTCCCGCCAGGGATTGCTGGATGAAATCCTGACTGGCATCCACGTAGTCCGGATGCGTGATGGCACTGATATTCATGCGTTCCATCTCCGCCCTTTCATAGCCAAGCATGTTGCATAGTTGACGGTTAACGCTGGAAAGGTTTCCGTTCAGATCGACGAGGCACATTCCAATATTGGCGTTCTCAAACCCGAGGCGGAAACGTTCCTCGCTTTCCCGTAATAACTCCTCGGTCTGTTTGTGTTCAGTAATATCCCGGACAACCCCTTCCGTACCAGCAACCTGTCCATTCTCGTCCTGAATGAATTGCACATTCATCGATACCCAGAATACCGTTCCATCCTTTCGCAGCCCTCTGCAATGCAAATTGCTGATGTGTCCCTTGCTCCTTAATTGATCCAGCATTAAGTCTCTTTCCTGCATTTCTGCATAAAGAGCAGTGGCTGGCATTCCGACCATCTCCTCTACCGAGTCGTAGCCGTACATCTTCACTGCAGTGGAGTTTACGATAGTGAATTTTCCGGTCAAGTCAGCTTGAAAATAGGAATCCTGAAGATTTTCTATAATATTGTTAATTTTTGCGTGGCTTAGGCGCAGCGCTTCCTCGGTCTGTCTATGTTCAAGGACCTCCTTCCGTAAATCCACAATGACATCCTCTAAATGCTGGGCCATATGGTTAAACGTATCGCCGAGATTTTTTAGCTCATTTTCCTCAGAAATAATGACGCGGGTATCGAATTTGCCGCGGCTAAAATGCCCGGCAGCCTCGGTCAATTGCTCAAGGGGTACAGTGATCCTTCTGGAAATCATTGTCCCCATCCAGAGGATCGCAAGGGCGCTGGTCAGCAGCCCAAGCCCGAGGATTAATAGGTAAATAAAGATTGGAGTGTATACCTTCGTGGCAGGCACTTCGATCACCACCAGCCAGTTTGCGGGGGAAGTGCGGGTGGCGCTTCCCAGTACGTTCACGTCGGACAAGCCTTTGTATATCCGTGGTTCATCCGCTGGAGTGCTTGGAAAAACCGTGCTTACAGGGCTTTGTGACAGGTCCCTGAAATTAAATGGGTCGGGCATTTGCCCGGATTGAGCAATGACAAAATTCCTTTGATCCAGTACATAGATATACCCGCCATCCTCCGGTTTTTCCTCAATAAGAATTGCCCATAAAAACTTAAGATTTACTTTTGCAAATAATATGCCGTCCACCTTGTTTTGGCTGTCTCGGATGGGAACAGCCATGATCAGGGTCGGCCATGGTTGTTGGGGAGTTAATTCAACAGTGCCGATGAAATCCTCTCCCGCGCGGAATGCGCGCCGGAATGCGACCGTATCCGCCCAATTAACAGGAATGGTTTCATTCGACGCGGATAATCCCGTCAATAAATGACCGTTCTCATCCACCAACCCGACCATCTCATAGGCATGATTACTGTTTACCAATCCTTGCAGGAGATTCGTCTGTACGGAGGTCTCAAATGTGGTCAAACTTGGTATTCGTGCGAGATAATTCAAGTGACGCTGCAGATCATCGATGTAACTGTTGATCTCCCCGGCGGTCCCCTGTGAATTGGCAGATTGAACAAGGTATTGCTGGTGAAGTTGGGTCCGGAAACTATAGTATCCCAGCGCTCCGCCGGTTATCGTCAAACCAAACACAATGACGGCCAGCAAGCTTGTTTTCAATTGAGTTGAAATGGAGGGTAGGCGATTCTTTTTCATGAATAATCCGTCTTATGGTCCGGGATATATTGCGTAAAGGGATTTCAACTTTATGGAAGTGTGTCTATTTCCCCGGTCAGAATATCGTTCTTTATCAGGTTTATCCTGCTCTCCTGCTCTGGCGACAGCAGTCCATGAAAGGGCGCCAGATTCTGGATGCCCTCAGCCAGTCCAAATTTGTACTGTTTTCCTTCCCAGCGGCCCAGGTTGGAAAGGGTCGCCCCAGCCAGCAACATCTGTGGAACATCCTGAACATTACTTGTAATTACCGCGCCTGGTGCAAGATGATTTAGGTCTTCGATCCAACCCAGCGTGAAAATCCCGGCTTTTTCGGCCTGCGCGTGGACATCCGTTCCTGCGGATCCTGCCAGGACCAGAATCACATCAACGCCGGAGTTGATCTGTTTTTGTGCAAGTTGTTGCGCCTTTTCAGCATCTGTGAAATCCCCGACCCAGTCAATACTTACCTGTATAGAGGGATCTTCAGCCTGCGCACCGCGCTCAAACAGGGCGGTGATTTCATCACCGCTGATGTTTTCCGCGCCGCCCAAATAACCGATATGTTTTGTTTTTGTTTTGATCGCCGCAATGCTTCCCAATAAATATGCCATTTCCCCTTCGCGCAATGAAAGACTTCCCAGGTTAATGTTATTTCCCTCATATCTGCCCGCT
This sequence comes from Chloroflexota bacterium, assembly GCA_021414245.1. Classification (GTDB taxonomy): domain Bacteria; phylum Chloroflexota; class Anaerolineae; order Anaerolineales; family Villigracilaceae; genus Villigracilis. The sequence goes on from JAIOOU010000004.1 coordinate 387,479, forward strand.
ATGGCAAAATCCGTCTGTGGGAATTCGGCAGCCACTTTTTCCGCCGCGGGAATGAATTGGTTGCCATGCCCGATGATGAAATCATAGCCCTCCAGCGCATATTGGCGAAAGACCTTTTCAAAATCGTTTTCCGGAACATTTTCGGAATAGGCGATATCTGCGCCCAACTTCTTTTTAATAAGGACTATTCCCTGATAGCCGGAACGCGTCCAGCCGTCGGCCTCGATGGAACGCGGCAGCAGAATTGCGACACGAAAGGGATGTTTTTGAGTCGATGTGCCTTCGGAAGATATGGAGCTTGGCTGGCAGCCAAATGATCCGAAAAGGATCACCGCAACCAAAAGCACACCGGCAGTCAGTCGTTGTGATTTTATTTTGACCCCAAATTTTCTTTTCATGGCGTCTCCCGTTCGAATGAAATCCTCCATTTCGTATCACCTCTGTTAAACAGCTCACTGAAAAACTGAAGATCCATTGAAAGTAACCGTGATTTCATATAATCATCTATTGTGGAGAAAAAAACCGCCTGCACACAAGAGGTGAACACTCCCGGCATTGTTGGGGCCTGTTTCTTTTTTTTGTAATCCACCATAAAAATTCAGGATGGCCTTGCGGGGATAAAAGGCCATCCTGAATGATTTGCCCAAGCTTGTAATATGTTTGACCGAAAAAAAGGGGGATCCCTGGGCCTGATCTGACGCCAATGTTCCAAAAACAGAACAAGTCACAGGAATATTTTGTGTATAAGTGAGCTGTGCTTTGTTCTTTTTTCATTTTCCGCTCCTCCAATCAAGTTTTCAATCGCAGGAAGTGCAGGATGAAAAACGAGAATGCTATTAAAAAAGTATAGCATCCATGTGGTATTAAATAAATATCACTTTCATCTTAACTTTCAATAAAAGACTGCCTTCAATTAAGAACAGATCAACGATTTTTTTCGGATATTAGTGAATAATCGCCTGAAGCGCCTCGCCCAGGATTTTCGTGAATTTCGCCTTTCCATCTGCGGTAAGGTGGACCCCATCCCGGAACAGATCCGGGCCGAGACGGTCATCGTGGGCGAAATCAAGCAGGATTACATTATTTTGTGAAGCATAAGCGGACAGGAATTGTATATATTCCCCGACTGCCTGTGGTTCGGAGGCCGGATCGGAAAAGTCCTTTACCTTTGTCCGTACCAGGATGAGTTGAATGTTGTTGTCACGACAGAGCCGGATGATCTCTGGTAAAAATGATCGCGGTAATTGGCGATTGAAATCCAGGTTTGCCGCCTTGTAAAGCTGGTCGTCAGCGGTCCGGATCGCGTCCCCTTGAAGGTTATTCTCAAAATCATCCTTGTTCATGGCCCATGCCATGGCTGTATCTGTGCATTCAAGATCGCAATCCAAGAACATCCGGGGCAGAATGGTGCGATTGTGTTTGTTGATGGTCTGCCAGATAAGCTGATGAGCGCCGTATGGCGGGAAATATTGATCGGCCGCCTTTTCGATGCTGCTCATCTGATTAATATATGAAAGCTGAAGGAGCAGTTTTTCATCGGAGCCGGCCAATTCGTCAATTTGTTTCAGATAACTGCCGTCCACCCTGAAATCGGGTGTGGTGAGCATGGTGTCACGAAAAAAGATAATCAGGTATAAGGGTTTGAATTCCCCCGGTACGATCACATTTTTTGCAAGGAGGTACCATGTCGCTGAAGCTGACCCTTGAATGCTGATGCTGTAGACGCTCTTGCCAGTGCCATTGGCAAGAGCGTCCGGGTCCACGCCGTAATGTAAAACTGAATCGCCGGCCAGAATGATCCGGGGGTGCTTTTGATTGATGTCTTTCTGATAATCCATGCGATGGGATGGGTCAAAGTGCGGGCCCAATGGTTTTGGATAGGGAATATGAAAATAAGTGGGGACAATTAATTAGACAGCCACGGTAAGTAAAGTGAGAGAAGTCAGAGTCCGGGCAAGTAAACGCATGGGAATCCTAGAATGCGAAATATATAAAATCAGGCGAGGCGGAGTTGATATAGACGATGATCGCCAGACAGGCGAGGGCGTAATACGAAGCGTTAAGCCACGAACCCGGCCCCGCCCAACGGTCGATTAATAGTTTGGCTGCAAGGGGAAAGCTGTAAAACAAAGTCAGTGAAAGACACATCAGGGCGACGATGACCTGTTCCCTTCCTCCTCCAAAAGGCCCATGGACCACAGTCTGCCAGATCCAATCCAGGGAGGGGGCGCGGAAAATGATCCAGCCAATGATAATTAAAATAAAGGTTGTCAGCCATGCTGTGATCCTTCCGGGATAACGGGCCGTTTTTAAATCCGCGCGGGGGATGAAAATCTGGTAAACCGCGATGAGGATACCGTAGTAAAGACCCCAAATTATGAATGTCCAGCCGACGCCGTGCCAGATCCCGCTGACCAGCATGGTTATGATGGGAGGAATGGATTCGCTGATCCAGCCGGGCCATTGATGCTGTTTCAACAGCATCCGACGCAGGGGAAAGAAGATGTAATCACGCAGCCAGATTGAGAGCGTGATATGCCAGCGATTCCAAAACTCGGAGGGGCTTAGGGCAAGATAGGGTTTGTTGAAATTTTCCGTCGTTTCAAATCCCAGCAAAAATGCGAAGCCTCGTGAGAGGTCGGTGTATGCGGAGAAATCCGCCAGGATCTGCAGGGTGAAGGCGATGCCGCCGGTCAATAGTAATAATTTTGTCGGTGCCTGCATGGTAAAGACTTGATCCACGATTGCCTTGATGCTGTCTGCTATGACCACTTTTTTGAAAAATCCCATGACCAGCAATGGCCAGGCGGAGGTGAAATTTTCGATTTTCCAGGTGCGGGCTGTTTCAATTTGCGGAATAAGTTTTTGCGGACGATCAATCGGTCCGGAAATCACCTGGGGAAAAAAAGAAACATACAGCGCGAAAGTCGTAATGTCATGGGTCGGTTTGAAGGCGCCGCGTGAGACATCCAGCATATATCCCATTTTTTTCAGCAGGTAAAAGGACAAACCGGCCGGGAGGAGGATGTTTTTCAGGAAAAAATCCCCTGTATCTGCAAAGAATAGCGTGGCAAATAAATGGAAATATTTGGCCAGGGCCAGCAGCCCAAGATTGGCGATCAGGCTCAATCCCAGGTAGCGCTTCGCCCTGCTCGGGTCACGTTCAATGCCGATTGCCAAATAGTAATCAAGGATTGTGGAGCCGCCCAGTACCATTGTATGCCAGGGTGCAACCCAGCCGTAGAATGTGTAACTTGCCAGCAATAAGATGATGTTTTGTGTGCGCGGATTGCGGGATATCCAATACACTGCCAATATGGCAGCGAAGAAAATTAAAAAATTGTGGCTGGTAAAACTCATGGGCTGGATTTTACACCAGACTTTTAAAGTGAGAGAGCCGGGCCTGCCCAGCCCGACTCTCTTTTGCAAAGGAGGAGAAGAAAAATCACCTTACATCTGCAACTTTATCATTTTCCTTCGCAGAGTACTTGACGCCCGCTCTACGCCTGTCCGCCGTTTCCCTGACGTTTTGGACATTTACGGGTGGCATTTTTTTATTCCTCGCGCAACATTGCCAGGAAGGCTTCCACGATCTTCGGGTCGAAGTGAGTTCCGGAATTTGACTTGATGTACCCGATTGCTGTTTCCGAATCCCAACCCTGACGATAAGGCCTGTCGGAACGGATGGCATCCCAGACATCCACCACGGCAAAGATGCGTGCCGCCAGGGGAATTTGCTCGCCTTTCAGTCCACGCGGGTAGCCCGTGCCGTCCCATTTTTCATGATGGTTGGAGGGGATATCCAGCGCTTCGTGCAAATAATCAATGGAGGAAAGCATTTCATACGCCAGCTGTGGATGTTTGCGCATGATCTCCCACTCCTCCCCGTTCAGATTCCCGTCTTTGAGCAGGATCGCATCTGGAACACCCATCTTGCCGATATCGTGCAGGAGGGAGCCGCGACGAATATGAGTCAGTTGGGATTCACTCAACCCGATACGGCGCGCCAGCTTCAAGGTCAGGCTTGTGACGCGCAGGGTGTGTCCTTCCGTTTCATGATCGCGAAGGTCCATGGCACGGGACCAGCCTTCGATGGTTGTGTCGTAGGCCGATGTGATGTCTGCGTTCGATCTTTTCAGATTTTCATAAAGGCGCGCGGCATGGATGGCCCCGGCAGCCTGGGATGCGAAAAGCGTCAGCAGGTGTTCGTCCGCCTCTGTAAATTTGCGTTCAGAATCCCCTGCTTCGTCCGCAGTGAGAACACCGATCAATTCGCCCCGGTAAAGCATGGGCACCTCGAGCACTGCCCGGATGGGCATGCCTTCATATAATTTGGAGCGGCCTTCCCAGGTGAAATAATCCGCTATTCGCAGGGGCCTGCGGGTCTGTGCGACATGACCGGCTGCTCCTTCACCAAAATGTAATCGTGATCCAAGGGGAACATAAGGCGAAGTGTCCATGGAAAGTTCGAGCTCATCAGTGCCCGGAATGGCGAGGTACATGCCACTTGTGGCGGCATTAAGCAGTTTTCTGGCATTTTCCACAATGGATCTCAGCATCGTATCCAGATCGTGTTCGGCAGATAGTGTGTTGCTTGTTTCGTACAGCACTTCCAATTCGATCAGCCGCTGACGTGCGTTTTGATATAAGCGCGCATTGTGGATGGCCACTGCCGCATAACCGGCGAATAATTCCAGCAGGGAAGCCTCCTGCATGTTAAATGATTGATCAAGGTCGGCGAGTAAAACAAGAACTCCCAGGAACTCATTTCCCTTGATGATCGGTACGCCCATGACGGCCTTGAAAGGTTTGCCTTCATAACGGGGGGCGCGTCCCTCCCAGTGTTCGTAATCGCCCACAATGATCGGTTTGCGCTGCGCCCAAACTTTTCCGGATAACCCCTCCCCGCGTTCGAGCAGGGTGCCCAGGGGGGTGATCTGTGTTCCAATCGCCACCACCCATTCCAACCTGTTCTGCTCCGGGCGGTATAAATATATCCCGCCGCCCGTACTGTGCAGAAGAGTAAGCGCGTGTGCGGTAATGGAGTGAAGCAATTTATCCACATCCAACTCGGCGATCAATTCGAGGCCGATCTCGCGCAGGGCTTCCAGCTGGGATGTGCGCTGACGCAGCGAATCCTCCGCCTGCTTTCGGTTGATGACCATCGCAGCCTGTGTGGATACAAAGGTCATCAGCTCCAGATTCTTTTGAGTCAGCCGCGATTGGTCTGTATAGGTTTGAACCACCATGACTCCAAAGGTTTCATCTCCAACGGTCAGGGGAACGCCGATCCAGTCCACGGAGGCAATTCCCAGCAGGGCAACCTGATTGTCAGCCACCATTTCCTCGAATACCTGCGGGGTTGCAAGCAGGGGCTGCCGGGTGCGGAGAACATACTCGGTCAGTCCATTGCCGGGTTTCTGAGGCAGGGGAGCCTGGTCATACTGATCGATAAAGTAGGGGAAGCTGAGCAGGTCATTTTGAGCATCATATATGGCAATATAGAAATTCTCCGCCGGCATCAAGCTTGCGAGGGTTTTGTGAATGGAGGCAAAAAGATCCTTGAGGGAAAGTGTGGTTTGTGCCACATTTGCGATCTCGTAAAGCGCGCTTTGCAGTTGTTCCGCCTGCTTGCGTTCGGTGATGTCACGGATCACCCAAAGCGTATTCTCCGCATCCATGGGCGAGATGGAAGCTGAAAACCAGTTGTGGTGGTTGCCGATCGGCAGCGCATACTCAATACGGGCTGTCTGGCGCGTGGTCAATACCTGCCGGATCGCATGGTTGAATTTATCAGCTTCCTCTGCGGGGAAAATATCCCGTAGATTCTTCCCCAGCAATTCCTCGGAAGATTTATAGAGCAGCTTTGGATTGGTGGGGGCGATCTTTCGATATATGCCGTCCCGGTCTATCACCAATACAGCATCCTGCATGGAGATAAACAGGGCCCGTAATTCCGCCTCGGAGATGGCGAGGGCGTCTTCCGCAAGCCTGCGTTCAGTGATATCCATCCATACACCCTGAATAACCGGCTTGCCGCCATTTTGAGGCGTCACAAATTGAGCCGAGTCTCGAATCCAGATCAGGCGGCCATCGCGGGTGAACATTCGATATTCACTTTCAAATGATTCATGCAGCTCGCAGGCCTGCTCTTCCAGCTTCTGTTGGCGGTCACGATCCTCTGGATGAACCTGCTGATACCACAATCCAGGATCGGCCATCCATTCATCAACTGTGAATCCGAGTAATTGTTCGATCTGCGGACCAATATAATGCCAATTCCCTTTTGCACCCAATTCCGACGTGTAAACAGCCACAGGCAGATGTTCTACAAGCAGGCGGTATTTTATTTCCGCTTCCTGCAGCGCATTCTCCGCTTTTTTACGTTCAGTAATATTAAGAAAAATTGTGGCAAAACGCCCGCGTATGGGAAGAGTTGTTGTTATAAAAAACCATTGGCCGCTTGGTTCATGATAGTATTCGGTTTGAGCAGCCTGTTTTTTTTGTATATGTTCCTTCCACCAGTCACGGATGAAACCGGAACTCATCTGGTACAAATCCGTGGCTTTTTTCCCAAGGGCGTCCTCGATTTTGTAAGGGGATTGTCTTTCAAAGGCGGGATTTACATCCAAAATGACATAATCAACCATGTCGCCGTTCTCGTCGAAGACCGCCTGATTAATAGCGACGCCCTCTTCCATGGTATTAAAAAGGGAACGATATCTTTCTTCGCTATCTTGCAGTGATTTTTCCGACAGTTTGCGGTCGGTAATGTCCTGAATGGTTCCAAGCATCTTCACGGGCTGGTTTCGGTCATTGATTTCCAATTCCCCCATGCCATGCACCCAGCGTACAGCCTGGTCGTTTTTGCGAATAATCCTGTATTCCTTGTTGAAGTGTGCACGGTTTCTAACCACCTTGTTCCTGAAATAATCGACCACCATTTGACGGTCAGCGGGATGGATTAATTCCGTCCAGCCTTCTATCGTGTGCTCGAATTGATCGTCTATGCCGAATAATTTATCCAGTACGGCTGAACTTTTCCACAATCCGGAGGGGATATCCAAAACATAACTGCCAAGGCCCACCAGGAATTGCGATTCTCTGAGCAGCCTTTCATTCTGGCGTAATGCTTCTTCGGCATGCTCACGTTCCCGCAAATCCTGTTCCAGCATGCCATACAGGCGGGCGTTTTCAACGGCTATGGCGGCGTGTGCAGCGAAAAGGCTTAATAATTCAAGATCGTCCTGATTGAAAAGCACGGATTTTTCAGCGTGGAGAACATCGATTACGGCGCTGACCCGTCCCTGCCAGAGCACGGGGACGGCCATCAAGGCAAAAAAAGATTCGATTTGATCGTACACTTTCGCCCGCCCGGGCCAGGTTTGATAATTGTCGACGATCAGGGGTTTGCCGGTTTTTGCCACGGTGCCGGCCGCACCTTCGCCATATTTCAATGTTATGCCAGTGAGATCCCGTTCTGTCCTGTGACTGACCACGCATCGAACCAGTTGATTTTCCGGGTCGCATAGATAGATGGCACCGCTGGATGCGTGCAGCAAATTACAGGAGCGCTCCGTGATCAGGGCCAGTAATTCGGATAAAGGCCGCGGCGAGGAAATATCAAGAACAGTTGCCTGGAGAGCAGCAAGTTCCTCAGCCCGCTGTTTGGGGGAGACAGATTTCCTGCCAGGTTTTTTGGCAATTTTTGGCGCGGAGGTAGTCCGGTTAGACCGGTTTGTCCTGGCGGCCCCCCCCTTGTCGGGTCCCTTGTTTTTTCTTGGTGGCAGGGCGGATTTTACTTTTGGCGGCATGGAATTCTTTTATATCTCTGAATTTCAGACAAAAAATTGTTGTAAAGCATTTCTAAAATGGAGTGGTTAAGGGTGTTTATACTACCAAAAATAGCATAACACAATTGCTTCTTCCAAACAGGATTACAATATTCCCATTCTTTTTTCAAGGAGTATTTCCATGACCATTATTTTGGACGGTTCGTCCCTTACGATTGAGAAACTGGCAGCCATTGCGCGCTTCAATGAGAAAGTTGAGCTCGCGCCGGAGGCCCTCGAGCGGATCAAGATCTGCCGCACCATGCTGGAAGACAAGCTGGCCAAGAAAGAGATCATGTACGGCACGAACACGGGAATCGGTGAATTCTCAGAAACAATGCTTAATGATGAGCAGGTCAAGGAATTCCAGAAATATTTGATCTATAACCATGCCGCAGGGATCGGCGATCCGGCTCCGATCGAACATGTACGAGCCGCCCTGGCGGGCCGTATCAATGTCCATGCGCATGGAAATTCCGGATGCAGACCTGAGATCACATTGACCTATGTGGAGATGCTGAACAAGGGCGTGACTCCGGTTGTTTGTCAGAAGGGGTCGGTGGGAGCAAGCGGAGACCTGGCTCCGATGGCGCAGGCCGCTCTTCTGCTGATGGGTGAAGGAGAGGCTTTTTATAACGGCGAGCAGTTGTCGGGCGCGGAAGCGATGCGGCGGGCGGGAATCAAGGTCCCCGGCCTGCAGGCCAGGGACGGTCTGGCCGCCATCAACGGGTCCAATTTGTTGACCGCCATGTCCGCCCTTCATATATATGACATGGAACGTTTCATCAAGCAGGCCGAGATCGCCGCGGCGATGTCGATCGAGGCGCTGCTGGGGAACATGAAGCCGTATAACACGAAACTGCATGAATTACGCGGATTTAAAGGCGCGATCACATCTGCAAAGAACATCGCCAAACTTGTGGAAGGCTCGGACCTGACCACCGGTAAAATGAAGACCAAGGTGCAGGATGCCTACTCCATGCGCTCGTCACCGCAGGTGATCGGTGCGGCCAGGGATGCGATCGCGTATGCCCGCTCGCAGGTCGAGATCGAGTTGAACGGGGTGGGTGACAATCCCATCTTTGTGCCCGAGATGAATCTCACTTTAACCGGCGCGAATTTTCAGGGTTCGCCGGTTTCATTGCCGATGGATATGGCAGGAATAGCGGTGACCATGGTGTGTGTTCTGTCGGAGCGGCGTTTGAATCGGCTGACGAATCCGGCTCTCTCGCAGGGATTGCCCGATTTTCTCGCACATGAGCCCGGTTTTTATTCCGGCCTGATGCTTTCCCAATATACGGCCGATCATTTGATTGTGGAACAAAAGATCCTGTCCACGCCCGCTTCGATCCAATCCATCCCGGCTGCGGCCGACCAGGAGGATTTTGTGTCCATGGGCATGAATACCGCCTTGAAGAACGGGCAGATCCTCGACAACGCCTATGGCATTCTTGGGATCGAATTCATGGCGGCCGCGCAGGCATTGGACTTCCGCGAATTCACCCCCGGCAGGGGATCCCTCAAGGCACGCGAGGTGATTCGCAGGTATGTGGACCATCTCGAAGTCGACCGGCCCCTGTATAACGATCATAACAAAATGAAGACTTTGGTAAAGTCAACTGAGATCCTGGCGGAAGTGGAAAAGACGATCGGGGAATTGGGCTAACCCGATTTAAGTCATCCGGGTCCGGAAAGAATATGAATCGATATTTATTTGTTTTTACGATTATCTTCATGTCTCTGCTTGCAGCCTGCGGACCTCAGCATGTGGATGTAGTTTTAGCCACTCAAACACCCGTCCCACCCGCAACAGGGACGCCCACACTTAAGCCTGTTCCGGATGAATTTGCTTTTCTGCCGGACCAGCTGGAAATCATTCAGCCCGGAAACTTAATGCGCCTGCAATTATTAAAGACCTACCCGGCTGAAATCCCCCTCCAAAATTCGGCAGTCGCCATTTCCCCGGATGGCAGGACCCTGGCGGTGGGAAGCAGCAGCACAGCAGCCATCCTGTTCATTGACCTTGCCGGCGTAAATTCCTCCCGGAAAATTCAAGTCGACACGGGATTCCAGGGACCCTTCGATAAGATCGAATATCTCGCAGACGGGACGATTCTGGCAAATTCAACCACGGGGTATCAGAGTTATCACCTCGATCCCGATGGCAATTTACTGGCCAGGTGGGGATATCCTGCCGTCGTCTCACCGGATGGCAAAGTATTGGCTTATGCCGACAATGCAGGCACTGTTCTGGTGGATGTCAACAACGATCAAATTCTGGGCTCCCTGGAAGGAAATGTTGTCCTGAGTCTTTCGTTCTCGCCTGACGGCTCCAGGCTTGCAGTCGCAACCGCCGGTGTGGACTATCTCACCTGCCATGTCTGGGATGTGGTCCGCCGGACTTTGCTGGCGACTTTGAATGATGCGGGTGATGTGCGGTTTTCTCCGGACGGAAAGTTTCTGGCCGTCACAGGCATTGAAGGGGATTTGACCAATTTCAAGATCTTCGATGCGGATGGCAAAACCCAACTCCAGACTCTTTCGGCCCCGCAGGGTCTGGATGGGTCGGCACCTCTTTTATCCCCGGACGGTCAAATGATCTTTTCTCAAATTCCAGGAGGAACTCCGGTGGCTTGGGAAACAAACAACTGGCAGTCGCTTGCCCTGCCGGTTCTGCAGGGCTCATTGGATTCATTTTCCCCCGACGGGCGAATTCTCATCACCCGCACCTCAGATGGTGGAATTTTGTTGTGGGGGATTTTTTCGTAGAAATTTTATCGGGGGATTTTCAACCATTCCAGCACGCCGAATCCGGCGGCGCGTCCGCTCGCAAAACAGGCGGTCAACAGGTAGCCGCCCGTCGGCGCTTCCCAATCCAGCATTTCCCCCGCGCAAAAAACTCCCGGCAATTCACGGATCATTAAATGTTCATCCAATGATTCAAAGTCCACGCCGCCTGCACTGCTGATGGCCTCATCCAGCGGACGTGTCGCGATCAAAGGGACCGGTAATTGCTTGATAAAAGCCGCCAGCCTTTCCACATTTGCAAAATCCTGCCTGGGCATGAACTCATGCAGCAGCCCCACCTTGACTCCCTTCAACCCGACAGTTTTTTCAAGGTGACTTGCCATTGAACGCGAGCCGCGCGGCTTCGATAGTTTTTCCACCAGCCATTCAAGGGACCGGTCAGGGGTCATGTCCAGTGTCATGACCGCCCGGCCTTTGGCTTCGATCTCATCGCGCAGCAGCGCAGAAGCCGCATACACCAGACTGCCCTGCACGCCTTTCCGGGTCACAATGAATTCACCCTGCTGGCGAAAAGACTGAAACGACAACACCACCGACTTGAGCGGCTGTCCGTCGAAACGTTCGCGGAAGTGCGGACTCCAGTCCACATCGAAACCGCAATTGGAAGGTTTAAACGCTTCGACCCTAACTCCGGCCTGCTTCACCCAATCGACCCAGGCGCCGTCCGAGCCGAGTCTTGCCCAGCTTCCGCCTCCAAGAGCCAATATTACCGCTTCTGCACGAATCGATTTTTCACCTTCAGGCGTTTTAAACTTAAGCGAGTGATCTGTATTCCACCCGACCCATTTATGTCGCAGGTGCACCTGGACGCCCGCCGCATCCAGTCTTTTTAACCACGCCCGCAGCAATGGACTGGCTTTCATTTCCTTTGGAAACACCCGTCCGGATGTGCCAGTAAAAGTCTCGATCCCAAGTCCGCGCGCCCACTCGCGCAATTCATCCGCCCCAAAGGATTGGATCATCGGCTTAATTTTTTCACGGCGTTTTCCATAGCGGGATGCAAACTGTTCAAAGGGTTCCGAGTGGGTCAGGTTCAATCCGCTCTTGCCCGCCATCAGGAATTTCCGTCCCAGCGAGGACATGGAATCATAGATATCCACTTTTACCCCGCCCTGACTTAATACTTCCGCGGCCATCAGCCCCGCAGGTCCGCCGCCGATAATGACAACTGAATGATCCATGCTTTCATTATAAAGAGAAAACTCCCGTTCCGGCCGGGAGTTTTCAATATCTTGTTGCAGATCATTCTTCCAGCAAATGGTTTGCCTATCTTTCCACACTGACGACGCTGCCGAAGACATTCAATTTCAGGGTCCAGGTGCTTCCGACTTGAAATTGCTGGTATTCGCTGACCGAACCTGGAGAATAGGTTTCCTGCCCGTCCGGGGTGCTGAAATAAACGGTCAGGTCTTCCGAGTTGTCCCCCAGGCGCTGTCCGCTGGACAGGCTTGGGCTGTCGTATACCGGAGATAGGTCATGGCCCTGCAGGGTGTAGGTCTGAATGGTGGTCCATTCGTCAACGGTGTAGTCGCAGTATTGCTGGCTTTCGGTGTGGCATTCGCGCACCACTTCCGCGTAGCCATTGCCTTTGTCGATGGTTTTGTCCTCACAGACTTCCCGATCTTCCGTGTGACATGAAACATTATAGGCGTCGGAGGGCGGGCTGCCGCTTTCATTGGAATAATCCACGGCGCGCACCTCCTGCACCGGCACGGAGGTCTGCCATTGCACATCGGTTACCGTCCCCTCGACCGATTTCGACGGGATGAAGAAAATGGCGAAGATCGCGATGCAGCAGACGATCAGAAATGCGCCGATGCCGCCCAACAACAGCCAGTTCGGTTTTTTCTTTTGTGTGCCGGCCGGCATGGAGAAGATCTGTGCCTGCGGCGGAGTAGGAGGCTGGACGGGCGCAGGCATTGCTGCACGCGGCAATGGAGATCCACACTGTTTGCAATTGCGTTCACTGCCCGGGTTTTCGGTTCCGCAATTCGTGCACGTCACCACCTTGGGTCCCGTTGGAGCCGCCTGCAAAATCTGCCCCGCCTGACGGGCCCTGCCTTCCTTCAAGTCACCTCCGCATTGTGAGCAGGTGTCCGCAGTGGCCGGGTTGCGTGTTCCGCAAAATCCGCAGTGGATGTCTGCGCCTGCCCTGGCAATCGCGGCTGCTTTTTCATCGGTGATGAGCTTTTCGTCCGCCGCGCGCTGGAACTGCACGTTCTCCGGTTGGGGCGCCCCGCAGCTCGTGCACGTCTTTACCGGACCGGGGTTGCGATTGTCGCAATTGGGGCAGACCCATTCAAGTTGGACGAAGCCCCTGCTTTCTCTTCTTGCCATCTTTCGCTCCTTGTCGTCTTTGATCAGCGGAAAAAAATATTTTACATCAATTTGATTCTAGGATGGAAGCCCGTGCCATTCACGGATCTCCGCAAAACGCGCCTCGTGGTCCGGTTCGGGATGAGGAGACGTGTCGCGCGGATCATTCTTTAACGGCGAGAGGCTCAGTGCGTCGAAGACAGCCATCGCCCCGTTGGCAACGTTCCCCGGATCATAGCCGCCCTCCAACACAAAGACGATCCTTCCGCTGCAATATTCGTCTGCGAGTTCCAACAGGTGTCTTGAAATATTGTAAAAACCCTTTGTCGACAACCCGAGTGAAGTGATTGGATCGTTCCAATGCGCATCGAAACCGGCTGAAATGAAGAGCATTTGCGGCCGGAACGATTCCACCACGGGTTTAAAAATCCGTTCTGCCGCGCGGAGGAAGATCTCATCGCCGGCATGAGCATGCAGGGGTACATTGACCAGCCGTCCCTTCGCACGAGGCGCGTCATCGATCCAGCCTGTGCCGGGATAAATTCCCCATTGATGGGTCGAGATAAATCCAAACCGGTCATCCTTCAAACAGGCCGCCTGTGTGCCGTTGCCGTGATGCGCATCGTAGTCAATGACCATTATCCTGTCCATTCCCGAGGCCAGGGCTTCCCGGGCGGCCACGGCCACATTGTTAAAAATGCAAAAGCCCATGGCTCGGTGCGGCTCCGCATGATGTCCCGGCGGACGGACAATGGCGAACCCGTTCTGCGCTTCTCCATTCAAAACCGCTTTCGTGCAGGAAATGACTCCGCCGGCTGCCAGTAGGGCATCCTCAAAGGATGTTTGCGTGATATACGTGGGCGCGGAATCGATCACGCCCGGCCCCTTTTTGCATACTTCCTCGATCGTCTGAATTAAATGCGGCAGATGTACGTGCGCGATTTGATCGCGGGTGGCGGGAGCCACCGGGATGGCTTCCGCGCCGCTCATTCCGGATTCAAGCAAGGGCTGCAGCAACTCCAGCCTGCCAGGTCTTTCGGGATGATCGGGGAACTCGTGGGTCCGCGACGGGACAAAAGTGTAAACGGTTCTCATGTTCAAATTATAGCTTCAAAGCATTCTCCCCCAAATCCATGCTCAAGGAATTTGGGGGAGAATATGGAGGAGTCTGCAAAAGGTTCCGCCGCCGGCCAACATGGGGGGGACATGCTGATCACGGCGGCGGAGAGACACCTAAATACCAATAAAGGGGAGGGCAGGTGTCAATGTGTACAATATACACCCTATTGGTCCGGTTTACATTAAAAGTAGATGAGAATATGGATGCAACTTGTCTGAATTAGGGCTTTTTATCATTAAACAATTTCAGCCAGTGTTCCACTTCCTGAGCAGACACTTTTTTGTCCTCGCCCCCTATCTTTGGAATGGAATTAAAAACATCCTGTATGGTTCTGGCGAATTCTTCAGAAGAAATTGATTGAGCCTGGTATACGCGGGCTGCGCTCTGCACTTCCCGGTCCGAGGAGACCACAGTCCAGTTTCTGGCAGAGTTCCCCATCCTGTGCAAACGGGTCCGGATGGCATTGTCTGCCGACTCTCCCTGTTTCACAAAATGCGCCCGAACGGTGCCCAAGCTGCGGGTCCCAGCGTGACCGGCCGGCGCTCCATCGAAATAAACTTCCACCTGCTGTCGCTTGAGTCGTGCAAACTCGCGCAGGATCCCGGCCAGCTCCATCTCATCATCCGGAGCATCCAGACGCAATCCCAGTTTGGGGATCAGGTTGTGTCCATCAATCAGGTAGGGCATCCAGCGATTTTACCCTTAACCCTGGCATGTCCTATGGTTGGATGATCTCAACCAATTTTGTTTTTACCTCGAACACCGGCGGATGTTCCAGGGTCTTCTTCACTTTGCACAATTCCGCCGAACGGACCAGGGCTTCATAATATTGGGGCGGAAAGGATGGCGGGACTTGAATTTCAAGATCGATCCTGTCGATCATGCCGGTGGCCCTGTTCGGATGGTTTCGCTGCAGAATTCGAATGCCGTCAGTGGGAAGATCCCGCTGCCTGCAGAAGCCAAGCACGTAAATACCCGCGCAGGTCCCAATGGAGGCCAGAAATATCTCGAAAGGGGATGGTGCCGAACTTGCAGGGGGCTGGTCGGTTTCAACAGTGAATGATCCGAAATGGGCGTCCACCTTTTGGCCGCCGGGGAAGTCAATCAACATTTCCATGAGGTTCTCCAAAAACAGGCTGGTGTGTCATATATATGTGACATCCCGGGTGCTTTCGATATTACCCATGCGCATCAAATAAGACAGATTTGCGTATATTAAATGCCGCTTATTTGAAAGCAGTATAATGTGACTATTCAAAAGGAGATTCGAATGAACGAAAAAAAACCTTCCAATCTTATGGTGCCCCAGCAAAGCGGTGTGGTCCGCAATGTGATCAACCAACTTAAGCTCATAGCCCGCCTCATGGGCGATAGCCGTGTGAATATCTTTGCTAAACTTATTCCGATCGGTGCGCTGATTTATCTGATCTCCCCGGACCCAATCATGATTCCCATCGTGGGCGTGTTGGATGATGCTGCAATTCTCTGGCTTGGCTCATATATCTTTACCGAATTCTGCCCGCCAGCCGTGGTTCAGGAACACATGAAGGCCCTGGCCGGCAACATCAATGTCAACCCGCAGGATGAAGTGGTGGATGCCGAAGCCACCGATGTGAGCGACAAACCCTCGGAATGAAGAGACTCTTAATATTTTTGGTCCTGCCGATTCTTGCCTGCAGCGGATTGACCGGGTCCCTTTCCCCGACACCAACGGCTCTCACACAACACATGGCTGTTCTGGCGACTCAAACGGAGTCCCAGCCTGCACTGTCTGTGACTGGGACTCCCACCCAGGC
This sequence comes from Chloroflexota bacterium, assembly GCA_021414245.1. Classification (GTDB taxonomy): domain Bacteria; phylum Chloroflexota; class Anaerolineae; order Anaerolineales; family Villigracilaceae; genus Villigracilis. Next base: position 403,351 of record JAIOOU010000004.1, read on the forward strand.
GCCTGCCGGCGCAGCCGCATTTCCGAATGCCGGTGATTACGAGTGGAAACAAATTGTTGGCGGACTCAACCGCCCCGTGGATGTGCAATCCGCCCATGATGGGACAGGCCGTTTGTTCATCATCGAAAAATACGGCGCGATCCGCATCCTGGAAAATGGCCGGCTTTTGGATGCCCCCTTCCTCAATATTGATGCGCGCGTGGATGACGGCAGTAATGAAATGGGATTACTCGGGCTGGCTTTTCATCCGAATTACGAACAAAATGGGTATTTCTACGTCAACTACACAGGCGACGGTGGAAATACGCGCATATCGCGTTTTCATGCCAGCGGAAACCAGGCCGATCCGGATAGTGAAATTGTCCTGCTGATCATCAGGCAGCCTTTTCCGAATCACAATGGCGGTTCGCTTGCTTTTGGTCCCGATGGGTATTTGTATGCCGGTCTCGGAGATGGCGGTCTGGCCGGCGACCCGTTTAAGAACGGCCAGAACACCGGCAGCCTGCTCGGCAAGATCCTGCGCCTGGACGTGAACCATGGCGACCCCTATTCCATTCCAGACGATAATCCCTTTGGGAATGAAGTCTGGGCCTATGGCCTTCGCAACCCATGGCGCATTTCCTTTGACCAGGCGATGGGCGATCTATGGATCGGAGATGTAGGCCAGGGGAATTGGGAGGAGGTGGATTATCTTCCCGCCGGCTCTCCTGGGGGTGCAAACTTCGGCTGGTCCATCGTGGAAGGGAACCATGGCTACGACGGGGAGGCGCAGCCCGGCTTACTACTTCCAGCCGCCGAATACAGTCACAACGAGGGAGGCTGCTCGATCACCGGCGGATATGTGTATCGCGGTGCCATGTCCGAGTGGAATGGCATTTACCTGTACGGGGATTACTGTACCGGCCATATTTGGGGCATATTCCTCTCGCAGAGCGGCTGGCAGAACCGGTTGTTGTTTGAATCGGGAATGACCATCACCTCCTTCGGGCAGGATGAGTCTGGCGAGATCTATCTTGCAAGCGACAACGGCGGCGTCTACCACCTTGCAAAAAAATAAGGACATATCACCTCTTCAATAGGTGTTTCGTCATCCTGAATAATGACGCCTGTCACTGGTAAGACAGGCGTTTTTATTTTAAACTGGGAGCATAGAGTCAGGAGGCAGATATGGCAGAAAAGATTTGGCAGGTTGAAAAAATCAAATACTGCGAACATGTCGGCCACGAAATCGAGATCGAAAACGAAGTCGTGTACCCTGCCGAAATTCTGCCTGACCAGCCGCCCAGAATTCTTGCACATCGCTGTTCCAACGCTTTGGAATGCAACATGCTTGAAAAGGCAACCTGTTCCCTGTGCGGCACGAACCCTGACCTCGACCCTGTGTAATTGAGCAATCGCAAGTTGCTCTTCCAAACTCTCTCCTCCCTCTGAGTTGGTCTATTGGCTGCACCGCGTATGTACGCGGTGTATGCCGTTAAAGGGGCTGTCTTATTGCAGCAAGATTTATAACTCCTTCAAAAATTCCTTCACGCTTTTGTCTGCGGGCTTTGCTTTAATTTCCTTCGGTGTCCCCACCTGTTTCAATTTGCCATGAATGATCACAGCCACCCGGTCTCCCACCTGCGCGGCCTCTTTCAGGTTGTGCGTGACGAAGATCGTCGTGCGATGATCATGTGACAGCACCCTGGACAGATCCTTGAGCAGCTGTGCCCGCGTTTGGGGATCGACCGCCGAGAACGGTTCGTCCATCAGCAATAAGACCGGATCGAGGATAAAGGCCCTTGCCAGGCTGACTCTCTGCGCTTCACCGCCTGACAATTGGCCTGCCCGCCGTCCGAGCAAATGATCCACCCCCATGACTTTGCTCCAGTGAAGGACCCGCGCGCGGGCATCCCCTTTGGGGGTTCCGCGAAATTTTAATCCCAGGGCAATATTCTCCTCGACCGACATGTCCATGAGCAGCGGATCCTGAAAAACAAAGGACAGCTTGCGCCGATATGCAAGCTCATTGAGTTCCGAAATGGATTTTCCATTGAAAATAATTTGCCCGCGTGCAGGTTTGATCAAGTGCGCGAGTGCAAGCAGCAATGTGCTTTTTCCGGCCCCGTTCGGACCGACAACGGCCAGGGTCTCGCCGCGTTTGATTTCCAGGGATTGGATGGACAGCGCATCCAGGCCGTCGCGCTGAATGAGCAGGTCGTCGACGGAAATCAGAGCGCTCATTTTTTATGCCCCCTTTGCTGGATCAAGGTCAACGCCAGGTTGATCAGGTAGGTCAGGCTGAGCAGCAGGGCGGAAAGCGCCAGTGCTTTTTCGAACTCGCCCTTCCCGGTTTCCAGCACGATGGCGGTGGTGAGCACCCGCGTCTGACCCTTGATGTTGCCGCCAACCATCATGGAAGCACCAACTTCAGAGATGACGGAGCCAAACCCGGCCATGAGGGCCGCCAGCAGGGGCAATCGCGCCTCCCGCCACAGCATCCAGATCATTTGTGTGCGGGAGGCGCCGAGTCCCAATAACTGCTGTTGCAGGCGCGGATCCAAAGCCTCCAGTGCCGCAGCCGTCAATCCCATCACCACAGGCGCAGAAATGATCGTTTGTGCAATGATGATGGCGATGGGTGTGTAGATCAACCTCAACCCTCCCAGGGGACCGCTGCGCCAGAGAGCCATCGCGACGACCAGGCCGACGACCACAGGCGGCAGGGCCATGCCCGTATTGACCACACTTAAGAGAAAGGAACGCCCGCGAAAATTTCCCAGGGCAAGCCATGTGCCGAAAGGCAGGCCGATCAACAGGCTGATCAGCGTGGCGATTGCAGACACCTGCAAGGAGAGGAGGGTGATCTCAAAAATTTCCATGGCCGTTTTTATTCTTGTTTTGCATCCGCAAAGAATAGCGGCTCGCCGTATTTATCCACGCCGAATTCACGGATGATCTGCTGTCCTTTGGTTGAAGTGATGAAGTCTGCAAAGGCTCTGGCACCTTCCAGATTGGTGTGTGGCCATTTCTCAGGATTGACTGTGATGACATGGTAAATATTCAGCAGGGAGGGGTCATTTTCCACCAGGATGGCCAGGTTGAGATTTGCCCGGTAAGCCAGAAATGTACCGCGATCAGTCAGGGCATAGCCGCCTTTTTCATTCGCAATGGACAGAGTCGCTCCCTGTCCCTGACCAGTTTCCAAATACCAGGGCTGGCCGAGCGGGTCAAACCCAGCCTGCTTCCATAAATTTAACTCTTTGACATGAGTCCCGGAGTCGTCACCACGAGACACAAAGATTGCCTGTGCTTGATAAAGAACCTTGAGCGCTTCAACAGGGCCCTTATCCTTTATATCGGCGGGATCTTCTGCGGGACCAACCAGGACAAAATCATTGTGCATCACGAGGCGGCGGTCGATTCCGAAGCCCTGCGCCATGAATTCCTGCTCGGCAGTGGGAGAGTGCAGCAGGATCACGTCCGCGTTGCCCTGCTCGGCAATTTTAAGGGCCTGACCAGAACCGGTTGAAATTAACTGGACGGAGTAACCGGTCTGCTCTTCAAAAGCCGGGAGCAAGATGTCCAATAATCCCGAATCCTGGGTGGATGTGGTGGAAACGAGCAGTAATTGCGATTTCGATGGGGAAAGATTGCATGCGGTCAGTAGAGTTGCCAGCAGGAGAAGTAAAATTTTTTTCATTCAGCTCCGATAAAAAAGGGGCGACTGAACAGCCGCCCCTTTAGTCGGGCTGATTATAAGCCCAAGTCAGCGTCGGTTTTATCCGCATCCGGGATGAACAATTGCTGGCCGTACTTGTCCACGCCGAATTGCGCAATGACCGCCTGGGTGGCGGGATCGGTGATGAATTTTGCGAAGGCGATCGCGCCGTCGTAATTGACCGCAGGCCACTTGTCCGGGTTGACCGTAATGACATGATAGACGTTCAACAGGGCATTGTTGCCTTCCAACAGAATGTCAAGCTGAAGCTTGTCCTTGTTGGCGAGATAGGTGGCGCGGTCGGTAAGAATGTAGGCGCCTTTTTCAGAGGCTATGGTCAGGGATGCGCCCATGCCCTGGCCGGTTTCAATGAACCATGCGGGTTTTTCCGTCCGTGGATCCAGCCCCGCCTTGGACCAGAAGGTTAATTCCTTTTTGTGGGTGCCGGAATCGTCACCGCGCGAGACGAAGGGCGAGCCTGAGTTGTAGATGGCCACGAATGCATCCTTGGGTCCAAGTCCCTTGATCGCAGCGGGATCGGAAGCGGGGCCGACCAGAATGAAATCATTATGCATGACCAGCAAGCGGTCCCTGCCAAAGCCGCCTTCCATGTAAGTCACTTCGGAAGAGGGCGCATGGACGAGCAATACATCCGCGTTGCCTTCCTCTCCCATCTTAAGCGCTTCGCCGGTGCCGACTGCAACGGTCTGCACGGTGTATCCGGTTTGTTTCTCGAACATGGGGATCAAGACATCCAACAGACCCGAGTCTTGCGTCGAGGTGGTCGTGGCGAGGATCAGGTTCGGATTTGCGGGCACGGCAATGGGCGCCTGGGTTGGAGCTTCCGTGGGGAGAGGTGCCTGGGTCGCAGGAGCAGCTGTCGGGGCGGCTAAGCCGCAGGCCGTCAGCGCGATGGACAGAACGAGCAGCAGGGTCAAAAGAATATTGCGGGCGGTGTATCTCATTGGATTATCCTTGATTCGATTTATTTGAAAAACGGTTGAGGCCCAGCACAACCAGCGCGCCGAGCAGTCCACCGATCATTCCGAAAAGCAGGTGGCTGGTGAAGGGATATGCGACTCCGAAGCGGAACGAGCCGATCGGCCAGCCGGTGAGTAGGTTCACGATGATCTGACCGACCGGTTTGGTGGCGTGTGCAAATCCTCCAAGCAAAACCATGAACCAAAGTTTGTTTGCGTAACGGGGCATATAGCGACACGCGAGGTCCATGACGCGGCCGCACTGGTCAGCGTGCCCGCGCCGCGAAACTTCGAGGAGGCCCGTCCGATGATCATGATCGCCATCCATTCGATGCCTATCCAGTCTGTGGGATTCAATTAAGTTTTACCTTAATTGAATGGACAAAATAAAAAACTTACCTTACGTCATGTCACCCTGGCGAAGCATCCCGGGTTTCGGCGGCAGGGATGCTTCGCTTAGGGTGACATGCTGGCTTACTTCACTATGATCTCGGCAACATCCTTCGTCCAGTTTGCCTTCCGAATATAGGTGGTGACCAGCTTCATCGTGCCGTGATTGTTGAAATCCAGGATTGTGTTTTGATCCACTTGTGCAAAGGTCAGCGTGGCTGGATTCGAACTTCCGGTCAGGGTAACTTCCGTGAATTCGGTAATTCCCGCCAAAGCCAATATGTCCCTGAGGTAGGGGCCTTCTTCCACTTTGTCGTCTGCTGAGACCTGAGCGAGGGGCAGGGCCTTGATCGCATCCAAAGTCACAGCGAACTTTGTGCCGTCCGGTTTGACGATCTGGAACAGGGCATCTGTGGCCGCGCGTGTCGGCCAGGGAGTCCTCGCGCGCGCGGGTGTTTCAGCTGCGTTTGGGGTAGGCTGAGCGGTGCAGGCGTAGAGAAGCAGGATGAGCGGCAGGAATGATGCGAAGAGGATCTTGTTTTTCATGAGCATCCTTGATCAGATATGGATTTGTTCGCCGCTGTGGGCGGCGTTATAACCGGTTAACTGGCCGAGCAGGCTGCGAAAATCCGCGCTTTGGATGTAATTCAGCAATGGATCAAGCGCCTTTTGATTTTCGTAAGGCAGGACCAGATCGTAGCGTTCCTCAAAAAGAGGGATGAAATCCAGCCCGTGTTGATGGGCGGCGGCCTGCAGACCGATGGATACATCCGCCTTGTTTTGGGAAATCAACAGGGCGGCCTCGCTGTGGGTGTTGACCGCCTTATCGTAGCCTTTGATCAGAGTTGGATCAAGCTTTTGTTTTTGGATCTCGGCGTCAAACCACAAGCGTGTTCCGGAGCCCGGATTGCGATTGATGAATTTCATGTTTTCACGGACGATATCGGCGATCTTGCAGATGCGTTTGGGGTTGCCGGGCGCCAGCATGAGTCCCTGGGTGCGGTGGGCCAGCGTGACCAACTCCACACTGTGTTCCGGAAAGAGGTGACGCACGGTGGGGGTGTTGTATTCCCCGGTCTCATCCAGAATATGCGTGCCCGAGACCTGACACAGTCCCTGGCGCAGGTTGATCAGCCCGTCCAATGAGCCAACGGGCAGACTTAACAGGGTGACATGCCTGCCGAGATGTTCGGCGATCTCTTCAAGCGCCAGATCGTGGCTGCCCGAAAAGATGATGGCCGGTTTTTTGCTGTTGGGGAGGATGATCTCCTGCAGCAGGAAGGCGCCGCCCTTTGCACGGTAGAATTTTTCGGTCACCTTGCCTGTTTTGCGAACCTCGCTGATCTCAACCAGGTCGGCGGATTCAAGCGTCAGAATATGATGGCGTATCCACGCGGGGGACTGCTTCAAGGTCCGGGCGAGATGCGTGAGCGTGGCGGGGGAATCCATCAACAGGCGCAAAATCTCCATGCGGCGCGAGTCTGCCAGGAGTTTGATCTTGTCAAAGGAGTGAATGGTTTGAACGGTCTTCATGGGGACTTTCCGCTAAGGAAAAACTTAATTATTAGTTTAAGACCAAAACTTTGGGGAGTCAAGCCGAATATTTGTTTGACATGCCCCATTCGCTATGTTATAAAACAGGAACAATTTAGTGATCTGTACTCATCCAGAGAGGTGGAGGGACCGACCCTTTGAAACCTCGGCAACCGTTCAAGCGGTGCCAACTTCGGCAGACATTTGTCTGGTAGATGAGAGTTGCGTGTGTTGAATTGCGCCTCTCATCCTGGAGAGGCGTTTTATTTTGGAGATGAACATGGAAATCGGTGAGACAATTTATGTGACCACGCGCGGCGAATTTCGCGAATGGCTCGAACAGAATCACAAGTTCAAAAAAGAGATCTGGTTGATCCAGTACAAGAAGTTCACGCAGAAACCCTCCATTCCCTATGCGGATGCAGTCGAGGAAGCCATCTGTTTTGGCTGGATCGACGGTTTTGAGAAGGGCATGGACGAACAGCGCTTTGCCAAACGCTTCACTCCGCGCAGACAAAAATCCCAATGGACGGAAACCAACATCGAGCGGGCGCGCAAAATGATCGAGGAGGGCAGGATGACCGAAGCCGGGCGGGCGGCCCTGCCAAAAGGTGTGTGAACATGCATGAAGATGTCTTGAAGATCCAGCAGTTGATTGCCCGCTTTGCGAACTCGTTCGACGTCAAAGCCTGGGACGAGCTGCAGACCTGCTTTACCGAATCCATTTACACGGACTATTCCGACCTGCGCGGCACGCCTCCCGAAACCATCAGCGCCGGCGAATATGTGAGATTGCGCCGCGAGGCTTTGGATCATTTGAAGCTGCATCATCTTGTAAGTAATTTTGAGATCGATTTCATAGACCCGGACACTGCCACCTGCCGCGCTTCGATGGTCGTCTGGCGGAAATCGGAGGCGGAGGATTTTGTGACCCACTGCGTCTATGTGTTCCAGACGGTCCATGCAAATGAGACCTGGAAGATCAGCGAGATCATTCAAAAGGTCTTGTGGAGCGAGGGGACTCCCTCCATTCATAAAGGTGTGAAGAATTAACCGCAAAGTCCGCTAAGGCGTAAGGTAAAACTTTTGTTTTTCTTGGCGAACTCGCGCTCTTAGCGGTTCAAAAAAGGATTTTCGGATATTATGAATTGTCCCGAATGCGGCGCGGCTGACGATCTGTGCAAATCGCGCTTCGATGAATTTCTTGCGCTGGAATTTTCCGATATGGGATATGGCGCGGTGCACAACCTGACCGTCGCCACGTACATGCTCCAGCATTCCAGCAAATTGTCCCGGGAAGGCTGGTCCTATGAACGCGATCTTCTGCGGGAGTTCATTGTGGAAAAAAAGTCGCCCTCGTTGATCCGCCAGCAGGTTAAGGATGCGGTGGATAGCGGCAAACGGACATTCAAGTTCAAATCGAAAGACGGTAAGCCTGTCATCAACAAAACAACGTGGACAAAGACGATTCTGGATGTCCGTGCCGAAAATGCGGAAGTGTATTGTGCGGATGTGAACGCGTGGGCGAGGTCTGTGCTGGAAGAGAGTCAAGGATTGGAAGTCTAAAACTAAATGTCAAGCAAAAGAGGTCTATATGCCACCAAAACCAATTTATGAAATTGACCCTAAAACGTATTTATTTGGGAAATCACTTTCAATAAGTGCAGAAGAAGCAAATAACAAACGCAGAAAATTTCCTGAGGAAAAAGTTAGACAGTGGACCTTGTTTGAGCTTATGACTAGTTATGGCTATCTAATTAATGACTTGAAAATTGAAGTCCCGTCAAAAATGGGCAGTGGGTATCATCCTGCTGATATAGTGGTATATCAAGACCATCGTCCTTTTATCGTTATCGAATGCAAGAAAATTGGAAATAATAAAACTGATGAAGCAATTAAACAGGCAATAACATATGCAACAGGATTAAAAACTGAGTTTGCAGTTTACACCGATGGCGAGAATTGGATTGTTAGAAGATTTGTCTCAGGATTTTGGGTAGAAGTTGTAGATATACCTGCAACTCTAAATTTGAATAAAGGAAAAACGGCTTTGAATTTGTTTTTGTTTATAGACAAATTAAAACCTTTGCTTTTTTGGACGCATAAATCTATCCCAGCTGCAAAAGTTCGAAAATATTTTTCTTACTTTGAAGATTTTATCTTTACAGAAAGCTTTAATTTCTTAGGAGAGATTAATGGAAATCTTTTGTTGGGTGCTCAGCATATAAGTAAAATTATGAGTGGTCCAGTTGGTGAGCAAGGTTCAAAAATCATAAAGAATGAATACAATAACAAAAACCTTTTGGTGGCTGTCTCTTTATTACGAAAGTATATGGGTGAAGTAGGTGTTGGAGGGGCGTTAGTTAAAGATGTTGAAACCGTGGAAGATAAGTATTACACGTTTGAAAAAATAGTTGAATTATTAAATATCGAGTTGAGCGCTGTTGCAATGAATTATATCAATACAGCTGGTGAAGAATTTTTCCTGTTGCGTTTGACAATTTCAGTGTTGCGATATTTACATGAGACATTGCGACACGACGGGATTCTTCAGGATGTTTCATCTTCTACAACTCATGAGTTTTACTCTCTTGTAAATTTGATTTTAATTACCCAGTTAAATGTTGAATTACCAGATGTAGTAAATCTAGATGGTGTTCAAGCTTTAGAACAATTTTCATCAAGTATGTGGTTCGAAAAAAACCAGGAGAATTAATGAATCGAAAATACACCAACCGCCGTTACCTTGACGCTCTCGAAAAGAAAGTGCTTGTCTTCGATGGCGCCATGGGAACCAGCCTGCAGCTGCAAAACCTCACCGCCGAGGATTTCGGCGGCGAACAATACAACGGATGCAACGACTATCTCGTCATCTCGCATCCTGAAGCCGTGGAAAAAGTCCACCGCTCCTTCCTCGAAGTCGGTGTGGACGTGCTTGAAACGGATACCTTCCGCTCGAATCGTCTGACAATGGCGGAATATAAACTGCAGAATCGCATCATCGAGATCAACGTGGCCGCGGCGGGCCTCGCACGTAAACTTGCAGATGAATATGCCGCGAAAACAGGCCAGCCGCGTTTTGTGGCCGGTTCCATCGGGCCTTCCGGAAAACTTCCGTCCACGAATGACCCCGAACTTTCCAATGTTAAATACGATGAACTGATCGATACCTTCCGTGAACAGGCTGTCGGATTAATTCAAGGCGGCGTGGATCTGCTTCTGATCGAAACCTCGCAGGACATTCTCGAAGTCAAAGCCGCCATCACGGGCATTCACAAAGCTTTCTATGAGACTCAGCAATATTTGCCGATCCAGGCTCAGGTCACGCTGGATACGACCGGGCGCATGCTGCTCGGCACCGATATCAACGCATCCCTTACCATCCTCGAAGGCATGGGCATCGATGTCATCGGCCTCAATTGTTCTACAGGCCCCGAACACATGCGCGAACCGATCCGTTTCCTTGGCGAAAATTCCACACTGCCCGTTTCGTGCATTCCCAACGCGGGTCTTCCATTGAACGTCGATGGCCAGGCGGTTTATCCGCTGGAACCTGAACCCTTCGCGAATGACTTGTATGAATTTGTCACTAAACACAACATCTCTGTGGTGGGCGGATGCTGCGGCACGACGCCTGAGCATCTTAAGCTGCTGATTCAAAAACTGGATGCGCATCCACAGCCCAAGCGACCGCTTCACTCCACGCCCCAGCTTGCCTCTGCCATGTCGGCGATTGCCATGCGACAGGAACCCGCCCCCACCTTGCTGGGCGAGCGCTGCAACGCGCAAGGGTCGCGCAAGTTCAAAAAACTTTTGCTCGAAGAAGATTATGATGGCATTTTGCAAATTGCGCGTGACCAGGTTGCAGGCGGCGCACATGCGTTGGATATTTCCGTGGCGGTCACCGAACGTGCCGATGAAGGCGAACAGATGCGCAAGGTCATCAAGAAACTGCAAATGGGCGTGGACGTTCCACTCGTGATCGACTCGACCGAAGTGGATGTGCTCGAGATCGCATTGCAAACTGCGCCTGGACGTTGTTTGATTAACTCCACACATCTTGAATCGGGGCGGGCCAAGGCCGATAAGATCTTTGGCCTTGCGAAAAAATACAACGCCGCCGTCATTTGCCTCACCATCGACGAGAACGGCATGGCAAAGACCGCGCAAAGCAAACTGGATATTGCAAAACGCATCTATGATATTGCGGTCAACGACCACGGCCTCAAACCCGAAGATCTGGTCTTTGATGACCTGACCTTCACGCTTGCCACGGGCGATGTGGAATTTGTCGACTCGGCCAAGGAAACCATCGAAGGCATTCGACTTATCAAACAGAACCTGCCCGGCGTGATGACTTCATTGGGCGTCAGCAATCTGTCCTTTGGTCTTGCCCCACAGGCCCGCCCGCCATTGAACTCCGTCATGCTGTATTACTGCGTGCAGGCCGGTTTGGACATGGCCATTGTCAACGCCGCGCATGTCATGCCGTATGCCGAGATCGGCACAGAGGAACGCAATCTGTGCGAAGACCTGATCTTCAACCGCCGTGAAGATGCTTTGCAGAGATTCATTCAACACTTTGAAACCGTCACCGTTTCAACCGAATCCACGGTTGCGGACCCCACCGCAGGCATGACTCCTGAACAACGCCTGCACTGGTGCATTCTACATCGCCACAAAGACGGAGTCGAAGCCGACATCGATACCATCATCAACCGCGGTTACATTTGGAATGAATCCCTGCCTGATAATGGCGCAGGTGTAACTCCCGCACCCACCCGACATGAAATCGCGGTTTACACGTTGAACAATGTTTTGCTGCCCGCCATGAAAGAAGTCGGTGACAAATTCGGCGCTGGTGAATTGATCCTGCCCTTCGTGTTGCAATCCGCCGAAACCATGAAAAAAACCGTTTCTCATCTTGAGAATTATCTTGAGAAAGTGGAAGGTGTCACCAAAGGCACGGTCGTGATTGCCACCGTCTACGGCGATGTGCATGACATTGGCAAGAATCTGGTCAAGACCATCCTTGCCAACAACGGCTATACCGTGGTTGACCTTGGCAAGCAAGTCCCCGCGGAAACGATCATCACGCGTGCCGTCGAAGAAAAAGCCACAGCCATCGGCCTTTCCGCCTTGCTGGTTTCCACCTCCAAGCAAATGCCGCTGATTGTCAACGAAATGCAGCGCCGTGGACATAAGATCCCGATCCTCATTGGCGGTGCGGCCATCAATCGCCGCTTTGGCCGCCGCATCCTTTTTGCAGAGGATGGCAGTGCCTATGAGCCGGGTGTCTTCTACTGTAAAGATGCCTTCGAAGGTCTCGATACCATGGACGCGTTGATCGATCCGAATCGCAAACCCGCCATGCTTGAACAGCTCCGTAAGGATGCTGACATGGAAATGAACCGGGCCTCGCAGACTCCCGACCACCGCAAGATCGAAGGCGCACGCTCGAACATCGTCCCTGCGCCAATTCCATTGCCAGCCAAATTAGGTCAGCGCATTGTTAAAGACATGCCATTAGAAATGGTTCTCAAACACCTTAACATCAATGAGTTATATCGTCTCTCTTGGGGTGCAAAGAATACGCACGGCGCGGAATGGGAGAAGATGAAGAAAGACTTCGATGCACGTCTTGCAAAGATGACCAGGGAGGCCCTCAAAGATGGCTGGCTCAAGCCCCAGGCCGTATACGGTTACTTCGCCTGTCAGGCCGATGGGGATGACCTGATCATCTACGAAAACGCGGATAATAAAAAGGAAATTGCGCGTTTTAACTTCCCGCGCCAGCCCTACGATGACCACCTCGCCCTTTCAGATTACTATGCCAGCGTGGAGTCGGGTCAAATGGATGTGGTTGCGCTGCAGGTCGTGACCGTGGGCCTGGAAGCCACCGAAAAATTCGAGAGGATGCAGGCCGCCAATGATTACACCGAAGCCTACTTCACCCACGGTCTGGCCGTCCAGACCGCCGAAGCGACCGCCAATTATTTGCATGAACATATCCGTCGTGAGTTGGGTCTCGCTGAGGAACAAGGCAAACGTTATTCGTGGGGGTATCCCGCCATCCCTGAATTGGAGGATCATTTCAAGGTCTTCCAGCTTTTGCCGGGCGCGGAAACAGAGCTTGGGATGAGTCTGGCCGCTTCGGGACAGCTCATTCCCGAGCAATCCACGGCCGCGATCATTGTTCATCATGCCCAGGCGAAATACTACTCGGTGGGTGAGTCTCGAGTGGAACAATTGATGAAATAAAAGCGGGGTTGAAATTGGATATAATCCCGGAGCGAAGTGTACTCCCCGAAGGCGGCGTGCCAAACCGCAACAAGGAGATGTAACCTTACTACGGTTGGAGCAGTGACATGGTCAAGCTCGAAAATGTTCGTTGGGAAAAAATATTCATCGGGTTGTGGCTGGTCATCAACCTGGTTGTTGGCGCATTGATCGTACACCAGTATGGCATCAGTATTGACGAGCCCAACAACTATCGTTATGCGGAGGATACACTGGATTCCTACCCCTCTCTCTTTGGGATCCTTTACGAGCCAAAATACGATTCGTCCTACGACGGTCATGGGCCGGCTTTTGTAGCCATGGCCGATCTGCTGGTCAGGACTGTTCAGGGTCTGGTTCCGGATGTCTTTGCGCCTGACCTCTGGCATTTCTCCTATTTTGTTACATTCCAATTAACCGGGCTGTGTTTATATTGGCTGGCAAAACGCTGGTTCGCCGACTGGACTGCCTGGGCGGTTCTCATGCTTTTTACCACCCAGCCCCTGCTGTGGGGACAGGCCTTCATTAATCCCAAAGATGTCCCCTTTATGTTCTTCTTTACTGCAAGTATTGTGTTTGGATTTCGTCTGGTGGACGGCATTCAGGCAAACGGGTTAACCGTTTCCCCGGAAAAACCGGAAAGGTCCTTGATCAGCAAAATCCCTGCTGAATTTTTTCGTGCACTGGGGAACCCGCACACCATTCTTGCCGGGGTCGTTTTGGGACTGGCCACCGCAATGCGCCCGATCGCCCCGTTTGCCGGCGCAATTGTGTTTTTCTTCCTGTTCTTAAAAGTCCGCTCCAGGGCATGGGCAGCAGGGATGGCTTATTTCCTGATTGCGGCGCTCAGCACGTACTTTTCATGGCCATATTTGTGGAAGTCGCCCATTGTCAACTTTTTTTCAAGCCTGAAAACCACATCCGGTTTTCCGGTTCGCGGCCCCGTCCTGTTCATGGGAGCCATCTATCCCACGAATCAACTGCCCAGGAGATTCTTTCCTGCGCTGCTGGGTTTCCAATTAACCGAACCGGCCTTGATCCTTATTTCAATGGGTTTAGTGATTTCCTTATACATGCTTATAAAAGGTAAAAAGAGGGAGCCCATTCTGCTGTTTGCGATATGGTTCCTGCCCCTGGCACTTTGGATCGTCGCCTCGCGCAGCGCCTTGTACGATAACGCCCGCCAGCTATTATTTCTTTGGCCGCCCCTTTTTATGCTGGCTGGATTGGGAATTGACTCATTAATGGCCCTCGCAAGGTCAACGCCGGCCAGGTTGATTTTGGTGATGGTCATGGTTTTCCCGGGCGTTTTTGCGGCCATTCAACTTCACCCCTATCAATATATATATTACAACAGCCTGGTTGGAGGAGTGCAGGGCGCATTCCGTAATTTTGAACTGGATTACTGGAATACTTCCTTCAGGGAAGGCATGCTTTATCTTAACGGGAATGCGGAGGAAGGAGCCACGATCGTGGTGATAGGCGCGAGGCCGATCGCCAGGGAGTATGCCCGTCCCGACCTTCTAGTCACCGGCCCGGACGCCCTGGAATCGCTTCAAAACCAAACCTACTATATGCTTGCTTCAACCCGGGCAAACAAGGACCAGTCGCTTTGCATAGAATCGGAGACGGTCTTTGCTGTGGAAAGGGCGGGCGGCACTCTCTCACTGATAAAAAGAATAACCCCCGGACAGGTTTGCAGATAATCATGGATACCTGTCTTTCGCGCACATACTGGAATTGCCGATGAAACATTCCCTGCAAACCGCGTTTAAATCATGGATCGGACTCACTTTGCTGGTCCTTGCCAGCCTGGCTGCCATTTTTCTTCGCAATGGGATGGATGGCCTAAGTCTTTTCATTCAGCAATGGCCGCTTTCCAACCTGGTCGTGACGCTGCTGTCCACTGCCATCACCTGGCTGCTGCTCGGTGCATTGATTTACATGTGGATGAGTGAAAAAATTAACGCCGGGAATGTGTTTCTTGTGGCAGGTTTCTTCCTTGTACTGTTCCTGTATTTGAATATCCTGCGGGAAAGGTTCCGCTACGGAGACTATGCCTATTATATTGAAGCCGCCACCGCACTCTTAAACAACCAGCATTTGCCGGATACGTATTTGTATCTCCCGCTCTGGGCGACCCTTTTGCAGTATATCGTCCCGCTGGGCGACCAGGGGGTACTCGCCATTTTATGGACCATGAACATTGTCATGCTTGGCCTGTTCTATGTCCTGTTGGTAAGAGTGCTGGAAAGATACGGTTACTCAAACCGGCTTGCCGTCTTGATCGCCGTTCTTTTTATGCTGGTCAACACCCCACTGCATCGCACGCTCGGGTATGTGCAGGTCAATCTGTTGGTGATGGTGTTGGTGATGTACAGCCTGCTGGCCTTCCCGGGAAACACTTTTCTTTCCGCCCTGGCCATGGCGCTGGCTGTGCATTTGAAAACGTCACCGGCCGCGCTGGTACTGGCGTTTCTGCTTGAACGCAACTGGCGCTGGCTGGCCTGGTTTGCCTTGAGTTTTATCGTGATCGCCCTGATTCCCTTGGCGCTCGAGGGCGTGACACCCTACTTCGATTATGTAGCCAATATCCGCATTCTCACTCGCATTGCAGATACAAACTTCCACGATACCTCCTTTGACTCATTCCTCCGTTTCCTTGATCCCTTCCTGGGCATTGGCATACAAACCACGCGCTGGATCATCTATGCCGCCAAGGCTGTACTGGGTTTGTCCACGATCCTTGTCATGTTGCAAAATGTCCGCAGGCATGCCTTTGTGGATGATCAGGCCGCCAGCCCCGCCTTGTTGAATGCGCTTCCGTCCCTGTTCGTGGTCATGACTCTCGCCTCGCCGATCGTCTGGGATCATCATGGGATTTTTCTCACCCTGTCGTTTTTATTGCTGATCAAATGCATTGAAATGCCATTCCTCTGGGTGTGGTTTGGTTTCGCCTATTTTCTTGAATTTATCCTGCCCTCGTTTGACTTCTTCCCGTGGTCCTTTGGCCGCCTGCTCGCTCCGATGATCGTATTGTGGCTGATGTGGAAAAATACAAACAGAAGCTCGTCCTTCTTTGAAAACGCCAGTCGAACGCTTGCGGCCTGGAAGATCTAGCCCCTCATTATTGATGAAACATAATTATTCAATTGCCATTGTTCTTTGTTTAAGCCTGCTGATCGGCATGTTTACGTTGACACATTATGGCGAGAGTTGGGATGATCTGTCCCTGCAAAAATATGCGGCCAAATCATTAAATGCCTATGGTACCTGGCCGATGCAGGGGGTAATGAAAATAACAAAGGAGGACCTGGGCGATTACGGTCCTTCCTACGTCATGGCGATCGCTCTTGGCTCGAAGTTGCTCGACCCCATTCTCCCGGTTGGGCCGTCCGATATTCGCCATCTGCTTTACTTTGTTACTTTCCTTGCGGGTGTTTGGGCTTTTTACGGCCTTGGCAGGCGCTGGCTCACCCAAACAGCTGCCATTGGGTCCACTCTGCTTTTTATGACCCAGCCGCTTCTTTGGGGACATGCGTTCATGAACCCGAAGGACACGCCCTTTCTCGCATTTTTTCTGCTCAGTGTCCTTTTTGGATTCAAAATGACGGATTCCATCCCTCCACTCTCCTTTGACTCTTTGACCTCAACTGCGAAAAGGGCCCTTGCGCTTCTGACCGCCCTGTGGCTTGTTTCTGTTTTCTCGGTCTTTGTTTTTACTGACGCATTTCACACGGCCATCGCACACCTGGTCCTGGCCGCCCGTGCGGGGGAGGCCAATATCGTTTCCCTGATTGCGTCTGATATTCACAAGGTCGCCCCCGAAGTCTATATCCAAAAATACTTTACATGGTTCATTCGGGCCCGGGCTGTGTTTTTCTGTCTTTTCACTTGCGGATTGGGATACCTGTATTACCGCGTTTTCCCCTCCGTATTCAGAGTTTTGTCCGTGGCTGTTTTTCCAGCGATCCTGCTGGGCTTTACCTGCTCCATTCGCATCCTGGGTCCCTTTGCGGGATTGATCGTCCTTCTTTTTGCACTGTGGACAAAAGGCAGGCAATCCGTGCCCGTTCTGGCAGCCTATGGATTGATGGCGCTTGCCGCAATGTATTTGACCTGGCCGTATCTTTGGGCGGACCCGGCCGGGCATTTCATTGAAAGTCTGCAGGAGATGTCGCTGTACCCCTGGAAGGGACAGGTCCTTTTCAATGGCCTGAAATACGCATCGACGGAATTGCCCTACTCCTATCTCCCGGTCCTGCTTGGCATTCAGTTGACCGAACCGGTCTGGGTGTTGTTCATTGCCGGTTTGGCGGTGGCAGGCTTCCGGTTAAGAGAGAAGCGGGAATTGGCGGGGCTGGCGGCGCTTTGGTTTGCCATTCCTCTGGTCGGGTTTATCATCATGCATTCGGCATTGTATGATAACTTTAGACAGGTGCTGTTCATTCTGCCGCCCATTTTTTGGATGGCGGGTCTCGCGTTTGAAAAAATAAGGAATGTAAAGTGGCAGGCGGCGCTTGTCACTCTGTGCCTGATCCCGGGATTGATCGGCATCCTGCGCCTGTATCCATACGAATATATTTATTACAATCGTTTTGTCGGCGGGGTGGGCGGCGCGGCAGGACGATTTGAATTGGATTACTGGGGTACGTCGTATCGCGAGGCGGCGGAATTTATAAATGGGATCGCCCCCCAAAATGCACCCATTTGGGTCGAAGGCCCCTCTCATTTGTTCGAATTGTATGCGAGACCGGATCTGAAGATCTATTCGGATCATGAGGCTGAAAGAGCCGGCCATTACGATTATGTGGTTGCCATGACGCGTTTTGATTTGGATCAATCCACATATCCGGACGCGGCGATAATTTATCAGATCACACGCGAGGGCGCGGTCCTGAGCGTGATCAAACAACCTTGAAAGAGAAACCATGAACCTTCTTGAAACACTTTCCGAAAAGATCCTGCTGGCCGACGGCGCCATGGGCACCATGCTGCACGGGCGCGGCGTGGGTTTTGACAAATGCTTCGATGAATTGAATCTCACCAATCCCGCCGCGGTCGCGGATATTCACCGTGAATACATCGAGGCGGGTGCGCAGTTGATCATCACCAATACGTTCGGGGCAAATCGCTTCAAACTCGGGAAACACGGTTTGCGTGATGAGCTGACCTCCATTAATCGGGCCGGCGTGGAACTTGCCAGGAAGGCGGTGGCGGCATCCTTTAAGGATGTGTTCGTGGCGGGTGACATCGGACCTTTGGGAGTGCGCATAGCCCCTTACGGTCGTGTAAAGCCGGAGGAAGCCCGTGCAGCTTTTGCGGAACAAGTCCGGGCGCTTTCAGATGCCGGCGCTGACCTGCTTGTGATCGAAACCATGAGCGATCTTTATGAAATTCAGGAGGCGATCAAGGCTGCAAAACAAACCTGCAGCCTGCCGGTCGTTGCTTCGGTGACCTTTACACGCGATGACCGCACCTTGCTTGGCGATGATCCGGCCAGGGTGGCGCGCACCGTGCATGAGGCTGGGGCGGATGTGATCGGGGTGAATTGCTCTGGCGGACCTTCGCAGTTGCTGCGGATTCTTAAGCAAATGAAGCAGGCCGTCCCTGCCGGTAAATTTTGGGTCAAGCCCAACGCAGGCTGGCCCGAACAGGTCAGCGGCCGGATTATGTATCCGGCGGATGCGGATTATTTTGGCGATTATGCCGTCTCCTTCCGTGAAGCGGGCGCCAACATTGTCGGCGGTTGCTGCGGGACGACCCCCCAGCATATCTCCATGATGAAAAAGGCGCTTGAATCAACCCAGCCTGATTCGAACAGTGTCATCCTGAGCATGCCGGTGGATGAAGTCGCTCTGGAGCCGGTCGAACAATCCACGCAGCTCGCGCAGAAACTTGCTGCTGGAAAATTCTCCATTTGTGTGGAAATGGACCCGCCCCGCGGCCTCTCGACACATAAACTGCTGGCCGGTGCCTCCCTGCTGTACGACTCCGGCGCGGACGTGATCAATGTGGCGGACTCGCCGATGGCGCGCATGAGAATGTCCGCCTGGGCGGTCTGCGATCTGGTTCAGCGGAAAATTGGTGTGGAAACCACCCTGCATTTTCCAACCCGCGGACGGAACCTGCTGCGCGTGCAGGGAGACCTGCTGGCCGCTCACGCAATTGGCTTGCGAAATGTTTTCGTGGTGATGGGTGACCCCACTTCGATCGGGGATTATCCCGAAGCGACGGACAATTACGACCTTGTGCCGTCCGGCCTGATCAAGCTGATCAAGCAGGGATTCAACATGGGCGTGGATCACTCCGGGACAAGCATTGGCCAGCCCACCACATTTTTTGTGGGCGCGGCATTAAATTTGTGCCCACAGGATGTGGATGCGGAGATCAAAAACCTGCATCGCAAGGTCAAAGCCGGTGCAGATTTCTTTCTGACCCAGCCGACCTACCGGGCCGACGACGGGCCCAAATTATTGGAAGCTTATGAAGCAAGGCATGGAAAATTGGACAGGCCCATTCTTGCGGGCATCCTGCCATTGGTCAGCGCAAAACATGCCAGCTTCCTGCACAATGAAGTGCCGGGCATTTTCATTCCCGATGAAGCCCGCAGGAGAATCGAATCGGCCGGCGATTCGGAGAACGGGGCAAAGGTGGGTGTGGACCTGGCTGTGGAATTGATCCGGAATATCAAGAGCTGGGCAGCGGGCATCTACATCATGCCGCAGTTCCATCGGTATGACATGGTTTCCGACATCATTATGGCCGTCAAGGAATAGCAGGGTTGTGAAGGCATTAAAGTTTCTCTCCCGCGCAGGTTTTGGTTTTCTGGCAGCTTTAATGGTCAGTTATTTCTGCGCGGTGAATCTATTTAATGTTTCGGGCTATAAAACAAATCTTGACCGTTTTTTTCTGATCCTGGTCCCGGCTCTGGCACTGGGGGTGTTATTCTTTGAGGCCTCCATCCCGCTGGGGGAATGGTTTGGCCGGCGGCAGCCGCGCATGTTGGTTTTGTCCGGTACGCTTGCGATTTTGGGATCTGCGGCCTTGGTTGCACCTCCGGCTTTTTCGCCGCTTTCCCTGCTTGGTTTGACATTATGCGCATCTGTTCTGTTTGCGGTCATGCTTCCGGTTCTTCCCTGGCTGGAACGTTTTCAAGAACGTCATTCATTCAAGCAGTATTTGACCGGATTCCTTTTCTGCCTCATTTTTGCGTACGGAAGCGTTGGGTTTTTGGATGAGGCGTTTCAGACTCCCTTTAAGCTGGCCCTGTTCACGTTTGCCCTGGTCGCCCCCGGCAGTGTGGCCGGGTATTATTTGGTGCGCCGCGTTTCGGGATCTATTGCGGGCGGGTTTTTAAGAAAGCCGCTCAACCTTATCCTTGTCCTGGCCCTGCCCGTTCTGCTGATTGTGCTGATTCAAACCAGCCTGCAATTTCCAGCCATGTTCATTCCCGGATACATCACCATTCCGCAGGATCGGATGGGGATGTTCCTTGCGGGTGTGCTGGTTGCAGGAGTGTGGGGCGCAGGCTTGTTGGAACAATGGGAAGAGCGCGGATATTACGGCCGGTTCGCCCGGACGAAACTCCACTCCTTCATTAAGCAGAATCTGCCGGGTCTATATGCCGGTGGAATGTTCTTTCTCGTCAACCTGATAATTGCCCGCGCCTTGAATCATCCGGCATTAAGTATCAACAGCGTGCTCTTCGAAACAGATGCCGGTCCATGGATGGAAATTCTGGGCAGCCCGGCCGGAGATGCGCTCAATCGCTCCGTGCATCCCATGGTTTTGCTGATCGTGCGTCCGCTTGTACGCATGGTTGGGATATTGCTGGGTGACCAATGGCATTTGGCGCCGATCCTTTGGGCGGCAGCCTTGAGCGGATTGTGCGTCTTCATGGCCTGGCTATTCGTCAGACGCGCAACTTCAGCCGATACCTACTCATTTATCTTTGCCATCTTTCTGGGTTCCACGGCCACGCACCTGCTCTTCGGTTCTCTTACCGAGACGTATGTTTTTGGCATGACATCCCTGATATTTTTCTTCCTGTTGATCCAGGCGGGAGAAAACCGTTTCTCCGTTCTTGTTCCTGCAGGATTGCTTCTTTTTGGGATCACGATTTCCAATATTGCGCAGGGCGTGATCGGTTTGTTTTTCAACGGATTTGGGTATCGCAGGCTGGTCCGGTATGGCGTGTTGGTCCTCGCTGCGGGTATCACCCTGACGGCTGTCACCAGTGCCTTGTATCCGCATCGACAGACTTTTTTCTTTGTTCCCGGTGACCTTGCCTTTGAGACGCATTTTGTCAAGCCGGTTTCCGATTCCCCGGTCCACCGTTTGCGGGACAGGGTTCAACTGGTCGCTCGCACGATGTTCCTGTACGACGTGGTTGGGCCCAGCCCGGTTGAAGTGATCTCGCATAAGGACCCCCGCCCGACCATTGACTTTAAGACTTTTGAGCCGGACGGCCGCCAATTTGCCTCCTATCGGGGAATTGCCAACATCCCCCTGGTCTTGTGGCTGCTTTTACTCGGCGGGTCCTTTCTGGTTTTCGTAAAAAATCTTCGTTCTTCGAAATATTTGCCGCTCATGGCTGGCTTGCTGGGCAGTCTTGCTTTTAATTTTCTGCTGCACATGGTCTATGGAACGGAGCTGTTCCTGTACACGCCATACTGGATGTATTTGCTTGTGTTTTTTATTGCGCTGGCACTCTCGGAATTCGCGGACAGGAAATGGTTTGAGATCGTCCTTGCAATGATTACGATTCTATTAATGGTTAATAACCTGGGTTTTATTTCTGGTATCATGCGCGGACTGGCTCCTTTTTACGGCCCTTTATAAACTCCGCCCGATTCTCACAAAAGGGTAAAATAAATCCATGCTCCTCACCATCGATGTTGGAAATACCAATCTCACACTCGGCCTTTACGAAGGCGAACAGCTTGGCGCGCACTGGCGCCTGGCCACAGACCACCATCGCATGCCGGATGAATATGGCCTGCAATTTTTGGGCCTGCTCCAGAATGCCGGGAAAACGATCGAGGATATCAAGGGCATCTCCCTCGCTTCCGTGGTACCGCAGTTGACCAGTCGCGTGATCCAGGCCTGCCGTGAATATTTGAAACAGGAGCCGCTGGTTGTGGATGCGGGCATCAAGACCGGAATCAAGATCCGTTATGAGGATCCCAGGGCTGTCGGCGCGGACAGGGTTTGCGATGCGGTTGCGGTCATGAAGATGTATGGCGGGCCGGCTTGTGTGGTGGATTTTGGCACGGCCACGACCTTCAATGCGATTACAAAAGACGGTGAATATCTTGGGGGTGCCATCACCGCCGGAATCAATCTTGCCGCCGAAGCACTTTATACGCACGCCGCAAAACTTCCGCGTATTGACCTGCAGCTTCCCCCGTCCGTGATCGGCCGGAATACGATTCATGCCATGCAATCCGGATTGTTGTTTGGGTATGTGAGCATGGTCGAGGGAATGGTGGCAAGATTCCGGTCCGAACTGGGAGCCGGGATGAAGGTCATTGCCACCGGCGGACTGGCCGAGGTGGTCGCAAAGGAGACCAGGGTGATCGACGTGATTGCCCCCTGGCTGACGCTGGATGGTTTACGCTTGATTTGGGAGATCAATCAATAGGTTTTCTTAATGGGATTTAAATGAGTCTAAAACCAATTTTAATAGCGGGGATTTCGCTTGTCTTAACGGCCTGCGGGATGAGATCTTTCCCCCAAATAACCCCAACAGGCACCGATGCAATTCCCTTTGAATCTGCCACCCCCACCCCGGGCCTGCCAACCCCTTCGCCGATCCCGACCATTCCCACGGTTTTTCAGGGACCGGATTTGGTCACTGTGCCGATTCTCCTGTATCACCGGATCGATGTTTCCCAGACCAACAGTTTGTATTACATAACCCCGGAAAACTTTGAGGAGCAATTGAGACTGCTTCGGAACTGGGGCTACAACACGATCACCACGGAACTGCTGGTGAAGGCGATTACACAAGGCGCGGATCTTCCCCAGCATCCGATATTAATAACCTTTGACGACGGCCATTTGGATAATTACACTACGGCCTTTCCGATCATGCAAAAGTACGGTTTTACCGGGGTCATGTATATTGTCGGGGGATATATGGGGGCGCCTGAATATATGAATGCGGATCAGATCAAGGAAATGGCTGCCGCCGGCTGGGAGGTGGGCAGCCACGGCATGACCCACCTGGATTTGACCTCGCTTGATTCCCAGGGGCAACGGTATGAAATATTTGAGTCCCGCAAACTCCTCGAAAAAAACCTGGGCGTTCCCATACTTACCTTTGCGTATCCGTTCGGCTCAAATGATCCTTATATTTTGGACTATACGTATTTGGCGGGCTATATTGCCGGCATGGGACTGGGCCCCACCAGCGAGCAGATCCGTCCCAACCTCTTTACCCTGCAGCGCCGCGATGTCAGCAGTGCTTATGATCTGAAAACCTTTTCTTCCTTCCTGCCATGGCAGGGGGACAAGGCCTTTCTACCGACCGATACGCCCACTCCGGAACCGACTTTCACCCGCACGCCGATCCCGACTTATACATTATTCCCCACCAACACCTCCGCGCCATGATCCAAATCGGAGTATAAAGGTGGGAGTCGTTACAGATGAAGAAGGGGTCGGCGATATAATGTATATGTAATTTTCCCCATAGTTATTCCGTTGTGTCGTATGAAAAATGCATTTGGATTCATTCTGGCATTGTCCGTGGTTTTGATCTGCGCCTGCGCGGACGGCTCAATGACAGGACCGACAGTGACGTTTCCCCCTCCGACTGTGGCTGCCCTGCCCACCCAAACATTTTCTACCCCTGCAATACCCACTACATCCAAAACTCCAATTCCAATACCGTCAGCCACCTGGGTGGCTCAAGGTTCAGGTATGGTCAATGTGCCGATCCTTTTATATCATCACATTGGGACCTCGACTGCCAACAGCCAGTATTATGTTTCGCCGGCCGGATTCGAAGAGCAGATGAAACTTTTAAAGGATTGGCAGTACGTCACGGTCTCGACCGAAATGCTGGTTCGAGCCATTCTGGAAGGGGCTCCGCTCCCGCCCCGTCCGATCATGATCACATTCGATGACGGGAATCTTGATAATTACACGACCGCCTTCCCCATTATGCAAAAATATGGATTTACCGGTGTGCTCTACATTGTTGATAATTACATGGATACGCCCAACTACATGAGCGCCGGTCAGATCTGGGAAATGGCCAGTACGGGCTGGGAGGTGGGGAGTCACAGTCGCAATCACGTGGACCTGACCCTGGTGGATACGCAAAGACAGAAGTATGAGATTGTCGACTCGCGCATCCGGTTGACCGGGGAGCTGGGCCTGCCCATCCTGAGTTTTGCCCACCCTTATGGAGTCAGCAATCACAGCGTCATCGATTATGCCGAATTTTCAGGTTATATCGCCGGGATGGGACTTGGATTTACAAATGACCAGGGCAGGGGCAATTTGTTCACCCTGCAGCGCCGCGGTGTTAAAGGGGCATATGACCTGAAGCAGTTCGCCGCCCTGCTTTCCTGGCAGGGCGATCCAAAGTATTTGTCAACGGGTACACCTGCCCCCTGACGCGGCTATTCCGTGAATCGCAGCAGGAGCACCCCGAACAATACCAGCAGGCCGCCTGCGAGCTGGATGGGATTCAGAACTTCGCTTAAAAAAAGATAAGCCCACACCGCGGTAAAAGCGGGTTCCAAAGTGGCGATCAAATTTGCAGAGGTGGGGGAAAGATAACGGATGCTGAGCGTGTATAACCCGAAACCGCCCAGGGTGGGCGCCACTCCCAGAAAAAACAACAAGCCCCAGCCCGCGGACGAATTTCCCAACCAGAGCATATCCGAAAGGGGAGTTTTACCCGTGATGAAAATGTCATTCCCAAGATTGAACAGGAATAAAAACACGGTCGCCCACGAAAAGCTGTAGAGCAGCGCCGTCCATGAATCGATCCTTGCATCCGAGGCATGCTTGCCTTCGAGATTGTAGACCGCGAACAGCAGGCCGGAGAGCAGTCCAAAGACGATCCCCAACGGATTGAGATTCCACACCGACGGGTTATAGGCGCCCGCCACCAGTACGATCCCGGCCAGACTGAGCAAGATCGACAGGATCTTGATCCCGCTGAAATTTTCCTTGAGCACGATGCGACTTAGGATCGCGGTCATGGCGGGCGAACTGAATGCCATCACGGTCGCCACCGCTGCACCGTTGTATTGGACCGAGAATGTCCATAGCGAGTTGAAGATCGCCAGCGACAGGCCGTACAAAACCATGAACCGCCAGTGGGTCCGCTCTAGATGAAAACGCGCACGGCTGAACACCAGCAGCCCGACGGCCATTCCGAAGGAGACAAAGAGGTCGCGCCAGAAGGCCAGCACCAGCGAGGGCAGGGCATAGGTTTTGCTTAAATAACTGATGAGCGGACCGGTCGTTGACCATAATACGGTTGCGACCATGGCGATCAGAAATCCGCGTGAGGATCTGGATGAAGCTTTCATGTTGACATCCTTTTCAAAACAAAACCCCGCCTGCGCGGGGTGAATGATTGTGTGCCCCCACGGGAATTCGAATCCCGGTTTAAGCCTTGAGAGGGCTTCGTCCTGGGCCACTAGACGATGGGGGCGTGCTTGTTTCAAAGAGCGGGTTGCATTGTATCACTGCAAATTTTAGCCGTCAACAACGAAGACGTGAATTTCCTTCGGGCCGTGCACGCCGATGGTCAGCGTCATTTCGATGTCCGCAGTACGGGAGGGGCCGGTGATGAAGACGGCCGCGTCCACTTCCTTGACCCTGTGCATGGCGGCCGGCAGCGAGGGCAGGATATCCGTTGACTTTAACACGGCAATATGTATCTCAGGCAATAGGGACGCCTGCAGCGGGAACTCCGCCCCGTCCACGATCAAAACGGACCCGGTATCTGCCAGCCCGCAAGCGGCATTCGTCACCCCGACGAGGAGCTTGTCATCAGGCTGGTGCGTAAATTCAATGTCTGTTTCCTGCAATGCATGCTCATCCAGGGTGTTCGGCTCAAGATGGATTCTATGAATGCCGCGTGCCTTTAAAAATTCAATCACATCCCTCGTGACATTTTTTGCGGGATGTACATGTCCGCCCAGCATGGTGAGTTCATTTGTAAATTGCTCGATATTGCTCATGCCGCTTGGCGGAGGAGGAGTGACCGGAAGGTCTTTGACGTTTTGCGGGGGAACTTGGGCTTCGTGTACACTGAAATCCTCTTTATTCCATCCTTCCCGAAACGTCCTGCCTGCGAACCTGGGAAAATCCTTGCTTTGGCCCCAGCCTGTAAACGCCGGCAGGCGCATCCACGGCGAGAAGGGCGAAAGCAGGGAGCTTGTCAACGCCGCGAATTTTTGTGAGGCCGCATACAGCTTCGGGTGAGTCGCGATGCGCGCATACAGCTGCAGGCCCAATCTTGTGGGGGAGGAAAGCCCCTTTCCGTCACCAAAGGCCGGTTGGGATGAATATCCGGCCCTGACCCGGGTTAATAATTTCGGCAGGTCAATGTCCACGGGACAGGCATCCTTGCACGCGCCGCACAACGAGGAAGCCTGTGCCAGGTCGACATAATTCTCACCCAGCAGGCCCGGTGAAATGACCGAACCGATCGGGCCGGGATAGGGCGCAATCGAGAGGTCGCTGCCGATATAGGCATGCCCGCCCAGCTCGCGAAAGACGGGGCAGGCATTCAGACAGGCCCCGCAGCGGATGCAATACAGGGATTCCTTGAGCGGCGAATTTCTTAATCGCATGCGGCCGTTGTCCAGCAGAATGATATGGCGCTGTTGTCCGGCCAACGGCTTGCGAAGCAGCTGGGTGTAGACCGTAAGTTTTTGTCCCGTTGCGGAACGCGGCAGAAGCGAAAGCATGAGGGCCAGATCATCCAGGCCGGGCACGATGCGTTCCATGCCCATCAACGCGATGTGAACGGGCGGCAGGCTGGTGACCATGCGCCCGTTGCCTTCATTGGTGACGATGCAGATCGAGCCGGTTTCCGCCACGCCGAAGTTGACCCCGCTTAATCCGATATCGGCGGTGAGAAAGACCTCACGCAAAACCTTGCGCGCGGTGGCCGTCAGGGTGGGGATGTCGGTGGTGTAGGGGATGCCGAGTTTTTCGTGGAAGAGTTCGGCCACCTGTTCCTTGCGCAAATGCGCCGCGGGCGTAATGATGTGACTCGGCCTTTCGTGGCGCAGCTGCACGATGTATTCGCCGAGGTCGGTCTCCACAACCCGAACGCCCTGCTTTTCAAGGGCGTGATTGAGTTCGATCTCCTCGGAGACCATGCTCTTGGATTTTGCGATCAAGACCTCCGGCGCGGGCTTCCGCACCCCGGCACAAATATCCAGTACGATGTGAATGGCTTCGGCTGCATCCTTTGCACGATGGACGATGATCCCGTTCTCTGCATTCCTGGCAGTGAACTTTTCCAGGTAATCATCCAGATGCCCGATCACATCCGCGCGGACTGCGTGCGCACGCCGGCGTCTTTCAGGCCAGTCCGGAATGGATTCAAATGCGGCGGCACGGCCTTTCAGGCGGCGTTCGGTATTGTTGTCCAGCGCCGTTTGCAGGCTTGGGTCATTGATTGATTCTTGAATCCTTTTGCGAAAGGAAACTGAACTCATGCTTGATCCAGGGATTTCGTGCCGATGTACAGGCCGCGCCCGTCCACGCCCTTGGGATCATGAACTACCTTTAATCCCGCCAGACGAAACGCATCCAGATATTCCTTTTGGGTGAACAGGCCCAGTTCAAGAATTTCCGCATCGCGTTCGATGCCTTTTGGGGTCCCGATCAGATATTCGAATTGAATTATTGAAAGGCTGCCCCGCTGCAGGCTCAGGCTCATGCGGACAATTTTTACGTCGGGTTTGTCGATCTGGATGCTATAAACCCGCCCCGGATGCCATTGAGCGGGCGAGAACCAGGGCTCGACCAGCAGGACGCCGCCCGGTGCAAGATGGCGGGCCATATTTTTAATGGTTTTCTGGAGGCGTGTCCTGGTTTTGACATATGCGATGGCGCTGAACAGGCAAACGATAACATCGAACCTGTCCTTTCGTTCGAAATTTGTCATGTCGCCCTGGTGAAAGCGGATGTTGGGAAAATTTCTTCTGGCAACGGCCAGCATCTGCGGATCAAGATCCAGGCCCTGTACCTGATATTGCCCGCTGAGCAGGCTGGCATGAATACCGGTGCCGCAGGCGACATCCAGCAGCCTGTGACCGGCCGACTTCTTATGTTTTCGGATCAGCCTGTGCAGGATCCTGGCTTCGGCTGGATAATCCTTGCCTGCGGCGGCGTAAATATCATCATAATATTTTTGTGATTTTGAATACATGGGACCTCGGGTTTTATATCCGATTTAACACTTCTGCGATGTGCAGGACCTTCTGTTTCTTCCCCTGGCGGTGCAATCCGCCGGCGATGTGCATGAGACAGCCCGCATCGGTCACGACCAGGGTCGGGGACTGGGTCATTTCGAGGTTGCTGATCTTGCGCTTCAACCACTCTGCCGACAGTTCGGGATGTTCAACCGACATCACTCCGCCGAAGCCGCAGCATTCCTCCCCGTGGGGCAGGTCCACAACAGTGGCGCCCTTGACCTTTGCCAGCAGGGCGCGCGGTTGGTGATCCACGTGGATGCCGCGCAGGGTGTGGCAGGAGGGGTGGTAGGTCAGCAGGCCGTTCCACTTTGCGTCAACATCGGTGATGCCTAGTTTATCCACCAGATATTCTGTGAATTCATAGGTCCGGGCCGCCAATGTCTGTGCGCGCGGCAGCCAGACTGTATCACCTTCAAATAATTCGGGGTAGTTATGCCTGAACATGTGCGCGCACGAACCGGAGGGGGTGACAATGTCTCCACGGGTTTGCTCAAACACCTTGATCGTATGCTCTGCGATGGCGCGCGCATCCTTTCGAAGGCCGGCGTTGAACTGCGGTTGTCCGCAACAGGTTTGCCCGCGGGCAAAATCCACATGGATGCCGAGGCGGCCGAGAATGTCCACGACGGCTCCGCCAGTTTGCGGGAAGAATGAATCGGTGAGACAGGTGATGAAAAGCTGGACCGTGGTCATATTCCCATTTTAATCCCGAAAAGAGTCTCCACCCGTACATAGTTCATCCACATCATCCTTTATCCTGTGATTGATTTTGTGAATCCAAAAATCCCGAATCCCTGTTTTTACGGTATCATTCGCCGCTATGGAATTCTTAACCAGCCCCTCTCAAAAATTTGACCTGCCCAAGCGCCTGGCGCGCCTTGGCGAACTGGCTTTCAACCTGTGGTGGACGTGGCAGCCGGAGGCTGCGCGTCTCTTTGGACGACTGGATTACGATCTGTGGGAACGCCTGGGACATAACCCGATCCGTTTGCTGCAGGAGATCAGTCACGGGCGTTTGGTGCAGGCCTCAAAGGACAAGGATTATCTCGCGCTGTACGATGCGCTCTTTGAAAATTTCGATTCGTACTTCACCAAAAAATCCTGGACTCAAAAGGCGCATCCTGAATTTGACAACCAGCCGGTTGCCTACTTCTCGATGGAATTCGGCCTGCATGAAACCCTGCCGATCTATTCAGGCGGCCTGGGCGTGCTGGCTGGCGACCATCTCAAGGAATCCTCCGATCTCGGCCTGTCCCTGATCGCGGTCGGTTTCATGTATGCGCAGGGATATTTTTCCCAGCGCATCAGCGAGGACGGCTGGCAGGAGGCGCTCAACAAACCGTTGATCTTCGATCATCTGCCGGTTTCGCTTGTCACCAAAAATAAAAAACCCGTCACCATTCAGATCGAATTTCCCGACCGAAATATCACCGCCCAGATCTGGGAGGTGCGGGTCGGTCGCGTTCCTTTATATCTCCTTGATTCAAATGTGGAAGAGAACAATGATTTTGACCGTTTGTTGACCGCGCGCCTGTACTGGTCGGATCTGGATCGCCGCGTGATGCAGGAAGTTTTGCTCGGCGTGGGCGGCGTGCGCGCCTTGCGCGCGCTGGATTATTCACCGGCCGTCTGGCATATGAACGAAGGCCACGCTTCCTTCCTGACCCTGGAACGGGCCCGCGAACTGGTGGCTTCCGGTTCCACCTTTGCAGAAGCCGCCCAGAAAACCCTCAAGCAAAACGTGTTCACCACACATACCCCGGTTCCGGCCGGCAATGATGAATTCCCGTTATGGCTGCTGGACAAGTATCTTGCCAAACTCTGGCCCGAACTGGGACTGACCCGCGAAGAATTCGTGGACATCGCCAAACACCATCAACCGCACGGCGAGACCTTTTCGATGCCAATCCTGGCCCTAAAGCTTTCCGGCGGGAGCAACGGCGTTTCCGAGCTGCACGGACAGGTCTCGCGCGAAATGTGGAATTTCCTCTGGCCCGAAAAGGCGCAGACCGATGTGCCGATCCAGTATGTTACCAACGGAGTGCACACCCGCAACTGGATGGCGCGCCGTTTGAATATTCTGCTTGAAAAGCATCTGGGTGTGGATTGGTATGAGAATCTGGACGATCACGAACTGATGAAGAAGCTCGATCAGGTGCCGTCACCGGAATTGTGGGCGGTGCGTTTGCATCTCAAACGCAAACTGGCCTTCTATCTCAGGGAACGCGTCCGTGACCGATGGGCACACGGCGGATTCCATCCGGTACAGGTGGTAGCCTCGGGTGTGTTGATCAATCCCTATGCGTTGACCATTGGTTTTGCGCGCCGTTTTGCTACCTACAAACGCGCGAACCTGATCCTGTCCGATATCGAACGACTGCTCGACATCATCAACCGTCCCAACATGCCCGTGCAGATCATCTTTGCAGGCAAGGCCCATCCCGCGGATGAACCCGGCAAGGAATTGATCCAGAAAGTCTACCGCACCGTAAAAAAGGCTGAGACGGGCGGGCGCCTGGTCTTCCTTGAAGACTACGATATGAATCTCGCACGCTACCTCGTGCAGGGTGTGGATGTGTGGATGAATACCCCGCGCCGCCCCATGGAGGCCAGCGGTACTTCAGGCATGAAGGCCGCCATCAACGGCGTGCTGAACTTCTCCGTGCTCGATGGCTGGTGGCGCGAAGCCTATAACGAGACCAACGGCTGGTCGATCGGCGAGGACAAGGAATATGAATCGAATGAGATCCAGGACTCGGCCGATGCGGAGGATCTGTATCACACCCTTGAGCATGAGATCATTCCCTTGTATTACAACCGCGACCCGAAGGAAATTTCACACGAATGGATCGCGATGATGAAGGACACCATGAAAACCGTCATCCCGCAATTTTCCACCCGCCGCATGGTGAAGGAATACGTCGAGAAATTCTACGCACCGGCGTTGAAGAAATAAATTGTAAATGGAGGGGCGGGTACCCGCCCCTCCATTTTATTTGGAGAAACCATGTTTCCAGAAATTACGGTCACCGAACTGGCTGAAAAACTTAACTCGGACGAGAAATTTATCCTGTTGGATGTGCGTGAACTTGAGGAGTTGGAGCATGCCCGTATCACAGACAGCAGGCTCGAGGTCACGCCGATGAGCCGCCTTGCCAATGAAGGCCCGGCAGCCCTGCCGGAGTCTGTTAAATCCGGGGGAATTCCGGTCTATGTCATGTGTCATCATGGAAGCCGCAGCATGCAGGTCACGGGCTGGCTGATCCAGCAGGGATACAAACTGGTCATTAATGTCAGCGGGGGAATTGATGCGTATGCGCGCCGGGTCGATCCTTCGGTCGGATCCTATTAATTGCAGCGCAGGCTTATCCTGCAGGGTGTCCTTTAAACCAGACTGCCATCCTTGCGGATGGCAATCGTGGTGCGCTGTGGCAATTCTTCCTTAGATCTCGGAGAGGGATGCCACAGCGCTGGGTTTACTGCTACTATTCATAAGTGACATCACCTCCTCCATTTCATAGAATGGCATTTAATTGTGCGCCCCCACTCAGTGTTGAAAGTATGTCACAAAATAAATCGGATGTCAATAGGCCGGATTTGGTTTCTCATGCACCTGTAAGGTGTCTTCCCCCGGTTTGAAGATTTGTGATACCTTTTGATAGTCTTCGCCAGAGGATCACGACTATCCTTTCTGAAACTTAATCAGGAGAAAACTATGAAGACCAATCCCAATAAGCTCTGGATCCCTGTATTTGCCCTTGGCTGGCTGTTCGATTTCCTGTTCTGGGAAAAGACCCCGGGCTTGAACTTTGCCATCTTTGCCACGGCCTGCCTGGTCGTGACTTTCTATCTGTTGTTGAGCGACGGGCTGCGCCCGGATCGCGCCAGCCTGATCCTGCTGCCCCTCTTCGGTTTTTTTGCGGCTGTGACCTTTATCCGCGCTGAGCCGATGACTGCCTTCCTGGCCCATGCCTTCACCCTGCTGGTGATGGCCCTGCTGGCAGTGACCTATCTGGGCGGGCGCTGGTATCTTTATACCATTTCAGATTATGTCTCGAAGGCGCTGAATTTGTTCGGCAGCACGCTGGTCCGCCCGATCACCTATTTGACGGAGGTTCGCAAGGCACAAAGTGAGGCCGGCATTCAACCTTCGAAGCGGAGCATCTGGCCGGTGGTGCGCGGCATTGTCATTGCCCTGCCCGTCATTGCGATTTTTGCATCCCTGCTGGCTTCTGCGGATGTGATCTTCGGCCAGAGGCTGCAGGACCTGATCGACTGGTTCAATATCGACGATCTGCCTCAATTGATCTTCCGCCTGGTTTATATTGTCGTCATTGGGTATGCGCTTGCCGGTGTAATTCTGCACGCGGCCTCCGAATCAAAGGACGCCAGACTTGCCAATGAGGACAAGCCTTTCATTCCGCCCTTCCTGGGTTACGTGGAATCCACGATCGTGCTGGGCAGTGTGGTGATTTTATTTGGCGCCTTTGTGATGGTCCAATTCCAGTATTTCTTTGGCGGCCAGACCAACATTCACATTGACGGTTATACCTATGCCGAATATGCCCGCCGCGGATTCGGCGAACTGGTCACAGTGGCATTTTTTGCCCTGCTCATGCTGCTGACCCTGACCGCTGTCACCCGGCGCGAAACGGAAACACAGCGCCGCATTTACTCCGGTTTGGGTGTGGCCCTGGTGGCTCTGCTGTTGGTCATGCTGGTGTCTGCTTTCAAACGCCTTGGTTTGTATGAGGCGGTTTATGGCTTCTCCCGCCTGCGCACGTATACCCATGTTTTCCTGATCTGGATCGGCCTGCTGTTGGTGGTGACCATTGTGCTGGAGATCCTGCGCCGCGAACGGCAGTTCATGTTCGCGGCCCTGGTCGTTTCCCTTGGCTTTGCCGCCACTCTTCCCATCCTGAACGTGGACAGCTTTATTGTGAAACAGAATATCCGGCGTGAAATTAATGCCCAGTCAGCGGATCGCGTCGATCTGGATGCGCAGTATTTTCTGGACCTCTCTGACGATGCGGTTCCCGCCCTTGTGGCAGCGTATCGGACTCCGTCCGTGCCTGATTCGGTCCATGAAAAACTGGGTGCCGCCCTGGCCTGTGTCAACCACGAGCGCAGGCAGGATCAGAAAAAATTAACCTGGCAGTCCTTTCAGTTTGCGCGCTTCAATGCCGATCAAGCCCTGGCTTTGATTCAAAAGGAAATCAAGGGATACAAGGTGACGGATACCGATTATCCCGCCACTGTAACCACCCCCTCGGGCGGTGAATTTTCCTGCTCGTCCTATTATTATGATTAGCGGTTCCATCCGCGGTCAGGGACCGGGTAAGAAGCATCCGGCATTGGCAGTCTACTCACTATTCTGTTCGCAAAAAGGAACTGTCAATGGACTTCAAACTGACCATTTACTCCGATTACATCTGACCGTGGTGCTATGTCGGCCAGGGTGTGGTCGACCAACTGAAAGCTAAATACAAGGTGGATCTGGAATGGCGCCCATATTATTTGCATCCGGATACCCCGCCCGGGGGCATGGACCTGCCCGATTACATTCGCAGGGCCCGTGCCAACGGTTCGGATGAACGCCTGCAGGGCATGGCAGATATGCATGGCATGCCCTTCAAGTCACCGGACCGGATTTACAACACACGCATTGCCCATGAAGCCACGGAATATGCCCGCGGGCACGGAAAGGCGATCGAGTTCCATCACGTGGTCTTCCGCCAGGTCTATGCCGAAGGCCTGGATGTCAGCAAGTGGGAGGTCCTGCGTGCCGCCGCCGTGGAAGTCCGCCTGGATGCCGATGATATGCAAGCAGTGGTGGACAGCGGAAAATATACCGCTGAAGTGGCGAGGCAGGTTCAATATGCCCAGCAGATCGGGGTGACCGGTGTGCCCACCTATGTGATCAATGACCGCTACGCGGTCGTCGGAGCCCAGCCCTACGAAGCCTTCCAGCGGGCGCTGGCCCAGATCGCGAAGAATAGTCAATCATAAAAGGCTCCGGCAAAATTTTGCCGGAGCCTTTTATGATTTGAAGGAGAATTTAACGCGGCTGTCCGCGGACCTGGAATTTCAGGCTGTTTACAAGGGTTTGAATTTCATCTGGAGCTGGTGGGTGTAACTCTGTGTGATGAAAGACAACCGTCAACACAAAAGGTCCCTGATGGTCTTCAATCGGCATCCATTCAAGGGTAAGCAAGATGCCGGGGCGTCCAGATATGTTCACGCGATGATGGTCGTATCTCACCAGCTCTTCAGCCTGCTCCCGCGAGCAAATCGCAATGGCCTGGTCCGGATTGATCTGATTGAAATTGGAGGGACGCGGCATGGTCTAGCGGGGTGAAGTCGATGGTTTGCCCAGCAAAACATTAAATCCGGTCGGGAAAAAACGCCGGAGGGAACCCAGCAAAAATATGGAGACCAGCAGGACCACGAGTGGAAAGCTGATCTGCCAAAGAGGATCCTCCAACAAATCAGGCAGGAAGGGTCTGATGAGACCGTTTAGTATGATAGCTGTGATGGGATGGATGAGATAGATGCCGAGCGAATAGTCCCTGCCCCAACTGCTGATCAGCGGATGGCCGAGGAATTTCAGGTTGCTTAAGGCGAGGCCTGCCATGCCAATGCCAAAGGGGATGGTGCCGATCAAAAACTCATGATCGTAAGGGGGAATGCCGAATCTGTCATAGAGAAATCTTGCTTCGAAGACTTGCATACCCGCGCCGATCAGGATCAGGATCACGCTGGCCCACCAAGCCGGCTGACCTTTTTGATGAAGTAAAAAGCCGATCGAAAGAAAAGGGATGGACAGCCAGACTCCGCCGGTGACATAGTCGGCAGGCAGGCCGATCCCAGAGCCGGCGTAGGATCCGGACAGCAGGGCAAGAATCACCGCCAGAATGGCAAAAATCCCCAAAAGCCACTTCAAGTTCAAGTTGTAACAAAACGCAACCATCCAATAACCAAGGATGAGGGAAGGCAAAAACCAAAGATGAGTAAAATTCCCAAAGTAAATAAAGAAGGGCGACAGGATGCGTTTCAGGGATGCTGCCAGCCCATACTGACCCGCCACAACGATCGCATATACAAAAGACCAGATCAAAAATACAAGGATCAACCGTTCAATGGCCGGCTGGATGTTGAGTTTGCCCGCTTTTGCATTTTGCACGGCCAGGAAGTAGCCGCTGACGATGAAGAAAAATGGAATTGCCCAGCGGCTCATCAATCGCAATCCGATCGCGATCTCACCCGGGATATTGGGATATCCCACATGCAGGATGATCACTCCCAGGGCAGCCAGCAGGCGGAAGGCGTCCACGGATTGATTTCGCGGCCGGGTGGGGTTTGAAGGATTTGTCATCTTTCCAAATTATAACCAGTTTGTTGCAGTCTCCTGATCTGCCCGGCACCCCGGAGATCATCCGTATATCCCTTCCGGCCGGTATGCTATACTACGTCAAAATTCAGTCTTCAGCATTCATCCTTTTTCAGGCAGGATATTCATGGATAAAACCAATCTTGAAATCCCAACAGAATTATTGGAAGCCGCAAAGATCACCGCGGAGGAGGCCAGGACCCAGCTGGCGATCCGTTTATACCAGCTTCATAAATTGAATGACGAACAGGCCCTGGCATTGGCCGGGGATTCGAAGGTCATTGAAAGCCTGGCCTGGACCCATCAGGAAACCGGCCGAATCGATCTGGATGAATTTCTGTCCTGGGCCTCTCATGACCTGAAGACCCCGTTGAATGCCATCATCGGTTTTACAAAAGTCGTGTTGAAGGGCATTGACGGCCCGGTCAACGAAATGCAAAGCACGGACCTGACCACGGCCTTCAACGGCGGACAGCGCATGCTGACCCTGGTCAACAACCTGGTTGTGATGGCGCGTTTGAACAGGGGTGAGATCAAACTGACACGCAAGGAAGTCAATCTTGCCGAATTGATCGGCGAGGCCATGGATTCCTGGAAAACCCAAAACCTCAAAATACCCCTGACCTCCAGTATCACGATCATCAACCCCGCTTTTCGCGTGGACAGCGGCCACGTGCGTACGATCATTTCCGATCTTCTGACCTATGCCGCGATCCGTGTGAGCGAGGGCGCCGTCTCTCTTGCTGCGGGCGACGATCACAAGGAGGTCAGAGTGACCGTCCAAAGCAGGGGCAATAAATTGCGCGATAAATCCGAAATGGATTCTGCCATGTTGGGATTCATCAGCTCCGCCTTGGTCAACTTGCACGGGGGAAAAATGGACGAGCCGCGGGAAACCGAAGACGGGTTGCTGCTTGGCTTTTCCCTGCCCCGCTAACCCCGCCTGCGCACCATCCGACGACGGTATACGAACAACAAAGGTGGATCATGCTTAAGACCCTGCGCCACATCCTTGCCATATTGGCATTGCCGTTCATGGCAGTCATCGTGATGCCCGCCTGGTTGTCCCATCAATTCATCCAATATGACACCCGCCGGATCGGGACGACACCGGCGGCCCTGACGGGCCTGGTGGCAGGTGCCCTGTTCGTTTGGGTCGGTTTCACTTTCTTTGTCTGGTGCGTGAACCTGTTTGCCATCATCGGCCAGGGGACTCTGGCTCCCTGGGATCCGACCCGCAGGCTGGTGGTGTCCGGACCATACCGTCATGTCCGCAATCCCATGATAAGCGCGGTCGCCATGATGCTGATCGGCCAGTCCCTGTTTTGGGGCTCCTGGGTGATCGGGCTGTGGGCGGGGATCTTTATCCTGATCAACCATTTCTATTTCATATTTTCAGAGGAACCGGGGTTGGAAAAACGCTTTGGTGAAAGTTATCTGCGCTACAAGGCCAATGTCCCGAGATGGATCCCCCGTCTCAGGCCATGGATGGATTGAACCCGTTATTATTTTCCCCAGCGCGGCTGCCAGTCTGAAATCGGATCGTTCGTTAAGCGGGTCAGCCCGCTGCCATCCGGGTGGATGATATAGATCTCGTTGTTCCCGTCCCGAAAGGACGCAAAGGCGATCCAGTTCCCATCCGGCGACCAGCTTGGCCCAAGATTATCCCCGCCCTGCGTGAGCTGCACCAATCCGGTCCCGTCGACATTGATGACATAGATATTATGGTCCCCTTTTGGACCTGCATAGAATGCGAGCCTCGCATCATCCGGTGACCAGGAACTGCGCCCGCCCATCGCGGGCAGATCCGTCACCTGACGAACATTCGAACCGTCCTGGTTCATGACGAACAATTGCCGTGCCCCGGCCCGGGAGGAGGCAAAGGCGATCATCGAACCATTCGTAGACCAGGTCGGGTCGATATCATCGGAGGCAGTCAGGGGGTGCGGGTTCGATCCGTCCGGTTTCATCAGCCACAGGCCATTGCCGTTATTGGTAAAAATGATCCACTCGCCGGTTGGCGAGAGCTCCGGTGCATACAAGCTGCCGATCTCCCTTGTCAGGCGCTGCATTCCATCACCGTTGATATCGATCGAATAGATCTCAAAGCCTCCGCTGCGACGCGAGGAAAAATAGATCGTCTCCCCATCGGGGGATATGGAGGCATAAAAGGCGGTCGCTTCCATATTCGTTAATTGCCTGCGGCCGGTCCCATCTGCATTCATCAGGCAGATCTGATCGATCTGCCTGATGAAACATGTGAAAACGATCCTGCCTGTTGGAGTTGCGTCCCCAATAAAACCGGGGACCGGAGAGGGAATCAATGTCGACGGGGGATTTTCGGGCGTTGAGGTTGTGGTGAAGGGGGTGTTTGTGGGAAGTTCAAATGGCGAACTGACAAACGGCGTTAAGGCGGGCTCTGGATTGGATGGTTTTGCCCAAAGGAAGGCAAACGCGATGGCCAGGATGCACGATCCCGCCACTCCGCAGCCAATGCCGGCCAGGAGGATCTTGTCCAGTGTGGAGAAAAGTTTGTTGGGTGAGGACATGCTCGTGCCTGTATTCTATTCGATTCACCGGCGGAATACTATATAATGAAAATGCAGATACAGTATCTTATTTTTCCGGTTCCAGGAGGAACTTATGGAATTCACACAACTGGGCCGCAGCGGCCTCAAAGTTTCACGATTATGCCTGGGGACCATGAACTTCGGTCCGCAGACCAGCGAGGAAAGCGCATTCGAGATCATGGATAAAGCCCTCGAATTGGGCATTAATTTCTTCGACACGGCCAATGTTTATGGGCGAAAGACCGGGGAGGGGATCACGGAAAATATCATCGGACGCTGGTTTGCCCAGGGCGGGGGAAGACGCGAGAAGGTTGTCCTCGCAACAAAAGTCTACGGCTTGATGGGTCATTGGCCGAACGAGTCGCGGCTGTCTGCGCTGCACATCCGCAAGGCTTGTGAGGCCTCCTTGAAGCGGCTGCGCACCGATCACATTGACCTGTATCAGATGCATCACATCTACCGGCTGAGTCCCTGGGAGGAGATCTGGCAGGCCATGGAACTGCTCGTGCAGCAGGGCAAGGTGATCTATGTGGGCTCCTCCAATTTTGCAGGCTGGCACATAGCCAGTGCGCAGGAGTCAGCGAAAGCCCGCCATTTCATGGGACTGGTCAGCGAACAAAGCCTGTACAGTCTGAACGACCGCATGATCGAATTGGAAGTCATTCCCGCCTGCAAAGAGTACGGGCTGGGACTGCTGCCGTGGAGTCCGCTCTCGGGCGGGCTACTGGGCGGGGCATTGCAAAAGCTCAAGACCGGCCGGCGCACCTCGGATGATGTACCAAAGAAGATCGCGGAACAACGCCCGCAGCTCAAAGCCTGGGAGAAGTTCTGCAGGGACCGCGGCGAGGAACCCGCAGACGTGGCGCTGGCCTGGCTGCTACTCAACCCGATCGTGACCGCGCCCATCATCGGTCCGCGTACGATGGAACAACTGACCGGTTCCCTGCGCGCGTTCAAGATCAAATTCAGCAAGGATGCCTTGCAGCAGATCGATGCAATCTGGCCCGGCCCCGGAGGGGAAGCACCGGAAGCCTATGCCTGGTAATTCGAAAAGGAAAGCATGAATATGATGAACAAAATTCTTTTAGGAGTTGCGATCCTGGTCGGCATCTTCCTTGCCTATATGGATTCGAGCCCCGGCTGGGACGATACCGGCATTACAGCGGGCGGATTGCTGGTCGCCGCGGGGATCATTACCCTGCTCGGTCATCCACGCCCGTGGCTGGTCGGCCTGGCCGTTGGGATATGGATTCCGCTGTTGTATATTTACCAGAGCCAGGCTTTCAACATGTTATTCGTTTTGATCATCCCCTTGATCGGTGCGTATGCAGGCTGGGCGGTCCGGCTGGGCGTGCGCAAGACCATGCATTTGGCCTGACGAAGAATGCCCTTACATAAAAATAAAGGCCCTGATGGTATTACACCATCAGGGCCTTTATTAATTGAATCGGTTAGATCACAATGCTGACCAGACGTCCCTTGGCCACGATGACCTTCTTCGGCTCCTGACCTTCCAGGAACTTCTTCACCACTTCCGAATTTAGGGCCGCGGCCTTGATCTGTTCTTCGCTGGCTTCGGCCGGGACCGTGATGCGGTCGCGCACCTTGCCATTGATCTGGACGGGCAGTTCGATCGAGTCTTCTTTGGCTGCGGCTTCGTCCACCTTGGGCCAGGCCTGCTGGTGGATGGAATAGGATTTGCCCAAATGAGCCCACAATTCCTCGGCGATGTGCGGCGTGACGGGGGCCATCATCTTCAAATAGATCTCCTGGGCCTCCTTCCACTCGTCGCTGCCGGCCGCGCCGGCTTCGCGCGCCTTGTACATCTCGTTCATCAATTCCATCAACGAGGAAATGATGGTGTTGAATTCAAAGTTCTCGAAATCGCGGGTCACCTTGCGCAGGGTCTGGTGGACCTTGCGGCGCAGATCCTTTTTCGTTTCAGCGGAGGCGGTTGCCGGCTGGGCCGGATCCGTGAACAAGGTCCACACGCGCCGCACCCAGCGCACGGACCCTTCAATACCCTGGGAGTCCCAGGGTGCGCCCATCTCCCAGCGTGCAAAGAACATGATATAGGCGCGCACACTGTCGGCGCCGTATTTGTTGACCAATACGTCCGGCGCGATCACGTTGCCCTTGCTCTTCGACATCTTGTCGCCGTCTTCACCCAGCACCATGCCCTGGTTGCGCAATTGCAGCATCGGCTCGTGGCCCTCCACAATGCCCGCGTCGCGCAGGGCCTTATGGAAGAAGCGTGTGTACAGCAAATGCATGGTGGCATGTTCAATGCCGCCGGTGTAGGTATCAACCGGCATCCAGTAATCATATTCGGCCGGGTCGAAGGGACCCTTGTCATAATGCGGCGAGAGGTAGCGCAGGTGATACCACGAGGAGCACATGAAGGTGTCCATCGTATCGGTCTCGCGCGTGGCGGGTCCGCTGCAGACCGGGCAGGTGGTGTTCTTCCAGGTGGGGTGCAGCTTCAACGGAGATTCGCCGGTGGGCTTCCACTCCACATCCTCGGGCAGGACCACCGGCAATTGGTCGTCGGGCACCGGGTTCCAGCCGTGAATTTCGCAATGGATCATCGGGATGGGCGCGCCCCAATAGCGCTGGCGCGAGATCAGCCAGTCGCGGTAGCGATAGTTGACCGATTCCTTGCCGAGGCCTTCCGCCGCGATCCAATCCAGCACCTTGGCGATGCCGGGATTCTTGCGGCCCTTTTCGGTGTTGACCTTCGTCCCGCTGAATTTGCCGGAGTTGATCATGATGCCGGGTCCGACATAAGCGGCCTTCATCACGCCGTTTTCCGCTTCGATCGGGACCTCGGGCTGGATGACCGGGACGATCGGCAGGTCATACTTTTTGGCAAAGGCAAAATCGCGCTCGTCGTGCGCAGGCACGGCCATGATGGCGCCGGTGCCGTAGGACATCATGACGTAGTCCGCGATCCAGATCGGGATGCGCGCCTTGTTGACGGGGTTGATCGCATACGCGCCGGTGAACACGCCGGTCTTTTCCTTGTCTGCGGCGCCGCGCTGGATCTCTGTTTGACGCGCGGCCTGGGCCTTGTATTCCTCAACCGCTTGTTTGTATTCGGGATGAGTGATCTTATCCACCAGGGGATGCTCGGGCGAGAAAACCATGAAGGTCGCGCCCCACAACGTATCCGGGCGGGTGGTGAAGACCGGTACCAGCGTGGAGAAGGGACCGACAATGGCAAACTGTACTTCCGCGCCTTCGGAGCGGTCGATCCAGTTCGTCTGCAGGGTCTTGACCGTTTGCGGCCAGTCGACGCCATCGAAGTTCAACAATTCATCGGCGTATTTGGTGGCCTTGAAGAACCACTGATCCAGGTCCTTCTTGATGACGGGCGTGCCGCAGCGTTCGCAGTGGCGGTCGTCGCCCCAAACCTGTTCGCGGGCCAGGGTAGTGTTGCAGTTCGGGCACCAGTCCACGGCCGACATCTTGCGATAGGCCAGTCCCTGCTTGTACAGTTGAATGAAGAACCATTCGGTCCATTTGTAATATTCAGGCGAAGCCGAGACCACCTCCCGTTCCCAGTCGAACATGGCGCCCATCGACTTCATTTGTTTGCGCATGCGCTCGATGTTCTGGAAGGTGCGCTTCATGGGATGCACGCCGTCCTTGATGGCGGCATTCTCGGCGGGCAGGCCGAAGGCATCGAAGCCCATCGGGAACAGCACGTTGTAGCCCTTCATGCGCATGTATCGCGCACGCGCATCCGAGGGCGTCATGGCATACCAGTGACCGATGTGCAGATCTCCGCTCGGGTAGGGCAGCATGGTCAGGGCGTAGTGCTTTGGTTTGGTGTTGTCGATCACCGAGCGGTACAGCTTGTCCGCTTCCCATTTCTCCTGCCATTTCTTTTCCATGGCCTGCGGCTGGTAAGGATGGTTGTCCTGGCGCGGTTTTTCCTCGCGGACAGGTGCCTTTTCCGGGGCGGGGTTTTCCTCGCGGACCGGCGCAGGCTTCTCGACCACAGGGACAACCGCTTTGACAGGTTCGGGCTTGACGGCCACGATCTCCTTGGGGGAGGGAGTCGGCGGTACCATGACGGCCATATTTTTCATCGGCTGGATCGCCTTTGAAGTGGCGGCCTCCATGGCCTTGTTCCTTGCATCAGATGACTTCCGGCTCTCGGCTTTGGGGGCGGGCATCGGCTGGACGAGGGGCGCAGCCGGGGTCACCTTCTCAACCGGGGCGGCTTCGACGGCCTTGGGCGCCGGCTTGATCACAGGTTTGTTTACGACCGTCTTTTTGGCGGTCACCCTGGTTACTTTGCTTTTGGCGGGCGCTTTTACGACGCTCTTTTTCACCGGGGCCTTTTTTACAACCTTTTTTGGTGCAGGGGCCGGTTTGGTCACGGGTTTGACGGCCTTGACGACCTTCTTCGCCTTGGCGGCTGCTTTTTTGGGTGCCGTTTTCTTTTTGACATCTTTTTTCTTGGCTGTGGG
Source organism: Chloroflexota bacterium (assembly GCA_021414245.1). Taxonomy (GTDB): domain Bacteria; phylum Chloroflexota; class Anaerolineae; order Anaerolineales; family Villigracilaceae; genus Villigracilis. Next base: position 446,138 of record JAIOOU010000004.1, read on the forward strand.
CATTCTTACCTCATTGATTTGGATTTCAAGCGATCCGGTATTGACCTTTGATGTTCATCTTCCAGTTTTTGCAGAAGGCACGCAAGCAGCGGACCCTGCTTCCAGGGAATGTTTTTAATTTTAATGCCTGCTTTCATTATATGCCTCCTTGTTCGTGAATAACTTGCAATGACAGATTAAACAAAAATACCCTCATCCGCTCAGGGACGAAGATATTCTCCGTGGTACCACCCAAATTACGTTCCAACTGCGAACGTCACTTTGTTGCTGTAACGGGCTGCTCCGTCACTGACTACTTCTATTTCACCAGTGAAGTCCTCTTTCGAGAAACAGGCGAGTTCGGTCTTTGCTTGCGCTCCCGTTGGGCGCATTGCCGGGCTTCCACCTTGCTCTCCCAGCTCGCTGACGGGATGACCTACTACTCCTGCCATGACTTTTAAATTATTTGTGGACCCAGAGGGATTCGAACCCTCGACCTTCTCAATGCCATTGAGACGCGCTCCCAACTGCGCTATGGGCCCATATAAAGATTTCTGTAGCAGTGGACCTGAGGGGATTCGAACCCCTGGCCTCCTCAGTGCGATTGAGGCGCGCTCCCAACTGCGCTACAGGCCCTTTAATAAGGCGAAGCGTATTCTACCTGAGGCGTTTGGGAATGTCAATGCGAAATGCAAACTTTTCAAAGGGGTTCACGCCTTTGGCAGTGCCACCTTGAAGGTGGCACCCTGCCCGGGCCCGTCGGACTCGGCCCAGATGCGGCCGCCCTGGGCTTCGATCAATCCCTTCGCGATGGTCAGGCCGATGCCGAGCCCGCCATGATGGCGGGTATTGGGCGGTTCGATCTGGTAGAACTCTTCGAAGACCTTTTGCAATTTGTCCACGGGAATGCCGATGCCCTTGTCCTGCACCCAGGCCAGGACCTTATCGCCCTGGTCTGCGGCGCCCACCACGATCTCGCCGCCCTTTGACGAAAAGCGGATCGCGTTGTTGAGCAGGTTCACAAAGGCCAGGGTGGTCTTTTGCTGGTCCACCTGGACCGGGATGGGAGTCTCCTGAAAGGCAAAGACCAGCTTCAGGTCCCGTTGCGCCGCGAAGTATTTGATCTCGTCCGCGGCAAAATGCAAAACATCCTGAATGGAGATCTTCATCGGATGCATTTGCATCTCGTCGGTCTGCAGCAGGGTCAGGTTGCCCATCTGGTCGAGGATCGCATGCATTTGTGTGGCGGCCGTCAGTACCTGGTCCGCGTGCTCGGACAGTTCGCCTTCCGCATCCTGCTGCAGGAAGGTGGCGTAGCCGATGATGATGCCGAGCGGTGTGCGCAGTTCATGCGAGGCGAGCGCCAGAAAGTTGCTCTTGATCTGATTGGTTTCCTTGACCTTTTCATACGCCTGGCGGGTGGCCTGCAACAGGCGCGCATTATTGATGGCGATGGCGGCATGTGCGGCGATGACCGAAAGGATGGCGACATCGTTATCTGTAAAAGGCCCGCCCCTTTTATTGACCGCTTCCAGCACGCCCACGGTGCGGTCCTTGATGGGCATGGGCACACCCAGCAGGGTCTTGATCCTGATATTGATATGGTCGGAGACCATCGAATAATGGCGCGGGTCACTTTCCGCGTTGTTCAGGACCAGCGGCTGGTTGGTGCGGAAGATGGTGCCGGCCAGGCTGCCGTCGATCGGGACGGGGATCTCAGCCAGTTTTTCGGGGTCCGAGCCGGTGGCCGCGGCAAAGAACAAACGCGGATTCTTTTCATCGTACAGCAAAATGGAGGCGGCTTCACAGTCCAGTAGTTCGGTGGCTGTGGCGGTGATGAGCTGCAGCAGCGCATCCAGGTCGAGGGTGGAATTCAACGTGACGCTTAATTCCACCAGCCGCAAAAGCTGTTTCTGGCTTCCTTCGAGATTCTTAAGCTGGCCCGTGTTGACAAGGTTTGGCATAGGGACAGTGTACTGTCCTTTTTTGGTGAATTCAAGCCCCAAATGTCCTGTGCGTGCTTAAATGTGGAAGGGGAATAGGTGAATAAAAAGACGGTATAAGCCTTTTTATTTAATATGCCATTTTTCACTTGACCATCCCCCCTTCCCGTCCTACAATTCATCTGCCTGACAATTCAATTACACGTGTCACTTTCACATGATATGGCACACCTTTAAGGAGAAATGCAATGCCCGACTATCTTTTTCGCGGTTCGTTGGAAAAACTTGACCCGGATGTGTACAAGCTGACCCAGTTGGAGGCGGAGCGCCAGTATCGCAAGCTGATCCTGATCGCCTCCGAGTCCACGGCGCCGATGGCGGTGCGCGAGGCCCTATCCTCCGCCTTCCAGAACATTTACGCGGAAGGCTATCCGGATGAGGAAACGCGCTGGATGGGCGATGCCGAGATCCTCGATTATCCCGCGCGGCTGACGAACTACCGCCGCAGCAGCGACCCGCGTTACTACAAGGGCGTGGAATATGCCGACACGGTCGAGGCCCTGGCCCGCCGGCGCGCTGCGCAAACCTTCGCCGCCAACGGATACACAGCCGACCAGATCTTCGTCAACGTGCAGGCTTTATCGGGCGCGCCCGCCAACAACGCGGTCTATCACGCCCTGATCAACCCCGGCGATACCGTCATGGGACTCAACCTGCTGCACGGCGGGCATCTCTCGCACGGCTCGTCGGTCAACCGCAGCGGAAAATATTACAAGGCCGTGCATTACACCATCGATGAGAACGAGAAGATCGATTACAACGCCGTGCGCGCCCTGGCATTGGAACACAAACCCAGGCTGATGATCGCCGGCTATTCCTCCTATTCCTGGGTTCCGGATTGGAAGAAGTTCCGTGAGATCGCGGACGAAGTCGGCGCGTATTTCCTGGCGGACATTTCCCACATTGGCGGGCTGGTGGCGGCGGGCGTGGTGCCTTCGCCGATCGGACATGCGCATGTCGTCATGTCCACCACGCACAAGAGCATCGACGGCCCGCGCGGCGCGGTCCTGCTGACCACCATTCCGGATGTCGCCAAAAAGATCGATAAGGCTGTCTTCCCGGGCGAGCAGGGCGGACCGCATGTGAATGTGTTCGCGGCTCTTGCCTTAACCTTCAAGCTGACCCAGACCAAACAGTTCAAGCAGCTCCAGGCACAGACTCTCAAGAACGCCAAAGCCATGGCCGACCAGTTCGAAAAGCGCGGACTGCGCGTGCCGTTCGGCGGCACGGACACGCATCTCGTCAATGTGGATTGCACCAGCATTGTCGGCGAGGACGGCACAAGATTAAGCGGCGACCAGGCTTCGCGCATTCTGGATATCGTCGGTGTCGTGGTCAACCGCAACACCATTCCCGGTGACAAGAACTCGATGGACCCGAGCGGCATCCGCCTCGGCACGCCCTGGATCACCCAGCGCGGCTTCGACGAAAAGAAGACCCGCGAGCTGGCGAATATCATGGCGGACGTGCTGCTGGCTTGCGCGCCGCATTCCGTGGACACGGTCAAGAAGGGCAAGCAGCGCAGGGCCAAACTGGACTTCAATGTACTTAACGAAGCCAAATTGAAGATCCGCAAACTGGCGGCCTCCGCCGGTATTGACTTCAAGCCGGCTCAGAACGGCTACCCTCATTTCTATTACCTAGACGACAAGGTCTCCAGCGGCGTGTTTGAGATCACCGGCCTGCGCGTGCGTCAGATGCTGGATTTCGCCGTGTCCTCCGACCTGAGCGCGTTGAAGGCCGGCAAGAGTCAGGCCACGACCCTCTCCACCCCGAAGGGCGTGGTCAAGGGCGTGCTGACCTGTGTGGATATGGGCGCATATTATCTGCAGGTGCCGGCCGCGAAGGCGGGCCTCGTTGGGACCTGGCTGCGCGATCTTTCAGACGGCTATACCTCCTTCCACCTGGATGGCAGCAAGGACTTCAGCGCCAGGAGAATGCCCGGACCCACGATCGTGGCAGAGTGGAGGAAGAAGCTCAAGGATGTGAAGGTCACAGGCAGCGGCGTGGATGGCAACAAACCCTGGTTCATCGGCAGCCAGCCGACCGTTAAGTCTGAAGCGACTGAAAAGCCGCCCTTCATCTGGAACGAACCCGTAGGGGCGGATGGCAATCCGCCCATGAAGAAAACAGCCCTCAATCAAACCCATCGCGACCTGGGCGGCAGAATGGTCCCATTCGCGGGCTGGGAAATGCCCGTCCAATACAGCGGCATCTTTGAAGAGCATCTGGCCACGCGCAACGCGGCCGGCCTGTTCGATGTCTCGCACATGGGCGTGTACGATGTGCGCGGCGCGGACGCGGCTTCGTTCCTCGATTCGGTCTGCGGCAACGACTGCGGCGGGTTGCTGCCGGGCGAGTCTTTGTATTCGCACTTCCTCACGCCCGATGCGGACGTGATCGACGACACCCTTATCTATCGCCGCGGCTGGGACAATTATCTGGTGGTCGTGAATGCGTCCAACGATGACAAGGACCGCACCTGGCTGGAAAGTGTGCGCGACGGCAAGGTCAAGATCGATAACGGACGACCGTGGGCGCGCACATTTGGATATGACGCGGCCATCCGCAACCTGCGGGATCCGAAAGCGGGTTCCGCCATGCGGGTGGACATTGCCCTGCAGGGACCCAAGAGCCGCGACACGCTGCTGGCGATGGGCGTGGACGATAAGACGAAGGCGCGCATCATGAAGTTAAAGCGCACCGAGTTGTGCGATGCGGTGGTGGGCGGGTTCGATCTGATCGTCTCGCGCACGGGTTACACCGGCGAGAAGCTGGCCTTTGAATTGTTCGTGCACCCCGAGCGCGCTGTAGACTTTTGGAATGCGGTCTTGAAAGCCGGCGAGGGATTTGGCGTCAAGCCCATCGGTTTGGGCGCGCGTGACAGCTTGCGCACCGAAGCGGGGCTGCCGTTGTACGGTCACGAGATGGGACTCGGCTCCGGCAAGTTCAATGGCCGTGACCTGGGTGTGGCCGAAGGCGGATTCGGTTCGTACGTGAAGACCTACAAGCCGTGGTTCATCGGTCGCGACGCGTATGTTGCCAGAGAAAAGGAACGCAAAGGCGCCGTGATCCGCTTTACCTTCGACGAACAGCGCACGCGCATGGCGCACAACGGCGACCCCGTGGTGGATGCAAGCGGCAAGCGCATCGGCTTCGTGACCTCCTGCGCCATTGACGGGCAGAGGTTCATCACCGGCCAGGCCTATTTGGACTTTGCGTATGCAAAGGAAGGCACGCCCATCCTGATCCACCAAGGCGGCGTAATGGACCGTCCCGCCGCGCCGGCCAAGGTGGTGAGCAGGTTCGCGAAGTTATAACCACAGAAATACACAGATAAACACAGATGGGACGGCGGAGGGTGGGACGCCGTCCTATTTTGTTTGAATTGAAAGTGGCTGTATAATTGCTTCACGATGGTTACCGTAAACGTTCCAACGATTGACAAGCGCAAGCGCATTCCACAAGAAGCCATTGACCAGGTGGTGGAGCAAATTGTGGAAAAATTCAAGCCGCAGAAAATTATTTTGTTCGGCTCTTATGCACGCGGGAACGCTCGTCCCGAAAGTGACGTGGATATGCTGGTCGTGATGGATACATCCTTAAAAGAAGTCCAACAAGCCATTCAAATTTGCCAGAAAATTGAATATCGCTTTGGCCTGGACTTGATCGTTCATACGCCTAAACATCTGGCCGAACGTGTGAAAATGGGGGATTGGTTTCTGCGCGATGTCCTCAAGGAAGGCAGGATCGTCTATGAAGCCCTCAGCGACTGAGTGGGTCTCAAAGGCGGAAGGTGATTTTGCGACGGCCGGCCGCGAATTGCGTGCGCGCAGATCGCCCAATTACGACGCGGTTTGTTTTCACTGCCAGCAGTGTGCGGAAAAATATCTCAAGGCTGTTTTGCAGGAAAACGACAAACATATCCCTAAAATACATAATCTGGTTGAATTGATGCTGCTGTGTGAAGAGGTGGACGGCAGTTTTGAAATGCTACGTGCAGATTTGGTGGCCATGGAGCGTTACGCAGTGCGGGGACGTTATCCCGGAGAGGTTGCAGAAAAAGAAGATGCCCGATCTGCTTACGCAGCAGTTGGAACAGTACGCAAATTTGTCAGGCAGAAATTGGGGTTGAAGTAATGGACCGTCCCGCCGCGCCGGCCAGGGTGGTCTCAAGATTTGCAAAGCTTTAATCGGTGGTCGAGTAGCCCGGCATGGCTTTAGCTGGGCGTATCGAGACCACGAGAATATGACCGGCCTGCTGCAAGGACCGAAGGGGCCGTGTGAAACGCAGCAGGCCGGTATTCAGGAAGGATAAGCTCATGACTCAGGAACGCGAGGAACTGGAAAAACAGCAGGCGCAGGATCAAAAACTACGCCAACAGGAACGGCAGCAGATGGAACAGCAGCAGATCCAAAACCAAAAACTGCGCCAGCAGGAACGATTGCAGCTGGAGCACGATCAGGCGCAGAAACGAAAGCTGGATCAGGAAGAAGAGAAGAAGAAATAGGAAGAGGGGTAGCAGGTTTGCGAAGTTATAGTTCGTGGAAAGTAGAAAGTAGTTAATAGGACGGCGCAGGGTGGGACGCAGTCCTATATATTATGAGCTAAAATTAGTGGGATGAGTAACCGACGATCTTCTCTCCAATTGGAACAAGAAAAGAAGAGCAGACTTCAATTAGAGGAATGCTTGACGGACTTTGGCTGGCATCTTGCATCTCCAAATCCAGATTTGGGAGAGGATTTTATTGTTGAGATATATCACCAGGGTCAAAATACCGGCGTCACTTTTTACATTCAAGAAAAAAGCGTAATAAATTTAGAAAAACGAAAAACAAAAGATGACCAATTAGTTTACACCCTGAAAGTAAAAGATTTGAAACATTGGGACAAGTTTACTTTGCCTGTTGTAATTGTTGTGTGGGATGTAAATTTAAGAGATGGAAAGTGGGGTCTTGTCAAAGATTTGATTTCATACCTAAATCAAAATAACCCTAAGTGGCGAAAGAATAAAGAAAATACACAGGTCTATATTCCATGGAAAAATGGAACTGACAATGAAGGTTTGAAACGATTGAAAGTCGAAATTGGTAAACGAGTATACCCCTTAATTTCCTTTGGAAAAGACTTGTCAATTAATATGAAACTTTCTTTTCCCAGAACTCCGGATGGCATGAAGCTTAAGCAAGCATTTGATTTGCATATCAAGGAAGGGGAATCCGTTACTTTAAAAGGTGATGTAATTCAAGAATTAAAGTTTTCTGATTGGTGGGAAACATGGTTTGGCGGATTTGACCTAAAAGAAGCGGAGATTTACATAAGTGAAAGTGCGCAAGATCGTCAAGTGCCTATTTCATTGAGTATTATTCCAGCGAAGGGTAAAACAGTGTCTCTGTCAAATCTTGAGTTTAAACCAGTTAGAGTAGGAACAGAGCTAATTAAATTTAGTAATGAGCATACCTTATGCCCATTACTGTTTACCTTTAGTATGCGAAAAGTTGAAAATAGTATTCAAGGAAATCTAATATATACCATTAGGCACGTAGGTGGGAAGCCTCATGAAATTATGGAGTTCCTTAACTTCGGAAAGGCAATGGCTCTTGGTGGCAAGTTGCAAGTGGAATTCCATGATACTAATCAATCTACCTCGGCAAGTTTTCCACCTCCCGATCATGATCCTATAGATTCGGCGTTTTACGAATTAGTTCAAAAACTATGCGTTATACAAGACAAAACAGGACATTTCTTTAGGATTCCCAATGAAGGTATCTCTCGTAAGGATGCAGAATCTATTCGGGAACTTTTCGAAGTAGTGGAAAACGGTATCGTTTATTATAAAGACATGGTTATGTCCTTGGGACTCAAAGGTGAAGGTTTGAAAATGTTGCTTGATTTGCACAAACAGGAAAAACCTGTTCATCTTACACTAACAACGCCTGGTAGTTACATTGAGTTATTTGGAGATAAAATAGAAACAGGTTCAATGATTAGAGAAGTCACAGGTTTTATTGAAATGAGTGCCAATGAACTTGAAGCAACAATTAGCACATTGACTTCTGAAGATATATTTGATGTGAAATTAATAAATGTGAATGGTACTGAGACGCTTTCTGATTGGTTGCCCAAAAACTTTGTAAACGATTAGGGGACTACACATGGAGATGACATCATGCGATGATTTGAGCGTGGGCGTGAACCTCTCCCAGATTTCGATAATTAATCGGCATGTCTGCTTCCCCTTCCTCCAACAAGAGAAGGTTTGTTTCTGTTTGCAGGCCCCACCCGACCTTCGGTCACCCTCCCCAAATCCATTGGATTTGGGGAGGGCCGGGGGAGGGGCTTTGTGCTTGAACTATTTATTTCTTCAAATTCTGTGTCTGTCTGAAGAGCGCAGCGACGAAGAATCTCAAGCTCATATCGCCCCGCTGTTTTACGGACCCGTCAAGGGACTGTCACTTTTGTAGTACTCCCACCGGTGGATGGAGTCCCTGCGAAGCGTGTACGATGGAAGTACGAAGGATGTACGAAGGCAATACGAACCCATGTGCCGCGCAGTGCGAAAATCTCCTTGCCACCGGTGGGGGTGGACCTCTCCCTGATTGAGATGATTTATCGGTGTGTCCGTGTGACCCTCTCCTAAAGGAGAGGGTATTTGATTGGTTTCAATTCCGTTTAATGGGTTTGTTGGTTCCCCGAAGCAACGTTTAATTTCAGAAGCAGTCGGCCCCTCCCCTTTAGGGGAGGCGGGGGAGAGGTTAAAATAATCCCGTTATGCCAGTCAAGAATATCGTCCACGATCAAAAGGTCACAGCAGGCAAACTTCAACGTGCAAGAGAACTACGCCGCGAGATGACTCCTGCGGAAACCATCCTCTGGCAGGAACTTCGCGCGAACAAACTAGGCGTTCACTTTCGAAGGCAGCAGGTAATCGCAGGTTTCATTGTCGATTTTTATTGCCACAAAGCGGCACTTGTTATTGAAGTGGATGGTGATATTCACGATTTGCAAAAAGAAGAAGATGCAAGGCGGGAGAAAGCTTTGGTCGAATTAGGCTTACGAGTGATTCGTTTTCGCAATGATCAGGTAATAAATGATATGAGTGGGGTGATTCGAGCGATTCAAATTGCATTAACGAAAGAATAGACATCACGCCACCTGAGGCTCTACACTCTGACATGACGAAGGATTTCGTTCACGACCTCTCCCAGATCGAGGTGATTGATCGGCATGTCCGCTTGGCCCTCTCCTAAAGGAGAGGGTATTTTGTTGGCTTTATTTCTGTTTGATGGGTTTGTTGGTTCCCCGAAGCAACGTTTAATTTCAGTAGCAATCGGCACCTCCCCTTTAGGGGAGGGACAGGGTGGGGTTTTGAATTAGAATCCAACCATGCCAGCCAAACCCACTTCCCAACTCTCCGTTACATGGAAGCAAGTCCATGCTTTTCGTCTTGCCCGTCATCGTCTCCTGGAACGTGCGTCTCCCAAAGAGATCGCGTCCGTTGCCTACGATATGGCGGGCGCGCAGGCGCAGCTGCTTTCCGCCGCGCAGCTCTCGCTCGGGATTCGAATGCAAGGCCTGCAGCCCGCAGATGTTGAAAAGGCCATTGAAAAGAAAACACTGGTCAAGGCTTCCTGCATGCGCCGCACCTTGTTTTTGGTCCCTGCCAAACAGCTGGCGCTCTTCACGCGCGGCGTGGCCCGCCGTTCGGAGAAGGAAGTCAACTGGGCCATCCGGCAGGGCATCCCCGCCAAAACGCTCGACGCCGCCATCGAGGCCGTGATCCGCGTGCTGGATGAACCGCTCACGCGCCCGGAGATCGCGGAACGTACCAGTCAAATTCTGGGCTTGAAAAAACGCGAAGTCCACGGCGGAGGCTGGGGCAACAAAAAGAAAGTCGCTGCGGTTCAAGTCGGTCACCTCACCTATCCCGTTGTTTATTTGCTCAGCACCGCGGCGGCGCGCGGCGTCTTTTGTTACGGTCCCTACCGCGGGGCGGAACCAACTTTCGTCCGTGCCGATGCCTGGATCCCGGGCTGGAAGGATCTGTCCACGGAAGAGGCGGAGGGAATGCTCGTTCGCAAGTATCTGCAGGCCTACGGTCCGGCCACCGAAGCGGATTTTGCCATGTGGGCCAGCCTGTCCCAAACCGAGGCGCGTCAACTGTGGGGGCGTGTGGCGGGTCAACTCGCCACGGTGGATGTGGAGGGTTGGAAGGGCACCCTGTTGAAGAAAGACCTGGATGCGCTGGCGGGCGCCGCGCTTCCCTCGCCGCACGTGCGTTTACTGCCTTATTTTGATACGTTCATTCTCGGCCATAAAGAGCGCGCGCATCTTGTGGAGAAGAAACATCTCCCGAAGATCTATAGCGCGCAGGGATGGGTCTCGCCGGTCGTGCTTGTGGATGGAGAGATTGCCGGGGTTTGGAAACAGACCCAGGAAAAGAATCGCCTTGTGATCACAGTGGAAAAGTTCGCCTCGCTCTCACGCCCGGTCCTGGCCGGCCTTCACGAACAGGCTCAGCACATCGGCAGTTTCCTCGGAAACACCGATACGGATGTTCGATTGAGTTAGCGCCGGACCTGCCCCCCAACCCCCTTTTGAAAGATGAACAATTCCTCCGCATGGCGCCGCACGCGGATCGATTCGTCGGGTTTCTCGCGCGCGATCAACTTAAAGCCGCGCTTCCCGAACAGATCCAGCACTTCAGATTCCCGCACCGCAAACGGCGGGCCGCCTGCCCTGCCGTCGAGCGGAAAGGCCAGGTCGATGTAGGTCCCTTCGGGCTTGAGCAGCTGCGCCACGAGATCGGCATACTCGGAGCGCCGGCCCGGGTCAATGGCGCAAAAGCAGGTGTACTCCAGCACATAATCAAAGGAATGACGGAATTCCTGTGGCAGCGCGAACAGGTCGCTTTGCATGATTCGCACCGGCGCGGACGGGTCCGCCAGGCGGCGCATTTCCTCGGCCGCGTGTGCGGCAAAGTCCACGGCGGTCACTTCGAACCCGTGGCGCGCGAATTCACGCGCGTCGTGTCCGCGGCCCGCGCCCAGCACGATCATGCGGCCCGGCGGGAACTGTCCGCTGGTGGCCAGGCGCTTGAACACGGGCGTGGGTCCGCCCAGGTCCCAGCCGTCGGTCTTGCGTTCGTAGTCCGCTTCCCATTTTTTCGGTGAATTTACATTGTCAGTCATATGCAGTCCTTGACCCCGGGGTCCGCGCGAATCTTACAGAGGGGTCTTCGCCACTCCTTCGACTCTCGTTCGACTCTCCTTCGACTGTCCCTGCCCGGGCCTTTCGGGGACTCCTTGCGGGAAAGGGACCGTCCTATAATCATCCTATATGCTTGGTCCCAACGGGCAGAGCGGGTCATCCCGGGCACTTGCGGTACAATCCTGCCCAGACGGTCTTTCGTCCCTTTCGCATGAGTTGTTTATCAATATATTTTCCGTGAGTCCATTGAAACCATCCCATAAGAAGTTATTCACCGTCCTAAATCTGGCCTTTATGCTGGTCCTGCTGGCCGGCTTTTTCCTTTATGCGGACCTCGGCAAGTTGTGGGGAGTGCTGGCCGCCACCTCCCTGCCGCTCTTCACACTTGCGATCATTGTCAGTACCTTGACCTCCATCTTTACCACGTTCAGGCTTTGGGTCATTCTGAGAAAGCAGGGCATAGAGATCCCCATCCTGAAATTATTCAGCATCAATATGGGCATCCGCTTCTACTCCTTCTTCTCGCCCATCTCCAGCGTGGGTTCGGTCATGCGATGGACCCGCCTGGTGCCGGCCGGCAAGTCCGCGGAGGGGCTGGCGGCGCTGGGGGTCAGCCGTGTTTTCGATATTGTACTGGCCATCTTCATCGGCATTTTCTGGGCGTTCAGCGCGGTCAACCGGGATGTGTTGAATCCGACCGCCCTGATCCTTTATCTGGCCGCCCTGGTCGTGGGTCTGTGGTTGTTCTTTCGGGTCAGTACTCCGCTTTCCGCCTGGGCAGGCCAAAGGAAGAAGGAAGCGGCTTCATCCTTTGGCGTCTCATCCTACGGCCTGCTGGAAAAAGTCTTCAAGTCCTTCAGCCTGTACCGGACCTTCTCCACCTCCGAGATCCTTTCGATCCTGGGAGCCGCCTTGATCAACGACCTGTTCGGGCTGGCCATGTATGTGGTCATCGCCCTTTCCATAAACATCCCCATTTCCTTTGTCGATCTCGGCTGGGTGCGGGCGCTTGGTATACTTGCGGCGTGGACGCCGTTCACCCTGCCGGGCGGCTTCGGAATGCGCGAGGTCAGTACCGTCGTCCTGATGACCGGTCTGGGAATTGGGGCGGAGCAGGCCGCCGCCTTTTCGCTGCTTCTATATGTCCGCAGTGTGGTCATCGCCCTGATCGGCGGCGTCTTCGAACTCTTTTTCAATCTTTCGCAGTTGGGTGAAGCAAAAGCCTGATCGTCTCGTTTTATTGGTTTATTAAATATTGAAGGCTGAACAGCAATGAGCATCATCATCGAAGACATCAGTAAAGTATTCGCAAAGGATACCGGGCGGGAAGTGGCCGCGCTGGATAAACTCAGCTTTGCCATCGAGGAACATGAATTTGTCTCCATCGTCGGTCCCAGCGGCTGCGGGAAAACCACGCTGCTCAAGATCGTCGCCGGTCTGGTCAAGCCGGACACCGGGCAGATCAAATTCAGCGGGGGGCAGAAGAACCCAAGCGCGGTGATTGTCTTTCAAGATCAGGGTCTGCTGCCGTGGTTGAACGTGCTCGACAACGTCGGTCTCGGGCTGGAATTAAAGGGGATCCCCAAAGCCACCCGCCGGACACAAGTGCTTGAATTCATGTTTCGTTTCAGGCTCGACGGCTTTGAGTCCCATTTCCCGCACGAACTTTCGATCGGGATGCGCCAGCGGGTTGCGCTGGCGCGCGCCTTCCTGACCAACCCCGACATCATGCTCATGGATGAACCCTTCGGCGCCCTGGATGCCCAGACCCGCCTGATCCTGCAGGAGGAGTTGCTGCACACCTGGCGGGCGGAACAAAACACCGTGCTGTTCGTCACGCACGACATCGATGAAGCCATCCTGTTGAGCGACCGCATCATTGTGTTGAGCGACCGGCCCGGAAAACTTCAAACGATCATTCCCATTCCGCTCGGCCGTCCCCGTGAATTAACCCTGAAAGATCAACCCACCTTTACCAGCATCCGCCAGCAGATCTGGAAGCTGCTGGAGCCGGAAGTCCGCAAGGAATTGAAGCTGACATGAAAAACAGCCTGCGGAAGATGATTGCCCGTTACCGGGAAAACCTCATCACCCTGGCTTTGATCCTGGGGTTCCTTTTGATCTGGGAACTTCTGGCCCGGGCCGGATTGGTTTCCAGGATCATCTTTCCGGCGCCCAGCCGGATACTGGTTTTGTTTTTCGCCAACCTGGCAGCCGGGAAATATACGCGCGATATGATCGTGACCTTCTCGCGCGTATTTTCAGGATTCCTGATCGGCGGCGGTTCTGCCCTGGTCCTGGGCCTGATCATGGGCTGGTCGACCCGCATCCGCCGCGTGCTGGACCCGATCGTTGCGGCATTACATCCCATCCCGAAATTTGCCCTGCTGCCCATGGTGATCATCCTGTTCGGCATTGGCGAATCGTCGCGAATCGCCATGGTCAGCATCGGCTCGTTTTTCCCCATGTTGATCAGCACCATGGTGGGTGTACTGCAGATTAATCCCACCTACTATGAAGTGATCGAGAATTACGGCGCTTCGCGGTTGGATACCTTTCGAAAAGTGGTTCTGCCCGGCAGCCTGCCCTTCATCATTGGCGGGATGCGCCTGGCCTTGAAATCCGCCCTGACCCTGACCATCGGCGTGGAAATGGTGTTTGGCAACTCCGGCCTGGGAAGGGTTTTATGGTTATCCTGGGAAACCATGCGGATGACGGATATGTATTCCGTGTTGCTGATCGTCTCGATCATCGGCTTCGGCCTGACTTGGAGCCTGGAATCGCTCAAAAAATTCCTGATCCCCTGGCACCAGGAGGTGCGCTCGGCCGAATAATGTTGTCTCTAAAACCGCCCGGATACCCCTAATCCGGATTACGGGTATTCTTTTCGCGAAATTCAATTTTATAAAGGATGAATGCTCATGAAAACCAGATCAACTTTTACATTAATTCTGCTTGCCCTGCTTGTCGCGGCTTGTGCCGCACCGACCCCGACCCCCGCGACCCCGGTTGCGGTTGAAAATACCGCCGTGCCCACGGAAGCCACGCCGTTTGAAATGGTGACCTTGAAAATGAATTTCAGCAACCAGATCAGCTATGCCCCCATCCTGATCGCAGAAGCGGAAGGATATTTTTCAGAGTATGGAATTACGATGGAGCATGTCCCTTTTGATAAATCCTCCAAGGCTGTCGCGTTGCTTGTGTCCGGTGATTTGGATGTATTTGCAGGCGCCGTAAATGTCGGAATTTTGAACACGGTTGCCCAGGATGAAAATGTAAGAGTAGTGGCTGATCGGGGACATATAGCACCTGAAGATTCCTGCACTTATCAAGCGATCCTGGTCCGCAAGGATCTGTTTGAAAGCGGAAAGGTGACCGGACCGGCCGATCTGGTGGGGAGGACCTTTTCCCTGAGCACAGGCAGTTCTTCCTCCTATATTTTCAGTACGTATCTGGCTCAGGCCGGCTTGACTCTGGATGATATCAATATGGTTGATTTGCCAACTCCTGCTGAGCTGGATGCCTATGAAAATAAATCAATTGACGGTACCACGGCACCTGAGCCAAATCTGACCATGACACTTAATGCTGGAAACGCAGTCATACTCGCCAGGTCCCAGGATGTCATTGGCACCCTTCAGTCCGGCATGGTGGCCTTTGGCAAGAACCTTCTCGTGGATCACCCCGATATCGGGGTGCGATTCCTGGCTGCCTACTTAAAAGGTGTACAGAAATATAACGAGGGCAAGACCGAACGGAACATTCAGATCATTGCGGATGGGACCGGAACGGATCCCGAGCTTCTTAAGGCCGCCTGTTGGGTGTCCATTCGCATGGACGGCATGGTGGATTTCGCCGGCGTGGATGGCTTTCAAAAATGGGCCATCGACCAGGGCCTGCTGGACGCCGCCGTGACCGAGGAGCAATTCTGGGATCCCAGTATGCTGGCACAGGCGCAGAAACTGCTTGCTCCGTAGCCGGGAGACCTTGATAACCCAAGGGAATCATGCAGACCGCCAGTCAACCCTTTTCAAAAGAAGAACTGCTCACCGATTACTGGGAATGCGTCCGAAAAATCATTCGGACCCATGACGACAGGGAATTTATCGTCACCACGAAAGGTGCGCTGACCTATTTCCAGGCCAACCAGCGCGCGAACATCAATACGGATGCGATCCGCAAATTGACCGGTCTTCACGCGGGCGGGATCGGCCTCTTTCTGAAGGACCCGCTTGAGATCATCCCGGCCATGATGGCTGTGCTTAAATCCGGGAATTATTTTATTCCATTGGACGTCAATTTCCCGGAAGCCACCCTGTTGTCGATGATCGAAACCGCCGGGATCAAGGCCATTCTGACCAATTCGCAATATCTTGAGCGGATCCGTTCCATAACGGGGGAGTCCGTCACGATCATCGATCTTGACCAGCTGGATGATCGGATTCCCGTCCCTGATCCCGTGGTGCGCTTCTCCCCGGAGGATGTGGTTCAGATCCTGTTCACATCTGGCTCCACCGGACAACCCAAAGGCGCGATCGAAGATTATCGGTATCTGCTCCGAGCCGTTCATGTTCATCTGGCTGATTCAGAGAATCTGCCGGATGAACGCACTTTGCAATTATCAACCTTTACGTTCTCCGGCCCCCACCGGCTGGTCTTCACCGCCCTGGCCCAGGGGAGTTCAATTTATTATTACGATCTAAAGGCCGACGGTCTGGCCGGCCTGCCGGAATGGATCCGCCGGCACCAGATCACCACCTACCACTCGACCCCGACGGTCTTCCGGAGCCTGGCGGGCATTTTGAAGCCAGGGGAAACATTTCCCAGTGTGACCCAATTTAATGCGGGGGCTGAAAGAAGGCTGCACAGTGACATTCAGGCCGCAAAACGACATTTTCCGAATGTGCGCAGGATCCGGCTTGGATTTTCCTCCACGGAAACGCAGCGTGTCACGTCCAGCTGGTTTTCCATCGATCATGACTTCGACCGGGAGAACCTGCCCTGCGGAAAACCAGTTGAAGACATACAGGTCTTCATTTGGGATGAGCAGGGTCATGCCCTGCCGGCCGGTCAGGAAGGGGAGATCGTTGTGCACGGGAATGCGCTGGTTCGCGGTTATATCAACAATCCGCGCCTGACCCGCGAACGCTTCCTTCCTGATCCATCCAACCCGGGCTGGCAGTATTTTAAGACCGGTGACCTCGGGAAACTGCTTCCCGACGGTCAGCTTGTTCATCTCGGACGTATCGACAACATGGTCAAGATCAAGGGTGTCCGGATCGAACTGGATTCCATTGAGAATCACATGCTTGCCTATCCCGGCATCGTGCAGGTCGCATCGCGCGCCATCGAGGATCAGAAAGGTGGCAAGCGGCTGGCTTCGTATTTCGTCCCCGAAAAAGGGATCCGCATCCCGGTTTCTGATCTGCGCAGGCATCTGGCCGAACACCTGCCCCGGCATCTTATGCCCCACTATCTGGTTCCACTAGCCGAAATGCCGCTGACCGGCAATGGAAAAGTGGCAAGGACCCGTCTTCCCCTCCCTCAACTGGTCCGCCCTGAACTTGATAATCCCTTTGTCCCGCCCTCCGACGACCTGGAACGTCAACTGGTTGAGATTTGGGAGGAGGAAATTGGGATCTCCGGCATCGGTGTGACTGACGATTTTTTTGATGTTGGCGGTGATTCCCTGATCGGTGTGCTGGTTTTCGTTCATATAGAAAAAACATTGCGGAGAAGCCTGCCGGTCTCCGCCCTGCTCACGGCCGCCACCATCCGCACGCAGGCCGGGTTGATCAGAAGCCACGATACCGCGCAGGTCTTCTCGCCCCTGACCCTGGTTAATCAGGGTGGTCAGCGTCCGCCGCTGTTTTTTATTCCCGGCAAAGGCGGGAATCCCACACGCATCCGTCAGCTGGCAAAATTACTCAATTCCCAAACCCCGGTCTATGGACTTCAGGAATCAGCAAAATTACAGCAGGACAAGACCCTGCGTTCCATTGAAACCATTGCCTCCTTTTATCTCGACGAGATACGCAAGGTGTATCCATCCGGTCCCTACATCCTGATCGGCGAATCAATGGGCGGCAAGATCGCTTACGAAATGGGTGTCCAGATGCTCAAACTTGGACAAACTCCTCCCGTCCTGGCCATGCTGGACACCTACAATCTGCCAAAATCATCCAACCGGCGGCATCGCGCTTCCTATTACAAAATGCTCTTCCAAAAACATGCCACGATCCTGTGGAAGTCCAACTGGAAGGGCAGGTTGGATTACCTGGGTTTCTATGCCGGATTGGGATTGCAAAAGATGAAGGTCATTGCGGACCGCCGAAGAAGGGACCTGGGCCCTGCCGGTTCATCCGCCATGCCGGACCGCCTGCGGAAAATGGAGGAGCGCAACCGGAAGATCGCCGGCGCGTACGAAGTGCCGCCTTATCCCGGCCGGGTTATCCTGTTCAAGGCCTTGCGGGGCCCAAATGCTGAAGTCCCGTCAAATGGATGGGACCGGGTTAAGCTCGGCGGGCTGGTCATCCACCCCCTGGATTGCTATCATGGCAGCATCCTGTTCGAGCCGGCCATCAGCCAACTGGCCGGGATCATCCAATCCTATATCGATCGGCTTGAGTAAACCGAACCAGGCCAGCTGCGGTATTTGATGTTTCACGGTATCAAGCCGAATAAAAAACCCGAAGTTTTCAGGCTTCGGGTTTCTTATTCGGATGTGGAATTCAGACTTATTGTGCCGGAACGGGCGTGCCGTTTTCCTCCAGGCGCAGGAAGAATACATTGTTCTGTTTGGTGGTTTCATCCTGCGCGGTCAGGATGGCCAGTTGCACGCTTTTGCCGTCCAGGGACTTGGTGAACACACAGACTGCGCCAAGTTGGGCGGCGCCCTGTTCACTTCCGCTCGTGCACGGGGCACTTTCACTTGCATCCCAGCCGTTGGCGGTCATCAGGTCATTGGTGTAAAAGTTCTGGACGTCTTCGGGGGTTTTGTCCGTGGTGAAGACGATCCAGTCGATCATGCCCGTGGTCTGGTCCTGGCCATCGGGGTTGAGCCTGCCCAGATTGCCGAGGATCAACTTCATCGCAAGTTTAACGACGGGCGGCATGTCCATCTGGGAGGCGTTCAAGCCGTCCATGGCGGGCACGTCACTCCACAGGCTGGAGACGGTTTGCATGTTTTCGTCCCCGCCAGTGGCTTTATTGATCGCGCTGTCGAGCATTCCGCAGGCAAGCGAGGTCAACATGAGAACGGCGAACAATCCAACAAAAGGTGTTTTAGATTTCATGCTGTTCTTCTCCGGATGTCTAAAAAGGGTTTGGCGAACGGTTAATGGAACGATAGCCCTTCAACCTGAAAATATCCTTAATGTGGGCATGGTACTTCCTGGGGATGCTAGTCCTTTCGGGGGTTTGTGCAAAAATCAGGTCCGGTGGAGAATCGGCTCATCCTGCGGTTATTTCACCTGCGAAAGGAATTTATCCAAATGAAACTGAAGAAAAGTGTGCTTGTGTGGATATTGATCTGGTGTCTGTTCATGGGGGTCACCGCCATCTCGATCGGCTTTGGCGCCCTCTTTCCCTCCATGAACCTGATCTCGAAGCCTTTCGTCTGCCCGCGCGGTGAGATGAGCGTCGAGAAACAGGTCTACAATCCCTATCCGGGGACAACCATTACGACCCTGACCTGGTATTGTATTGACCCGCAAAACGGCGCAAAAACAGAGATTGGCATCCTTCCGATGAGTATCAGTGCCGGGTTGATCTACGGTTTCATTCTCTTTATCCTGGTCCTGATCGGGATGTGGATTCAGGCAAAACGGTTCGCATCGGACGTACCGGAAGCCGGTTTCGGCGCAAAAAGCCTATCAGCCCTACGAGAGCGGGAGCCGGAGGGCTTTCGGGATATCCCCGGGTTCGGCCATGATCCTTCAGGGGAGTCCCGCAAAAAAGGCAAGGCCTCCGAAAACGCACTGGCACGGATGAAGGAACTCAAGGACCTGCGTGCGGCGAACCTGATCAGCGAGAGTGAGTATGAAAGCAAGCGGGCCGAGATCCTGAAGGATTTGTAAAGGGTTGCGGCTAATTTCATTGACGAAATGATAGCAATTGACAGTAATATCCTGTAAGATGGATGTATCCATGCATTACATTTGAAAACAGGAGAAACTGATGTCCAAAGATACACTTCGTCAATTTGCCAACGTGCTTTCCGTTGTCATCGCCCTCACCGTTAACATTCTTGCCTCCGCCCTGCCGCTCAACGGACAGAACACCGGGGAAATCTCCGACCGCTTTTCGGTCTATTTTGTCCCTGCCGGCTATGTCTTTGCCATTTGGGGGATCATCTACATTGGCTGGATCGCGTTTGCCATTTATCAGGCCCGCTCCGCTCAAAAGGAAAGTCCGCGCCTGCGCAAGCTTGGCTATCTCTTCGCCCTGAGCGGGCTTTTTAATGCAGGCTGGTTGTTTTGCTGGCATTACAACCTTTTTGGTCTGAGCGTGCTGGTCATGCTCACGCTGCTGGGTCTGCTTGTTGCCAGTTATCTGGCTTTGAATGTCGGCGGGACCCCCGTCAGCAGCGCAGAAAAATGGAGCGTGGACGTTCCCTTCAGTGTCTATCTCGGCTGGATCAGTGTCGCCACGATCGCCAATGTGACCGACTGGCTGTACTCGGTCAACTGGAATGGATTTGGACTCGCGCCGCAGGCCTGGGCGGTGATCATGCTGGCCGTAGCCAGTGGGGTTGGGCTGCTCATGGCGGTCACACGCAGGGACAGCGGATACCTGTTCGTCTTCGTCTGGTCCTTCGCCGGGATCGCTCTTAAACAAGCCGCCGAACCCTTGGTGGCCAATTCAGCCTGGGTTGCTGCAGCGGTTGCGCTCGGACTGGCGGTCTTCGCCATCGTCCAACGGCGCCGTGTGCCTGCACTGCAGTAACGGATATGGATATAAAAAGGACGGGCAAATCGCCCGTCCTTTTTGATTCCCGATTTATCCGGAAATATCTTTCCTGTAGAACCGGTAGCGCTTGTAGATCTTCGCGCCCATGTGATGTGCGAGATCCCAGGTATCCGGGTTGTCCTCGCCGGTCAGCGAAATATCCGCCCATTGATAGCCTTTGGCGATGGCGCGCCGGGTCATTTCGGCGAACAGCAGGATGGCCACACCGGTATCCCAATATTCGGGCAGCACCGCCACGCTCTTGATCGATAGACACCTGGGCCTCAAATTTTTATATCTCAGCGCCTGCACATAATCCCACGGATGGCGCAGACCGTTCAGATGGATCAGGATTTCGTTGAAGTTTTGAATGGCCGGGAACCAGCCGACGGCCTGTCCGTCCGCCTCAGCAAAAAGGATCAGGTCCGGGTCCGCCATGTCTTTGAGCGGCAGGAGCATGGCTTCGATCGCCTCACGCGAATATGGGACAAACCCCTCCAGATGTTCCAGGGCGCGGTTTTGTAAAACCAGCACACGACCCAACTCGTTATCGAGATCGTTCATGTTCACGGTCCGGATCGAAAAGGGTTTGCGTTTATGGACGCTTTCTGCAAGCCGGTACAGACGCTGGATCTTCGGGTCGCCCGGATTCAGGTCACAGGCATAGGCCAGCCCGTCATCGTGACGTTTCCCGAAACCATAACGCTCGAAAAAATCCCCATAGTAGGGTGGGTTATGACCGCACAGCACCACCGGCGGCCGGTCGCGTCCTTCGATCAGAATGCCGCGCCCATCCTCCCGGTCAAGGTTGTATGTCCCGCACAGCATGGTCAGTCCGTGATCAAGCGCCCAGGTTTTCGCACATTCGAACATGGCCTGCGCCACCTCGTAATCGTTGATGCATTCGAAAAATCCCAGCGAACATTCAGCCGGATCGCCGCCGTTTTCATGGGAACAACAGATCGTCCCGACAGGCTGTCCATTCTGCCGGGCGATGAAGAAATCGGCGTAACCATCCTTGAAGAATATTCCGCGAGAAGGGTCCGCGGCCTTTCTGCGCCCGGAGAGGATCGGCGGGACCCAAAGGGGATCGTCCCGGTAGATTTGCCATGGAAAGGTCAGGAAAAATTCCTTTTCACGCCTTGTGGTCACCATGCGCACTTCGATCATTTGAGCGCCTCCGCATCCGCTTTTTTGACGATGCGTCGCGCCTCCAGTTCGCGCGTGATGTTTTTGAAATCTTCACGTCCCAATGGATAAAGCAGGGTGAACAGGATGCCCATGCTGATCGTGAAGGCCGGTATCAGCCCTGCCACCAGGCGGATGCCGGCAATCGCACTGGCGGGTTGCGTCGTGCTGTTGGGGACATATCCGGTGGCTTGCAGCACAAGCAGCGCGGCGGGCACGGCAATCGACGAAGCCACCTTTTGCGCCAGCGTGATCAGGCTGTAGAACATGCCTTCCTGTCTCTCGCCCGTTTTCCATTCACCGTATTCGATCGCATCCGGCAGGATCGCCCACGGCATGACGTGCATGGCGGAAACCCCGATTCCAGCCAATACACACAAGATCATGATGAAAACGAAGCTGGTCCCGGGTGTCAGCGTGGAAAGGATGAGCAGGACCACGGCCAGGAAGGAGATCCCGCTGATATATGCCCAGCGTTTGTTCAGGCGGCTCGAGATCCACACCCAGAGGGGCAGGGCGATCATGGCCACCACAAAAATGGTCGCCATGATCATGTCGCTTTGCGACTCGCGTTGGACGACATACTTCACATAATACAGCAGGATCACCTGGATGATACTCATGGTGACGCCGTTGAACAGGAACATGACCAGTCCGAAGACGAACGGGCGGTTCTGCCAGGTGGCTTTGATGGACTCCTTCACCCCAAGGGTCTGCTCCCTGTTCATGAACTCCGGGCGTTCACGCGTGTTGAGAAAGACCAGAAAAAGAGGCAATGCGGAGGCCAGGCCAAAAATGGCGCCCATCATCAACACCCGGCTGGCGTGTTCCGGATGAAAGCCGTCCACCACCCAGAGCGGGAGCGTAAAGGCGATCAAACTCCCCAATATGGAAAAGAACATGCGCGTGGAGGTCAGCCCGGTGCGTTCATCGTAATCCCCGCTTAATTCCGGGGTCAGGGCAAAGTAGGGCATATAGACAAAGGTCGCGGCCGTATCGTATAAGGCAAAAACGACTGCGTAGTATATTCCAAGTGCAACTGCGCTTTCAAAAGGCGGCCTCCACCAAAGCAGTACGAAGGTTGCGGCAAAAGGCAGGGCCCCGAAGAGCAGAAAGGGTCTGCGCCGCCCCCAGCGGGAACGCGTGCGGTCGGAGATGTATCCCACGATTGGATCGTTGACGTAGTCCCAGGTACTGCCTACGAAGATGGCGATGGCGGCGATGTAGGGTTTTACACCCACCACATCTGTCAGGAACAGGGCGAAGTACACGCTCAGGATGGTGTTGGTCAGGCTGAAGCCCAGGTCACCTGAGCCATAGATCCACCTGACACGCGGGGATAATTTTCCATTCATGCGATCTTCTCCAAAACGATGAAGTTGAAACACAAATTTAACACATTCCATGGCGAATGGAGACGCCGGCGGATCACCTGTTTTGCGCTGGCATCATTGAACGTAATGACATTTTGCACTTGTCCATATGAATAAAAAAGGCTACCATGATCACAATTCAATGTTGCTGGTGAAAAACTTCCCTTGGCTGTTAAAATCGGAGGATCAGACTCATGATGAACGAAAATAGCGCCCCTGAAATTCAGATCGGAAAAAAAGAAACCGGATCAGGCTGCCTAGGTGAGGCTGGCTGGTTCTTCAGCGGTACGATCCTCCCGATGGGCAGTTTCTCCTTCTACCGCAAGGCAGCCCAAAGGAGTGTCGGAAGCGCGATCCTGTTCTTTATCGTCTTTACACTGGCGATCTCCACCCTGGTCACGATCAATCTGGCTGTAAACATTTTCTCTGTGATCGGCGGCATCCGGCAGTCCTACGCGGATGGCAAAATCCCCGAGATCACCATCGCGCATGGCGTTGCCGAGGTCAATGGCAGGCAGCCTTTCATTTTGGTGGATGAGCAATCCTCGGCCGGGACACAACCCACCTTCGTCGCTGTGGACACCACCGGAACGATCACGGAGATCGACACTTCCCGATACACACAGGGGTTTTTACTGACCCGTACCGAACTGCATGTCTACAACCTGCAAAACGGCTATCAAGCCTTTCCATTGAGCGAGTTGAACACCGCCTTTGAAAAGGATCCGATCCTCATCAATGCCCAGACCATGTCTCAGGCCTGGGGGGTCATGTCCACGGTGGTGGTCATTCTGGCCTATATCTTCCTGATCCTGTGGTATGTGGTTGTGCGCCTGATGATCATTTCGATGATCGCCCTGATCCTGTGGGGGATTGTGACCCTGATCAAGCCAAACACGGGGTTCGGCCCGATCATCAATACCGGGTTGTATGCGATCGTCCCCGCCATTTATCTGTCCCATCTCTTCAGCCGTTCCAACATTTCCTTTCCGGGGCTGCAGACTTTTTTCCTGCTGATATTCTGGATCATCGGTCTGGTGGCTAATTTTGCGGATATTAAATTCCTTACCGATGAGCTCCCCGCACGTCTGTCGACTGCATTGATCGGCCTGCCCATGCTGCTCCTGTTTGTCCTGGATATATTTTGGCAGTTTCCGGCTCCCTACGACCTGGTGGCCTTGTGGAGCGTGTCCATGCTGACCGGACTGGTCCTGATCGGTCTGCGCCTGTATTACCGCTTTAAAGATCAAAAACCCGCTACCCCGCCGGCCGGAATTTAAAGATAAGCTTTTGTTTTGAAAAGGAGCGGGCGTTAGGCCCGCTCCTTTTTTATGGGGTGACCATTAGGGTATGGCCTCTCTGAAGACAAAAATTTACAATGTGAAAAACTGGAGGTGCTTTATGGGTACTGTGATCTATTCGGCAAGTCCGCTGGCGGCATTCTCAGGCCTGTTGATGACCGTCCTGTTGGTAAGCGGGTTGGGCCTGGCTGGCCTGATCGCTGCATTCTTTCAGCGAAACCAGGGCAAGGGTGCGCGGATCACCATGGCGATTGCCGGGGTGGTCCTGTTGATTTTCGGCTGTGCAACCGCCGCCGTTTCGTATGCTTCCATCTCCTCCGGCGCTGAATCGGTTGTCGTGCGCCTGAATGACAAGACCGTTGCGACATCGAACTGCGGCGACAATGGCGGCACCTGCAGGGATTACATTTTGGAGACCAGTGCGGACCAGGTGTTTTACGATTTCGTGGTCAACCCGCGAACCTATGACCTGGCCCGGGTCGATGCCTGTTATCAGGTCACGTTTTATAAGGCCAAATCCCTGATCGACCCCGTCGCGGATACGGCATCGTATCACCGCATCAAAACCATCACACGCATCGAAACCGCCGACCCGGCTGCCTGTCAGTGAGTTTGGAAGCCGCCCAGCCGGTTCCCTGCAAAGTTCTTATAAAATTTATATTTGTCTTCATTGGATTCCGCCGTATACTGAAATTGGCACAGCGAGAAAGGATGATTCATGTCTAAACAGCTTGGCCTGTGGATTGATCACAAAAAAGCGATCATTGTCAGCGAGGGGGACGGGGGCGAGGAGATCCAAAAAATAGAATCAGAGATCGGCAAACACGTTAAATATCAGGGGCCTTCGCGCCCCAAATCCCCCTACAGCGCCCAGTATCAGCAGGGCGATGATCAATTGGATAACAAGTTCAACGAAAAACTGAAGAAATTCTACGACAGAGTCATTGCCCGCATCCGCTCGGCGGAGGCAATTCTCATCCTTGGCCCCGGCGAGGCAAAATCCGAGCTTGAAAAACGCCTGCAGTATGAAAAGGTCAGAGTGCGGGTCGTCGCGGTGGAGACCGCTGACAAAATGACCGATGGGCAGATTGCCGCAAAAGTACGCAGAACCTTTAAGCAATAAAGGCGCCAAACGGCTGGTTTGACCGGAAATGAAGCCGGCTCCCCAATATCCTCGATGTGCCATTAAAACTCCACGGCCAACCCGCGGAGTTTTATGTTTGTAGATATGAATGTGTCGGGACTCATTCCCGGCCTGCAAAGATCCGAGCAAGGCCCGCCGGTCGCCGATCAGGGGCGGAATAACAAAAAGCGGGTTTGGCCGGATTGACCGTTTTACGGGTACAATGAAATTTGGTCGAGAGAAGGTAAACTGTCTGTCGTACGGGGGACTTTGAGTCAACGGTTGCATGCAACCCACGATACCCTTTCAAGAATCCAGCCATCGTATTGGCGCCACCGCGGAGTGGCGCATTACATGATTCAATAAAAAGGAGCATTACAATTGGAATCAACAACAGTCAAGGTAAAGGCCAAGCGCCCGTCCAAAGGCGTGGCCAAGCATAACCGCCTGGTAAAGCAGGAAGCCCGCCGGAACAGCATCCCCGGGACCACGGTCATCAAGAAAAAGAAACGTGTTGCCCCGGCAACGAAATAGGACAAAATCGGAACCTCACAGGTTCCGATTTTTAATTAAGAATGTTGTGGCTCACTTAATGATCCCTTTTCGATGACAAAAAGCACTTGCAGCCGGCAGGCGTACTTCTTAGGATTTAAATTGAAGCCCCTTGAATCACTGTCATCTGGGGTTCATGCGCCTGCAGTATATTGCTTCAAAAAAGGAGAAGATTTCACTTATGAATACAACCAAACGCTATCACCCGATCATGGTCGTTTTGCACTGGCTGACCGTGATCCTGATCTTGGGCGCGGGCTTTCTCGCTGAAGATGAGGGAGGCGGCTCCCCGATCAATATTCATATGATTCTGGGTGCCCTGCTGCTTGTGACCCTGGTCCTGCGCCTCATTGTACGTTTTGCAACCAAACGCCCTGAATGGGCAAATACGGGCGATCCGTTCCTTAATAAACTTGGCGAACTGGTCCATGTGGGTCTGTACTTTTTTGCCTTTTTTATTCTTGCCCTTGGAGGACTGATCGCAACCCAGAGGAATCTGATTGGTTATGTGCTCGGCAGCGGATCCGTGGCCCGGGTTCGGCTGGGAATCATTGGCCCGCTGCATCATCTTGGATGGATTGCGGTCATCGGCCTTTTGTTCCTGCATATTGGCGGGGCGCTTTACCATCAGTTCATTATCAAGGACAACCTGTTCAGCCGCATGTGGTTCGGTAAACAGTCCAGCTAAAACAAAAACAGGATGGAATCTCCATCCTGTTTTTGTTTTAAGCCTAAAGTATTGCGTTACTTTAGATCCCGCTTTTGTAAATTGAGCCCGCTGACCCAGGCGCCGACCATCGTCCCAAGGATCGAGAGCTGAAAACTGACCAGAGCCCCGGTTTCAAATCTGCCCTGGGTTAATACCTGCAGAACCACGATGTTCAAACCGGAAACGGCGGCCCGGAAGGAATCGGGGATGAAAATTCCCAGCACTCCGCCGAGAACCGCCCCGAATACCATGCCCGTATATGCACCGGTGCTGACACCGCCGGTGCGGCCTGCCACCCTTACGGTCAACAGGCCAGTGCTGGCGCCCGTTAACAGGCCGAGCACGCTCCCGGCGATCATCCCAAACTGTATGCCGTTCCAGCTCGCGGTCAACGCGCCTGTGATGGCGCCGATCAGGAGGCCGAAGCCGGCTCCGGCACCCGCTCCGAAAATTGCACTTCTTAAATATAGGCTGTTGTTATCCAACATGATTTTCCTTTTTGGCAGAATATGTTTGATGAGGCCAAATGATAATCTGAATTCCCGAAAAATGGTTTTCTGTTCAACTCTCCTGGCGGATGTGGTAATTTGTGTCACAAGCGGTAAAATCAGGCTGATATTACCTGTTGGGATTGGAGAGTACAGAATGGAAGATTTGGATTTTAACGACGAGCAGGTTGAGCCCGGGCCTGTGCGGGGTGATATAGACACTTCCGCGATCGAGTCCGCCGTGTTGAGCATGCTGCATGCCTTCGGCGAGGACCCCGACCGGGAGGGATTAAAGAACACCCCCAAACGGGTTGCCCGCATGTTCCCGGAATTGTTGAGCGGATACAATGCCGACCCGATGAAGCTGGTCAATGGCGCGCTCTTCAATGTGGATTACGATGACATGGTGATCGTGCGCGACATTGAATTTTACAGTCTGTGCGAACATCACCTGCTGCCCTTCATCGGCCGCGCCCACGTGGCCTATATTCCGCGCGGACAGGTGATTGGCCTTTCCAAGATCCCGCGCGTGGTCGATATGTATTCGCGCCGCCTGCAAGTCCAGGAACGCATGACCCGCCAGATCGCCGACTTCATTCATGACCTG
This sequence comes from Chloroflexota bacterium, assembly GCA_021414245.1. Taxonomy (GTDB): domain Bacteria; phylum Chloroflexota; class Anaerolineae; order Anaerolineales; family Villigracilaceae; genus Villigracilis. The sequence goes on from JAIOOU010000004.1 coordinate 473,621, forward strand.
CTCAATCCGCAGGGTGTGGCGGTCGTGGTCGAGGCCCTGCATCTGTGTTCGATGATGCGCGGTGTGCGCAAGCATGATGCGCGTATGACCACCTCGACCATGCTGGGGAGTTTCCGCACCAAGATCGCCACCCGTCAGGAATTTTTGGATAACATCTCACGCGGGGCGGGACCACTTAAGATATAACCACATCCCCGCGCGGCACGATCCAGGTCTGACCCTGCAGCTGTCCGGCCACACGATGAAGCGGTTCGCGGCGGACGGGGTGTTCAAAATCAGGGATCAATTCCGCCAGCGGCACGATCACGAAGGCGTATTCCCAAAATTCAATATTCAGCGCTGTTTCGTCGAATAATACAATGTCAATGTCAATGGTACGCGCTGCGTTCTTGTCCGCGGACCGGACCCGGCCAAGTTCCGCCTCGATCGGCCGGATGATCTGCTCCTTTAATTCATACGGTGGCAGGTGGGTTGGAAAACAGGCGCAGGCATTCAAAAAATTCGGCCCGTCCGAACCGACCGCCCGCGATTCCCAAACTCCAGACACCCCTTTAATATCCCCGTCTTTTCGAAGCAGGTGCATTGCCTTTGGAAGATATATTTCTGCGTCAATATTGGAGCCAAGGCTCAAATAGACCTCGTGTAATTTAGCCATCACGTCTGCGTTCGATCTCCACACCGACTGATTTTGCAAATCGGACCGCCCCCGGTTTTTCCACGCGCACGATGACCTTTTGGACCAGGCCTTCCTGCAGACAGATTTTGGCCAGATCGTTTGCGAGGGCTTCAACGGTCAGGCGTGCCGCGGTCTCGGCATGAGTTTGAACCTTTTTTGCCAAAGCACTGTAATCCACACAATCGGAGATGTCATCGGTTTCGGCGGCGCGGGTCGTGTCGCTGAACACGGTCACATTGATCAGGATATCCTGAACCTTCTCCCGTTCCCAATCCCGGATCCCGATAATGCCGCGCACGAGCAGGTCTTTGATAAAGGTCTTATCCATTGATTCTCCTAAATTAAATGCCGTCCGCCGTCCAGGTGAATGATCTCGCCGGTGACATAGGCAGGGCCGGTCAGCAGGAAGAGCAAGGCATCTCCCACTTCGCCTGCGAGACTCCATCTGCCTGCGGGAACATTCTCAATAATATTTTGTTGAACAGGTCCATCCGAAGGTGGAAGGATGGCCCCCAAAGCCAGCCCGTTGACCGTGATGCGCGGCGCGAGGGCTGCCGCCAGAGATTGGGTCATGGAGGCCAGGGCGGCCTTGCTGATCGTGTAGGGAAAGTGGTCCGCGCCGGGCCGCTGGGCGCGCCAATCCAGGATGTTGACAATGCGTCCCTCACCGTCTGCGGAAATTTGTTTTGCAAAGGCCTGGCTGAGCAGGAAGGGCGCGGTCAGGTTGACCGCCATGTGACGGTCCCAATCTTCAGGGCGGGTTTCAGCGAATGAAAGCGGTTCAAAGATGGATGCACTGTTGACCAGTGCATATAACGGGGAGAAATCGTTCGCAAGGGAAATGAGTCTCGCGGTGTCAGCAGGCTGCCCGAGGTCCGAAGCGATCACCCAGGCTCGCTGACCGGCAGACTCGACCTCGGCCTTGACTTGCAGGGCCTGCTCTGCTGAATGTCCATGATGGATGATGATGTCCGCGCCGGCTTGAGCGCAGGCCAGTGCAAGCATGCGGCCGACCCGTCTGGCGGCCCCGGTGATCAAAATCGTTTTACCGTGTAGGGATGCAATGTTCATCTGATCAGGATTTTATCACCCCGCGCTGCGGCAAATCAATGCGGGCTTTGTGGGCCGGCTTACTCCCATTCTTGACGCCTGATTTTGGAGGTGATAACATCCCTTTGGATCGCTGCACAAATTGCTGCAGATTTGCGTGACCATTCCTCATCAAGAGAAAGGTGCAAAATCATGACCATGAATCAGAACCCGCCGGTATATACAGGGGATATTGTCAAGCAGGACATCGACCCCTCCCGCGAATATACCGCGGAAAATCAGGAGATCGTTTTCAACGACGAGCAGCATGCGATCTGGGCGGACCTCTTCGCCGGGATCCATCAACCGTATTTGCTGGAGCATCTTTGCAGGGAATATATCAACGGCCTGGCAATGTTGCAGCTTGACCCCAAACGCATCCCGACCGTCAAACACCTGAATGTGCAGATCCAGACCCGCACCGGCTGGCGCATCGAACGCACGGCGGTGCGCTACACCCTTGCGGATGACTGGTATGCAAAATTTGCACAGCGCATTTTCCTGATCACCGATTATCTGCGCACCCGCGATCAAATGGAATTTACGCCCGAACCGGATATGTTCCATGATATTTTCGGACACCTGCCTTTCCTGACCCAGGATTTTTATGCAAAGATCGAGGATAAATTCGCCCCGGCCTACATGAAAGCCACCGAGGAGGAGAGGGAGGTCATCAAACACCTGGCCTGGTACAGCACCGAGTTCGGGCTGGTGATGGAAAACAACCGCATCAAGGTCTTCGGCGCGGGGATCATTTCCGGCCGCAGCGAGTTGACCCATACGATCATGGAGTTCTACCGTCTCGGCCGCGACAATGTCATTGATTACAGCAGGGACGTGTTCGCCCAGCTGCAGTCGCACTTTCTCGCCAACAAGAAGGATATCCATCGCATCATTGCCGGCGTGAATGAAATGCACCGGCAGGGCAAGATGTCTTCGGAGGAACAGGGCTGGAATGTGGTGCGCGCGCTTTACGACAAACTCGGCATCCCGCGAACCGGGATTTTCGGCGGCGACGTGATCCTGGTCCCCTTCGATGTGGAGACCATCGCCCTGATCCCCAAGACGGTCTACGCCTTCAACCCGATGTTTTTTGTGTGCGAAACCCTCGAACAGATGGACAGTCTGTTGGATTCGTATTTAAAACCGATTGCTTCGCGGAAATAACTGGATGTAATAAGAAGGCGGCGGACTGACCAGTCCGCCGCCTTCTTTATATTAATATATACAGCCTGTTCTCCGGCCTGCCATATCATTTTCCTTTTTCGATAATATTGTGAATTTCCTCGGCATGTTCCTCCTCGTGCTCGTAAAAAATTCTCAGCATATCCGCCACATTTCCGCTGCCGCCCCATGGAAAGGGAAAGACTTCATTCATTTTTTCGTCCGGCACTTTAAGGATCAATTTTTTCACGGCTTCGCGCGAAGCCTCCCATTCGCGCAGGCTGTGCTCATACGACAGGGCCTCGCGTGTGGAGACGGTCTCGGCATTGTACGCGTCAATCCCGCGCACCGAGGGCATGTCTTCGATCACGCCGCTGATGTGAGCGTTCAAAATGGATATCACCGCGTCGTCCCAGCCCGAAAGATGATCGAGCACTTCCTTCATCGTCCAGCGCGGATAAATGGCTTGATGGGAGTCTGCCCTGGCGACGATTGCGCGCATCTGCCCGCGGGATTTTTCGAATTCAGCAATAATATGGTCGCGTTCGTTCATGAAAGCCTCCGGCTGGTGCGGGTCGTTGGTTTGGTCCTATTCTACCCGCATTGAACCTGGGGATCATTGAAATCCATTTTCCTGCAACTTTTTTGACCCGGAACCTGTATTACACTTTAGCCATGAATGCGCCTTCCGACCGCGACCTGATCCTGTTAGCCCGGCGCGGCGAGGCCGGGGCGTTTGGGGAGCTGGTCACACGCTATCAGACGGGCGTATTCAACGTCTGTTACCGCATACTGCATGAGCGCGGAGAAGCTGAAGACCTGGCTCAGGAGGCTTTCATCCGCGCCTATGACCGCATTGCCACCTTCGATGTCGAGCGCGAGTTCGGTCCCTGGATTCGGCGGGTGGCCGCCAACCTGTGTCTGAATCATCTCGAGTCGCACAAGGTCACGGCCGAACTCGACGAGGAGCGGGATGCTGATTCGGCTGAATTGCCTGAAGCAGTTCAGGAGGTCCGCGAAAGAAGCGAACAGATCCGGATGGCGCTCGCATCCCTGCCCGCAGCTTATCGTATCGTGGTCGAACTGCGCCATTATCAGGAAATGTCTTATGATGAAATTGCGGCGCAATTGAACATCCCCTTGAGCGACGTGAAGAGCCATCTCTTCCGCGCCCGCAAACTTTTGGCGGAGAAACTGCATGCATCTGACTGACGAGCAACTCAACGAATATCTGGATGAAGCCGTGAACGAGCGTGCGCAGATCGAAGTGCATTTGTCTGCGTGCGGCGAATGCGCGGCGCGTTTGTCCACGCTTCGGAAACTGTTCAATGAAATGGAATCCCTGCCCGAGCTGGCGTTGACTCGCGATCTGGCCGCGCCGTTCATGCGAAGCTCCGGCCTGCCAGCCCAGCTCCCGGCCTGGCTCCCGCTGACAATGGCCTTGCAGGCCGCGGCCGCCCTGATCGTGTTTATCGCTGCCGCGCCGTTTGTAATTCGATTGATTCCCGATATCGAAACCCCCTCCTTGAGTACAGTACTCATTCAATTTCAAACCCAATGGACGGCCTGGCTTGACAGGCTGTCGCAATTCCATATGCCAAGCCTGCCCGCTTTTTCCCTGGAACTCTCCGGCCTGTACTTGATGTCCGCTCTGGCGGTGGTGTCCATGCTCTGGCTGGTGGGCAACGGGCTGTTGTTGAGAAATCAATGGTAGGCCACAGCGCCGCTGTGGCCCTGCTATAAAAAAAATGGAGAACTAATATGACTGACATCCTTCGCATGTTTTTGATCATCATCCTTCTGACCCTTGCCCTGGCAGCATTTTTCCTTGTCATCGGGGCATTGTTCACGAATCGCGCCGCCAAAACCCAGCGGGTGATCATGGCCATGCCGGGCCGCTCCTTCGGCGTGGGACTGGTCAACTTTGCCTTCTTCGGAGTGATCGCACTCGTGTTGTTCTCCGTGGCGGAGAACGCAGGCAGCCTGGTTAAAGTCATTCTCACCATCCCGGCCTTGTTGATCACCGCGGCACTGGTCATCATGCTCAGCTTCGGGCTGACCGGCATGGTCAGCCTGCTCGGCGAGCGCATCCTGCCCGAGGTCACTTCCTGGAAGCGTACTGCTTTTGGAACTGCAGTCCTATCTTTTGCATGCGCCTTCCCGTTTGCAGGCTGGTTCCTGTTATTCCCGTACGTTGGTTTTGTGGGTATCGGCGCATTCATTCTGGGATTGTTCCAGCGCGAAATAACTAAACCGTAAATTTCCTTGATTTTTCTTCTTTCTAAAACAAAGAATGCGCTTCGGCGCGTTCTTTGTTTTAAACCTTAGTGTTCCTTGGTGCCCTTTGTGGTGAAAAACTCATGCAACTTTTCCTTGCCCTTCCCTGTACTACATATAAATCAATATAAAAACGAAAGGATATTTCCAATGGCTGATATCTCCGCAATCTTCTTCATCCTGCTCATCCTCGGGGTGGCATTTCCGGCACTGCTGACCGCCTGGTGGCTGTTATTCCCCTCCCTCGTAGTCCGCGCCCAGATCCGCGTCGAACGTACTCCCTGGGGGACCTTCTGGTTCGGATTGGTGATTCTTATCGCAGTAACCGTTCCGATCGTGATCCTGCTGGCGCTGCCTTTCGGTCCCGCAAAATTTTTAGGCTGGATTTTGATCGCAGCTTCCCTTGCGCTTTCATCAATCGGCTCCGCAGGCATTGCTGCCCATCTCAGCGAACAGATGAAAAGGTCCGGCACCGCTTTCACTCCACTGGGTGGATTCATCCGCGGCTCGCTTGTTCTGGAACTGGCCGCCTTCTTCCCGGTCCTGGGTTGGTTCTTCCTCTGGCCACTTCTGCTCGTTACAGCTTTCGGCGCGACCACCTTTGCCTTGTTGAATTGGAAGCCGCGCGAGAAGGACCAACTCTCTTCTACAGTAGCATCTCCCACCCACGCTTAACTTTTGTGGTTAGAAAATGACACTCTCCCGACGTGACTTCCTCAAGCTTGGCACCCTGGTGACGGCCAGTGCCGCGCTTTCCTCCTGCGCCCCTGTGTACCGCAAACTTGCTGGCAGCCTGCCTGCAGTCCCGTGGACCGCGCTTGGTGCCAACGACTTCCTGGCCTTGAATCGCCTGACCTTCGGTCCGCGGGTGGAGGAACGTGCCCGTTTTGTGGAGATCGGTCTTAAGGCTTGGATCGAAGAGCAGCTTGATTTTGACTCGATCCACGATTTCGATTGCGAGATCCAGCTGGCGCCTTTCAAAACACTCAAGATGGATGCCAACGAACTGGAAGGCATCAGTAACGGTCTTTTTGACAATTACGACCGCGAAACCGTGCCGAACGAATTGCGTCAGGCCACCCTCCTGCGCCAGCTCTATAGCAAGCGCCAGCTTTACGAAGTGATGGTTGAATTCTGGAGCGACCACTTCAACATCTTCATTGAAAAAGGAAATGAATTCTTCCTCAAGACCGTGGACGACCGCGAGGTGATCCGCAAACATGCGTTCGGCTCCTTCCGCGACCTGGTTTGGGCGTCCGCGCATTCACCCGCCATGATGGTCTATCTCGACAATCAGGCCAACGAGAAAAGTCATCCCAACGAGAATTATGCGCGCGAACTCATGGAACTGCACACCCTGGGTGTGGACGGCGGATATACCCAGCAGGATGTGATGGAACTGGCGCGCTGTCTCACAGGTTGGAATGTCAAGGAGCATTTCTGGCTGGGCGATTTCGTGTTCAAGGAAGATCTGCATGATACGGGCGTAAAGAAGGTATTGAACATGCCCGTTCCGCATTCCGGCATCCTGGAGGCGGAACAGGTCATTGAAACGCTGTGCGCGCATCCCAGCACCGCCCATTTTATTTCCTCCAAACTTGCGCGCCGGTTCCTGGCCGATGAACCGCCGCACGAGATCGTTGAAAAGGCGGCCAAAATTTTTCTGGATACAAAAGGCGATATCAAATCCGTCCTGCGCGTCATCCTGCTCGATGGCCTTGCGCTCGCGCAGCCAAAATACAAGCGCCCCGCAAATTTTGTTTTATCATCGCTGCGCATGCTGAACGTTGAAACCGATGCCGCCGCCCTTCATGATCATTTGCTGCGCATGGGTCAACTGTATTTCAACTGGCCCACTCCCGACGGTTATCCCGATCGCAGCGAAGCCTGGCAGGGCAACCTCATGCCGCGCTGGCAATTTGCCTTTGAATTGATCCGGAACGAGATCAAGGGCACGAAACACAATCTGGCTGCTTTACTGGATGTCTCATCCGCCGGCATTTTACAGGACGACGTGGATTCACTTGCATCTTTATTGTTGGGCGCCCCGCTGGATCGCCTCACCTCTGACGGCTTGATTGATTCCGTCCGAGAAGCAGGCGCCACCGATGAAGAGACCCTGCACATTATCGCGGCAGGCCTGATCGCATCGCCCGCATTTCAATGGCGTTGACATATAGCCTTTAGGAGTTCATCATGCTCACTCAAACTTTACCGGCCTGGATGCCCCGCCTGTCCTTTGCCCCAACCGACACGGCCCCGCGCGGTGACACTTTAGTAGTTGTCTTTCTGCGCGGAGCAGCGGACGTGCTCAATATGGTTGTGCCGCATGGCGAGGATGCCTATTATCAATTACGTCCCTCCCTTGGCATTGCCCGCCCCGATGACTCTGGCGCCAAAAAGGAAGATCGTGCCGTGGACCTGGATGGTTTCTTCGGCTTTCATCCCGGTCTGCGTTCGTTATTGGATGTCTGGCAAAGCCGCCAACTCGCCATCATTCATGCCTGCGGTGCCCCCGATGAATCGCGCAGTCATTTCAAGGCCATGGAGCTCATGGAGCGCGGCGTGGACGATGAACGCGGACCCGCTTCCGGCTGGATCGGGCGTCACCTCGCCACGTTGAACACGGGGAATTCCTCTCCCTTGCGGGCGGTGGGAATGGGCACCCGTCCGCAGCGCAGTTTGAGTGGGTCGGTACCCGTTTCGGCCCTGCGTTCGATCGCGGATTTTCATCTCGGCGGCGACCCGCGTGCCTTGCAACAGATGCGTGCTGCACTTGAGACCGTGTACACCGGTGATGTTTTAGGCCAGGATACCTTGTCCATTATGGACACCCTGCAAACCCTCGATCCGTTGACCTACACATCTTCACACAATGCCAAATATCCAGACTCCGAATTCGGCCTGGCCCTGAAGCAAACCGCGATGCTCATCAAAGCACAGGTGGGCTTGGAAGTATCTGCCATTGATCTCGGCGGCTGGGATACCCATTTTGCACAGGGTTCTGCAAATGGGCAAATGCCAAACCTGATGAAGGACCTGGCGGATGGACTGGCTGCCTTTCACGCGGACATGCTTGACCATATGAATCAACTCACCACTGTGACCATGTCCGAGTTTGGGCGGCGTGCCTCTGAAAACGGCAGCCTGGGCACGGACCACGGCCACGGCAGCATGATGATGGTCATGGGCGGTAATGTGGATGGTGGAAAGGTTCACGGTCGCTGGCCGGGGTTGCAGGAAGGGCAATTGATCGGGCCGGGTGATCTGGCGGTCACCACCGATTACCGCGATGTGCTTTCCGAGATCCTGACCAGGCGATTAAATAATCCTGCCACGAATGAGGTTTTTCCCGAATATCAACCCGCGCCGCTCAACATCCTGAAATAAATATTCGTTCATTCTGCTGCACCGGGAAGGGATATGGGATAATGTCCGATATCCCTTCCCGGTCGTTTTCAGGAGTATATGATGAAATGGTTTCAGTATTTTTCTTTTGGCATGCTGTTTCTTGCCGTATTGGCGTGCAGTTCGTTCCCGTTATCGCGGCCTGCGAACACACCGCCTGCCGTCCGAATGGTGGAGAATGCTTCCGATCCGCGGACTTCCGCTCTGGTGAACATCTATGACCCCGCCCGCAATCCCGCCGATGATTTGCAGCAGGCCGTTGTTCTGGCGCAAAAGGAGAATAAGAACATCATGCTGGAGCTGGGCGGTGACTGGTGCATCTGGTGCAGGTACATGGATGAATTCTATGTCAGTCATGCCGACGTCCTGCAATATCGGGCGGATCATTATGTGCTCGTGAAAGTGAACGTCAGCGGGGAAAATTCGAACGATAATTTTCTTTCCCAATTTCCGGCTGCAGCCGGATATCCACATATCTATATTTTGGACCGCGATGGAGGCTTCCTGCACTCCCAAAATACAGCCGACCTGGAAGACGGGGCGGCTTCCTATGTCCCCGAGGTCTTCATGGCTTTTCTTCAAAAATGGGCACCTCCTGAATAAATGGAAAAAAGAACGACAACACTGGCGTAAACCATATTTGCAAAGGGGATTTTCGCACTGGCCTCAACCGCCAAATCCAGCCAAAAGAGGAGCGCTGCGGCACATCCTGACTTTTGAGGGACTTCTTCTTGATTGCATTGGAGCTATAATCATATTGATTCGCCATCATGTGAAGCCCGGATGTTTGAGAGGAGTGAAACTGTATGAAACGATTCGTATCCCTGGTGCTGGAAGCGACCGTCTTGATGATGTTGGTTTCTGCGTGTGGAGGTGGCTCGCTTCCGACCAATCCCGCCACGCAGGCGCCAATTGCAGACACTCCATCACTGGTTCCTGTTGACCTGGCTGGCCCACCCATGCAGGTTGGCTCCCTTTATACCTATGTGGACGGTTCCATTTTGGCGGCTGTCCCGGGCGGACCCTTTCTGATGGGCTATAACAACTATGCTCAAGGCAAGGAACATCAGGTCACACTGAGTGACTATTGGATCTACACCAATGAAGTTACGAATGAGCAATATGCCTTGTGCCTGAGCACCGGGAACTGTACCGCCCCGGATCTAAAGGACAATCCGACCTTTGAGGATTCGAGCTTTGTTGGCTACCCGGTTACAGGTGTTAACTATCAACAGGCGGCGGAATACTGCAGTTTTGTGCATGGGCGTTTGCCCACGGAAGCAGAATGGGAGAAGGCGGCCCGCGGGCCGGATGGAAACCTCTTCCCGTGGGGAGATAATGCTCCGGTGTGTGATCTGCTGAACTTCCACAACTGTACGGGCAAGGCTATTAATGTGAGGTCCTATCCGGATGGCGTCAGCTATTACGGTTTGTTTGATATGGCAGGCAATGTTCGTGAATGGACAGCGGATTGGTACAAGGCGGATTATGACACCGAAGCAGACTCGTCCAACAATCCGCAGGGACCTGCAAGTGGCGAGAAGCGTTCCGTGCGTTCGAGCAGTTTCGCAGACAGCGCCGATCTGACCATTGCGGCGCACCGATTTTCCTTTAAACCGGTCGAACATTTCCCTGACCTTGGTTTTCGTTGTGTGGTCAACGACCCCACCTATTATGCGCCTTTCTGTCAGGGACTGGTTTTATATGGGGCGGATGTTAATGGCAATCCCAAGGATGATGTGATCCCGCTTCCGAGTGGTTGTGTCCAGCCGGTATTGACCTACAGTGAGGATTGCAAAACTCAAACCGCCAAGGTCGTGGTCAGCCCGTGGCCTTTGCCGCAGGGCACCATCGCTTATCCAATGAATGACATTACGAAAAGCCAGACATTTAATAATGGGTGCAGCTGGAACCCGCCCACCTATACATGTACTGGCGGGGGCAGTATTAAAGTTTTTGAAAAATCGGGTGACTGCAAGTTCATCACTCCTCCCGGCCCCGGGACTTGCGTGGCTCCCTATGTGCAGAGTCAGGATAAATTGAGCTGCATCGGTCAGGGCAAGGGCGCACAATGCATGGCCGGGTTTAATTACGACCCATTGCTGCAGTGCTGTTCGACTCAGAATCCCGGCCCCAATCAGTATGGATTATGCGGGCCCGGTTTCTATCATGTTGGAAATGCATGCATTCCGGCCGCCAAAAACAAGCCATATCCTCATGCGGTATCGCTGGGCTGGAAACCTGTTGCAGCCTGCCCTGACAGCACCGTAAAATGCACAATTGACCCTGCCACCGGCGCACAGGTTTGCCCATGACCGATTCAATGGTCGCGCAGGCCGGAAGATAAAATATCCGGCAACCCTTCACTTCACACTGGTAAAGATATTCGTCCCCAAATCATTTGGTTGATTTGGGGACGAAAGATTAAGGTGGCTTATGGATATGCAGGAACTTATTGCGAAGCAAAGTCCACTGTGATATAGCCGCCAAAATCGCTGTTTGCATAATAGGCATACCCCACGCCAAATTCTGTTCCGTTTGGATTCAGAACGATTTCCCAATGCGGTGCATCCGCTGCCCATTGATCCATGGCGTTTTGCGGAGAACCGATTGCAATGATCTCCATATAACTGAATGTGTTATATCCGGCAGCTGTAAGTCGGTCGCCGATCCATGAACCGTCCGTGCCGGTATGGCCGAGAAAATTGTTGCAGGCCATGTCCGCACTGTGGGTTTGTGCCGCGGACATTAATAATGAGTTGGTGGTTAAGGCCGGCGAGCCTGCACTGGCGCGTGCATGATTAATGAGGGAGATGAGTTCCTGCACATATCCGTTGTTTGCGGAGTAGGCGCAGTTGCTGTTGCCTCCAGATGGCACAAAGCGTGTCGCTGCGGAATTGACTGTGCCTGCAGACTGGGTCACTGCACTGCCGACAATGATCTTTACCCAAAATGTCCTTTCAATGCCGATCGGAACCACGTTTCCTGCGGCATCGTTCAGGGTAAAGTTGCCCGTGAAAGCCCCGTTGGATGCCGGTGCGGTTAACTCCACTGAGACCTGCACATTGCCCTTTGGGGCCGTATCAGGGATCGGTGCGGAAAGAGGCGCGTTCATCTGGTCGCCCGATGCAAATTTCACCGTGTAATTCGTCCACGGGCAGGTCCCGTTATTCTGAAATTCCCAGGTCTTTGTGAATTTTTGGCCGGCGGCCATTTGGGTATTATCGGGCACGGTCACATCTCTTAAAAGGACTGCGCTATCGGTGCAGTTTGCCGGCGCGGTGATGTCCAGGGTTGGTGCGCTCGTGTTGACAGGTTTGGGGGTTAAGGTAGCCGGGACAAACCCGGCCTTGGTGGGCGCCAGGGTGGCGGTCACAAAACCGGGCTCGACTGGGGTGTCGGTTTCAAGATTCGTTGAGATGCCGATGCAGGCGGTCAATAAATTGGCGGCAAGGAAAAGAAGAAATATATTTTTTGACATGATTTTTCCGAAAGCTAGAACATCATCATTTGTGCAGTGGACTTTTCGACCGGATCACTGGCGATCTGCTCCTCAAATGATTCGCGGGTCACGATCGGGACCTCGGAAATGGTTCGCAGTAAACGATATTTTGCCACGGGATAATTTTTTAACCGGGCAGCCAGGGCGGGATCGCGTTGCTGTTTATAGGAAGCCAGTGAGGCACGTCCGCCCGGGATGACAATAATCGTATCAGAAAGCACACTTTCCAGTGCCCGCCCGAGCAATGCCGAAGCCAGGATTTGAAAGGAACGCACCCGTTTTCCCTTCTCCTCCCAGGTCAGCAGCCTGCCTTCCTGGCCGGTTCGATAGCCCAGCTTATCCCCGATCTTTTTGATCAAAGCTGAAATATTTTTCAACTCATCCCGCCGTGTTGATGCGCCATCCTCCGCCCGCAGCTTCCAGCCCCCGGATTCCTTTTCCGCGTATGAATTTAACACGGCGTAAATCAGGCCTTTGGAGGGTGTCAATAGTCCCGGGAATTTTGGATACAGTTCCTGCTCCACTTCCAGATAAATGCAATTCTGATTTTTTTGCAGGAAGTTGACCAGCGCGACCTCCACCCGGTCGGCGAGAGATTCGGCCTCCTCGCCTGGTGCGGGGAAGGAGGGAAGTCCCCACATGCCTGATTCAATGCTTTCACCGGTGGAGTAGTGCACAAACCGGTTCCCAACTTTCAAGGCGGATTCAAACAATGAATTGGTATTTCGGAGGGCCTCGTCAAATTCCTGGCCTTCCTGTTTAAGGGCATGGGCCGCGGCCAGGGCGATCAGCCCGGCCGTGTGGATGTGCAAATAAGTCGACGGTTCGCCGCGTGACGCAAGGTACGCCGTGATCGCATCCGTCAGGGGAGCTTCATCACTTATTTTTGGTTTTTGCTTTTGTTCGCTTTTCCATACGACCTGCACGGGATCGTGCTCCGTGCGCAGGGCAACGCTTTCGAGTGTAAATGCAGACGCGCTGGCTGCGCTGAAAACGGATGTCAGGAAGGCAGGTTCGGGTTCGGGCAGTAGGCCGAAAACAGGCACCCCATCCGGAAGCAGGTCGTTCACATGGCGGAAGGCCGAATATAAGGCCGTGGCATTCCAGGCCCAGTCGTATCTTCTGCGGCGCAGTGCGACTTTGTACGGTTCGACTGCCTCCTTGCCCCATAACCAGCCGGCCCACAAGGCAGACAGGGTCCAGAAGGCCTGATTGGGCCGCGGCACCGATCCGATGACGGCCGTGATCGGGATCTCTTTTTTGACGATCTGAGCGAGATCCTTCAGACGCCCTTCGTAAATGCATACACCGCCGCTTTCCGGGATCTTGTTGGGCCACGCTTCACACGGGACCGTTGAACTGGTCTCGGTCCACAGGCTTAATCCGTGCTCGAGCATCATCCAGACGTTGTGCTCGCGGAACTGGTTGGGCGTGCTCAATTGCTTCGGCCGCGGACGTTCGGCCGGGTGTGCCCAGACGGTATTGCCTGCATCGCAGGCGATCAGGACCAGTGCCGTCAATGCGCGTTTTCTTTCCGCTGAAAGATTCATGCTGTCGAGGCGATTGATGATGGTGGTCAGCACATAAAGGGGGCGGGGCAGGTAATGCTGGATCGCCTCCTCGGCATAGACCCGGTCTTCATCGTTCAGGGCGATCACCTTTTCAAAGGCACGCGAACGGTGCAGGGTGTCCGTCTCTGCGATCTTCCTCGCCCGCTGGATGTCGTCGTCGGTGACGAGGTGTTCACCCGAATCCCCGCAGTGTTTGCATTCATAGATGCGGGCATAAGGCGCATCCTCGCCCTTGCGCCATAAGTAGGCCTGGGCGTGGATCTGCTGGCCGCATTTTTCACAGGCCGTAAGGTACAGGGATTGAAGATGTCCCTCCAGTCTTTCATCCCCCTTTTTGATCGCCCCCAGGTCCGCCAGCGCGGCGGTGAATTCGGATGGCGCCGGAGGGTTCGCGAACATCTCCAGCAGAAAGCGCGTGATCGGATTGTTGGCAGTTACCAGCACCCGATACCCGCTGCGCGCGGCTTCGAGGACCAGCCGCGGGGAGAATCCGAACGGGTCCAGCAGCCAGGCCGAGGGACGGTTCAGATGCGAGAGCCAGGCGGAGACGACTCCCTCTTCAAGCGGGGGCAAAAACCGCGAGAGCGGTCCCGAGTCTGCTGGTTTCAATCCTGGAATATAAGCTTGGGGGTTCATGTTTATTTATCGATCAATGACGGTTAAATCATCACTTTAAGTGATAAATCCGCCAAAATCTATGCAAGAAATTGTACTCGAAAAGGTGATAGAATCATCGCAAGGATGAATCAAAACATGGCAACCGGGGAACAAATTCTTATTGTTGAAAGTGACCCAGATATCGTTGATTTAATTGGCAGACAGTCTCTCCGGCCGCTTGGCTACCAGGTGACCGTGGTGGGGGATGCCGGTGCGGCGATCAAACATGCGCTTCAGACTCCTCCGAGCCTGATTCTTGCCAATTTGAATTTGCCGGGCTTGAGCGGGAAGGACCTGATCACGGCCCTGAACTCGCAAGGTGTTAAATCTCCGTTGATCGTCATCACGGAAAAGGGGCAGGAAGCGGATGCCATTCAGGCCTTCCGTCTGGGTGCCAATGATGTCATGTTCTGGCCCTTGCGGGATGCAGAGGTGGTTTCCGTGGTGGAGCGCGCCCTGCGCCAGACCCAGGAGGCGCGCGAACGTCAGAAGCTGGACCGTCAGTTGAAAGCGGCGAATGAAGAACAACAACGCCGCCTGCGCGACCTGACCACCATCCTTTCGACCGCCAAGGCGGTGGTTTCGATCACCGACCAGCGCCTGTTGCTCGACCGGATTCTGGAAAGCGCCCTGCAGGTGGCTGAAGCGGACATCAGCTGGTTGATGTTAAGGGAGGAACGAAGCAATGTCTATTTGCTTCGCGCTCATCGTAACTTGCCGGACGCCTGGGCGAAGAAGATCAACCAGCCTGTCGACGATGGGATCAGTTCGCTGGTGGCTCTTTCGGGCGAAAGCCTGGTCATGAACGGTTCGGCTCTGCAAAAATTCAAGATCGCCTCGCTGGGAAAGGCTGTGGGTGTGATCCCGATCAAGATCCAGACCGAAGTGATCGGATTGTTGATCGTTGTCCGCAAGGGCGACCGCGAGATCACGCACGATGCCCAGGTTCTGCTGGAGGCCATCGCCGATTACGCCTCGATCTCCCTGGTTAATGCCCGCCTGTTTCGGGCCCTCGAGCAGACTGCTGAAAATGCGCGCAGCGGGGAGAAGAAGCGCCAGGAGGCGCTTGACTCCTTTCGTGCAGCGGTCCAAAGCGAGGTCAAGGCGGCCGCGAATCCACTGACTCAGGTGCTGAAGGAAGGACCGGGCACGCTGAATCCCGAACAGAAAAAAGCCCTCGAACTGGTTCAGAATGCATTGCATCGAATTGTGGATTCCGCCGAAAAGACGTTGATCTCCCCAAAACAAAACAACACTTAAGACATGGAAAAACAAGAACTGATCCTGCTGGCACTGAATGCATCTCCGATTCTGGATTTGATGCAGCGCACTTTGCGCGCCGCCGGATATGAAGTTGCGACCTGCCAGGATCGAAAGGGAATCGATAAATCCGTGCAGGAAGCCATCCCCTCCCTGCTGATCATCAGCCAGGATTTTTCCGGTCAGGATGGGATCTCCATTTCGAAGGAGTTGCTTGAGCGTTTTCCCACCCTTCCGATCATTTTATATGCGGAACAGGACACCACCGGGTTTGCCAAATCCGCGTTGCGGATGGGGTTAAGCGGATATCTTTATCCGCCGCTCAAGATGGATGACATCGTGGAGGAAGTGAAGCGCAGTCTGGCACGTGCAAGACACCTGGGTGACTGGCTTCGCAGGGAGGTCAAACGGACCACCTCCTCACTGGCGGAAAAAGCCAAGATCTCCGAAACGGAACGTACCAAACTGGAGGCTATCATTTCGAACATTCAGGACGGCGTGATCGTCATGGATGACCGCAACGATATCCTGTTTGTCAACCGTGCCATACTTGAGATTTTCAACCTAAATGGAGGAAGCATCTCTGGAAAACCGCTCGGGGAGGTCATCTTAAATTCAGATCTGAAATCCCTCATCTCCCGTGCGGTGGACGGGCCGCTAAAATATCACGAGATCAATTTTGACGACGGCCGTGTATTCAATGCGCAATACACTCCGATCCCCAAAATTGGTGCAGCTGTGACCATGCAGGATATCACCTACATCAAGGAAATAGACCGTTTGAAGAGTGATTTCATTCACACTCTTTCCCACGATCTGCGCTCGCCCCTGACGGCGATCCTTGGGTATACGGAATTGATCGAACGAACGGGACCGCTGAATCAGAATCAACAGGAATTCCTGCATCGCCTGCAGGGCAGTGTCCAGCACATCACCTCGCTGGTGAACGACCTTCTTGATCTCGGACGCCTCGAGGCAGGGTTTGACACCCGCAGGGAGGCCGTTCAGCTTGAGGGGGTCTTAAAGTATGCACTTGATATGTTTGATAGCCAGGTAAAGAAGAAGAAAATCATGCTTAGCACGGAAATTGCGCAGGATCTGCGTCCATTGCGTGCGAACCCGATTCGCATCCGGCAAATGATGGACAACCTTTTGGGTAATGCCATTAAATATACGCCGGAGGGCGGCAGTGTGAAGGTGAACGTGTCCATGCTGGACCACCAGATTATCCTCAAGATCGATGATACGGGTCCCGGAATCCCCGCGGATGAGCAGAATAACATCTTTGAGAAATTTTATCGCGCCACAAATGCGCCTGGTGGAGTGGAGGGGTCCGGATTGGGACTGGCCATTGTAAAATCCATTGTCACCAGCCACCAGGGCAGGGTATGGGTGGAATCCACGGTTGGGAAGGGCTCTTCTTTTATTGTGATCCTGCCAGCACAGGAATAACTCATTTAGGGAAAGCCCCTGTATTGTTAAAGATGCTGCCGCTGAGGGATACTCAGCGGCAGCGTTCGCCAAAGGAGGAGACAGGAGGAGCATGTTGGAGGTGTCTTTGTTCCGTCTCCGCTCCTATATTAATTCATTCCCCATTTTTCAGATACAGCCAAATGTAACAGATTGTGTGTGATAATATTCACAAATATTAAGTTGACTGTAAAAAAGCACGGATGAGTGAAACAGCCTCATCCGGCTTTGGATAAGACAATACTGACAGGGCGGAATCTGGATTTCCGGTGATCATTTTCGACACTTTTCGATCGGCCTGGTGAACACAAAGCACAGGCTTGCCGAGATCCAATGCAATGGCGATCTCATATCCCACCCCGTGGGATGGAACACTGACTTCTGCAATCAGCACATCGCACTTCCTGATCCAATCCACATCCCGGTTGTATACTTCATTTGGTGTAAGCAGACGCTCATTTTCCTGAACATCGGATTGGACCAGGTGAGACGTGGGAATTTCGTGCCCGTCCAGGGTCAGGGCGGCGACAATTTCCTGATAGATGGTTTCGAATTCGCGTCCCCCGGTGATCGAACAGGCAAAATAAATATTCATTTATCCTTGCCAGGCAGGCGGGAAAGAATGGAACTGTCCCGTTTTTTCTGAGGGGCCGGAGCTTCGGTTCCGCCCGTGCGCATGCTTTCCAATTCCGAACTGAATTTCATCCAGTCGTTGACCAGGATGACGAAGTGAGGCGTTTTGTCCTTGAAAAAGAGCGGGGAAAGGAATAGACGTAGTGCAAGTGGGGACATCGGAAAACTGCGCAGATCGATCACGCTGGCGGTCATTTTTGCAATCGGGTGAATGATCTCGGCCTGCCATTTGGAAACGTTGCCAGGCGGAAAGAGAGTACCGATGTTTGCCGAGGAGGTCTTCAGGAAACGCTTGTAGGAAATGTTGAGCCGCAGGAAGGGCGTGGCCAGACGCAAATAATCACTGCAGGGTTGTACGTAGGCGCCCTTGCGCATGATCAATAACAAAAAGCCCAGAAACAAATGAAGCCCGCCGATGCTTGCGAAGGCAAGCCAGCGCCATTGTTCGTATCCCAGGCCGCGGATTCCCCATGCCAGCGCAAGCAAGGCCGCGCCGAGCGAAAAGATGGCCGGCCACCATCGGTCGATCATGTGAGTATAGATGACCAAAGGGTAACGTTTTCCACGCTTTGCCATGTTTATTTATGTTCCTGTGACCCCGGTCTGTCACCATTTAGCTGGACGATCAATTTACCGATGGCCTGTTCGAGGTGTTCGCCTTTCAGGCTGAAGGTGATATCCCCGCGGGTCTTTTCGATGATGCCGCGGGCCAGGTCGGTCTGGCGGCGCAATCCGTTGGTGATCGCATCGGGATAGTCCATGGTGACCATGACGGAATAGATGTCATCCATGATCCCAAGCAGGCGCTCGACCTCGGGGGAATAGCCGTGACGAAGGATATCGAGACTGCGGCGGCGCAATTCACCGACGACCTCGGCCAGCCCGTTGAGATAGGTCGAGGGTTCAACGACCAGTTCTTCGGGAGTCTGAAGCGGTTCATTACGGATCAAGGCGCATGTGACATTCGCTTCTACAAATTCCTTGAGCGCGTCCTGAGTGTAGCCGGTATGAAATAGATCGGGGTAGGCTGCGAGGGAGCCGCGCAGGGTATCCGCCAGTTGACGTGCCTCCTGCAAATGCGCGTTCATCACATCGGCTTCGTCACGGTGGGCGGCGCGAATCGCCAGCGAACAGGCGCGCGTCAATTGACGCGCCTTGGCGAGGGCCTGGTCTCGTGTGGCTGTTCGTGCGTCGAAATTTTTACGGATCCGGTCGGCGATCTGTTCAAGTTTATGCATAAGGTTCAGGGTTCTTTGGGCGGTTCCGGCGGTTGTTGAAAAGGCCGAAAAAGGTTGTCCGCCAGGGTGGTGTTGGTTGGCAGGTTGATCTCGCCAAAGGCCGTTTCATAACGGGCGATATTGTCGCTTAATGCCTTCACCAATAATTTGGCGCTGAGCGGGGTCATGACAACCCGGGAGCGGATCTTTGCCTTTGGTTCGCCGGGCAGGAGGTGGGCAAAATCCAATACGATGTCTGCCGGGGAATGGGCGATGCGGGCAAGGTTGGCATAGACGAGTTCAAGGTCCGCGGGCAGTTCAAGAACGGGTCCAGTGGGTTTGGGAGACGGTTGAGGTGTGGTCATGGGTATCCAAATTTATTTACAGGACGGGCAGGGCGTGTAATTTATATTCTTTCCCTCTTCTGAGTTTCCGAAGAGGGAAAGAAGCGGTCTTTCTTTAGAATGGGATGTCATCCTCGGGGGGCAGTTCCGCCATTTCCATGCCGCCGCCAGACATTGGGCCGCTGTCTCCACCTTCCCCGCGTGAAGAGAGGAAGCGCACTGTGGAGGCGGTCACTTCGAAGGAGGAGCCTGAAGTGCCATCCTGTTTCGTCCAGATGCGTGGTCCGCCCGTGTTTTTATCCGGTGTCAGGCGGCCTTCCACCAGCACCTTGGAACCTTTCTTGACATATTGATTGCAGACTTCCGCCGTTTTGCCCCAGGTGGAAACACGGAACCAGATGGTCTCTTTAACCTGTTCGCCATTGCCGGAGGTGTACTGGCGATTTGTGGCCACTGAAAAGGATGTCACTGCCTGGCCCGAGGGGGTGTAACGCATTTCGGGATCCTTGCCTACATTTCCGACAATTATGATGGTGTGATACATGGGGGTTACTCCTTATGGTTGAGGTACCCGTCGAACTGCGACGGGGGTTATGTTGCAAATCGAATTGTACCCGTACTTGCTTTATTTGTTAACGAAGGAGGCCGGTGTGGGTGCATATTTTCCCAAAGTAAGAGACGTTGCGGTCAATGTCGTCTTTTCAATAATCACCGGCAAATGGCCGATTAAATGGAAGATTTACCATTCTTTACAAGGAGAAGGAAATGAAACTTGGTTTAAAACATTATGGCATCATTCTCTGCACACTGCTGACCGCCTATCTTCACTTAAGTCTTTACCCGGATTTTGGCTTTACCTTGAATGGAATCGGATATCTGGGATTATTGGCGGCTTATTTCCTGCCGATTGCCTTCTTTCAGGATGGGATCAGCCATTCCATTATCTGGTGGGGATTGTTAATTTATACGATTACCACCATCATTCTGTGGGTGGCTATCGGTGATATGCATTTTGTGGCAGGCACATCCAGTGCCACCGGGTATTATGCCAAAACCGCCGAAGTCTTTCTGGTGGCTTTCCTGTGGTCGGACAAGCCGAAGCGGGAAGTTTAGTCTGTCTTTGTAAAAATAAAAAGGTGAAGCTCAAAAGCTTCACCTTTTTATTTGAAATGAGTTATTGAAAATGCAAATGTACTATGCATCCGTTCGGGATAGACCGCGCATGGCTGCGATTTGACGCAGATGATCCACCTCGTGTGCCAGAAGTAATAACATCCAGGCGTTGTAGGTGCATTTTCCGAAAGCCGGGTTGTCCTCTACTTTTTCAGGATTGTGATTGGTGCGGGTGCCTTCGATCACCACCTGGATTCTGCGGGTGGCGGTGGCGAGATTGGTGACAAGGTCGCTGGCGGGAATATTCGGCTTTGCTCCTTCGCCGAATCCGCGCGGGGCTTCCACTGCATGGGCCAGCTGGCTGGTTGAAATATCAAGCAGTTTGTTGTGATAGAAACCCTGGGTGAAAATAAGATGCGTGATCGATTCGCTGATCGACCAGAAGGGGTGGGTGGTCGAAGAGAAGGATACCTGTGCATCGGTCAGGCCTTCCAGGCTGGCCCGGGTTCGCTCACGGGTGCGATAGAAGGTCTCTATGAATTCATCCAGGGGAAAACGGGTGGATGCTTCCAGCCACGTGATCTCCTTTGTAAAAGCGGCCAGGATCAGGGGATTTAAAGTTTCGGAAGTGATCATAATACACCCGATTTTATCCGATTTTCGTCCAAATCGGCCAAAAGTGCCGGGAACTTTTTGTTAACGTTCATCGTTCCAGGAGGGTCAATTAATTATAGAGGTATAAAATGAAAATATCCACCAACTCCCTTCTTATTCTTTTTGGAATTTTAACTCTTGGCATGATGGCCATCCTCCCGATTGGTATAGTGGCCGCCCAGGTCCTTAATCCGCGCCCTCCTGCGGACCCTCAGGCGACCGTACAGGCCATGGTCACACAGACCATGCTGGCCTTGACCTTAAACGCACCGACTCAAACCCCGCTTCCGTCCACGCCGGTGGCTGGTCAGGTTACCAATACGCCTTTGCCTACCTCCACGGTTCTGCCGGCGCCAGCCTCCTACTGTGATTGGGTGGCCTTCATCAAGGATGTCAGCATTCCCGATGGCACAATCCTGCTCCCGGGTGAATCCTTCACAAAAACATGGAGATTAAAGAACCGCGGCACCTGTACCTGGACTCCCGATTATATGCTGGTCTATAACACGGGTGCCCAAATGGGTGCTATGACCGCCGCCCGTCTTCCGGCTTATGTGGCTCCCGGTCAAACCGTGGACATATCCATTACCCTTACCGCACCCACATCCGCAGGTCCGTATACAGGCTATTGGATGTTGCGCAATTCATCCGGCGCACTCTTCGGCTCGGGGGATAAGGCCAATATTCCCTTCTATGTGGATATCGTGGTCAGGGATCAAAACCTGCCGCACGGCACAGTCACAGGCAGCCTGTGCTATCCAAGCGAATTTAACCCGCCCATGACACTATATTTTGAAAAAGTGGGTACCGCAGAGAAGACTCAATTCTCGATTGCCGAGGCGCAAAATACCTACAGTGTACTGCTCGCCAATGGTTTGTATTATGTATATGCCTGGGCTCCCGGCTATAACCTGGAAGGGGCGTATGCAGACCCGAATACAAATTTGATGATCCCCGTTCAGGTATCCGGGGGGCAGACGACAAAACTTATCAACCTATGTAACTGGTCCCCGATCACGCACGGGCGTGGACAATAAACAACAAAAAAAGACAGCCGGATCCGGCTGTCTTTTTGATTATCAAGTTTCATACGAATAAAGGATGGTCTCCATCTCTTGCGGGGCCAGCCCACCGTGATGACCGTAGAACCTTTGCTCATACCTGTCCTTCTCGTACCACCAGACGGACTCATGCCGATAGGGCAAAAGCACCAGGTTTGCCACCCGTTCCCGGAAGCGGGGGGATATTTCAGGGCCAAAGTATCCATCCGCGATGAGCGATCCGGTTTTAACCACATCCGCCCTGCCTTCGAGATGTTTGGTTAGAAAGTCATGGGCTTCATCGAGCATATCATCTTTAATATACAGGAACATGTCGCGCGGCGAGCCTGCCGGGACCAGCATGTGACCCTTGCGATTCTTTTTCAGGAATTTTTGAACACCGGAAAAATCAGGGTTTGTGTTCAGGTAGATCGTGGTCCCTGGATCGACCTCACACATGCCATGATCGGCTGTCATCAGAAACAGGACTTTCTTTTTTCCTTGAAGGATTCTTTGGAAGTAATGTTCCATCATCAACAGGAAGGCTTCGATCTCCGCCTCGGTTTGCGGGGCAGCGGGACCATACTCATGGGCGAGCGCATCGATCTTGTCAAAATAAAGATGGATGTAAGCCGGTTTCGTGTGATTTTCCAGCAAATGGCCAATATTTACAAAGGCTTCAGGCAGGGTCTTATAGGGATGGATTTCCGAACCGGCCATGACAATTTTGGAATAGGTGGAAGGGGTGAAATCCCGCGGACCAAAATTGAATATATCCACACCCATTCGCTTTAATTCGGGATAGAACACTCCGGCCGGGTAGATGGACGCCGGGTCCACGTTTTTCATATTTAAAGTGTCACGTTCCTTTGTGCCGGCGAACGAGAACAACAGCGGGGCGATGATCCGGTCCACGCGCGGTTCGTAGTAATACCATTCATGCACGCCGCTCATCCCAACCGGCAGGCCGGTATGCATCGTGGTCACGTGCGCTGCGGTGGTGGATGGGAATTGCGAGGTCAGTTTTTCGATCCTGCCGCGCCTGGCAATGCGCTGGATGAAGGCGGCATCCTGAAAACGTTCGTAAAAACGCCATCCGAAGGCGTCGATGAAAAACAAAACCACTGCATCATAGGATTTGGATGCAAATGCCTCCCGGATGCGGTTTGGTATTCCAGCAAAGCCGCCCGCGTCGTATTTGGGTTTTACAAAGGTTTCATTCATGATGGATTCTTAACAGGCAAAATCATAAGGGTGGTGTGGAGGGGAAGCGGAAAATTTCCAGATCGAATTGCCCAGCTTCCATTGCCAGGCGCCATAGGCGGCGGCGCAGGCCGCCACATAATGATCCCTGAGGGGGGCATGCCCTGAAATGCCCTTCATTCCCTTAAATTCCAGCCAGCGTAGTAATTGATGCCGCGCCGGCAATTCCTGCTTGAGAGCTTTTACTTCCTGTGCGTCGGCACCGTGCAAAAGCATGCAAGCTCCGGGATGGACCTCGATGATATCAAATTGATATTGTGGTTTAAAGGATTCAAGCAGTCTGGTGATCGTTATCCTGCGCAATGTCAGATATACCATGCGGATCATTATCAGTGGCATGATCCCGGCCCGGACGCCTTTTGCCCTGAGGGCACGTCGCAGATCCCTGTCCGAAGGCCGATCACCTCCCGTTCCGTTATAGGAAAGCGGCGCGTCGACCCCAATGAGGATGGGCCCCTCTTTTCCCAGGCTTAAGAGCGCTTCCAGAATTTGTCCGTCGTCCGCGCCTTCAAGGATGTTTTGCAGATGGATATTCCCACCCTGTTCTTCGAAGCTTGCCAGACAGGTATCGGCGGAGTTTTTTGATCCCGACAGGTCAATGCCGACGACTTTCATTTCTCCAGCATCAGCCTCGCGGCTTTTCTGCCGATCTCGACTGCGAAGTTTGTGCCGCGATCCCAGGGATATACCTGACTCATCGAGGCAAAATACAATCCGCTGATCGGGGTTTGAATGGAGGGGATATTCTTTGAGTGATTGACCAAAGGCACGGGCTGGGCGTAATTCGTTTTGGATACCCAGATCTTCTTTACCCAATCGCGCGAAAATTCAGGGTTGAATTTTTGAAAAGCCGGGATAAATCTTTCCAGGAGCTGCTCGTCGCTCATCGAAAAATATTCGTGACCCAATTCCAGATAATCACCGGCGTATACGATCCGGTCACCGCCAAAATTTTCCTTCGGTACGAAATTCGTATGTTCCACCAGCGCCAAAAATGGATACCCCTCATCCTTGGGCACGTTGAACCAGTAATAGCCTTCCTTCGACAGCGGTTGTGTCAACGCGAGGGTCATCACCACCGCGCCCATGGATTTAAGATCGAGCAGCCCTTTTAAATAATTCCCAGGCAGATCAGGGCACAACTTTGCCATCAGATTGGGTGACGAAGTGACCAGGACCTTGTCGAAGGTCTGACCGTCCACGCTCAAACCACCCGAAGCCTGTTCCTGCTTAATCGTTTTGATCTGCGCTTTGAGCTTGATCTCCACGTCCATCCTGCGCAGTTTCTCAGCGAACAGATCCGCGAATTTTTGAAAACCGCCCTCAAAGGTGCCGAGCCGTGTGGTGCGGGCCTTGATGCGAGCCCACATCCAGGCCATGTTGACATCCTTGTAGTAGGGGCCAAATTTTCCGATCAGAAGCGGCTTCCACATTTGCTCATAGACCTGTTTGCCCGCATACTTCATCATCCACTCGTCGGCGGTGACTTTTTCCAGTGCACGCCAGTTGTTTGTCAGGCGCAGAAATAATCCGACAAACCCGAACCTGATTTTGTTCAGCCCAAATCCAAGTCCAGGAAAGAGAAGCGCTTTAAGAATTGAGTCAAAGGGATACCATTTATTTTTATACAACATCACGGTCAACGGACGGGGAAAGCGAACCTTGTCTTCCAATCCCAACTCGCGGATCAGGCCTAGCATCTCCGCATCGCTTTGAAACCAGTGATGATAGAACTTCTCCACTGACCAATCCCAGTGTGGTTCCTTGAAACCGCTTGCCAGTCCGCCCACGAACTCCGCGGATTCAAAAATGGTTACTTCGTGCCCGGCCTTCTTTAAATCATAAGCGGCCGCCATGCCGCCGTAC
The DNA here is from genome assembly GCA_021414245.1 of Chloroflexota bacterium. Taxonomy (GTDB): domain Bacteria; phylum Chloroflexota; class Anaerolineae; order Anaerolineales; family Villigracilaceae; genus Villigracilis. Next base: position 498,825 of record JAIOOU010000004.1, read on the forward strand.
CCAGCTCCAATAATCGCAATCTTCATTCCTTCTCCAGTTATTTGTTTGATAATTGCTCGAGCCGTGCTGCCGTCATTTTGAGCCTGCCCCAGTCCTGCCGGATCACATAGATCATGACCAGCGCCTTCAGCCAGCGCGGGGAACAATCCAGGTGGTCTGCCAGCTGTTCGTAAACATGCAGAGCCTCGTCATCCGTGCGCTTGGCTTTCATATGTTCAGCCGCCTGTTGCTCCAGCGAGGCAATGGCTTTCTTCCGGGTCTCTTCGGTCTGGTCGTATTTCCGGCGCGCTTCTTTTATGTACACACTTACCCGGTCAACAGCGGATTCCAATTCCTGAATGATGAAGGGCTTGATCAAATATTCCTGCACGCCGATGGATTTTGCCATCTGCAGGGTGGCCTTGTCGTTTTCCGCGGAAATAATGATGCAGCCCATGTACGGATAGATCCGCACGATATTCCTGAATGCAGTCAGGCCGTCCATCTCGGGCATGTTGACATCCAATATGACGATGTCCGGATGATGCTCGCGGGTCATTTCAACCGCCTGCAGACCGTTGGACGCGATCGCAACCACTTCCACGTGATCCAGGGTGGCGATCATCAGGCGCGTGTTGCGCCGCGTTTCCTGAACGTCATCGGCAATGAGCACCCGTAATTTTTCTCTTGTGGATGGACCGGTTTGGGCCATATGATTCTGCCTGCTCGTTTGTGTTGTCAGCTTGGCAACATTTTAAGTATAACTCACACGGGTTTTTCTCATTCTTTGGTTTCCGCCCTCAGGGAATCGCTCCATTTGAGTCCTTCCCGCGCCATATAGTATGCGCCGAGCAGGGTGATAGGGAGCCACAGGGCGACGTGCAGGGTAAGGGTATATCCCGCAGCGGTGGCCTGATCCACTCCGTAGGCGGTCAGGACTGCGATGCCTGGAGCATCGAAGGTGCCGATGTAGCCCGGTGCGGATGGAATGGTGGTGGCCAGGTTGACGATGCCGTTCATCAACATGAGCGCGAAGAAGGAAACGTTGAAATTGAAGGCGTGCATCACGAACCAGTATTTGCCCGTCTCCAACAGCCAGATGATGACCGAGGTAAAGAAGACCATCAACACATTAAAGGGGGAGCGCAGCGAAGCGAGTCCCTCCAGAAATTTATTCATGATGCCGCTCAGGTTTTCATGCAGGCGCTTTGGCGTCAGGCGTTCGATCCCCCAGGATCCCATCCTGGCGGTGACCTGCGGGAACATGGCCGCCAGCAGGAACACGCCCAGTGCGCCAAGGAATACCGCGGTGCCGATCACCGCCACCTGCTGAATATTACCGACAAAGCCGGAAGCGCCCGTAAGTTTTGCCAGTTCCGACAGGTTGACGAACACAAAGGCCAGCATGACCACGCCATCGAAGATGCGTTCCACAATGATGGTGGCGAGCGAGGCGGAAACGGGCACGCCCTCCTTGCGTTTCAGGATCACGGCCCGCAGAACTTCGCCCGCACGGGCAGGATAAATATTGTTGCCCATATATCCGATCGTGGTGATCGGAAACATGGTCTTTGTCGGGATCTTTTTGATGGGTCCCAAAAGATAATGCCATCTCCAGGCCCGCACCCATACCCCCACAAAATATACGGTGATCCCCGGGATGAGCCAGATGTAATTTGCTTTTTGGACGGTGCTCCAGAAATCATTCAGACGCAGACCGCGCAGGGAAAGCCAGATAAAGACGATGCTGATCAGCACCCCAAGCCAAAATTGCCATTTTTTCATAGACTGTGATTTTACCATTTCCAATTATTTAAACCTTCCAGGCACCTGTCAAAATCTATCGGCTATAATGATTTGACCTTGCAGGTTTGGAAAGGGAATTCGCATGAAAAAATACTGGCCGAACATCCGTGATTATCTCTTGATCGCCTTCGCTTCATTGATCCAGGCGGTGAGTTTGCGTATTTTCTTCGTCCCCGCGGATCTGGCCTCGGGCGGGGTGAGCGGGATTGCCCAGTTGATCAACCACTTTACCAGCTGGCCGATCGGGTTAATGGTCCTGATCGGGAATGTGCCGCTCTTTCTATTGGGCATGCGTTTCCTGGGCGGGCGGCGCTTTGCCTTGCGGACGGCGCTTGCCATTGTCCTATATTCCATATTGACGGATCTGTTGTTGAAACTGCCCGCCTTTGGATCCAACGGCGCCGCAACTTCTTTAATTAATGAATTAAAAGGTGACATCTTTTTAAATTCCCTGTATGGCGCCATTGTGAGCGGTGTGGGCTATGGACTGGTTTATCGCGCACGCGGAACAAGCGGCGGCTCGGATATCCTGGCGCGTATTCTGAACAAGTGGCGCGGGGTCTCAATGACCCAGAGCTATCTGGTTGTGGATACGGCTGTCATTCTCTCGGCTGGATTTGTCTTTGGCTGGAAGCAGGCTCTGTACGCCATGATCACCCTGTATGTCAGCGGACTGGTCTCGGAGACCGTACTGGAAGGCGGCGGGACGGTCCGCACGGCCATGATCGTGACGAACAAGCCCGAGGACGTGTCTGCACGGGTGATCGAAGACCTGGAGCGCGGCGTCACCTATCTGGAAGGGCGGGGCGGGTATACAGGAAATTCACGCCCGGTTCTTTACTGCGTGGTTTCGCGCGCCGAGGTGGTCACCCTGAAAACGATCGTACATGAAATCGACCCCGAAGCCTTTATGGTCATCGGGGTCGCGCATGAAGCATTGGGAGAGGGCTTCGCGCCGTTGAAGGGCAGATAGATTATTTTCTCTTTATATACCCAAGCTGATTCAACATATTTTGATTGTCACGCCAGTCTTTCGAGACCTTCACCCGCACTTCCAGAAAAATCTTTCTTCCACCCATCTCTTCAATTTCCTTGCGCGCAGCGCTGCCAATGGACTTGAGCATTTTTCCGCCCTCGCCAATGACGATCCCCTTTTGTGATTCGCGTTCCACGAAAATGGTCGCTGCGATATAAGCCATGCCGTTCTCGCGTTCCGTGAATTCATCGATGCGCACGGCCAGACTGTGCGGCACCTCGTCGCGCAGGATCTTCAAACAGGATTCACGGATGAGGTCGGCGGCGATGTCGCGCTCGTAGGAGTCGGTCACCTGTTCCTCCGGATATTCGGCGGGTCTCTCCGGAAGCATGCTGACCAGTTTCTCAAGCAGTTTGTCCAGTCCCAGTTTTTTCGCGGCGGACACTTTCATCACCTCGGCATGATTCAATAGATTGGAAAATGTATAGGCCCGGGCGGACTCTTCTTCGGGGCTGAGGGTGTCTATTTTGTTCAGGACCAGCAGTCGTTGAGCGCGAAGCGGGAGCTTGTTGAGCAGTTCAGCGATGCGGATGTCGTCCTCGGTTGGTTCGGACGAGGAATCCACCAGCCAGATGATCACATCCACGCCGTCCGCAGCCTCCTCGGCTTCATAGTTCAGGAATTCCCCGAGTTTGTGGCGGGCCTGATGAATGCCGGGCGTGTCCACGAAAACAAGCTGGGCATATTCATTGGTGAGAATTCCCAGTTGACGGCGGCGGGTGGTCTGTGGACGCGGTGAAACCGCGGCGACCTTTTGTCCAAGGAGCGCATTCAGCAGGGTGGACTTGCCCACATTGGGGCGTCCGATAATGGCGATAAAGCCGGAGCGGTGTTCGGTCATGCTTGCCTTCTTTTCCAGTTGACCACAACGAGGCTGGCAATGATCAAGGCGGCACCTGCAAATAACTGCCACGAAAGATGTTCGTTGAGGAAGATCACTCCAAGGATGACGCCGCCAGGTGGAAAGATATACGTGACAAGGGTTGTGCGGGTGGGGCCGATCTCATGGAGCAAATAATAATTCAGGATCATGGCAATGCCCGAACCCAGGCAGCCTAGCCAAAGGGCTGCGACCCAGGTGATGGGCAGGGCGGGAATTTTGAAAGGGACTTCCACGAATGGGCCGATCAGCCACATAAAGAGGGTGGCCGTCAGCAGGGGAGCGGCCCCCCGTACCGCGCCCGGGACATGTTGGGTCACTTTACGCGCCCAGACGGCACTGCCTGCATAAAACAATGAAGCGAGAATCACAGCAGCCTGACCGATCACGGAGTTATGCGCGCTGGCCAGCAGGTCCTCGCTCAGCAAAATGAGAATGCCTGCAAAACCGACCAGCAAACCGATCACTTTTTGGGGAGTCATCCGGTCATCGTGCAAATAGAAATGGGCGATGATCAGTGTAAAAAGCGGAACGGTGGCGTTGAGAATGGCAGCCACCGCGGAATCGATGCTTTGCTCGCCCCACGAGATCAAAAAGATGGGGATCGCCAGACTGGTGGGACCCAGAATGGCATACACGCCCCAGGTCTTCCAATCGCGGGGCCAGGGCAGCTTTTGGTAAAAGACCACCGCTGAGGCGGTCAGCACGCCGAATAACATGCGAAAAGCCACCAGCGCCATGGGTCCAATTTCCTGCACGCCGATCTTGATCCACAGGAAGGATGAACTCCAAATAACTCCCAGGGCAATAAAGGCGATCCAGTGTTTTGTTTTCAATTCAACTCCTGATATGATTTGTCCGCGGAACGGACCGTTTTTTCCGGAATGGGCATGGGCTGAGTTTATCATCTATTTTCAACGCACCGTATCCTCCTCAAGCAGGTTGTCCCGGTGGGAGAGTTGTAATAAGATGGTTCGAAACCATTTTAGAGTCAAGGTGACCATGGAAAACTCAAACAAGAATTGGGCCGCACGCTTCTTTACCTTGTGGACAGGGCAAGCCCTGTCCCTGCTCGGCAGCCAGCTGGTGCAGTTTGCCATTATCTGGCATCTCACCAAAACGACGAATTCAGCCACAACACTGGCAATCGCCTCCATGATGGGGCTGCTGCCGCAGGTCCTGCTTTCACCGTTCATCGGCACCTGGGTGGACCGGGGCAAGCGTCGTTTGATCCTGATGCTCGCGGATGGGACGGTGGCTTTTGCCACCTTGATCTTGGCGATCCTGTTCGCACTTGGCTCGGTCGAGGTCTGGCATATCTATCTGGTGCTCCTGGTCCGCGCCGTGGCAGGCGGATTTCATCAGTCCGCTTTCGGCGCCTCGGTCGTGCTGCTGGTTCCAAAGGACCAGCTTGCACGGGTGCAGGGTTTCAATCAGGCTTTGTATGGCGGCATGAGCATTATCTCCGCTCCACTCGGCGCCTTTCTGCTGGCCGTTCTTCCGATGCAGGGCATTCTCGGAATCGACATTACCACGGCATTGATCGCCATCGGTATTGTCTTTTTCACACATATTCCGCAGCCTGAACGCGGCGAAAGCCACGACTTTACATTTTGGCAGGATTTTATGGCGGGGTACCGCTATATCATTACGTGGCGGGGGTTGGTGATCATCCTGACGCTGGCCATGGTGATTAATTTCTTTTACAGTGCGATCGAGCCCTTAACCCCCCTGCTGATCACCAATCATTTTAAGGGGGACGCAACACAACTTGGATTATGGCTGTCTCTGTTTGCAGTTGGCACTTTCGTTGGGGGAATTATTCTGGGGGTCTGGGGCGGTTTTAAACGCAAGATGGTCACCGCCCTTGTGGGGTTGATCCTGATGGGTATGCTCACTGTCGGGATCGGTATTGTTCCAGCCAATTTATTTTTGGCAGGCCTGGTCCTTAATACCGCGATCGGATTGTGTCTCCCGATCATCAACGGCTCGATTGGCGCGACTTTGCAATCCAGCATTACGCCGGACATGCAGGGACGGGTCTTTGCGTTTATTCAAAGCGCGGCCATGCTGGTTTCCCCGATCGCATTGATCGTCGCAGGTCCCTTTGCGGACCGTTTTGGCATCCAACCCTGGTTTTTGATCGCGGGAACTTGTTGCGCGCTCATGGGAGTTGTTGGGTTCTTTTTTCCGGATGTGATGCAGATCGAAAGCAAGCCCAGGGAAAAGATTCTGAATGTGTCTGCAGAGCCATCCTGATCACAGGGACTTAATGAGATAGTATTCCCCGCGCTCGAAACCGCGGTCCAGATAATAGTGCCGGGTTCCGATGGCCGAGATGACTGCCATGCGCGAGAAGCCGTGCAGGCGGGCCACGGCTTCCGCCTGCTGAAGCAGGCGCGTGCCTAATCCCAAATGTTGAGCGGCGCCGCTTTGTTCCTCTCCAACCGCGAGGGATTGACCGTAGACATGCACCTCCCGAATCAGGGCGGCATTGTCCAGGTCGGGCATGCCGGTCAGGACAGCATCCTTTGCGGGCAGGGATAAACGGATAAATCCAGCCAGACCATCTTCCGGAGTATTAAAGGAAATGAAATGTTCCGAGGCTGCGCCCGCCTGGTAGGTCAGGTCATTGAGGTGCAAGGTGCGCGAGTCCACGGTTTTCCCCCGTACTTCGCGGCAACGCACGCATTCACAATGCGTGCCGCGTTTTTGCATTTCACTTTGGATGTCCTGCCGCAGGCTTGTGCGCGTGTTTCCTTCCACGACATTATTGCCGGGGATGTCCCGGATGACCCTATTCACGCGGCAATAGCGCGGAATGGTTGGTTTAATGTCCGCGATGAGTTTTACCAATTCATCGGTCGTGTATGGCTGGAATTCACCGCGCTTCCAATATTCATATAATTCAGCATTCGCCAGCAGTTGATTCGGATAGATCTTGATCTCATCGGGGCAAAAATCCTGCCAGAGTTTTGCGAAATCCAGGCGGTCTGACTCGGGGGTTGCACCCAAAAGGTTTGGCATCCAGTGCAAAACGATCTTGAAGCCCGCTGCGCGAAGCAGGGCGGTGGCTTTGCGGGTGCATTCCACATCGTGTCCGCGTTTGTTGACCTCCAAAATATGATCATCAAAGCTTTGTGCACCCATTTGGACCTTGGTTACACCCAGGTGTCGCAGCCAGCGAAGTTCGTCCTGATTAATTTCATCGGGACGGGTCTCAATGACCAGACCGACATTGCGATGGGCGGCTGTCTCATTAATGGTTTGTGCCGTCGCAAGGTCCACTCCCGCGGTTTCGATCCTGTCTTTGTGGTCTCGAAGCACCCCTCTTTCAGACTCGTTCATGGCATCGAAACAACGTTTGATGAACCATTCCTGGTAATCGCGCCTGTAGGACGACCAGGTTCCGCCCAGGATCAGCAATTCGATCTTGTCGGTGGGGTGGCCCAGGTTTTCCAATGCAAGGATTCGCGCGTAAACCTGTTCATACGGATCGAACTCATGTTGAAGCGCGCGCATGGCGCCAGGCTCATCCGGCAGATAGCTCTTGGGCATGCGCACATCTGTGGGGCAAAAGATGCATTTTCCGGGACAGGGATACGGTTTTGTTAAAACAGTAACAGTCGTCACACCCGAAAGAGTGCGCATGGGCTTCATGCGGATGCGTTCCAACAGGACCCGGTCCGCTTCAAGAGCACCCGTTTCCACCATCTGGTTATAGGCGGCGACCAGGGCTGCCTTTGTCAGATAGCCTGCACCGCCCTCGAGCGGATGGGTGCGCAGGGCGCGCATCACATCCGTCCCTTCGCGGATCTCCTCCAGCACATGATGTGCCAAAGTCAATTTTTCGGGCGTGAGCGTGTTGTTCTTTGTCCAGCGTTTTCGTTTATCGGAAATTTCCATAAATGACTTTTCCAAAGACTTTGGAAGTCTTGTGATTATTTAACCTTGGTCACATCCAGATGAAATTCACTCTTTGCCTCCGCAATATCCTTCTTGCGGAACATGTCGGTATGCAGGCCGCATTCCACTTTTCCGCGCCCGGCCCAGCGCCCGGCGCGTTCGTCGTCGTTGACGCCAATCGCGATCGTGCAGGGCGCGCAGCCCACACTGCGGTATCCCTTTTCGTAAAGCGGGTGCTTCGGAAGATCGTTTTCTTCCATGTATCTTTTGACATCCGCCTTCGTCCAATTCAAAAGCGGATTGATCTTGAGCAGGCCGTCCTCCTGCGCTTCCAGGATTTTTGCGTGTGCTCGCACCGAGGTCTGATCCCTGCGGATGCCGCTGATCCAGGCCTTGACATCCTTCAGGGCCTTTTGCATTGGCTGAACTTTGTGCAGATAGCAGCACAAATTCGGGTCTTCCAGCGGCAGTGTGCGGGTGTTCTGCCGGGCAAAAACATCCCAGCGGGTGTCGCGATAGAGGTCGATGACATTGATCTTCCAGTCCGACGCGAGTTGTTCGCGGAACATCAGGGTTTCCCAGAAATGATAGCCCGTATCAATGAAGAAAACGGGCAGGCCGCGCTTGATGCGCGTCACCATGTGCAAAAGCGGCACGGATTGGGTCTGGAACGACGAACTCATGGCAACCTCGGGCCAGTACATCCCCACTGCCCATTCGATGATCTCCCGCGGGGTCCTCGTTTCAAATTCCTCTGATAGTCTCTCGATTTCCTGCACCGATAACATGCCGGGATTATACCGTTACAGGCTGCCCGAATGGGTATAATGCCGTTATGAATTTTGCCACTGCTGAACGCCTGCTTGCGATCAACCGGGAATTTTATGATCGTTTTGGAGAGTCGTTCTCGACCACGCGCCGGCGATTGCAGCCCGGCGTGAAAAAGATTCTCGAATCAATGCGGACGGATGTCTCCGTTTTGGATTTGGGATGCGGCAATGGACATTTTCTGCACGAGCTCGGCAGGCGTGGTCACCGGGCCGCGCTTCTCGGCGTGGACTTCAGCCTGCCTCTGCTTCGAGACGCAGAATCTGTGCCGGGAATGAAATTCCGTGAGATCGATCTGTCAAAGCTTCCGGCTTTCCGTGACGAGTTGTCAATGGCGGGCGGCTGGGATGTGATCACGATGTTTGCGGCCCTGCATCATATTCCATCGCATGAAATGCGCCTGGATATTTTAAGAACCGTGCGCAAACTATTAAAACCGGATGGAAGGTTTTTTTTATCCAATTGGCAGTTCCTCAACAGCGAAAAACTCAAATCAAGAATCCAGCCGTGGGGAAAGGCTGGAATTAAAGACACGGAAGTTGATGAAGGGGATTACATGCTGGATTGGCGCAGCGGGGGCGATGGATTGCGATACGCACACCAATTTACAGCAGAGGAACTGCTCGCATTGGCCGGGCAGGCCGAAATGCGCGTGATCGATTCTTTTCTATCCGATGGGGAAAGTGGTACTCTGGGCCTGTATCAGGTCTGGTCCGGCACCTGATGTGCATCGGTCGCCTTGACCTGATTGCGTCCCCCGCGTTTGGCTTCATAAAGGGCAATGTCGGCCCTTTCGATCAGGGTTTGCAGGGTGTCGTATTCATTTGATTCAGCCACACCGATGCTGATCGTGATCTCCAGTGTGCCGGCGTCCGATTCAAACGGGTCTTTCATGATTTTTTGGCGCAATCGTTCGGCCACCGATCTTGCGGATTCAAGATTCGTCTCAGGCAGCAGCACGATGAATTCCTCGCCGCCGTAACGGCAAACCAGGTCAACGGCACGCGAACCTGTCCGGCAGCGGTCAGCTAGTTCGCAAAGGACCTGATCTCCGATGGTGTGACCATGGCGGTCATTGACCTCCTTGAAGTGATCGATGTCAAAAAGAAGCGCTGAGAACGGCCGGTTAATGCGGCGCGCACGCAGGAATTCGAATTCACCGATTTGAAACAATCCACGACGATTATATATGCCGGTCAGCGGGTCTGTGATCGCCTGGTCCTGGGTGGCTTTGAAAATACGTGCGTTCTCCAGTGCCCCAGAGACCTGGTCTGCAAAAGCCATGGCAAGGCTGATGTTGTCCTGTGTAAACTGATTTGGGGTGGCGCTGTCAATCGTGAGCAGACCGATGATCCGGTCCTGGAAAATGAGCGGTACGCCCAGCCAGGAATGAATATGATCGTGCGGCTGGGCCTTGAATTCGGGATAGATATCGATGATTTCTGGCAGAAGGTAGGGTTTGCCTGTCTGGATCACGATCGTGTTGGGGTTGTTTCCCGGGATCGGGAAACGGATTCCGATCACCGCCTTTGGATCGGAAAATCCGCTGCCGCCGATGATCTCGAGCTCGCCGTCATGAAGTAGTTGAACCGAGGCGCTGTTGTAGGGGATCACCTGCTGCAACTGTTCCAGGATGCGGGATACGGTTTCGTCCGTTTCGAGGGTTTCGGTGACGGCCACTCCAGCCTTGCGCAGGGTTTCCGATGCAGTGGCACGCTGTTGGGCTTGTTCCAGAGCCTGGAATTTTTCAATGGCAAGCGCAACCAGGCCGGCGGCCTGTTCGCAAATGGAGATTTCCTCCGGTTGGAATCGATGGCAATCCATAAAGGACAAGATAATCGCCCCAAGTTTATTTTTTGCCGCAGTCATTGGCAGCACGATCAGGGATCGAACTGTGCATTTTTCGGCGGCAGCCTGTGTCACATAAGGGGAATTCAATACATCATCCACGATCAAGGTTTTACCAAGGTGCAAAGCCAGATCCGGGAATGTGTATCCATCCAGGACTGGTTGTGTGGAAAGGCGGGCATCCTTGTTCATGCCATAAGCGGCCAGCAGGGACGTTTGCATGTGATCTTCGTTCCACAAGGTAATGGAACAGTCATTCGAATTGATCAATCTCGCCAGACGGGACGCACTGTCCTCGGCCATATCCTTCAGTGTCTTCGCCTGCAGTGCCTCACTGACAATGTCCTGCAGAAGAGTTAAGGCCTGCTGACGGCGGATTAAACTGTGCTCGGTTTGTGCACGGGTCTCCGCTGAACCAAAAACACTGGCGGTGATATGCAGGGCCTCCAATTCCGTATTGGTCCAGTAACGCTCATATGTGCATTCGTCAAATCCGATGAACCCCCACCATTGATTGTTTACGAAGATGGGGATGATCGCAATCGAAAGAATGTCCTGGTCCTGCAGGAAGATCCTTTCGGGATCCGGAAATTCTCGAGTAAGACCATAAACCGGACGGCCTGATGAAAGCCGTTCCTCCCAGCGGCCAAACCCGGACTCCTGTAAGTTCACCTGCTGTAATCCTGGATTGTCGATCTGTGGTTTTATTCCCGGGGCTGACCATTCATATCGCTGACTGGAATGAATGGCGCCATTTTCATCCGTGTAATTCATGAAGATATAAACCCGGCTGATATCAATCGCCTGACCGATCTTTTCCAATATGCCGGGTATATTATGTTCCCATGTGGATTCTTTCAGGAACTGTTCTGCGGCAAGGCTGATGGCCGACATCATCGTTTCGCGCCTGCTCAACGCATTTTCGGCTTTTTTTCTCTCCGTGATATCGTGCAGTACGATCATCCGGTCCGGACCATCCTGTTCCTTTAACAGGCCTTCCGGGGTCACCTGTGAGGTGTTAACTTCGAATATCCTGGCCAGGTCGCCGATTCCGATCGTAATCTCGGAACGATCCCTGGAGGATGCGAGCATGTCTCCATATGCCCTGGAAATGTAATTAAGCGGTTGCCCCAGTACATCCGTTTCGGAGCAGGCCAGTAATTCCTCGATCAGCGGGTTGACGTACAGAACGCGTTTGTTGTGATTAATGACGATCACCCCGTCCGTCATGTTTTTCAGAACCGTCAGATGCTCAAGAGGTAATATCTCCAACAAGCGATATCGTGAGATCGCCCACGAAAGTCCAAGGCCGGTGGGCAGGAAGAACAGGGGCGTGAAATCCAGGTCATGGACTGGATTGACCCTGGCGATAAATATGAGACTTCCGATCCAGGGGGCCAGGATTCCGATCACGATCAGGCTGACCTCAACGCGATATACACCCGGCCGCTGCACCATTTCAGCGATCAGAAGCAGGCTGGCCACAAGCACGAGCATGTAGGAGTAAATCACCTGGATCCAAAAGAAAACTCCATAGCGGATGTTCAGTAACACAAGTCCGCCCCCGCCGACCAGGGATTCCCCGCCCCACATCAGGTGATGATACTGGTTCGTCCAGGTAAGGACCACGATCAGCAGAGGGGTGAGCCACAGGAACATCCGTCCGCGGGGGCCGAGCAGGTGATTTTTGCCAATGAATTCCAGGGAGAAGATCAACAGCAATACCGGGATCGATACGATCCCGATGTATTCGATCTTTGTAAAGAAAAGTTTCAGCTCAAGGGTCGGGGCGAATATTTCCAAACCGTAGATGAAGGACCAGATCGCCATTCCGAGCATGGTCCATGCGAATGGGGTCACGGCCACAGTCGGACGCTTGCGCCAGGCCAATAATCCCAGCCATGCATAGGTCACTGCGGCCAGGAAGTAGATGAATGGAACGTATAGTTCAGGGTGGTTTTGCACGATGGCTATTAAGGATGATAAAACAGCGAAAACGTACAATCATTGTATTCATAATCCATTCATGATCACATTACAGATGAGTCATAATCGCCGGTTTTTGCATATTTGTTAATTTATCTCCCCGAAAATTCAGCACGAATTAAAAAGACTTCGCGAAAACATGTTTTCGCGAAGTCTTTTTGCCTTACAAAATTACAAGCTGCGGGTTGACCACGTATTGCCACCAGTTGTTGTGCACTCCATTCCGGCGGCCGGCCACGCCCGGAAAGTGGTTGAACCACCATTTATGATGTGCACGGATGTCGCCGCCGCCCCACTCCGTGGGTCCAACGACGCGGACGTCCCCTTTAAAGTTTGGAAAATTCAACTGCCAGTCATAACATTCACTGTTCACGCGAGCTGGATTGTTCCAGTCATATTCCTGCTGACTGTTGGGCGCGTAATGGATGTCGCCGCAGGCCGCCCTGCCGGGGGCGATTTTTTCGTATCTAGTAAAACGTTCCCATAAATTTGCATCGCCTCTGGTTTTGCTGAATACCCTTTCCATGATCGATTCCGCCCGGTGACCGTATCCTTCGAGCATTTCCCCGACATGTCTCTCGTTGGAAAATCCCATCACTACAAAGCGGCGTTTGCTGGCGGAGGTATTGGCGAGGGGAGGGGCGTTGCACCAAAATGCGCCCGGCCCCCCCATGATCGATTCGTAAAAGCCCGCATGGGGAAAACCGAAGATCCACACTTCGTCGATCTCGTTGCCGGCCACACGCTGCAGAATATTATATTTGGCAAGTATGGCGTTGTAATTGACCTCTGCCGGGGCGTGCGGAGAGGTTTTATGGGACAACACATCCAGGTAGGATTTTGGATCATATCGAAACCCGTCGGTTTTGGCCGGGAAATCGTCCACATCAATGCGCTGGACGATTTGATAACGGACCATGCCTGCACTGACCTGGGTCAGGTCGGCCATGAAACCGGTCATCAGATCCGCCGGGCGGAACCATTTTTGTTGCTGCGACAAGGTCTGGCCTGTGATCCTGTCCATAAGGGGGTCGTACACAATCACAAGGACCCTGCTGAGGGTGATCTGAGCCGGCTCGGTTTCACTGTCCTTTGGATAGCTCGACGAGCCGGAAAGGATCCGGTTTAAGAATGCGCTGAAAATATTGGACATCTCTTCTCCTCGTTGCGGGCCGCAGACGGCTTTTCTTTAAGGCATGTCAGTTGCAAAATAAACCTGCTCCTTTACCGAAAGGAACATGACGTGATTTGGGCTGACGGTAATTGCGCCAACCGGTCCGGACGGGATCGGGTTGGTCACTCCTGTGGTTGGGCGGAATTGATTCTGTAGTTCAAGCGAGCGTGGCGTGAAACGCAGAACACCCTGTGAGTCCGCATCCAACAGCAGGATGGATTGATCGGGTTGAGCGTTGAACAACATTTGGGTGAAGTGCGCGCTGGCAAACAGATTCACATCCTGATAGGCGGCAAAGGGATTTATAAGCGGAGTGGGGTCCTGACAGCGGGTTGGGACCGATTCGATGCGGCTGTAGGAACAGGTGGAAAGATGCCCATCGGAGTGGAGCATATACAGGTTGTCGCCGGCGATGGCCAGATCGATCACATCCTGTTTTTCAGGCGTTTGGCCGCCGAAGAAAAAATAAGGCTGGTCGATGAAGGTTCCATCTTTTCCGTTGTACACCCACACGGCGCGTGCGGGTGCGTCCAAAACGTATAGATTGCCGTTTTCCAGGGCGAAGGCTGTTACCCGTCCCCAATTCGTATCCGGTACGGGCAGGGGGATGGCCTGGGCGATCTGTCCCGGCGCGCAATACAAAAGATTGCCGCTTGCGTCAATTCCGAGCAGGGTGGCATTGACCGATTTCAGGCTTGGCAGGGCCAGGATATCCACGAGCGGCCCCACGGTGTAGTTGCCGTACACGCCGGGCTTGCAGTTGAAGGTCGTGTCCAGTTGATAACCGCCCCCGCTGGTCGCGGGCTGGGCGCGTAATGCTTCCCCGCTGGCGGCATTCAACAGGAAGAGATCGAATTCACTGGCCGCCATGCGGCTGACCTCAATGCCGAGATTACTGCTGAACGCCGGATTGAATTGCAGGCGGGTAATGCCAAGCAGTTTGTCGAGATTGGACTCTGCTTCGTGGCGCAGGGAGATCGTCTCGGATGTTTCACGATGTGATTCTGCAATATCCACATTTAACAGGACGTTTTCCCAGGCTTTGCGTTGTTCGACTGGATCGCTCAGGGTCAGGGCTTGAGCCTTCATCTCCTGGGCCTGGCCAAGATAGGTGTCATATTGCTGGCTGCGTCCATATCTCAAATAGACCACGCTTGCGATCGTGACCACCATGAGGGGCACCAGGACCGCCATGAACATCATCGTGGTCGTGGACGGTGCAGCAGGTTGATCCGATGTTTCCGCATTAGGCAGCAGACGGGGCAGGAAAATCCTGAACTTTTCGCCGATGGTTTCACTCCACCGGCGGGTGGATTGAATACCGGTGGCGATGGCTTTGGCAGTTTGGCGTGTCCGGGCGGAGGGCTCGCGGGGAGTTTGTGGTTGGGGAGTCCGCGGCGGTTCAGCTGTCTTTCCTGCTGCGGGAATTTCTCCGGCAGGCATGGATGAATCCGGGTTGGTCATTTCGCCGGCCGGCGCCTGCATGTTTGATCTTATTCTTGGAATGGATGCCGGAAAATCGCGCGGGGTGGTGTTGCGCGGCAGGCTGGCCAGCGGACTGGCCGTCGATTGAGCTTGTGAATGGGACTCGTCCCGTTGCGGCGGAATCGCATACGCGGAGGGTTGCAACGTATGCGCGGATGAAACTGTTGCAGGGGCCGGTCTTTCGCTTTGGAGGGCCGCGGAAGGCCTGGGTGTGGAAGCCGCTTCTTCGCGGCGGGGCAGGCTGGAGATTAAAGAAGGAGGCGGGTTATTTCCCTCCTTTTTAACTTCCTTCGTTTCGGGCATCCCGCTTAATAAGTTCACAGTTCCGGAGCCGTCGGTCGCCTGGACCAGAACGGCATTTAGGTCTGCGCCGGTCAGAGTTGTCATGCGGCGGCGCATGGCATCCAGGGAGGAGGGGGTTGGGTCACTGAGCATGCTGTCCCAGGCGTTCGGCGCCCGTCCAAAGAACAGAAGCCGGTCACCTGCGCTTAGTGTGGTCTGGGCGTAGTGGATATTGGTGGTCTGGTTGGTTCCCAGTCCCTTGCCGGAGACAACCGGTTCGTGGATGTGCCGCGTTTCCTGTTGACCGAACCAGTATGCGTGCATGGGTCCGCTTAAAGACAGTGTGCATTGCGTATCCCGCAGAACCGCCAGCGTGAGCCAGCCAACCGTATATTGACCGCGTGCACTGGTGGTGATGTTGCGCTCCAGCAGGGTCTTGTTGACGAGGTCCGCGGCGGAACGTAGGGCGCTGGTTAGCGGGCCGCTGGTCTGATAAAAAAACCTGCCCGCGTCCTGCGCCACCTGCAAATATTCCGAGGTGGAAAAAGTGGAATTGCCGGTCAGCAGCAAATACACGATCAGCCGATCCCTTTCGCGTCCGCGCGCTGCATTTTGCGGAGGCGTCAGGGCCAGCAAACCCGGCAAATTGGCGATTTCCTGGCCGTTAATTCGATAGAGTGGGGAGAGGGTGAGATCGAGAGTCATGTAAGAATATACCTTAAGCGCCTATCATTATACTGGTAAAATTCGCGGCTATGATTCTATACACAAGACATCAGGATTTCCCGGAAATAAACGCCCAAGAGTGGAACGACCTTTTGAAGAAATCGGTCAGTGACACTCCTTTTTTACGTCATGAATATCAGAACACCTGGTGGGAACATCGCGGCGGCGGGGAATGGAAGGATGCTGAACTTGTTTTGGTTTCCGCACGCGAGGACGGAAAACTGGTTGGCATCGCTCCGCTTTTCGTTTCGCAACATGACGGCCAGACCGCTCTTCTATTAATTGGCAGTATTGAAATATCGGATTATCTGGATCTGATCGTCCCGATGGAAGACCACGCCCGTTTTGTGACCGGATTACTGGATTTCCTCGCTTCCTCCCTGACCGGGAGCTGGCACAGCCTCGATTGGTATAACCTGCCCGATTCATCCCCAACCCTCGCGGCGCTGAAAGCGGAATCCGCCCGGCGCGGCTGGACCCATCACGAGGAAATATATCGTCCCACGCCGCGCATTGCCCTGAATGGCGATTTCGACGAGTATCTCGAACGTGTGGAAAAGAAACAGCGTCATGAGATCCGCCGAAAAATGCGCCGTGCCGGGGAAAGCGGGCGCGGCGTGCGCTGGTTCATCTCGGACATGGCCGATGTGGAGACGGAGATCGATGCCTTTCTCGGTTTGATGGAACAGGATCAAGGCAAGGCGGGTTTTCTGCATGAACCCATGCGCAATCAGATGCGGGCTGTGATCCGTTCCGCGCATGCCAACGGCTGGTTGTGGCTGGCTTTTCTTGAAGCGGATGGTCAGCGCATTGCGGCCGCCCTCAATTTCGATTACAACAATAAATTATGGGGTTATAACGCCGGTGTCAACCGCGACTTCATGGACCTTTCCCCCGGCTGGGTTTTGCTCGGTCATATCTTGCAATGGTGTTGTGACAACAGACGCAGCGAGTTTGATTTCATGCGCGGCGACGAGGAATACAAGTATCGTTTCGGCGCTGTCAACCGGTATGTTATGCGTTCCAGGCTGACTCGCGCCTGACCCGGGAACTCTTATGCCTAAAAAGTGTCGGAAATCTTGCTTCAGCGGGATTTCCGACACTTTGCATATAATTATTAGGTGGTATTTTTATCTCATTGGGATTATGATTTATGAATATATTGGAGGCCCATTATGCGTGACTTAACCAATGAAATCATGGAATTGATCCGCCGCACCTCATCCAGTTTGCCTCCGGATGTCGAGAAGCGTCTGCGGGCATCCATTGAAAAGGAAGCCCCCGGTTCGCCCGCGCGCGGGGCGCTGGAAACCATACTCAAGAACATCGATCTTTCCCGCGCCAATTCCACGCCGATCTGCCAGGATACGGGCACGCCGATCTTTTATGTGCATTATCCGGTCGGCTGGTCCACGATAAAGCTCCGTGAGCAGATCCGGGCTGCGATGGCCGAGGCCACCAAACGGTCCTATATGCGACCGAACGCCGTCGATGCCATCTACGACAACAATACGGGCAATAATCTTGGCGGTGAGGATTTCCCCTATGTCCATTTTGAAGAGGTCGAGGGCGAGGATCTGACCATAGAGCTCATGCTTAAGGGCGGCGGCTGTGAGAATGTCGGCCGGCAATATTCGCTCCCGGATAATTCCGTCGGCGCCGGGCGTGACCTCGCCGGTGTGCGCAAGGTCGTGCTGGATGCCGTGCAGAAGGCGCAGGGTCAGGGATGCGCGCCCGGTATTTTGGGTGTTGCCATCGGTGGAGACCGCGGTTCCTCCTATATCAAGTCAAAGGAGGTGCTCTTCAGTGAAATGGGCACGCGCAACGAAGACCCAAAGATTGCCGAGTTGGAGGAGCGCCTGACCAGTGAGGCCAATGAAATGGGGATTGGCCCGATGGGGTTTGGCGGCAAGACGACTGTCCTGGATACCAAGATCGTGGGGCTGAGCCGCCTGCCGGCTTCCTATTTTGTGTCCGTGTCCTACATGTGTTGGGCGTATCGCCGCCGCAAGTTGACGGTCAGGGGCGAAGAGATCGTCTACGATTAAACTGGAGACTTTATGAAACAACTAACCACCCCGATCAGTGACGAAGCCATCCGTGACCTGAAAGTTGGCGACGCGGTTGAACTATCCGGCATGATGGTTACCGGGCGCGATGCCGTGCACAAATGGATGATCGAAACCTTTATCAAAAAGACGCGTGCCCCTGAGGGAGATGATCTCAAGGTGTACGAAGAGCTGAAAAAACTTTTGTACGGTTCGATCATCTACCACTGTGGACCCGTAGTCGCTGGTCTCGAGACGAAGGAATACAGGATCATTGCCGCCGGTCCCACGACCTCCATACGCGAGGAGCCCTATCAAGCCGATGTCATGAAACATTTTAATATCAAAGGTGTGATCGGCAAGGGCGGTATGGGACCGAAGACCTTGAAGGGATGTGAGGAGACCCCCGCGGTGTATTTCCACGCCATTGGGGGGGCCGCCTCCTATATCGCGCAGACCGTAACCAGGGTCCACGGTGTCTTCAAACTGGAATTTGGGGTACCGGAGGCGATCTGGGTGATCGAGGTCAGGAACTTCCCGGTGGTGGTCACAATGGATTCGCATGGGGGCAGCCAGCATGCTGTTATTGATAATTCCTCGAAAAAGGTGCTTGAGGACCTCCTGGCAAGGCCGTTTTAATCCACAGGGCGGGATAACATCCCGCCCTGTTTTCATTACGCACTGATTTAGGAGGGACTGATATATAATGGCTTTTATGGCAGGCTGGTTGCGTCGAATATTTTCCCATCCGATCTTCGAAGACGAAGAAAAAACGCGTGTTGCACAGATTCTTAATAGTTTCCTTTGGAGTGCGATCAGCATTCTTCTGGTGATCGTTGTGGTGCGTTTGATTCTATGGGCGGAAAATGGTTATATTCCGCTCTTGATCTTAACAGGTGTAATCCTGGTGTTGGGGGTGGTACAGGTGTTGATCCGGCTGGGTCATGTGCGCGGAGCCAGCATATTTTTGGTGGGGGCGTTATGGGTTGCCATGACCTATCAGGCCTGGCAGGCGGACGGTGTTCGCGATATTGCAGCAATAGCATATCTGGTCATTATCCTGCTCGCCGGGCTATTGCTTGGTTGGCGGGAGGGGTTTATTGTGGGCCTGGTCAGCATTTCGACCCTGTGGTTTTTTGCCTTTCAGGAACAGCAGGGACTCCGTATGAAGCATATGGATGCCCCTTTGAATATTGCCCGTGATCTCACGGTCATCTTTATTCTGGCCGGGACGCTGATTTATCTTTTGATCAACAGCCTGAATCGTACCTTGTATGATGCGAGGCTGGAACTCAAGGAACGATTGCGCACCGAGAAAAAACTTCAACGCCAGACGGATTATCTTACCGCCTTGAACGAGACCGCCCTGGGGTTGTTGAATCGCTCAGAGCTTGAGCCTTTGCTTGAATCCATTCTTACACGGGCATGTGATTTGCTCGATACCGGGCATGGCCTGATCGAACTCGTATTGCCCGATTTCTCCGCGCTTCAACAGGTCGTAGGGCATGGAGTTCTATCCAAGTACAATGGGGTCCTCACTCCGAAAAATGAAGGGGTAACCGGGAGTGTTTGGGCAAGCGGACAACCTCTGGTGGTCCAGGATTATCGTTCGTGGGATAAGGGCCTGCCCGAATTTATTAATGCCGGCTTTAATGCGGTGATGGGAGTCCCCTTGAAGGTCGGACAGGAGGTGATCGGTGTGCTGGCGATCTCCCTGGTGGAGGAAGAACGGATCTTCACCCGCGAACAGGTTGATCTGATGGAGCGCTTCGCGGCACTTGCTTCGCTCGCGATCGACAATGCCCGTCTGTATGAGTTGACCCAAAAGGAGATTCGCGAGCGGGGTGTGGTCGAGATCCAGTTGCGTGCCAGCGAGGAAAGATTTCGGAAGGTATTTCAGGCCAGCCCGGTGGCGATCATCATTTCATCCCTGCAGGACGGGCTTGTTATTGATGCCAACGATGCTTACTGGAAACTGACCGGGTTTGACCCTCAAAAAAGTGTCGGACACACAGTGGTTGAACTTGGCATCTGGGACAGCGAGGCCGAGCGGAGGAGTTTTGTCGAACGGCTGAATCGCGAGCGTTCCATCTATAACCCGGAATACCGTTTTGTCAATAAGGTGGGGGAGTCCATTTCCACACTTGCCTTCTATGAACTGGTGAAATTGAATGACAAGGACAGCGTTCTGTCCATGTTTCACGATATCACCGAACAAAAAAATGCGCGTGAATCCCTGCAAAACAGCGAGGCGCGCACCCGCGCCATCCTGGCCTCCATCCCGGATATGATCTTTGAAATATCCAAGGATGGCACCTTCCTGGATTTCATGGCATCCGCGGAGATCACGCCGATCATGTCTCCATCCCAGTTCCTTGGCAGGAATATCAAGGAGTTGTTCCCGCCGGTGATCGCCGCCCAAACTTTTTTTGCGCTTGAGCGCGCACTGGCCACGGACCAGCTGCATGCCTTTGAATACGGACTGCCGCCCGGCGAAGAGACACAGTTCTTTGAGGCGCGCATTACCGCCATTACTTCCGAATCCGCGATCATCATGGTGCGTGATATCAGCCAGCGCAAGTATGTGCAGGGCGAACGTGAAAAACTTATTAAAGAACTCGAGGACAAGAACAGCGAATTGGAGCGTTTTACCTATACAGTTTCGCATGATCTGAAATCCCCATTGATCACCATCAAGGGATTCCTGGGTTTTCTTGAGCAGGACGCGGCCAGCGGGAATACCACCAGGCTTAAAACGGATATCCAACGGATCGCGGATGCCACCGATAAAATGCAGCTGTTGTTGAGCGAATTGCTCGAGCTGTCCCGCATCGGCCGCCTGACCAATCCCTATCAGCATATTAAGTTTGAGGAACTTGTCACCGAAATCACCGAGCTGTTATACGGGCGTCTGCATGAAAAGAATATTCAGGTGCTTGTACAGCCGGATCTGCCCGTGATCTATGGCGACCGCAGGCGTCTGCTGGAAGTGCTTCAAAATCTGGTGGATAATGCCGCAAAATTCACAGGAAACCAGCCCAATCCACAGATCGAGATCGGTCAAAATGGATTCGAAGGGGAAATGCCCGTTTTGTATGTAAAAGACAATGGAGTGGGCATCGCTCCGATCCACCAGGAGCGCATCTTTGGCCTGTTTAACAAGCTGGATGCAACCTCCGACGGGACCGGGATCGGACTCGCCCTGGTGAAAAGGATCATCGAGGTGCACGGAGGCAGGATCTGGGTCCAGAGCGAGGCGGGAAAAGGAGCCACTTTCTTCTTCACGCTTCCGGTCGGACCTGAATCCTGATCCCGTTTCGTTGTCATTCTCACCCGCCAGACTTGGGGGTATACTTTCGTCATCCCATTCCTACCAGGAGATGATATATGAAACGAGCCGTAAGTATCAGCATTGGTTCCTCCAAACGCAACAAGGCGGTGGAAGTGACCCTGCTTGGTGAAAAGATCAGCATCGAACGCATAGGCACGGATGGTGACATGGAAGCCGCCGCGTTAAAATACAAGGAACTTGACGGCACAGTGGATGCCTTCGGGGTGGGCGGAGCAGATTTGGGGGTCATGGCGGATGGAAAGTGGTATACCCTGCATTCCGTGACCCCCATGGTTCGTTATGTAAAGAAAACACCGCTGGTGGATGGCGGCGGGTTAAAGAACACACTCGAGAATAAGGCCCCTGCATTTTTGGACAAGAAGATCGGTGACTACATCAACTCGCACGGACGCAAAGTGCTTGTGACCGTGGGCGTCGATCGTTGGGGCCTCTCCCAGGCGTTTGCCGATGCCGGTTATGAAACCATTTTTGGCGACATGATGTTCGGCCTGGATATTCCCATGGCCATTCGCAAGATCAGCCAGCTTAAGACCGTGGCAGCCCTGATGATGCCGATCGCCGGCCGCCTGCCCTTTGCATGGATCTATCCCACCGGCGAAAAACAGGAAAAACGGACCCCCAAATGGGGAAAATATTATGCCTGGGCCACTGTGATCGCAGGCGACTGCCATTACATCAAACGCTTTATGCCGGACGACCTGACAGGCAAGGTGATCGTGACCAATACGACCACCCCTGAAGATGTGGCTCAATTCAAAAAGGCGGGAGTGAAATATCTCGTCACCACCACGCCCGTGCTGGACGGCCGCTCTTTTGGGACGAACATGATGGAGGCCGCGATCGTGGCTGTTTCCGGAAAAGGACGTCCGCTGACCTGGCCCGAATTGACCGAGATGCTCGACAAACTTGGCTTTGAGCCGCAGCTGCAGGAGTTAAATTAACCTATGGATGCGATCGTAACTGCTGGCGGTATTCCGCAATCAGGAGACCCTCTCTATACGTATTCCAACGGCGATTCCAAAGCCCTGATCGATGTGGCCGGCAAGCCCATGGTCCAATGGATCCTGGATGCGCTGGGTAACTCCAAAAAAGTCGACCGGGTGATCGTGATCGGCCTGACGCCCAAGAGTGGCCTGACCTGCAAGAAGCCCCTGCATTACATCTCCAATCAGGGACGCATGCTTGCCAATATTGTGGCCGGCGTGAACAAGGCGCTCGAGTTGAACAGGAAGACCGAATATGTGTTGTTGGTTTCATCCGATATCCCCGCCCTCAAGGGTGAAATGGTGGATTGGCTGGTGAATACCGCCATGAAAACCAAGGATGACCTGTATTATGGCGTTTGTCCGCGTGAAGTGATGGAGGCCCGTTATCCCACTTCCCACCGAACCTATACCCAATTAAAGGATATGGAAGTCTGCGGCGCGGATGTGAACATCATTCACGTGAGCATGACCACGGATCATCTCGATACCTGGGAACAGTTGATCGGCAATCGCAAGAGTCCCCTGCGGCAGGCGGCTGTCATTGGCTGGGATACCCTGTACCAATTGTTCACACGCCAATTCACTTTGCAGGGATTGGTGGAGCGTGCCTCTGAGAGGATCGGCATCAAAGGCCGCGCCATTATTTGGTCCCATGCCGAGCCGTGCATGGATGTGGACAAGCCCCATCAACTGGAGATCATGCGCACAGACCTGGCAAGGCAGATCAAAAAAGAATCCGCGGCGGTGAAAAAATCAGCGCCGGTGAAAAAAGCCGTTTCTTCCAAAAAGAAGGTTGCAAAACCCGGAACGAAGGCCAAGCGTAAATGAGTTTTCGTTCCCTGCTTGAACTTGATGCCCGACTCTCTGACCGGATGCGTGTCGCTGAGAAGCCGGGCATTTTGCGGAGTGTGGCTGTCTTCTTTGCGCATTCGGGAGACTCGTGGTTTTGGTTCGCCGCTCTGATCCTCGCCTGGTTTTTCAGCAGCACCGCCTGGAAACAATGGGAAGTGGTGGAGTTCTTCGGGATCGCCGGGCTGGCCGGGGTGGTGCTGGCGATCAAATTCCTGGTCCGCAGGGAGAGGCCCCAGGGGGAGTGGGGCGGCATCTATCGCAACACGGACCCGCATTCCTTCCCGTCCGGTCATGCCGCGCGCTCGTTTCTGATCGCAATCATCGCATCCGCATTTGGACCGGCCTGGCTGGCAGCGCTTCTTTGGGTGTGGGCGCCGCTGGTGGCTTTGGCCCGCGTGGCCATGGGCGTGCATTATCTGTCCGATGTGGTGGCAGGCGCGGTGTTGGGAGTGATCGTGGCTTTGTTTGGCCTGCAGATCTACGCACCGTTGATCGCCTGGTTCACATCCGTTTCCGGATTTCCGCTCTGGTGAAATTTTTCTCTCCAAGTAAAAAAGGTATGAAAGGCGGATATTCTGCACTTCATGCCCTTTTTAATTCGCAACAGTATCAGGAGGTTTGAACATGCATGCGATGACTTTTCGATTGAAACCGGGGCTGGACCTTTTTGACTCGATTGAATCCTTTGTGGTTGAGAACGGGATCCAGGCGGGTTGTGTTCTTTCCTGCGTTGGCAGTTTGACCCACGTCACTCTGCGTCTTGCTAACCGCGCATCCTACAACGATTATGACGGTCATTTTGAGATCGTCTCCATAACCGGAACGGTTTCCACCCATGGCTCCCACATCCACCTTGCGGTTTCAGACGGGGAGGGTATGACCCTGGGCGGACACCTTGTACCAGGCTGTAAAATCTACACCACCGCCGAGATCGTGCTGGCCGTGTTCGAGGATGTGATCTACAAGCGCGAATTATTGGAAAACGACTCAGGCTATGAGGAATTGACTGTGCATGCTTCCATTTCCGATAAAAAACGGTGATTTTCAAAATTGTCGGTGCAAAAGCGCGCTCAATAACGATCTTTCAGTGTAAACTTACGACTGCATAAATTAAAAGGTGGTGTAGATACATGCAGTGGCAGAATAATCCCTATTTCCTTCCCTTAATTATCTCCGGTTTGATCAGCCTGGTAAATGCGCTGGTCGTATCCCAGCGTAGAAGTGTGGCGGGCTCCCTGCCCCTGCTGGGAATGCTCCTGGCTTTGACCGGCTGGTCTTTTACCTACGCATTCGAACTCGCCAGCGGCAGCCTGTCCTGGCAGATCTTCTGGGCGAAGATCGAGTACGTGGGAATTGTGTCCATCCCAACGCTTTTTCTCCTGTTCACATTGGAGTATGCCCAGCACCGGCAGTTCTTCAAGCGCGGAATTATTTACCTGATCTGGCTGATTCCCATCATTACGCTTGTGTTGACCTGGACCAATGAAGCCCATGGCCTGATCTGGAGCGAAGTCGGACTTAAGGATGGAGGCGGCTTTTATTTGCTTTCCCTGGAGCATGGCGTCGTATTCTGGATCTGGACGGCTTTTTCCTATCTCTGTCTTGTGCTGGGTTCCTTTGTTTTGCTCCGCAGGGCGGTTTTCAGTCCGCCGGAACTCAAGCCGCAGTCGTATATTCTTGTCCTGGGCGCGGGTATCACATGGCTCGGAAACGTGATTTACCTGGCCAGGCTGAGCCCGGTCCCCGATCTGGATATCACTCCCATTTCCCTGATCCTGTCGATGCTCATTTACAGCATCGGTCTCTTCCGCTTTGGGATCCTGGATATCATGCCGATTGCCGGCGAGACCGTGCTGGAGAGCCTGGATAATGTTGTGATCGTCGTCAACGATGCGGACAGGATCGCCTATATCAATCAGGCCTATGAATATTACAGCGGAGTCGATTCCAGGAACTTCACCGGCAAACCCGCCTCCAGCCTGCCCCTCTGGCCTTCCTTGAGCAAACTGGCCGGCTCGCACGCGACCGTGCGGGGTGAAGTTGTCATGACCTTCGAAGGACGGGATCCCGCGTATTTCAATGCGAGGGTTTCCACCGTCCGCTGGAAGAACCAGCCTTTGGGCCGCGCCTTTATTTTGGAGGATATTTCCGAGAGAAGGCGTGCCGAGAACAGTGCCTTTGGCGCCGGGGATGAAAGCCTTTTATCCCCGGACAACATTCCTTTGATTTGCGTTTTGCGGACACAGGATGAAAAGATCATCGAGGTGAACCGCTCGTTTATTCTGGAACTGGGCTTTGAACGCAAGGACGTGGTGGGTCAGTCGTTGCTGCAACTTGGAATTTGGGATGCCTATCAACGGGGGGAATTTCTGCACATCCTTCGCGGTGAAGGACATGTAACGGATCATTTCCTCTCGCTGGTAAATGTTAATCGAACGAAGCAATCCTATCTTGCCTCCGCCTACAGAATGGATATCCAGGAAAACAGTTATTTTGTCATTCTGGCTCATCCGGGCGGGAAATAATCTTTCCTGATAATAAAAAGAGGGACGGTCTCATGACCGTCCCTCTTTTTATTTATTCCGGTGATTTTTGTAGATTTCCAAAAACTCCACTTGATTTCTGACCGTTTCCTTCAGGCCAAGTTTCTTTCCCAGCCGGGTTAATTGGGGCGGGTCAACATAGGTCTGTGCAAGGATATGTTCCTGGCCCAGGATCTCGCGCGCGGGGCCATCCAAAAGTATCCGTCCCTTCGACATGGCGATCACCCGCTCGAAATTTTCCGCGCAGAAGTCGATGTCATGCGTAATGGTGATGACAGTCTTGCCCTCCCGGCGCAGCTCAGCGATGACGTGCGCAATACGCGCCACGTTGAGGGCGTCCTGCCCGGTGGTGGGTTCGTCGAAGATAACGATCGGAGTGTCCATGGCAATGACGGAGGCCAGCGCGACCATCTTGCGCCAGGTCGGGGACAGGTCGTAGGGATTGGTCTCAGTCTTGTCGCTTAACTCGGTCAGTGACAGCGCACGTTGAACCAGTTCATCGATCTTTTCCTTTGCATACCCCAGATTGCGCGGCCCAAACTTTACCTCGGTGCCGACATCCTTTGAAAATAATTGTTCATCCGGATTTTGGAAGACGTACCCGACGCGTGAGGCCAGCTTTGCCACCGAATATTTTTTCGGATCCCATTCCCCGATCAAAACGGACCCGGCAGCTGCCTGCAACAGCCCGTTGAAGTGTCTCACGAGAGTGGTCTTGCCTGCGCCATTCTGCCCGACAATGGCCACCTGTTCGCCCGGTTCGACCACAAGCGAAACACCCTGCAGGGCTTCCAGTCCGGTTGGGTAGGTGAAGCGAAGGTCCCTTATCTCGATTTTCATGGCTTGAATCCTTCTGCCGCCTCGTCCAAAGTGACCGGTAATTTTTCGCTCTTCCACAAACCTTGTTTTTTCGCCTCTCTGGCTGTGGACGTGTAGCGTGATATCCCGAACCCGTTTTCCGAAAGCAGATCCGAAGTCAGCAGCTCATTGGGTTTGCCTTCGAGCAGGATTTTGCCATCCTGCAGTGCAATGACCCGGTCTGCGAATTGTGCGATCCACTCCATTTTGTGTTCGACCATCACGACCGTCATCCCGCCTTCCGCCATTTTACGGACCACGCCGAAGACTTCGCGCGTACCGATCGGGTCCATTTGCGAGGTTGGTTCGTCGAGGACGAGCAGTTTGGGACGCATGACCAGGATCGAGGTCAGAGCGACGCGCTGCTGTTGGCCGCCGGATAATGAATAGGGTGAACGGTCCGCCAGATCGCTGATGTCGGTCAGGCTCAAGGCTTCCTCCACCCGGGGTTTGATCTCTTCGCGCGGCACGCCGTTGTTTTCCAGCCCGAAGGCGATCTCTTCAAAGACGGTGTATTTCGCACCGGAGATCTGGTTGAAGGGATTTTGGAAGGCCAGACCAACGTTTCGCACCCACTCATCCAGCGTGGACTTGCTGGATTCCCGGCCGGCTACTTCCACACTGCCGCTGATCTCGCCCTTGAAAAAATGCGGCACAAACCCCGCGAGGGTGTAACACAAGGTGGACTTGCCGGCGCCGTTGGGGCCGACGACCGCAATGAACTCCCCCTCGTTGACCTGCAGATTGATATTCTGCAGGACGGGAGTCTTGGTCAGCGGATATTTATAAGTGACGTTTTGAAGGTTTATGAAAGCCATATTTTCAACGCGATGGAAAGAAGGACGAGCAGGATCAGCACCCAGCGGATGATTTTGTCGGAGAGGCTGTCGGGAATTTCATGCAGGGAGGTCTTTATGCTTTTGGATGTAAATCCGCGCGCTTCGATCGCAATGGCGCGTTCCTCCACTTCGACCAGGGAGCCAAAGACCAGGGGGCCGACAAGCGGAACGACCGAGCCCGCCCGTTTGAAAAAAGTGCTTTCGGTATCCAGTCCGCGCGAACGCTGGGCGGCAATAATGGTTTGGGCTTTGGCCTGCATCTGCGGCAGAATCTGCAGGGTGGAAATAATGACGTAGGCAAATTGAGGGGGCAGGCCGCGACGGGTCAGATCCGACATCAATTCGCTCGGATGGGTGGTCAGCAGAAAGAGTGTAAACGCGGAGATCATCACCGCAATTCTTGTGGAGATTCGAAATGCGAAGGATAGACTCTCCTGGGTGACATCCAGAAATAAATACTTGAAAATAACGGTGTTCCCGATCGGTTGAAAGAATGCCTGCATCAGAAAAATGAATCCGGCCGCAGGCAGGATAAGACGGATTGCGCTTGTAAAATATTCCCTGGAAACCCGCCCGGCAAAGGACAGGGGCACGATCACCAGGAGCAATAATATGTGGGCGGTCCAGTACCACGGGCTGACAATCGAAACAAGGACAATACTTAAAGCCAAAATGATCTTGGTTAAAGGATTGAGACGGTGGAGGGCGCTGTCGCGTTTGACGTAATAGGAAAGGCGTTCGTGCATAAATGTGGCCGTTTATCCGTTTGAGGTAAAAGAGACGGGTCGTGTGGGTGGCTGGATTATAAGCCAAAAAAAATCAGGCTTCGCGAAGAAGCCTGATTTTTTTTTATTCCAATGGAGTGGATCAGCCGGCCAGCATATTGCGGACCAGGAAGCCCAGAGCGATCACAACAACAACCACCACCAGTGCGATGATCAGTTGAGTCCGGTTGGTGCCTTCCTCCACTTCGGCGTTCTCGGGCCGTGGGAAACGGGCAACGAGGCGCTTGGAAAGGCCCTGGACAATGGCAAAAGCAAGCATGGCTGTCGTGATCTTGTCAACAGGTTCAGTCAGGAAGCTGGTGCTGACCACTGCGGACCAGATGCCCTGGCCGGTCTGGAGCAGATAGGCCGTAATGAAGGAGGAACCGCTCGCGGTAATCCCGCCGTACAAGTAAACCGAGATCGGGGTGGATACGATCGCGGCGGTGAGTGCGATCAGAAAGCCCGAGAGGATCACCTTCCACCAGTTCTTGAACAGCCCGGCATTGGCGCACAAGCCCGCCACGAGACCAATGAAAAATGCCACCGGCCACCAGGGGAGCGAGTCGGGGTTGAACAATCCCCAGATCGTGTTCGCCAGGGCGCCGGTCAGCGCGCCCGCCCAGGGACCGCAAATGATGCCCACCAGCACGGTGCCGATCGAGTCAAGAAAAACCGGCAATTTCAGAAGTACAACGATCTGCCCGATCGCGATATTAATGGCGATCGCCACAGGGATGAGGACCCACGTCATGGTAGTGAAATCTTTTTTGATCTTGTCAAACATTTTCGCCTCCATTTTGAAATAAGGGATCAGAACTTCAAATAACTTAACACTGCCTGAACTGAAAAGTCACGAGAGGGATTTTGCCAGTTTTTCCATCCTTTCCAAAAACAGCTCCATGAACATGCGCGGCCTTACGCCAAGTGCAACTTTCATGTTGGGAGCCTTTTTTTCATAGTTATAGAAATCCGCAAAGGTATTCCCCAGGCCCACGCCCGTGGAAATATCCACATCCACATACAGCTCCCGGTAATCGCAGATCTCCGGCAGGAAGGTCAGGGCCAGCGTCATCGGGTCATTGATGACACAGCCTTCGATCTTTTGATACTCATCATGGAATTCCATGTAGAAACGGGTCGCATCTGCAATGAATTTCGTGACCGGCGAATCGATCTTCAGCAGCCGGCCCAGATCGTCCGGCGAAAAAATACATTCATAGGTCACATCCAGCGGTGTGAGCGTGATCGGCAGGCCGGAGTGATATACGATGTGCGCGGCATGCGGGTCCACATAACTGTTGAATTCCGCCAGCGCGGTCGTGTTGCCTTCGTGACGGATCGCCCCGCCCATGATGAACACTTCCCTGACATTCCTGATGATGCGCGGTTCCTGACGCACGGCCAGGGCGACATTTGTGAGCGGGCCGATGCACACCAGGGTGATTTCACCCGGGTTGGACATGATCTTCTCAATAAGAAAATCGCTTCCTTTTTGGACCTGGGGCCGGGTCTGCGGTGCCGGCAGTTTTGCATACCCGATGCCCTGATCCCCATGCGTTTCGGGTGCCAGCAGGGACGGCTGCACCAGCGGCAGTTCGCAGCCCTTGAAAACGGGGATTTGCCCGGCCTTTGCCAGCTCCAGCACCGACAGGGCATTGATCGTCCCCTGATTCGTGGACGAATTGCCGTGCACCACGCTCAAGCCTTCAAGCGTCACTTCGGGAGATGCGAGGGCGAGCAGAATGGCCAGGGAATCGTCGATCCCGGGATCGGTGTCGAGGATGATGCGCTTGGTCATTTCGTTCGATCCTGAATGGAACGGCCCAGCGTTTCCATATGCGTGAGGAATAGTTCAACAAAATCGTCTCCGCGCACGTCCACGGCCACCTTCATATTGACCGGTTTTTTGGAAACATTGGAAAAATCCGCAAATGTGTTTCCCATGGAAACACCGCCTGAGATGTCCACATCCACATAATATTCCCTCAGGGTCAGCAATTCCGGCGCGAGCAGGGCGGCCAGGGTCAGTGGATCGTGCAGGACGCAGCCCGCCTGGCCTATTTCCAGTGAAAACGCCATATAGTCGTGCATGGCGTCGGAAATGAATTTCGAGACGGGGGATTTGATTTTAAGCAGCCTGTCAATATGCTCCTGTTTCAGGATGCATTGATGGGTCACGTCCAGCGGAATTAATGTGATCGGGATGCCCGAATGAAAAACAATATGCGCCGCATGAGGGTCCACATAAATATTGAACTCGGCCAGTGGACTCATGTTGCCGCCCTCCCGGATCGCGCCGCCCATGATGACGAGCTCCTTTACCGCCGAAGCGAAACGGGGTTCCTTGCGGATCGCCATGGCGATGTTGGTCAACGGACCGATGGGGAAGATACTGATCTGGCCGGGTTCGGCAAGGATTTTCTCGATCAGAAAGTCAACTGCATGCAGGCCAACAGGCCGGTTTTTCGGCTCGGGAAGATTGGCATTGCCCACCCCGCTTTCCCCGTGGACCAGAGCGGATGCGCGCAAAGGTTGAACGAGGGGAAGCATGTTTCCCCTCGCCACAGGGATATGTCCGGCGCCAGCCAATTCCAGGATTGCCAGGGCGTTGCGCGTGGCTTTGTCCACGGTGACATTGCCCTGTGTCGTGGTCAGGGCTTCAAGGGAGATTTTTGACGAAGAGAGCGCAAATAAAAAGGCAAGTGCGTCGTCCACGCCGGGGTCGGTATCGATGATGATGCGGGTTGGTTTCATGAGGTCCTGAAGGAAGGGATGATCCCATCCCTATGAAAGGAATTTTTCAACTTCTTCTTTTGTGGGCAGCGACGGTTGTGCCCCGAACATTGTGGTCGCCAGTGCGCCGCAGGCATTGGCGTATTTCACCGCTTTGATCTGCAGTGCAGGAGCAAGCAGCAGCACGTCCGGCAGCTCGCTGTCGGACTTCAAAGCTTCAACTAAAAAGGAGGCAAACCCGCCTATGAAGGCGTCCCCTGCCGCAGTGGTATCGACAACCTCCACTGGATATGCATTCACTTGCGACACTTGTTTGTTTGATACAAACAGTGCGCCTTTGTTTCCGAGGGTGACGATCACATTTTTTGCGCCACGATTTAATAGTGCTTTTGCAGCTTGTTCGGCAGACAAAACATCCCTTACAGGAAGGCCGGTCAGCAGGCTGAGTTCCGTTTCATTGGGGAGGATATAGTCCGCACTGAGCAGCAATTCGTCAGGCAGCTCGCGGGCCGGCGCCGGATTCAGGATGACGATCATGCCATTTTGCCGGCCCCACTTTGCGGCGTGGATCACGGTTTCCAGGGGGATTTCAAGTTGTAAAAGCAAAACCTTTGCTTTAATCTTCAACGCATCAATATCTTTGGATGTTACTTTGCCGTTTGCCCCTGCCGAAAGGACGATGCTGTTTTGTCCGCTTGAATCCACGACAATCATGGCCGTGCCCGTTGCAGATTCGTCGGTGGATATATTTGCAATATCCACCGAGTCGGATTTCAAACTGTTCAACAGGAATGGACCAAAACCATCCTTTCCCACACGTCCAACCATGGCCACGCTGGCTCCCTGTCTCGCCGCAGCTACGGCTTGATTGGCCCCCTTGCCTCCGGGGATGATCTGCAGGTCATCTCCGCTGATGGTTTCGCCGGGCCGCGGAAAATGGACTGTGCGTACGACAAGGTCTGCATTGAGGGAGCCGATGACGAGGACATCGTACTTTAGTATGTCGGGCATGGAGGTTATTTTACTTCAATAACTTTCTAAGCAATCCCCGCGATAACAGGGGGATTGCTTCGGCACCCTCGCACGGACATGACTATCTTCTCGGCTGTACCACGCCGCCGCTCACATCCCAAATTTCCGCCTGTTTGACAAAGTCAGGTGTAAAGGCATGCGTATCCGTGGTCGTGAGCAGCACCTGCTCGGCCTTGCCGACATATTTCAGCAGGTCGGCGCGGCGGTGTACGTCCAGCTCGGCCATCACTTCATCCAGCAGAATGACCGGCCACTCGCCGGTGCGTTCCTTCATCCATTCCACCTCCGCAAGTTTGAGCGCAAGCAGGGTGGTGCGCAGTTGTCCGCGCGAACCGTAATCGCTGACATCCGCCTTGTTAATGATGAAGCGCAGATCGTCGCGGTGCGGGCCGATCGTGGTCACGCCGCGCGCGATCTCTTCGCTGCGAATGCCTTTCAGCTGGGATAAAAATCCATTTTGGATCTCATCCAGTTCGATGGAGGAACGATCGATGACCGTATCCAGCTTTAATCCCAATTGCAACCCGGGCCTGGGAAGCGGATCGTAGGCCGGCTCATAGGCGAGACGCAGCACCTCGTTTCCGCGAGTCAGCTCGTGATGAATGCGCGATGCGAAGCGTTCGATCTCCTGGACCGCCTCGATGCGCCACAAAATGATCTGCGCGCCGAGCCGCACCAGCGCTTCATCCCAGACCTGAAGCTGGCCGCCGTCTCCTCCGCGTTCGTTCAGCGCCTTGAGCAGGGCGTTGCGCTGGGTCAGGGCCTGGTTGTACTCACTGAGGACGCGCGCGTAGGAGGGTACCGCCTGCGCCAGCGCGAGATTAAGATAGCGCCGCCGTTCGTCGGGACCGCCTTCGATGATCTGACTCATCTGTGGCACAAAGATGACTGCGTTGAAATGGCCCATGATGTCGCTGACATGCTTCTTCGCGCCGTCGAGCAAAACTTCCTTGCGCAGCCGCTGCCCGTTGATGCCGGTCGGCTCCAGGATCAGGCGCGCTTCCAGGCGATGTTTTATTTTGCCGCGCTGATAATCCGCCACCAGACGCGTCACTGCCAGCGGATTTTTCGCCTCGTGAAAGTTGACGATCTGCCGGTCTACATGGGTTTGAAACGATGTGAAGGCCGCCAGGAAATAAATGGCTTCAAGCACGCTGGTTTTGCCCTGGGCGTTTTCACCCACCAGCAAAACAACCCGCCGTGGAAGTTCTGCGTCCAGGCGGGTCAGGCTGCGAAAATTGGTCAGGGAAAGATGTTTTAGATACATGCTGTTTGTGTCACTCTGAAGGAGGCGGCGGTTGAAGAATCTCTTGTGTTGTTCAGGTCAAAACGATTTCCAATTCAAGCTCATCGCGCAGCGGAATGTTATTCATTCCTGTCAACGGGATGGATGGCTTGCGCTTGCGCGATTCGTTCAGGGCGCCGCGGCGCAGGGCCGACAGTTCAAATCCGCGGTGTTGATAAAAGCCGAGCGCGTGCAGGTTGTCGTTTGTGGTGGTCAGATGCACGCGCCGGCACTTCCTGATCTGCGCCTCCTGAAGCACCGTTTCGATAAGCGCCGTGCCGATCCCACTGCCTTCCCGTAAACTATCCAGGGAAACGATCTCACATTCACGGTCCGTGATCTTGAAGGTGACCAGGCCGGTCCAGTCATCATGGATAAATCCCTCCACCTCATCATACCGGATGATTTCATGATGAACCATCATGAAATCGCTGCCCCATTGCTCGACCCAAAAATTCCGCAGGCGGGGCAGGTCCGTTGAAATGAGGCGGCGGATGGGTTCCTGCAAACGACCTACTCCAGCTCGATCGGTTCGTCTTCCCTGGGTTTCCAGACCCGGGTGGCGCGGTCCGTGAACAGGACGCCGTTCAGGTGGTCGATCTCATGCTGGAAGATGCGCGCCATCCAGCCTTCCACTTTGAGCTTTTGCGGTTTTCCAAAACGGTTCAACCCTTTGACCTGAATCTTCTCGTGCCGCTCCACTTCTCCCTGCAGCCCGGGAATGGATAAACAACCTTCGATTCCCATCACTTTTTCCTCGGAGGCTTTCACGATCTCCGGATTGATCATCACATACAATTTCTTGGGTTTTTGGGGGGTGCCTTCGGCGTCTTCGTCCTCCAACTCCTCTTCCTCATCCTCGTGCTCCGCATATTCCACAACGATCAATTGCTCGCCGATGTTGACCTGCGGAGCGGCCAGACCCACGCCCGGCGCATCCCGCATGGTCTCGATCATGTCATCGATCAGGCTTTGCAGGTCCCTGTCGAATTTGGTGACGGGCTTTGCCTTGCGCCGCAGGATGGGTTCGGGCAGGGTGACGATCTCTCGTAACGGCATACTTTTAGTTTCCTTTATCCTTTTGAAATCAGTGTGCTTCAGCGGCCTAGGCTTCCCCATAATCGCCCGGCTGCGGATTGTTGTTATCGTCGTCCAGTTCGGCGGCCTGGGCTGCGTTCGTCTGGTCGTCGTTGTGCGGCACGATCACGGGCGCATCGAACTCGCTGATGTTCTGGTGATAAGCCGCCAGCCAGACCGCCATGCGTTCGCGTTCCACGTTGGCGGTATCTTCGCTCTTCTTTGCCAGGCGCACCATGCGGCGGCGATTGATGTCCGCCTGTACACCGGCCGGGTCCAGCACGTCCTGGAATTCCAGTTTCGTTCCGCCCACGGTGATGTGCACCGTGCCGTAATTTAATAAATATCCGCGCAGGCCGACGCGTTTGTATTCTGTGCTCAGGATGCTTTCGATCTGCGCCGAACGGCGTTCCTCGGTGCCAAGCGGGGTCTTGTCGATGTCGAAGATCTCATCCGGCGTGACCATGAAGATGTCGTTCTTCCAGTCGATGTACTCCCAGACCATCCAGCCCAGGAAGGGCAGGGTCAGAAAGGCAAGCAGGACGACCAGTGTATCGGGCCGCAGGGTGCCGAGCGCATTTCGTTCGAGAAAGGCCCGGTCTGGGGACTGGGCAAGCGCCCACAAGCGAATGCCCATCAGGATCATCACACCGGTAAGAAAGGTCAACGGACGCGCCGCCTGCTGCAGGAGCACGAACCAATGCTTGCGATAAATGACCGTGCCGCCGTCTTCCACACGCAGCTTGAACAAATTCGAAAGAACGATCCGGATCAGCGATTTTTTCTGGACTTCCTTGTCTTCATAGTGAATGGGGGGAAGTTCATCCCTGGGGGCCTTTTGCACCGCCAACCCAAGTTTCGAGCGGATGGCGTTCTTCATCGCATCCTTTTGTGCCTGGGTGCCGCTGGTCTTCGTGCGCTCCCAATATTCGCGGATCATGTCGGCCGCCTGGTTGGGATGATCGACATAATCGAACTGGATCTTTCCAACAAAGGTGCGCACGGCCACATTGCCGTAATCCAACGCGCGCCCGACCACGTCTGTTTCCACGTTAACCGAAAGGATGGTCGAGAGCGGCACTTCCTGGCGGCTGTCGTAGATGCCGATCACGCGCTCCACCCAGACCACGCGCTGGTTCGTCACAATATAATAATCGTTGCTCCAGTCGATGGCCTGCCAGACCCCCCAGAGCAGGATCATGATCAACAGGAGTCCGCCCACGGCCACGGGAGTGACCGCGCCGGACAAAAAGGCCCATCCGAAAAGTGCGATCGGGATCAGCAGGGAAAAGAAAGGACCCATCAAAGCTTGGTACAGGCGGATCTTGTGCCTGCGTGCCAGAAAATAAACGCTTTCCTTGGGTCCCAGCCATTTGAAACGGGTGGCACGTGCGAGCTTGCGGCTTTTGATGGCCACCAGAAAATTGGGTTTTAATTTTTCGTATTGCTTCAGCAGGTTTTCAAACCCTCTTCTTGAAAGGAAAAGAACGATCGAATCTTCCACGGTCCGGATGGTGGCTGAGCGGTTGCGATTTTCGAACAGGGCCTCCTCGCCGAAATAATCTCCGGCCTGCAGCCAGGCCAGAAAATCCTCGCCCTTTTCACCTTTTTCCCTTGGCCGGGTCACTTTCACCTTTCCCTTATAGATCAGGTAAAAACCATCCGCTTTGACGCCGCGCTCGAAGACCACGCTTTCCGCAGGCAGGGTGCGTTCCTCCAGCTCGACGGCAATGCCTGCGAGTTGATCCTCCTTCAGCCCCCCGAAGAGATGGATTTTGTTCAGGAAGAAGACACGTTCTTTAATTTCGATCACGGTTTGATTCTATCAAACTTCCCGCACAATGGTGCACCCATATGCCGGAGACTCTGAAACGGCCGGCAAGCGCCCCTCGAGCAGCGACTCAACCGCCTCGTTCAGAAAGAAGCGGGCCGCTGTCCGATTGCGGAAGGTTACATCGTCCACGGCCCCCCGATAGCGCAGGATGCCTGCCCGGTCGATCACGTATACGTGCGGAGTGGTCTGCGCTTCATACAGGTCCGCGACGAGACACTGCGCATCCATCAGGACCGTTGGCAGGCGCCGCGTTTTAGCGGCAGTTCTAACCGCCTCGGGAGTCTCGTTTCGATTTGACGCGATCGACAGCATATTCACATTGTCCTGCCACTGCACGAACATGGACAGGATGGCCTTGTCTGTGCGTTCCGAGTGCGGACATTCACAGGACCAAAAGTTGACGATCACGATTCTGCCGCGCTGATCCCTTAAACGATGCAGCCTGCCCTCGAGATCGGGTAACTCAAAATCGGGTGCAGGTTGGTTGATTTCCATGAGAAGCTGAAGCACGGCAATGCCGCGCCCGCATGCATTAATCCAAAATTCCGATGCCGGCCAGTTTTTCGATCACGCCCACCACGGCGGAATTATCCAGCTCGCCCATGCCCATGTCGATCATTTGCTGGAAGAGCTTCGTGTTTTCAACGGTGCCTGAAATGGGAACGTCATATTCCTTTGCAGTATCGAGCACGATCTTCATGTCCTTCAACTGCATATACGATTTAAAGCCCGGGCTGCGGTTGCCGTCGAACAGGCGCGGAGGTTTAATGTCCAGCGCCCAGCACTGCGCGGCACCGGCCTTGATCGCATCCACCACCTTGCGCGGGTCCACACCGGCCTTCTTCGAAAGGACCAGCAGTTCGCCCATGGCCACCATCTGTGCGGCCACCATGATCTGATTGGCGGCCTTGGCCACCTGGCCCGCGCCCGCATCGCCAACGTGTGTGATGGTCTTGCCCATGGCCTGCAGCACCGGCATCACTTTTTCAAGGGCCCGGGCTTCGCCGCCGATCATGATGGTCAGTGTGCCGTTCTTCGCGCCGATGTCCCCGCCGGAGACGGGCGCATCCAGGGAGTACACGCCCTTTTCCTTTAACTTCCCGGCGATCATGCGTGCGGAGGCCGGTTTGATGGTGGAGTTATCGATCACGATCAGGCCGGCGTGCGCACCTTCGATGATCCCATTATTGCCGAGCACGACTGTTTCCACATCGGGCGAGTCGGGCAGGTTGGTGAAGACCACATCCACCTGCGCGGCAACCTCTTTTGGCGAATTTGCAGCCATGGCCCCTTCCGCGACCAGTTCGTCCACGGCGGCACGTGAGCGGTTATGCACCACCACCGGGAACCCCGCTTTGAGGATGTTGCGGGCAATCGACTTGCCCATTAATCCGAGACCGATGTAACCAACTCTTAACATGAAGAGACTCCTTGACGGGAATGATTAATGAGGCGATTATAACCGCGCAGCGCCCCGGTCCGTGAACGCCGCTGGAGAAGCAAAACAAAAAGGCCTGCTCCTTGTTCAGGAGCAGGCCAGGGTTAAATCTGACGCGTTTATTTGATCGCGTAGGTCATGCTGACCGAGACGGAAATGGTCAACTGGCCGGGCTGGATCGGTACGGCCGCATCCGCAGCCATGACTCCGCCGCCGCCGCCCTTGCCTTCGGAAACGGGGTAGGGGCTGTTATCGTAGAAGCTGATGGCTTGAATGTCGCCGAGAGAGACACCGGCCGCATTGGCAAGTTCCTGGGCCTGGGTCTTGGCATCTTCCACGGCCTTGGCGCGCGCATCCTTGACGGCCTGGGCCTTGTCGGCCACGTCGAACTGGATACTGTTGATGCTGTTGGCGCCGGCGCTGATGGTGTCATCCAGCAGGCTGCCGAGATTGTCGATGTTGCGCACGATCACGTACACGGTGTTATCGACCATGTAGACGGTGCCGGAGACGGTGCCATCCGGGGCATACTGCTGTGAGGGCCAGATGCTGAAGTTGGTGGTGCGGATATCCTTCTCGGCCACGCCCGCCTTCTTGAGGGCATCGATCACGGCTGTGGTCTGGGTCTTGTTCGAGTCGACCGCCTGGGAAGCCGCAGCGGCTTCACTGTGCACACCGATGTAAATATAGGCGATGTCGGGGGTCAGGTAGACCTGTCCCAGCCCGTTCACATTCAGCGAGCGGACGGCTTCGGGGCCGGCCTGATTGATCGTGGTCGGTCCGCAGGCGCTCAGCACCAGGGTGAAAATTAATACTGCAAAGACTAAAAATTTGGTACGCATTTGTTTCTCCTTTGTATATATTCTGCTCCATAGACGAGCCCGTTCCGGAAAAGTTCCCGAAAATTTACAGGATTGGCCGCACTTGTATTTTAGTACATTTACGGCTAAAATTTTGCACAAATGTTCTAACGAGAAAAAATGCCCATCAACTATCAGGAAACCTACCGGCAAGTAAAAGAGATCGGCAAAGGCGCGCAGGAAAGAAGAAGGAAGAAGGAGGCCGCGCAGGCTTCAGCGCTTGATTTGCTGAATTATTTTGATTCCAAGCTGGAGGAGCTGCGCTCCAAGGTGGATTCTGCCAAACTTGCCGACTCCAATATCCGCTGTGCTTATCCGCGCGATGAATGTCTCGTTTCACACCACCCTGCGCCTGATTCTGTTATGGAAGCGACCCTTGTCGCCGCGGATGGATCCCAGATCGTTCCGGACCGACATGCGGCACTTCAATACTATTTAATCAACGTTGGGGCAATTGCCATGCAGGTGGGTTCAGGCAACACCCCGGAGGTGTTTACCGATACCGATCTGCACATGCTGGATGAATTCGAAGACACTTTTTTTAGCGACAGCCAGGTTGCGCTGCAACGCGATGTCGCTGAGCGCAGGAAGCTGCTGGAAGTGTCCCGGAATTATTCGGGGACGGTCATTGCCCTGACGGAAGGTCAGCTCGAACTTTGGGGCGCGGTTGACAGTGATAATTCCAGGGATTTTGAGAAGAGTCTGCAGGATTATCTGGACACCCTCAAGGAAATGGAAAAACAGCGGGTGATCACCTCGGGATATGTTGATAAACCGGGTGCGAACTGGGTGGTCAGGTTGTTGGAGATTGCCGCCCTTCCGCAGGACGAATTAAACAACCTAAAAAAATACCATCCCCTGTCCGGAGTGACCGATTTATGGCTGTTTGGTCAAATCCTGGGAAAGCACGAAAGATCGGCCATCTTTGCGCTTCAGGCGAAGTCGGCTGACAAGTATAAGGATTCCATCTCGATTCATTTCTTCTATCTGAATGTGGGCGATGAAAAGAAACCCAAAATCGCGCGAATTGACGTGCCCTTATGGGTCGTTAATAAAAAAGATGCCCTGGATGGCCTGCATTCCGCCCTCATTGAGCAGGCGAAAATCATGGGTAATGAACCTTTCCCGTATTTGCTGCATCGGGCGCATGAGATTGCCGTTGTGTCCCATAAGGAAAAAGAGGAGATCGACCAGATGCTTGCGATCGAAATCAGAAATCACGGCGGCGAAGTGGGTGAGATTTCCGGAAAGCAATCCGCCAAAAACCTCCCGGCCAGAACCGGTTATAAAAAGTAAGGAGCCCAGATGACAGATCCAATCGAGATCGGACGTTTGCTGCGCGCAGGCACCACGGGCTTTATTGCCGGCTGCCGCGTATCCCAGTTGACCGTGCCCGCCTTTGGCGCCCTGGTGCGCGCGCCTTTGGGCGATGGCTATCAGGTGTATGGCCTGATCCATGATATTCATATTGACGATGACGGGCTGGTGCGCCAGCTCGTGACCGCGGACAATGTCAGCGCGGAGGTGATGAAGGACAACCGCGAGCGGCGCATTGTGCCCGTGGAGATGTCCGTGCTGGCGGTGGGGTATGAGCAGGACGGCAAGGTGCACCATCTTCTGCCGCCGCGTCCGCCCTTGAGCCTGGATGTGATCTATGCCTGCGACGACAAGGAAGTGGTCCGCTTTACGTCTGCGGGCCGGTTCGGCTATTTCCGGCACGTTCTGGGCGCGAAGGAAATTCCGGTTGGCGAAGTGCTGGCGGCGCATTTACTGATGGCCGGCGCGGCGCATGGCCGGGGCGGCGATGCCTGGAAGGAAAAAGCCACCGCTGAATTGATCTCCCTGCTGCGCGACGATTACCCGACGCTGATGAGCGTGCTGGGCGCGTTGGGCGAAGTGGTCTAGGGCTTACGGAGAAATATTCTTGAAGAATAGATATCCCGTTCTGCTGATCGCATTGGGCGCCGTGCTTGCCCTGCTTTCCATTTTCGCGGACTTCATCGGCCTGGGACAAAAAGGCGGAGTCCCGGCACTGCAGGTGATCTGGGCGGAGATCGGCGTTCTGATCGTGCTGCTCGGCGTGGGGCTGTTCATTCACCAGCGGAATGGAACCTCGCTTCCCTCCGGATTCTTGCGCGGACTTGTAGAACAGGTCCGTGACCAGCCGGCCTTCACCTGGGTGGTGCTTGGTTTTTTGCTGGCCTGCCTTGCCTTTTACATATTCCCGACCTTCCTGAATCCTGAACACCGGTTTCAATATGCCAGCGGCTACCTGCCGCCGCGCGAGAACATCGGTTTTGACACCCGCCTGACCCTCGACCACATCCGGGTCTGGTTTATGGGTGAACGCGAACCGAAATATATTTTCCCCGCTTTGAGCTCGGTTCTTTTCACACCCTTGCTGCTGTTACGTTATCCGGCCAATTTTTTCGTGGTGACAGGGTTTACCCTGGCGAGCTATTTGATCCTCAACCTGCTTCTGCCATTGTTGATCACGAAAAGGGAACACCGCGCGCTGGTCTTTTTTATCTTCGCGGCCTCCATCTTTTCGTATGGACTGCAGTTCGAGCTGGAGACCGGCCAGTTCTACACCATCGCCATGACCCTGACCGCCGCGGCCATCTATATTTTCCACAGGCATCCTTCGTATCGCATTTTTGCCTACATATTATTCAGCATCTCAATTCAGCTAAAGGTCTTCCCTGCGATCTTTGTTGTCATGTTCGTGGACGATTGGCGCGATTGGAAGGGCATCCTCAAACGCTTTATTGCCCTGGGACTGGCGAATTTCGCCCTGCTCTTCCTGCTGGGATATTCGTATTTTGCCGTGTTCCTGTCCCACCTGATCGACAGTGGGGCTGCCAACGAGCTTCCATACAATCATTCGATCTATGCCTTTGTGACCAGTCTCTCTTTGCCCGGCTGGTTGGAGGGGTTCTTGTATGCTTATTTTTTTCTGTGCTTTATTGTTATTCTGGTCCGGGCCTATGTGCGGAATGAAAAAGGCATTGATGCGGCTTTATGGATGGCTTGCCTGATTGGCGGATTGATGCTGCCCGCCATCAGCCACGATTACAACCTGCCTTTGCTGGCCGTGCCTTTTATATTGGTCATGTCTGCCTGGAATGTGCGGGATGTGCGGGATGTGCCGTGGATGAAGGTCGTTTCGATGTTGTTGATCACCGCGGCTTCGTTCGCGTACTCGGCGACATTGTTCCCATCAACAGCGAGGCCGGCCTGGTTGGAAAATTCCTTTCTGTTTTTGTTTGTGTTGTTGACGGCGGTTGTGGTGTTGGGATTTGTGCAACAACCCATTAACCACGAAGGGCACTAAGGAGCACGAAGGAAATGCAAAAGAAGGTTTATTTGCCTGTTCCGCCGAATGTGGAACTAGTTGGAAAGGCTGTTTTGGATGCGGCGTTCAAAGTCCATACTGCTCTTGGGCCTGGATTGCTGGAATCAGTTTACGAGACTTGTACGGCTTTTGAGGTACGAGAAAGCGGATTGCAGGTGGCTACACAAGTGGCTTTACCAGTGACCTACAAAGATATCAAAATGGATGCGGGCTTGCGTTTGGATATGTTGGTTGAAGATTGTGTGATTGTGGAGTTCAAATCAGTCGAGACGATGAACCCAGTCTATGATGCTCAATTGATAACGTATTTGAAATTGACTGGACTACGACTCGGATTTCTCATTAACTTCAATGTGGTTCATTTGAAAGATGGGATTAAGAGGATTGTTTATTAAAGGCATTAACCACAAAGGGAACGAAGGAACACTAAGGAAAGCAAGAACAAAGCTCTTAAACCTTTGTGCCCCTTTGTATCCTTCGTGGTAAAAAGGAGACTCATGGAAGATAAAATTATCGGCTATATCGTTGGTGGCGGACTGAAGGAGTCTTTCCGCGTGCGTCTCACCGTGGACCCGCTCACAGTGCAGGAGGGGGCGTTTGTGGTGATCGAGAGCGGGGACTATCATTTCTATGGTCTTGTGACCGATATGCAGCTCGGCGCGACGGATGACCGTTTTGCGGATGAGAAGTCTGACCGATTGCCTGCGGCGTTGGCGAAGGCTTTGCATGGACAAACTCTGTATACCAATCTCGAGGTGCTGCCCGCGTTGATGCTTGAGCGCGGACCTGACCCCGCTTCGCCTGAGTATGATATTTGGGTGAAGAAGATCGGCGATTCAGTCCCGCATCCGATTCCTGTGAAGACGGTGCCGCCGCATCATTCGCAGGTGCGGATGGCGAACGAGGGTGACATCGCTGAGATTTTCGGTGATCCGAATGTGGACGGCAAATTTATCATCGGCTATACCCGCGAGCAGGGACATCCCGTTTGCATTGACATGGAGAAGTTCGTGCAGAGGTCGTCGGGGGTGTTTGGGGCGACGGGCACGGGCAAGTCGTTTTTGACGCGGCTGGTGCTGGCGGGCTTGATGCACTACAACAAGGCGTCGGTGTTGGTGCTGGACATGCACAACGAGTACGGGTTTGACGATGTGGCGTCAGACACGAAAAAAGCCGTGACGGGACTCAAGACCAAGTTCAAGTCGAAGATAAGAGTCGTCGGCTTGGGAGCAGGAGCAACCATCAGAGGGCAAGTCCCCGACTTTAATTTGGAAATCTCAACAGGCGACATTTCCACAGCCGATATCGAAACCTTGAGCCGTGAATTGAATCTGAAGGAGACCACGCCCACCACGTTGAACGCCTTGTTCGGGTCGTTCAAGAATGAGTGGTTCGCGCGCTTCAAGGCGATGAACCGCGAAGAGGTGGAAGTGGAGGACGACAAGGGAAAGATGAAGCGCGTG
Organism: Chloroflexota bacterium; assembly: GCA_021414245.1. Taxonomy (GTDB): domain Bacteria; phylum Chloroflexota; class Anaerolineae; order Anaerolineales; family Villigracilaceae; genus Villigracilis. The sequence continues at coordinate 542,083 of JAIOOU010000004.1, forward strand.
CCGCATCCCGATAGTGTGGCGGCGTGGGCGGACAGCAACGGCGTGAACGTGATGGCGGCGGAGGCTCTGCACGATAAACTGCGGCGCTTGTTCGGCAAGCCGTATATCGTCGAGAAGCCCGCCGCGGACAGCGTGAAGAATATCATCGACGCGCTGGAGAATGGTCAGCATGTGGTGCTTTCGTATGGCGAACATGAAAGCGACCTGGATTATCTGCTCGTGTCGAATTTGTTGACGCGCAAGATCCGCGCGGCGTGGGAGAAGAAGACCAATGAATTCAGGACGCACGGGAAGAGCGAGCCGCGTCCGCTGGTGATCGTGGTGGAGGAGGCGCATAAACTGCTCAACCGTGAGATGGCGGCGCAGACGACCTTCGCGACCATCGCTCGCGAACTCCGCAAATATTACGTGACCCTGCTGATCGTAGACCAGCGCCCGTCGCAAATTTATGACGAGGTGATGAGCCAGTTGGGGACGCGCATCAGCGGCTGGCTCGGCGATGACCTGGATATTCAAGCCGTGCTTTCGGGTCTTTCTGGACGGGACGCTCTGCGCGGTATGCTGGCGCGACTCCAACCGAAGGAGGAAGTTCTGCTGTTGGGCTGGGGCGTGCCGATGCCGCTGCCTGTCAAGTCTCGCAGGTATGATGATGTGTTTTGGAAGGAGCTGCTGGGTGGCAAGGAAAAACGCAGTAAAGAACAAAACTTGAAAGAATTAGGGTTCTAAGAGCAGAATTTGCCTCTCCCGCCAAAGGCGGGGAAGGAGTTGGGATTTTAATATTTTGAGAGGTTGCAATGAGTCAAGACAATAGAGTCCCCAAAATTATTCAAGATTTTGTTGGTCAGCCCGCTGTTCAATCTGTTTTGTCGTTTTTAGCTTTTGAGGATTGGCTTAAAAAGAGAGAAAATGATGCTACTGATTGGGTGGTAGTTGCTCGGTCTTGGCGTGATGACACCACTGATTTTTTTACTTTCAGTGTCTTAGTGTCTGTTCAAGAAGATACACTAAAAAAGATTTTATCGACCAATTCTTGGGATATTGATACGCATATTGGACACCCTATGTTCAATAAACATGGGGAAAAAGGCTTTGTATATTACAGTTCAAATGACCCTGAAAATTTTAATGGTCTTCAGTTTTTGCCGTTTACAATTCACCGAGAATTTCATGGATATATTCCAAATACGTTTGAGCTTACTCAGGATTTCATCTTATATCATGAAGCTTTTTATGTTCCTGAAAAGAATGAGTATCACCGCATTACTGATGATGGCGATATTCAGCCAATAATTCGTATCAATCGCGATAAAGAGAATCGGACGATCTTAATAGAAACACATCACCTTAGAGACTACCTTGCTGCTAAGAAATGTTATCTTGTCCGTTACCATGATCATCGAAGGTTAGCTACTGATAATATTAGCAGCTATATAAATGGAGAGTTTACAAGTTATCAAGGGGGTGATGAAAGATCAAAGTTTGAATTCTGGCTGCGAACTGATATACCGATTGAAAAATATCAAAGTTCATCTAGACTTCTTGGAAAAGATGTAGTTGATCCATATTCTGAACCAGATAAACAACATACAAATCCATTTTCAAAAGACCGATATGGTACCTTTATTATAGGGAGAGATGATCAAGGTAATGAGCTTGAAGCAACGTGCAATGAAGATGAATTATCCAACTATTTCACTGATAGAGGAACTCCTCACTTTTTAACTGCTGTATATTTCAGCCGCGAAGTTTTAGGGAAATATTATCAAGAACCTCGACGATATAGTCTTAGCCAATCCTATCTGAAATGTTTGAGTTTATGGAGCATACCCTTCGATACAACCAGTGAAGGGTTGATTCAGGTATGGCTAGGGGATTTAGGACGAATCCCGTATAGAGAGCAACTACATTGGCGACAGTTCAATGTCACACCCAAAGGAACTATAACCAAGCATAGATGGATGCGAGATTTTATGGCTGAATTTGCAGACCCAGAATTAGATGAAGATCCAATTTATTATTTTCAAACAGCATTCGATCAGTTGCAGGAAGCAAGTAAAAAACGATATAACGAAGAATTTCTTAATTGGCTTTCTGATGAAGACAGCCATGCATACGAGACATTACATTTGCCTCTTACAGATGAATGGAAGGAATTTGATGAACAAGTTCAGGCTCTTGCGAAAATAGTAGTTGATTCTTTGAATGTAGAACTGCTTTCTAGAGAAAGTGAAGTAAAGATTGATGGAAAAACAATAAAAGGATCTATTGACTTATTGGGGATGTTTTTAGATCATTCTAAGGTTGAAGAGGATTTGAAGCTGCAAATATTATCAGCCTTTCAAGCAATACAAGCAATAAGGTCAACTGGATCAGCACATAGAAAAGGCTCAAAATTCGAAAAAGCTCTCGAAAAGTATGGATTGTTTAATCTTTCAAATTTTGAGAAATTCAAGAAGCTGACGCTAGATATTATTAATGCTATATCTGCAATTACAGAAATAATTCATCAGAAAGGCGATGATAAGTAGAAATCGACTAGTCTGAGCTTTTCCCAATCTTGGGTATGCATGGGGCTGATTGATGGTGAGACATGTCCGCGTGAGGGGGGAGGTAGGGGCGACCCGTCAGGGTCAACATAGGTTATGGTCACGCAAAGAATCGCCGCGAACCATTACGTCTGCACGGCATGGACGGGTCGCCCCTACGCCGTGATTACGATGAACATGGGGAATTTTATCTTGCATAATTTATAATTTGCACATGGTCAAATTCGACCCGAAGATTCATCATCGCCGATCCATCCGCTTGCAGGGATATGACTATTCACAGGCAGGTGGCTATTATGTCACCATTGTGGCGTGGCATAGGGAATTTTTGTTTGGGGATATTGTGAATCAAGAAATACGGTTGAACAAAGTTGGAAAAATCGTGGAATGGGAGTGGTTGGAATTACCAAAACGATTATCTTATATTGAATTGGTCACACATGTTGTCATGCCCAATCATTTCCATGGGATTTTATATATTCATGAGAATGTAGGGGCGACCCGCCAGGGTCAAGCAATATCCCAGCCAAACACAGTACCTTCGCAAATCATTACGCCCGAAAGTATGGACGGGTCGCCCCTACCCCGTGGACCCAAACCTGCGTCTCTCGGTGCGATCATTGCACAATTTAAATCGCGTGTCACCAAACGAATATGGAAATTCCCTGAATTCAAAAGCACGCCCATTTGGCAGCGCAATTATTACGAGCACATTATCCGCAACGAAAAGGATTTGCAAAATAAAACGGATTACATCGAAGCCAACCCATCATTATGGGATGAGGATGACGAGAATCCAGTTAACGTAATCTGAATAATAATGAACCATGTCCGCGTGGGGAGTGCCGATTTTCCAGGTCAACGTTTTGTGTTGATAAATAATTCAGGATACAATAGCGGGAATCATTTCTGACGCACATTCCGTCGAATCGACTTCCTATCCATTACAGGTGAATGTATGGCTCAAACGGGTCTTCTTCTTATTACCGATATCACCGGCTATTCAAAATACGTCCACCAAACCGAGCTTGAACATGCCCAGAGCAGCCTGACGGATCTGCTCCATTTGTTGATCGACTACACCCGTTCACCGCTGGTCCTGTCCAAGCTGGAGGGCGATGCGGTATTTGCCTACGCACCTTCCGAAGGCTTTTTGCTGGGACAGACTCTGGTCGAAATGGTCGAGTCCACTTATCTCGCCTTTCGCAAGGCGCTGGAGTTGATGATTCGCAACACGACCTGCACGTGCGCCGCCTGCCGCAGCTTGAAGGACCTCGACCTGAAATTCTTCGTCCACTATGGTTCCTTCACCATCCAAAAACTGAACGAGTATCGCGAGCTGTTGGGCAATGACGTCAACATGGTCCATCGCCTGGCGAAGAATCACATCAGGGAACAAACCGGTTTTGGGGCATACGCAGCCTACACCCGGGCGGTCATCGAAAAAATGGGATTGAGCGGGATCGCCGGGAGCATGATTTCCCATCGTGAGACCTTCGCAGATGTCGGCGAAGTGCAGCTGTGCGTTCAAAATATGCACGATGTTTGGGAAAGACGCGGCAATGAAGTACGAATCACGGCAGAGAAAAACCACCTGATGGGCAAGCTTGAATTTAACTTTCCGTATCCGCCTGAAGTCATGTGGCAATATATCACTGCCCCCGAATTTCGCTCGGTGATTAATGGCTCTGATGCTCAGGAGTTCAAAGATCTGTCCGCAGGGCGCGCCGGTATTGGTTCGTTGTATGTATGTGCGCACGGAAAGATGCAGGTCCTGCAGCCCATCATGGATTGGGAGCCCTTTGAAGGCTATACAACATGTGATCTGATTATGGGCGCGCGGCTACTTCATACGATTCAAGTAATCCCTGCCGGAGACGGCACGAACCTGAGGTATTCGGTGGGGGTATTGGAAATATCGCCTGTCAAATTCATGGCCTTAAGGTTGATGGTTCGTGGGTTGTTTATATACAAGAAATCCATGTTTGCGAAACTGCGTCAACGGATCGATCAGGATGTAATCGAGCGCGGAGCTTTCATTGCGACTGAAAACCGCATCAGCGCACAGACGGTCACTGATACGGTGGCGAACCATTTTTCAGCTGGCGAATAGCGCTGTAAGGGCTTTTGTTGCGCGCTGAAACGACCAGCTCTGCAAGAGAGCTGCTTGGTGATGAGCCGTGTCTGTGTGAGGGTGGATTGTTTGTCCATGAATTTGCGGGGTGGGTTCGTAAATCCGTGCTGCAGAGGGATTGAGTTAGAATTGTGGCCTGAAGAAAAAAACACATGATGAACAATAAAAAAATATTCCCCATGATTTCCCTCATCCTGCTCTCTGCGGCCGCGATTCCATTTGCCTTCATTGTTTTATGGCAGTTGGATGTGGATTCAAAGACCATCGCCGAACAGCTTGGTTCCACGACCCGCCTGGCGATCCCATCGGTCATCACGCTGGTTGTTCTCATTTGGTTTGGTGCCGGGTTGGATTACGCGCTCTCTTTCATCTCAAAGAAGAATCTCCGCCTTCTGGCTTCCGTTCTGGTTTATCTCTTCATTCCCTCCATCTGCTGCGTTGGGATGCCCGCTCTGATCATTATGGCGTTCTCAGGCGTCTTTCAACAAGGCTGGTCTGGTGATTCAGGCTTTGAGGCAGCATTATTCATGAGCCTGGCGTTTATTCCAGCAGCAGTTGGTTTTCTATTCATTTATTTGGGCGCGGGCGTTAGTTTCATATCCCGTTGGCTGGCGGGACGGTTCTGGCGCGAAGCGGAAACAGGATAAAATTCATAACGAACGATGCGAAGAAAAACAAAACACTGGGCTAAAGTCCAGTGTTTCTTATTGGGTACAAGGGGCTGATTGATGATGGGTCATGTCCGCGTGAGGAATGAGAATCCACTGGGAAGGCCCCCCGGTGTCTTTTGTCACGGGAAATGATATAAGTTGGAAATTATTCAACCCGCGGTTGGCAAGGCAAAGGAGAGTTATGCAAACATTTACAAATATCACCGATGGCGTCAAACGAATTTGGGAGATCGAGCGATTGTGGAAAATTGCGGGCAGCCTGCCTGTTAAGGATGTGATGCTGGCCGATATCTCCAACCTGGATGAGGTTTCATGGTTTGGCGATGCGCCCGACGAAAGCCCGACCTGCCGTCGTGTTGCCGATCATGCCAAGCGCATCTATGTAGCTGAATTCGATCACCCGGTCATTTTGTCCGCCGAAGGGTGGGTGATGGATGGGATGCACCGGGTTTGCAAAGCGTATCTTTTAGGATGGCAGACGGTCAAAGCTGTACAGTTTGCACAGAATCCTGAACCCGATCAGGTCATTGCTTGAAATTGATGGGCAGGTTTGAATTGCAGTACGGGCAGGCCGCGGATTGTCTCCCGGTCCATTTGACCTCATAGGAGCGGATCGGTCCGCCGCATTGCGGGCAGGTCAACGGGAGCAGGTCCGCGGGGTGGAGCGGCTCAAAGGAAGCCGGAGCAGTGATCGGCGCGGGAGGAGGCGTCACCGGGGTGGAGGGCTGGAATGGGGCCGGATTGTACGGTTCTCGGGGATCCTGCTCCCGGAACAGCGATCCGAAAAGCGTGCTCAAGCCGATCAGCACCAAAATCCCGGGCCAGATGCCATGTCCTGAAGAAAACAGGATGGCCAGCCCGATCAGCCAAAAGAGACCGCCGCCGAAATGCCTGTGCGGACGAAAGAACGGGGGCCCGTATCGAAATCTTTTATGTCTGTGCATGGTACGCTTCCTTTTACGAATAAAGAGAATCAGTCTCCGTAATATACGTCCCGTTTCTGCGGAAGTTGCGTATCGGGCGGGGAGTTAAGGCGATGGTTTCGGTCGAAAGGCAATCTCATGATACGATATGAATTATGAACACCTTTTTGATAGCCGCGTTGGGTTTTGCCGCGCTGGAAGCGCTGGCGTTGTGGGAAAACTGGCTGCGATTGGAGTACATTGCCAAACCTGCCGTCATGATCCTCCTGTTTCTCTGGTTATTGACATCGGCTGGCTTGCATGGCGCCCTGCTTTGGTTCGGGCTGGGAATCCTGTTCTCGCTTGCAGGGGATGTGCTTTTGATCTTCTCCCTGGATCGGATGTTTCTGGCGGGGCTGGTTGCCTTTCTTCTGGCGCACGCAGCCTATGTGATCGGATTCAACAGCCCGCTGCCGGCCTTTTCGATTTGGGGGATGGCTTTTGCCGTGATGGTCAGCCTCGGGGGCGCGCGGGTCATTCGCCGCATTCTGGCTGCTCTTGCTTCCAAAGGGCAGTCGGCCATGCGGACGCCGATCATAGTCTACAGCATGGTCATCTCGCTCATGCTTCTGTCTGCCATGCTGAAGTTGAGCGACCTGACGTGGGACGCGAATGCGGCGGCCCTGGTCAGCGGGGGGGCCTTCCTGTTTTATATTTCCGATATTATCCTTGCCTGGCATAAATTCGTCTCCCCGATCCGGCATGGGCGCATCTATAATATTGGCGCGTATCACCTGGGCCAAATCGCCTTGATCGCGGGCGTGATCGCCCAATTTGGCGGGTGAACAACTTTCAGCTTATACGCCTGAATAGATTGTGGTTGAATTTTTATCGGTGGAAGGGAGAGTGCAATGGAAAACTATATTTGCGTCACCTGTGGAGTGCAGTATCAGGAAACCGATTCGCCCCCGGAACACTGTCTCATCTGCGAAGATGACCGGCAGTATATCGGTCATAAGGGACAACAATGGACGACCATCGCGCAGATGCGAAAGGATCATCACAACCGGATCGAGGAGATTGAACCGAATCTGACGGGGATCGGCTCTGTTCCAGCATTCGCCATCGGTCAGCGCGCCTTGCTGGTCCAAACCCCGAACGGAAATGTATTATGGGATTGTCCCAGCCTGCTGGATGATGCCACCCTGCAGGCCGTTCGTGCGCGCGGAGGCATCAGCGCCATTGCCGTCTCGCATCCGCACCTGGTGGGCTCTGTCGTGGATTGGAGTCGTGCTTTTGAGGACGCGCCGATCTACTGGCATGCGGATAATCGTGACTGGGTGATGCGGTCCGATCGTGCCTATCGTTTTTGGGAGGGGGAGACCCTGCAGCTGCTTGACGGCTTGACCCTTGTCCGCTGCGGAGGGCATTTTCCCGGTTCGGATGTTTTGCACTGGGCACAGGGCGCTGATGGGCGCGGCGCCTTGTTATCCGGAGACACCCTGCAGCTTGCCCAGGATCGGCGCTATGTCAGTTTTATGTACAGTTATCCCAATATGATTCCCCTGAATGCGCGTGCAGTTGAACGCATTGCGCAGGCGGTCGAGCCTTTTCAATTTGACCGTTTATACGGCGGCTGGTGGGATTATGTGATGCCGGCGGATGCCAAAGCTGCGGTCAGGCGCTCTGCCGACAGATACATCCGGGCCATAAAATAAAAAGAGACCGGCGATTCAGGACCGCCGATTCAAACAAGAACAGTGCCCTGCAGTCATCTGCAGGGCACTGTTCTTTATGTGATTGGTGAAAATGATTAACGATTGGCGACTATGGTCAAACGGGGCAGCAGGGTTACGGTAATGGCCCAGGCCACGATGTGCATGATCATTAATGCAATCGCGGCCGGCCAGTTCGCCCCCGGCATGGAGGAGCGCGCAAATCCGACGTCCGGCAGGAAGGAGATCAATAAAAAGACAAAGGCGATGACATGATACGTACGGAGCGGGTTCTTCGCAAAATGCGCCACCACGGTAAAGACCAGTACACCGCCGGTCACCAGCACGAGGGTAAACATGCTTGGAAAAATCCATCCCAAACTCGGCGGCGGGTTGACAGGTCGCAGGATCAATACGGACAGGATACGCACGACGAGAACTCCGGCAATGGAGGCGCGCACGGTTAACGGACCGGCCCAGAACAGGCGTTTTAGTTGAATGACGGGTGGATTGGACATGATTTCTCCTTTCTATCTCGAACAACCCGGTTCGATATTCCTTACGCTGCCTTTTCCCGGAATGATGGGGAAATTGTGTGGAACCTCCGGCATGCGTATTCCCAGGGCGAGGTGGTATCATATCGCTTCCATCTTTACTTTACCGAGGAATTTAAATGAGCTTGCAGCCGGAACAACCGACAACGATTCGTCACGACCCGTACGCCGCTTTGCGCATCCTGGATTTCCGGCTGCTGCTGGCCGGGCGTTTCATCACCACCTTTGGCACGGAGATGGTCTCCTTTGCCGTGGCCTGGGAGTTGTGGCTGCGCACCCACAGCGCCTTTGCGCTGGGCCTGGTCGGCCTGGTGCAGGTCATCCCGGTGATTCTGTTGTCCCTGCCGGCCGGCCACGTTGCAGATCAATATAACCGCCGGCGCATTTTGTTGTTCTCTCAATTATCTCTTATCTTTTTTGCATTGGCATTGACCTATCTTTCTTATTCCAGAGGTGCATTGGTCTTTGTATATTTGTGCCTGTTTGGAATTGGGGTGACCCGTTCCTTTAACGACCCGGCTTCCTCCACCCTGGTGCCGGAAACCGTGCCCTCCGAACTTTTTGCGAGCGCCGCCACCTGGAACAGCGGCACCTGGCAGGCGGCTTCCATCCTGGGTCCGGCCGCCGCCGGGCTGTTGATTGCCTTCTCCGGCAGTGCCACTTATCTTTATGCTTTTGATGCCTTCGGCACAGCCGTCTTTGCGATTCTGCTGATACTGATCAAAGGGAAGAAACTGCCCCTCGCGCGCAAGTCCGCCACCTGGTCCTCGCTGATCGAAGGATTTAAGTTCATGCGTGATACGAAGGTCATTCTGGCCGCGATCACCCTCGACATGTTTGCGGTCCTCTTTGGCGGGGCCGTAGCCCTGCTGCCCATTTATGCGACCGATATTCTCAAGGTCGGTCCCCAGGGATTGGGGATCATGCGCGCCGCGCCATCCATCGGTGCCCTTCTGATGGCCTTTGCCATTGCGCATCTACCGCCCATGAAACACGCCGGGCGGACTCTCCTCCTGGCAGTGGCCGGGTTTGGTTTGTGCACGATCGTGTTCGGACTTTCGAGCTGGTTCTGGCTTTCGGTCTTGATGCTGGCCCTGCTCGGCGGGCTCGATTTCATCAGTGTCGTCATCCGCGGTACTTTGCTGCTCACCCAATCTCCAGATGAGATGCGCGGACGCATCTCCGGTGTGAACAGCATCTTCATCGGCATTTCCAATCAGCTCGGCAGTTTTGAATCAGGCCTGGTTGCCGCCTTGTTTGGTCCTGTCATCGCTGTGGTGGGCGGGGGCATTGGGACAATTCTGGTGGTGCTGGCGGTGGCAAAATACTGGCCCGAAATGCGCGATTTGAAAACCCTGGATGTTCCGGGATCCTAAAAGGAAGAACCTATGCAAACGGTCATTGTCATTATTCTTATCGGCCTGATGGGCGGGGTGGCGGTCGGCGTCCAGGCTCCTCTCTCCAGCATGATCAGTCAACGTCTGGGCATGTTGGAATCCGTCTTCATCGTGCATGTGGGCGGTGCGCTGGCCGCCTTGATCCCGCTTGTCTATTACAGCGGCGGAAAGCTGGGCCAGTGGCGGACTGTCCCCTGGTATGCCCTGTGCGCCGGCCTGTTCGGACTGGTGGTCATCTTTTCGATGAGTTATATGATCCCGCGCATTGGCGTGGCAACTGCGCTTATCATTTTACTGGCCGGGCAGTTGATCATTGGGACCGTGCTCGATCATTTCGGCTGGCTGGGTGCTGTGCAGAGACCGCTGGATATTACCCGCGTGTTCGGTCTTTCCGTGGTTCTGCTTGGGGTCTGGCTCTCGGTGAAATAAGCCCCTGACCTTTGGACTATTTCTTACATTCTGCATGCTCTGTATAATCCTGAAAAATTATCTTGGAGGAGTTGTGCATGTATAGTTATCCACTCAAGTTTGAGTTTCCAATGATCAGCCTGGGCCGCCAGGTGGATGTAAAAAACGGGGATGGCGGTTTTATCATGCGCGTTACCGATCCCTTCATTTCCTTCAAGGATTCAATGACCGCCATCAACGGCAAGGGGACGGCGGTTTATCAGATCAACGGGGATTCCAGTTTTCGTTTCCTGTTCCAGTTCGCGAGCATGTCCACCGATTGGACCATTCAAACCATGGACGGCAAACCGCTCGCCTTTATTCGCAATTATTTCGCCCGCATGGAGGAATTTGAATCCATTGGGGTCAAGAAACCCTCCTCGATCAATCCGGACGGCACACCCTCCCTGGGCGGGATCGCCGGCCAGTTCGCCGCGAACATGATCAACCAGACCGTCAGCCGCAATGTGCCTGGCAGGCTCGTGTACCAGATCCTCGACAAGGAAGGCGGTAATGTGCTTGGCTGGATCGTTCCCTCACGTGGCACAGGTTGGTTTGACTTCCTGCCTTACTCCACACGCATCAAGATTTTGAACATTCCCTTTGCTGCGCGGGCTTATGCCCCATCCTATGAATTTAAACTCGGCAATCTTTACGGACCCACCGCGCTCAAACTGCAAAAGCAGCGTGATCTGTTTGTGGACCGTTATTCGCTTGAGAAGACCGCCGAATTAAGCGATGTCGATGAACGCTGGGCCGTTCCCGCCCTGACCCTGGTGACCATGTTCGAACGACAGCGAGTGAAGGAAATGGCGGATTGGTAAGATGCCTGCGACAAAAAGAGGCCGTCCAATTGGACGGCCTCTTTTTGTTTATTCCAGGGTCACGATGTATTCGTGGATGAGATGGGCATAGCGGTTCTGCAAACGAATGAAATGGTTATGGATCGCGTCCGCTTCCGCGCCATCCGGGGCCAGAAATCTGCCGCGCTCCACGCCGCTGCGGGCGATCTCACGACATACGGCTTCTGTGATCAGTTCGGCCAACAACACCTGTCCCTGGACTGTCGTATCCAACCGGTTTTGTTCATCGAGGTAGATCTTCACAGACGGGGCGGCTGTGGCGATCACAATGCTGGAATTTACCCGGTCAAAATAGACCCGCTGTCTGGGATCGGTCCTGTCGTCAAAGTGGATGTCGGTGAACAGGGCATTGCTGCTTCTGGAGGGAGCCGCGCTCATGGTCTCTTTTTTTGAGCGTACCTGCACCGAGGCCTGTGCCCTGTATTTGCCAATGTAAGCTGTCACGATCCCCTCGCCGCCCACCTGTCTGCCTTCGACTTTGATGCGGGCCAGCCCGATCCTGGGGTCTGTCTTATGGACTTGAAGCACTGCCTGCTGATTCAGGATGATGATCTCGGGGCTGTTTGAGATCACACTCACGGTGGCGCCCACCCGCACTTTGTCCTTCAACTCCACCAACAGGGTCAGGGTGATCGTTTGCGCTGTTTGTACATAGGCGCGTTCCGGCAGAAATGCAATTCCCGAAGGCGGCAGGTCGATTTGTTTTTGATGCTCTTCGTCCCTTTTGTCGCTCAGCTCGGTCAACGCGATCGTGTTCAGTTCATGCAGGGCATGGTCGATCTTCTGGCGCAGTTTCTTGTCGAGGTGGGTTTGTTCTTCATGAATGGCATGTTTGCGTTCCGCTTCGATCAGCGGTTCAAGTTTGCCTTCCACCGCCAGTTTCAAGGCCTTCGCAAATGGGTGGGTCCAATTGATTCCGTCGCGGGTCGCCGTCAGGACCGGTTCATCGTTCTTCAACAGGTCATGCAGATAATCGCACTGGATCGATCCGTAGAAATAACCCGCGTAGGGGTCGTTCTCGAACTTGAGCATGGTTAGCGAAATGACCGTTGCCTTGCTGATCACCAGCAGGCCGCCGTCCGCATAGTCGCCCTCCTCGCCGCGGGTCGATAACTGGATTCCCGACCGGTAGACTTCCAGCTTGGCCGTGGCGGGATACCCGGCGATCTTGAACCTCTCGTTAAGGACCTTCTCGCCTCGCGGTGACTTGTAGCTGAGTACGTGTTCATGACGGATCTTCCCCGCTGTGGGAATGTCCCTCAACAGGATCCTGCGCTTTGGGTTGCTCATGATCGGACGCAGCTCAAAATGCCTTTGCAGGTAGTTGCGGAAGTTGTCGAACTGGGGCACTTTCACATCCTCACGCGAGACGATGATTTCGATGATGGTACCGTTGCCTTCGGGTATCTCGTATTTTTCCCGCAGCGCGGCGGTGGCGCGCGCAGGCTCTTCCAGCTCAAAGGTGGGGATCCCGTTTTTCAAAAGCAGGGAGCACGAATAAAAATGGGTCCCTTTGAAGGAACGCACATATCCGTATCCCAGACCGAAAATCGAATCCTTCAGCCCGCGGCCCCACATTCCGCGTACATGTTTGTCCTCCTTCAATCCGCTGGTGGCTTCGCCATAGGTGCCGACCACCTTGTCCATGCGAATGTCGGTCATGCCTTCGGCATGGTCACGGACACGGATCAGGGAATTCTTATGCTTTCGTTGAATGTCGATCACGATCTCGCCCCTGGCCCGTTGACCGGCCTGTTCGAGGCGTGAATAACTGTCGTTGCAGTTGGTGATGATCTCCACCAGCGCGCGCAGCACGTCCTTGCGAATGGCCTGGTCCGCCTGTTGGAGCGCGACGCGGTCAGCGTACTGCAATTTGCGGCTGCTCACCATGGATTTGCTTTTCATTCTTTTTCCAGTTTCCGGGCCGGTTTCTTTAATCGCTTTTGTTGCGGCACCAGTAAATATGAAAATCTGTATTCACAATGATTTAAGAACATTAACAGGTCCTGACGGCTGTGGATATCTGCATATCCCTTGAATAAGGCCAGGTTTTTTAGGAGCGTTTCGCGGGATGACTCCATCGTGCACAGCAACAGGCTTCTGAAATCGAACTCGCCGATCTTCGAGTTCCTTCCATTCTTTTTGTAGTGCAGGTAGGCATCCGACCTTTCCATGGCCTTGACGAACTTTCCCGCGCGGACCTTTTCCTCCTTTGTCGTCATTGCGGGAGCGGTGCGGACAGGTTCCGCCGGTTTTTGTTGTACTTTATTTGCCTGAACCGGGAGCCGTACCCTCCGCGTTTTAATGGGACCGGCCTTGGGTGGGTGCGTCTTTATTACCGGAAGGAGAGCGGGCGTTGTTCTGCCTGCCTGTGGAGTGGGCGCCTTTTTTGCGCGTTTCGCGGATGGATGTTTTTCCACCATTAAGACGGGGTCCCTGTGGGTCTGAACCGGGCGCCTTTGAATTTTCTTTTTGTGTACGGGCGGTTTTTTGATTTCGGTGGACCTGGGTTTTTCCACACCCAATTTCTTCGCCACTCTTTCGGCAAATCTTGCGCCCCTGGCGGTTAATTTGAATCCTTCGCTGGCATTGCCCGACAGATAGCCTTTGCTGCGGCATTCGGTCCAGCGCCTGCTGACCACAGCCGAATCGGGCCAGTGCGGATAATTCCGCATGGAGAAGCGTCTCGGAAATAAAAGGAAACAGGCCGAGATGACATCCTCGGAAGTGATCTCCCTTCCGTCCTGTTGGAAATGGTGGATGGAATAAACGACCAGATCGTTCAAGGCGATCTTTTGATACAACTCGGGATTGAATTTTGGCAGGCCCCGCTTATGCAGCATCCCTGTCTCCATTGTATATATTTATCCCGGTGGTATTTTTGATAAAGCCTGATATTCCATCAAGGCTGGAGGAGTTGATCGGCATGATGCGGTGACTCACCTGATTGAATGATTTTTTATTCTGTTAATGGCCGGCATATTCGTATACCGTGACATTATATTCGGAGTTGCTGTACACCGGCGTAAATTGATCCGGATTCGACCTTAGGAAGGGCAGCAGTTTTGATTCGCTGAACCCGTCCAGAGCGGTCGTGCGGGGAGACTGCAGCATGGGCGAAATCACGATATAGTCGATTCCCTGGTTGTCCAGATATTTTTCGATATCCTGTCCTTTATCGGGATAAGATACGGTCTTTCTGCGTGTGTACAAATAAGCCGGGACCGGTTCGTTGACCATGATGATCGTATCGGGGGGTGCGTTACGGGAAATCCACTCTGTTCCAATGGACAGGTCCGTCATCTGCTCCCGAACCGGATTGCGCCAATCCAGCAGGTTGCGTGCCAGGCAGAGCAGCAGAATGATCCCGGCGGTCGTCCCAAGCAGCCGGAGTGTGGGTACGGGATTGTTGCCCGTCAGTTTTTGAAGGACCCATTTCGATCCCAAAATCAAATAAAGGTATAGAAAAGGCAGGATCGGAATCAGGAAGCGTGCCTTTACACTCCCGACCCGCGGATTCCAGAACGCCAGAATGGCCAGAAGATAAAAAATGCAGTACACATCCAGCAGCTCCGGCTTTTTTAGGGAGAGCGCCAGGCCTGTCAGTACCAGAAGAATGATGACAATATTCAGAAAAAGTGGAATTAATGGGCCGGCAAGACCAGTCAGCTTTTCGCCAAACACGGGCACCAGGGCTCCAGCCAGGACTTCATTGAAATACCCAAGGGTATTGGACCCCATCTGGCCGATCTTTTCCATAATCGAACCATTGAACACCTGTGATTCATAGCCTGCCGAAACCAGTGAGCCGCCATTGCGAAGGTTCAACCAGGCTTGAAGGAAGGCACCGATCATAAAGACAGCAAAAGCAATGCCCGCTTCGCGAAGACGGCGGGTGAACAGGAGGTAAAGGAGCAGGGCTGCGAAGAGGGCGATACCGACGGTTCGAATCAACTGTGCATACAAGACGGCCGCTGCCATCAAAAGAATAAGACCGGTATTTGTTCCTTCCATTTTCGAACGCCACGAATCGAAAAGGACAAGCGCGATCAGGGAAAAAAATAAATAGGCTGATTCGGCCATGACCGTAACGGATGTCCCAACCAATAATGGATTAACCGCCGCCAGCCCGACCAGGATTTCCAGAGCGGGCGATTCGACCCGTTTTGAAAACAGCCTGTGCATCAGGGGAATGGATCCCAGCCACAAGATGAGGCTCAATAATTTTAGAACAGTATAGTTGCCGGGAAACAGGAAGGTTAACGGGGCCAGCAGGATCGGCCAGCCGGGGGGAAAGGCGCGTTCGATCTGGGGACGCGGAAAGTTGATTAACTGATAGCCCTGTCCGCTTGAAAGGCTTTCGGCCAGGATGATGTAATGGGCGTCGTCATATGAGCTCCCCGTTTGCGGCAGATTAAAGTGCATTGCCCCCAGCAGGGCGCTGGTCACAAGGATGACGGGCAGGATATATTTTGATAAAACACGGGATTGGAGCATGGTCACTTAATCATATCAGGTTTGATGACTGTTGCCGTAAAGCAGGCTGCTGTTTACAGTTATTATTTGTTATAGGATGCGGCGGAATAGAATTCCCTCAGGAATCTCGATGGGATTGTCGCCAGCAGGCGCGGTTCTGTAAAATCTGCTTGTACGGCGAGCTTGAAGTAGGTTCCGTAGGAGAGTGGATATGGCACCCATGAATTCCCGGAATCGACATTGTATTCGACCACCAACAGCATGCCGCCCGGTTTGAGGAACGAACGGACATGTTCCAAGACCTTCACTGGGTTCCTGAAAAAATGCAGGGAGTTGGCCATCAGGATCCCGTCCAGAACGGGCAATTTCAATTCCTTTGAGAAATCACCAACGGTGACGTGTAAATTGGCGGTGGTGCCAAAACGTGAGCCATACTCCCGTTCCAATTCGTTCAGGCTGAGACTGTCTTTGTCCACGGCATATATGTTTGCAGTCGGACCGGCCAGCTCGCGTAGGGCGAATGTAAAGGCGCCCGAACCTGCTCCGAGGTCCGCCCACGAACCGCCGGGTTTCATTTCAGCCGGCCTTAAAAGATTCACATGATCGGCATGTTCCATAGTCTAAATGGTATCATATGGATTGACCCGTGAAAGGATAACTTTATTATGATGAACAACCGCCAGCTTGCAGACACTTTTACCCTGATCGCTAATTTATGTGAGATCAAAGGCGAGGTCATTTATGTCATCCTTGCCTATCGCAAGGCTTCCGAAAATTTAATGACCCTCGGCCGTGAAGCCAGTGAATATTGGAAGGAGGGCAAACTGCGCGAGATCCCCGGCGTGGGCAAGGCCATCGCGGAAAAAATCGATGAGCTGCTGACGACCGGAAAACTTGAGTTTTTGGAAAAATTAAAAGCGGAGATTCCCGCCAGTCTTGCGGATTGGCTGCAAGTGCCCGGACTTGGACCCAAGAAGATCGCCCTGATCTGGAAGACGTTGGAGATCACGGCTCTTGCGGACCTGGAAGCTGCCGCGAAAAACGGAAAGTTGCGCGACCTGCCTGGCATGGGTGCGAAATCGGAAACCGCCATCCTGGAGGGGATCGCCTCGCTTGCCAGGCGGTCGGGTAGAATCCCGTTGGGACGTGCGTATCCGCTCGCGCAGGAGATCTGCAGGACCCTCAAAAAGGTGAAGGGAGTCGTCGATGCGCAGCCCGCTGGAAGTTTAAGAAGAATGCGGCCGACGGTTGGCGATCTGGATATTCTAGTTGCAGCAAAAGATTCAGCGGCCGTGATGGAAGCTTTTGTGAATCTGCCCGGCGTTTCGCGCGTTTTGGGAAAAGGCGAGACCAAGTCCAGCCTTGAATTTACAGACGGGGTCCGCGCGCAGGTCTGGGTGCATCCACCGGAGAAATTCGGGACCGCCCTGCAGTACGCAACCGGCTCGAAGGATCATAATGTGCAATTGCGCCAGATTGCGCTCGCAAAAGGGCTTTCACTTTCAGAACATTCACTGACAAAAACAAAAGGGAAAGGCGAGATATTGTGTTCCACCGAGGAGGAGGTTTATAAAACCCTCGGTTTGCCCTGGATTCCCCCTGAATTGCGCGAAGATCGCGGCGAGGTGCAGGCTGCCAGGGCGGACAAACTTCCCAAGTTAATTGAAGTGAAGGATATCAGGGCCGACCTGCAAACACATTCCACCTGGAGCGACGGAAAACTATCCATGCTGGAGATGGCACAAGCCGCGGCGAAGCGGGGCATCAAGGTGATCGCCTTTACCGATCATTCCGCCAGTCTGGGTGTGACCGGCGGTTTGAAAATGGAAGACCATAAGAAACAAGCTGCCGAAATAAGGAAGATCCAAAAACAACTTGGGGACAGCATTTTGGTTCTGCATGCCAGCGAAGTGGAGATCAAAGCCGACGGCACACTGGATTATCCCGATGAATTCCTGGCCACTCTTGACCTGGTGCTTGCGTCCATGCATACCAGCCTGCGGCAGCCTCGTGACAAGGTCACACAGCGCATGATCAACGCCATCCGCAATCCGCATGTGGATATCATCGGCCACCCGACGGGACGCCTGATCCCGGAACGCGAGGGAGCGGACCTGGATATGGAAGCCGTGCTGCAGGCTGCTGCGGAAAGCGGAGTGGCGATGGAAATCAATGCCAGCCCCTACCGGCTTGACCTCGAGGATATTTACGCGCGGCGTGCAAAGGAATTGGGCATCCCGATCAGCATCAACACCGACTCGCATTCCGAGGAGGATTTCGATATGCTGCCCTTCGGTGTGGCCACGGCCAGACGTGCCTGGCTGACAAAGGACGATGTCATCAACTGCTGGTCTGCGAAGAAATTGTTAAGCTGGCTGGAGAAGCGCGGATAATGCTCAAGCCTTCCCTGCTTAAGAGTACGGTCACCATTGGCCTGCTTTTATTCTTCAGCTGGTTGTGGCGGGTCACATTTGGTTCCACGATCATGGATGCCGCCTTCTATGGAATTCCGTTTCATTTTTTCTCTGCCTGGGGTCCATGTCCGCCGGGGCAGGCTTGTTCCGAGTTCGACGGCTGGCGCCTGATCCTGGATATTCTCTTTTGGTATGCGGTCAGCGCTTTGGCCTTGAACTGGATTGCACAACGGAGCGCGCACGCAAAAGAGGAGGAATGACAGTGCAGGTCCTGACCTTTAATCCTTGTTGCGTGAATGCTTGCGGAGTATATTGCTTACGTTCTTCTGCGGCGATGGCGGCGGGCCGGGAAGGAAATCTCCCGTCAGAAAACGATGTAATTAGAATATGAATAAGCGAAGGGAAGGGTAAATGACAAATAGTTCGATCTCGGCAGGGGAGGTCCGTTTTTTTAGTGGGAGTTCAAATCCACAGCTGGCGCGGAATATCGCCGCAAAATTGGGCGTGCCTTTGGACGACACACACATCACCCGCTTCAGCAATGACAATCTCTATATCCAGTTGAGCGCCAGCGTGCGCTATCGCAGGGTGTATATTGTGCAGTCCCTGTCACAGCCGGTCAACGATCATTTGATGGAATTGCTGATGATGATCGACATTGCCCGCGGGGCGGCCGCCTCTGAAGTGCATGCCATCATTCCCTATTATTCCTTCGGCCGTTCCGATAAGAAGGATGCACCGCGTATTTCCATCACCGCGCGTTTGGTGGCGGATCTATTGAAAACGGCCGGGGCGACCCATGTCATGAGCATGATGTTTCATTCGCCCCAGGTGCACGGTTTCTTCGGCATACCGACCGACCCGCTAAGCAGCCGCGTGGTGTTCAAAGAGTACCTTTCGCAACAGGACTTGACCGGCGCGATCATCGTTGCGCCGGATATGGGACAGGCCAAATCCGCCGCCCGGTTTGCAAAGACCCTTAGCCTGCCGGTCGCGGCCGGAAACAAGGAAAGAATTTCGGACAGCGAGGTGATCATCAGCGGTTTGGTGGGAAGCCAGGTAAAGGGACACAAGCGTGCCCTGATCTATGACGATGAGATCGCAACCGGCGGTTCCATCCACGAATTAAGTCAGGTGTTGATCCGGGAGGGCGTGGAGGATATTGTGGTCATCTGTACCCATGGTGTTTTCAGCCGGGGTGGTTTGGAGCGGCTGGCGGCCATTCCCCAGATCACGGAGATCATCACCACTGACACGGTCCATATCCCCGAGGAGAAAAAACATCCGAAGCTGACCGTGCTTTCCGTTGCCCAGATATTTGCGGATGCCATTCGTCATAACATTAATCGTGAGTCTCTGAGCGACCTGTTTGTGTTTGGCGAGTAGCTTTTTTACCATAATTATTTTTCGGGAGCGATATGGATATTGTGATACGCCGTGCCGTACAGGCCGATAAGCATGACTGGTTCAGGATGCGAAAAGGAATTTGGCCTGAGGCTCCCGATGAATACCTGGATTTTGACATGGATGATATCCTTGTTAGTGAAACAGACGCCGTGTTTTTTGCCATCCTTGAAGGACAGCCGGTGGGAATGATCGAAGCCCGGATCCGCGAATACGGGGAAGGCTGCGAGACCAGCCCAGTTGGATATATAGAAGGCTGGTTCGTTCAGGACGATTTAAGAGGCAAGGGAATTGCCGGAGCTTTGACCGGGGCGGCGGAGAATTGGGCCCGCGAAAAAGGCTGCAGTGAGATGGCTTCGGATACCTGGCTGGATAATGAAGCCAGCATCCGGGCTCATGCAAAACTCGGATACCATGAGGTCGAACGCCTGGTGCACTTCGTAAAACAGCTTTAAGGTGAAAATAGTCCGGATTTCCGGCCAGCTCAAAGGTCCATTTTGAGGCGCAGGGAGGCAAATTCATGCCGGAATCGATCGCCAAGCTAACAATTTTGTATCTTTTAAGGGTGGAATAATGAGGTCTACGCCTGTATAATATATTGTAAGTAATTGTGCTTTTCTGCGCAGACGATATTTCATGAGCATTCGTTTAAAAGTCATCCTTCCTTATTTATTATTGACCGTGGTCGTGGCCGTAACCGGGGTCTATGTGGTCACACGCCTGGTGTCAAACACCATGCAGGAGCGTCTTACCAATCAACTGCTGGAGGCGGGGCGGGTGGTCTCAGATAGTTTTACCCGCCAGGAAGTAAGTCACGTTGAGACTGCGCGAAGTGTGGCCTTCACCGCGGGCTTGGCGGATGCATTGATTCGGGAGGATGGAGACACCGCCCTGGCCCTTGTCAAACCCCTTTTCAGCGGGCTGGGTGGGGAAAACCTGATTTTGATCTCCCCGAATGGCAATGAGCTTGTTCATTTGATATTAAACAATAATGGGGAACTGGAGCGGGTGGACAGAAGCACTGGTGCCGCAGGGTCGCCGATCGTGACCCCATTCCTGACCCGTCGAAACGTGGAAGACCCGCCGCGCCGTGCGCTCGGGCTTAATCTTGTGAACAATGAATATTATTACTACACTTCCCTGCCCGTTTCCTCCAATGGAGAATTTGCGGGCGTGGTGGTGATTGGAACCTCCATCAAGGTCATTCTTCCATCCCTGAAAAGCACCTCGCTCGCAGACGTGATTCTCTACGGTGGCAGCGGACAGGCGATCGGTTCGACCCTCGGGACGGCTGATTCGGGCACTCTGCAATATTTTTCCATACCCGAACAGGAATACAAGCAGGCCATCCTTTCCAAAAATATTGTCGATGGGAATAATTTTAGATTTAATGAACGCGAATACAGTCTGGCGCGCGGACCCCTGCAGGTGGGGGACGACCGCATCGGCGTATTTGCGGTCGTACTGCCCCTGGATTTTGTCATCCGGTCTGGAGCAGACAGCCAGACGACCTATGTGGTTTTGTTTACGGTCGTGTTTCTGTTCGTCATCGCGATCGGCTATGCAGTCTCGCGGTTGATCGTCAATCCCTTGTATTCGCTCATGCATACGTCCCAGGTGGTTGCGAGTGGCAACCTGGAGGAGCGAACCGGGATCCAGTCTTCTGATGAAATCGGCACACTGGCGACCAGCTTCGATGAAATGACCGCCCGGCTGCAGGAACGCACCCGCGAGCTTGAAAACACCAATCAACTTCTTAAGAACATAGACAAGACCAAGACGAACTTCATCCAGATTTCGGCCCATGAATTGCGCACGCCTCTGACATTGATCATGGGATACTCACAGATGCTGGAACAGGATGCCAAAAAGGACCCGGAGCTCCTGAAACTGGCGCAGGGAATTTTAGGCGGCGCCGAACGAATGACCGATATCGTGGACAGCATGCTGGACGTGTCCCGTATTGACAGCAATGCCCTGGCTTTGAAGAGATCCTCCCAGCAGATCGAAATGATCATCAAAAAGGTTCAAAGGGGATTTCAACAGGCGCTGGAAGAACGGAACATTCATTTTCAAATGGATGGACTGTCTGATTTGCCCCTTATTTCAGCCGACCCGGACCTGATGCAGAAGGTGTTCTACCATCTGGTCATGAATGCCATAAAATTCACGCCGGACGGCGGTTCCGTTACGGTCAGCGGCAAGTATTTGAACGGGGACCGGCCTCCGCAGGTTGAAGTCATTGTCAGCGATACCGGCATCGGCATTGACCCCGGCTTTAGCCAGACGATCTTCGAGAAATTCCAGCAAACCGGGGAAGTGCTTTTACATTCCTCGGGCAAGACAAAATTCAAGGGCGGCGGGCCAGGACTCGGCCTGGCCATTGCGCGCGGTATTGTCGAGGCGCACGGGGGCCGGATCTGGGTCGAAAGCCCGGGGTATAATGAACAGACCAACCCGGGCAGCAGGTTCTTTGTCCGCCTGCCGGTTGAAAAAACAGCAGAGAGGGAAACATGAAAATATCAAATCGCGAAAAACGCGATTGGAGTCTTCTGATCTTCATCGTGCCGGCCGGTATCTTCTTAATGATGATTGCCGGCCAGATCGCGGTTCGGATCGTCCCGAAATGGTCAGTGCAGGCCGGCATGCAATCCAGCCTGGACCTGGAGACTGCCCCTAAACAACAGTCTGCTCCGATCCAGCCGGTTCTGCCCGAGATCCTGACCCCGCTCAGCTGGTTTGAAAACTTTCTGACACCCAATGCAAATTCAGATGCGAATGTGGCTTTTCCACCCTTTGTTGTGTTCGAGGCCAGCGCCACGCCCGTGGTTTCCGGGACTCCCTCCTCAACCAGTACTGCCACTGCAGTTACCACAACAACTGTAACCGCAACCCCGACTGCTCCAACAAGCGTTGCAACCGGTACCCCCACCAAGAAGCCAAAATCAACCGATACACCAACACCGACTCCCGCCTTGTGTCAGGATCTCACCGCTGATAATTTTGGTGATCCATTGCCCTGCACCTATCCGCCTGTGTTATGCACGGACCCCAATGCCAACAACCAGGGTCAGCCTGTGCCTTGTACCTATCCCACACCTTCACCTGCTGCGCTGGCAGGCAGTGAATTAACGCCAGCGCCTGCAGGTATTAATGTTGGTCCTCCAAATGGTGTGGCATCCATCCCTGATGGAAGTTATGTTGTTATTAATTTGGGTTCAAGTCCAATTATTGTGAATGGCATTTCGGATACGAATTATGACTTTGTTTATTTTGAAGAGCCTTCAGGGATTGGAATTCAAATGGACAGGGTCATTTTGAGTATTTCCACGGATAACGTAATATATTATGTGGTGTTCAATTGGGGGGATGGAACTCCGGATGCGAATTCGAACATTGGCGATGTTGCGGGTTCGGAAAATGACAATCAGCCCATCCCTACTTCGGAATTATATGGAAACAGTGGCGTTCTGGTCGATGTGGATAACGCATCAAGTCATCCGCCAGCTGGCACATATAATTATCTGGCAATTCAAGCCCCGTCGCCACCAGCCAGTTCTGATGGCATAGGCATGGATTCAGTCCAGGTGATCGAAGTCACACCAACGCCATAACAAAAAAGAGACCGGTTTTCCGGTCTCTTTTTTGTTAATCCCAACGTTCCACTGTATTTTATTCTGTTGTAGAATTGCCAAAAATCAGAGCGAGGAGCGGCGATGACAGAGACCAACTCCAGACCCGTATATCGAATTGCAGATCTGCATGTATCGGACCGTCCACGCGAACGGCTGACAGCGCTAGGTCCGCAGGCGTTGACCAATGCGGAATTGCTTGCCATTTTATTGCGTGTGGGCGTGCGGGGTGAGAATGCCGTGGAAGTGGGTCAGCGCCTGCTGCAAAAATTCGGGGGGTTAAGCGGACTGCACCGCACGCCGATCAAGGAATTGGTTGACCAGCATGGAATTGGCGGGGCCAAGGCCGCCCAGATCAAGGCCGCGATTGAACTGGGCAGACGGCTGCGGCTTGAGTCTCCGGATGAGCGCCCGTCCATCAGCAGCCCCGCGGACGCCGCTGCGCTGGTGCAGTATGAGATGTCCGCTTTGGAGCAGGAACATTTGCGGGTGATTCTATTGGATAGAAGGAACCGGGTGTTGGAGATTGTGGAAGTCTACAAGGGTTCGGTGAATTCTTCGCAGGTGCGGGTGGGTGAGTTGTTCAAGGATGCGGTCCGCATCAATGCCTCGGCCTTGATCGTGGTTCATAACCATCCCAGCGGTGACCCGACACCCAGTCCCGATGATGTGGCGGTGACCCGTGCCATCGTGCAGGCCGGAAAGCTGCTGGATGTGGATGTCCTCGATCATCTGGTGATCGGGGTGGGGGCGGGAAAATGGGTCTCGTTGAAGGAACGCGGACTGGGGTTTGCCTGAAGATCACACACTTCGTTTCACGACAAAGCCTGTTAATTGACCGGTTGATGGTTCGTATTCCACCCTTGCCTCCTCTATTTTGGAGGCGGTTGGACCC
This sequence comes from Chloroflexota bacterium, assembly GCA_021414245.1. Lineage (GTDB taxonomy): Bacteria > Chloroflexota > Anaerolineae > Anaerolineales > Villigracilaceae > Villigracilis. Next base: position 566,133 of record JAIOOU010000004.1, read on the forward strand.
TTCTTTACCATCTCAACAAATTGCTCCAGTTGCGACGGGGTTCCTTCTGCCACGGTTTCCACTGTATTCGTGCCGACATTTCTTACCCAGCCCAACACCCCAATGCGCAGTGCGTAAAATTCCACATGGGCTCGAAAAGCCACGCCATGCACCCGTCCGCTGACCCACATGTGTACCCTTTGAATTTCGTTAGGATCGGTTTCCACGTTTTCTCCTTTGGCGTAGCAAGTCTACCGCACCCCATAGGGGTACGACAAGGACCAAAGCCAGCAATAAGATGAATGGGGATAGATTCCGGGCTGCCACCCCCGTGACATTCTGGCCCAGAACACTTTCCCGCCAGCGGAGATCCAACTGGCTGAGCGGAATGCCAAGCGCATTCGTGGCCCCCAATTCACAATCGAAGCCCTCCCCGTACGCCTGAGTCAGACGCGTGAGCCCGGAAGTGCCGTATGAATCGCGCAGGTAGGTCACAAAGGACTGGGATTGGGCATAAGCCAGAAAGGCGTTGCCGGCGTCGGCGGGGAAGGCGGCGCATAAGCCATCAAATGAAAGCAAGGTATTTTTCCGGCTGGCGTCATCCAGAGCGCGTTTGTATTCCAGGTTCGGATATAGCTCCATCATGGCCGCAATGCCTTCCATCAGCCAAAGCGGTTCGCGCGCGTAATTTTCGCCCAGGGCGCGGTACATCATCACGTGTGTCAACTCGTGGGGAATCTTGGTCTGCAGCTCGGTGGATTGACTGGGACCGGGCGCAATGGCCACCAAAACCACCCCGGCCTCCGGGCTGGTATGCCCGCCGGCCCACTCCTGGCCCCCAAGCAACAGCGTGTTTTGCAGGTCGGTCTCATTCGAATAAATATAAATATTAATCGGGTCCGTCAGGGAGATCGGAACGAATTCACGCATGGCAAGCATGCCGGCCCCGGCGGCGTCCAATGCGGCCGCGCCAAAGGCGTCGTCCCCGGCGTACCATTGGATGGTCACATTCGCCTTGCTGGTCGTGCGCCACGGGAAACGATCGTCGTTATAGGGAAAGGTGACCGGTTCGCTGGTGTAGGTCTGGCCGTCGGCAAGGGTGGCCTGAAACCAGAACACAATCGAACTGAAAGGCGGAAATAAATTCAGCGAGGCGTCATAGGTGAAACTGACCGAACCGTCCTCCGCCACCGGCAGGGTCTCTACACGGGTCACTTCCTGATTCACTCCACGAAAAAGCAGGGAGGCCTGTTGGATGGCGATGGGAGCCTTGATCCTGGCCGAGAAGGTGATCGATTCCCCGAACTTGACCGATACCGCGATATTATCCACCGCGATTCCACCCTGACCGTGAACCGGCTGCGCATTTAATGAAATGGTCGACGCGATTAACAGAACCGCTGTCAATTTAAGAACAAACCTTCGTGAACATGACATTTCATTACCTCGTTAAGTAAACGATCAGGGGCGTCAGTGTCAGCGGGCTTAACGCCGTGCCTAAAAATACAATCGCTGTGACCAGGGATGGTTCCAGTTTGTATTCAGTGGCAACCACGGTGGTGGCGACTGCGGCGGGCATGGCGGCCTCCAACACACTGCCCTGACGGGCGGTATGTGTCAGCCCGAACAGGCTGGCGATCACGATTCCCGCCAGCGGGCCGAGCAAAAGTTTCGCGGCAACACCCACGCCCAGCGCGCGAAAACTGTGCGACCATTGAATGCGCGTCAACTCCAGTCCCAGCAGGATGAGCATGAGCGGGATCGCTCCGTTCGCGGCGATCTCAATTGTACGTGATATGGGCAAAGGCAGTTGAAACCCAATACCCTTGATCAGAAGCGCCAGGGTCGCGCCATAAACCACAGGCACCTTGAATAATCCCAACACGGCGGATTTCAGGTCCATGTGGCCGAGGGAGGCGATCACCACGCCAACGGTATTGAAGAGAATGGTGGTGGTCACATAGAAAATGGAGGCGACTGCCAGGGCATCATCGCCAAACGCGAACTTTACCAGGGGCAGCCCGTAATTGCCCGTATTACCGAAGGCCACCGTCAGGATGACAGCCAACAGGTATGGCCTTTCCAGACGGAACAGTTTTCCCAGCAGAAAGGCTGCCAATCCCAGGACTGCGATCACCGAGGCGGTATAGGCCACAGCGGTAAAGGCCTGACGCAGATCCAGGGTGCTTTTGATCATCAGGTCAAAGACCAGCAGGGGGCTGAACACATAAAAGACCACCCGTCCCAGGGAACGCGAGTCCACGGTCAGCAGTTTGCCGAGCACGAAGCCGGCGCCGCCCACCAGCAGGATGGGCAGCAGGTTGTCCGCAAAGGTTGTGATGAGATCGTTGAAGGACATGTAAAAGGAATTATAAACCCCGAAAACCACATGGACACGGCGTCGCCGTGTCCATGTGAATATTTACAATGAAATCAAGGCAGGTTGTTTCAGCATGACGGCCTGCATGGACCACGGTCCCGTCCAGGTGACGGAGACGGGCAGGACCCGGCCCTTCAAGTCATCGTCCGATTCGACGAAGACGAGTTTGTTGGTGGGGGTGCGTCCGCGCCAGCGGCCCTTGACCTTGTCTTCAAATAAAACTTCCACGGTTTCGCCCAGATATTTTTTGTTGATCTCCGCCACGATCTGCTCCTGCAGGTCATCCAGCATGTGCAGGCGGCGCAGTTTATCCTCTTCGGGGACGTTATCGTCCATGCGGCGGGTGGCGACGGTACCCTCCCGAAGGGAATAGCGTGCCAGATGCGCCACATCCAGCTTCAGGTCCGACAAGACCCGATACGTTTCCATAAACTGTTCCTCGGTCTCGCCGGGGAATCCAACGATGATGTCGGTTGCGATGGAACAGTTGGGAATCCGCTCGCGGATCTTTGCGACGAGGTCGCGGTATTGCCGCTGGGTGTATCCGCGTTTCATATTCGCCAGCACCGCGTCATCGCCGGCTTGAATGGGCAGTTCGATGTGCGGCATGACTCGCGGAAGTTCGGCGATGGCCTGGATGAGATCGTCTTCAAAATAATTGGGATGCGAGGTCAGGAAGCGGATGCGCTCGATGCCTTCGACATCATGCAGAACGCGCAGGAGGGCGGCCAGATTGGGGCCATCGGAAATGTCCTTGCCGTAGCGGTCCACGATCTGACCGAGCAGGGTGATCTCCTTGACTCCCTGGCGTGCCAGCGAGCGGACTTCACTGACAATGTCACCGACGGGACGGGACCGTTCGCCGCCGCGTTTGGAGGGGATGATGCAGAAAGTGCAGGCATGCGAACAACCGTATACGATCGGCACATGTGCACTGACCAGCTTGCCCTGCTCGGCGATGGGCAGAATCAGTTCCTCGTCCATCATGAGGAAACGGCGCGTCGTTTCGGAATCCTCAAGCGATTGTACTTCGCCCTGGGTGAGATGCGAGATCAGAGGCCCGGGATCGGAAGGCGGAGAGAACACGTCCACGAAGGGCAGTTTCTCGCGCAGTTTTTCCGCGCCTCGAACGCCCACCATGCAGCCCATTAAATTGATGACCAGGTCAGGGTTCTTTTTCTTTAGTGGGGCCAGGGAAGTAACCCGACCGTAGGCCTTGTCCTCGGCGGACTGACGCACGACGCAGGTGTTTAAAACGATAACATCCGCTTCCTCGATGGTTTCGGTCAGGGTATAGCCAAGATGCTCCAATGAGGAACCAACCCGCTGGGAGTCGGCCACATTCATTTGGCATCCTTCAGTCCAGATGTGGTATTTCTTTTCCATAGGGCGTGAATTATACCAAGAGTGGTCAGGATTCGATAAAAAACTCGGCGGGGTCAAAGACCCCGCCGAGTAAACTTCTTCCGTAAGAGAGAGTGATTAGGGTACGTCGTATGCGCCGAAAGTGGGTGAGTAGCAGTCCCAACCATAACCGGGACCTGTTGCGTATCCATCGGGATGGATATCGGAACATCCGAGACCAGCCGGGGCGGCGGGCGCTGCTGCGGCACCACTTCCGCCTGCACCCACACCGGATAGAGAACTGTTGATCTTGCTGAAGACATTGCCGATGATGGGTCCGAGGATCATTAGCGCGGCGATGACTACAATGGCCACCAGAACCAGGATGAGGGCATACTCGACCAATCCCTGACCCTTTTCGTTCTTTTTATTTGATGATCTACGATACATTATTTGCTCCTTTTAAAAAATATGAATGATGATGGAAACGATCTTTTAATTTGACAAATGCCAGGCGGGTTGATCCAATTTCAAACGATTGAGGGCATTCAACAATTCCGAACGGGGGGCCGACTTTTTCACAACAGCCTGGGCTCCGTGCTCCAGGGCAGCGCGTTCCTGGCCGGTTGTCTCGTCGCTGGTCAATGCCAGGATCGGGGTGGCGGGCAGGGACTTGCGCAAGGTGGCCAAATCCTTCATGTCGTTTTGGTCCGAATGGTTCAAGGCCAGCAGGATGATGTCCGGGATCACCACGGCCGCCAGTTTCAATGCCTGCGAGACGTTATCGGCCTGCATGCCGGCTTTCCAATGCGGCTCGTCTGCAATGGCGAAGCACAAGGCTTCGCGCATCAGGGGGTGGCTGTCGATGACCAATACTGTGGATGGCACGGAAATCATGGATGTACTTTATCCGAAAAGCCTGTTTAGCGCATCCACGAGGCGTTTAATTCTTGTTGAAATCCTGTTTAAGCAAATTGAAACAACCCCTTAAACAGAAAGCCCCCCGAAGGGGGCTTTGGAAATGGCGGGATCACCCGGATTTGAGGTTCTTATTGGCGAATGCAACCGCCTGGGAGCGATTCTCAACTCCCAGCCTTTGAAGGATGCGGTGCACGTGTGAACGCACGGTTGATTCTTCGAGATGAAGGATCCTGCCGATCTCCGAATCCGACCGACCCTCACCGAGCAGTGTCAGAATCTCCCTTTGTCTTGAAGTCAACGGCTCATCGTTTACGTGCGGAGGGGCGTTTTTCATTTCACGGATCCCCTTGAAAAGTTTTTGGGCGACCCCGGCAGGCAGGTAGGGAACCCCATCCGCGACCTTGCGAATGGCTTCCAGCAGATAGGTACGCGGCGCCGTTTTTGGAAAATATCCCAGTGCGCCGGCTTGAATGGCAGCCAGTATTTTTTCCTCATCTTCCAGACTGGTGGATACCATGATCTTCGCCTGTGGGTTGATGTCACAGATCGCTGCAATTGCCTCCAGCCCATCCATGTTGGGCATCAGCAGATCCATGATGATCAGGTCCGGTTTTAAGTCTGCGGCCAGGCGAACTCCCTCGACGCCATTTGAAGCTTCACCAACCACGTTCATGTCCGGCTCGTCCGCAAGCGCAGTTTGCAGCGCCTCGCGCATCATCGGGTGGTCGTCCACGATCAGAATTCTTATGTTTTCCATGGCTATTCCTTGACCTCCGCGTGCTTTGCATGAAAAAGGACGCTGGTCCCATTTTGAGGGGTTGAAGTAAATGTCAGCGTGCCGCCGAGCAGACCGGCCCGTTCCTGCATATTTCGTAATCCATATCCACCTGCGTCTGGTCTGGTGATATCAAACCCACTGCCATCATCGACCACTTCCACCTCCAGATATTTCGAAAAGCTGCGGATCATGATCTGCACACTATGAGCCTGGGCGTGCTTAAGGGCATTATTCAATGCCTCAATCGTAATCCATAAAAGATTTTCCTGCCAATCTTCAGGGCAAAACTTGAGCGAGCCTTCCTGGATGATTTCCGCCCTGATGCCCGCACGAAGTTCCACGCTGGCCAGCCTGGCGTTCAGTTCCTCTATGAAGTTCACGCTTCGCCCGTTGACCGAAGTCTGGGTCTCGTAAAGGAGCAGTCGTGTTTCCTTGAGAGCCTGCCGGGCACTCTCCTGCAGTCGTCCTGATATCTCCCGCGCCCGGTCCACTTTATTCTTATCGAGCATGGATACCAGGGTTTCTGAAAACAATACCAAACTATGAATGGACTGATTCACGGAGTCGTGCAGGTCACGGGCCATGCGCTGACGTTCATCCACCATTGCCAGTGTGCGCTGCTGCTCGATCAATTGTACCTGCGCCCCGTATAAGGCTTCCTCTCTCTTCACGCTCTCGGCCAGCTTTGAATGGAGCATGGAGTACAGTTTTGCATTGTCCAGAACCAGCGCCACCATTTGAGCCAATTGTCCGGCCACATATACATCGGAGTTGTTGAATGGCTTGTTTTTCACCGTACGCGAGATATTAATGGTTCCGATCGCTGTGTTAAGCTGGAGGATCGGTACGACCATGATTGCATGGATCGGATATTCCTCGTAAAGCGGTCGTCGTTTCTGCCAGGTTGAATAATCCTCCAGGAATACTGGCTTTTGACCGTCAATGGCCTGCCAGCTCAGCCATCCGCCCTCGCCGCGCCGCATGACATCGCCTTTTTTGAGCGGTTGACCCGGGGTAACTGCATGCGTTACCAGGTTGTCTTCCGTTTCGATTAGATCAATGCTGATATCTGGGGCATCCAGTAAGGTGCCGATCTTGCCCAGAAGGACCTGCAGGATATCATCCATTTCGTGTCGGTTGACCAGATCCAGAGTCACCTGGTGAAGCGCCTCCAGGACATTCGTGCGGTTCTGCAATGCCCCGTCCATTTGTTTACGTTCGGTGATATCGCGAAATATAATCAGGCGCCCGATGAGGTTTTTTCCCTCCCGCAAAGGCGAAACGAGTACGTCGAAATACTTCTTGAATTCAGAGCCGGTCTCCCATTCGGTTTTTATCTCCAATTCGGGAGTTTGTTCGGACAGTGATTGGGCGAAGGGCATGATCTCTGTAATGCTTTTGCCAACTAATTCCCTGGGTTGGGAACCGAGCATGTTTTGGGCAATTTGATTAATGTCGATGATGCGGTTTTGAAGGTCAAGCACGATCATGCCGTCGCCCAGGCTTTGGACCAGCTTGTCGCGGGCGATTGGGATCAGGTCCAGCAGGTGCTGACTGCTTAATGCCCGTAAAAATAAAAAACCTGTTGCCGAGAATGTAATGGATGTCCAATCCACGCCTTGCACACCTCCAACCCCGAATAAATAGATGAGATTGGCGGCAAGCGGGAGCAGGATGGCCAACAAAAGTAAACGTCCCTGCCGGCGCGAGATCTCCGAACCGCGGCGGGATGCCGTCCACAGGCTTGTGATGATGGTCAATGTCATCAAGTGGCTCGTGATCACCACCCAGATAAATCCGGGCCCATGTTCAAAAATAACCACATTGTTGCTGCTTTGGATAAATCCCTTCCAGATCCACCCATGGAAGCCGTTGGTCGTGATCAGGAGAATGTTTGAAGCCGGGATGAACACAAACAGGGCTTTGACCCATTTTTTTTCTATCCAGCTGTCAAAACCGGCAAAGGACAGGGCAAACAGCGTAAACAGCGGATGGGCGCAAAGATAGCCCCAGGCTTCCAGGGTGGCGAAGAATATTTTGAGGGGGAGTGGGACCGCCGCATAGTCGAGTCCCGCCGCCAGAGTCCAAAACGTCAACCCGGTCATGCCCAGTGCGAAGTATTTCCCTCCCTTTGTTTTTCTTCTCAGCCAGCTCAAATAAGCGACAACGGAGTTGATCGCGGTCGTGATAAATAAAGCGAGAGAGATGGGCGTCAGGTCGAACATGGGCTGATCAGGATGGGTAGTCTACCCGATTTGGGATGTAATATCAACAATGGCGGATTTATAAAAATGAATGCTTTCGTTTCCGCTTGGTATAATCTTTCCCATGCTCTTAAAAAGAAAGATGGAATTTTTCGTCTTGCTTGTTCTGGCAATTGCGCTGCTCCTGCCGCGCCTGCCGGCGCTCGATTCGTTCTCGACCCTGGATGAACCCTACTGGCTGAGCATGGGTGCCAATTTTTATTACGCCCTGGGACAAAGGGAATTTCAGAATACAGTTTATGAATATCAGCCAGCTGTCACCACCATGTGGATTGTTACCGCGGCCATGTTGGTGTACTACCCCGAATACCGCGGACTGGGCCAGGGCTATCTTGAGTTTGAAAAAGGCGCGCTCGATCCGTTTCTGCTTGCGCACGGAAAAGATCCGCTGGCTCTTTTGTATGCTGCGCGACTGATTCAGGTCATCATCATTGTCCTTTTATTTTTATTGCTGTATTTTTTGCTGCAGCGCGCGATTTCGAGGCCGGCAGCCTTCTTTGCGGTTTTATTCGCATCTTTCGACCCGTTCTTTCTCGGTCAGTCACGGTTACTGGATCACGAGGCACTGCTGGCCCTCTTTGTGATGGTTTCCGTGCTGGCTTTTTGGATTCATCTTGTACAGGGACGCAAGGCTTTCCTTCTCGTTTTATCGGGTGTCAGTGCGGGCCTTGCGCAGTTGACAAAATCGTCGGCCATCGCCATCCTCCTGCCGCTTGGAGTCCTTTTGCTCATGGAGATGATTCGATTAAGGGGGGCGGGCTTTTTCAAGGTGATCCGGGATCATGCAAAGGTCTTTGCGGCCTGGCTGGTTGTGCTTGTCGTGACCTACTTTGTTTTCTGGCCGGGCATGTGGGTTGCACCGGCCAGAATGCTTTATCAAGTCTATGGCAATGCCTTTAGCTATGCCTTTCAGGGTGCACGTCTGGCCGTTACCGAGGAATTGCAGCCGGCTCGCTTCAGCCTGAGTCTTGGGCTTGCAGGAATATGGGATTTGATCAGTGTTCTGTTGTGGAGGACTACTCTCCTGACCTGGCTGGGCATCCTTTTGGGATGTATCCTGCCGTTCACTCGTAACCGTGAGCTGGCCCATCCAAATCGACAAATATTCACTCTCTTGATGTCCACTGCGGCCGCCTTCCTGCTCATGTTTGGCATTGCCCAGGGACGTAATTCCCCGCACTATATACTTTCCACTTATCTTGCCTTGAATTTGCTGGCCGGGTTTGGATGGTTTTTTGCAGTTGAATGGATTGCAGGGCACTTTATGCAATTACAGGTCAAGAGAACCCAATATGTTGGTTTATTGCTCCTTATTGGTGTTCAATTCTGGAGTGCAGTGCTGTATTACCCTTATTACTACACATATCGTAATCCGGTTTTATATGCCGTCGGCGGACATCCTCAATTTCCCCAGTTTTCCTATGGCGAGGGATTGGAACTCGCCGCTCAATATCTTGCCTCCCTGCCCAATGCCGCCGATTCAACCGCCATTGTCTTTTATTCCCGTGGATGTTTTTCCTATTTTTATCCCGGTAATACCACGCGTTTTAAACCCTATTATGTGGATGCCGGTCATGAGCAGGACCTGGTCGATTCGGTCCGCTCGGCGGATTACCTTGTTTTGTATTATGCCAGCCAGGGGGCGCTCGATAAATACCAGCCCTTGTTAAAGACTCTGTCTGTTGTCCGGCCCATTCACGAAGTCTGGCTGGATGATTATAAGTATGTCGTTATCTATCAGGTGGATGCTCTTCCATCTGAAGTGTATGAGGCCTTTCTAAAATGACTTTTGACCATGTACGCAAGAATCAGTGGCTGGTAATTCTCTTGTTGCTGGCGGTGATCGTCCCGGCACACATCATTGGGATTGACAGGGTGGTCACTTTTGATGAACCCTGGTGGGTCATATCCGGCTCCAATTATTATTATGCGCTTACCCATGGGGATTATGAGAACACGATCTATGATTATCATCCTGCAGTGACCACCACCTGGGTGGTCACTGCAGGAATGCTGGCCTATTTCCCTGAATACCGGGGTTTTGGCGAAGGCTATTTTGACGTCCGAAAACCAAAGTTCGAGGAATTCATGCGCGAGCACGGGAAAGAAGCCATTGATCTGGTTCGGGATAGCAGATTGATCCAGACCGCCCTGCTGGTCGGCCTGGCTGTTCTTGGCTTTATTCTGCTTCGGACGCTTGCAGGACAATGGCAGGCATTCATCGCGGTGACACTTGCCATGAACGCCCCTTTTTTCCTTGGACATTCCCGCCTGCTCAATCACGAAGGCATGCTGGCAATGTTTGTCCTGATTTCCTTTCTGAGTATGCAGGTTTATCTTAACAAGGAACGCAAACTTATTTATTTGATGATTTCCGGAGCGGCTTTTGGATTTGCCCAATTAACGAAGTCGCCCTCCATCGTTCTGGCCGGGTTGGTCGGATTAATGCTTTTTGTCAGGTTGTTCCAGCTCGGGGACCGTTCAACAGCTTTCAGGATATGGGAGGCTATTAAAATATTTGCAGTCTGGATGACGGTCGCTGCTCTTGTGTATGTGGCCTTGTGGCCGGGCATGTGGGTGGCGCCGGGAAAGATGTTCTATGAAGTCTATGGCAATGCCTTTAGCTATGCCTTTCAAGGCGCGCGCCTGGATGTCACGCAGAAGTTGCAGCCTTCCAGCTTTAATCTTGCAGCCGGATTCTCCGGCAGCATTGCGTATTTGAAGAACTGGCTGGCATCGTCCACGATCATTTCGTGGCTTGGCCTGATCCTGGCGCTTTTTGTGATCGCTTCAAAGGATGAGCGGAAGATGGTGCGTCCGGTCAAATCCACGATTGCATATCTTGTTGTACTGGCAGCGTTATTCATCCTGATGTTTGGTGTGGCACAGGGGCGCAATTCCCCACACTATATTCTTAGTAGTTTTGTGGCATTGGATGTGATCGCAGGGATCGGCTGGGGATCTTTTTTATTGTGGGTCCGGGATCGCTGGGCTGTGCTGGATCGGTTTTATCTTGTTCCCGCCGCCATGGGGATGCTCATTTTTATGCAAGTTCAGAGTGCCCTGCCGTATTACCCATATTATTTTACATATCAAAATCCCGTTGTCGGGGGATCGTCAGCCTATGGATATGGGGAAGGTCTGGAACAGGCAGCCATATATCTTTCACAGAAATCTGGCGCCAGGGAGACAAAGGTATATGCTTATGCCGGCATGGGTTCTTTTTCCTATTTCTATCCGGGAGAGACCACCGTCTTAAAGAAGGTGTATCTGGGCGAGAAAGGGTATCCATCCATTATTCAAGGGATGCGTGACTCAGACTATCTTGTTCTCTATTCCGTATTGCAGGATCGCCAACCGGAGTCGGAGGATTTTCTGGCGATCATGGCCTCAGTTCAACCCGAAAAGACCATTTTGATCCGCGGAGTGGAGTATGTCCGCATTTACAGGATTTCCGAAATCCCGGAAAGTGTTTACGAGAGATTGGCCAGATAGAAAGCTGCCGGATGCCGCTGTCGTAAACAACCGTCAAGTCGTACCATTTGGCGGTAATGTCTTTGAGATCCGGCTATAGGAATTCCATGCAATCCATCACGGACCGGGTGGCCCTCCGGCAGGGACACAGGCCAGTTGAGTCATACCTGGGGGCATCATACAAGTGCCGTTTAAATCTCCGTTTGGGGTGATCACACTGCAAGTTGAATTCAAAGTCAAATTTGCGCAGGCTTCAAACGCTGCCTGCGGCGGCTGACCGTTGCCCTGTTCTCCTTGCAGGGGTCGGCCGGCGGTGCCCGACTGGCCCTGTCCATTCTGCTGTCCCGGACTCTCGCCAGTGGAAAGCGCTCGCACGGCGGGTTCACCGTGGAAACAGCCGATCACATAGGGAAATTCGTGGGTGGCGTGATAGTGATACATCTCCACCATTTGACCATGCCATTCGATCTGATGGGTGTGACCGTGGCATTGATCGAGGTCCGCATTGACCACTTCGGCTCCATCTTCCCCGTAATATCCGTAGATCCCGAAGCCGTCGAAGGCATAGCCCATCAGGGCGGAATGACCTGAGGTATTATCTGCAATACAATCGCTCAGATTGTGATAATGATAAAAACCGGAGACCTGCGGATGACCATCACAATCATCCTGGACTTCATGCGCCGGGGCATCGCGTCCTTCCGCGTCGAAGGCGCTGAAGATGACCACACCGGAAAGCATGATACCCACCTCACCGCCCACACAATTCGGCTGGGCGGCAGCGGTCGGATTCGCCGGCAGGCTTAATGTGATCGTCTGTTGTTTGATCGAATTTGGGTTGCGGTCATAAGCGTATGCATCGTCACTTGAAGCGATCGGGAAATTTCCGGTGGCATGATCGGGAAGGTCGTTTCCAGTGAAGACACGCCGGTCTCCCTGGATGAAGACCGTGAAACTTGACGGCCAGGATACGGAGCCATCCACGACGGCCTTGCGGGTCGCGTCCCAGGTGCCATCTCCGTTCATCCAATTGCCTGCGCTCCCTGCACCGCCGCCGTTCCCATTAAACGAGGTCATACAGGTGTACACATATCCGGGCTGCGGACTGGAGGTGTATTTTCCATCTCCGACTGTCAAATGGGTCAGGTCAACATTCGAATGATGTTCAATATTTGTTTGGACTTCTCCGGCATCGGCATCGGCGGTGACCGGCGCGGATTCTGCGGCTGTTGCAGAAGGAGCCTGGTCGTTAACGGTTTGGGCGGGGTGTCCTTGTGAATTAGGTGAAATGGGCGTGCCTGCAGGACCGATACAGGCGGACAAAACCATTGAACTTGCCATGATCCATGTCAAAAGGCTGCGATTAAACATTTTTCTCTCCTGTCCAGTTAAGTGACCGTATTGTATTCATGGAAAATATATATAAAGAGTGCACGAAGTCATTGAATCATGGAAAGTAACGTGCAGGTTGTCATCGGCTGTCACGACTCCCGTCATGGCCTCTTAAATCAATATGGACCAGATTTCATCCGATCCATATTGATTTGGACGCACTTATTTACAGTAATACAGGGTCATGGTTTGATCGCCCGGGTTGCCGCCATCCATGGTTTGATTTGGGGCCGGGTTGTTCGCACTGACCTGGCTGTAATCCAGCATGACCGAGCAGGAGGAGGCCAGCCAGGCCGTGATCTCTTGCTTGCTGCCACGGTCACCGCCATAGAGCACATATCGTAGTTCACCGTTCGCAACCATCGCTTTGAGATCTTCCGCAGTGACCACTTCATCCTGTCCGCTAAATCCACCCATGTATAGCACCGGACGTCCCGTTGCAAGCACAAGCGGTGAACCCTGTTGTGAAGATGGGACTGCTGCGAGATATTTGACGTCCGTGGTGTTTGCCTCCAGATAGGCCAGCATTTCCTCATTGACATTCGAAATGGGTCCGCCGTTTCCCTGTCCACGGGCGCGGTCCGCACCGTCCTGCAGGCTGCTGCCTTTATAGGCGGACGGCAGGTTGATGTCTGAGTTTGCCACGGATGTCATGACGGTCCAATACATTGGGATGACCAGCATCGAGGCCAGCAGGGCGATAAAAGCAGCGCGCTTCATCCCGACCATCAGGATGCTCCCAGCAACGAACAGGACTCCAACCCCGAGCATCCACCAGGACTGTTCTCCATACTGGTATATGGCAAAGACCTGAAAGGCAATCGTCACCGCGCTGGCGGCGATGAGCAGGATGCCGGCCCATTTCCTCCCGCTGTCCCATGACCATAACTGCGCGAAACCGATCCCAACCATGGCCCCCAATGCCGGGGCAAGCATGATCGCGTAATAGGCGTGGAAGATCCCCGAGACCATGCTGAAAAATACCACACAGGTCAACAGCCAGCCACCCCAGAGCAGCAGGGCTTTGTGAATGCCGGACTCCATCGGAAGTTTAATGTGGGAGCCGAAAAAGGCCAGCAATATACTGATCATTGCGAAGGGTAACAGCCAGGACATTTGCTTGGAGAGGGGGGCGGTAAAAAAGCGGAAGACTCCCGGGTTGCCCGTTTCCTGACTGAAGGGCGTCCCGCCGCGTTGCCCGTTGGGACCCTGTCCGTCCGGACCATCATTCAAGGCCTGTCCGTTCTGCGGGACCATGCCCTGCGGTGCACAAGCCAGCACATCCTGATTGGGCGGAGTAATACAGGTTCCGTCGATGGTGTTCCCGTTTTGTAGAGTAAAGGAGCAGGTTGCGCCTTGTGAGGAGGCTGCACAGGCAGCCAGCGCTTCTTGAGGGGCACCCTGCCTGAGTTGAGTCCCTTGATTGGGGGCGGTACCAGCTTGCGGCGCGGCAGGAGGCGTTCCATTTTGCAGGCCGTTTCCTCCAGGGCCGCCCGTGCTTTCGAGGCGGGAAATGCCATTATGTCCAAAGATCAATCCCATGACGGTATTGTTGCCGCTTGAGCCGACGTAGGGACGTTGATCTGCCGGAGTGAGATCCACGGCGACTGCCCATGAAAGGGAGACCACGATCAACAAAATACTTGCCAGGCCAAGGTTGATGACTTTACGCAACCAGCCTTCCTTTGAACCAAGGAAGTACAAGGCATAAAATGCCGGCAGGGGCAGAAAAGCCTGCATCATTTTGATGTTAAAGCCAAGGCCGATGAGGAATGCACCCAATAACAGCCAGCGGCGTTTGCCTGTTTCGGTGGCTTGTATAAAGGCCGAGGCTGCGAGCAGCAGGGTGAAGACCAGCATGCCGTCCATGGTGTTGTTGCGATTTGTGGCTACGAAGACCGGCGTGATCGCCATGACGAAAGCCGCCACCAGTCCGGCAAGTTCGCCCATGTATTTTTTAACCATCGCATAAAGCAGGGGAATCCCAAGAACGCCTGCAATCATGTTCGGCAGGGAAACACTGAAACCGCTCACGCCGAGGAAGTAGGCAAAGACGGCTTCGATCCACAACCCCAGTGCAGGCTTATCCACGCTGACCGAACCGCCCGGCTCGGCCGCCACGAAGAAAAAGTTGCTCCACGATTGCAGCATGGACTTGACTGCGGCGGTGTAGTACGCGTTTGCATCGCCGATGGACTCGATGTTGTAGATGTGCAGGCCGATGGAGAAGGTCATGATGACGAGGAGCAGCATCGCGGAGACCGTCAGGCCGGGGAAGAGTTTCTTCCTCAGGAATGAGGGTTGTGCAGGCAGGGTGACTGTTGTCATTTCCGTTTTCCTTTGATTTTTTGTGGTCAGGATCTAAACGTCCAGGTGCGATTTGCAAAATAATTCCAGAATACCACCACGCCCGTGGCAATTACTTTGGCGGGCAGGTAGCCCCATTCAGGTTGAGCGAGGATGTTTCCCAGCACGCCTTCCAGCGACAGGACGATCAGATTGTTCAATGCCAGCCCAAACAGACTGATGAGAGTGAATTTTGCGAACTGTTTGCGCCAATTGGATGGTCTCCCTTCGCCAAATGTCCACAGCCGGTTCCAGGTGAAATTGTTGAGCAGACCTGCGGTAAAGGAAAGGGAATTTGCAGCCAGGGTTGGCAGCCCGGCCAATTTTAGCAAAGTCAACAGGCTGAAATCCAGCAGGGTGCCGACCGCCCCCACGGTCAGAAAACGTGTTATGCGTTCGATCTCCTTGTTCATGGTTATACCGGATAAAGCGGCCATTTTTCGATCTCCTTTCATATCCCAAGTTTATATTTTTTCCCCGCAACCCGGGAGTGAGGCCAATCACCACTTGCGGCCGGAGACCGTGCACCCATTCATCCATGCCCATGACAGCTGTCATGGGAACTATGGGGGAATCATGACGACGCACACAGGGTCCCTGCGGGCCTTCATGATAAGATTTGCACATGCAAACCACCAATGACTCAACCCGCATTCTGCGCATGGCCGCCTGGATCTGGATCGGATTCCTGCTGGCCATGCTGGTCATGGATTCGGTTTTATATCTGCCGCAGGTGCAGGGAAGACTGGGACAAACCAATCCGGCACCGCTTCAGCAGTTTGTTCCCGGCCAGCCGGGTTTGCCCGTCAACCCGCCGCCGCTGGGGTCTCAGCGGCTGATTCCAGTGGTCCTGTATTACTTTGCCAATCTCTCGGTCGCTTTTCTATTTTTGATCTTCACGTACTGGACCTGGATTCAGGCACAAATGGGCAGGCTGTATTATCCGGCCTTGCTTTTGGCCATTGCCGTGGCGCCCATCCTGATCAACGTGCTGGTGGTGCCGCGCTTTCCGCAGGGTCCGCTTTCCAACGCGGAAGGCATGGCGCTGCGCCAACTGCCCGTGCTGTTCGTGGCGCTGGCTCTGGTGGCCTGGGAATACCGCCTGCCGCACATTATTTTCTTCAGCGTCTCCACAGCGGCCTTGGAACTGATCCTGATCTTTGCCAATGCTTTTGCCTATCAAAACCTGATCGTCTTTATTTTCATTGCCATCATTCGTACCATCAGTTTCATCGCTCTTGGAATTTTCATCAGCCTGCTGGTCACCCAGCTGCGTGAACAGCGCGAATCCCTGCGTGCGGCAAATGCCAATCTCACACACTATGCGTCCACGTTGGAGCAGTTGACGGTAAGCCGCGAGCGCAACCGTCTGGCGCGTGAATTGCATGACACGTTGGCGCATTCCCTGACGGCCATATCCGTATCACTTGAAACAGCCAAGGCATATTTCGACGTTGACTCAAACAAATTACGCGGGTTGATCGAAACTTCCCTGGAGGCAACCCGCAAAGGCGTGGATGAAACCCGCCGCGCCTTGAAATCCCTGCGGTCTTCCGCCCTCGAGGATCTGGGACTTGGGCTTGCCATTCAACGCGCGGCTGAATCCGCCGCGGCGCGCTTCCATCTTAATCTGACTCTTGATCTGCCCGACCCGATGCCATCCCTCAGCCCGGATGTGGAGCAAACCTTGTACCGCATTGCCCAGGAAGCGATTGAAAATATTACCAGCCATTCGCAGGCCAGGAATTTTAGCGTGCACCTGAAGGGCGGCGGTCATGTCGAGCTGGTCATTCAGGATGACGGGGTTGGTTTCGACCCGCACGCCAGGAATCCCGTGGATCACTTTGGATTGGTGGGAATGCGCGAGCGCGCCGAACTTACCGGCGGGACCTTGAAGATCGAAAGTGAAAAAGGGAAAGGCACGAGGGTCGTGCTGACGATATAATCTTGCATGTGTCGCCCTGAGCGCATGCGAAAGGGGGCACAGGAAACCCATGAAAATTCTTCTTTGTGACGACCAGGCTGTGATTCGCGATGGGCTTGAAATGCTTCTCACCCTTGAGAAGGATTTTCAAGTGGTGGGTTCCGCCCAGGATGGAGCAGAGGCTGTGGAACTCGCCGCACAAAAACAACCGGACCTGATTCTGATGGACCTGAAGATGCCGATCATGAACGGCATCGAAGCCACGCGCCAGATCCGCTCGAAATTTCCCAATATCAAGATCCTGGTCCTGACCACCTACGACGACGATGAGTGGGTCTTTGACGCCATCCGCGCGGGTGCCTCCGGGTATTTGTTGAAGGACACCTCCCGTCAGAAGATCGTCGAAGCCATCCGCGGGACCATGGAAGGCAAGTCTTTTGTGGACCCTGCGATCGCCGGTAAATTACTTAACCAGGTGGCCAGCAAGCAGACCCAGCCTGCCTCTGTTTTGACAGGCAAGCTCACCGAGCGCGAATTGGATGTCTTACGATTGATCGCGAAGGGAATTAATAACGGCGAGATCGCGGCCCGGCTGCATTTATCCGAAGGAACGGTTAGAAATCACGTCAGCGCAATTTTGGAAAAGCTGGGCGTCTCCGACAGGACCCAGGCCGCTGTCATCGCAATCCAGCATGGATTGTGAGTTACAAAGGCACCTTGGCCGGCATGCCTGCATTGCGCGGATACTTCGGAGGGGTGGCGGCCACCTTGTCCACCAGCACCAGATAGCGGTCATCGGCCACGCCGGGCAGATTGACCGGGATCAATTGCTTTAGTTTTCCACCCAGTAGTTTCATGGCCTTTTCAGCGGACTGCGCTTCGGCGGGTCCGCTTTCGCCTTTTTGCGCGAGTACTGTTCCCCCGATCCTTACCAGTGGAAGCAAATATTCGCTCAATACATTCATGTTCGCAACCGCGCGGGCCACGGCCCAGTCATAGGTTTCGCGCTGTCCGGATTTTTGTCCCATATCCTCGGCTCTGGCCTGAATCACATTCACGTTTTCCAAGCCGAGTATATCCACAATGTGCTGGCAGAATTTAACCTTTTTGCCCACCGATTCGACCAGGGTCAGCTGCATGGATGGGTAAAGGATTTTCAGGGGAATGCCCGGAAAGCCCGCACCCGTGCCCACATCAATGAGACGATGCGGAGGGCCGGCCTTCCAGGCCAGTACGCACGAAAAAGAATCCAGAAAATGTTTGGTACGGATCGATTCCACGTCCCGAATGGCTGTCAGGTTGAATTTTTGATTCCAGTCCAGCAATTCATGCTCAAAGGTGGTCAATGCCAGAATGTGCCTGCCCGTCAGATGAACATTGAAAAGCGACAGTGCCTCGCGGGCTAAATTTTCCATGTGGTGATTATAGCAAAAAGGGAGGCCGCCATCCGGCGGCCTCCCTTTTTGCTATATGTTCTATTTCTTTTCCGCGGGGGTTTCCTGCGGCTGGTCCTTTTTCACTTTGTTGCCGCGCATCTTTCGGAAGAGGGCGCGCAGGCCCAGGAATACGAGGTACAGCGGAACACCGATCATGATCCATACCGGCAGAATGTAGATCACGAAGCGGATCAGGAATTCGACAAAGCCTTTTGTGAAATCAATCAGGTCCTGTACCGCCTGAAGTGCCACGCCTTTGGGTTCCCATTTGCCGATCACAAGGGGCTGCACGGTCTCCTCGGCAATAATGCGTATACTGACAGCGGAGAGCGATGCGGATTCGTCGTAGTACTTGATCTGGCCCTTGATCACTTCGATCTGTTCGCGATATGCGACCAGTTGATTGAAGATATTCACCACGTCCGTGGTATCCGTGGCGTTTTCCAGGATGTCGTTCAACTGCGCCTCGGCCGTCTCGAGGTTCTTCAACCGGGATTGCAGGTCGACATACTCGGAGGTCACATCCTGGCCCGATACCGTCTCGGTTTGAACATCGACCACATCCTTTTTGATCTGGTCGAGCACCTCATCCAGTTTTTCGGCAGGCACCCGGATGACGATCTGCGCTTCGGGGACCTCAAGATTGTTGTTGGTATAGGATTTATACAAATTGGAGGAGACAACGAAACCGCCCATCTGTTCCGCCATGACCTGGATGTTCTTCATTCGTTCGCTGACATCCGAAACCACGATGGCGAGGTCGGCGTTCTTGATCACGATGCGGTTCACGTTCGCGGCGGGAAGCCCCGAGGTGTTGGATACGGCTACATCCGGCGCGGGGGCCTCGGCGTAGAATTCCTGGGATGAGGCTGGTGCACCGCCGCCCATCGCCGGTGAATTATATGAAGCCGGACTTTCAGCGGAGCGCGCACTTCCACAGGCCGCCAGAATAAAAACGGCGAGCATCATACTGACTGGCAATAATTTCTTCATGATTCTTCTCCTAATTCCTTTGGGATTTCTCTCTCCCAAAGGACGGACCTGAGCGGGAATTGGTTCCTGTTCTGAAAACTTGATTACCAGCCTTCAGCCAGGCGGGCGGCGTGTTTTTCTGGCAGGCCCACTGCACGGATCCGCTCCTGCACCTCCGCAATGTCGTATTCCGCCCGGCGCGGGGTCCATGTACGCGCTTCGGTATCGTAGATGGCATAGGCAGCGCGCGGGTCGCGGTCACGAGGCTGGCCGACAGAACCCGGATTCAGGATCGATTTCGGCTGGAGCGCGATGGTAACATCCGGTTTGACCTGGTCGAGGCTGACCCGGTCCGTGTTCAGGTTCAGGGTGAATTTGCATTGAATATGCGAGTGCCCAACGAAGCACCAGGGGGTCTCGAAATGTTCAAAATTAAGTCGTGCAGACAGGGTGTTCAGGATGTACTCCCAGAGCGGGTCACGCGGACTCCCATGGGCAAGTGTGGCCTCTCCGCATACCTTGGCGTTGGAAGGCAGGGAGCGCAAAAAATCGACATTGCTGGCGCTGATGACTTTCTCGTGATAAGTCAGGGACCGGCGAGCATCGCCATTGAAGGTCTCAAGGGGCATTTTACCGATGACAGCCACATCATGGTTGCCAAGCATGCAGGTCAGATTCGGAATGTCGCGGATTTCCTCCACCACTGCATTCGGGTCCGGTCCGTAGCCAACAAGATCGCCAAGACACCAGGTTTCATCCACTGCGCCAGCATCCGCCAGAACGGCCATAAGGGCGGTGTAATTTGCATGAATATCCGACATAACCAAAACGCGCATGTTTACTCCAACAGCCTTGATGTGTGTTCGATGATCTTTTCCGCCACTTTTTCCTTGCCTGTCAGCGGGAGGACCTCTTTTGTCCCATCCGGGAATAAAAGTGTAACCCGATTGGTGTCGACTGCAAACCCTGCGTCCTTTGCAGATATGTCATTTGCGGCAATGAAATCCAATTGCTTGGACTGTAATTTTTCGGCTGCGTTTTCCAAAAGGTCGCGACTCTCCGCCGCAAAACCCACCACCACCCGAAAGCGCTTCGCCCCCGACCCTGAGCCTGCCACGGTCTTAAGAATATCGGGCGCCGCTTCGAGTTCGATTTGCGGAACCCCGTCCCGTTTTTTCATTTTGTCTGTTGCCATCGTCTTCGGGCGGAAATCCGCGGCGGCCGCAGCCATGATCAACGCATCCGCTTGTTCCGCAAGGACGGCATTCAACATTTCCTGCGCGCTGTTCACTTTGACCAGGCGCGCTCCCACAGGCGGAGTCAATGCCGTGGGCGCGGTGATCAGGCACACGTCCGCGCCTGAATCGAGAGCTGCCTGGGCGAGGGCATATCCCTGTTTGCCCGAGGAATGATTGGTGATGACGCGTACCGGGTCGAGGGCTTCCTGTGTCCCGCCTGCAGTGACAAGTACTTTTTTCCCGGCCAGGATTCCTTTTTTGCCAAGCGCAATCCGGATATGACCGAGGATCTCCGCAGGTTCAATCATACGGCCTGTGCCTTTCAATCCAGATGCAAGATGACCTTCAGCGGGACCAACGACAATGACTCCGCGTTCCCTGAGTTTGGATAGATTTTCCTGTGTGGCCGGGTGATCGAACATGCCGCCGTCCATGGCAGGCGCGATCAATAGGGGGCATGTCGCGGCCAATGCGGTGACCGTCAAAAGGTTGTCTGCGAGACCGTGGGCAAGTTTGGCGATCGTGTCGGCGGTACACGGCGCGATCACGAACAGGTCGGCTGTTTTTCCAAAGCTGACATGCAGAACATGCGCTTCATTGCCCCACAGATCCTGGTCAGTGTAGGCCCGCCGGCCTGTAACAGATTGGAAGGTGAGGGGGGTGACGAATTTTTCGCCCGCCCCGGTCAGGATTACATCCACCTGTGCGCCCGCCTGGGCCAGTTTGGAAGCCAGATCTGCTGATTTATAACCTGCGATGGAACCTGTCACACCAAGCAGGATGTGTTTACCGGAAAAAACAGACATATGCGTTGATTATACTTCCAACTCCACGGGAAAATTGCCCCTTGACGCATCCGTCCGACACGCATAGAATTGCGCCCAATATGCTTAAGTCGGCCCGTTGGTTTGCGTTTTACTTTTATTACGGTTTCCAGGACCTGGTTGCCGTTGGTGGCGCTTAAGTAGACAGAAAACATCCCTGTATGCAAAAAGAGCGAGACCACACGGTCTCGCTCTTTTTATTTCCTTTGTTCTCAAGGAGCAGTCAATGGCAATTCGCGGGATTCGCGGTGCAACCACCGTTTCAACTGATGAACCTGATTTAATTCTCGAAGCCACGCGGGAATTACTGGAGGCAATTCTGGATGCAAATGCTGGCATGCAGCCGGAGGATGTCGGCAGCGCACTCTTCACCGTGACGGACGATCTCGCCTCGACCTTTCCCGCCCAGGCCGCGCGTCAGATGGGCTGGGGACTTGTCCCGATGATGTGCGCAAGGGAAATTCCCGTCCCGGGCAGCCTGCGCAGGGTCATTCGTGTGCTGGTGCACTGGAACACCGAAATGCCGCAAAATCAGATCACACATGTATACCTGCGCGATGCGGTCAAACTAAGGCCCGACCTGATTGCGGCACAGTAAATATCTTTAGGAGAAATCATCATGATGATCATAATGAAGGCCGGTGCCACGCCCCAGGAAGTGGAGGCGGTCATTGCCCAGATCAAATCCATGGGACTGGCCGTCCACCTGTCACAGGGAGTCGAAGCAACCATTATCGGTGCAATCGGCGAGACCCATGCCATTCCCATAGAGCGTTTTGAAGGTCTGGATGGCGTGGAGCTCGTCCAGCGCATCACCCAGCCGTATAAACTGGCTTCCCGTCAGTTCCATCCGGAAGATTCCGTGATCCCCTTAAGCAACTTCGCTGTCGGCGGGAATGAGATTGCAATAATCGCAGGCCCATGCTCCGTGGAGAGTCGCTCACAGATCATTGAAACAGCCATCGCTGTGAAAGAGGCGGGGGCGTCCGCTTTGCGCGGGGGAGTGTTCAAGCCGCGCACATCGCCCTATGCGTTTCAGGGACTTGGTGAGGAAGGCCTCGAACTTCTCGCCGAGGCGCGTGAGAAAACGGGCCTGCCCATTGTGGTCGAGATCATGTCACAGGTGCAGTTGGATTTGATGTTGAAATATGTGGACGTGTTTCAGGTGGGTGCGCGCAACATGCAGAATTTCAATTTATTGCGTGCCATCGGCGAAACCCGCACCGCGGTCCTGCTCAAGCGTGGACTTTCCGCAACCATCGAGGAGTTGTTGATGTCTGCGGAATACATACTGGCCGGGGGAAACACCCGTGTGATGTTGTGCGAGCGCGGCATTCGCACGTTTGAAACCTCCACCCGCAATACAACCGACATCAATGCAATTCCTGTCTTGAAGAACCTGACTCATCTTCCCGTTATTTTGGATCCAAGCCATTCCACGGGTCATGCGGATTATGTTGCCGCCATTGCGCGTGCGGGCATTGCCGCAGGGGCAGATGGTCTGATTATCGAAGTTCATCCCGACCCTGCGAAGGCGGTTTCGGATGGGAAACAATCCCTCAGGCCCGAGAAATTTGCCCAAATGGTCCACCAGGCCGGTCAAATTGCGCAGATCATGGGTCGCAGGCTGGCGTCGACTCAGGGAAGTGCCCAGCCATTGAAACAGGGCTGGGCGTAAATATTTCGCAGCGACAGGATCGGCCTGCCGGGTAAAATGGAAAAGGAAAAAACAACATGATGATCATTATGCAACCAGGCGCTCCGAGGGAGCAGATCGATGCCGTCATTGCCGAGATCGAAAAACAAAAATTATCCTCACATCCCATCTTTGGCGTCGAACAAACCATCATCGGCGCGGTCGGTGACGGACATTATGTTGCCAGGGAGATTTTTGAGGCCTTGCCGGGTGTGATGGAGGTCCAGCGCATATCCAAGCCGTACAAACTCGCCTCCCGTCAATTCCATGAACAGGATTCCGTTTTTGAACTCGATGGTTTCACGGTGGGCGGCACGGAAATTCCGATTATTGCAGGTCCCTGCTCGGTGGAATCACGCGAACAAATTTTGGAAATTGCCCAGGCTGTCAAGGAAGCCGGGGGCAATGCCCTGCGCGGCGGCGTCTTCAAGCCGCGCACATCCCCTTATGCATTTCAAGGCCTCGGTGAAGAGGGACTCGAATATATGGCGGAAGCCCGCGAACGGACAGGCCTGCCCATCGTTGTGGAGGTAATGGCTGTCTCGCAGATTGCCATGATGGAAAAATATGTGGATGTCTTCCAGCTGGGTGCACGCAACATGCAGAACTTCAACCTGCTGCGTGCCATTGGCGAGACCCGCACGCCCGTGCTTTTCAAGCGCGGCATGTCCGCCACCATCGAGGAAATGCTCATGGCCAGCGAATACATTCTCAGCGGCGGTAACACGCGCGTCATTCTTTGCGAGCGCGGCATCCGTACCTTTGAGACCGCCACCCGTAATACCACCGACATCAACGCCATCCCCGTGTTGAAAAAACTGACCCATCTTCCGGTCATCATTGACCCGAGTCATTCCACCGGTGATTCCGCTTTTGTTTCCTCCATCGCAAAAGCGGGTATCGCTGCGGGCGCCGACGGGGTGATCGTTGAAGTGCACCAGGATCCCGCCCATGCCATCTCGGATGGCAAGCAGTCGCTCACACCGGAAGCCTTTGCCAAAATGGTGAAGCAGATCAAGGCGGTGGCGGAAGCGGTCGATCGTCGTCTCGTAAGCCAACATGCCGCAGCCTGACTTTAATCTCGCGCAGTCCAAAATCGCAATCATCGGATTGGGATTGATGGGCGGTTCACTGGCACTGGGACTGCGTGGCAAATGCGCCGCGCTCTATGGGATCGACCCGCATCTCCCCACGCTTGAGCTGGCCCTCTCCCAACAGATCGTGGATTACGCTGACAGTGACCCTGCCAAACTTCTCCCCGAGGTGGACCTTGTGATCCTGTCCGCGCCCGTACCCGCGATTTTGACTCTGCTCGAACAGCTGCCTGGATTGATATCAAATTCCTGCATCGTTATGGACCTGGGTTCCACGAAAGGATTGATCGTTGAATCCATGTCACGCCTGCCCGAACGCTTCGACCCTGTTGGCGGACATCCGATCTGCGGCAAGGAAAAACTTTCGCTTGCCAACGCCGAACGGACTCTGTACTATGCCGCCCCCTTTTTAATCACCCCTCTGGAGAGAACGTCCCCACGGGCCCTGTCTGCCGCGAATCAAATCATCGAGACTCTCGGCGCAAAAGGGAAAATTCTCGATGCCGCCGAACACGACCGCATTCTCTCATCCACGAGTCATTTGCCGTTTCTGGTTTCTTCCGCCCTTGCGCTCGCAACTCCGATGGATGTTGCGCCATTTGCCGGCCCGGGCTTTAAATCCGCCAGCAGGCTGGCAGGGACACCTTCGTCCATGATGCTGGGCGTCCTGCAATCCAACCGCGAAAACATATTGAACGCGCTTCATGGAATGCAAAGCCAGCTGGCGGAGATCGAATCCGCTTTAACTTTAAGCGATTTCCCAAAACTTGAATCTCTTATGAACGAGGCGCAGGAAAACATCAGGCATTTGCACAATGAATCCTCCACTTAAAATCGACCCCATTCAGCATCCGCTCCATGCGACTGTCCATGTGCCGGGCTCCAAGTCGCTGACCAATCGCGCCTTGCTGATCGCATCCCTTGCGAGCGGAACCACTCGCCTGACCCATGCACTATTTTCTGATGACTCGCGTTACTTCGCCAGAGCTCTGCGAACTTTGGGATTTGATTTGCAGCTCGATGAAGCCAATCATGCAATGACTGTCACAGGCCTGGGAGGAAAAATCCCCACAAAGAAAGCCGAACTCTTCATTGGCAATGCTGGCACCGCCGCAAGATTCCTTTCGGCGTTTCTCACCATCGGAAATGGGGAATATCTCCTGGACGGCGAGCCGCGCATGAGGGAGCGCCCGGTCGGAGATTTGGTGGATTCGCTCACTCAATTGGGCGCGAAATTGGAAGCCACCAATGACTGCCCGCCAGTGAAGATCACTGCATCAGGTTTGCCTGGTGGAAAGGCGGCGATTGCAGGGGATATTTCAAGTCAATTTTTATCCGCCCTGCTGATGGTTGCCCCGTACGCTCAAAACCCGGTTGAAGTTACTCTTTCAACCGGCCTCAACTCAAAACCCTATGTGGACATGACCATTGCAGTGATGAAGGACTTTGGCGTGGAGGTCGAACGCCGCGACTATTCCCAATTTATCATTTACCCTGCTCGCTACCTGGCACTCCCCGCATATGCAATTGAATCCGATGCTTCCGCTGCCTCCTACTTTTTCGGCGCCCCCGCAATTTGTGGCGGAAAGGTCAAGGTGGAAAACATCTCTCGCAGATCCTTGCAGGGCGATATTGCCTTCCTCGATGTCTTGAAGCAAATGGGATGTCAGGTTACAGAGGGGAAAAACTTTATCGAAGTCACTTATACAGGGGAACTGGTCGGTATTGATGTCGATATGCGTGACATCCCGGACACCGCCCAAACCCTCGCAGTCATTGCGCCCTTTGCATCAACCTCCACTAGGGTGCGAGGCATTGCATCAGCCCGTGCCAAAGAAACGGACCGTGTTCATGCCGCCTGTACTGAGCTGTCAAGGCTTGGTGTCCGTGTGGAGGAGCATGAGGATGGCATGACCATTTATCCCGTGGAAAAGATGCGTGCCGCCTCGGTCCAGACCTATAACGACCACCGCATGGCAATGGCATTCTCCCTGATCGGCCTGCGCTTCGACGGAGTATCCATCGAAAACCCGGCCTGCGTTTCCAAGACATTTCCCAACTTTTTTGAAGTACTGGAAACTTTACGATGATCCAGCTTGGCTTGACTGGTTATCCGGTCAGACACAGTTTGTCTCCAAAGATTCATGCTGCGGCTCTGAAAGCCTGTGGTTTGGACGGGGATTACTCCTTGTTTCCGATCGCTCCCGACGACAAGCAAGAATTGGAAGAACTGCTTTCCCGGGTCCGTTCCGGCCGGCTCACCGGACTTAACGTCACCATTCCACACAAACAAAATGTGATCGAATTCATGGATGACCTTACGCCCGCGGCAAGGGCCATTGGCGCAGTCAACATCGTCTATCTTCGCGGCAACAGGCTTGTAGGGGATAATACGGATGCCCCGGGATTCTTGTCTGATCTGAATAAATTCATTGGACATCAAAAATTGGGGATGGGGAAATCTGCATTGGTTTTAGGCGCCGGGGGATCTGCCAGGGCCGTGGTGTATGCGTTGATGGATGACGGCTGGAAAGTAACGATTGCCGCCCGCCGAATTGAACAGGCTGGAGAGCTTGTTTTACAGTTTGGGAAGGTGGATGCCGTCGAACTTAACTTTCAAACCCTTCAGTCTTCAATTGTTCCATTGATCGTCAATACCACCCCGGTTGGCATGGCTCCAAACATGGATCAATCTCCCTGGCCGGAGAACCTGCCTTTTCCCAATGCTTCAGTGTATGATTTGATCTACCATCCAAGCGAAACCAAACTGGTGCGAAATGCCCGTGCGCAGGGACTGAAAGCAACCACTGGATTGGGGATGCTGGTTGAGCAGGCCGCGCTCGGTTTTGAGTTATGGACGGGATGTCAACTGCCGGTTGATATTTTCCGAAAAGCTGTCGAATAATCCTGGAGAATCCAATGCCATTACGCTTCTTAACTGCGGGAGAATCCCATGGACCGTCATTGACCGCCATCCTGGATGGCGTGCCTGCGGGACTTTCCCTCCCCCCCCAGATCATTAACAGGGAACTCGCCCGCCGTCAACAAGGATATGGCTCGGGCGGACGTATGAAAATTGAAAAAGACACGGTTCAAATCCTCGGTGGGGTGATGGGCGGCACGACCACCGGTGCGCCGATCGCCTTGCTTGTCCAAAACGATGACCATGCCAAATGGAAAGGAAAAGCCGTCGAGCCGATGACCGCTCCGCGTCCGGGCCATGCGGATTTAACAGGTGCTGTCAAATATGGATACAGGGATTTGCGCCCCGCCCTGGAACGCGCATCCGCCCGTGAGACTGCGATGCGTGTTGCGGCTGGCGCCGTATGCAAACATTTCCTTGCCCAGTTTGGGATTATCGTTGGTGGATATGTCTTCTCCATTGGTGAGGTGCAGACTGATTTTGGGGACATGTCTTATGAAGAGCGTTTCATGCATGCCGAAGAATCGGATGTGCGTTGCCCCGTTGAATCCTCCGCTTCAAAAATGCGTGCTGAAATTGAGAAGACTATTCACGCCAAAAATACGCTGGGCGGTGTGTTGGAAATTGTCGCGCTCAATCTTCCCGCCGGCCTCGGCAGTTTTGTGCAGTGGGATCGCCGCCTGGAAGCAAAACTTGCCCTTGCCATCATGTCGGTGCAGGCCATCAAGGGCCTTGAAATTGGTGATGCGTTTGAAAATGCAAAACTTCCGGGCACCCGCGCCCATGACCCGCTGATATTGCGGGATTCGAAAATTTACCGCACCTCGAATCGTGCAGGCGGGATGGAAGGCGGAGTTAGCAATGGACAGCCGATCGTCATCCGGGCGGCGATGAAACCGATCGCCACCACGCTTCTTCCCCAGCCGACGGTGGATTTGGCGTCAGGAACGGAATCACCCACCCAATATGAGCGCTCCGACTTCTGCCCTGTGCCCCGTGCAGTTCCCATCCTTGAAGCAATGACCGCTTTTGTGCTGGCCGATGCTTTGATTGAAAAACTTGGCGGCGACTCCATAAATGAAATGAGACCACGCTTTCAATCACTGCGCAAAGCCACTTTGGATGACCTGCCGATGGACAACCTTCCGCACGTGTTTTGGGAATAATCAAATTTATGTCTCATATTTTCCTGTATGGTCCGCCCGGGGCCGGTAAATCCACGGTTGGCAGGAAATTTGCGCGCAACCTTGGCCTGCCTTTCATTGACCTTGATCGTGTCATTGAAATTAATGCGGGCATGTCCATTCCGCAAATAATGGCGCAGCGGGGGGAGCCGGTATTTCGTGATCTTGAGTCTGCCGCCTTGAAGGATACATTGAATGAAAGGGAAAGTGTGATTGCCCTGGGCGGCGGTGCCTTGTTGCGTGGGGATAACCGTTCCTTTGCGGAAGGCAATGGGACGGTTGTTTTGTTGATGGCAGGGTTGACCACTTTACTGGAACGAATGCATTTTCAATCCGGGCAGCGGCCTTTACTGGCCGGTGATTTGCGGGAAAAACTTTCATCCCTGCTTGCAGAGCGGGAGGAACATTACCGTTCCTTCCCCCTGTTAATCCATGCGGATGGAAAGACCACCGAGCAGAATGCGTTTCAGGTGCAAATTGCCCTGGGACGGCACCGCCTGTCCGCAATGGGGGAGTATGATGCGGTGGTGCAGGGCGGCGGCCTTGAGACACTTGGCGAAATGCTCAACTCGCGCGGGTTGCATCATCCGGTCATTGTCACCGATGAAAACGTATCGAAATTTCATGCAGAAAAAGCGGAAGCTTCCCTGCGTTCTTCAGGTTTTGAACCCAAAATAATGACGATTCCTGCAGGTGAGGCTAATAAAAACCTGGAGACTGTCAGCCAGCTCTGGCATGGATTTCTTCAGGCTGGCCTGGATCGTAAAAGCACCGTAATTGCCCTGGGCGGCGGTGTGGTTGGCGACCTGGCCGGTTTTGCCGCCTCGACCTATATGCGCGGAATTGCATGGGTCTGTGTGCCAACCACTTTGCTTTCCATGGTGGATGCGTCCCTTGGTGGGAAGACAGGTTTTGACCTGCCCGAAGGAAAGAATTTGATCGGTTCTTTTTATCCCCCGAAACTGGTTTTGGCGTATCCGCGATTGCTTGGTACACTGCCTGAAGTGGAGTTGATCTCCGGCATGGCGGAGGTTGTTAAACATGGCATCATCTCTGACCCGGAATTGTTCAATTTGTGTTTGCGTGGATTGGATTGGGTCAGGAATCATCTGGAAGAGGTTGTCAAACGTGCGATGGCGGTAAAGATCAAGGTTATTGAGGCGGATCCGTTTGAAAAGGGAATCCGTGCGACCTTGAATTTTGGACACACAGTGGGACATGCAGTGGAACTGGTCAGTAAATTCAGCCTGCGGCACGGCGAGGCTGTTGCGATCGGGATGGCCGTTGAAGCCGGATATTCCGCCCGGATCGGGCTGGCAGGCAGCGGGTTGCGGGATGCGGTGGCCGGGTCTCTTGAAGGATTGGGACTGCCGGTTCGAATCCCGAAGGATATGCCGCGTATGGACATCCTCCGCGCGATGCGGGTGGATAAAAAGAAAGATGCAGATGTGAACGCGGTCCGCTTTGCACTGCCGGTTGAGATCGGCCAGGTGGAACTGCTGGATGTGACCGATTTGGAATCGGTATTGGAGTGATCATGAAAATATTGATTTTGCACGGACCCAACTTGAATATGCTGGGCACGCGCGAGCCTGAAATATACGGTTCGACCGCGCTCGCGGATATCGATCATAAAATGACCGAATTGGGAGAACACCTGGGCGCGGAAATAAAATGCCTGCAATCGAATCATGAAGGCGGGTTGATAGATGCGCTGCAGGATGCCCGGACCTGGGCGGATGGGGTTGTCTTCAATCCCGGGGGATACACTCATACCTCGGTGGCACTGCGCGATGCGATCTCCGCGATTGCGATTCCGGTCGTTGAAGTGCATCTGTCCAATGTGTATGCGCGCGAGGAGTTCCGGCATACCTCCTTGATTTCGGCGGTGTGCAAGGGCAGGGTGACCGGCTTTGGATGGCGTTCCTATGAATTGGGATTGCGGGGTCTCGTTGATATAATCAAGGCGTGAACACTCAAATCAATCCCACAACTGAACCTTTCTTTTTTCCCGGTGGCCGTACGGGTGTTTTGTTGATCCATGGATTCACCGGTACGCCCAAGGAGATGCGTTGGATGGGGGAATATCTTAATGGGCAGGGACTGACCTGTTTGGGAATCCGGCTCAACGGACATGCAACGAACATGGAAGACATGCGCCGATCGAGCTGGACCGATTGGACTGCCTCTGTGGAAGATGGCTTTCATCTCCTCTCCGGCAGCGTGGACAGGATATTTCTGGCCGGACTTTCGATGGGCGGCGCGTTAAGTTTGTTGATGTCTGCCAGATTTGCGGAGCGTGTGGCGGGTGTCGTGGCGATGTCCACCCCGTATAGGCTGCCGCGGGATCCGCGAAATTACCCGGTTTGGTTTCTCAGGCTGTACGGCAGGTTCGTGAGATATGCCCCGAAATCCGGCGAGGTGCCGGGCGCTTCATGGTTTGACAAGGAGGCCTTTGCCGGCCATGTCTCTTATCCGCAGAATCCTGTCAGTCCGATTGCGGAGTTGAAAATTCTGCTCCATGAAATGAGGGCTGCGCTGCCGGGGATCCGCCAACCCGTCCTGTTGATCCATTCCAAAGATGATACCTATGTGCTTCCTGAAAATATGGAGAAGATCCACGCCGCGCTGGTCAGCGCGTCAGACAGGACCAAACTATACGTGACCGGATCAGGCCATGTTGTTACGCGCGACGCGGTCCGTGATCAGGTGTTCAAAGCAGCCGGGGATTTCATCCGCAAGGTGGAGAGTCAACTTGAATCGTAATCTGATTTTTGTCGCCGCCGCCCTGTTCCTGTGGGGCTTTGGCGAGGGAATGTTCTTTAATTTTGTGCCGATCTATCTTGATCTGCAGTTTTTCCTGAGCAAATATGACATCGGCCTGATCCTGGGCGGGTTCGGTTTCTTTATGGCCATCACGCATATTCCCGCCGGCCGCCTTGCAGACCGGATCGGGCGCAGGCCTTTGTTGATCGGCGCCTGGCTGCTGGGGTTGTTTGCCACGCTGATCATGGGATTTGCCCTGGACCTGCCGCTCTTTCTGGTGGGATTGTTCGCTTACGGGTTGACCGCCTTTGTTTCATCGCCGTTGAGCAGTTATGTGACCGCCGCCCGCGGAGAGTGGCCGGTTGGGACCGTGCTTTCGCTGACCACGGCTACCTTTGGGATGGGGATGGTATTGGGGCCCGTCACTGGCGGGTGGGTCGGCGACCATTACGGCATGCGCATGAGTTTTTATGTGGCAGCCGCGGTTTTCGTCCTTTCCAACCTGTCCATGATCTTTATTGAAGGCCAGCCCATTGACCATCATGACCCGGACAGCCCGCCGCCGGGCCTGGCCAGCAATAAAAAGTTCGTGACGCTGATCGCCGTGCTGGCTTTCGCCATTTTTTCCATGTATATCGCACAGCCGCTCACGCCGAATTTTCTCGAAGGCGTGCGTGGACTTTCCCTGAGCCAGACCGGATTGATCTTCACCGTGGGGGCGCTTGGGAATTCCCTGATGGCGATCGCTTTCAGCCGTGCCAATCCGCGCAGGGGATTTTTGTTTGCGCAGGCCCTGGTGATTCTCTTCGCGGTCTTCATCTGGAAGGGCACCACCCTGCCGGTTTTCGCACTGGGATATTTCCTGCTTGGCGGTTTTCGCGCAGGACGTCCGCTGGCGATGGCGCAGGCGCGTGAATTGGTGCATGAATCGCAAATGGGCATCACGTATGGGGTCATGGAAACGGTCAGTGCCATCATCTCCATTCTTACACCGCCAATTGCCGGACTGCTCTTTGAAAGGGACCCGATCATCCTCTATCCGCTTGCGATTGGTTTGATCGCGGTTTCAATTGTTCTGAGCTCCGCATTTCTTCCGCAAAAGGCTGAGGCTCATGCTTGAGATCGTCCCGTTCACGCTCGGTCCTGCACAGACCAATGCCTATCTGGTCGCGGACGCGCTGACACGGGAGGCCGTGGTCATTGATCCCGCCTGGGATGGTCATCTCATCCTCAAGGCCGCACAGGACCGTGATTGGCGCATCGGTCACCTGTGGTATACCCACGCGCATTTTGATCACATTGGCGGAGCGGCAGCGATCGCCGACGCCTTGAACCCGTTGCCGCACGTGGCCCTGCACCCGGATGACCATGTCCTCTGGCGCACGGGTGGCGGCGGCGCTCTTTTTGGCCTGGATATCGACCCCGGTCCCGAGCCCACCATTGATTTTGTGCATGGCATGAGCCTTAAGCTTGGCTCGAATGAATTTGAAGTGCGATTCACCCCCGGACACACCAAAGGTCACTGTGTGTTGTATGTTGCCGGAGAAGGTGTATGTTTTTGCGGCGACCTGATCTTTAATGGCAGTGTCGGCCGCACAGACCTGCCCGGCGGGGATTGGAATGCGCTCGAAGACAGCATCCACACTCAAATTTTCACTTTGCCCGATCAAACCAGACTGCTTTCCGGACATGGCCCGGAAACAACTGTTGGCAGGGAAAGAAGGCATAATCCATTTGTGGGAAAGGGTGTGTCATGAAACATGCAGTCGGAATCAGCCTTGGAAGTTCAAAGCGCGACAAAAGCGTGAAGGTCAACCTCGGCGGGCAGGAGATCCTGGTCGAACGATTTGGCACGGACGGCGATCTTGAAAAGGCCCGTCAAATGTATCTGGATCTGGACGGCAAGGTGGATGCCTTCGGTGTGGGCGGGGTGGACCTGTATTTGCGTTTGGAGGAAAGGGAATACCCGCTTCATGCCGCGCTCAAGCTTGTCTCCGGCGTCAGGCAGACTCCCCTGTGCGACGGACGCGGCCTCAAGCACACCCTCGAGAGACGCGTTTTCCAATTGACAAAATCCCAACTCGGAGAGATCCGCTTTAAGCAGGCCTTCATCCCTGTCTCGGTGGACAGGCTTGGTCTGGCTGAGGCAGTTGCCGAGGTCAGCGAAAGGATCGTTTCCGGGGACTTGATGGTTGCCCTCGGGGTGCCAATCCCCTTATATGGGATTCCCGCCTTCAAACGTATTGCGCGGATCATGCTGCCGATCGTCAGTTATTTTCCGATGAGCATGATCTTTTATGGCAGCGACGGCGCCGAGCAGGAACCGAGATACACAAAATATTTTGAAGAGTCAGATCTGATCGCGGGTGATTTTCTCTTCATGCGGAAATATATGCCGCCCAGCCTGGCCGGCAAGACCGTGGTGACCAATACCACCACCGAGGATAATATTGCCCTGCTTAAGGAACGCGGTGTAAAACGGGTGATCACCACAACGCCACGCTATGACGGCCGGTCGTTTGGGACCAACACCACCGAGGCCATGCTTACGGCCTATGCAGGCAAAGGCAGAAGGTTGACCGACGATGAGTTGAATGGCCTGATCGATGAGCTGGGATTAAAACCCACAGTGCTTGAATTCTAAACAATGCGGACGGCTGGTTAATACCAGCCGTCCGCATTGTTTAGATGTGTCTGGTTCATTGATGCATGTTTTGTATTTAGAACCCGTTTTTTCTGATCACTGATTTATACCATTTGGCACTGTCTTTCAATATGCGTTCCCGGGTCTCAAAATCGACCCAGATAATGCCGAAGCGTTGACCGTATCCAAACGACCACTCAAAGTTATCCATCAACGACCAGACAAAATATCCGGCCAGGGGCACGCCCGCCTGTATGGCGCGATGCGCCGCCGCAATGTGTGTCTTCAAATAGTGGATGCGATGCACATCCGGGACCTTGCCGTTTTCGTCCGGCGGCGTGGAATAGCTCGCGCCGTTCTCGGAAATGTAGATCCTGCGGGGCAGGTAATCGAAATAAACGCGCCCGAGGGATCCGGTCAGCCCGTCTGGGTAATTTTCCCAATCCATATCCGTCCAATGTTCGGGGGTTTTGGGAAGTAAAAAATCGATCTGCGGTTCGTTTTCCGGTGTATTTGCACGGTGCAGGTTGCGGCCGTAATAGTTCAAGCCCATGAAATCGGTCGGTGTGGCGATTGCCTGCATGTCGCCGGTTTTGACAAAATCGAAGCCGTTCGAGAGGGCTCCCAGTTTCATGAAGTGCTCGGTCATGTCTGCAGGGTAGCCGCGTGTATATAGGGGGTCGGAAAACCAACGGAACCATCTCCCGTCATCCAGCCGGGCGGATTCCATATCCATGACACTCTTCGAGGCGGGAACCTTCCAGCTGATGTTCAACACAATTCCCGCCTCAGAGTTCGGACTGTTGCGATGAATGACAGGCACCGCCCGGCCATGGGAAAGCAGCAGGTGATGAGCTGCTTTCATGCCCAGGGTGACATCCTTCTTCCCGGGTGCATGGACTCCCATTTCATAACCAAGCCAGGCCACCACAGCAGGTTCGTTGTGAGTGGCCCAGCTTTTTACCCGGTCGCCCAGGGCGCGGGTGACCACATCGGTGTATTCCACAAAGGCCTCCGCCGTTGAGCGGACCGGCCAGCCGCCTTCGTCCTCCAGCGTCTGCGGGAGGTCCCAGTGATACAGGGTGGCAAAGGGCGTAATGTCCGCGGCCAGCAGACCATCCACCAGACGGCTGTAGAAGTCCACTCCCTTTTGATTGACCTTGCCCCGTCCCATTGGCAGGATGCGCGGCCAGGAGACCGAAAAGCGGTAGGCCTTCAAGCCCAGCTTCTTCATTAATCCAATATCTTTTTTCCACAGGCGATAATGATCCGTGGCCACATCTCCCGTGTCGTTGTTCCGGATCCGGCCCGGCGTATGTGCGAACCGGTCCCAGGTGGATTCTCCCTTGCCGTACTTGTCCCAGGCCCCTTCGATTTGATACGAGGCCGTGGCCGCGCCCCAAAGAAAATCTTTTGGAAATTTGATTTTATTTGTCATTCTATACTCCAGGTCGTCTCCTGATTTGATGCAAGTCTTGCACTGATCGCCCGCGCCGCCTCGATCGTCGCGGGATACAGGGTATCCGTGATGACCTCCCAGGTCTCTTCATGGATCAGGCTTTGATTTGGGTCCAGCCTTTCCAGAGGCCCAAGTGTTTCCAACTCAAGATAGGAATCTTTTACATAGGCTTCCACGTTACAACCCCGGTCGGGATAATTTGAAGCGGTAAGAACCGGGAATCTTTTAACGAATAAAGTATTTTCCACGGTGCAGGCGATCCATCCGTATTTGTTAAAGCAGCCAACCTTGAAAGCCGGCTCCGCTGCCTGTCCGTGCAGAAGGATCATGTCATCGTGCAATTCGAAGCGCGGATCACGAAACTGTGAATACGGCCAGAACACAACGTTGCGGTCCGGCGCCAGCCCTTCGGAAGATCCAAGCGGCAGGACCGCCATGCCCGCCCGGCGCAACTGGGTGATTCCCCAGGCTGCACACTCGATCGACTGGCTGCCATGCCAGGTGATGCGATGGGCAAGGTGTACACGGTTTTCATCCAATCGGACGGTGATTTCCTTTTCCAGCCCGGCTGCATCCACGCAACCAGCAAGCACCACTTTGTTTTTGTCGCCTGTGATTCTAATTCCGCCTTCCGGAACGGTATAAAACGGATCTTCAGGCGCGACCCAAAGCCGATGACCCCCATACAAAACATATTCACCGTGCGGAGTGGGCCAGTGTACTCCGGGGGTTTCTGCCAGTAAATTCGCTTTTGTGCCCTGTACGTACAACCCGATGATGCACGGCCCGATTGTCGTCAGATAATCGAGCCGTAGAAATTCATTTTCAAGGGAGGAGAACGGAGGAGCGGATGCCGTCATTACCCCATCACCACTTCAACATGTACATCGCCCTTGCCCGCTTCCGCGCGGATCAGCCTTCCCGAAATCTGCTTCCCGTTGACCGTGATCCTTTCCACGCCTTTGCTGACATGTTTCGGATTGGTCACTGTGATGTGGTAACAGACACCGCGATAGCTGCGTGTGACCTTGAATCCATCCCAGTCGGCAGGGATGGCCGGGTCGATTTCCAGACCCTCAAAGCACGGACGAATGCCGAGGATGTATTGCGTGATGGCGGCGTAGTTCCAGGCGGCCGTGCCGGTCAGCCAGGAATTCTTGGCTTCTCCATGGGTTGGCGCATCCCTGCCCGCGATCATTTGGGCGTAAACGTACGGTTCGCACTTGTGCAGATCGCTCAGCTCTTCGCGTGTTGAGGGATTAATGCGCTTGTAATAATCGAAGGCCTTGCTGCCGCGCCCAACCATGGATTCAGCGATCATGATCCATGGATTGGTGTGGCAGAAGATGCCCGCGTTCTCCTTGTAGCCTGGCGGATAGGAGGAAACCTCGCCCAAATGCAGGTAATACTGGCTGAAGGCGGGTTGTTGAAGCACGATTCCGTGCGGGGTGGCCAGATGTTCCGCCACCGCATCCAGTGCTTTGATCGCATTGCCGTTCTCCAGACCCAGGCCCGCGATCACACAAATGCCCTGTGGTTCGATAAAGATGCGGCCTTCCGTATTTTCCTTTGAACCCAGGACATGGCCAAAATTATCGTACGCCCGCCGGAACCACTCCCCGTCCCAGCCCACCGCCCAGATCGTTTTTTCCATCTCGGCCGCGGCCTTTTGAATTTTACCCAACTCCGCCTGGTCGTTTCGATGGCCGGCAATCCCTGCCATTTCCCTGCATGCCAGCACGAACAACCCGGCAATGAACACGCTTTCCGCCACCATGCCGTCCTTGTTGGTGGTGGTCTGGAAGGACTGTCCCGGGGTGTCGGAGAAACAGTTCAGGTTCAAACAATCGTTCCAGTCCGCCCGGCCGATCAGGGGCAGCTGATTGGGTCCGAGTCGGTCCAATGTATATTGGAGGGCGCGCTGCAGATGTTCGTAGAGCGGCATTTCGCTGCCGGCTTCATTCTCGTACTGTACGGGTTCATCCAGAATGGACCAGTCGCCGCTTTCCTTGATATAGGCTGCGACCCCCAGCACCAGCCAGGCTGAATCGTCATTGAAGCCGGAGCCCACATCGTTGTTGCCGCGTTTGGTGAGCGGCTGGTACTGATGAAAGGCGCCGCCGTTCCTGAGCTGGGTCGCGGACAGATCCAAAATTCGTTCCCGCGCCCGTTCGGGGATCATATGCACGAAGCCGAGCAGGTCCTGGTTTGAATCGCGGAAGCCCATGCCGCGGCCGATGCCGCTTTCAAAATAGGAGGCCGAGCGGCTCATGTTGAATGTCACCATGCATTGATAGGCGTTCCAGATGTTCACCATGCGGTTGGTGTCTGTATCGGGTGTGGTCACCTGCAACTTGCCGAGCAGCATGGTCCAGTACTCGCGCAATGTGTTGAAGGCCCCGTCTGCATTTGCGGTCTGCAAATATTTCCGGATGACCGGTTTGACCCTTTTCTTGTTGATGACTTGTGATCCGGACGGGTCAAACTTTTCATCCTTTGGATTTTCCTGATAGCCCAGGATGAATACGACCTGTTTCTGCTCCCCGGCCTTCAAATGCACCTTGACATGATGGGAACCGATCAGCTGCCATCCATGCGCTTCAGAATTGACCGATGTGCCGGTTTGCACAACCTGGGGCTGGTCCCAGCCCTGATAATTTCCCAAAAAGGCTTCCCGCTGCGTATCGTAACCGGCCAGTTTTTCAGAGCATGCGAAGTATGCGAAATGATTGCGGCGTTCGCGGTATTCGCTCTTGTGATAGATGACCTCATCCGCGATCTCCACCTGCCCGATCGAATAATTGCGCTGGAAATTCGTCGCGTCGTCGTTTGCGTCCCACAGACAAAACTCGATGGCTGAGAACAGGCTCAGGTCGGAGTCCGATCCGCTCTCGTTGGTCAGGGTCACCTGCCAGATCTCGAGACTTTCCCCAAGCGGCACAAAGTAGCGGGTCGAGGATTTGATCCCGTTGAATTTGGAGGTAATGATCGTATACCCCTGTCCATGGCGGCATTCATATTCGTCCAGTTTTGTGCGGGTGGGCATCCAGGAGGGCGACCAGTATTGTCCGCTGTGATTGTCGCGCAGGTATAGATACCGGCCGCCGACATCGAGCGGGGAATTGTTATAGCGATAGCGGGTCAGGCGGCGCAGGCGCGCATCTTTATAAAATGAATAGCCGCCGGCGGTATTTGAAATGAGACCAAAATATTCCTCGCAGCCGAGATAGTTGATCCAGGGCAGGGGCGTGTCGGGGCGGGTGATGATGTATTCACGGGATGCGTCGTCAAAGTGTCCGTATTTCATGATTGTCCTTTGTCGTACCGGTATTATATTATTTGATGTTCGCCAGTTCTTTTTCTATGGTTTGCACCAGTTCCTGCGGCACATAGTTGGGATGGTTGCTTGCGACCTGCTCAAGGGTCATATTGAACGCCATGCTCATATCTTCCATCAACAGGAAACCGCCTGCGTACTTGGTCAGGATGGCGCGTCCATCCGGGTCGTCAAGCAGGGCCTGGATGGTGAGACCGGCATGCAGGCGCGACGCCCGCGGTTCGGGATTGAGAAGGACCGATCCGCGCAGGCGGATGTCGCGGCTGGATGCACCCACGAGGATCTCAAATTCACCCGTTTCGATGGACCATGAATTCTTAAGTATATCGAAATACCAAAAGGCTTCGCGGTTCAGTGTGAAGTTGAGTGTCTTGGTCTGCCCGGGATTCAATTCCACTTTCTCGAAGGCCTTCAGTTCCTTTTCCGGCCGTGCAATGGTGGATTGAACATCGCGCACATACAATTGCACAACCTCCCTGCCTTTGACCCCGCCGGTGTTCGTCACGTCCATTTTGACCTGCAGGATCTGCCCCGGCGTGATGGTTGTTTCACTTATATTCAAGTTGCCGTACTTGAAGGTTGTGTAGGAAAGCCCGTGGCCGAACGGGAACAGCGGTGCAATTTCCTTTTTGTCGTAATAGCGATAACCGACGAAGATACCCTCTCCATAACGGACCCTGCCATTTTCACCCGGGTAGTTGATATAAGCCGGGTTGTCCTGCAGCCGCACCGGGAAGGTGGTGGGAAGTTTTCCGCTGGGATTCACGTCACCGAAAAGCACATCTGCAAGCGCATTGCCCTGTTCCTGGCCGTCATACCAAAGTTGTAGGATGGCGGGCACTTCATCCACCCAGGGCATTTCGACCGGGGAGCCGGCATTTAATACAACAATCGTATTCGGGTTTGCAGCCGCCACCCGGCGGATCAATTCATCCTGCCGGCCGGGCAGCTTCATGTCCACACGGTCAAAACCTTCGGATTCCCAGTCCCCGTTCAATCCGGCGATGATCACAGCCACATCCGAACGCCCGGCCAGCGCGACCGCCTCGGCGATCAAATCCGGTGCATGGGGCGGCTGATGGCCCAATGCAACCGCACGCCAGCGCGGGTCGCCTTTCCAGTAGTATTCCAATTTGATTTCGTAGGATTTTCCGCCTTCCAGTTCAAGGTCGGCGGTCTTTTGCTGTCCCATGTCCGAATCAGCCCAATGGTCAATGACCAGCTTGCCGTTAAGAAAGAGGCGGCACCAGCCCACGGCGGAAAGGCCCAGTGTATGTGTCCCGCTTTCCCTGGGTGTAAAAAATCCTTCCATGCGCATCGAGAAATTATCCTGTGGCACTCCGGGGACGCTTTTGTCAAACCAGGCGTGCTGGACGCGCGTAGTCGTTTCGATGTGGAGGGGGTTCCCTGAGAAATCAGTTCCCGCATACAAGCTCAAGCGCAGTCCGCTTTCGCCGTTTGCCGCGGACAAAGTGTCAGGTTCCGGTGCAGGTAATGTTTTATGAATTAAAACTCCAGATGCGGTCTCCACCAAAACGTCCCTGCCTTCCGGATTGTTGACGCCATCGAACGGCGAGATTGTGTAATGCGGGGTGACACTTGAACTGCCGCCGCCCAAAATTTGCGCTTTGCGTGCATAAGGACCGATCATTGCGATGGTCCTGGTGGCATGGTCGAGCGGCAGAACCCCGTTATTTTTAAGCAGCACGATGGCTTCCTGCGCGGCTTCACGAATGATCAGGCGGTGTTCGGGCCGGTCCTCGCTTTTTTCAGGCTGCAGCTCCGGATGTTCAAACCGACCGGCTTTTTCCAACACACCCAGCAGGCGGCGGACCTTATCGTTCAATCCTTCCCCGGTCAGGGTTCCGTTTTCGAGGGCCTTTTTTACCACTTCAGCTGCCATCCAGCGCGCGGGGCCGGGCATTTCAATGTCCAGCCCGCCGGATGGAACACCATCATCATACGTCCCAAACCAATCGGATATCACGATGCCCTTGTAATTCCACTCGCCTTTTAGAATTTCAAGCAGGGAATGATCGCATTCGCAGGCATAGACTCCATTCACGCGGTTGTAGGAGGACATGACCGCCCACGGGTTGGAATTGCGGATCGCGATGCGGAATGGTTCCAGATAGATCTCGCGCAGGGTGCGTTCATCCACCTCTGAACTGATCGAGAAACGTTCGAACTCCTGGTCGTTGGCAATGAAATGTTTGATACATGCCCCCACGCCCTGATCCTGAATTCCTTTGATATACGCCGAAGCCAGCATGCCGCTCAGGAATGGATCCTCGGAATAACACTCGAAGTTGCGCCCGGCAATGGGGGTGCGGTGAATGTTGACCGTTGGTGCGAGCAGGATATGGGCGCCCTTGGTTTTCACCTCGTCTCCGAGCACATTCCCGACCTTTTCAACCAGGCCTGGATTCCATGTTGCGCCGAGCGCGATTCCCACGGGTGTTGCCACCGATGGGGAAGCCATGCTGCCCCAGGCGCCGCGCGCACCGTTCGGACCGTCAGTCATTTTGAATTGCGGGATGCCGAGCCGCGGAACTGGGGCGCTGTGCCACAAGTCCGCGCCGGCCAGCATGGAAATTTTTTCGTCCAGTGTCATTTGTTTGAGCAGATCGTCAATGCAAGACATGAGTTCCTTTGAAGAGCTGACGGTTGGCAGGTATTTGCTAATTTGCATAAAGAAACGCCTTCGAAGGCGTTTCTTCCAGTTTAATTGAAGAATTGCGGCAGGTATTCACGATGGATTTCGAGCATATCGTCTAGAACAGCCTGTACTTGGTCGGCTTTGGGGCCAAGCGGGTGAACCAGCAGAGCCTGATAAGCAGCATCCCGGTCGCCATGTACGGCAGCTTCCACGGTCAGCAGTTCATACGACTTGACTGCGGAGATCAACCCGAAACAGGAGGAGGGCAGGGGGGCGGTGGTAATGGGGGTGATTCCGCTCTTCCCGACCCTGGAAGGTATTTCCAATACCCATTCTGCCGGCCATTCCTTTACAGCATCATTGTTCCTGACGTTGACAACATGGGTCTCGCCCAGGTCGTTGTAGTGTGAATTCAGCAATTGAATCGCCATGGTGGAATAATATGCACCGCCTCGTTTCATTAACTCTGCCGGGAGCTCCTTGAGTTCGGGGTCCGCGTACTCTTGCAGAAGTTTCTTTTCGACCTCCATTACCTCCTCCGCGCGGGAAGGCGGCCAATTGGCCTGTTCCCTTAGTTTCCTATCCGTGTGATAGAAATATTGGAGATAGGAATTGGGGATCATCTGCAAAACCTCCAGGGTGCGCACCTCCCATTCGGGATGTTCCTCTTTTTTCAATTTATCCATGTAAGCCTGGAGGACCTGCGGCCAGATGTCGAAACCGTCCACCGTAAAACCATAATGCCAGGATAGATGATTCAGGCCCAGGGTTTTCAGTCCAACCCGGCCCGGGTCAATTTTTTGACCGGCAGCCTGTTCGAGGCCTTCGATGATATGCATCACCGTTGTGATTGGCACATTACATACGCCCACCGAGGGCGTCTCCTTTGCATATTCACACACCGCTTGTGTGACCAACCCTGCGGGATTGGTAAAGTTAACCAACAGCGCACCGGGTTTGGCAAGTCCCTGCATGTCCCTTGCAACCTGAAGAATGACCGGAATGGTGCGCAGGGCCTTGGACATGCCGCCAACCCCGGTGGTTTCCTGCCCGATCAGGCCGTGATGCAAACCGAGATACTCGTCGCGTTTGCGCGCCTGCATGTGGCCAACACGCAGTTGAGTAATTACATAATCCGCATCGCTGACCGCGGCGCGCTGGTCGCCGGTCAGGATTATTTTGAAGGGGGAGCCTTTGGTCTCCAGCATGCGCCGGGCAAATCCGCCCACCACATCCAGACGTTCCCTGTCTATATCCATGAGCCATAGCTCATTAATGGGGAATTTTTCCAGACGTGAGAGAAACCCGTTGGTGAGCTCCGGTGTGTAGGTTGATCCGCCGCCGACCACAGCAACTTTTAACATGGATACGTCCCAATTGGATTGAGCTGCGCACTGTCTGGCTGGTTTGGTTCACAAAAAAACTGGCCAGATTCCCGGCAATGGCGAACCGGAAAGCGAGTCAAACCTTTGGAATAATGCCTCCAGACATTGCATGCAACATGGTTTTAAATTTATTCGATCGTCACAGGGCAGACAAATACTCTATCTTTCACATCCGCATCGCTGACGATTTCAAATTCGCCGTGCAATCGAATATCATCGGATGAGCCCCCGATCATTACCTGAATCCTGCCTGCTTCAATGATCAGGTTTAGATTCCGGTCATAAAATGCAAGCTGGTCAACGGGTAAATGAAATGTGATCGTGCGTTCCTCGTCCGGTTCGAGAGTCACACGCTGATATGCCTTTAATTCCTTAACCGGGCGCGGGATGGAAGCGTACTCATCCCGCACATAAAGTTGCACCACTTCATCACCTGCAACCTTGCCCGCGTTCCTGACCTTGAGCGATATGGCCACGGACTCACCTCCGCGCAACCGATCCCTGTCAATATGAAGTGAGTCGTACGTGAAGCTGGTGTAACTTAATCCATGTCCAAACGGATATAAAGGCGTTACTTTTTCAGCCACGTAATCCACATACCAATTGGATTTCATCCCGGAAGGTTTGGCATTGTAGAAAATGGGGACCTGTCCCACCGAACGCGGAAACGAAATGGGCAGCCTGCCGCCGGGGTTTTTGTTTCCGAATAAAATATCGGCAATTGCAGAACCGCCTTCTTCGCCTGGAAGCCAGGCCTCAAGAATTGCGGTGGCGTTTTCCGCCAGCCATGGCATTGCAAATGGACGTCCATTTACCAGCACAACGGCAACCG
The DNA here is from genome assembly GCA_021414245.1 of Chloroflexota bacterium. Taxonomy (GTDB): domain Bacteria; phylum Chloroflexota; class Anaerolineae; order Anaerolineales; family Villigracilaceae; genus Villigracilis. The sequence goes on from JAIOOU010000004.1 coordinate 609,384, forward strand.
GTTTTCCAGTTGCGACGACAGCCCGGGCCAGTTCTTCCTGAATGCCGGGGAGTTTTAAATCTGCGCTGTCACGAGTTTCTCCTGTTGTGCAGGAAGGTACCAGACCGGAGTGATCTCCGAGGACAAGCACAACTGCATCCGCCTGTTTTGCAGCGTTGATGGCTTCCTCAAAGCCGGATGTATCCAAACTCAGGTTTTCACAACCTTTTGCATATATCACGTTTGTGTCTGAAGACACTGAATTTTTAATGCCTTCCAGCACTGTGGTGATCTTGATGTCGTGCTGCGCCAGTTTATTTAAGTCAACGTTTACAAAATCCGAGTCTGCCGGAGCCTGCAGCCGCATTAATTGCAGAGTTGCTGCATAGGAGTAGTCCCCAAGTTGATTTCTGCCGCTGTTCGCGTTTGGCCCAATCACTGCAAGCGTCCTGATATTTTTCTTCAATGGCAACAAGCCGTCATTTTTCAACAAGACCATGCTTTGAGCTGCGATCTCTCGCGCAAGCCCCCGGTTTTCGGAGGTTTCAAAAACCTCGAGCACACTGCCTTCGTCGACGTAGGGATTCTCAAACAAGCCCAGTTCGATCTTCTTGCGAAGGTGACGACTCACCGAAAGCTCGATTGTTTCAAGGTTTAAATCGCCAGCTTCGAGGGCGGCACGAAGCGGATCTCCATAGCAAACCGTGGTGGGCAGCTCAACGTCTATTCCCGCGGTAAGCGCCAGATATCCTGCAGTTGATTTGTCCGCGGCCATATTGTGAAAGTTGTGGATCATCAATACTGCTTCATAATCTGACACAACAATGCCGTCGAAACCAAGTTTGTTGCGCAGGAGATCGGTCAGGATATTTCGTGAAGCAGCAACGACTTCACCGTCCAGTTCTGGGTAAGCGTTCATTATGGAGGCGAGACCGGCGTCGCGAATGGCTGCCTGGAAAGGGGCGAGATAAACATCGTACACATCGCGCATTCCCATGTGAACGGGACCGCAATTCAACCCGCCTTGACTCAGACTGTGTCCGATAAAATGTTTGCCAGTTGCCATGATGCCAATTTTAAGATCGTCCCCCTGCAAACCTTTAATATAGGACACCCCAAAGTGACTGACGAGTGTGGGGTCCTCTCCAAAAGTTTCTTCAACACGGCCCCAGCGGGAGTCGCGCGAAATATCCAGTACAGGCGCCAATCCTTGATGTGCGCCAATAGCGCGCAGCTGTCTGCGAATGGCAGTAGTCATGTGCCCGGCCAATTCCGGCTGGAAGGTGCTGGCCAGACCCAACATTTGTGGGAACATGGTTCCGCCCAGAATCATTGGGCCCGAACAACACTCTTCGTGCACGATCGCGGGAATCCCCAGACGGGTATTTTCAACAAGATGTTTTTGTAATTGATTTGCGGCTTTTGCTGCGCGCATGGGATCAAGAGTGGAGGCGCCAGCGATACGGGTGATCTGTCCAATGCCATGTTTAAATATGTTCCCCACTTTTTTTCCGTCAATCTCGCCTTCAGTCTGCAGTTCATACATCCAGACCGAACCGATTTGGGCGAGCTTTTCATCCAAAGTCATTTCGCTGAGTAGTTTTTTTATGCGTCCTTGGTTGTTGACCATGAGATTCTCGTTTTGCCGGGAGTTTTTTATTTTCTGATGCCAAGAAGAATATCAATCGTCAACTGATCCAGGCGTTCATATCTCAGCCCGCGTTTGCCGAGTGCAACACGGTCAAAGGATTGTTCTTTTAATCCGGATGCTTTTTTAGCATCATATTTTCCAAAATATTGATTCATCGAGCCGTCGTCAGCATTGATCTCTGCCAGGAGGGATTGCACCTCCTGATCTGCGTTGAATTGCCCCGCTTTTTCCTTCAGAATCATGTATGTGCGCATACAGCCACGCGCAAAATCCTTTACGCCTTCGTAATCCTCAGTGCGGTAGGAGTGGGCATCAAAGTGACGCGAGCCGTCATATTTTACATCCTCAAGAAATTTGACAAGATAGAACGCAGCTTTGATATCGCGCGAACCAAAACGTAAGTCCTGATCATAGCGGCCGGGGTATTGGTCATTCAGATCAATGTGGAAAAGTTTCCCCGCTTCCCACGCCTGGGCAACCCCATGCATGAAATTAATGCCTGCCATGTGTTCATGAGCCACTTCCGGGTTCACTCCCACCATTTCCGGATGGTCAAGAGTGGCGATGAACGCCAGCATGTGGCCAGTCGTAGGGTTGTAGATATCGCCGCGCGGTTCGTTGGGTTTTGCTTCCAGGGCGAATTTAAGATCATATTTTTTGTCGATTACATATTCACACAGGAAATTCATCGCCTCACGCGAACGTTCGATGGACTTTACCGCGCTTTTGCTTGAATCAGTTTCGGTACCTTCACGCCCGCCCCAGAACACATAGGTCTTCGCGCCAAATTCCACACCCAAATCAATGGCATTCATTGTCTTTTGAAGGGCATAGGCGCGCACCTTGGAATCATTCGATGTAAAGGCGCCGTCCTTGAAAACCGGGTCGCTGAAGAGATTTGTGGTTGCCATCGGCACAACCAAACCAGTGTCGGAGAGGGCTTTACGGAATTCCCTTTTGATTGCCTCGGCTTCAGACGGAGTTGCATCAATCGGGATAAGATCGTTATCGTGGAAGTTGACCCCGTATGCGCCAACCTCGCCGAGCAGGCGTACCAGTTCCGCAGGTGACTTATGTTCACGCACTGCCGAGCCAAATGGATCAACACCACGATTGCCAACGGTCCATAATCCAAAGGTGAATTTATTCTGAGGTTTGGGGGTGTAGTCAGACATGAGATTTCTCCGTGTATCTTATAGGGTTATGGAGCAGATGGTCACTTCCCTTTGCCTGCCCCCCGGGAGAACAGGGGGCAGGGTAAAAAAGGAGAGAGAGAAAAAAAACATTTTTGAGAAAGCGGAGACCGCCTGGGGGCAGTTGCTATTCCTTTATTGCACCCAGGGCAATTCCGCTGATGATGTAACGGGAGAAAATTGCATATATGATAATAATCGGCACAATTGTGAGCGCAAGGCCCAAATAGATCGCACCATATTCGGTTCGATAGACATCCCCACGCAGCGTTTGCACCAGCATGGGCAGTGTGTATTTTTCGATGGACGAAATCATGATGAAGGGGTTGAAAAAATTATTCCAGGACGCAACAAAGGCAAAAATACCCATGGTGGCCGCTCCTGGTATTGCGAGGGGCATCATCACCTTGTGAAAAATGCCCAACTCACTGGCCCCGTCAATCCGGGCTGCGTCGATGAGATCCTGAATTATCATGGATTCAAGGTATTGCTTGCCAAAGAAAACTGCCCCGGCATTTGCGATCAGCGGAAAAATCAGCGCCACGTAATTATCGGTGAGCCCAAGTTTGGACATGAACCTGTAGAATCCAATAATGGAAAGCTGCATGGGGATCATGACCAGCACGATGATGAAGTTTGAAAACAGCTTTTTGCCTGGGAAGTTGTAAACGACCAGGCCGTAGGCAGTCAACAGCGAGAAGTAGACCGTGATAATTGTCGAAGAGGTGGCAAGGAACAGGCTGTTCGCGAAGCCTCTCGGCAGATTTAATCCCTTGCTGATCAACAGGCGGTAATTTTCAATCATGTGAGTGCTGGGTAAAATACTGATGCCCTGTTGGATTTCCGTTGTGGAGCGGGTTGCATTCACGATCAGCAGCCAGATCGGAACAATTGTGATAACCAAAAGGAGGAACAGAAGGATATAGACCAAAAAGCGCATCAGATATGTGCCCAATTTATATTTGTTAATCATGACTGAGGCCTCTCTGCATTCTTTTTGTCAAGCGACTTTCTGGCTGGTTTGGGCTGATCCAAATCCCGATCACGCAGGATATAGAAGATGCCCAGGGCGCAAATGCTTGTCATGATAAAAACCAGGACGCCCACTGAGGCGGCCGCCCCAATATGCCCCTTGCTGCTGGCAAACTTCATATACATCAAGATGTTGTTTGTCTGGATCGAACTCAATGGAGAGCCCCTGCCGTCGGTCAAAAGGAAGGGAATGTCGAACATCTGCATGCCGCCCACAAGGGAAGTGACGAAGATGAAGATTAATATGGGCTTCAGGAGCGGCAAGGTGATCCGGGTGAACATCTGCCAGACGCTTGCACCGTCCACCATGGCTGCCTCATAAAGGGGGATGGGGATCGAGGTCATTCCGGCCATCAGGATGATCATGGTCTGGCCGAACCATGTCCACCATTGGATGAAAACCACCAGCCCGCGTGTCACTGTGATTGACTCCAGGAACCGCATGGCTTCACTCAGAAAACCGGCTCTGACCATGAATTGGTTCGCAGGTCCGTAGTATGCAAACAGCGCGTTGAATAAAGCTGCCACCGCGGCTGGCATTAGCAAATTGGGCAAATAGTATATGGCCCGCCAGACACCAACCCCCTTGATCTTGAGTCGTGCACTTGTGAACAGGACCGACAGCAGCAATGCAATGCCGATTTGTGGAATGAAATTGCAGATCCAGATCAGCCAGGTGTTCCCCACGGCCCGTATAAACACATTGTCGGCAAACAGGCGCTTGAAATTGTCAATGCCAATGAAATGACTGCTTCTTGACATCAGAGTGGCGTCAGTAAAGCTAAGTGCCAATGTGTTAACAACCGGGTATAAGCCAAAGACCAGGAAGCCAATAATGAATGGTGTAAGGAACAGATACCCGGTGGAATTTTTCTTGAGCTGGGTGAAATTCATGCTGCCTCCGTTTAATGGGTAAGCTGGGTTGCCGACCGGCGGAAAGGTGGTTGGAAAACAGGGGTGGGTCAGTGTATCCCAACTATACACTGACCCACAAACTTTCGGGATTACATTATTTTACTGGAGCTTCGGGGATGGTCAGATCGGGGAACTCGCTCCGAACTGCATCCAGCCATGCGGCCCACATTTCAGCTTCCGTCATGGTGCCGCTCAGATAAGCAGCCAGCGGATCATTGAGGGCGCGTTGAATGGCGTCATCTGAACCGGTCAGCAAGGCGCCATTGACACTTGGGGCGGCCTTTGCAAATGCACCATAGGAGTTCTCACCGCCAAGGAAATCGGCAAGCGTGGATTTGTCAAAACTCTTGGTAATCTTTTCGACTACAACCTGGCTGGAGACGAAGTCACCAGCGGCCTGTTGCTGATCATCAGGTGTGGTGGGGTCAATGGCCTTTAAGTATTCGTTGGTGTAAACACCGGTTGCCCAGTTGGTCAGGTTTTCTTCATCCAAGGCGACAAATTTGACGAATTCTTTTGCCAATTCACTATTCGGGCTGCCTTCCAGGACACCAACCCATGTGCCACCCCATTGATAAGCCATCGGGCCGTTAATCATGGCCCAGTCGCCGCCGGTACCAGCACCACCATCTTTGGGTGTGGAGTTGGGGCTCAAAACGTAAGGCAAACCCCAAGTGGGCAGGAAGTAGCTGAAGACTTTCTTGGGTGTGCCGTTGGCATCCTTCAGAGTGTCGTTCATGCCGGCAAACCAACCTTCAGTCCACTGGGTTGCCCCGGATTCGTAGCCATTATCGCGCATCATTTTGGCGAAGTGGACATATTCCACGATCTTGGGGTCGATGACGAGGGTGTTGTCAACAATCCAGGGTTGAGAGCGGTTGGAGAGGAAGGGTAGGAACATCTCACCACCGGTTCCGACCGTGTAGTAGTCGCCTGTGCCACAAGCCTTGATCTTGGCTGCGGTCTCAACAAATTTGTCCATATCGGCAACCATGGCCTGTACTTTATCGAGGTCATCCGTGCCAAGGCATTCTTTTGCTATGCTGCGGCGATAGAAGAAGGCGCCTGGAGTGGCCTGGTAAGAGAAACCTTTGGTAACGCCATCGTATGTGCCGACTTGAACAACAGCCGGATAGGTCTTGAGGTCCTTGGTCAAGGGAACCAGATCGTTCAGGTTGGCCAAAAGGTCGGACTCAACCCACTCTTTAACAAAAGCGGCTTCCAGAGCAACGACATCGGGTGAATCAGAGGTGCCGGCTGCAGCCTTCACCTTGGTTTGATATTCACCATTTGTCATCGGGATCATGGTGTATACGACTTTTACGTCCGGGTGCTTGCCTTGAAAGGCAATTGCCATGGTCTTGATTTCATTGGTGAAGGACCAGACATTCAAAGTCCCCTTCAATTCCTTCGGCTGGGCCGGAGCTCCGCCACCGCAGGCTGATAAAATCATGGAAGCGATGATCAGCAGAGCGAATAAAACAGACAGCTTTTTCTTCATGGTAATTATTCTCCTCGTAGTGTAGTTAATACTTGAAATGCAGATCGAACACCAAACAACCAATTGCTGGAAAAGCCTCACCTCCTTTTACAAATCTATGCATTACATCCACATGAGCGTCGCGTGATCAATTTGGTGGGTAACAAAGTTACACCGCCAGGAATCTGTTGGTCGAAGAGAGAAAATAATTGTTCTGTCGCGATCCTGCCGACCGTTTCGGTGGGAGCCGAGACGGTCGTAAGAGGAGGGGTTAGAAAAGCTGAGAATCCGAGGTCGTCAAAACCCACAACGGAGACACCCTCGGGTATTCGATGACCCTTTTCCTGCAGGGCCTTGAGCACCCCGATTGCAGCGTCATCATCGCCTGCGAAGACTGCGTCAACAGGAATTTCCGGGTTGGAGGCAAGAAATTCATTCAGGGCTGTATAGGCAATTCCCCGCTCAAAATTTCCATTTAATACCAGTCTTTCGTCAAAAGGGATCCCGTTGGCCGCCAAAGCCGCCTTATAGCCAGTCTCGCGCCAGTATGAATCTTCCTGATGGATAGGGCCACGCATCATAACGATTCGTTTTCTGCCGTGGACTTTGATCAGGTGTTCAATTAGTTCAAAAGTAATCTTCTTGTTTTCAACTGTAACGCTTGGGATGGGTAATGAATTTGGGGGAGTACGGTGAACCAGGACCATGGGAAAGTTTCGTGCATGCAGGGACGCCAAATCCTCATCGGAAAGGCCATCGGAAAAGACCAACATGCCATCCGTATTATGAGGGCCGATGGGAGGGGGCATATCCCGGCTTCCCGAGTGATAGGTCGCGATTACAAGATTGTATTCATGCTTTCGAACCACGCCTTCAATCCCGTTCAAAAGCGGCACAAAGAAATCATTGTGCAGGTTATTCAACAACAAACCCACTACACGAGTTTTTCGGGAGGCCAGCTGACGGGCTGCTGCATGCGGCACATACTGTAGCTCCGCCATAACCTTTTCCAACCGCTGCGAAACCGGCTTGGAAATCGCTGCACTTCGATTGAGAAAACGGCTTACTGTTGCCACAGAAACGCCAGCTTTCTGCGCCACTTGCCGAATTGTTACGGAGTGAGATTTTTTGGTCATAATTTGCGTGTATCCATTTGTAACCGGTTACTGTAACCAGTTACATTATTGCATAACTGAAAGGTCTGGTCAAGACACATTATTCTTAAAATATTTATGACAAGAGAAAATTCCTAGCCAGATTCTTAAAAAATGATGGTTGGAAGTGTTGATTTGAAAAAAAATCGAACCTTCCCGGAGAGCCTTACCCTGTTTAGTCTGCTAATTGCCTTGAGTTGTAGGAAAAACAAGCCTGCCTCGATCTGAATGTCGAGGCAGGCTTGTGACTGGGATATTAACTGAACTAGCGGCCAGTACAGGATAATCTATTGACTTCCCCCGCCAATCATCATTTTACATGTGGAGACGGCACAAAGGCCTCCACTCGCGCCCAAAGCTCTCGAATATTGATTGGTTTGGACATGTACACATCACACCCGGCAGCAACGGCCTTTTCAGCGTCGCCCTTGAGGGCATTGGCGGTGACTGCGATGATCGGCAGATAAGCAAGAGCGGTTTTGCGGTTGCTGCCCCGGATCCTGCGTGCCACTTCATATCCATCAATGTCAGGGAGGTTGATATCCAACAGGATCAGGTCCACATCCTCAGTTTCGGCTTTTTCCACACCGGTCATTCCGGTCATTGCCTCCAGTAATTTGTATCCGCGTGATTCCAGGGCCCGTTTAACGAGCATCATGTTATCCGGATTGTCTTCGATATATAGAATGTTATTTCCCATGATGGGTCTCCTTAGGCTCCATTTTTCTCTTCGATGACGTCGATCATTTGATCGACGAATTTCCTCGTTGGAAGCGAGCCTTTTTGAAATACAGCCTCGATCTGTCCATGTAGTCGTTTGCGTTCCTCGGTGGTAATGTCTTTCGCGCTGACCACCACCACTGGGATATCCTTCGTGCGGGCATCCAACTTCAATTCCTCCACCAGCCCAAATCCATCTATGCCGGGCATGGTCAGATCGCTGATGATCAGATCCGGCAGATGTTGACGCGCCATGGCCAGGCCTTCCCAGCCATCCCGGGCATGATGCACCCGGTACGATTTTTTTCCTTCGAGCAGACGGCGGATCAGTAGTGCGTCATCTGCATTATCGTCCACGAGAAGAACCGTGGTGGTTTTCTCGTCCAGATTTTCCAATGCAGCCTGTAGTCCTTCACGGGGAGCGGGGGATTGGTCCTTGCTGAGATGTACATCCACCGCCCATTGATCACCAAGCACGTGCTTCTCAACCGGAAAGGTGTGGCCTGTGCAATTTACAACGACAGTTTCTTCTAAACCAATTCCCCCCTCCTTTAATAACTTCTCCAATCCCGCAAAGGCCACGGAGGTTGCCGGCTCAACAGCCATTCCTTCACTCTTGGCAAGCGATCGCATGGCGGCAAAGGCTTCCGCGTCCGTGACCGATTCCATGATGCCGCCGTATCTTTTGATGAGATTCCAAAGATAAGTATAGGACTTGCCTGGATCGCCGGTCGACAGGATGATGATGCGGGTATCGGGGACAACCGGCTCCGCAAAATCCCTGCCGGCTCTGAATGCCTGTACCATGGGTGAACAGCCTTCGACCTGTATGACTGCCAGTTTTGGTATTCGGTCGATCAGCCCCATCTCGAGTAACTCTTTAAATCCCTGATACACCCCCAGCGGACCCAGTCCGCCGCTGACAGCTTGAATGTACCAATCCGGTGCACGCCAGCCCAATTGTTCCACGATCTCATAGGCGATCGTCTTCATGGATTCACGCGCCGGAATGGAGCTGGCTCCGCGATCCAGGTGCAGGTTTCTGCGTTGTGCAAATTGACTGGCAATCTGTTTTGTCTGGTCGTAATTGCCGCTCACCCGGATTACCTCAGCGCCAAAGAGGGCCGCCTCGCGCAACTTTTCCTGTGGAACGAGACTGGTCATGAATACCCAAAGCTTGATGCCTGCCCGGGCACAGGCAGCGGCATAAGCCACCGCCGCGTTGCCAGTGGATGCAATGACGGCTTCGCGAACATTATTTTCATTCATGGCCGCGACTGCAACCGCAGCCTGGCGGTCTTTGAAGGAACTTGTCGGGCCGTAACGCTCATCCTTGAAGTAAACATGAGCATGCCCGAGATTGGGGGCGAAGCGTTGTGACAGCCAAAGAGGGGTCCCGCCGGCGGGATAAAGATCCAAAGCGGCAGGATCATTCAACGGCAGGACATCCTGATACCGCCACAAGTTGCCGGGGCGGTTGGGCAAGCCGCGCAGGATCTCGCGTTTGAAGGAGGTGTAATCGTAATGTGCCTCCAGCCATTGTGATTCACACTGTTTGCAGACCGCGGCAACGAAGGGCTCATAAGGCTGCCGCTTTCCACAGAGAGCGCATTGCAGGAATTCAGGTTTTGCCATTCTAGTTTGCCGTCAGGGTGGCATTCTCATTTATGTTGGCTTCAATCGGCAGTGTGACATGGAAAGTGGAGCCTTCTCCATTGATGCCCGAACTTTCGGCCCATAGACGTCCGCTGTGCATGGTGATCAGACGGCGGCTGATGGGCAGACCCAGGCCCGTACCTCCGGCTTTGCGCGTGGTCGTGGTGTCCACCTGGGTGAATTCCTGGAAGACCGTTTCAAGATGATCCTGTGAAATGCCAATGCCTGTATCTTTGACACTGATCAATATGTTTTTGTTTTCACGTCTGGCACGGATCGAGATGCCGCCCCTGTCTGTGAATTTCATGGCGTTGTTGACCAGATTGATCATCACCTGGCGCAGACGGATCTTGTCCGCGTTGATCTGTATTTCATGATCCGAATCAGGTTCGATGACAAGTTCGAGCGATTTCTCCTTTGCAAGCGACGAGGTAATGCTGATGACATCTGTCAGAAGCTCGTGGACGTTGAATTTTTCAACATTAAGGTTCATCTTGCCCGATTCGATCTTGGCCATATCGAGCACGTCGTTGATCAGATGCAGCAGATGCTGGCCGTTTTTCTGGATCAGGCTCAGGTCATTGCTCATCGTGTCCGTGAGGGGTCCATCCAGTCCTTCAAGCATGACATCCGCAAAGCCCAGGATGGAATTCAACGGCGTGCGCAATTCATGCGACATGTTGGCAAGGAATGAGGATTTGAGACGGTCCAACTCGCGCAACTGGGTGACGGCCGCTGCCTGTTCCACGTATAGGCGGGCGTTCTGCAGGGCAACCGCCACCTGTGATGCCAGGGTGGTGTAGATATTGGCGTCCTCATCCGTAAAATGGTTAAGCGTGTCCGCTTGCACGTCGAACACACCGATGACTTTGTCACCCACGATCATGGGCACAGCCATTTCCGAACGGGTTTCGGGAAGCATCGGGTTGGACAGGAAACCCGCTTCAGCACGCACGTCATTGACGATGATGGATTTGCGTTCACGCGAGGCGCGTGCCACAAGCGATCTTTCCGCATCCATTTCGATGGAATGTCCTGTTTCAACCATCTGGCGCCCGATCTCACCCGCACCTGCCGCAAGCAGCAGAGTGCTCCACGCATCATCCGTAAGATAAATATGGGTGTGGTACACATGAAAGCGCTCTTTTGTGAGGTCCACCACTGCCTGCAACAATTTATCCGGGTCGAGCAGAGTTGCAGCTGTACTGGATACGGTTGCCACGGTTTCCAGCTGGTTGGCGCGTTGGGCGATGATCTCCTGCGCCTTCTTTCGTTCGGTGATGTCTGTAACGCTGGCTCGCACCTGTGGTTTCTCGCCCGGCATGCGTACGAGACGGACTTCGCAGGGGATGTCCTGTCCCTGTGCGTTACGATGGGTCCAGTCAAAAACCGGCGCACCGCCCTGCATGGCTTCGTTGATTTTTTCCATGGCTTTCTCGGTTGAGTCGCGGCCATCGGGTTGGTTGGGCGGGCTCATCTGGGCGGGACCAACCTTTATCAATTCCTGATAAGGCAGGCCGTACAGTTTCATGGCGTTTTCATTTGGTTCTGCAAATAAACCTGTGGTCAAATCGACAACCACGATTGCTTCCGGGGCATTTTCAATCAAGGTGCGCAAACGGGCTTCACCTTTTTTAAGTTCATTTCGGCCCAACTCGGTCTCTTCAAGCAGGCGCAGGGTCTCGATATGACTGCTCAGTTGGCTGGCTACTGCGGAAAAAATTTCATTCATTGCTTGCGGATCGGCATGCTCTGCGTTGATCATTAATTCGCCAATGGGTTCATCCCGAACGGTGATCGGCAGGCTGAGAGTTGCGGGGGAGTCGATTTCCAGCGCTTCATTTTCAATTTTTACTTCATTTGGACTGAAGGAATAACCTGCGGCAAGTGCATGGCGGGTTTGAAGATAACCTTCCCAGCCTTCGCGGGTCAGCCGTCGGGCGGTCTGTTCCGCCTCCTGACGATATTTCTCTGCCTGGGCCAGCAGACGCAAATTCTCGATATGTTGGGCGAGCTGCTCGGCCGTGGATTGGATGACCTCGGCTTCACTGGACGTCCATTGCCTTCCATCCTGCGCAACCTGGATCAATCCGATGGTTGCACCTGTCACCGTGATGGGTGTGCTAAGGGAGTTCCCGGATTGAACCTGGCTTCCACGTTCCAATGGTTTGACTTCCGCCTGATCAAAAATGTAACCGATCTTCTCGCCGCGATCGCTTCCATTCAAGTAATCCATCCATCCGGTTTCTGCGGTTCCGCGAACGTTTTCTTCCACCTGTCTGCGGACTTCTTCTGACTGCTTAAAGAGGATCGAGTTTTGAATGGCAATGGCCACCTGCCCGGCCAAAGCTTCATAAGCAGGCAGAACATCCTCGTTCAATACGCCAGGTTCGCGGCTTTGCAGGTCCAGGACACCCACCACTATGCCGCCGACCATCAGGGGGACGGATATTTCAGAACGGGTTTCCGGCAGAAGTGGATTCGGCCGGAAGAAGGTGCTCTCAGCAGTATCGGAAACGATGACTGCCCGCCTTTCGATGACTGCGCGGCCATTGATCGAAGTGGCATCCAAGCCGAGGCGGTGCCTACGGCGGAGCAACTCTGCTCCGGCCGATCCGGTACCTGCCTGAAGGAGCAGGGAGGTCTGGTTTGGATTTGTCAGGTAAACCTGAACATAATAGAGGTTGAAGTTGGTACGAATTAGTTCGGTGGCCTCGCTCAACATGCTGGAGAGGTCACGAACCCGGGAGAGGCGCCTGGAGACTTCCGCAGCCAGGACCAGATTCTGATTAAGAGATTGGGAGATTCTTTCGGACGTTTCAAGCTCTTCATTAACTGCGATCAATTGGGATTGATTTTCCTGCTCGATTTGTTCGCGGAACCTTCTGCCAACGTAAAGCAAAATGCTTGCGATAGCCACCATCGCGATCGATGGGATCATAGGGCTGTGGGGAATTGCCGGCATGAAGGCCAGCGCGATCATGGCGGCTACATTTCCTGTAAGATAGAAGACCATCGATCGGGCAGGCAGAATGATGGAACTGATTACAAGAGGCAGAGTGGTCCAGATGATGATGTTAAGTACTTCGGAACTGGTGAATTGAGCCGTGTCTTTCAGAAAGCTGCTGTAGATTGACGCCGTCAGGGCCGCAACGGTCAGGAATGCACCAGTTTGAAAGCGCTGTGTGCGACTCAGCCCATAGGCGGCGATCAAAACAAGAGCGATCGACGCTCCGATCAAAATCTTTATCTCATTCCCGCCTGAATTACGGAAGAACTGGCCGACAATGTAGAAGGGGATCAGGATTGCCAGCGATGTCGTTAACAGTTGGGCTTGCCGGCGGGATTCCACGCCTAATACCGTTTCATCCGGTTCAATTAATAACCTTGCCACTGCCCGCCAGTAGGGGGACTGCCAAAAAAGTCCCGAGACAGGCTTCTGGCGGGTTTGGGCCGAGGCTGTTTCCTCCCGGCTGAAGCGGCGGATGATTGTATAGAGTTGCCATAGCACCCAGATCCCGATTACAGCGGTGACGCCGGGAATGAAAATACGCAGTGCTGTGGATTGATTAATATCAAAGCGTGGAAGAGGTTCGAATATATTGGCCGCGAACATATACGCAATATAAAGAGATGGCACAATCAGCCAGGCCAGTGGCTGAGGCGGGAAGGTTGTGCCGACCATGAACAAAATTAACATTCCCGTTACCAACAGGTTCGTGGTTGCGTTTTTCCAGACGATTTCCGGAAGCGCATATGCCATCGAAAGACCGACCATGATCCAGGTGGATGCGGCTTGGAATTTATTCCGACGAACCAGGGGATAGGAAATTCCCACCAGAGTCATAATGGCGGCCAGAATAAATCCGCTCTCAGCCAGGATTTGCCAGACACCGGTTTGCAGGTATAGGAAAAAGTAGAAAAGCGTGGCCACGCCGGCCAGGCCTCCCACGAAAACCGAAAACAATCCCATGTTCCTGCGGCGTTGTTCATCCGACAACTGAGAATTTTCAGAATGGGTTGCAGGTACAGGATGGGCCGGCATTTTTACTGATGCGGCTCGGTACGTCAAAAACCTTGCGGGAGCTGTCGCTGGAACTGGCTGTTCGGCAGTGTCATGCAACTGTGTGACGACCTTGTTTTCCTTGAGCGCAGATTCAAGGGCCGCGATCCTGGCTTTTAGAGTTTCCACATCTCCCGACGCCGGTTTTGGGGAAACATCCGGACTGACCGGTTTCCCTTCAGATAAGAGGGCTTCAAGACTTTTATATTTTCGATTTGGTTGAGACATAATCGTATAACTCCTCGGCCAATTGACGATATTGTTCCGCGCCCTGGCTTTGCGGGGCATGAATGGTAATGGGCTGCCCGGCCGCCTGGGCTTCACGTAATTTGGTGTCAAATCCGATAATGGTATGCAAAAGCCCTTCGTTAAAATAATCACGCATTTGGGCAAGCATGCGCGAGTGGAAGTTTCCGCGCTTGTCGAACATCGTGACCAGAAGGCGATAGACCAGTTCAGGGTTGGTCTTGTCGCGGATGACTTTGACAAGTTCAAACATATCCATCAAGGCTTGAATGGAGAAATATTCGCATTGTGTGGGGACCAACAGCAGATCGGCCGCGGTTAATGCGTTGATGATGAGCGGTCCGACGGAAGGTGGACAATCCAGAAGGACGAATTCGTAATCTAACACCGCGGCACTAGTCAGGACCTGGCGCAGGCGGTACTCATAATCAGGAACCAGGAATAACTCGCGGTTGATCGTAAACATCCCAGCGTTGGAGGGGATGATATCGAGACCTGGCAGACTGGTCTCCAACCGGGCTTTCGCGATATCAGTTTTTCCCATTAATGCTTCCGCGATCGAGTATGCGGTTTCTGCAGAATTGATTCCCATACTGGCTGTCAAGTTTGCCTGTGGGTCCAGATCGATCATCAGTGTTTCCGCATGTTTTTCGACAAGACAGGCGCCCAATCCGAGCGTGGTGGTGGTCTTTGCAACCCCGCCTTTTTGGTGGCAGACTGCAATTACAAATGGCATTGCTTTTTCTTTTTCCATGCTCAACTATGCCCGGATCCGTTATTGCCTCTGATGGAATGGGTCGGCTTGCCGGACATGGCAGATGTTCCGGGTGTCTCCAGGGTGACGCGGGTTTCCGTTGAGCCCAATGCCCGCCCAAGTTCACGCGCTGCTGTCTGTAACGCAGCTTCGATCGTGGTTGTGCTTTGAATACTTTGGCTGATCGAGCTGATCATCGATTCGTGCTCCGCCCGTTCCTGGGCGGCGGTAAAGGACGTGGCATTTTGCAGGGCGATGGCAACTTGATTCGCAAGGGATTGAAGCAAGTCCGCATCGTCCTGTGTTAATCCACCCGTGATGTTATGTTGTACATCCAGCACCCCGAGCACTTGATTTCCAATTGAAATGGGCACCGCGATTTCAGATTTGGTTTCGGGCAGCAACGGATTGGGCAGCCAGTTGGGGTCTTTGGTGGTTTCCGGGACCAGCACTGGTGCATTGGCCTCTGCAGCACGTCCCACCAGACCCTTGCCTTTCAAAATCTTATGCCCGCGCGCCAGCAGGATTTTTCCAGCTTCGCCTGTGCCGCCTGCCATGATCAGGTTTTCATTGGCATCATCAAAAAGATAAATGTGGGCATGATAATAATCAAAGGCGGTCTTTACCTGCTCCACCACTTCGGTGACCAGTTGTTTCTGGTCGAGGATGGTGGAGAGACGGCGGCTGACTTCAGTGGATGTTGTGAGTGCTTTGGTACGGTCTGCGACGCGCTGTTCCAGGGAACCGATCAGGTCACGGAGTTGGGCAGTCATACTGTTGAAAGAGAACGCCAGTTTCCCAATTTCATCGTCGCGGGTAATTGCGGCATTTTGGGTTAAATCACCAAGGGCAATAAGTTCCGCTGTTTTGGCGAGTCCTTCAATTGGTTGGACAATTTGACGGACTGTTAGGAATCCCAAAAGGATGGAAATCACAAGTGAGATCACTATGATGATGGCAATCGTGGTCATGATTGTGTTGGCCAATTCCAACGCTTTGGAAGCCGGTTTTTCAGCAATAACCCGAAAGGATTGTTCCCCCAGAATAATTTCATGTGAAGCCAGGATGACATTTGCGCCGTCCAAACCGGCTTGACTGTTCGCCTGGTCTTGCGGGTTAATTTTTGAATTTAATAAATCAACCGCTCGGTCCTGATGAGCAACGAGATTTCCTTCCGAGTTGATGATGTAAATCGTCTGGTCCGCCCCAACTTTGGAGTCCGCGATCAGACTGCCAACAAGTGAAAAACGGATTTTCGCGACCAGCACACCGCTTAATACGATGCTGCGTGGTCTATATAATGGAATGGCAATTGTGATGTAAGGTGTCCCGGATTTTTCATCAAAAAATACCGGACTAAAGTAAAGCTCACGGGTTGATTTAGGTTGTGTATATTCATCCTCCGTGGAGCGATTTGTCAACTCGCTACTGGGAACAATCTCCGAACTCGAGAGGCGGACCTGCTCGTACCCCTGACTATCAAGCAGTGACAATTCTTCGTAAGCATCCCGATATGAACCGGAGTTCAGTGCGGTGAGCATAATGCCCAGCTGCTGCGCCCGATCAGGATTTTCGAGGTTTCGGACTTCGTTACCGATGTTATTGAGGTCGGTAACGATGCCTTGAATGTAGACTTCCACCTCTGTTGCAACATTTTGGGCAACCTGACCTTGCAGGGCAAATGCACGTTCCTGCTCAAGAGCAAAACTGCGCTGGGCCAAGATCGTGCCGGCTACGAGCAGCGGGCCAATCGCAAGGCCAATTAAGATTATTGTCAATCGAGTTCGAAGAGTGTTCCACATATTGTTTGTCCTGATTCGCTGGATAATATCCGGCGAATCGTCAAATAGCAATTGGAAATCTAACTTTATAAATGGGGCAATCTACCAGTTTGGTTTTGGTGGTGCCTGGGGATCTATCTCAGCGCGGTCGGCAGGTCCGACGATAACGAAATTTTCACCCTGCCATTGCAGCAGCATATAACTTCCCTGCGGTGCGCCGGTCTCGTCAAAGCTAAGCGGGCCAACGACTGTTTTATATTCGCCTTTGTGTAATTCAGAAATTAATGCAGCATTGTCGATTGAATTTATTTTTTCCACTGCCTGTTGTAAAACCTGTCCTACGGTGAAGGCGTTTGCGGCATCTTCAGGAATGTCGCCCATTGCACCGCCAAACATTTCAACATACTTTGCAACGAATTCTGCATTTTGGTATTCTTTGGAATCTGGGAACCACGAAATGGATGAAAAAACACCTTCTGTTGCTGAACCAATCGCCTCTTTAAAGGGCCCAGGCAGGGACGGCCCACTGGTGAAATACGCAACACGAGGCTGATAACCGGCAGCTCTATATGCCTGGATCTGGTCAAAGGAATCCTGGGTTTGTGTTCCGCCAAGAATAAGGTCCGGATCGAGGGTGGCAACCTGGCTGGCGATATCGCTGAAATCTTTTTTATCTTCCGGGTAGGTTGTTTCGAAAACCATTTGTAGACCACCGTCTATTAAGAGGCCCTTAAGACGATCCATTACACCCAGAGTGAAGGCATCATCCAAACTAACCACTGCAAAGGTCTTTGGACGCAGATCCGCCGGCAAGCCGAGAATGTATAATGCAAATGGATCCGCCTGCCGGGCAGATTTGGCCGGTTGGGCAAAGAATAGATTTGTAAGACCGCGGTTAAAAACATCAGGTGCGCCACCGGCCGGTTCAATATAGGCATAGGCGTGGCTGGCAACAACTTCGGATGTTGGAATGACAAGTGTGCTGGAGAACGTTCCAACGACCAGGTCTACCTTGTCCACCGTGATCAATCTTTCATAATCAGCTTTGGCGGTTTCAACATCACTGGCATTATCCAAAACCTTCAATTCGACCTGTCGCCCAAGCAAACCGCCTGATGCGTTGACCATTGCGGCCCAAACTTCATAACCGTTTTTGGATGCAGTACCCGGGTCACTTTTACCGCCAGTGAGCGGCAGGGAGACGCCGATGGTTATCGGACTCGTATCGGTTGCAGGTCCTTCAGTAACCGATGTTTTTGGCTGGCAGGCTGCCAGCATGGAAAAAATGATGGATACTGCGAAAATCTTGCGAATGGCGAAATTTTTCTTCATGTTTAATACTCCTTTGGTAATGATCGACCGGATTTGAAGCTTCAGACGGATGCTTTGGTTTCTTTATCTGAAGAGGCCTGTTTCAAACGCACACTGGTTTGTGCTCCTGTTGCGCGCCCAAGCTCGCGCAAGGCCACTTGCAGCGCTTTTTCAACGCTGGTCGTATCCTGAATTTTTTGACTAATGGAACTGATTAAGGCTTCGCGCTCTGCCCGTTGCTGTACTTGGGCGTATGTTTGGGTATTTCGAAGGGCGTTTGCCACCTGATTGGCAATGGACAGGAGCAAGTCGGCATCGTCCTGTGTCAATCCGTTGGTGGTGTTCTGTTGTACATCCAAAACACCCAACACTTGATCGCCCAGGGAAATGGGCACCGCCACTTCAGATTTCGTTTCTGGTAACAAGGGGTTAGGCAGCCAATTTGGGTCTTTTGATGTGTCCGATACGAGCACGGGAACATTGATTTCTGCTGCCCGTCCAACCAGACCTCTTCCTTTGGGGATCCTGTGTCCGCGCGCCAACAGTGTTTTGCCCGCTTCTCCCGTGCCGCCGGCCATTAGCAATTCTTTCCCTGATTCATCATAGAGATAAATGTGAGCGTGGTAATAGTTGAAGGAGTTTTTTACCTGCTCCACCACTTCAGTGACCAGTTGTTTCTGGTCCAGGATCGTGGAGAGACGCCGGCTGACTTCAGTGGAGGTTGCAAGTGCTTTGGTGCGGTCAGCCACACGTTGTTCGAGAGAATTAATGAACGTACGCAGCTGGGATGTCATTACATTGAAGGATAGAGCCAGTTTGCCGATCTCATCCTGCGTTTCTACGGCGGCAACAACATTAAGGTTCCCTTCGGAAACGGATTCGGCGACTTTTGTAAGACGGGAAATCGGACCTGAAACAACCTGCGAAACAACGAAGCCAAAGCCGGCAACAACCAAACTAATCAGGACCGTCACCAGGAGATTGTTTTGCGCCTGTGAGTTGATTGGCGCTAGGAATACTTTTTGAGGCTGGGCAAATACAACTATCCAGGGCTGGGTTGCCATGCCTGTTGCAGCCGCCTGTTCTATATCCAATCCGGCAGTATGCAACTCGGCTGAAAAGAATGGCTGGCTTCCAATTTGATTAAGGTATGAGTCAAAATCCGGCAGATTCGTGGACAGCTCTTCCGCCGTGCCCGGAGGAAGAAGTTGTTTTGACTGCAAGTTCGCGAGAACTTCAGCGTCCAATGGAACCAGGGTCTTGTAAATGAGAGATTGATCAAATCCGTCCGCCAGACGGATATGGTTGCTGTCCAATAAAACAGGAAAGGATTCAGCTCCCGCCAGACCGATATTCTTTGCAAGGGAAGCCTGCAGGATGGAGGCACTATATTGTTTGACTAGCACGCCAATAATTTTCCCGTCAGAATTGCGTACCGTCGAAGCAAAATAAAAGGAGGGTGCGCCTGTCTGTTGATCGAATTCAACGGGGGATGCAAATGGCAATCCTGTTTCAATCACGGCCTGGAAGTAATCGGCTTTTGACCTGAAAGCATGAATATTGTCTGAATTTGTGTCAATCAGTATCTGACCCCTCGCATCCATCACTGAGATGGAAAGTGTGTAGATGGGGTCCTGGCGTGCGAGCACAGTAACGAACTTCTGTACACGGGCTTCTTCTCCACTTCCGGCCCGTGTCCCAGCGGATAACGAAAGATAATCCACCACGTCAGGAAGTTGCGCTTCAGTACGGATGATGTTGAGGGTCTGTGTAAAATAGTCGTCCAGTTGATTTGCAGTTAAGGATGCGGCGCCGGATAGGATAATATTTGCGTTATTGTTTAACGCAGTGCGGCTGTTCAGATAATTGATGTAGGCAAGGATGCCCAGGGGAATGATGCTGACAATCAGAAAGAGGGTGATCAGTTTGGTGCGAATGTTGCCGATACTGGCCTGGCGAATGGCGAAGGCGGCCAGCGCCAGCGCCCCAATGGCAATGGCATAGGGTGCGAACCCTGCCAGGGCGGTGGAATTTAGACGAAAAGGGGGATCCCAGATTTCGATGCCCGCGATAATCGAAAGTGCGACCACAGTAACAATAGTGGCGGACCGCCTTGAGGATTTTGGAAGAAACCAGAGGATTGAAATTGGCGCAAAAACTGCGATGTAGGCAAGTGATACAAACAAGATGTTTCCAAGTACCAGAACGACCAATATCGGCGGGATCAGTACAACCAGGTAAACCAGCCAGAGGCCGAAGACAACGTGGTTGCGGCGAATCAGACTGAACCCTGTCAGGCCCGCAAGGAACATCAGGACCGTTACAGGGGTAAGCGTCAAATCCGAAAAATCAGCGTAGCCATGCTGCAGAACAAATATGTTGTATAGGGAAAATGACAGAAAAGCCAGGCCTAGGAGGGCAAAAATGCTGGCAGCCCATAAGCCGATCCTTTTTTGTGTTTCTTCCGTGCTTGGTTTTGGTTGTATTTGTTGATTAGTCATTTCTGCCTCGCATACCAATCTTGACTAGGTTTCCGGCGAATAGGGTTTTCATCTCTTCAGCGGTCATACGATGACTCCGCTCGAAAGGGTTTGCTGAATGACAGGCAGGGTCAGTGTGAAGCATGTGCCTTTGCCTGGTTCGCTTTCAACCCGGACTTGGCCGCCATGCTTTTCCGAGATCGACTTCACAATGGCCAGACCCAGCCCGTTGCCCTCAATATCGCTGGTTTTACTGTTCCGCACCCGGTAAAAACGATTAAAGATAAATGGCAGATCGGAAGCCGGGATGCCATAGCCGTTATCCTGCACATCAATGGATATTTGGCCGGCCGTGATTTCAGCCTTCAACAGGATAGCCCCACCTTCCGGCGTGTATTTGATGGCGTTTCCAATCAGATTGCGGAACAATTGATGTAGCTGCAATGGGTCCCCGTGAACAAGTGCCATTGCAGGGATGGGGGTGAAGGAGATGGTTTGTTTTTTTAGCTGCGCCTGGGGGGTAAATTCATTTGCGATCTCTGCAAGCAATTTCCCCATCTCCACGGGCTCATGTTTCTGTTTTGCGTTCAAGTCCATCTGGGCCAGTGACATCATGTTTTGGACAAGTTCCGCCATGGTTTCTGTTGCCCCTTGGATGCGGGTCACGAAATCCTGTTGCTGTTCGTTGAGCGGCCCCGCCTGTCCTAAAAGATAGCTAAACCCGGAGATGCTGGTGATCGGGTTTTTCAGGTCATGGGAAGCCGTGGCGATGAACTCATTTTTCACCTGATCGGTGTCTTTGAAGCGCGTCACATCGTGCAAAATAACAACCTGGCCGCCATTATCGATCGGAGTGATCAGGGCCGCGAAGGATCGTTGATCGCCCCAGAGAATTTCACCTGACATGGCGGCCTGGGATGAACGTGCCTTGCCAAGCAGGTTGATGAATTCATCGTATCCTTGTCCGGCAGGCAGGACATGATTAATATGGGCTTTAAAGTCGGCGAACAATTTTTCCCCGGCAGGATTTAATAAACTTAGTTTGCCCTGTCCGTCAAATACCAGGATCGCTTCCGCGACAAATGTTAATACCGCGACAAGCCGTTCATGCTCCTGTGCCATTTTGGAATACAGATTTGTATTTTCAATCGCGATTGCGGCCTGGCTTGCAATCGCCTGCAGGAGCAATAAATGATCCGTGTTGAAATAATGATCCTGTTCGTGGGCGAGTATCAACAGCCCGAGCAGTTCGTGACGGCCAAACAATGGCGCGACCACTGTGGACCGAACGGCGGTTTTTTGATTTGTCAACCAGGGCGTGTCATTTTCAATAATCAGGCCCTGATGTGTTTCGTTGATTTGTTTGATCAAGGCATCGGGAATGGCAATTTCAGCCCTGGAAGATTCTGAAGACCAGGGAACTTGATAATTCTGTTGAGGTTTGTTGTCGGTTCCTGGAATGACCAGGGTGCCCTGAACTGCACCGAATGTTTCCACCGTCCGTTTGAGCATCACGTTGGCGAGGTCTTTGATGTCAGTTCTGGCGCTTAACTCCTTGCCGATCTCAGGCAAAAGGCTCAATTCGCGATTGCGGCGGCGGATGACATCCTCGGCTTCCTTGACGCGCAGCTTGGAGCGGATGCGAGCCATCAGTTCGTAACGGTCAAAAGGCTTGGTGACATAATCGTCCGCGCCCATGTTAAAGCCGGATTGCACGTCCGACGGCTCAAGGCGTGCGGCGGTCAGTATGATCACCGGGATGTGCGCCACGGCCGGGTCCGTACGGATTTCCTGCAGTAC
Organism: Chloroflexota bacterium; assembly: GCA_021414245.1. Lineage (GTDB taxonomy): Bacteria > Chloroflexota > Anaerolineae > Anaerolineales > Villigracilaceae > Villigracilis. Next base: position 631,599 of record JAIOOU010000004.1, read on the forward strand.
AGTAAACCCGTCCTTTTTTGGCATGTTGACATCCAACAAGACCAGGTCAGGCAATTCTGCGCGTACTTTTTCCAGCGCTTCTGCCCCGTCCTGCGCACTGACTTGATCATATCCTTCAAATTGAAGATAGCGCAACAAGAGGGTCACATTATCTGGGTTGTCATCGGCGACCAGGATTCTGAATTTTTTCTTTGCCGCCGCCTTTTTTTTAGGCGGCGTTGCCTGGTTCATTTCTTGCATGGCCTGCGAGGCGATTTGACATATACGTTCGGGCCTGACCGGTTTAACGATCACCTCGGTCACTTTTAATCTTTGGGCAGTGATTTTCAGGCCTGGTACATCGTACGCAGTAACAAGGTAATTATAGGAAGGCCGCCCGCCCGGGTGGTGTTGCATTTTTTCGATCAATTCCAGACCGGTCATTTCCGGCATGATCATGTCCGTAAATAAAATATCCACACCTTTTCCCTGCACCTTCTCAAGTGCATCTCGCCCGCTTGTGGCCGCAGTGACATCCACTCCGGGGCCCAACTGCGCCAGGGCACGCGCAAGTGTATTTGCCGTGTTGGGATGATCATCCACAACAAGGATGCGTACTTGATCTGACAGGGTGGTTTCAGAATTGTTCATCCCTGCCATTTTGCACGGGAATCACCGACCGAACGATGGGATCTGGATTGAAAAGTTGGCAAAAGTTGGGAAACTCTCCAAAAACGGAGCCCGCTTCACGGTCGGGCCGGAAGCGGGCTCTTGTCCAAAAGGCAGGATTGTTTCGGATTGTTTAATCTGCCACGAGACGATAGCCTGTCCCGCGCACATTGATCAAATAGGAGGGGTTGTGGGTTTCCTTTTCAATGGCCTGTCGCAATTGATGAATGTGCCATTTGGTGAGTTCCTGTGCTTCACGGCCGTCCGCTTGATAACCTTGAGCCTCGACAACAAGGGTCTGATAATTTACGACATTCGGAGCGTGACGTGCCAGCACAACCAGATAATCAAACGAGGTGGGGGGCAGGTTGACGGTTTTTTCATTGATGACCAAGCAGCGTTTGTGCAGGTCCAGTACGAGCTGACCCCGTTTTAGAAAACGGTCCGCGTTCGTTGTGGCCTGCGGTATCAGGCCGGCCTGGTCGCTAGTGTTTGTTTCAAGATTCTTTAATTCCGACTGCAGGGCTTCTATCTGCAAAGTGATCTCACGTTTGCGGTTTTCCTTTTTTTGGTTCGTGAGAATCGTTTGTGCGCGTTCAATAATGGCCTGCGGCTTGAGTGGTTTTAATAAATAGTCCGTTGCGCCATTTCGCAGTGCTTCCACGGCCGAGTTCAGGTCCGGCTGGGCGGTAAATAACACAACCGGCAAAAAAGGATGGCTGATGTGAATGAGCTTGAGGGTTTCCAGCCCGTTCAGGCCGGGCATGCGCAGATCCATGAAAAGCATGTCAAAATCCGTGGTCTTTAGGAAATCCAGCCCCTGTTCACCGTTTTCAGCCGTGGTGACTTCAAAGCCCGCTTGTTGAAGAACACGTGCCAGAGTCTGACGAAGTGCCGCTTCGTCATCGATGATCAGGATATGTCCGCTGATATTCATTTGATCTCTCTGTTTGTGATCGGGAGCCAGACCCTGAAAGTGGAGCCGCGATCCTTGTTGTTCTCGGCTGTAATGCGGCCGCGATGTTTCAATACAACGTCATATGTGATTGTCAGTCCGAGTCCCGTGCCTTTTTGTTTATCCGTGACAAAGGCTTCGAAGATGTTTGGCAGAATCGTGGGGGATATCCCTCTGCCGGTATCTGAAACTTGTAGCAATACCTCGTTTGCATCCTCAAGCAGGTCGGTTTCGATGGTCAACTTTCCGCCATCCGACATGGATTCGACTGCATTCATCAGCAGGTTAAGGACCACTTGACGGATCTGGTCCGAAAGAGCCTGAATGGGGGGAATCTCCGGGTTTGGGTGAAATTCGAAAATGATCTGGTTATGTCTTAGGTGCGGCGATATGAGTGTGTGTACATCCTCAACAATGTTATTAATTTGTATGAGGTGGAAGTCTTCAGCTTGAATCGGCCGATAGGTGGCGCGCAGTTGTTCGATCATGTGCGCCATGCGTTCCGCCTCGGAAAGTACGATATCGAGATCCAGTTTGCCCTGGGGCGATACTCCGGTTTCCTCCCGAAGCAAATAGAGCGCATTTTGGATGGCTTGCAGCGGATTATTCAATTCATGCGAGACGGATGCCAGCAGACGGCCCATTGTCACAAGCCTTTCGCTTTGGACCAGCTGGGAGCGCATGGCCTTTTCCTGGCTCAGAGACTTTTGCAGTTCTGCATAGAGATTCGCTTTTTGCAGGGCTACCGCCAGCTGGTTCGCGATTGCATTCATCGTTTTCATCTGTCTTATAGAGAGGGGCCTGGAGGAAATTTCCTGTATATCGAGCACGCCGAGGGTTTTTCCGTCAATTCTGATGGGAAAAGCCGCTTCTGATTGGGTTTCCGGCAACAGGGGGTGGGACACAAAAAAGAGCACATCATGTACGTTGTTCGTAAAAAAGGATTCACCGGATTCCGCCACATATCCCACAATTCCCCTGCCTGCCGGAAGGAAATATCCCTGTTGTGACAGTTGCTCGCCAACCGACCCTGTTCCCTGGCGTGCCTGGAGATTTCCGGTATTCGGATCAATCGTGTATATCTGAACATGGTAAAAGTTAAAAACGTGTTGGAGGAAATCCACTGCATCTTTTAGCAGGATGTCAGGGTCGAGAGAGGTCACCATGTTAATGGTCAGATGATAAAGGGTGTTGATCTCCTTGAAATCGTTTCGAGTGGTGTCCAGCAGACTGGCATTTTCAAGCGCGATGGTGGCTTTTAAACCCAGGGCGCTGAGCAGGCTGGCGTCATCCGGGTCGAATGCCCCTGGATCGTTGCTGTGGATGCTGATCGTGCCGATGCGGCGTTCGTCGTTTCTAACAGGAGCTACAAGAAGCGACCGATAACTAATGGGCAGCGTTTGGCCGATGAAACGGGCATCCACCCGGATATCCGGAATGTAAATGGTTTCACCGGTTTCCAGTACCTGTCCTGCAACCCCCTTGCCAAGGCGCATATTGAGCTTTGACCGGTACCCCTCCGCCAGGCCAGCCACAGAACGCGGTATCAGGATCTGCTGTTCCTCGTCCAGTAAATGCAGGACCACATGTGTGGTTTTTGGGATCAATTCCATTGCCGAATCGACGATGAGTTGAAGTACCGCATCAACGCCAACCCTTTCACTCCTGCTTAGAACGTGTTCAACGTGGGAAAGCGTCGTGGTTTGATGGAGCTGTTTTTCGATCTTGAGTTCCTGCTGAATGCTCCTGAGTGCAAGCGCAACCTGTTGACCGCCTTGTTCAGCCTGCTCAATCTCTTCGGTTGTAAAACTCCGCGGTTCGTTGCAGGCAAGTATCATTATGCCTAAAACATCCTCTCTTGCTATTAAAGGAATGCCAAGCACGGAATGAACAGGGAGTGCAAGATTCTTAAAGAGAACAATGGTAAAAGCGTCTTTTGACTTAAACGCATCCTCAATGACCATGGCGCGCCCGGTTTGCAATACCGCTTCAATAATGGCAGATTGGTCCGGCCTTAGTAATGAACTTTCGGGTTGTTGTTCCGGGGGCAATGTCGATGCAATGAGCGTGGCTTGTTTCTGTTTCGCATCCCAGCTGATGTAGTAGCCATGGTCGGCCGTAAACAGGTCTGTAAAGTGCATGATTAGATCGTGGTATCGGTCACTGGAAGATGCCTGATTTAGGATGCTGCTGGTTGCCATTCTGAGCACGGATAGGTAGCGTTCTCGGGAGCGGAGTTGGGACTCTATCTGTAAACGCACGTCCGAGTATTTTTTTATTTGCCCAAAACCCACACCCACCATCAACAAAATGGACGCAGACATAAAAAAACCGCTGCGGTCAACGGTATACAACTGCGTATCTTTTAAAACAAGCAGGAGGAAATTGTCCAGAATGATGGCCGCCAGACTGGCGATGATTCCGCCTTCGAGGCCAAAATACCAGCCCGCCGCCGCAACGGGCACGGCACTGAAAGATATGAATGCAATACCAAGGATTGGCAGTAATAATAACGAGCCAAGAAAATATAGGATTGCCAGGGTTAAAACAATCCCCCATCTCGTCAGAGTTGATCGGGAATTCAGTTTCATTTCCGAAATTTTAGCACTCTGAGAGATGGGGGATCGAATCCGTAACCACCTTGCAAGGATGTTTATTTTGCGTATTCGGTTGAGCGGGTCTCCCGGATCACGGTCACGCGGATTTGGCCCGGATATTGCATGGTTTCCTCGATCTTCTTGGCGATGTCGCGTGCCAGGCGGGCGGAGGACAGGTCATCGATCTGATCGGGCTTGACGAGGATGCGAACTTCGCGCCCGGCCTGGATGGCAAATGCCTGTTGCACGCCGTCAAAGGACATGGACATCTCTTCAAGGGAGCGGATGCGCTTGATATATGCTTCAAGGTCTTCGCGGCGGGCACCGGGGCGTGCGCCGGAGATGGCGTCTGCGGCTTCGGCAATGACAGCCTCCACGGTCTCCTGGTCCACTTCATGGTGGTGGGAGGCGATCGCATTCACGACAATGGGATTCACGCCGTAGCGTTTGCAATATTCGGCGCCCAGACCGGCATGAGTGCCGTCCTGATTATGGTCCATGGCTTTGCCGATATCGTGCAGGAAGCCGCCTTGTTTGGCAAGCTCGATGTTGGCACCCAGCTCCGCGGCAAGAATTCCGGCCAACTTGGAGACTTCCACGGCATGCGCAAGCTGGTTCTGGCCGTAGGAAGTCCGGAATTTCAAGCGTCCCATCATTCGCAATACTTCAGTGTGAAGTCCGGTGACATTGGCCTCATAGGCTGCCTGCTCGCCGGCTTCATTAATAATTTTTTCGACAGCCTTGGTCTCGTCTTCAATGATCTTTTCGATGTGCGCCGGATGAATGCGTCCATCCAGGACCAGTTTTGCCAGGGAGCGCCGCCCAATTTCACGGCGGACAGAGTCGAAACAGGAAACAGTCACAGAATCCGGTGTATCGTCCACGATCACATCCACACCGGCAGCCTGTTCAAAGGCCTTGATGTTGCGTCCATTGCGGCCTACGATGCGGCCCTTCATTTCCTCACTGGGAAGGGTGACGACCGCGCGGGTCACTTCCGCCACGTGTTCCGAAGCGACACGTTGGATGGCATCCGCGATCAACTTGCGGGCACGTTTTTCGCCTTCTTCACGGGCTTCAGCTTCGATCTGGCGGATGATGCGGGCCATATCCCCGCGGGCTTCCTTTTCAACCGCAGCGAACAGGTCCTTGCGCGCCTCATCCTGCGTCATCTGTGCGATCGATTCAAGCTTTTTCACCTGATCTTCATACAACTTGTCAATGTCGTTGGCGCGCTTGTCCACCTGCGATTGACGTTTGTTCAGCGTTTGTTCGCGCAGTTCCATTTTATCGAAGCGGCTGTCAAGCTCGGAGCGGCGTTTGTCGAGGCGTTCCGTTTCCTTGCTTAATTCAAGACGGCGTTCCTTCGTTTCAGCTTCAGACGCCTTTAATATCTTGGCGGCATTCTCGCGTGCGCCACTTTCGATCAGGCGCGCCTGTGAATTTGCAGCCTTTAAAATGTCATCGGCTTTTTCCTGTCTTGCCTTTGCGGCGCGGTCGGCTTGATATCGATGGAAAAGATACCCAGCCACGACGCCCACAACAAGCGCCAGTACATCTATCAATAGATTGAGCGGGTTCATCATATATCCTCATCTTCAAAATTTATTTGTTCCCCTTCCAAATGTGTTTCACTCCACGCACGGGTGACAATGGGCGCGATCACGGAGTAGGGGAATCCTCGGCGGGCGAGGAATTCAGATAGTTTTTTTCGAAAGTCGTTCCATTCCAGACCCTTGAGCCTGCCCAGCCTTTTTTGGGCTGCTTCGTAGGCCAGGGATTCTTCGTCCACCCCCGAAATTGCGGAGCTGACTGTTTCATCGTCGAGCCCTTTTTGGCGAAGTTCAACGGCAAGGGCCCGGCGACTGCGGGGGCGGAAAGTGCTGCGGTTTTCAACCCATGCTTGTGCAAATTCATTGTCATTGGCAAGACCCGCCTTGCGAAGTCGCTCGATGGTTTCCTCGATCACTTCCTCGGGCATCTCGTGTTTACGCAGGTTTTGCCGAATTTCCTTTTCCGAACGGGCGCGATAGCTCAAAAAGAGCATGGCTTGTTGATAGGCCCATTCCCGTGAGTCTTCGGAAAGCAGCCTGGCGATCTTTTCATCGCTCAACTCGTCGCCTGTTTTCAGCCAGGCGGCGGTGATGCGCGCCACTCCAAAGGCGAACTCTCCATCAAGGTATATATTTACCCGATTGGGGTTCTTCTTCTGGACCGAAATGGCAGTTATCTTCTTCATTAAAAAGTCACAGCCAAGTTTTCCGCCCTTTCAGGTCGGCCCTGGCTGTGAAAAATGTCTGGGTTGGCTGAGCAGTCCTACGGTCCCGTGAGATACGGGGGTGGAACCCAATCAGCTTGCGTGATCGATTAAATCACGTTTGGCATCGGTTGTAGGGGTGAAGCCGGTCTCTTTAACAAAAAGCACCCTAAAAAGACTTCACAAAGCAACTCCCAAAATTGGGGGAGGGATCGTGCGCCAAATTTCCAGTCAAGTTTCAAGCAAGGCCGCGGACGGCGGAGGTTTCCTAGTTCAAACCTTCTCAGGTTTTCTTAATTATACATGAATTTTAATATTTGTTAACAATTACTTCCAAAGGGGTATTTTGCTGATCGCCGTACCTCTCAAAGGAAGCATTTTCCGACAATAAAAAGCAGGGCAGACCCTGTTTTTCCCATTATAATTTGCTTCACAATCAAAACCATCCATGCCTTGGTCAATATTCAATATTCAGTCATATCCCCAAATTAATGCATGGATCTTGGAGCCATCATGTCGATTCAAAAGCCCGAACCCAGCGGTGATGAAAGATATTTGCAGCGTTTTATTGCCTCCATAGGGATATTCCTAATTCTGGCCAGCCAGCTTCTGGTATTTTCCAAGCCGGTGACAGAGGATACTTTATATCCGCCGTACATGACCGCCACATTGTTGGGTATGATGTTTTTCGGATTAAGTTTTTTCATCCGGCCCACCCCGGCCTGGAAAAAAATCTCCCTGTGGTTTGCCCCATCGCGAAAGGTTTTTTGGGTGACCATTGCCATTGCTCTTTCTGTCCTGACCGCGGTATCCATTTCACAATACATGGCCTTCACCCGGGTTAATTACATCCCCATCCTCATTATCTGGGTATTGGGCGGGGTGGCTTATCTTTATGCGTTCTCCGGCGATAATGATCTCGATGTCCATGCAATCCGATCCTGGCTCAAGGAGTATCGCACCGAGATCGGCATCATCATTGCGATCATGGCAATGGGTGCGGTTTTTCGCCTTGTTCATCTCGGATCCATTCCGAAAGTCATGGATGGGGATGAGGGATTAATTGGTATTTTTGCCCAAACGACCACGAGTGGAAAACTGGCCAACCCGTTTGCCTTATGGGAAAACATCGGTGCCATGTATCTGCAGGCAATGAACCTGATGTTTGAATTGTTCGGGATTTCCCTGTTTTCGTTGAGATTGCTGCCGGCACTTGGAGGCATACTGGCGATCCCGTGCATATACCTTTTCGCACGGCAGATCGGCGGCCCAAGGATCGCCCTGCTGGCGGCATTCATGCTGGCAGCGTCGCATGCACACATTCACTTCAGCAGGATCGCATCCGTGGCGTATATCCAGGGCACCTGGCTTGTTCCGCTTGAGCTTTATTTTCTGCTGAGCGGCCTGGAGAAGCGCAACTCGTTTCGAACTGCATTGGGGGGTGTTTTGCTGGGGATGCATTTCACCGTTTATTTTACGGCCCAGATCATGCTTGGTGTGTTGCTGATTTTTACATTCATTACGATGATCGGCTATCGAAGCTGGTTCAAACCCGCAACCGGCCCCGCTCTCGCCTTTTGGGGTGGGTTTGTATTAATGTTTCTTCCCGAATTAAATTTTATTGTTAAATTCCCCAATGAATTCCTGGCCAGGTTTGCCAGTGATGGAACTTTCCAATCCGGCTGGCTGCAGCAGCAAATGGCCATGACGGGCCAAAGCGCATTCGCAGTCCTGTTTGAGCGGGTGGTCCATGCCTTTTTGTCTCTTATCTATTACCCGTCTTTGGATTTTTATGGTTCATCGATCCCCGTTCTGAGTGTGATTTCGACAACTTTTTTCCTCCTGGGCCTGTTGATTACCTTGATCCATATCCGTGAACCCAAATATTTGTTATTAAATGGCTATTTCTGGGGCGTCACGGTCGCAGTCGGCGTGTTTGCGATCCCGCCATCGGCTGATACCTATCGAATGCTGATGGCAGTTCCTCCGGCATTTATCATGGCCTCCATAGGATTGGATGCGGCGCTGGGTACGCTTTACGTAAGATGGAATAATTCGCGTGGTGCGTATGTGTTGGGCGCCGGTATTATCATGACCGGCCTGCTCATTTTTAATGTGTGGACCTATTTTGGCGATTTTGCCGGTAAGTGCCGTTATGGCGGTGACATCACTGCCCGCTTTGCCTCCTATTTGGGAGCCTATGCGCGCACGGTGGACCGCGATGCCAGCATCTATCTTTTAAGCGATGCCCAATATTTTTATGGTTCTCATGCCTCGACGGATTTTTTGAGCCTGCAACACCCCATAACCAATTTTCCCGATTCAGTTGAGTCCATAGATGTCATTATTGGCGATGTAATTGTTGCCAGCCCGGCACGCCTGGAAGAGTTGGAGATATGGGCGCGGGAACACCCCGGGGGTGTTCTCAAATCGGAATATGACTGTAATAACGAGATCCTGCTCAGCTATATCGTCCCGTAGAGGCGGATTTGGATCCCCTGGAATATGAACTCATGTATCGTGTGGAAGATCACCATTGGTGGTATCTTGGAATGGAGAAGATCACACGACGGCTGCTTGATCGTTGGCTGCCGGTCAAATCCCAGCTCCGCATCCTGGATGCGGGATGCGGAACGGGTGCGGCCATGACGACCTACCTGACGGATTATGGAAAGGTTACTGGTGTGGATTTATACCCGCTGGCCCTGGAATTCTGCCGAAAAAGAAAGGCTTCGCGCCTTTCCCGCGCCTCCATCCTTGACCTTCCATTTGCCCCGGCTTCCTTTGACCTTGTCACCAGTTTTGATGTTCTTTACGAGCGGGGCGTTTCCAATGAGATCTCCGCCTTGAGGGAATTTTCCCGCGTCCTAACTGTAAATGGACGAATTCTTCTGCGTCTGCCGGCCTATGACTGGTTACGCGGACAGCATGATAAGAGGATATATACGAACCGACGCTATACCAAAAAACTTGTCAGGGAATTGCTGGAACAAAGCGGTTTGGTGGTGGAGCATCTTTCCTACGCAAACACATTCCTCTTCCCACTGGCAGTTTTAAAACGGCTGGGCGAAAAGCTCCTCCCGGCGAAGGACGAGCAGTCTGATCTTGAGATCCGCGTCGGCGTCTTCAACGGCATCTTAAAATTCATTCTGGCCGGTGAAGCGCCTCTTGTGGTATTCCCCGGACTTCCCTTTGGTTTAAGTGTGATTGCGGTCGGCCGAAAGGCGGGAATTTGATGGACAATACTGTCCGTCAAATTCAGAGCGTAAGCGCGGTGTTCCCTGCATATAACGATGGCGGCACAATTGCGAGCATGGTTGCCGCTGCGCGGGTTGCTTTAAGTAGGGTCACAGATAATTATGAAATTGTTGTTGTCAATGATGGAAGCTCGGATTATACCGCGGTCGTTTTGGATGAAATGGCCGCCAGATATCCCGAACTTCGGGTGATCACCCATTCGTCAAACAGGGGCTATGGTGCAGCGCTGCGTTCGGGATTTTCCGCTGCAATAAAAGACTGGGTCTTTTATACTGATGGCGACTCCCAATATAACCCTTTGGAGTTGGTGGACCTGGTGCAGGCGCTTCAGGATGGGGTGGACGTTGTCAATGGCTATAAATTGACCCGGAACGACTCGTTTCTCCGAATAATGATCGGACGTACGTATCATTATCTGGTAAAGTTCCTCTTCGGGATCCATATTCGTGATGTGGACTGCGATTTTCGGTTAATACCAAGGCGGATTTTGGAGGAGATCGAGCTGAAAAGTGTCAGTGGCGCAATTTGCCTGGAACTGGTTAAAAAAATCGAGGATGCCGGATATGTTTTTGCGGAAATTCCGGTGAATCATTACTCACGAAAATATGGTGTATCCCAATTTTTCGTGCCCTGGCGAATTTTCCGCACCCTGCGCCAGATTGCCGGACTATATTGGATGCTGGTCGTTCGAAGGGAACATTTGCACACCAAAAAATCATAATGGATATTGCAGCCGTTTATTTTCGTCAAAGGATTTTGATCACCGGGGGATTGGGTTTTATTGGGAGTAATCTTGCGCGCAAGTTACTGGAGCTTGGTGCGGTGGTCACCATCGTTGACAACCTCGACCCTGATCTGGGCGGGAGTCTTTTTAATGTGGAGGATATCAAGGAGCAGATTCGGATCGTTCAGGCGGATATTTGCGATGAACGCGAAATGAAGACTGTCATCGAGGATCAGGATTATTTATTTAATCTTGCAGGGCAGGCAAGTCATCTGGGAAGCATGCAGGACCCCTTTAAGGATGTAACCGTTAATGCGGTGGGGACTTTAAAACTCCTGGAAGTTTGCAGGCTGTACAATCCCAAAGTCAGGATTGTGTATGCAGGGACCCGGCAGGTATATGGCCGTCCGACATATCTTCCGGTTGATGAGAATCATTCTCTAATTCCACTTGATAATAACGGGGTCAGCAAGCAGGCGGGCGAAATGTATCATATTGTCTACCATCGAGTCCATGGAATGGCGACCTGTGTATTAAGAATGACAAATGTGTATGGTCCCCGCATGAGGATCAAGGACGACCATTTGACATTTATCGGCTGGTGGTTCCACCAGCTTTTGACGGGAAAGGATATTGAAATATTTGGGGATGGCAAGCAGATAAGGGATCTGAATTATGTCGATGATGTTGTCAATGCCCTGCTGTTGTGTGCGGCCCATCCCGCGGCCCGTGGAAAAATATACAATTTGGGCGGTGAACCGGTTGATCTGTTGAATCTCGCCCGTTTGATGGTCGAAGGGAACGGAGGCGGACAATATGTCATTGTGCCTTTCCCGGAAGACCGGAAAAGGATCGATGTGGGGGATTATTATGGCGATTACACCCTCATTAAAACAGAGGTGGGCTGGCAGCCGCAAACCACTCTTCGTGAAGGTATTGCGAGACTTTTGGAATACTACCGCATGAACCTGGAACATTATTTGTAGGATGCAGGCTATCCCGTTCGTCGACCTGAACAAACAATACGAATCCATTCGTCGGGAATTGGACGAAGCCCTTTCACGTGTATTTACAAGAGGCTCCTTCATTCTGGGAGCGGAAGTTTCAGCTTTTGAAAGGGAGTTCGCCGAATATTGCACGGTTTCCCACTCGATTGGAGTGGCATCCGGTACTGATGCTTTAAAACTTGCATTGCTCGCGTGCGGTATTGGCATGGGGGATGATGTAATCGTTCCTGCTCATACTGCGGTGGCGACGATCGCCGCGGTACATGCGGCTGGTGCGAACCCGCTTTTGGTGGATATTGACCCGGTTCGTTACACCCTTGACCCGGCTCTGCTTGCCCAGGCGGTAACCCCCCGGACATGTGCCATCATCCCAGTGCATTTATATGGTTGTCCGGCGGATCTGTTTCCCATTCTGCAATTTGCCCGGAAGCATAATTTGTTGGTGGTTGAAGATTGTGCCCAGGCACATGGAGCCGTCTATCAAGGCCGTAAAATTGGTTCATGGGGTGACATTGCGGCTTTTAGTTTTTATCCAACGAAGAACCTTGGCGGTTTTGGGGACGGGGGAGCTGTCCTTACCGGAGACCCTGCCAGGGCGGAGAAAGTTCGGCTCCTGCGTCAATATGGCTGGGCGGAACATTACATCAGTTCAGTCAGGGGCATCAATAGCCGCCTGGATGAATTGCAGGCCGCCATCCTGCGTGTTAAATTGAAATACCTGGACGAATGGAATGCATCCCGCAGAAAACTTGCCGGGTTGTATTATGAGTTATTGTCGGGAACCGAATTGACTTTACCCGCCCAACCAGCGGATGCAAGCCACGTTTTCCATCAATTTGTTGTACGCCATTCGCGGCGGGATCAATTGCGGGGATATTTGAAAGACTTGGGCATCCAGACCCTGGTCCACTATCCGGTTCCAATTCATCTTCAGCCGGCTTATGCCGACCTTGGCTGCCCCAAGGGAAGCCTGCCGGTTGCGGAGCGGGCCTCGCAGGAGGTCCTGTCTCTTCCCTTGTATCCAGAGCTGACCGAGGGAAATGTGGCTCGGATCTGCCGTGTCATTATTGACTTCTTCAACCGCAAATCCCGATAATATACTCATCCCTGCCAGAACTTTTTGCCTGAGCGGGGTAAGAATATATGGGATTTGGTCTCCCGACCCCCAAAATTGTGACAAAAGGAACTACTCGCTTTGGGCAAGTCGTGCGATAATTTACATGTAAATATCCCAATTGAAATTCTCAAACTGTTATAAATCACAGGAGACACTATGGCTAAGATCACACGTGAAGATGCATTGGAATATCATCGCCTGAAGGGCAAACCTGGCAAGATTCAAGTGGTGCCGACCAAACCCATGGATACCCAGCGGGATTTGAGTCTGGCTTACTCCCCGGGTGTTGCGGAGCCGGTGTTGGAGATCGAGAAGAACCCCGAAGATGCCTATGAATATACCTCCAAGGGAAATCTGGTTGCTGTGGTCTCGAACGGCACGGCCATCCTGGGTTTGGGGGATCGTGGCGCCCTGGCCAGCAAGCCTGTGATGGAAGGCAAGGGCGTGCTTTTCAAGAAATTTGCAGATATTGATGTGTTCGACATCGAATTGAATTCTCATGACCCCGATGAGATTATCCGGGTTGTGGCGGCGATCTCCCCGACTTTTGGAGGGATCAATCTCGAAGATATTAAAGCCCCCGAATGTTTCTACATCGAAGAGACGCTTAAAGGCATGCTGGATATTCCCGTATTCCATGATGATCAGCATGGAACGGCCATTATCTCCTCCGCAGCCCTGGCAAATTCGCTGGAGATCATCGGCAAAAAACATGAAGATATTCGGATTGTCATTTCGGGAGCCGGCGCCTCGGCGATTTCGTGCGCGGAATTGGCGATCAAGTGGGGTGTCAAGCGCGAGAACATCATGATGTGCGATAGCAAGGGCGTGATATATAAAGGCCGCAAGGAAGGCATGAACAAATACAAGGAGCACTTCCTGGTCGAAACGGAAGCCCGCACCCTGACCGATGCCTTGCGCGGCGCGGACGTGTTCTACGGCCTTTCGGTTGCAAACGTGATGACCCCGGAAATGGTCAAGCTGATGGCCAAGGACCCGGTCATTTTTGCGATGGCCAACCCCGACCCTGAGATCAAGCCTGAACTGGCAAGGGAGGCACGCAAGGATGTCATCATCGCCACCGGCCGCTCGGATTATGTGAATCAGGTCAATAATGTCCTGGGATTCCCGTTCATTTTCCGCGGAGCTCTGGATGTGCGTGCGAAGCAGATCAACGAAGAAATGAAATTTGCCGCCTCGAAGGCTCTGGCGGCCCTGGCAAAAGAGGATGTGCCGGACTCGGTCATCCGTGCCTATGGCGGCGAGAGCATTAAGTTTGGCCGCGAATATATTATTCCCAAGCCGCTGGATCCGCGGGTTCTTTTGTGGGAGGCACCTGCCGTGGCGGAAACAGCCATGAAGACCGGCATGGCACGCAAGAAGATTGATATTGATGAATACCGTGAACAGCTTGCCTATCGTCAGGGCAAGGGTGAGCGCATCCGCTATTTCTTCCAGAACAAAGCCCGTTCCTCAGGTGGGACGAAACGGGTGGCTTTTGCAGAAGGCGAGGAACAGAAGATCATCCGGGCAGCTTACCAGATTCAGGAAGAGGGGATTGCCACTCCGGTGTTGATCGGCCGCAAGAATGTAATTGAAGCACAATTAAAATCGTTGGGCATTGAATATAAGCCGGAAATTGTCGACCCTGAAACCTTCGGCAGGCTGGATGCCTATGCAAAGAGCTTCTATGAGATCCGTCAGCGCAAAGGCATGATGGCGGGGGATGCCCTCAAGAAGGTGCGTGACCCCAATATTCTGGGGTCCTTGATGGTCAAGATGGGCGATGCGGATGCATTTGTTTCCGGCCTGACCTATGATTATCCGGAAGTGATCCGCCCTGCTTTGCAAATCCATCATACTGCCGCAGGTGCGGCCCGGGCGGCGGGTGTCTACATCATGATCTTCGAGGAAAAGGTCTTCCTCTTCACCGATGCCACCGTCAATATTGATCCAACTGCCGAGGATCTGGCAGAGATCGCCTCCCTGGCAGCCGACTACGCCGTCAAGTTGGAGATCGATCCGCATGTGGCCTTCCTCTCCTTCTCGAACTTTGGTTCCACGCCTCATCCGCTTTCAGACAAGGTCCGCAAGGCTGTCGAGTTGATTAAGGCCCGCCGGCCCGACCTGCGCGTGGATGGCGAAATGCAGGCGGATACCGCTGTTGTGCCCGAGATCGGCGAATCACGCTATCCGTTCAGCGCAGTCAAGGATGCGAATGTGCTGGTATTCCCATCCCTTGAATCAGCTAATATTGCGTACAAGCTGCTCTCCCGCCTGGGCAATGCGAAAGCCATCGGACCGATCCTGCTTGGCATGGGCGCTCCAGTCCATGTTCTGCAGACCGGTGACGATGTAAATGCCATTGTTCAGATCGCTGCAGTTGCCGTCATGGATGTAATGGGACGGGAGGAAAAGGCCGGCGAGAAGAAAACCGGTAAGAAGAAATAAGATCGCGCCAAAAAAGTGGCCCTGGGCATATGCCCAGGGCCACTTTTTTGTTTTATACTCGACGGTATTAATTTAAAAAAGGATGCCGCGGATGCAGAAAAATCTAATCGAAGTGCGCGACCTGGTGAAAACCTATGTAACTCCGGCCGGTGACTTTACCGCGGTTAAGGGCCTGGATGTGGATGTTCAGAGCGGGGAGTTTGTGGCCATTATTGGAAAATCGGGAAGCGGGAAATCCACCTTTATTAATATGCTGACCGGCATTGACCGGCCGACATCCGGGCGCATTGTGATCGACGGCGCACCGATCCATGAATACAGCGAAGCGCAAATGGCCGCCTGGCGCGGACGCAAGCTTGGCATTGTTTTTCAGTTTTTTCAGTTACTGCCCACACTGACCATTCTTGAAAATATCATTCTGCCGATGGAACTGAATAATTTGTATTCAAAGGTGGAACGGCGCGAACGCGCCATGCAGCTGCTTGAAAAAGTGGACATGGCCGGACAGGCTCATAAACTTCCCGCCGCGATCTCAGGTGGACAGCAACAGCGCGTGGCGATCGCCAGGGCGCTGGCAAATGATCCTCCCTTGATCGTTGCAGACGAACCGACCGGCAACCTGGATTCAAAGACAGCTGAAAAGATATTCACCCTGTTTGAGGATCTGGTGGCCGCCGGAAAAACGATTCTGATGGTGACCCATGACAGTGATCTTGCCCGGCGCGCGAACCGTACGATCGTGATCTCAGACGGCGAGATCGTGAATGAGTATCTTGTGCGCGCCCTCTCCACCCTGACCCAGGACCAGTTGGTGGATGTGGCCCGGCGGGTCAAACCCCAGGTTTATCCACGGGATAGTTTCATTATTCGGGAAGGTGAAGTGGGGGACAAGTTCTATATTCTCGTGGATGGCCGGGTGGATGTCTTGATGAGCCAGCCCGGCGGCGGCCAGATCGTCGTCAATCAACTGCACCCCGGAAATTATTTCGGAGAGATGGCATTGCTCGGTGGAGGCATTCGGACCGCTTCAGTCAAGTCTGCGTCTGAAGGGGATGCCCGTGTCATCGTCCTGGATGGCAAGGCGTTCAATGCGCTGATCAAAGAGTCCAGTTTGCTGCGCGAAGAACTGACGAATATTATTGAAAGAAGGGTGAAAGCCAATCAGGTCAAATCGCTTTCCTCCAAAATCAATGACGATCTGCGGGCTGTGGTCAGGGAATCGAAACCCAAATCCCACCCGGCCGGGAGTGTGGTCATTCACCAGGGCGAACTGGGTGAATCGTTTTATTTGATCGAGGATGGCAGGGTGGATGTGCTGATCAGGCACGGTGATGAAGAAATCAAAGTGAACACCTTGAAAAGCGGACAATACTTCGGCGAAATGGCTTTGTTGGGAGATAAACGCCGCAGTGCGACCGTACGCGTCAGCCAAAGTGGACCAGCCCTTTTGGTTGAATTGAGCATGACTGAGTTTGAGAAGTTGTTTGCCCGGTCCACGGATTTTCGTGAAAAAGTGAAGAAAGAAACTGCCAGACGGAAGCAAGGCTTGGAGAAGGTTGGCAGGCTGAAGGTTAAGCCCCGAAGCGGAGTCCGTAAATGAATATCCAACGCACCAAGGTCGTTCGGGATCTGACCTCGAACAGGCCGCGCACTCTGCTCATCATCCTTTCAGTGGCTGTTGGGGTAATGGCGTTCGGGTTGATGCAGATCGGCGGGATCGTGCTGAACGATAATTTGCGGGTTTCGTTCTCAGACAGTCATCCTGCCAGCTCCGTGTTGATTGTTTCACCGTTTCAGGACGGACTGGTGAAAAATCTGCGCTCGCTTGATTATGTCGAGTTGGCCGAGGCGCGCAGTGTGACCCAGGCGCTGCTTGAAACCCAGCCCGACAAATGGATATCGCTGGAATTAAATGCGATTCCTGATTTCACTGCCTGGGATATCAACAAAATCACAGAAGAGGCGGACGCACAAATTCCTCCGCCTGAAAATTCGATTTTGCTTGAAAAATCCCTGCGCGATATTGCCAAGGTGGGTGACACGGTGCGCGTGAAGACTTTGGACGGGAAGGTCCATCCGCTCAAGGTGGCCGGATTCGCAAACGACCTGTCTATGGTGCCCACCAGCGTGGCGCTGGTGGCGTATGGGTATATCACTCCCGAGACTGCCAGAGTCCTCGATCTGTCCAGTGATTACAATCGTTTATACGTCAGGGTGCGGAACAACTCCAGCCGGACGTTGATCGAGAAGGACCTGACCGCTCTTGTCAAACATATGGAGAAAAACCATCTGACTGTCTACAGTGCACCGGTCAGCGAACCCGGCACGCCGTTGCTGGGTGATAACTTGAACTCCGTCCTTTTTATTCTCAATTCGCTTGGCTCGTTGATCTTGCTGTTGAGCGCGTTCCTGGTGACAGCAGTCATGTTCGCAGTGATGAACCAGCAGATCAAACAGATCGGGATATTAAAGTCACTGGGTGCGGGCAGATCGCAAACCATGTCCCTGTATTTTCAACAGGTAGTTTTATACGGACTGCTGGCGCTTGTGGTGGCCGTTCCCTTGAGCGCAGTCGGCGGGTATTTTGTCGCGCACGGGGTTGGCGATGGCATGAACATGATCGTGAATAGATTCTTTATCCCGTTTCGGACTGTCGGCATGCAGGTGATCAGCGCCCTCTTGATTCCACTCCTGGCGGCCTTGGTTCCGATCTTGAACGGCACACGGATCAGCATTCGTGATGCGATCAGCGACTATGGCGCAAAGGACTCTTCGCGCATAAGCTTGGCCGGACGCATTCTTTCCGTTTTTGGAGATGACTCCCAGCTTTTTAATCTTTCCGTCCGGAACACCTTTCGGCGGCCGGGGAGGCTGGCTTTGAATTTTGCCACTTTGATCCTGGCAGGCTCCATGTTCATTGCGGTGATCGGTATCCGGCAGTCCATGCGCCGTGCGGTCGTTGACATTCAAAACGACACCCGCTACGACGTGGATGTGGATTTTTCAAAGCCGTATGCGAAGATCGACTTTGAGAACAAGGTCAACCGCATGGAAGGTGTGACCCGTACCGAAGCCTGGAGCATCGGCGACGGCCGTATCCTGTTTGACGATGGCACCTTTAGCGGCAGCATTGTGCTGATCGGCGTGCCGGATGATACCCGGACGACCCAGCCCAAGGCCGTGGACGGGCGCTTCCTGCAGTCTCCGGATAAATATTCCATCTTCATTAACTCGGATACCCTCGCTCTTGCGGACCTGAAAGTTGGCTCGAAAATCCGACTCAGGATTGACACTTCGGAACGGGACTGGACCATTGTGGGTGTGGGTGCACGCGGGTTTTCCCCCGTGGCCTATGTGCATTACGATGACCTGGTCTCGCAAACCGGCGCGGACGGGTTAGCCAACCGTTTGATCGTTCAAGGCAGCGCCAGTGACCCGGCTTCACAGGCGCGCCTGCAATCTCAACTCTTGGGCGTTTTAAACGATGCCGGATATGAAGTCTCTGCCTCGCATACCACCACGGAATTAAAGGAGTCCACCGCCGCCCAAATGGATACCCTGATCGTGTTGTTGATGGCCATGGTCATCCTGATAGCAATTGTGGGCGGGTTGGGGCTGGCCATTACAATGGGATTAAATGTCATGGAGCGCACCCGTGAGATCGGTATCATGCGTTCCTTGGGCGCGCAGAATGGTATTATCCGCAGCCTGGTGGTCAGGGAGGGACTCATGATCGCGCTGATGAGCTGGGCCCTTGCGGTTCCGCTCTCGATTCCCCTCTCAATCTTTTTAGGTAACTCCCTGGGAGTCTCCCTGCTGGCCACTCCCCTGGATTATATTTTTCCGGTTCCCGCCATCTTCATCTGGCTGGGATTGATCGTATTGATCGCGGTCGTTGCCAGCCTGATTCCGGCGCAAAACGCTGCCAGACTGACCATCCGCGATACCCTGGTGTATGAATAATATTTTATGATCAAGGACAAAAATGACAAACCTCGAATCCATTGCCCGTAAGATCACCGCCATTTTATTTACCCAGCAATCCCTGGCCTCGGCCGGGTTCATTGCCGCCGCCACCCTTAATTCCATTGTCGGCAAGGAATTGAGCCAGCATGCGGATTGGGCCGGCGTGCCCTCCGCCGTATACCTGTTGGCCGGGGCCTTTGCCGCCTTTATGTGGGGTTATGTTTTCGACGCCATCGGGCGCCGTGGGGGTTTAACGACCGGTTTGGGAATCGGTGTGATCGGCTCAGGAATTGCCTTTTACGCGATCGCGATCCATTCCTTTCCGGTTTTTCTGGGCGGCATGGTCCTGATGGGCGTTGCCAATGCGGCTGTTCAGCTCGGACGTTTTGCTGCCGCCGAAGTCAATCGTCCCGAACATCGCGGACGCGCCATTTCAAACGTGGTCATAGGCGGCACGGTCGGTTCGGTAGTGGGTCCCTTCGTGGCCGGACCCGCTGGCAAACTCATCGGTGTCTGGGGGATTGATGAACTCGCAGGCGCCTATCTGGTCAGCCTGGCTTTATTTGCTGTTGCGGCGGTGGTGGTTTTCATTGGCCTGCGTCCCGACCCGCGCGAGATCGGGAAACAGGTGGCGGAAAAATATCCAGATACGATTGTCCGTTCACGGGTGGTGCGCAGCATGCGCCAGATCTTCAGCCAGCCCGCCGCGTTGGTGGCTCTGGTCAGCATGGTGCTCGGCCAGATGGTGATGGTACTGGTCATGGTCATCACGTCCCTGCACATGCGGGACCACAATCACATGCTTGGTGATATTTCCATTGTGATATCCGCCCATACGGTTGGCATGTATGCCTTTTCCATTATCTCAGGCCGTCTCGCCGACCGGTGGGGGCGCGGTCAGGTCATCATGGTTGGATCAGTTACCCTTGTGATCGCATGCATTGCAGCCACTTTTTCGCCGGATGTATTGCCATTGGGTGTGGCATTGTTTTTATTGGGTCTTGGCTGGAATTTTTGTTTTGTGGGCGGTTCCACCCTGCTTGCCGATCAGCTTTCCCCGGATGAACGCGCTCGCACGCAGGGATTCAATGACCTGTTGGTCGGGCTGGCTTCCGCTGTTGGGAGTTTGGGCAGCGGATTCATCTTCGCCGCGCTGGGATATTCTGTCATGGCGTATTTGAGCGCAGTATTCGCAATGGTCCCTTTTATTGTCGCGTGGATATGGATGAGAAGATTGACGCACCTTGTGCTCCCGGTATAATTAAGCCATGCAAAAGGTGTTCGATAATCCAAGCAGGATATTTTCTTTTTCCTTTTCAGTTGGCACGGTTATAGTTCTTCTTTCAGGTCTTTATACGGACTTCCATGTGACGGGAAATGACTTCTTGAGCATATTGTATTATGGACGCCATATTACTTGGGCGCAAAAGGAATCACTCTATAATGGTTTTTTTTCCATCGGATATGCATTTTTTATAGGGCAACTTCCTTTACGATATGTTATTCAAATTGCTTACGTGATTAACGCTTTGCTTACAGGACTTGCAGTGGCTTCCATTACTGGGATTGTCGCGGGAGCGAGGAATCTAGCGGTTTTGGTTCTTGTGTTGATTGCCTGCATTACTGTCCCGATTGTTTTTTTACGAAGCAATATGGTTGGTCCCGATATTGGCGCGATGGCCTTTTCCGCTTTTGGAGTATATTTTTTATGGAAAGATGTCTTAAGTGGGACAGTAAATGCAAAATCGAGCGTGCGTTATGGCAGCATTGGATTGCTTCTTGGTATGGCTTTTCTTTGGCGCAGTCATGCGATTATATTTGCTTGGGCGGTTCTAGTCTTGACGGTCTTATTGTTTGGCGTTCGTCCGATACGCCCAATTTTGTGGATGGTCTGCTCTTTTTTTGTAGTTATATCGATCCAAGTATTTGCGAACCTGGTTTCCGGCCATGGCACTCTTGAAACGGCGCAAAATTTCAATGTCTATAAATTCCTTTATGGTGTGGATTGGTTGCATCCCCCTTCGAAAGAATTAATCGAAAACTTTTCCGTTTTGAAAGCGATTGCCGATGATCCCCGTCTATTTTTTAATGCGTATTTGCCGGCATTTTGGGACCTTGTCGTGTATGCATGGCCGGGGGTGTTTTGTTTTTTAGTTGCACCAGAGGGGCAGATTAAGAGATTTGGTCTTTTCTCTGCCATGATCACGTTGTTATACGCTATACCTGTTTCCATTGGTAACAGTCCAAGCGCACCATTGATCCTTATGGTCCCATTTCTTGCATCTCTGGCATTCCTGTATGTAGTGTTGATGCAGAGAGCAACTTCTGCTACTGGCTTTGTCAAAGGGTTGTTAAAGTCCTTGCTGATTATTTATTGGGGACTGGGTATTTACCTAATAGGCAGTTGGGCATTTCAGGATATTGAATTGCTAAAATCAAATTATCGGGAACACCGAGCGTTTCTGGCCGTCGAGCGGGTTCTGGTGGAAAAGGGAATAATAACCTCAACACAGGTTTTTTCTGATTACTATTATATATATTTCCCTAATCTACCGCCTTATCAGCCCCGTTTTGTGGGCGGGTGGGAACAGGATTGGTTGTGGGGATACAGCCTTGAGTACCCCAAACTTCCGAGTGACTCGTGGGAGCATTTTGTAAAGGCTGGCAGGGAGCAGGGGATTCAATTTTTGGTACTGTCGCCAAGTAATGTTGAGTGTGGAAAAATATTTCCCTCCAGCGACATTGAGAACGAATCCGATCTGCACTTTATTGCTAGCAGATCTGGGTTTAATATTTGTAAGTTTGAAAACAAAAAGCAGTAAAGAGATATGAAAAAATTCCGTGGCCTGGATCAGTGCCGCATTCGCCTTCATTCCCCTGTTGCTCGCCTCCTTCTGGACCGTGAGGCTGATCCGAAAAAACCGGGCTGCCATCAAATAGAAAAGAAGGACGAGGTTTTGGCCCCGTCCTTCTTTTTACGTATGAGTTAGTTTTTCTTGGCCTTGGCCGCGAAGCCTGCATCCTTAAGGGTTTTCTTGCCACCTGAAGGGGCAGCAGGTGCCGGTTTGGGCGACTGGGCATTGCCTCTGTTGATCAGGCTGGTCGCGCCTTTCCCAACCAAATTGAAGGCCAGGTTAAGACTTTGCTCCGCAGTGGCCTCATCAAGACCGGTTTTTGCGGAAATTTCCTTAACCATGCCGCTGTTTTGCAGCAGGGCGGGGTCGATGCTTCCGGAAGCCATTTGGTTGAACATCTCTTCAAAATTAAAAGAGTTGGAATCCCTGCCGGAGGTGGGATGATGGGCCAGTAATTTATGAGCTACGAATGAAACGACCACCATGGCGATCTCGGGTGGAATGTTGGCCTTCTTGGCCAGTGGGGCGACGAAAGGCTGCAGCAGGGCCATGATTGGATCATTGGTCGAGGTGCCGGATTGTTGTCCGCCGTTCATCACCGATTCGAGCAGGCCCATCATGTCGCCCAATCCGGTCTGTTGTTGACCGCCGCCCTGGGGCTGTGATTGTTGCCCCTGTCCGCCGAGCAGCCCGCCGATTAATTCCGTCATTGGGTCCGCACCCTGTGCCGAGCCGCCTTGCTGGCGGGAATTTACAAGTGCCTTGAGAATGTCCTGCATGGTTGTTTTCTCCTTGTTTAAAAAATGTGGGTTAAACAAAAATGCGACGCAGAGGCGTCGCTTTTTTGGCGAGACTTATTCGGGGCTGTCACTTGAAGTGGACTTGCTCTCCGTGGATTTGCTTTCCTTGGAGGCGTTTTCCTTTTCCTTCTTTTCGGCCTTCTTTGCGCTGGAGGTGTCGCCCGAGGGGGACTTGTGGTCGGTCGCGTAAAACCCGGAACCCTTAAAGATGATCTTGGTCGGGGTGATCACTTTTTTGAGCGCCTTCTTGCGGCATTCAGGGCAGGTCTTCAAAGGCGCGTCCGTGAAGGATTGGTGTCGTTCGAACTGCACCCCGCAAGCTTCACAACGGTAGGTATAAACTGGCATTTATTTTCTCCTTGCTGGTCTTTCCATAACTACTTAGACTGGGGATTATAGCTTGCATGAAGGGGTGTGGCAAGTCTGGGACGCGGCATGTTATAATTTTCTAACATTTTTGTGGAGAATCCATGTTAAAAATCGAAATTGTCTATTGCGCGGTCTGACATTACACGAATCGGGCCGTGAGCCTGATGGACGAATTGCTGAAGAATTACGAGCATTTGATCGAATCGGCGGCTTTAATTCCCTCGGACGGGGGCAGATTCGAGGTCAGTGTGAACGGGCAGTTGATCTATTCCAAGCTGCAAACGAAGCGGCATGCGGAAGCGGGCGAGATCGTAAATCTGATCCATAAAATGGTTGAAGGATAAAGAAAAAGAATGGCGAAAAAAGGCAGAGTGTTTTCGGGCGCACGTCCCACGGGGCGTCAGCACCTGGGCAATTATCTGGGCGCGATGAAGAATTATGTGGCCATGCAGGCCGATTACGAATGCGTATATTGCATCGTGGATGTGCACGCCTTGACCACGGTGGAGACCACCCAGGAATTGCGACAGAACACGCTCGAAATGGCGCTGGACTGGCTGGCGGCGGGCATCCGTCCGGAAGAGTCGATCCTGTTCGTGCAGTCACACGTGCCGCAGGTGATGGAACTTCACACCTATCTTTCAATGGTGACCCAGCTGGGCAAGTTGACCGACCTCCCGACCTTCAAGGAAAAGGTGCGCCAGCAGCCCGAGAATATTAATTACGGACTGGTCGGGTACCCGGTCCTGATGACCGCGGACATCGTCCTGTACAAGACCGATGTGGTGCCGGTCGGCATTGACCAGGCCCCGCATATTGAATTCGCGCGCGAGATCGTGCGCTCCTTTAATTACCGCTACAAGACCAAGGTGTTGATCGAACCGCAGGTCAAGCATACCGAGGTATTGAAGGTGCTCGGCATCGACGGCAGGGACAAGATGGGCAAGAGTTTGAACAATCACATCGAACTCGCCACTACGCCCGAGGAGACCGTCAAACGGGTCAGGGAAATGGTGACCGACCCCGCCCGGCAGAAACGGACCGATCCGGGCAACCCCGATATCTGCAACGTGTTCACCATGCACAAACTTTTCTCCCCCGCGCAGGAAGTGGACATGATCAACAACGAATGCCGAAAGGCCGGCATTGGCTGTGTGGATTGCAAATTGCGTTTCGCCAATAATTTGAACGAACACCTTGAACCCTTCCGCGCCAAACGTGCCGAACTCGCTGCGGATCCGAAGAAGATTCAGGACATTTTGAACGACGGCGCCAATCGTGCCCGCGCGATCGCTGAACAGACCATGGTTGAAGTGCGCGAGGCCATGCAGCTCCCCTAATTTTGTAATGCGTTTACTAATTCAACGGGTTTCCCATGCGAGTGTGACAGTCAGCGGGCAGACTATTTCCCAGATCGGGAATGGTCTGCTGATTTTATTGGGCATTGGCCACGGTGACGGACCGGAACAGGCCGCCTTTCTGGCTGAAAAAGTTGCCAACCTGCGCATCTTCGAAGATGAACAGGGCAAGACCAATCTCTCGGTGCTGGATGTGAAAGGCGAAGCCATCGTGGTCTCTCAATTCACCTTGTATGCTGATACCCGCAGGGGCCGCCGCCCGTCTTTTATCGATGCGGCCCTGCCGGAGGTGGCTTCTCCATTGGTGGATCGTTTTGCTGAGCTGTTGCGCAGCCACGGTGTGCCGACCCAGACCGGTCAATTCGGCGCGCACATGCTGGTCAATATCCACAACAACGGACCCGTGACCATCTGGCTGGAAAAGTAACCAACATGCGTTTCATCCTGTCCGGTTGTCTGCTTTTGTTTCTGACGGCTGCCTGTGCGCCGGCGAAGACTGCTGAACCTTCCGCCGCCGATGAAGATTTCGCAACCGCCGTGGACCAGGCTCATCAAACCCTGGATGTTTTCATCCGCAATTTGCAATCCCCGCAATCCAACCAATCCTTGTTTGCATTGAAAGTCCATTTCGATTATCCGGACGGCACCAGTGAGGAGATCTGGGTGGACGATGTGTATTACGAGGCTGGACAATTTCAAGGCGTGCTTTTTGATGCATCCTCCAAGAATTTAGGTTTCAGATCCGGGGACAGGGTCAAGATTCCCGAAGAGGATATTCTGGATTGGATGTTTCTTGAAAACAATGTCCTGGTTGGCGGCTATACCATTCGCCTGGCCTTCGAGCGGATGAGCCCTGCCGAGCAGGAAGCCTTCCTGAAAGATGCAGACTATCAAATTAAATAGAACGGATGCCCATGCAAACCCCTCCCACCCCGAATTTTATCCAGCGTTTGGTCCACAAAGTCGTGATGATCCGCCCGGTGACCGCCTTTTTTGCCGGCACGATGCACGTGGTCGATGGCTGGATCCTAAAGTGGACCCGGGGGAAATATACCTTTTCCGAAGTGGCCGGCTGGCCGATCGTGCAGCTCACGACCATCGGCGCAAAAAGCGGACTCGCGCACACGATGCCGTTGATCGGCCTGTTTGACGGCGAGAAGATCGCCTTGATCGCCTCCAGTTTCGGGCGCAGGCATAATCCGGGCTGGTACTACAACCTCAAAAAACAGCCAGAATGCACGCTCCAATTCAAGGGCCGGGCGGGAAAATACATTGCCCGGGAGACCTCCGGTGAGGAGCGCGAGAGGTACTGGCGGCTGGCTGTTTCCTACTATGCCGGCTACGAAGCCTACAAGCTCCGGGCGGCACACCGCCAGATTCCGGTCATGGTTTTGGAGCCGGTGAAATAATTGTCAAGATGAGAATTTCATGATAAAGTTGCGTTTGTAGGATGCAAGTAGCTTTTCGTTGTGGAAGTATGAAGACGATGGCCCAATCACAACCGTTGAGCCGATCCGCGCTTAACCGCCCGATGAAAGACATACTGCGTCACCTTATTTTTTCATTTTGCTTAGGAGGCAAAACATGTCTGATCGTGTAATCGGTACGGTTAAATGGTTCAATGGTACGAAAGGCTTTGGTTTCATTGAACGCGAAGGCGGCCCGGATGTCTTCGTTCACTTCTCGGCCATCAAGGGCGAGGGCTTCAAGAACCTGCAGGAAGGCCAGAAGGTGGAATTCACCATCGAAAAAGGCCCCAAGGGTTTGCAGGCCGCTGACGTCGTCGTCCTGTAATTCATAACCGACCAAAAAAGAGTCCCGCTGCAAAGCGGGACTCTTTTTTTATATTTTGTCCGGGGTCACGAGGCCGGGTGACACGTTTTGAGTATCCGCGTCTTTCGGGACCCATAAGCTGGCGTCGATTTCAACGGCCATGGCCCCCGCGGACAGCATGTCGGCTGCATTCTTTTCCGTCCAGACCCCGCCGGCGCCGATGATGGGCAGATCAAGCATGGCTGCCGAATGGACAATATCCAGCGAGCGCGGGAAGAGCGACTGCCCGTACAATCTGCCTGCGATCAATTCATCCTGGTTGTTGGTCAATATCCCGCGCGGATTTGAAATGCTGATGGCTGCGGCGCCTTCCTGAATTAATTTGGGTCCAAGCGACAAAACCTGTTCGACGGGCAGGGAAAAGATCAGGGGCAATTCGCCGACACACATTTCCAAAGTCAAGAGGATAATGTCATTGGCCAGCAGGGGAGCGAAGCCCAATTCGACGGCCATGACGTTCTCGATGCCTTCGAGCATGCGCACCATGCGCATGGTTTCCTCGGGGCGGTCGGCCATGAGATGCACAATTATGGGCAGGCCGGCATGGTCCCAGCGCGGACCGTATTTTTTTAGCACAGCTGAAAGGCCGGGATTCGGCAGGCCGGTGTGCAGCAGGAATCCGCCCGGGAATTCGATCAAGGCCGGTTCGGACGTGGGCAGGCGCCGGCGCAGCGAGATCGGATTCGTCACGAAGGCACCGAACATCCCGAGGGAAATCCCGTTACGTGGATCGGGCGCGAAGCCAAGCGATCCTGCCGCATTGATGATGGGTTTGCTAAAATAGAGGTCGCGTTTCATGGTGAAGGAGGAATATGCAATCCTTGCAGGGTATTCGTGTACTGGACTTAAGCCGCGTGCTGGCCGGCCCTTATTGTACGATGGTTCTGGGTGACCTGGGCGCGGAGGTGATCAAAGTGGAGCCGCCGGAAGGGGATGAGACCCGCGGCTGGGGACCGCCCTTTGCTGAAGGGCAGAGCGCGTATTATTTATGTGTCAACCGCAATAAGCGCGATATCGTCATGGACCTGAAAACGGACGAAGGCAAAAGAGTCTTGCGCGAGCTGGCCTTGCAGAGCGATGTGCTGGTGGAGAATTTTCGTCCAGGTACATTGGCAAAATTCGGCCTGGACTTTGAAACCCTACATGCCTTGAATCCGAAGTTGATCTACTGCTCGATCACCGGCTTTGGACAAAACGGGTCCATGCAGGATAAGCCCGGCTATGATTTTATGATCCAGGCCCTGGGCGGGCTGATGAGCATTACCGGTGAACCCGAAGGCGAGCCGATGAAGACCGGCGTGGCTGTGGTGGACCTGTTCGCCGGGCAGAATGCGATCATCGCCATTTTGGCCGCCTTGCATGCGCGGACCCTGACCGGCCGCGGACAGCAGCTCGATATCTCCTTGTTTGATTCGCAATTGGGCTGGCTGGCGAATGTGGCCAGCAACTACTTGATCTCGGGCCAGCTGCCGAAGCGATATGGCAACGCCCACCCTAACATTGTGCCGTATCAAAGTTTTCAGGCCGCGGACGGCTGGTTTGTCATCGCGGTCGGCAATGACCGTCAGTTCCTGCGCTTGTGTGAGGTGCTCGGGAAACCGGAACTCGGGACCGATGATAAGTTTGCCACGAATTCCGGTCGCGTGCAAAACCGTGAAGAATTAATTCCATTGCTCAAATCCATTTTTGCGACCCGCAGTGCAAGTGAATGGATATCTGTTTTGGAGCAGGCCGAGATCCCATGCGGACCGATTCAAAATTTTGAGCAGGTCTTTTCCATGCCGGTGGTGGGGGAGCGCGAAATGCTTGTGAGGATGAAACACCCTACGATTGGCGAACTGCCTTTGGTGGGGTCACCTTTGAAGATGAGCGATACGCCGGTTGAATACCGCCTGCCGCCACCGTTGATGGGGGAGCATACGCAGGAAGTGTTGAGGGAATTGGAGTTGTTGAAAGGAGATCATTCGCCAGGCTCAGAATGACATTTGAATATGATATATCGTCAACTATGGAGTCTATCCCTAGTTGACGATTTTTATTCCTTGCTTGCAACGTACTCCACCAAAGCCTTTAATATAAAATCGGTATCAGGATATCCCAAAGTAAGAAAGCATCGAAGACCTTGAGGTCCAAGCCGCGCAGCTCTCTGGACAAAAGCTTCCGTTGGACTTGACATGGGGGATTAGTGTAAAGTACTAAGACTAAAGGAATACCTTGACAGACATAGTAATATGCTGTATATTGTACTTATGGATGAGTCAACTAACCCCAACAAAATCTCGTCAGACCTGCTTAGAGGCCATACCGATACGATTATCCTGAAGCTGTTGATCAGCGGGGATAAATATGGGTATGAAATATCGAAATTGATCCACTCAAATTCCTCGGGTGAATATGAACTCAAGGAAGCTACCATGTACTCGAGCCTAAAGCGGCTGGAGGGTGAGGGCTGTATCACTTCCTATTGGGGGGATGAATCCCAGGGCGGCAGAAGAAGGTACTATCGGATTACTGCAAAGGGTAAAAAAGTCTATTCTGAAAATAAAGACAACTGGGAGTACGCAAAGCGCGTACTTGACAACTTATTATAAGGAGATGATGTTATGAATGAGAAATTAGACCAATATTTGAACGGCATTTTTGCACCCTACGATGGGGTGAAGAGCGTAGCCGAGCTAAAGGCCGAACTACTCGCCGATTTGCAGGAGCGATTCCGTGAGCTCATGGCCGAGGGCAAGGATGAGGAAACGGCCTTTCAGATGACCATCGACAGCATCGGCGACATTGAGCAAACAGTGCGGGAGGCCGCCGGCCTTACCCGATCACTGGAGCGGCAGTTGTTGATCAACTTCAGCGCGAGCAACCTGCCAGAGAGTGATTTTGCGGGCGTTACCGCGCAAAAAGGGAAATTTGATGCCAGCGCGCTGCGCGGCTCCAACTTTTCAGGTGCAGACCTGACGGGCAGCTCGTTTAGAGCCAGTGATATGCGTGAAACTAATTTTGACGGCACAAATCTGACCGATTGCACCTGGTACGTCAGTGACCTTACGGATGCGAGTTTCAAAAAATCCATTCTTGTGCGTACCGAATTCAGCACATCAGATCTGACCCGGGCAAAATTCACCGATGTAAAACTGGTCGACGTAAAGCTGGCGACGACAGACCTTACGAAGACGGTCTTTGAAAACTGTATCTTTAGCGGCGTGGACTTTAAGCTTTGCGATTTGCGTGGAAATTGCCTTGACGGGCAGACTTTTATTGGTGTCAAGTTTGACAATACATCCTTGAACGAAGCTACATTTAAGGGCGCGACCCTTAGAAATGTTTCCTTCCTTGCACCGTTTACCTGGGCTACGTGGTCTAAAAAACACATCCGTGCCCTCAAAACCATCAACTTTGACGGCGCGATGATGGATAAATTGACCTATGCCACGCTCAAAGGCTTGGAAGTCGATCTGTCAAAAGTTACGATCATATAAAGACTAAAAATGCTCCCCTCTCCTTAAGCGAAATGTTCGGATAGATTCTTTATCATTTTCACAAAACTGTTCAAACCCAACTGAAATTTTTAGAAGAGTTCGCCCTCTAAAGAATGTGATCACATTTTCTCTTGCTGAGAAGATGGCGAATTCACGCACCTTATTACCAATAGATTTACTTTGAAAAACTAAAAGGAGTAAAGAATATGCAAAACGAAGCAATCCAAGTGAAAGGGCTGCAAAAGTCCTACAAGAATCTCCCTGTTCTAGAGGGTGTAGATCTTGAAGTGGAAAAAGGCAGTATTTTCGCCCTGCTCGGCTCTAACGGCGCAGGAAAGACAACGGTTATCAAGATCCTCACCACGCTGCTCAAACAGGATGGCGGAACCGCCTCCATCAACGGATTTGATGTTGCGACAAAGCCCGACAGTGTGCGCAAGTCGATCAGCCTGACCGGGCAATTCGCCGCCGTAGATGAGATCTTGTCCGGGCGAGAAAATTTGATCATGATCGCTCAGTTGCGGCACCTCAAGGATACGCGTCAAGTCGCGAATGAGCTGCTGGACCGCTTCGGATTGACCGACGTCGCCGACCGCAGAGTCTCCACCTATTCAGGTGGTATGCGCCGCAGACTCGACATCGCCATGAGTCTGGTAGGGAAACCACCGATTATTTTCCTCGACGAGCCAACCACTGGGCTTGACCCCGAAGCGCGCCTCGAGGTTTGGAAGACTGTCAAGCAGCTTGCCAACAACGGCACGACGGTATTTCTCACCACGCAGTAT
Source organism: Chloroflexota bacterium (assembly GCA_021414245.1). GTDB lineage: Bacteria > Chloroflexota > Anaerolineae > Anaerolineales > Villigracilaceae > Villigracilis. The sequence continues at coordinate 662,058 of JAIOOU010000004.1, forward strand.
TTGGATGAAGCAGAACAACTCGCCGACCGGATTGCCATTCTGCATGAAGGGAAAATTATCGCCAACGGCACGCTCGCAGACTTGAAAAAGCTGTTTCCGCCCACCAAGGTGGAGTATGTTGAAAAACAGCCGACGTTGGAGGATATATTCCTCGCCATCATTGGCAAGAAGGAGAAAAAATAAATGGACACCGTAAAGAATTACTTTTTCAGCGATATGGGTATCATGCTTGGCCGGTCGATGCGTCATATTTTTCGCAGCATGGACACCATCATCACGGTCACCATCACTCCGATCGCGATGATGCTGTTGTTCGTCTATGTGCTCGGCGGTGCGATTCAAACCGGCATGGACAACTATGTGAATTACCTGCTGCCCGGCATCTTGCTGATGGCGATCGCAAGCGGCGTCGCTTATACGTCTTACCGTCTATTTATGGATATGCAAAGAGGCATCTTTGAGAGGTTCCACTCCATACCGATTGCGCGTTCGGCTCCGCTGTGGGGACATGTGCTGACCTCACTGGTATCCAATGCAATTTCAGTCCTTGTCATCATTCTCGTAGCGCTCCTGACGGGCTTTCGCTCGTCGGCAGGAGTATTGTCATGGCTCGCCGTTGCCGGTATCCTTGCGCTGTTTACGCTGGCACTGACGTGGATCGCAGTGATTGCCGGTCTATCCGCAACATCGGTGGACGGAGCAGGCGCCTTTGCCTACCCGCTGATCTTCCTGCCATTTATTAGCTCAGCGTTCGTGCCTACCGAGACGATGCCGGGACCTGTTCGAGCCTTTGCTGAAAATCAGCCGGTGACCGCGATCGTGGACGCCATCCGCGCGCTGCTGTCAAATCAACAGGTGGGTAATGACATTTGGATTGCGCTCGCGTGGTGCGTCGGGATTATGCTCGTGGCTTATGTCTCTGCAATGCGGGTATATAAAAGACGTGTGTAAAAAAACAATCCCTTTGCAGAAAATAGCTTGAGAAAACAGGGTTTTTTGTAGAGTAACGGCAGAGATGGAAAGCGGAAAAATCCCTGCCATCCGACCCGCAAAATAGCCTTACGACAGGGGAATGCAACCATTACTTCTGAATGTGATACATCGTCAACAGCGGGGTCCACTGTTTGTTTTGGATGACCAGCTTTCGGGCCGCGAGATGCTCCTCCAAAGCCTTCAACCCAAAATCGGTATCGGGATGCCCCCAGCGAAAGAAGGTGTCGAAGATTTTTATATCCACTCCGCGCGGCTCTTCGAGGAAAAGACTGCCTTCAGGTTTAAGAACACGAATGATCTCGTCAATGGTCTTGCGCCAGTCCGGGATGTGATGTAGAACACCGAAGATGACCACGACATCCTTGCTGCCATCCGCGAATTGACTTAAATCCTCCGCGTCCTGGATCAAAAACTGGAAGCCCGGATATTTCCTGCGGGCCAGTTCCACCTGCTCGCTCATCAGGTCCAGTCCCACATAACTTTTGGGCTGCAGTTGATTGAGCAAGTATGCGCCGTAGCCCGAGCCGCAGCCGATCTCCAGCACATCCTTGCCCTGCAGGTCCAGTCCCATCGAACGGAACATGGGCATTTCGAAGAAACGCTGTCCCAGCCGGCGGGGCAGGGATTGCATGGCGCGGAATTCGGCGGTGGATAGTTTCATTAAAAAATTCTCCCCTTCCTTGATGAAAGAAAGGGGAGAAACCTTACGCTGTTTCGGTCAGGCCCATGGCCTGCAGCATCTCTTCGTTGGTGGCGTACTTGAATTCTTCAAGCCCGCGCTTTTTCGCCTCTTCAGCTTCCACAGCCTCGAGACGTTTGATGTCGTCCTTCATAATAATGGGCTTGTTCAAACCCTTCATCTTTGCAGTGACCGCGTCCGCGCTGGCATTGGCGGGCTGTTTGGTCTGCAAGTACTGCCAGACTGCCTTGGCGGCGCTGGTGCCGTCCTTACGGGCGTAACCGACCAGTCCCTCGCTGGCCTTACGCGACCAACCGCCCACGAAGACCCCATCCACAACGGATTCAAAGGAAAGTCCATCCACGGGGAAGCGCGGTTCCTTGTTTTTGATGAACTCGTTCCATTCGGTCGGCAGGCCAAAGGATTCGTCCACTTTGTCGCCGATGGCGAAGATGACCGTGTCCACATCAATCAGGCGTTTCACACCGGTGCCCTTGGCGCTGATCTTGCCGTCCTTGTCCACCAGGATGTTATCCTCGACTTCGAGTTGGGTCATCAGGCCGTTCTCGCCGAGCATGCCGATGGGGGAGGCCAGAAAATCGAAATGGAATTTTCCGCCTGCAGTTTTGGGGTCGGCCTTCGAGAGCGAATCCAACACTTTGTGGCGGCCAGCTTCCAGGTCCTGATGGATCGCCTGCACGGCGGGAGCCACCCGTCCCATTTCCTTTTCGAACTCATCCAGGTCAAGATAGGCGATCAGGTGTTTCATCTCATCCTTGGTGAAATTGACCTCATTGGGTCCGCGCCGCACAATGGCGGTCACTTCATCCACTTTCTGCACGTTCAGCAGATGACGCGCAATATCCACCATCACATTGCCCGCGCCGATAATGGCGCAGCGTTTCCCGAAGCGGAATTTTTTCTGGCTGAAGGGTGGCAGCTTGTTGTAGCCGTAGACCACATCTTTGGCATGATATACGCCTTCGAGGTCTTCGCCGGGCAGGCCAAGCGACTTGGTGCCTTGCGCGCCCGCGGCCACCAGCACTGCATCGAATCCCAAAGCCCGCAGTTCATCGAGCGTCAAGTCGCCGTGCGTACCGATGGTCACATTGCCATAATAGGTAATGTCGGGCATGTCCAAAGTTTGACGGAACTGCTTTCGCAGCCCGTCTTTCATGGTGTGTTTATCGGGATAAATGCCGTATTCCGCCAGGCCGCCCGCTTTGATGTCACGATTAAAGATGGCCACTCGTGCACCCTGGCTTGCGAGTTCGCGGGCTCCAAACAGTCCTGCCGGTCCAGCGCCGATCACGGCGACCAAGTATTTATTGTCCACTTGCAAGTACCTCCTCAATTTTGACCAAAACCGTCTCATTATATAGGAAAAGATTTACTTCCACAAGCAGTCTCATCCTATGCTAAGATTGGGTTATCTATGAACTGGCAAAGGAGGCGACATGGCTGAAGCAAATAAAAAAGATCCCGCTGCGAGAATGCGCGAATTGTTGAATGGAGGCAAACCCTCTCCCGTGGCGCGCCTTCCCAAAAAAAATAGTGCGGAGGTCGTCTCTTCCCTTCCGCAAAAGGAGGAGACATCCACGAAACAGATGGCTGTCGCTCCGTTGACAGGGACCAAAAAGAAGGCAGCGCTTCCAGCCGCGCCCAAACCCGCCTCTGTTTCGAAGGGCATCCGGTTTAACTTCGGTCCGCCCTTCTGGACGATCGCCAGCATTTTTTCCATGACAGTCAATATTATTCTTGTGATCGTGCTGTTGACGGTCATGTCCAACCTCAAAAAGTTCAATCTGGGCAGCGCCATGAACATTGGCAACAGCCTGCTGGGCGGGCTGTATACCAACTTCGAAAAAATGGACCGCGCACATATCACCACCCGGATCCCGGTCCAGACCACCATCCCGGTCAAATTTGACCTGGCATTGAACCAGCAGACCAGCGTGGTGCTCAGCCAGGATGTCACCATCAGCAATGCGCGCGTTACGGTCAATACCGGCGGGCTGAATATCACAAATGCGTTAACGACCATTGTCCTGCCGCAGGGGACCACCCTGCCCATTGTGCTAAACTTGACGGTCCCCGTGGATACCACTGTGCCCGTGGTCCTGAATGTGGACGTGGACATCCCGCTCGAACAGACCCAGCTGCACGAACCATTTTCCGGGCTGCAGGATGTGATCAAGCCGTTCTATTGCATGGTCAACCCGAACGCACTTAAATTGAACGGCCAGCCGGTTTGTAAATAATCCATGGCCTGTCATCCTGAGCCGAAACCCTGAATGGAGTGAAGGGGCGGGCGAAGGATCCCGGTCTTTTTATGCTTTTCAAGTATGAGACTCTCACATCACCGGCGTGCAGGTCAGGTGCCGGGAAGTGAGTACCACCTGGCAGAGTTGCACAGCGAATACGACACGACATTTTGTGAAAAACTTTAGATATTGGAGATCAATGAAAGATCAGATCACACAGGTCACCTTGAAAAATGGAATGAAGGTCAGGCTGAAGGAGATCCATGCCGCCCCGATCATTTCATCCTGGGTGTGGTACAAGGTCGGCTCGAAGGATGAACCGACCGGCAGAACGGGAGTTTCGCACTGGACCGAACACATGCAATTCAAGGGGACGAAAAAATTTCCCGCCAACGTTTTGGATAAAGCCATCTCCCGCGAAGGGGGCAGGTGGAATGCGTCCACGTCGCACGATTCCACCCGGTATTATGAAACCATGCCGGCTGACAAGATCGACCTGGCTTTGCGTCTCGAATCCGACCGTATGCAAAACAGCATCTACAATGAAAAAGAGGTCAACTCCGAACGCACCGTGATCATTTCCGAGCGTGAGGGGCATGAAAACGAACCGATGTTCCGGCTGACCGAGGCCGTCCAGCAGACCGCCTTCCTTGTGCATCCATATCACCACGAGATCATCGGTGATATGGCCGACCTGCACACGATCACGCGCGACGATCTGTACAATCATTACCGGACCTATTATGTGCCCAATAATGCCGTGCTGGCCATCGCCGGTGACTTTAATACCAAAGCCATGTTGAAACGCATCCGCGAGTTATTCGAACCGATTCCAAAGGGAAAGACCCCGCCGCGTCTGGTGCGTCCCGAGCCTGAACAAAAAGGGGAGGTCAGGCTTACCCTGGAAGGTCCCGGCGAGACCACTTTCATTCAAGTTGCGTACCGGTTTCCCAATGCCACTCATCCGGATTACTTTCCCCTGCAGGTGCTGGACAGTTTAATGGGTGGTGCCAGCGGCCTGTCCTACAAGACTTCGCGCCTGTACCGCTCTCTGATCGATAGGGAATATGCAGTGGATGTCTCCGGCTGGTCTGAGGCCACGATTGACCCATTCCTATACCGGGTCACGATCACCAATCATCCGAGGCGAAAACCGGAGGAAACGATCCAGGCGCTCGATGCGGAGATCAGCAAATTGCAGGACCAACTGGTGCCGGCCAGCGAAATTAAACGTGCGGTCAAACAGGCTCGTGCCGTATTTGCCTATGGAAGCGAAAACATCACCAATCAGGCCTTCTGGATGGGCTATGTCGAAATGTTCTCCTCCTACGACTGGTTTACAACCTATCTGGATAAACTCGCAAAAGTCACTCCAAAGGATGTGCAGCGCGTGGCGCGCGAATATCTTCAACCGAGGAGCCGCGTGATTGGCACCTATATCCCCAAAGGGACGGAGGCTTAAATGGCAAAACGCTCCGACAAGTTAACCAGTCTGTCCCTGCCCGGCCCCGAGGATATCCATCGCGAAGTGCTGCCGAACGGCATTGTCGTTCTGGCGCGATCCAACTTTAATAGCCCCTCCATCAGCCTGGGCGGATTTCTTCCGGCCGGCGCAATTTTTGAAAGTGATCCGAAATTGGGCCTCTCCGATTTTGTTTCCGCTTCCTTGATGCGCGGCACCCAAAAGCACACCTTTGATTCGATGTTCAACGAACTCGAATCCGTTGGAGCCAGCCTGGGATTTGACTCGGGAGTTCATAATGTCAGTTTCGGCGGCCGTGCGCTGGTGGAGGATCTGCCGCTCCTGTTGAGCCTGCTTTCAGAATCTTTGCGCACGCCGACCTTTCCAAATGATGAAATTGAAAAATTGCGCGCGCAATTGCTGACCGGCCTTGCCCTTCGGGCGCAGGACACCTCCGATATGGCTGCGATGGCTTTTGATGAAATGTTGTTCGAGGGACATCCATACAGCAGACCGGGCGACGGATATGTGCACACGATCCAATCCATCACCCGGAAGGATATGGAAAATTTTCACCGCCTCCATTTCGGACCGGGGGGCATGGTCCTCGCCATTGTGGGGGCGATTGAACCGAAAAAAGCGGTCGAGGCGGTGAATCGAGTCCTCGGCGGATGGCAGGTACCGGGTCAGGTTGGACCGTGTGAACTGCCTCCCCATAAACCGCTTAAGAAGACCGTCAAACGTCATCATGCACTGGCCGGCAAATCCCAGTCCGATCTGGTGATCGGCATGTTCGGTCCGCGCCGGCGCGACCCTGAATATCTGCCGGCTTCCCTCGGGAATTCCGTGCTGGGTCAATTCGGGATGATGGGACGCATCGGCGAAGTGGTCCGCGAGAAATCCGGTCTGGCTTATTATGCCTCTTCCAATTTAAGTGCAGGCACCGGGCCGGGCAGTTGGGAGATTAATGCGGGAGTCAACCCGAAGAATTTGGATAAGACGATCGATCTGATCGAAAAGGAACTGCGCCGTTTCATTAAAAGCGGCGTGACCAGGGAGGAACTTGAAGACAGCCAGGCGAATTACATCGGCCGTTTGCCGCTTTCATTGGAATCAAACGGCGGGGTCGCAAATGCCTTGTTGAACATTGAACGCTACGGCCTTGGCCTGGATTATTACCAGCGTTATGCGGGCATGGTGCGCGCCGTTACGCGCGGGGATGTTTTGGAAACTGCGCGGAAATATATTGACCCCGATCGTTTGGTCATCTCCACTGCCGGACCGTAAGGCTGCCCATGAAACTCTCCACTGGTGTTGACCTGGTTGATATTGCGCGTATTCAGGATGCAATTGAACGGCATGGTGAGCGCTTCATTGAACGCATTTATACCGAGGCTGAACAACTCGAATGCAGGGGCAGAGTCCCTTCGCTGGCGGCCAGGTTTGCGGCCAAGGAGGCCGCGGCCAAAGCCCTTGGTTGCGGTATCGGCGAAGTGAGCTGGCTGGATCTGGAAATATTGGGCGATGAGAATCACGCGCCGCATCTGTTTTTGCATGGGGAGGGGAGGAACCTGGCGAAAAAACTTGGATTATCGAACTGGTCTGTAAGTTTAAGTCATACCGCGGGCCAGGCGATTGCTCTGGTGGTTGCAACGGGTTAAACAATACGCCCCGCAGAATTACCGCGGGGCGTATTGTTTAGGGAAACCTGTGCGACAGTGTTGGGCGGAGGGCCTGTTGCTTACTTCTGGTCCTCAACGCCGATCCAAAGGTGGCCGGGGAGCACAGGCTGATATGGACGAATGATCAATTTCCCAAGCTCGAATTGTGTTTGCCCTGCATCCAGCATGCTTGGATGAACAAGGCAAAGGTCGGGAGTACGGTTGAATTTTTTGCGGTAATAATCCATTGCTTTTTGGATCTTTACACTTAACGTGGTCCTGGGGTCGTTATCGAACCACAATATTCCGGTATGCATTTGTACCTGCCTTTCTCTGCAATATCCTGGTCACTCGATCAGGGCCGATTGAAACTTCAGCCATTTATTTCCCTCTCGCATAGCGAATTGCGAACCCGCAGTCAGATTCCTTAATGTTTCATCCACCTGGCCGGCGATGAAAGCTGAATCAGTGGTGAGTTGGATGTGACCAAAAAGGCGTGTGCGGAAGAAGGTCAGCCAGGATTCCATGTTTCTGGCCTGATCCACATCGATGGTGAAGATCGGCCAGATGCGGCGACTCGGTCCACGCAGAAGCAGCCAGCGCAGGTTCTGCTCCGTTTGAGGGTCTATGTCTTTCACTACGTCCAGACCATCCATAAAGAGTACAATGGACTGTTCGCCGCCTTTGTTGTTATGCGCCCAGTCGGTGAGTGATTGCAGAAATTCACGGGTGTTGTCATGTTGAGGGAGGTAAAGTCCCATGTTGATTTGGTTCTCCGGAAAACCGGACCACTCCTCGGGTTTCGAGGTGATGACGCCATATTGAATTTCCTCCGCCGAATGAAGTAGCTCGGCCGCACGCGCGATCATTTGCAGGAGTTTGGTCTTTCCACTGGATTGGTCGCCCGCGATCAGGATGGGTCCCGGGATGGGGTCATTCAAATTCAAGAGAACCGGCCATCCATCCTGCGCCATGCCAAGGAAAAGTGCTTCGCGGGGCAGGGGAGATGCATCCCGGAGAACAATTTTCAGCATTGGAGAATCCGCCACGGGTAAGGTTGAAGCGGGATGGGCCTGTTTTTCCTCTTCAAGGTCAATCAACATGTCCTGCATTAGGTTGGATGGGTTCATCATGGTTTATCCTTCATTCGTTGTGATTAGAACAACTGTTCTAATAATACAGCCAAAGGTTTATTGTGTCAAGATGTGAATTTCCGTTGATTTGGTTTAATAATGAAAGCGCACTTGTCTTGACGCTGAGCGTTGTTTTGGTATAATCGGCCTGCTTAATAACTCGCCGACGTAGCTCAATTGGCAGAGCACCCGCCTTGTAAGCGGGAGGTTACGAGTTCAATTCTCGTCGTCGGCTCTGCGGTTGTTGACTGAGAATTGATCGGTTGAGAACAGGCAAAAGTGATTCACCCGGGCGGTTACCCAAGTGGCCAAAGGGGACTGACTGTAAATCAGTTGTCAGAAGACTTCGGAGGTTCGAATCCTTCACCGCCCACTCCCTGGTTGCAGGGAACAGCACGTCAAGCCCTCATAGCTCAGCTGGTAGAGCACACCCTTGGTAAGGGTGAGGTCACGAGTTCAAGTCTCGTTGAGGGCTCAGTTGCTGAAAAGCATTCATGTCTAATATTAAAAAAGGAGAACGTAATCATGGCGAAGGTAAAATTTGACCGCAGTAAACCGCATTTGAATGTGGGGACCATGGGGCACATTGATCATGGCAAGACCACATTGACGGCGGCGATCACGAAGGTGGCAGGGCTGTCGGGGCAGGCGGATTTCCGGGCATAC
>JAIOOU010000005.1 GCA_021414245.1 Chloroflexota bacterium
TCCACGACCAGCCGCACCGCCTCTCTCTTCCGTTCTACACTATAATGCAACATCCCTTTTCTTCCAGACATAAAAGCACCTCCGTGAGATTATCTCATGAGGTGCTTTCTTTTCCTGTCCGTTTTTAGGGGGTCAATTCAAACGGGAGCTCTTTTTTATTTTTTATCAATGGCTTGAATGGTAACCAGGGTGACATCATCGTCCTGTTTGGAGCCATCCTGATATTTCATGAGTGTGTCCAGCAAATAATCACAACCCTTCTGAGCGTCGACATTCAACAAGTCGCTCAAGGTCGTTTTGATGCGATCCAATCCAAAGGGTTCCCCTTTTGGATCACGGCAATCGGTCATGCCATCTGTAAATAGAAGCAGGGTGGAACCGGGAGGGAGAGTTACAGAGCCTTCATCCAATGTGATCGCATCCCACAAACCAAGGGCCATGCCCGGTTTATGGGTCAAACGATCCACGCTTCCATCCGGATGCAAAAGCAGGGGGGGCTCATGACCTGCCCGCGCAAAATTAAAGACGCGCGTTTTCAAGTCCAGGATGCCATACAGTACGGTGACGAACTGGGTGGATTTTTGCAGGCGGGTGATGTGGCGATTGACCACCCGAAGGACTTCACCGGCGGTCAGACCGATGTCCGCTTCCGCCATGATAAGGGCATGGGCCCGCGCCATGAAGAGAGCCGAAGGGACGCCTTTATCGGCAACATCACCGATAACCACTCCAACCTGGTCATCCTTGAGAAGAAAAACATCATAGAAGTCACCGCCCACCTGCCGGGCCGGCAGGATGCGGGCACCAAAGCCGAAGTCCGGCAATTGAGGCAGTTCATCCGGCAGAATACTTAATTGAATATCCGCTGCAACTTGCAGTTCCCGTTCGAGTCTTTCCTTCTCGATCAACTGGGTCTGGGCTTCCTTCAACTCGTCAAAAGCTGTTTGCAGCTGGCGATTCTTTTCACTAAGATCACGGAAGGTTTGGGTATTGGTGGCATCCAGACGCTGGCTTAATACACGCACCATGGAGATGGAAAGTTCGGGATGTCTGCTGGTCAGCTCCAGGAATTGAGCGCGGCTCATGGAAAGCAGGGTGGCCTCGCCGCGCGAGCGCACACTTGCAGTCCGATGCCCGCCGGGCATGATCAAGCTCATCTCTCCTAGATACTCACCCTCTCTCAGAATATTTAATAGCATTTCCTCGGTCTGGCCAACGGCCATTAATACCTCAAGGATGCCTTTCATGACAATGTAAAAATGATCGCCCGGATCGCCTTCGTGAAACAATATCTCACGGTCGGCAAGCTCCCTGACATCCAGTGATGAAAGGATCCCGTCCAATTCTTTCTCGGGAAGATCGGCAAATAAGGGGATTTTGGAGAGGAGGTTTACGCTCATATGGGTTTATTGTTTCCGGGTGAGATCCATTACTTCCTTGCCGGCCAGCTTGTCCTGGATGCGGCGGGTGACGAGTTCCATATGGCCGGGTTGGTTCACGATATCCAGGTCGTTGGTCTGAATGGTCAGGACCGGACAAAGATCGAATGAGCCAAGCCATTCATTGTAAAAAGAATCAAGCAGGGACAGATATTCAGGTGTGATGCCCGTCTCCATGTTGCGTGCCCGTCTGCGGATACGGTCCATCAGGACGGTCACAGGCGCCTTGAGATAGATCAAGAGGTCCGGGCGCGGCAATCCACCCACAACCACTTCAAACAACCTGCGGTAGGCAAGGTAGTCACGTTCACCCAGGTTTCCCATATGGTGCAATGCCCGCGCAAAAATATGGGCGTCTTCATAAATACTCCGGTCCAATATGGCGGAACGCGCATCCCGGGAGGCTTCGAGATACTGGTCTGCACGATGACCGAGGAAGAACACCTGCAGATGAAAGGACCAGGCGTGCATATCACTGTAGAAATCGGAAAGATAGGGATTGTCGGCAACGGATTCGTAACCCGTCCACCAGCCGAGGCGCGCACCAATGCGCTCTGTAAGAGTGGTCTTGCCCGCACCTATATTCCCTGCCACCAAAACCAGATGCTTCGCCATATCTTGTGGCATATTTTATCATGCAAGGGGGATTGCTAGTATAATATTGACTGCAGGAGACTCAGATCCATGAAAATCCGCGATGCATCAGGCTGGACTATGTTCATTTTCGGGATAATTGCAATCCTGCTTGGCATGCTTGGCTTGATCCGGCCCGAGATTCTTCTTTCCATCCTGGGCTTTGAAGTTGTCGAACAGGCGGGACGCGGGGCAGGCGATTACACTCCCGTTTTCATAACCGCCTCCTCCATGGCATCCCTCAACATGGGTGTGTATTATGTACTAGCTGCCCTGAATGATGTAAAAATCTTTTATCGCTGGACGGTCCCTTTTCGGGGTTTGACCTTCCTGGCTTTCACAACCAGCGTGATTGCCGGGATCGCCCCGGCCGGCTTTCTAGGCGTGGGGATTTGGGAGCTGGCAGGCGGGGTTTCGACCGGCTTGGCCCTTTATTCTGAAGGCAAAAAAGCCCCGATGGAAATACCCTCTGAAAAACCCGTCCGCGGAAAAAGCAGGATCAAGAGGTAATCATGAAATCCAAATGGATCGAACACAACGGCAAGAGAATTTTTTACCAGGATTATTCAAACTTCTTTTTCAATGAGAAGGGTGTGAAACAGGAATTGGACGAATGCCAGACCCAAGTGATGGCTGAACCTGAGAATTCGGTCCTGGTGCTCACAAATCTGGGCAACACAGAGATCACAATGAACCTTATGCCGCTCCTAAATGAAGCCTCAAAGGCAACCCGATCCCATGTTCGCAAGACAGCCGTGATGGGCGTGGCGGGCATCAAACGCACCCTGGGGGATCTGCTTTCCAGAATCACCGGCCAGGAATTAATGTATTTCACCAATGAAATCGAAGCCAAAAACTGGCTGACGAAAGAGTAATTCAAGAATTCATAAAACGGCCCGCATTAAATCATGCGGGCCGTTTTATTTACAGATGATTCAACTGGACTCTATACCGTTTCGAGAGTTCCGCGTTGTTTCGCCTGTGTTTCAAACCACGCAAACAGCACGTATCCCACAAAACCATATATTAATCCAATGCCAAGTTCAGTGATCAGGAGGGGCAAAATGTCATTTAATGAGGCGCCGCCTACCAGGGCCCGGGAAGCCGCAATGCCGCGGGTCAGGGGCAGGATGTTCGATACCACCTGCATCCAGGCCGGCAGGGATTCAATTGCCACATTGGCCCCGGAAAATATCAACAGGCTGAAATACACGAAGTTGTTGACGAACATGACGTTGGCGGTCAGCAAGCTCAGACAGCCCATCAGCAGGCCAAGTCCGCAGGTGCTAAAGGTGGTGATCAGGATCGTTAAACCAAGGGCAGGCATATCGGTCCGCGAAAGATCGAGTCCCATGAGCAGCACCCCCCAAGTTAACGCGATGACCACACCAATGGCTCCGTCGATCACATGCATGAAGGCCCTGCCAAAGAAGATCATAAAACGGTTGGCCGGTGTCCCAAACAGATAGGGCAGAGTCCCCGCATCCCGGTCACCGCCAACGCTCATTGTCACTCCGAAAATGCCGCTGATCGAGGTGATCTGGATCGCATTTCCAATCACGAAAAAACTTGCGTTCTTTCCGCCCGAGGCATAGGTTCCCAGAAAAACAAAAAAGAACATCTGCGCCAAAGGCATGATGATCTTGGATGCCATATAGGTCACCGGGCGCAGCCATGCGAACAGTGCGCGATAGGAAAGCAGGGTTCCCTGCCAGAACAAACGGGTGTTTTTAATAATGGTATTCATGGTCAATCCACATCCAGGGTTGCATCAACACGCGCCTTATACAGCATGATCCTGAACAATTGGCTGGCGATCACCAGGTCCACAATACTGAAAAGGATCATCATCCCCCATGAAAATGCGATCTGCGGAAAAGGCATGTCCGCGGTGGATGTGCCATGCAGGGCGATCGCGGCCCAGTACGGGGGAAGCAGGTAACTGACCGGGGTCGTCCAGTCCGGCAGAAGGGCGATCGGGAACAGGAATCCGCACAGGATGTAAACCGGAAACTCCATCGCATTCTGCCATTGCTGGATACTGCGATACATCACAAAGACCGGCGCGATCGTCAGACCAAAACAAATAAAGGCGAACATGCTGATCAACAGGGTGGCAAAAAACAACAAGGGCTGGGTCAGCGTCAACGAATATCCAAATAGGGCCGCCGCAAGCGCGTAGGAGACCACCATCGAAAGCAGGGATTGGAACACATTGGCCAGGTTCTTGCCGAAGACGATCACGTCAAAAGGTGTGGGCATGCCCACCAAGGACTCAAGCGTACCGGTCCAGCGCTCCACATTAATACTGTTTCCTGAAACGAAAAGCAGGCTGCTCCACAGCCCGGTCAACCCGCTGCCGATGACCACGAACATGGCATAATCCCCGCCCTTGTCACGCAGCATGAACAGGGCCAGAATGGCGATGATCATGGGCTGAAAGACGATCGCGAACAGTACAAAAGCGTCGCTGAATTGTGTGCGAAGCGACATTTCCGCCACAACCAAAACCGTTCGCCAGTACTTAAACAGATTCCCGTAATTCATGCGGCACCTCCCACCAGGCGCACATAGGCATCTTCCAGCGTGGGCTCCCGCACAATGACACTGCCCACGCGTTGACCTTCAAGCGCATTCATCACATCCGGCACAGCCTCCGCCCCGCGGGTGGTTTGGATCAGGAGCATTTGCTTTTGTTCTCGGTCTTCAACAGACAGGGCATCAACAAAAGGGAGTTTCCGTAATTTTCCAAGCGCCTCCTCGGAAGTTCCAAAGGTCTCCACTTCCACCACGGACAGATCCGAGACATGCTGTTTCAGGCCGCCCGGGGTATCCAGAGCGATCACACAGCCCTTGTTGATAATGGCAATGCGGTCCGACAAGGCATCCGCCTCAAACATGTAATGCGTGGTAAGCAAGATGGTCTTCTTTTGGGATTGCAGATTCAGAATCACGCTGCGGAACTCCCGTGCGCCGACCGGATCCAGACCAATGGTCGGCTCGTCCAAGAACAGGATGTCTGGGTCATGCAGGAGCGTGCGGGCCACATGCAGGCGCTGCTTCATCCCGCGTGAATATCCGCCGACGCGCTCGTTGCCGCGTCCCTTCAGCCCGACCAATTCCATTAAATATGGAATGCGTTTTTTGGAGACGGCAGGGTCAACCCCGTACAGACTGGCAAAATAACGCAGGTTGTCATCGCCGGAAAGACGCCAGTACAAACCGCGTTCACCGCCAAAGATAAAGCCGATGCGCCTGCGTACGTCCGTGGCCTGTTTGACGGCATCAAATCCGGCGATGCTGGCTGACCCTCCCGTGGGAATCAACAGGGTCGTCAACATTTTGATCGTGGTTGTTTTTCCGGCCCCATTCGGACCCAGCAAACCAAAAAGCTCGCCCTGCTTCACGTCAAAGGAGATGTCGTCCACGGCAACCACTTCCTTGATGGACCGATTAAAAACACCGATCTGGGCCCGATAGACACGCCTGAGATGTTCCACTTCGATTGCGTTCATGAGTTTCCTTTTCTAAAATGGTGACGGCAATAGTAGAACAATTGTACACTAATCTGCGGGGATTTTTCAAGTTGAGTGTTGTATACTTTGGAAAATCATTCCTAGGAGAAACAACATGGGCGTTTTCAATCTATTTGGCAAAAAACCGGACAAGAATACCCCGGTCCTTTCAGCAGAGCAGGTCATTCAGCGCATCCTGGAGGTTAATCGCGATACTGCCCCCTTCAAGATCGTCGACGGCAAGTCTGAAGGCGTGGACCTGATCGCCGAATGGAAGATCGTGGATGCGAAGTGGTACGAGATCTTCGCCAAGGCAAATCTAACCAAGACCTTTCGCATTTATCTGAAACTGGATCCGGCCAAAAATGAAGTGCGGGCCAAAGACCAGGAATATACCGTCGAATGGCGGGCAGGCGTGCCGGGACTCAAAGCAGCGGTCAGCTCCTTTCAAGGGCAGCAGACTTCGATTGAATTCGGAGCCGCGTATGCCTTCACCGAGGAAGGAAAAGCTGGTGAAGTCTACAAATATCGCTTCAGCACAAATGAATTGAAAAAACCGATCCAGGATGCCGTCACGGCCTGCGGTTGGAAATATAAAGGTGTCGCGTTCGGCAAGTTATGAGAAACAAAACAGACCTGCTTCTTCCTGCCCTGACCCTGGCTATTCTTCTGCTTTCTTGCGGGACCAATAATTCCGGGCAGTCGGACTCTCCGGATGCAAACGCCCTGCGGACGGAGGCGGTTTCCACCTTCGCTTCATCCCTGACCGAGACTCTGGCTGCTGTTCCCGCGGCATCCCCCACACGGACAGTCCGCCCTTCCATTACTTTCCCGGCCATCACATTAACACCGGTGACTCCGCCTACTTCCAATCCCTGCTATAACCTGCTGTGGATCAAGGATGTGACCATCCCCGACGGCACCCAAATGAAGGCCGGCGAGATCTTCACAAAGACCTGGCTGGTGCAAAACATCGGCGGTTGTGCCTGGCGGGCGGGATTCACCTTTAACAATGTCGGCGGCAACCCGATGCGCGGAAACCCTGTCACCCTGCAGGAGGCGATCCAGACCGGCTCCAAACGCGAAATATCCGTTCAACTGGTTGTCCCCGGCGGCGAGAGCGGGCTGATCCAAAGTTCCTGGCGCATGGCGGATCTGGAGGGAAATTATTTCGGCGACACGCTCTCCATCAACATCATGGTTGGTGATGCCGCCACACCCACCCGCTCTCCCTAAAATCATCCCGGGTCAAAGTGCTATAATTAACAAAGAAAGACAAAAGGAGCACATCATGCCTACCCCCAAGAATAACGGTGAGAAGAAATTTAAGCGCGAGATCCCACAGGAAACCCGCGAACATTACAGAAAGGCCCGCGAAGAAATGCGCGAGGCCATCAAGGGATTTCTGCCGGAAGGCTTTCTCGAACACCGCCGTGCAGCCCGCAAGGAAATGATGCTGGCCATGCGCAGCCTGCTGGATGCCGCGATCGAAAAAATGGAAGAAAAAGCCTGATATTGAACGGACCCGCAAAGAATGGAAAGACTGTTTCCATTGTCAACGCAGAGCATTACGAATGGGGCGATAACGCGGACGGTTGGCACCTGCTCAAACGGGATGACTTGAGCATCCTACAGGAACGCGTGCCTGCCGGGCAAACGGAGGTCATGCATTACCACAACGTTTCGCGGCAATTCTTTTATATTCTTGATGGTGAGGGGCAGATCAGGCTGGAGAATGAATTAATCACACTGCTCAAAGGCGAAGGCCTTGAAATTGACCCGCTTGTAAAACATCGCTTTGAAAACAACTCAAGCCGGGAGGTTGTTTTTCTGGTCATCTCCATTCCCAAAAGTCACGGGGACAGGGTTAATGTGGAATAAAATGCACCCAGGTACATTCCCATCTTCGATCTCAGTCTCTTCTTCTCCCAAATAACACCCACAAGAACACCACTCCGGCAGCTCCGAGCAGGCCTGCCCCCAATTGACCATTCCCATTATTTAATAGCAGCACCCCGCTGACCAGAAATGCGGCGAAGATCACAGCCCCGGTCAACCGGTCCACCGAGCGCCCCAGGGTGCGGACTTCGCGCGTCACCTGCGGAGACTGCACGGTTAATCCGCCCGTTTCCATTTGGGCAAGCACACGGCTGGCCTGGGACGGCAATGCGATAAAAGTCTGCACCACATCCCCAACCTGTTGGAGGATATTGTCCAGACTGAAAGCGGATGACGTCTCCTCCTCCACAAGTTTGCGCGCATACGGGGTGAGCTGCTGCCATAAATTAAAGTCCGGGTCGAGTCCCGTGCACATTCCCGAGAGGATCGCCACAGTACGGACCAGCATCAGGAGATCGTTCGGCACCTGGAAAGGGGTATCCACCATCACATCACGGACACGATGACCGATGTCACGCACTTCACCCGGGCGCACGTTCCGCAGGTCACTCATCGACATCCCCCAAAACCGGTCGAATACCGCGGCGGAGGCCTGCTCCAGTTCCTGTGTATCCGCACCGGGCAGTAAAAATCCCAACTCCTTGTAGGATTTGATCAAACGCGCCGCGTCGCGGGTGCCGACTGCCACAACGGTTTCACGCAGACCCATGCGCAAATTTTCAGGAACCCTTCCCACCATGCCAAAATCCACAAAGGTCAATTGCCAGCGCACCTTCTTTTGCCTGCCCCCTTTGGCTGGCCGCAATGGCGTGATGAACAGATTACCCGGGTGCGGATCGGCATGGAAGAATCCATCCTCAAATATTTGTTCAAGATACGTGTCGAGTAATTTGCGCGCCACCTCTGCCCGGTCAATGCTGGCGGCAGTGATGGCATCGTAGTCCGTGATCTTGATCGCAAAGACATCCTCAAGTGTCAGCACACGCAGGGTGGAAAGGCCGCGCACCACACGCGGCACGCTTACATATCGGTCGTCCTTGAAATTCTCAAAAAAAGTTTCGGCGTTGCCGGCTTCCTGGTTGTAATCGATCTCCTCATATACCGTGGCGGAGAACTCGCGCAACAGAGCCGGCACATCGGCATGTTCACGCACGGGCCGGTAGCGCATCAGCCAGGCGCCCACCCGCCGCAAGGCAGACAGGTCAACGGTCACGATGGATGCGATGCCCGGCCGCTGGATCTTCACCACGACGTTAAGAAAATCCGCATCTTCCCCGGGCCTCAATTTGGCTCTGTGCACCTGGCCAAGGGATGCCGCTGCAAGCGGGTTCTCGTCAAACCATTCGAATTTTTCCGCAAGCGGCGCGCCAAGTTCCTCTTCGGCCAGCTGACGAATATCCGCATAAGGTTCCGCCGGGACCTCGTCCTGAAGGTCCGCCAGAGTTTCCGTGATCTCAGCAGGCAGAACATCCAGACGTGAAGATAAAAATTGCCCGACCTTGATCATCACGCCGCCCATCCGCAAAGCCAGTGCCCGAAACCGCAGGGCTTCGCGACGAAAGCGTTCGGAGCGTGTTCGTTTTGCCAGCTGGCGAAATCCGGTCCGGCGAAGGACCAATTCCCACCAGATAAAGCGGACGATCATGCCCGCAAAAAAGACAAGAATGCGGTTATAACGGCCGCGCAGACGGGGTTTTTTCATGTAGATGTGCTCCAGGAAGGATGATAACGCGATTGTACACCCGCAGCCAAACAAAAAAGGCATCCGCGAGCGGATGCCTTTTTTAGTTCATTTCTTTATATTCCGGCGTTGCTCAGAATGGTGAACAAACTGGAAAGTGCCGTCGTGAGTTCGGGATAGGCAAGCTCAAAATGGTCTATCGAAGCCTCAAGCCTTTCCATCATGGACGGCAGGGGTTGTTTCGATTCGGCGCGTTCAAGTAATTCGCGGATATCCGCGGAAAGCTCGCGCAGGAGTTTCTGCCCTTTTTCGTCATCAGGCTTGATCCCCTCGATCTCCTTGTTCAATTGTTCAAGCAGTTTGTCAATTTCCTGGCTGTTCATAAAAGCACCTCTTTTGGATGGCCTGGCACGACTAATCTTCATATTCATTTTACAACTTTTTTCATTTTCCAACGAAGATCATTGCAGGATCTCCCGGTCGGCCTGTTCAACCTCCGCCTGGATACGCCTGACCTCCTCCTTCACCTCCGCGGAGGCGCTGGGCGTCATGGAAATGAACTTCACCATGTCCCGTGCCTGTCGCAGCAGGTCCTTTACATTTGCGATATAGGAAAAATCAAAACGACCGCCCTCGGGCGGAATCGGCAGTTCACGCGCCTTTTGGATCAACGCCCGCGCACGGATGATGCGTTCAGCGGCAGGGATCAGTTTTGCCATACATGCTCCTTCCGAAATTTGGTTCACACAATATCCTGCAATAATAATACAATGGGCCGTAAAATAAACAAAACAGACTATGCCTGTTAAGATTTAATAAAGGAGATCTTATGAATTCAATTTTCGCCATGTGGCGCAAGTCACTTTCCCAGCTCATCAAAATGGATGACAAAAAGGAGTGGGACGGGCTGGACATCCTTTCCAAGTGGTTCATTGCCACCCGATCGGCCGTGGGCACGATCACCCTGTACTCCGGCCTGGTCGGCGGACTTCTGGCCTGGCAACATCAATACACCCTGCACAGCCCGTTCAATGTTCTGACATGGCTGATCCTGACTCTCGGCCTGTTCATTGCACACGGCACGAACAACCTGATCAACGATTACACGGATTTCAACCGCGGCATTGACAAGGATAATTACTTCCGCACCCAATACGGAGTCCATCCGCTGGCCCAGGGATTTTGGGACAAGGCCACTCATTTGAGATGGTTCGGCGTGAGCGGCCTCCTGGCGGCCCTCTCCGGATTCTACGCCCTGTACGTCACGAACTTCTCCCCCACAGTCGCCTGGCTTTTCGGGATCGGCGCTTTTATTCTTCTTTTCTACACGTACCCCTTAAAGTATATCGGCATCGGCGAGCTTTCCATCTTCATTATCTGGGGACCCTTGATGATCGGCGGCGTATTTTTTGTCCTGACGGGTGTGTGGAGCTGGGCGGTCATCCTGGCCAGCCTGCCGATCGGACTTAACGTGGTCACAATCAACCTTGGGAAGCACACAGATAAAGGGAAGGAGGACAAGGTCAAAGGTGTGCGAACCCTGCCTGTGTTGGTGGGCGAAACCGCGGCGCGCTACATTACCATGGCTGCCATCATTATTTCCTATCTTGTGACTCTTTACCTGATCTTTGTCAATCATTTCTTTACCCCTGTGATGCTGCTGGTCTTCCTGGCTTATAAACCGGCCCAGACAGCGCTTCAACGTCTCTCGAAGCCGCGGCCGGCAGAGCCGCCCGCCGGGTATCCGATCTGGCCGCGCTGGTTCTCCACCGTGTGTTTCGTTCACAACCGTGTATTCAGCAATTATTTTGTGAGCGCCCTGATCGCGGACACGCTCCTGCGAACGTTCCTTCCCAATTTCTGGAAATAGATCGATACCAACCGCCCATTATCGACAGGTTCCAAAGAATTCAATAACTTCGGAACCTGTTTGATTTATCAATGTGTGTACTGAAAATAAAGCGGACTGAATCGGGGTTTTCTATAATTTCTCGATGCTGTATCCATGCACTTGAAACACATTGACCAGGCCCAGTTTCACACGAATCACTTCCGGCTGTTTGCCAAGCTGATAGGTAATCGTGGCGTCCTGAATGGGACGGAAGGCCTGCTTGTAGAATTCGGGCGGGTCCTGGTCCTCGGAGAACATTTTCCCTTCGATCACAAACGGTCCGGAGTAGATCATGGCTTTAAAGGGTACATTGAAATCGATCCAATAATCCAGCAGAGTCTCCTGGGCCGGGACATCATCGGCAAGAATGGCAATGACCTGGTTCATGGAGGGAATATGCCAGGTTGGAAAGGTCCGCGAAGGGGTCTTCAACCTGCCCAGTGACTGCACGATCACATTGGCAAGAAAAAAATCGTAGCTCTCATTTTCCGCGATGCGGGTGTCGCTGGCGGCTTCAAAAGCGGAATACTCCATGTCGCCCAGCCCCTTGGCGATATATTCGGTGGTGAGCACAGAGACGTGCTGCGGACCTCTTTCCTGATTCTCATCTTCTTCAGATTGCATCGTGAATCTCCCGGCGGATTGATGAGCCGATTCTATCATCCTTCCCCGGATGAAAAAAGGACACGGCCATCTGCCATGTCCTTTTGGAAATTCATTGAAAGAGTTCGATCAGGCGGCACGGTCCAGGGCGACCTGGGCCTTGTTATTCGGGTCGTAGCGGACGTAGACCATCCTGCCAACCGAGTATTTTTCACGCGAGGTGTCGGCGATGGCAGCCTGAGTCTCGGCTTTAAAGGGTGATCCGATCTGGGGAGTGACATCAAATGTCAGGCGGAACATCGAACCGGAATCGCCCACACGAATGTTCATGTCGGAAACGGTCAGGATTTTTGCCCTGGCTTCCTCACCTGTCTTGCGCAGCTGTTCGTAATATTGATCCTGCTGCTGCATGGCGGCCTGGATCGCGGCAATATTTCCGGAGTTGGCGCTGGGTGCACCCAGGGATTCAATTGCGACCTTGCTGATATCGTTCGGGTCGTAGCGGACCGTAACGGAAGCGCCGGGGGTGATCATGCCAATCTGCAGACGGCCAACAAAGGTGGTAGCCATGGCCTGAAAAGGCGGCCGGTCCGCGGGAGTGACCTGGAGGGTCAGGCGCACCTGGGGGCTGTCATTCATCGTCACGCCGGTATCTTGAATCCCAATGATGACGGCCGATGCGGGAACACCTGTTTTCACCAGTCCGCTGTTCTGGTTCATATTCTTGAACATGCGGAACAGGAAAAATCCAGCTGCGCCCAGGGGAATAATTGTTGAGGCACATACACAGACCGTAATGAAGATCGAAAACAAGCCGGATCCGAGAAAGTTTGTGAGATCCATTTGATAAATTCTCCTTTAACTTTTATTGGATTTTATTTTCGAAAGTTTATCATTGGGATCTTTTTTTGGGTCTGCCCCATTTGGGGGAATGCGTAGAGGAGATTAAGACGGGGGTGGCGGTGATTGATTATCCCGCTCCCAATTTTGAATGGCGCTCTTGATCCATTTTCGGCGCGTGAATTGAGGGGCGCGGACCTTTTCGAATTCAATTAACCTATCCGCAGCGGCGCGGTCTCCGGCTGTTTTTTGAAGGAGATCATCATATAAAATGGATGCATCGAGCGCATCCCCAAAGATCTCGTCGGCGGCATAGGGTTTGTTAAAAATACCATGCAGGGCATCCTTGAGCCAGTCAAACATCCCCGGTCCCTGCGGACCTGATCTCCCGATTCCGCCGGCGTCATTCCCTTCCGGCTCGTAGATCTGAATGCCGCAGTTCGGACAGCGGGTCAATTCATAGTGAAAGTATGCACCGCAATTGGCACATTCAAATTCGTTTTCAGCGGGTCCGGGATCAATACTGGTTGGCATGGGGAATCCTTTCATACTGGGTTTATGTAATCATAATTCAAGATGGCTGATTCCCGAGGGTGTCGTCGCTCCATGAATACAGAGGGAACACACAGAGTAGGGTCTTTGTAGGGGAAACGTAGGTCGTGACGAGAAACTTGACTGTTAGAATGAAAGAATGAATGAACGTCCAATGATCACACTGGGCAGCAAATTGCCTGCTCCCATCCCTGCCAAAACCCCCAACTAGGAAAAAAAATGATCGGAGCAGGGCCAGCCTCCCGTTAAGAGAGAGGCGTTCCCTTCATCTCCAACTTGAAGTTGGAATCAGTTTTCGCAGCTCCCTGCGAAGGTATCTCATATTTTAAAGCAGAAAGGAATCCAAATGAAAACAAAATTGTCTGCCCTGATGGCAGCCCTGATCGTGCTCGGCCTGCTCGTCAGCGCCTGCGGCGGAAGCAATGCAGAAGCAACCCCAACCATGAGCGTGGAGGAGGTGCAGACCATGGCCGTTTCCATCTTTTCACTTGGTTTAACCCAGACCGCACTGGCCGCCCCCACAAACACCCTCCTGCCAACCGGAACGCCGGCACCCGTGTTCCCGGCGCCCACACTTTCCAACGTGACTTCGTTTGGGACCAGCGTTGTCAGCACCAGCCCGGTCACAGCCTGCAACGGCCTGGCTTATGTCAGCGATGTGACCATTCCCGATAACACCCCGATGACTCCCGGCCAGACATTCACAAAAACCTGGAAGGTCCGAAACAGCGGCACCTGTGCATGGGAGGCGGGCTTTAAGTTTGCCTTTACAACCGGGGATGCGATGGGCGGGGCAACCTACGTTCTGCCGCAAAGCGTACCGGCGGGTACACAGATCGACATCTCCATTGCGATGACAGCTCCTAATAAAACGGGTTCGATCAAGGGCAGCTGGCGCATGTCCACTGCCACGGGCCAATTTTTCGGCGACGAGGTATATCTGATCATCCTGGCAGGCGGGGCAACCGGGACAGCCACAAATAACGGTGCTGCCACAACGCCAGGCACGGCCACATCAACACCGACCGCCACGGCCACTACAGCGCCAACGGCCACCTCAACATCTGCTGCACCCTGATTGTTCGGTCAGCAGAGGCAGGCGGAGCGGACGAGAAATCTCGTCCGCTTTTGATTCCAGGGCAGGCAATTCATCCAGGAAGGCATGAAAACAGAGTTTGCAGGTCTAAAAAGGGAAAGCTGTCAGATTTCCCAAGATGGTTGATTCGCATTTTACGCGGTTGTAAAATGAAAATAGACAAAGTTCGTTCTCAATAAGCCGCCGAAAGGGGTGTGCTGTGAACATGAAAAAGAAGATGCTTGAAGTCCTGACCGTGACGTTTTATATTTTTACAACGCTCCTTGTAATTCTGACGGGGGTCGGGGTCCTGATCATATTAAATGTTTCGGGGATCGGCTGGACCTGGGAGATCGCCGGGGCCCTGGTGGGAGTGGCACTTTTCTATTCAGCCAGCCGGACAAAATGGGGCCGAAACCTCATCCCGCTGCTGAAATTTTTCCTGCCATTCATTGACTACCTCATCACGCGCGCCAGAAAACAGGCGGAATGTGAGGAGATCGTCAACAACATGGAACTGGCATTAAAGAGATACCGTCTCTTTGACCGGCTCCAAAGCGGGTACGCCATCCGGATTAACCACGCAAGTAAACTTTCCCCCCAGTGCCGGGATGGATTAAAAAGGGAGATCATGGGTGTAACCGGGGGAAAAGATGCCATTTGTTCCTGCTCCGAAACCATTGCAAGATGCATGGCTCAATCCATGGACTACAGGATTCCCGCCATTCTTTATTATGAATACTTTCATAAATTCGATATCGAACATTTATCCGCAAAAAAATTGTATAACGACATAAAAAATGATTCAGGCATGCTTCGCGAACTCGCCGCCATTTTGTTCCGATCCGGATTGCTGCGCGATCCGGATGATTTTGAGATCACGAACAGCAAGATTCTGGCAGGCGACTCAACCACAAGTGTGCTGGTGGCCACGCCGAAGAATCTCTTCCCCCACCAGGCAGAGGATCTGCTGCCCTTCCTGTCGGACATGGATGAATATGAGTTGGAGGAACTAAAAGAGAGGGTGCGAAAATTCCGCGGGCTTTTGAAGGTCGCCCGCGGATATCTGACCTTCCTGAAGGTGAATGGCGTGTTCAGCAAACGATACAGGGTCAACGCCTATAAGATGCTGCGCGTGATCAAGAGAAACCTCGGAACGGTCCTGCAGAGCGGACATTTGCTGAATGTACTCGATAACACGGAAACGATCGTGCCGGCCATCCTGAACTGGCAGGGCAAAAGGCTGATCGGCGCCCATTTATCCAACGGGCAATCGAAAGACCGACAGTTGATCGACGGGCTGAGCCTGATCTCGCAGATCATCTTCCTCAGCATTAATCACAAGGAGATGGAAGCCATCAAGAGTCGCGCCTGCAGGGAGGCGGCGGACAACTGCACGGCCGTGGACTTGAATCTGGCCTATCTTCTGCTGCGAGCGAAGCCGCAGAAAATCCCCGGCGGAGACGGGCAGGGATTTGTCAGCATCGAGGATATTGCAAGGGATTGGGAATCCGAAATCCGCACCCGGATCAAAAAATCAGAAAAGGGATATCAAAAGGAGACGCTTGCCATTCGGGAGAATCTGCAGGAAGGCAGCTGGATCAACCGGATCCACCTGCTGCGGGAATTCATCAATCAAAACATGATCTCGCAGAACAGGGAGGGAATCCACAAGCTGAAGGAGATCATCAGGCGCAACCCGGGCACGGACACGGTCCTGAAGAGCCTTTTCCTGAACCTCAAACTGGAAACGATCGAACGCTTCCTCGAGGCCCGTACCGTGACCGCCTACATTATCACCTTTGACAGTGAAAAGGGAAGCATGGCCCGCTTAATCGACAGCTTTGTCAGCAGTGACGGGCAGGCTGCCCTTCAAAAGGCGGGAATCATCAATGAATATAAAGGCAGGCCGAAATATGTATTTAAGGAATACATAAAACAATGCCGCCTCGGAATCGTTCCCAAAGGCATGCCTTTTGACAAGTTCTATCAATCCTTTGAAAGGGATTTGAAGAAGTTATACAAGTATCAGCTCAGGGGATCGGGAACTTCCAAAAACCAGCTTGGAAAATTCGAGGTGATCATCCATCGTTTTGGGCTCTCGGGCCGGGACCGGCACGGGTTCGACAAATTCAACACCGAAGCCACCAAACGGCATGCCCTGCCGAAATTCAGGCTCCTGCTCGCGGAGACATTGGATGTGGAGGATATGCTCGCGATCATGGGCTATGAGAAGACCAACATCGATGAAAAAGAGAATTTCGCAGCCATTCTCGAGGATGTAAAAGGACAGGCTGCCATTCTGGATTTCGTTGAACCGGCCATCCGGGGATTAACCAAAAAACAAAAAAACAGCCTGCGGGATAATGACCAGAAGATAAAAGAGAGACTGCTTTTCCAAAGCGGATTCCGAACGTCCAAAGAACTTGAACAGGCAATGGAGGAAGGCAGGGTTAGAAAGCTGGCTGAGGAAACACTGAGCGGTATTCTGGAGGAATTGCCTCCCTTCGATAAAGACCCGGGGCTGTGCAGGAAAATCTCCAGCCTGTACCTTGGCAACCTGCATGATCTCTCCTGTCTCGGACAGATTCGAAATCTGCCGATCCATCGCAACGTTCCCGCACCGGTTTTGGCATCAGCAACCTGAAGGCCACGCGCAATACCCAGTTCAACGTAGTTGTTTCTTTTGACCCTCACGCTAATTGCAGGCCTTGCTTTACAGAGTCTGCAATTGAAGAAATAATCCTGAAATCGCATATCAAAAGAGGACGAGTGGTCTCGTCCTCTTTTGATATCAATCAGTCCATTCATTAATCATCAAGGGCAGCGATCCTCGACGACCAGCCGCTCGGAAAAACCATTCGTATTGAACGCCTCCAGTTCGTAGCGGAGAGATTTATTCGTGGGTGGATTTTCTTGATAAACGGTCTGGCTGGACTTGAAGGTTGCGATCTCTATACCGTTCCGATATAAGGTGTATCCATCTGCTCCGACTGATTTTGTCCATGCCAGTTTGAGGGAATAGCCGTTTTGGGAACAAACCCGTTTGTTGATCACGAAACCGGATGGCGCAGATGGAAGTTCGAGAAAGGCCACTGGCTGAATGGGCAGACCTTCGGCCTGATCATTGGGCTCAACAGTGATTCCCGAGACCCAACAATGCTCAGTGCTGTTTGGAATCTGCACCCACCACCAGCGTGGATCCAACTCATTGCGGCCGTTGGCCTGTGTGGTGTCTCCCTTCTTAAAACCTGTGACGTCTTTATACAAGGTGCCGGGACCTTTCCGACAAAAGGCATTTTTTGCGAAGGTGAGAATGACGAATGTGGGAGCCTGTGGTGTGTCTGTATAAAGGGGAATAACCCCCGGAACCCCACCGGAGGGCGTTACGAATTCAAGGGGTGCAATGGCTGTGGAATAATCACTTTCATAAGCCCCCACATCGCAGGTGACCTCTCTCGGGCGTTCAGACCCGCGTACATCCTCACTTAATGGGCAGATCAAGCCCGCATCGATCAGCGGGCTGCCTGCAAGGAGAGGAAGATACTTGACTCCTGCAGGTCCTGTGGAGTCAAGCGGACCGAACCTGAGGTTGGCCTCGGTCCAACTGGAATTACAAACAAATTCTCCACGGTCAACAACGGCTGCATTACATCCTATGACAATGACAGAATCCACAACCACCAAATTCGAGGGAGGGGAAAATGTTGAAGACAATCCCACCGCCCTACGGTTGCCTGCCACCGTGACATGGACCAACTCCAAATGTGCCGAATCTTCATGGTCAATCGCAAAATAGATACTGCCGCTAATCGTTGTGTTTTTCAGGCCAACCTGGGAATCCCCTCTGGCATACAACCCGGTGTAATTACCAACAAAGGACGATTTGGAAATATCCACCCGGCCGCCATACGCATCGACCCCGCGACAATTGTTTTCGTAAATATTGCTGGATTCGATGTTGGTCCTGCCCTTTACGTTTTGGATTGCGCAAACCTGTCTATCATAGCTTTGGTTTAAAAAGATTCGCACCTCAGAAATTGACAAATCGGGCCGCTCATCAGAAGGAATATACGGAGTCCCATCCACATGATTTCTGAAAATCGACGGGACATCATTGACTAACGCCTTCCCCCTGTTATTTGAGATCACACCACCATGGATTGTCATTTGTCCGTGATTCACAATGGCAATGCTGGAGCTGGCAGCAAGTTCCGGTCCGCCCAGATAGCCATTGTTATCAACCGTACTATTTGAAATGACAACCTGACCATTTTCATCATTAACAATCGCCGATTTGGTATTTCGCCGAAGGGTGGTTTCGAGGATCGAAAGCGAGCCGCCAAGAAAGCCGCCGTTGTTCAAAATCCCGATATTATTTTCTTCAATCACAGTCCCATTGTTGATCAATGCATCGCCTTCATTATGGATCCCTGTATTGTTCCCTGCGATCGTGGAATGATTGATGGCAACAACACCATTTCTCTGAATATGTACCCCAAGTTCATTATTCGAAACCAGGGAGTCATTGTCAATCGTCACATGACCTCCAAGGATTTGTATACCAGTCTGCTGGATCTCGATCAGGGAATTGGTGATCCTGGCAAGACCATTCCCTTGAACAAGTATGCCGAGCCGGCCATTGTACAAGCGGCAATTTTCAATCGTGATATCCGCACGTCCGTGCACATTAATCCCGCCAATTGCGCCATTGCTGGCGTCAATGCCCAGATTTCGAATGACAACGGGGATTGAACTGCCCGCTTCAAAAGTATAGGCGCCATGGGCTGAATGGAAAATGGTCTGCTCACGTCCGGCGCCAACCAGGGTGACACCATTAATAAGTTCGTATAAAGAACGCCCCGACCGCGCAGGAGTTGCGGGGTCTTCGGTAACATAATAATCGCCGGGGCCAATATTGATGGTGCTGTTGAGGGTGGTCTTCGTCAACGCCGCCCGCAAGGTAAGGCATGCCGCCGCCTCACTCAGACAATCGTTCGCATCATCGCCGGAAGTGGAAACAAACAAAATGCCCGGCGCCAATACTCTTTCAGCAACCGGGATCAAGCCGCAACCTTGAGAGAGGGCGGCCATGACAAAAATCGCAATAAGTGCCCTGGAAAATTTATTCATGTTTTTTTGACCCTTTCGAAGACCTGAGTGAATCCCGCCAATATTGTCGCTTATCTATTGGAGACAATTGAAGACCACGACGATGAATTCATTATACGGGATTGTCCACTCAAAACCAAATGCTCCCTTTGGGGGAAGCAGATTGTTTTCCCGTCCAAATCTATTTCCGACCATCGGCATCCTGGAGTTCTATGAACCCTTGAATTTCCGCCGGATATTCCATATACTGCAGGTCTCTCCTGAAAAAGGAGTATAAACCGGCGTCCTTAAAAATCCAATTCAGGCAGGATGATGACATGAAGATCAAGGCAGCCAACACCATACTCTATTGCAAAAAATGGCGGGAAACCGTTGACTTTTACCGGGACGGATTGAAACTGCTGGTAATCTCTTCCAACGAATGGTTCGTGGAATTCAAGCTGAACGAATCCGCGCGGCTGAGCGTTGCGGACGAAGCGCGCACCTCCGTCAAGAGCGGGGATGGCAAAGGCATCACGATCAGCCTGCAGGTTCAGGACCTTCAAGCGCTGCATTCCGAATTGATCGAAACCGGATTCGATCCGGGGCCGGTCAAGGAAGTCTGGGGCTCACAGGCCTTTTACCTGCATGATCCCGAGGGCAACCGGCTTGAATTTTGGGCGGGACGCGCAAAAGCCTGAATCCGGATCTCATTCAACCTTTTTCGGAAGTAAATAAAAAGTCTCCCCACAAAATTTGCGGGGAGACTGTCATTCCTCCGGGGACGGAAGGATTACATACCTTTTACGAACAGGCTGGCAACCAGGACGATATAACCGACAACGACGAACCAGAACGCAAAAGCGGAAACAAAGGGGATGGTGACGAAGGATCCGAGCAGGCCAAGCACGGCCAGCACAACCGAGATCCAGAAGAAGAGTTTGGTGGGCGGATTCATTTTCATTTCGATTCTCCTCAAAATAATATTGTCCCCGGGAATGACGATTTAATTATACATATGGATTTTAATTTTGCAACCGGGAAATATTTCCGATTTAACTCCTCGCTGCGGCCTCCAAGCGGGCATCGCCTGGCTGGCCGGCAGGGAATAAAAAATCAGCCCCGACAGGGTCTTGTTGGTCAGGGCTGAAATCTTTTTCTATTTCTTAACCTGGAAACCGAGCCAGATCCCGAGGATCAGAAACGGCAGGCCGATCACCGTCAGGACAAAGGCACCGAGATACTTGGACCAGAATGAATCCAGGGCCACATGCTTGATGTTTGCCGGATCATAGACCACATCCACCCGGTCGCCAATATCGTATGCAGGCGGCGCGGTGCAGACATTCCCGTAATAACGGACCGGTTCGCCGGCTTTCGTGTCAAAGTCAATGACCGGGCAGTACGACCCGCCGCCGTCCGAACTGCTGGAATACTGCAGGTCCACGACGCGGCCCGTCACCGTTTCAGCGGTCTTGAGGAAGCTGACTTCGCGGGTATAAAGATAGCCTGCGATCAACATCAGGATCAAGCCCAATACGGTTGAAATATTAAAGAACTTTTTCATAAACACCTCCAGTTGCCTCTAAAGGAATTTCCCGTTGGTCCGATCATACGACCGGGTGCTTTTCCAGGTCCATCCCCAATTTGACCCACCACCCGGCTTTCGAAGTATCCCCCACCTGGATTGATTGCATGCGATACTTTTCACCGCTGTTATTCTGAAGGAGGGAGGAACCGCATTCCATCTATCCGGAATTGACCTGGTTTTTTCCGTCCTTTTTGGCCTGGTACAGGGCGGTATCGGCGCGTTTCAAGACCGCCTTGAGGTCCTCCTGCCCGCCGTCAAAGGTGGCGATGCCCATCGACAGCTCGATGTTGAAAGCCTGGGAACCGAATTTCAGCGGACTGTGCGTGACGCGTTCATGGATGCGCCCGGCGATCTCGAGTGCCCGCTCCCCGTCCGCATTGACCAGCATCACGATAAACTCATCCCCGCCGAAACGGGCCGCCAGATCGAAGGCGCGCACCTCGGCAGGCAGGATGGCGGACAGGTGCTGCAAAAGCGCATCCCCGGCGTCGTGGCCGTGGCTGTCGTTGATCAACTTGAAACCGTCCACATCCATCAGCAGGAAGGAAAGCCTTTCCTTTTCACGTTTGACCCGTTCAAATTCCCTGTCGGCATGTTCGAAGAAGTGACGCCGGTTGGGGAGTCCGGTCAACGGGTCGGTCATGGCGAGCTGCACCAGTTCGAGCCGGGCAGTTTCCAGGTCCAGCTCGAGCCGCGCGCTGTTGATCAGGAAAAAGTAAAAGGTCCAGATCAGGAGCGAGATCAGGGCAAACAGCGCAAACCAGGCGCTGTACGGGTCTGTGAACAGGTCGATCGGAGCGGATCGAGTCAGAGCGTATCCGGTGCGGACCAGGGGCAGGAGGGCCGTCAACAGGAAGACGATTCCCGCGCCGCGGGTGGTACGTCTTAATTCGGGGTTGGGGTTGTTGAGGAGAGCCCAGCCTGAGCGGACGATCAGGAACAACAGGGCGGACGAGATGACCGCGATGCGGGCATTGATATTGGGGGCCGGATAGGTGAAGTAGGCATGCAGGCCGAAACAAAGAGCAAAGACGAGGAAATTGGTCCTGCTGAAAGCGGACTTGCCGTAGAACAGACAAATACCTTCGTAGATCAGGACTTCGGCATATACGGTGGCGGCATTGCCGAGAATGATCGAGAAAAAATCGGGAATATAGCCGCGCAGGGTGATGAGCAGATAGCCTGCGCCAAAGACCAGGTCAGCCAACACCCAGCGTTCAAAACCCGGGTAGGTCCGCCGGCCCTTCCAATACAAAGCCATGATCATGCCCAGCACAAAGGGAGTGATCGAAGAGATCGCCCCCAGGGTCCGCACATCCAGAATCAACTGCACCTCACTGATCGTTGTGGCCGGGATCGAAATAGGCCACACTTAAATGGATTATAAATCCAAAGTTCAGGCAGCGGACAAGGGTTCGATGGCGACGATCTGGCGCAGCTTCGGCACGAAATAAACGCGATAGGCCGTTTCACTTTGAACCTGCCAGGGACGGACCGGAAGCCGGAACGACTGGCCGGCAACGGTTAGAAACCAGCCCGAACGCCCGCGGCTGCGGACCGTGATCGGACCCGTCAGGCTTTCCACCCGGCCGGCCTTCACAGCTTGACGGGCTTGAAAATAGTAGCCCATTCCAGCGGCCAGCGCGGCCAGAAACAATAAGGAAGCCGTGATCCACTGGGCGGGAACGAGCGGTTTGTTGGCCACACCGTACAGGATCAAGGCCAGGAACAGGCCGATAAACAAGGCACCGACAATGTTCCCCATGCCGGCGCTGAGCAGGCTGCGCTTTTGCGCCGGCCCGAGTTGACCCAACCGATTGGCCGCCAGGTCTTCCGGTCCGATCTTGAATGCGCGAAGTAATTCTTCCTGATGATTCAGCATATCTTCTCCTTAACAAATGCGCGTGATGGCGATCAAGATGGTACGCCTGCCGGTAAATCCATTCGCGTCCTGCACATCCAGGATCAAGCGGCCAAACCCATTGACCTCACAGCCGCCAAATGAAACCGTATTTGACGGCGCCCAGGCCAGGCTCGAGCCCGACCCGATCTCGAATTCAGTCCCTCCGTTTCCTGCGGCATCCGTCGGGTAGGCAAAGGACCATTTGAATCGATAGGGATCCTGCCCTCCGCTTGCAAAGCCCGAAAGCGTGATCGATTCATCCGGACCCACGCTTCCGCCATCCTGCGGGTTGTCAATCGTCACGAGGATATTCGGAGGCGGCAGCACTTCCAACGAAACCGAGGCGCTCGCGCTCGCTCCCGCCGGATCGGTGGCGGTCAGCCTCAAGGTGCGGGTCCCGACAGTATTAAAGGTCACCGAGCCGCGCTCGCAATCATTGATCGGGAAAGGGTCGCCTGATACATCGCTGGACCAGCGGCAGTTAAGCTGGCCCCCATCCACATCCATTGCGGAGGCGCGCAATTTAACCGGTTCGCCCTGATAGACCTGCGATCCCTGGTGCGGACTTTGGATCGAGACCAACGGCGGTTGGTTGATTCCGCTGGCAATACCTGTACAGGCTTTATATAATTCCTTCTGATAACGCAATTTGATCACTTTGACAGAGTCGATGCCGACAAACAACCAGATGCATCCCTCGGCCTTCCATAACGCCCCGCCCTCGGAAGGCATTCCCGCCGGATTGGCGCGAAAGCGCGGACCCGCCTCGAGGCTGGCGAAGGGTCCAATGGCGCCGTACAGCAGCAGTTTGAACTCGCCGCCGATCACGCCGCGCAGATCGACCTGGCCATTGAAGCTGGGGTTGGGTTTCAGAAAATCAAAGGAGGCCTCGCTCAGGTCCTTGAAGCCGGTATCCGAGTTGTAGCTAAACCCGGCGGCCAGGGTCATCTTCTGACCGATGGCATAATCCAGCTTGGAACTCAATTCGCCATCCCCCTGAAGGTAAATACTAAGGATCGGCACGAACACCACCGGAACCGGTCCGATCCACAGCGTGAAGGGACTGAACTCGTGCCGGGCGATCTCGATCTTTTTATGGAAGCTCGAGACATCGCCCTTCACATTGAGCGAGACGTTTTCGAAGATGCCGATGCGGGTCATGAAGTTCAGGTCGGGAATCTCGGCGCACACCCCGAAGACCTTGTCGTTACAGGAAATATTCAAGTCAGTCTCGAGCTTGGGTTCCAGACTGGCATTGCCGACCACCTTCACTCTTCCGCCCGTCCCGAAATCCGTATCGATCGAGTAGGAAAGCGGCTGCGGACCCAGTACAGCTGTATCCATGATGGATTGGCCGGCCCTGCCCGGTTCGCTAAAAGTCACACCCGGTAAAAACCAACTGGAACGGATATCCTCGGGCCGCAGATCGCGCACGGTAGCCGCATGGCCCTCATGGACCGCTTCGATCAATTCCGCATCCGCGGTCTCAACGATGACCTGTCCACCCTCCGTCCGTTTGGATACGACCTTGCGCAGCAAGCCATAGGGCGCGGCCTGCGTGGCGTCTGAGACCAACACATCGCCAGCCTCCAAATCTTCCAGGAGCGGCGAGGAAGCACTGAAGGTCAGCGTAACCCCATCCTCGGAAACACTCTGCAACGAGGACTGCAGGCTGGCATCCATTACTTTTGTGGTGGGGGGAATCATATAATCCGTGGGCGCGGATGCAGGCGGCGGCGTGGGCGTCCCGCCTTGTGGAAGGTTGCAGACCGTGGTCAGGATCAAAACGAGAATGGAAGCCGTGATTCTTCGGACCGATTCTTTCTTCATGCTCACTCCTTATCAAACCTCTAAGATGGATGTTGATCCGGTCCTGCATTTCCAAATCCTATTTGGTTTTCCCCTAACAGGTCAGGGTGGGTATTTTTATCATCCCAGAATTTATGCAATTACACCATAACGCGCATCCCCGGTAAAGGCTTTAATAGACCTCTTGCATAAGTTACAAGGCTTTTACGTGTAAAACCTTTTTGAACCACTGAGACACGGAAACACCGAGAAAAAATAATCAAAAACTCCGTGGCTCGGTGTCTCCGTGGTTAGGATTTTTGACTTTTGCAAGAGGTTTTCGAATGGGGTCGATATGTTATATTGAGGTGATCGGAAATCCCGCCTGCAAAAGGAAGTTCAAATGAGATACAGATTTCGATTTATCATCGACGACGAAGCCATCGCGGAGTTCGAGACCGATGCCAATCCCCCCGGCATCGGCGATGAAGTGGTGATCGGGCCGAAGCTGATCGCCGCGGACAAGGCCGCCCTGAGCCACAATACCTTCGTGGTGGACAATGTTCTGCACCTGTTCAACGAACCGGCCTCGACCCTGGTGGAGATCATGCTGGAAGTGCTGGATTGACCGGCGCGGCTAAAATTCATCGAATTGCCAAAATAGTATAAGAGACAGCCACCCTCGCAGGCGACTGTCTCTTTGCAATTCCGCGCCGACCCTATATGGGAATGAGGTGGAGCAGCAGGATGATCCCCAGGACGACCTGTCCGGCCACCAGGAACCAGAAGTAGACCGGGCTCTTCTCACGGTCAATGACCGAGGTGTTGCCGTAATCGTCACCGGACGTGACCCGGCCGCGGAAAACGGTAAAGCCCGCGTACAGCAAAAGCACAACTCCCAGAATGGACTGCCAATTGAACATGCGACATCTCCTTTTCCAAACAATAAAGGGCCGAAATGCAATGCAGGCTGCAATGAATTAAGAACAGCATACAGGTGAAAAATTCGAATAAAAATCCCCCGAATTTCCTAGTGGACCCGGCCTTCAAGGCCTGTGTCAGGCGGGCGATTTGTTCACGCGGCGTTCCAGGAAATCAAGTACCAGTTGATCGAATTTTTCAGGCTGTTCGAGGTACACAAGATGGCCTGAATGCGTGACCACCTGCCACTCCGAATTCCGGATGCTGTTTCGAATGACCCCGGAATGTGCGTGATTGTCCGCGGTATCAAACTCACCGACCATGACCAGGACGGGTACTTTTATCCCGGAAAGATGCGGCCGTGCTTCCGCTTCGTCCAGTATTTCGACCGGATAGTCCGCCAGGTTTTGCGGAAAGGCGCTCAGGATCTCGCGTAAACGGGCCCGTGCGGAGCGGTTCTCTTCGGCGACCAGCCACGGGTCGTGCGCCCAGAATTCAATAAATTGCCCGACAGTTTCCTCGCCCCACCGATTAAGCCCGCGGCGATATTCGCCCTGGGAATCAAACTCCACGCCCCGCGCTTCCGCTCCAACCAGCACCAGGGCACCCACCCGCTCCGGGCAGGCAATCGCAAAGTCGAGCGCCAGCCTTCCACCTGCCGAACCGCCGATCAGAATTGCCGTCTGAAGTCCAAGGAAATCAAACAATCCCTTCAAGGTTTCGACTTCTGAATAGGATGCGGCAGGTGGTTTGGAGTTTCCATATCCGGGCCGGTCATAGCGGATCACGGTGTAGCTTTTGGAATACGCCTTGAATTGTGCATCGAAGACCAGGCTGTGAAGCAATCCATCGTGCAGAAAGACGACCGGCAGTCCTTCGCCGGCCACTTCGTAGTGGATGGTGTTCCCCGCCACGCCGGTCAGGCCGGATGCGGAACCTGTTCGGGCGACGATCTCCCGGGTCGAAGTAACGGCAATCGGCATGCGGCCTCCCAATCCATTAAATTAAGATGATGTGTGTGTTTCGCAGGTGACCCGGTCTGGAATCAACTTTCAGGTTGAGACTCCGCCGGGCTGGAGCCTACCAATCGTAGAAATAACCCTGGCGATTCCTCAAACTGTCATAATACAAGGCCAGGCCGAGCGCGATCAACAACACGTTTTCCTCGCTGCCGGACAGGTCCCGGCTGATCGATTGCAGCGCCGGATGAATCGGCCGGGTGCTTTCCGGGTGCGGATTACGGATCCAGGTGTCGGTGATGGCCGCGATCTCGCGCCCGTTGACCGTCAGCTTGTCATAGTTCACTTCACGGGATGTCAGGCGGTTGAGCAGGCTCTTTTCCTTGTTCCAGCGCCACTCCGCCACCCAGCGGGCTTCCAGCGTCCCATCCTTGCTGCGATACAGACAGTTTGGGTAAGTGACCGCGATGGAGCCGTCCTCTACCCCATCGACGGTTGTAACCACTTGAATGTTTTTATCGGCCACGCTTTTACTGGTGACCTTTAACTCGATACGCCCCCGGCTGGTCTTGAGAATGACCGGGCCGTTCCTGGCTTGATGGCGTTCAAGCGTAAAGGCCATCCAGCCGGGACCTTTCGGGTCCTGCAAAGAGGCCACCACGCCCTGGGTATATCCATCACTGCGGCCAAGACCGGTGGTGTTCAGCCACCAGCCCTCCCATCGGCTGGAGAGATCCGCCCATGCATCAGGTCCCCACTCGCGGAGCGCCGCGGAGGCCAGGTATTCCTCGCCCTCCTTTTCCGGCCGGGTATTCATTTTTTTCACTGTGGAGGAGGCGGTTCGAAAGAAAAAGATCATCGCCCCGATAAAGATCACTAAAAAGAAGATGAACGCCAGACATCCCAATCCGAAGATGACCAGGATCAGCACAAGATTATTATCCATGGATTGTTTCTCCTTATGGTGGATGATCGCCGTGGACCGGGACCATGCTGCGTGCCGATTGGCCTGCCGGGGTGACCGGTCAGCATGCATGAACTGCGCCGGTCGATCGGGAAACGAATTGAACCATCCTACCATATACGACCCATTCCCCATAGTGACGATCCTGTCTTTGGCAAAGGGTTTCGAAGGTTTTAAACTCCCCAGAGCAGGCCATACGGGGAAAAGGAAGAAATGATGTCGTTGCGAGGAGGGTGCGCGAAGCGCCCCGACGCGGCAACCTGCATATGCACGGGAGGTTGCTTCGTCGCCGCTGCACGGCTCCTCGCAACGACATGAGATGAGAAAGAGCGACACTCGTCGAAGGCCCCCGCGAAGCAGGTGTCGTTGCGAGGTGGGTGCGCGAAGCGCCCCGACACGGCAACCTGCATATGAACGGCAGGTTGCTTCGTCGCCGCTGCACGGCTCCTCGCAACGAAATGAGATGAGAAAGAGCGACACGTCGTCGAAGGCCCGCGCATTCCGATAAAAATCCCCCGAATTTCCTAGTTGACTTGACCTCCCGATTTTTATAGAATTTTTTCAAGGCATGGGACATGGGAGCCCGTGCATTAGAGGTAAAGGAGGTATCTCATGAGCGTCAAGTTCAACATCGTCGAGCGGGGCAACCCGAGCAACCGGGCGGCCCCAAAGAAGTTCTACCCGTCCATCCAGTCGACCGGGCGGGTGACCACCCGTCAGCTGGCGGAACAGGCCGCCAAAGAGTCGACCATGAGCCCCGCGGACATCATGGGGGCGATCGAGATCTTCCTGAGCGTCATCCCCGCCGAGCTTGCCAAGGGCAACATCGTTGAGCTGGGTGACTTCGGGACGTTCTGGCTGAAGACGACCTCGGAAGGGGCCGCCACAGCCGACGAGGTGCGCGCTTCCCAGATCACCAGCATCCTGCCGCGTTTCAACCCCGGCAGGCACTTCAAGCAGATGCTCGACCGGATCGAGTACGTCAAGGGGGGCCTGACCTCCCAACCGGACGAGTAACCCGCCATCGCTCAGACGCCCCGCATGCGGGGCGTCTCCTTTTGTAGGGACCGAAGCCCCGGCCGTAGTGCCTATGCGAATACCAAACCGGCTCCCTGCCGATACCAAGAGGCGGGGAAAAACATTTAGAAGTTTTCCGGAAAACATTTAGAAGTTTTCGGCAAAAGGTTTAGAAGTTTTTCCAAAAACATTTAGAAGTCTTTGGGAAAAGGTTTGGAAGTTTTTGTGAACTGTCCTAGGGAGGTTTCCGGCGAGGTCGGAGACCTATGCCGAGCGTGAAGTCTTCAGCATATTATTTCGGCTGTCAGCTGCTTATGACAAAATGTCAACCCCAAATGACAGGTTTTCTTGTAAAATCAATCAAAGGGAAAAACAAATGCCAATTACACCGCAGGACTTTGTAACCAAATGGAAGCGCGTGACGGCTCGTGAGAAGCAAATTTATCAGGAGCATTTCCTGGATATTTGCCAGCTTGTCGGCCATCAAACCCCAAATGATTACGACCCCACGGGCACACGCTTCGCTTTTGAAATGGGAGCGGCCAAGACCAGCGGCGGACAAGGCTGGGCGGATGTGGCCAAAATCGGCTTTTTCGGTTGGGAATACAAAGGCAAGGATGCCGACCTTGAAAAAGCCTATGAACAATTATTACGGTACCGCGATTCCCTTGAGAATCCCCCGCTTCTGATCGTTTCCGATATCAATAACATCATCATCCGCACCAATTACACCAATCTTGCCACGCGGACTTTTACCCTCACCCTCGACGACCTGCTCAACCCTGAAAGCATTAAAACCCTCAAAACCGTCTTCACCAATCCGGAACAGCTTAAACCGCAGGAGACCATTGAAAGCGTAACCCAGGAAGCCGCCAAGCAATTTTCGACCCTGGCAAACGTTCTGCGAAAATTCGGGGAGGAACCGCAGGAAGTGGCGCATTTCCTAATCCGTTTGTTGTTCTGTCTATTCGCGGAAGATATTGGTTTGCTGCCTGAGAAACTCTTCCCAAGACTATTGGAGCAAACCCGCCGTAACTCAAAGGATTTCGCAGAGGTCTTGAAACAATTATTCCGAGCGATGAATACAGGCGGATATTTCGGCGCGGACAAAATATTGCATTTCAACGGCGGATTGTTCGACGACGACCATGTGCTGCAATTGGACAGCGACGCCATGGACATCATCAGCGACATTGACGGGTTGGATTGGGGAGCCATCAAGCCCTCCATCTTCGGAACTCTTTTCGAGCGTGGACTTGACCCAAGCAAGCGTTCCCAACTCGGCGCGCATTACACCGGAGAGGACGATATTATCCTGATCGTCGAACCTGTGCTGATGAAACCCTTGCGGGACGAATGGGCCAGGGTAAAAGATGAAGTGCAAAAGATAAAAACCGAGGAAGAAAAGGCCAAAGATAAGAAAAAGAAGGATTTACAGAAGAAAATCAAGAGCACTTTGCTAGCCTTTGCGGACAAGATCGCAGCGGTAAAAGTGCTTGACCCGGCCTGCGGAAGCGCCAACTTTTTATATGTGGCTTTGCGCCTTTTACTGGATTTACAAAACGAAGTATTGAATTTCTCGGACGAAATGGGCGCAGGTAGACCATATATTACAGTGACACCTGCTCAACTTTATGGCATTGAAACCAACGAGTACGCCCACGAACTCGCGCAAATGACCATTCAAATTGGTTACATTCAATGGCTGCGTGATAACGGCTACGGCCAGCCTGCGGAGCCAATTCTCAAGAAGACAAACAATATCGTGAATATGGATGCGATCCTAACCCCCTCCGCCTTGGCAGGCACCTCCCCCAAATCCGTAGATGAGAAGACCCTTAAATCAAGAAGCGGTCCGGATTTGGGGGAGGATGGGAGGGGGTCCGAACCCACATGGCCCGCCGTGGACGTCATCATCGGCAACCCGCCGTTCTTGGGAAGCATCAAACAACGAGAAGAGCTTGGCGAAAAATATCTCGATGATCTCACATTACTTTATAAAGATCGTGTTCCACCTAAAAGCGACTTTGTTTGCTATTGGTTTGAAAAATCACGTCAGGCAATAGTAGATGGAAAAGTAAAGCGCGTTGGCTTAATTGCAACTCAAGCAATCCGCAAAGGTCTAAGTCGAACTGTACTAGATCGAATAAAAGAAACTGGCGACATTTTTACGGCTTATAGCAATCGCCCTTGGGTTCTTGATGGAGCTTCTGTAAGAGTTTCTATAATTTGTTTTGATGATGGTTCAGAAAAGGTAAAGATTTTAGACGATAAGCTTGTTGAAACAATCAATCCAGATTTATCCTCTTCGGCAGATATAACAACCGCAAGTGTGCTTTCAGAGAATGAAAATATTGCATACCCCGGAACTAAAAAATATGGCGCATTTGATATTGAACCAGAACTTGCTCAAAAGATGCTTGCAGATAAAAGCAATCCAAACGGCAAGCCCAACTCAGATGTTATAAAACCTTGGGTAAATGGAAGCGACCTTGTAGGAAATCGTCGTAGTATGTGGATTATTGATTTTGGCGTAAAGACGCCGATTGAAGTAGCCGCACAATATCAATTACCTTTTGAGTATGTCCGTAAAATTATCAAACCAGAAAGAGACAAAGAAAGAATTGCAAGCACAAGAGATAACTGGTGGTTATTTGAAAGACAAAGACCAGAAATGCGGCAAGCCCTTTCCAACCTAAAGCGCTTTATCGCAACTCCTGTTGTCTCAAAGTATCGAATTTTTGTTTGGCTCTCACATCCAACAATTCCTGATGCAAAAGTAACTGTGTTTGCCAAAGATGATGATTACTCATTCGGCATTTTACATTCAAGATTGCACGAAATTTGGAGTTTGTTTACTGGTTCGCGACATGGAGATGGAGGCAAAGAAGGTGGCAGACCTGTTTACAATATTTCTACCTGCTTTGAAACCTTCCCCTTCCCCTTCTCCCCTGGGCACGAGCCGAAGAACGATCCGCGCGTGAAGGCGGTCGCCCAGGCCGCGAAGGAACTCGTCGAGCAGCGAGACCGCTGGCTAGACCCCCACCCATCCTCCCCCAAATCTGCTGGGGAGGAGACTTCAAAATTAAATAGCAATGCAGATTTGGGGGAGGTGCCTGCGAAAGCAGGCGGAGGGGGCAAGCGCACGCTTACGAATTTATATAACCAACGTCCCACCTGGCTGGATTTGGCACATAAGAAACTGGACGAAGCTGTCTTCGCGGCTTACGGCTGGAAGAATGACCTGTCAGACGAAGAGATATTGGAAAAGTTATTGGCTTTGAATTTGGAGAGAAGCGCTACGACGTCCTAAACGCAACGACTCGCAAGAATCAAAACAGATAGAAGGAGGTCTTATGAAAGAAAAATTGCCAACGAATCTTATTGATGGGGCACAATGTAAGGTAATTAGCGGCGTGCATGAGGGGAAATCTGGCACCATCCGGGATATAAAGACCGGGAAAACGGGTCATGTTTCCATTACCGTCGTCCTGCCAGACGGAGATCGAATCAAAACCCTTGCGAAAAACGTGGTTGTAATAAAAACATAATCACAGTCTGGCGCGGCCAGACCGTCTTCGCATTCTGCGGCTGGAAGAACGACCTATCGGATAAGAGATTTTGGAAAAGTTATTGGCGTTGGATATGGAAAGGTCGGGGTAAACACCCCCTCCGTCCACTCCCTATCGGTCGGGACACCTCCCCCATTCAAAACCATGAATGGGGGAGGAAAAGGCAGCGTAGAAATAGGAACCAAATTTTTTATTCAATGCAAGGTTTTTCTCCCCCAATTGTGTTCTTCAATTGGGGGAGATGTCCCGCTCTTGGGGACAGAGGGGGTCTAATGCACAAACGCACAACCCCCAAAGTCTTTGCAAACGCAAAAGAACTAAACCGAAGCCTCACTCCAGCCGAAGAAAAACTCTGGACGAATCTCCGCGCCCACCGCATGGGAGAAGTCCATTTTAGAAAACAACATGCCATTGGCAACTATATTGTGGATTTTTGTGCCCCCCGCAGAAAACTTGTTATTGAATTGGATGGCAGTCAACACTTGGAACAGGAGGAATATGACAGGGAGCGAACCATCTTCCTGGAATCAAAAGGTTATCGGGTGCTAAGATTTTGGAATAAGGATGTGACGAATCATATGGAGAAGGTTCTGAATGCGATCTGGGAAGCCTTGGGAGAAGAGCGCGGCGATAAAAATAATTCTGCAAATTAAACCACAAGCGCCCTGTGCGGGCGCTTGTGTGGTTAAGTTGATCCCAACAACAATCATTCGGTTGATCTCTTAATCAAACGGATTGCAACAACAACTAGTATTGTTGCAGCGAATGGAATTGCCATAATCTTTGCGAACTCGTAAAGAAAATTGACTAAATTCTCTAACATCAACCTCACCTCCTTTTAACAATTCAGGTGACAGACACTTTCGCGAAGCGGGTGTCTGTCACCTGCTTATTTATCTAGATCAGCACTCACTAAATCCACAAGCGTAGCACTTCCTGCACCCCTCTTCATTGACCACGGCCGCCTCCCCGCACTCGGGACAGATGTCGCCGATCTTCATGGCGGCGGGCTGGTCCTTGGTGAGCACGCCGTTGCTGTTGGGAATGACCGCTTCAGTCACCACGCCGCTCTTCTCGTTCAGGTACTGGTCGAGCACCTGGCCGATGCCGTCCGGCAGGGAGCGCACGCGGTTGATGCCGAAGCCGAGCGAGCGTCCGCCGCCGATGCCGATCAGCTGGACCACGATCTCGCGCATGCGGTCCACGGGCTGGACGGGCGAAGCCATGCGCAGGATGTACGAGATCAGGCGTCCGATGGCCTCGGAGACCGCGGCGATCTCGGAGCCGGCTTTGGCCGTGTTAACAAAGGCCTCGAAGGGCTGCGCGCCGCCGTTCTCGTTGATGGTGATGAAGGCCTTGCCCACGGGCGTCTCGATGTTGTACGTGCGGCCGGTCAAGGCGCGCGGGCGGGATTTCTTGGTGCCGTGATAAATGACCTCATTGGCCGCTTTGGCGGGAGCCGCTTCGGGCGCGGGAAGAGGCGCCTTCTTGTCGGCGGTGGCTTTGGTCTCGAGCACGACCTTGTCACGTGAGCCGGTCACGTACACGGTGATTCCCTTGCAGCCGAGTTCCCAGGCGGTCATGTAAGCCTTGGCGACGTCCTCCTCGGTGGCGTTCTCGTGAAAGTTGACGGTCTTGGAAAGCGAGTTGTCCACGAAGGCCTGCAGGGCGCCCTGCATGAGCACATGTTCCTCAGCGGAAATATCGGCCGAGACCACGAAGGTATCGCGCACGGCCTGCGGGATCTCGCTGATGTTCTGGCAGGTGCCGTCGTTCATCACGCGCTCGACGATCTCCTGGCGTTTCTCCTCGCCGAGGCCGAGCTTCTTGAGGGCTTCATCGAAGCGCGGGCTGGCGTAGGTTAATTTCAAGTCCTTGCCGTTGTCGTTGACGTGGCGGATATAGGCGAGCGCGAAGACGGGTTCGCAGCCATAACCTTCACAACCGGCGACGGTGGCGATAGTACCGGTCGGCGCGACGGTGGTCTGCGCGGCGTTGCGGATGCCGTGCTGCTTGATGCCGCTTGTGATCGCATCCCACTTAACTTCGGGCCTGTTCCAGTTATTCTGATACGGAGCCAACGCCTTGGGCGCGGTCCACTTCATATCGTCCATGTCGTAAATGGACCCTTCGATGGCGGGGAACGGTCCGCGCTCTTCGGCGAGCGAGACGCTGGTCTGCATCGAGTGATAGCGTACGAACTCCATCACCTGTGCGCCGAATTCCTGGCCTTCTTTCGAGCCGTAGCGAACGCCGGCATGATACATCAGGTCGGCCAGGCCCATGATGCCCAGGCCGATGCGGCGCGCACGATGCGCAGCTTCGGATAGCTGCGGCACGGCCGGCACATACGCGTTGGCTTCGACCACATCATCGAGGAAGCGGGTCGCGGTCACAACGGACTGACGCAAGGTTTCCCAATCGACGGTGCCATCGG
>JAIOOU010000009.1 GCA_021414245.1 Chloroflexota bacterium
AACTAATCAATGAATATATTTACTTTTACAACTATGAGAGAATACAATTGAAAACAAGACAGACACCTTACGAAACCAGGTGTCTGTCCATCTAACTCGTGAGCGCTTTCTTTTTGTGTCTGCCTTACAGGGGTCAATTCAGAAGGGAGCTCTTTTTTATTTCATTGCCTGTTGCAGATCGGACA
This sequence comes from Chloroflexota bacterium, assembly GCA_021414245.1. GTDB lineage: Bacteria > Chloroflexota > Anaerolineae > Anaerolineales > Villigracilaceae > Villigracilis. The sequence continues at coordinate 186 of JAIOOU010000009.1, forward strand.
GCAAGTCATCCACATTTTCGATTCCGACCGACAGCCTCACCAGACCCGGGTCGACCTCCAGCGGCGAACCCACCACGGATAGGTGAGTCATCGCGGCGGGAACTTCGATCAACGATTCAACCCCGCCAAGCGACTCTGCCAGGGTGAATATTTTTGTGGACTCCGCCACCCGTACAGCAGCGTCCCTCCCATCCTTCATCACGAACGAGATCATTCCACCGCCATTGCGCATCTGCCGCTTCGCAATCTGGACCTGGGGATGGCTCTCGTGAAACGGATAGATCAGCCGTTTGACATTTTTTTGCTTTTCGAGGAAGGACGTGATCTTTTCCGCGTTCGCAGCGTGACGGTCCATGCGAATGGGCAGGGTTTTAATGCCCCGCAATACAAGAAAAGAGTCCATGGGACCCTGGATGCCGCCGATGGCATTTTGCAGATAGGCCAGCTGTTCACCCAGGGTTTTGTCCCTGCCGATGATGGCGCCTCCAACCACATCCGAATGGCCGCCGAGATATTTTGTCATCGAATGCACGACCAGGTCAGCGCCCAACTCCAATGGACGCTGGAGATAAGGCGTTGCAAAGGTGTTGTCCACGACCAACAGCGGCTTATTTGGGTGCGCTTTGACAATTTCAACCACCGCACGAATATCGGTGACTGCCAGCAGTGGATTCGTGGGTGTCTCCAGCCACACGATCTTCGTGGAGGGGGTTAATGCTTCGGCGAGATTCTCCGGATCGGTCGTGTCAGCGAATGTAAAGTCAAGACCGAAGCGCCTCAGGACCTTGTCAAATAAACGGAAAGTGCCGCCATACACATCGTTGCCGGCCACCACATGGTCGCCGTTGGACAGCATGCGCAGCACGGTATCGGTGGCCGTCATTCCGGAGGCAAAGGCCAGGCCCCAGTTTCCGGTTTCCAGTTCGGCAAGGCAATCCTGCAGGGCTTTGCGGGTTGGATTCAGGGTGCGGGAATATTCATATCCCTGCCGGGGTCTGCCGATGCCGTCCTGCTTGTAGGTGGATGTAAAATAAACAGGCGTCATCACTGCGCCGTTGTTCGGGTCCGGTTCCTGACCTGCATGGATGGCGAGCGTTTCAAATTTCATTAAGTCTCCTTGGTTAGGCGGAAAGTATGTACACGAGATTTTTGTTTCATGTAAACTTCACCCGGGCTGGGTTGTCTGAATGGCAATTACAATCATGCATTATACGAGGAAAAATGACAAAAACAGTTTTGGCAGTTTTGGCTCATCCGGACGATGAATCCTTTGGTTTGGGCGGCACCCTGGCGCTTTATGCCTCCAGAGGATATGACACTTATTATGTTTGTGCCACGCGGGGCGAAGCCGGCACCGTCGATGAGATCCATATGAAGGGTTTCAAGGATACGGCCGAGATGCGTACGGAGGAATTGATGCGTGCGGCAAAGGAACTTGGCCTGAAGCAGGTCTTTTTCCTCGGCTATCGGGATTCAGGCATGCCCGGCATGGATGCAAATCAGCATCCCGACGCCCAAATTAATCATTCTGTTGATGAGGTTGCCGGGCGGGTGGTCAAATATATTCGTGATCTCAAGCCGGATGTTGTCCTGACCTTCGATCCGATCGGCGGATATAAACATCCCGATCATATTCACATTCACAAAGCTACCGTGCTCGCCTTTGAAAATGCGGATGTGCCATCCTTTCATCCCGAAACTGGCGCGCCCTTTAAGCCCAGTGCGCTGTATTTCCACGTTTTCCCGAAAGGGTTGTTGAAGCTGGCGACCCGTTTGATGCCTTTGTTCGGAAAAGACCCGACGAAATTCGGCCGCAATGGGGATATTAATATGAAGGAACTCGCTGAAGTGGACTTCCCCGTGCATGTGCGCTTGAATGTCAGTTCAGTTGTGGATGCCAAGCGTAAAGCAAGCGAATGCCACGCCTCCCAGGGTGGAATGCAAATGCGCCGCGGCGTGATGGGTCTGGTTACCCGCCTGTTGGGGGAGCGGGAGGAATATATGCGCGCGTATCCGCCGGTGAGCGCATCCTTCAAACGGAAGGCTGATCTCTTCGACATATAAATAAACATCAAATAATTACCTCCTTATATTCTGCACACGAATTGAAAGGGCCTGGGCTTTTTTCGTTGTACTGGCAATCATATATTTCGCTGGTCCGGCAAGCCGGCAGGGAGGGACCCCTGTCCAGTATCGCTGTCTACACACCTGCCTGGCTGCCGGTTTTTGCCCTGATTTTCTCCACCCTCACAGACATACTTTCAAGTCTGCATCCGGCTTTGCAGGTTGCCTCCATGATCCCGGTTCAGGCGCTTAAGTACGTGTAGAAAACTCATTTTAATAGTATTGCTTATTTTTATTGTTGGGGGTCTGGTGATACCATTAGGGCATGGGAGCTTTCTGATCAAGGAGATTGCACATGCCTGAACGACGAACCACCCCGCGAAAAAAATTCGATTATTATTTGCGTGTAGTTGATGATGATACCCGGGAAATCCTTGGCCATTTGGTGGAGGTGAGCTCCCTTGGGTTCCAGCTGGATACGACAAAACCCCTTCCAACTGAAAAGGAATATTATTTGCGCGTTGAATTAACCCCGGATCTCGGCAACCGGCCATTTATCGTATTTATTGGACGTTCCAAGTGGTGCAAAATGGATGATCGGGAGCCCAATTTGTATCATGTGGGCATTCAGATGATGGAAATCCTCCCGGATGACAGGGAAATTTTCCTGAACATATTAAAGAAATTTGGGAAATAACAGATTGTTCCCAGGATATTTGGGGGTGCCGCATTTCAGAACACCATATCTGGCGCTTGACATTTTAGAACATACGTTCTAAAATGTATGCATTGAATCCATTCGACCAAAGGAGAATAGATATGTCCAAGCGTAATGTTGTTCATGTTGAGATTCCGGCTGTAAATGTGGAAGCTGCCGGTAAATTTTATGCCGACCTGTTCGGCTGGAAACTTCAGAACATCCCGGATATGAATTACACCATGTGGGAGGCCGGCGATGGATCAGGCGGCGGTTTTCCACAGGTCTCGGCTGAAAACCCCGCCGGGCAGGTGCTGGTTTATATTGCCAGTGATGATATTGAAGCCGATTTGAAGAATGTAAAAAAGCTTGGCGGCAAGGTCATTCATGAGAAGGCCGAGATCCCCGGTTTTGGCTGGATGGGAATCTTCCAGGATCCGACTGGAAATGTTCTTGCTCTTTATACAAGCATGAATCCGGGTGACTAGCATGGCTGCGGACGAATATTTCCAGACCGTTAACCCTGATCCAACAATGCCTCCCGTTCAACTTGAAAAAAACAAATACGAACTGATGCGTGCGATCATTCTTGGAAATTTAAGGGAGTACGGTCCGATGAATTTTCGGGAACTTGCGGACCTGATCCGGGAACAGGTGCATGACGAGTTTGGCGCCTCGGCAATGCTGTATTTCTCAACGGTTAAATTGGACCTGGCGGCACGCGGCGAGATTCGTCGCGTGCCGAAATTTTTATCAAACTTGATCGAATTAAATCCGAACCCCATAACGCTCGGGAGAGAGGTCTTATGTATGCAATGACCGGGACCCTCGTCGCTCAAAACGGTCGCCGTACCCAGTTGGTTCAGATCCTCGAGCAAGCTTCCCGGCTTGTCGGTGAAATCCCCCAATGCCGAATGTACGTGATTCATGAAGACCTGGCCAACGAAACGCATGTGTGGGTTTACGAATTATGGGATGATAAACAGGCACATGATGCATCATTGAACAATGAAGAGGTCCGCGCTCTGATCGCAAAGGCCAGACCTTTATTGGCAGCCGCGCCTGGCGGTGCGGAGTTGAAGGTTGTCGGGGGACATGGAGTGGACATCCACTTGATGTAGGATAAAAATGGGGGCAGTAAAACTTGCTTGACGCAGTCACCTCCCGGTGGTATCCTTGCGCGCAATGTTCAGACCATTCATCGTTGATACTGATGATACCAATCGTACCACCCGCACTTATGCAGTGACGGGGCATTGGTATTTATCTGGTGAACACGAACAGGTCCGTTCATCCTAGATAGGAAAACCAAACGCCCCGAAATTCGGGGCGTTTTTCTTAACACCACAAAGGAGACACCATGTCGATTTCAAATGCCACTCCCGTCCTGGCCGTTGACGAAAAGAATCTCATCCCCGTTAGTGATCACCTCAGGCTCATGGCGGACATCCCGCCTTCGCGCATGTTCCTGATCAACAAATCCCTGAAAGTGTACGTGGAGAAGAATGCTGGCGCAAAGATCTTTGATGCTTCCCAGGGCGACGGTGGTGCATCCCTCCCTGGAGCTCCGCGGGCGATCCTGGAACGCGCCTCGCAGCTTCAAATTGAACATGGTACTGCCTACGATATGCCGTTCGGCACCGATGCATATCGCAAGTCTGTTGTGGAGCAATATTGGAAGTTGGATTCATCCTCCGGTTGGGGACCTGCAAATGTGCTTGGCACCGCCGGCGGACGTGATGCGCTAATCAAGGCCTATCAAGCCATGCTGGCACTTGGTCATGGGCGCCAGGGTGACCTGATCATGGTCTCTCGCGTCCCGTGGATTTCCTATAACTGGGGGCCTTATGGGGTCGGAGCAAATGTGCTTTGGGCACCCGGAGATCCTGCTCAAGGTTGGGCGTATTCCGAGGATGCGATTCGTGAAAGTGTGAAGTTTGCTGAATCCAAGGGGCGAAAGATCGCGGGCATTGTCATCACCAATCCGGATAACCCGACTGGCATGACCATTGCTGTTGGGAAACAAGTCTCGCTTGCCAAGGCTGCCCTGGAGGCGGGCGTGGCCTTCGTGCTCTTCGACTGGATGTATCATTATGTTACCGACGAATCTCCGATGGATTTGAACACTTTCCTGAAATTTTTCTCCCTCGAGGAACGCAAACGGATTATGTTCCTGGATGGCATTACCAAGTCCTTGGGTGGCTCCAACATCCGCAACTGCCACTTGATCGCGGATGAAGCTGTCGTCAAATTCATTACCGCGCGTGCTTCGCACGGAGTCATCCCCTCATTTTATTCTCTGGCGGTCGCCATGGCAGCCTATGAAATGGGATTTGCAGAAGCTGCCAGGGCCATCATCGAGCCCACCAATGCCAGCCGCGTGGTTTTGAAGAAACTGCTCGCTGAAAGCGGCATGCAGTATATTATAGGCAAAGGCTATTATGCCTTCATGAATGTCGCGGACTATATCAAAGCCAAAGGTTGGACAGATAGCGAACCGCTCGGACAGTATCTGGCCGAAAATCACGGCGTGGCCATTGTCCCCGGAGCGTTCTTTTCCCCTTTCGGCAATGACTGGATTCGCTTCTCATACGCCACACCCGCCGAACGAACAGAAGGTGCATTCAAAAGGTTGATGGAAGGGTTGACTCTCTGAAACCCTAACGGTCAAGCATGAAAGAGCACGAAGAAAAATACAACCATGAAAGCTGGTGATTTAAGCTCTTCGCGGTGCAATGTTCTTATCTAAAATCATCTCTGGTGAAAATATGCCCTCACAAAAATTTGCCGACAAATATCTCCTCGCCGTTGAGCAGGCCGCCAGGGAAAAACCCCAAGGCGGATTGAACGGCTTCGAGCAGGAATGGAATCTGCTGGATGAAGAACTGCGCCCCTTGCTCACCGTGGGGGCGGGCCCCAGCCAGCAGTCGTTTGTGGATTACCTGCGTGCAGAATGTATCCCTGCATGGCAGGCGCAGTTCAGCCAGCTGGAAGTCTTTCACTGGATGATCGAATGGGCCACGCGGCCGTTTTACAGTCCACGCGGTACGATCTATGAAGCGCGCCTGATGGAGGCTTCGTTGATCAATTCCCTCCATCGGGCAGGAGTGAACTTCGGTGAGCGCCTGCATTACTGGCATGGAAACCTGCTCTTCCTGACCGATATTGGTCATCATTCCCTGCCTGGCAATTGGAGTATTGCCAAACGCCGCTATCTCGAAAAATGCGTCGATCTTTACGGGGATACCCTGGCCACCGCGGGCATCCACAGCAACCTATCCCTGCCCGATCCGCTGTTTGCGTGGGACTTCATGCATCTCTCCGCAAGCGAACGCGGCGACAGGCATCTGGATGATTTCAAGTCCGAGTTTTACATCACTGCCACGCGCATCCTGCGCGCCTTCGCATCTCTTTTTATCGCCACTGCTGCGTCCACGCCGATGCAGGCCCAGGTCCAGGATGGACGCGCTGTAGTCGTCCTCACTGATTACGATTCGGTCCGCAATCTGACCTTCCCCAACCCGCGCGAGCTTGACCTCCCCGATCTCTATCGTTCCTACAACGATTATCTGCAAAACTCTTACGACCTTGTGCGCCGCGGAGTCCGCTTCGGAAATAACAACTGGACTCCCATCCGTGCACGTTCCTTTGCGGACCCGGTCGAACGCATTATTTCCACCACAAGCGATGAACTTACGCATCTTTACACCCGCGGCCTGTTCGCAGTGGGGCAGGCGACTCCTCCCGAGGAAATGGCTCTCCAGATCGAAAAGCAGAACTTGATGGCCCGCATTAATCTCCCGATGGGGCGCGTCGAAGTCCGTGTGGATGATGGCGGGCACAGCCTGGATATTGACATCGCAAACCTGACTCTCAAACACTTATTGCTTTTGCGTATTTATTCCGATCAGCAATTTGGCCGTTCCTTCCGATATGACCGTGAAGACATCAGCCGTGCCCGGGAGAATGAGAACCTGGCGGCGAAACATGGTCTGCGGGCCGAGATCGAAAACCCCTTCAGCGCCAAGCCGGTGGGCATGCGCAATTTCCTGAAATGGACCCTGTCTGAAGTGAAACCCCTGGCTGAATCCTTGAACTTGTGGAATGACCTGGCACCGCTGGTTGAAATGTCTGAGGGCGGCAGAAACACGGCCGAAAAATTCCGCGCCCGTTTGCAGGGGGAACTCGGCGATGGCAACGAGGTGCCGTTGACTATATTGAAGGAATTGCACTTTGAACGGGAGGCCCAGGTTAAAGCTGACGTGGAACGGATCGCGGCGGATTATGGAATCCTGGGCGACGATTCGTCGAAGATTTCGGAATTCCTCCAGCGCGGACGCGATGCTGCGCGGCAGATCCAAAACATGCCTGTGCAATTCCGTCCGCGCGCCCAGGCTGTAGTGGAAGTATCGTATCCGGACAAGACCACGGAGATCCTGGATCTCGCCCAGCAGTTAATTCGAATTCCTTCCGTGACGGCCTGTCCGGAAGAACGGTATGATGAAGTTCACCGTGCGGGGTCGTTGATCGACGATTATCTGCGGAATGCAGACCTGGAAGTGAAATTCTTTGACGGGAAATATCCGGCCGTATATGCCGCCTTTCCCGGTGCTTCAATGAAGGATCCGATCTTATTGACGGGTCATTTTGATGTGGTCGAACCGGAACCGGATGACTCGCAATTTATTCCCCATATCGAAGGGGATTACCTGCACGGCCGCGGCTCGGCTGACATGAAGACTGTGGTTGCAACCTATCTGGTCTGGATGAGGGATGCCCGGAGATCCGGTGCACCTTATCCAAATATTGCCTTGCTGTTGATTGGAAATGAAGAAAATGGTGAATCTGAAGCCTGGGGCACGCCTTTTGTATTGAAGGAATTGAACCTCATTCCATCGCTTTTTATCGCAGGCGAACGCACGGGTGAAAAAGGCAATGAGCTTTTCGGTGAAATATGCGTGGAGAACCGTGGTGTCGTGCGCTTTGAGGTGATCGCCCGCGGCGCGAAAGGCCATAGTGGCTTGGCAGGCACAGGAGACTTGAGTGAAAAACTGATCAATGCCCGCACTGCGCTAAATGAGATCTTTGCCAGACAACTTACCCTCAAATCCGCGGACGGATGGCAGTCGCAGGCGAAATTTCCGTTCATTAGCGTAGGCACCCCGGGCGTATATAATGTCACGGCGGCGGAGGGAATCCTGGGCGTGGAGATCCGTCCCATCCCACAGGATGATATTTCTGCATTGAAAAAGGAAGTGGAAGCGTATTGTTCTGAAAATAATCTTGAAGCGAAGTTTTCTGTGATGGAAAACGGTGTGGCCTGTGACCCGAATAATCCGGCCTTGAAAGCGCTGATCGAAGCAGTCAAACAAGCTTCGGGTGGGCGCGAAGCGAGAATCGGTCGTAAGCTGCCAGGCACCAGCGCAAGATTTGCCCCGGGCGGTCGGGCAGTTGTATGGGGGCAATCCGGCCTGGGTCCGCATGCAAAAGATGAACGCCATTATATCCCCAGCATCGAACCATATTACCAGTCATTGAATCAACTGGCAAAGTTGTGGAAATAAAAGGCAGGTCACGATTATCGTGACCTGCCTTTTATTGATCGATACGGTTATTTTGAATTTTGATTTAATTCAGGCTGGGATTGTAAAAACATCCAAATCGCTTTTAATTCGTCATCGCTGAATTTGCCCACTTCCTGCCATGGCATATATTCTTGGTTCAATTCATGCCCGCTCGGTGTGACACCAGTCCGCATGGCGGCGAAGAATTGTTCTTCCGTCCAGGCGCCGGGCTCACCACCCGGGGTGATATTGGGGACCAGGATTGTGGTGCCGGGTTGGGGAAACGGTCCGCCAGCCAAATTCTGGCCGTGGCAATCATAACATCCACTGATATTAACCAGGTATTGGCCGAATTCCACCGTCACAGCCGCATCCGGTGCACTAACAGACGGGTTGTGGCTGACCAGGGCTGCGGGAAGTTTGATCACGCCCACCCCGATCAGGATCTTTGCAAGCGGGGTGAATTGTTTGCCATTTGTCTGGTGATCCACCGGGGGTATCGTTTTCAGGTAGGCGATCAGGGCGCCGAGATCATCGTCACTCATGTTCTGGAAGGCAGCCACGGAGGGCATGAAGATCGGTTTGCCATCAGGACCCACTCCATGGCGGATCGCCCGCACATAATCCTCGTCCGTAAATTCAGATCCGATCCCGCCATTCCCGGAGGTCAAATTGGCTGAATCCACAGTTCCGGCAGGTGGAAAACTAAACCAGGTTTTTCCGCTAAAATCCGCTGTGTGACAGTGGGTACAAAGTGTTTCGGCCAGGTGCCTCCCATGTTCAACGGTCGCCGGGTCGCCGGAAACGACAATCGGATCCGGGGGAATTTGATAGCTCTTGTTGAGTCGCGAGCTCCCGATAAGGAATAATGTCGCTGCCAACAGGAGGATCAAACCGACAACCGAGCCTAAAATTATTCCGATCCATTTGAATATATTTTTCATTTAACTGTCTCCTCTTTGAATTTAGGTAGCAACCACCGGATGGTATACTTTCTAGGATGTACACAAATTTACTAAAAAACAGCCTCGATCTGGTGACGCCCGGCGACACAAAAGTGACACAGTTTTCGGCGGTTCTTCTTGGTTGATGTGTCGTTTGCCGAGTGGCTGAAGCGTCGGCGTAAAATGCTGGGATTAACCCAGCAGCAACTTGCCTCCCGGATCAATTGTTCGGTGAGCGCCTTGCGCAAGATCGAGGCCGCGGAACGCCGGGCATCCGTCCAGTTGGTTGAATTGATCTCGGAAGAGTTCAATATCCCAAAGGGCGAGCGAAAAGCGTTTTTGAATTTTGCCCGCGGCGGTTGGAAGCCGGATTCGGACAGATATATTAATGAAGAATCCCCCTGGCATTCCACCATTTCCCGCCGGTCAAACCTTCCCTTCCCGGCAACATCACTAATCGGCCGTGAACAGGAAATTGGTGAAATTCGCGGTTATTTAATAAGGGCGGATATCCGTCTCGTAACCTTGGTGGGTCCTCCGGGGATAGGCAAAACCCGCTTAAGCGTGGAAGTGGCTCGGAACTTGACTTCGAAATATTCCAACAGCGTTTTTTTTCTGGCAATGTCCTCCTTGGATGACCCGTCCCTTGTCATTCCGGCGATCTTTCAAATGCTTGGATACATGGAGTCAAAAGGACTGCCTCCTGTCAGACACCTTGCAGAATGTATAGGGGAGCAGCACACTATTTTCATTCTGGACAACTGCGAGCATTTAATTGAGGAACTTGCCCCACTCGTATCGGAACTACTTTCCGCCTGCCCCAATTTAAAAATCCTTGCCACCAGCCGTGAATCATTAAGGATTCCCGGTGAATGGCAATACACGGTACCAGCGCTTGCCATTCCCGATCCAAATTCGCCCATCGACCCTGAGCATGCCATGCGATTTCCTGCATTGACCCTGTTCGCGGAACGGGCGAGGGCCGTGCGGTCCGATTTTGAAATCAATTCTGAAAATATTCAGTCCCTGTCATCTATTTGTATGCAGCTGGATGGCCTGCCGCTTGCCATCGAACTGATTGCAGCGCGCATTCGCTTGATGTCACCGCAGGCCTTGCTGGATCGCCTGCACGATCAATTTGTATTATCCGCCAATGGAATGCGCGCCGATTCAGTGCGGCAGAGAACCCTGGAGAATGCCATCGGCTGGAGTTATGTTTTACTTGCTCCGGAGGAGCAGAAATTGTTTGCGCATCTTTCGATTTTTTTGGGGGGATTCACGTTGGAAGCCGTTGAGTCAATGTTCCCGGGCATGTTCGCACAAAAACCGGTTCGCGACCTTGTTGCCTTGCTGTTGGATAAGAGCCTTCTCCAACGAACAACGGATGAGCAAGGAGGGATTCGCTGCGATATGCTGTTGACGATCAGGCGGTTTGCGCTGAATTGCCTGCGTGATATGGGATCCGAAACGGAGTTGCGGAATATTCACCTGTCCTATTTCCTTCGGCTTGCCGGGATGGCGGCTTTGGAGGTGCATGGTCCCCGCCAACTTGAGTGGATGGATCGTTTAAACAATGAACTCGATAATTTCCGTACGGCGCTTGAATGGTGTTTATCCTCCGGCCAAACACAGGCATGCCTTCAGCTATTCAATGCGCTGGGCTGGACGTGGAATGTTCGCTGGTCACGGGATGAAGCCCGAAACTGGTTTTCAAGGATCATCGAAATGCCTGATATCAGCCGGTTTCCTGAAAACCATGCGAGAATGCTTAATGACGCAGGATTACGGGAATGGCGCATGGGCAATTACGCTGAAGCGAGGTCCGTTTTGGAGAAGGGGCATGCAATTTGGCAAAATCTTGGCGTGGCCGGCGAACCGGGGCTCGCGGAAGTCTTGAGTCGATTGGGGATGGTGGCGCGCTGGGAGGATGAAAATATTAACCAGGCAGAATCCTGTTTCAGGCAAAGCCTTGCCCTTTATCAAAAGCATGAAGAGGAGTGGGGCGTGGCCTGGAATTTGTTTGGTTTGGGCGGACTGGCCAATGATCGCGGTCAGGCTGAAAAGGCGCTTTCATTGCTCGAACAAAGCCTGGGCCTTTACAACGAGCTGGGTGATCCATGGGGGATAGCCAGAGCATCCCAATATTTGGGGGTCCTTTATATGAAACAGGGTGATTTCAAAAAAGCACTTGCCTTTTTTAACCGTCACCTTGCGAATGACGAGCGGCTTCGGTTTATGGACGGGGTTTCAATCGCCTTGTTAAACCTTGGCGAGTTGTTTCGGATTCAGGGGGATTTCGCTCAAGCAGAATCATATTATGAAAAGAGCCTAGCAATCTGCCATGAGTACGGCATGATGCTTGACGTGGCGGTAAATTACTACAACCTGGGACTGCTGGCATTGCAGCAAAACAATTACTCAAAGGCCCATCATTTTTTTACGGCATATTTTGAATCAACCCGGGAAGCCAATGAAAAAATTAGCGCGCGCGACCTTTTGATCGGCCTGGCAGCAGTTGCGGCGGGAACAGGTCAGCCGGAAAGGGCTGCTGCATTGTCCGGTGCAGCGCAAACCATATTTGACACCTCTGAAAATTTATTTTCTCCATTTGACCGGGCTGAGTTGGAACGGCATATTCAGATGGCCCGGGATGAACTCGGAGATAAAGCTTTTGAGGAACTTCTCGCCCGGGGACGAAAAATGTCCATTCACGAGGCTGTTGCATATTCGTTTACCGAATAAACACGTGGGGACATGTTTAATGGTTTCAATAAACGTGCTGAAGGACTATTTATCATCGTGCAGCGCCAACTCGATCGCCTGCTCCATCGCCATGGAACGTCCCTCCGCCCAGAGGGAATTAAATTCCGCTTCGGGAAGCATTGTGCGTAATTTCCCCATGGCCTGCTCGTATTCGGCTTGTTCGTAATCCGCCCTGGGTGAATTAATTTTTTCACGTAAACTTTCCGCCGCGCTAAATAGCTTTGCAGCGCGTTGCGGTTCCTCATCATGGATGGAGAGAAACCCAAAACATTCCAATTGGTGGGAGATGGCAGAGCGATTGCCGATCTCCCACCAGCCTTTAATGGTTTTCTGATAGATCAGTTTGGCCTGACTCAAATTCCCTGTATAGCGTTCAATATGGCCGATTTCACTCCTCATGACCAGTTGAAAACTCACACTGCCGATGCCCTTGAATATTTTCTCGCCATCTTCAAATATCTTTCTGGCAGCCTCGTAGTTGCCGTGTCTGCTTTCGTCCATGCCCATGCCGAGGTGAAACATACCCGTCTGATACGACTCTGGTATCTCCCGCATTCCTTCCCTGAGTTTCCCAAAATACAATTCCTTTTCACGTTCATCCCCCTTTTCTGCAGCAACCCTTGCCATCATCATGTATGCCATGCCCAACCCAAATCGATCTTCAACCTCATGGGTGAAAATGTGCAGCCCCTCTTCGGCGGCACTTTCTCGATCGGGCGCGTGGATGAATCCCGTGGCAGTGTAGTACATTTCCAGGCTGTAGCCCAGCATGCGTTTGTCACCTGTCATACGCGAAATGGCAATGGACTCCCTCAGAGCCTGAATGGCGCGTGGCATATTCCCTGTGCCCATCCCCACCATGCCTTGTGCAAACAACGCTCTTGCAATTAGCTTTTTCCTGTAAAGATCAGCTTCCCCGCTCACGGGCGGGAGGGCTTGGGCGCGCTCAATGGCAGAACCTACGATAACCACCCCATCAGCATTGCTCCCCAATACACTCGATGCAATACAAAAATTTCCCGCCAGGCGGATGTTCTCTTCCGTGTGATTTTCCAACCCCCATTCCAAGGCAGCGCGCATATTTTCGGCTTCATCTCTCACTCTGTTGACCAGCGATAGGATCTCTGAGCGAAAGGCATCCCAGATCTTTTCACCAAAATCATTGAAATAGGTGAAGTGCCGGTCACGCGTCGCCGAGGCTTGCTTCGCTTCGAACAGCTTTTCCCTGGCGTATTGCCGGATCGTCTCCAGCAGGAAATAACGCATTTCACCGTTGCGTTCCTCTGTTACAACCAGGGATTTATTGACCAGCCCTTCGAGATGCTCGAGGGCATTCGAGTCTTTGGACACGGTTTCGAGCGCATCCAATGTCCAGCCGCCGACAAAGACTGAGGCGACTCGCAAAATTTCCTTTTCTTCTTCAGAAAGCAGGTCATAACTCCAGTCGATCAGCGCACGCAGAGTCTGTTGACGCGGCAGGGCAGTGCGACTCCCGCCCACCAGCAGGCGGAAAAGGTCATCGAGGCGGGATGCGATCTGTTCCACCGAAAGCAACTTTGTCCGCGCGGCGGCGAGTTCTATTGCGAGGGGAATGCCATCAAGGCGTGAGCAGATCTGGGCGATGGAAGAGGCGTTTGAATCGGTGAGAAAAAATTTCGAATTGGCAGCGTGGGCACGGTCTACAAAAAGGCTGGTCGATTCGGAGTCCGCAAGCGAGGGTGTGCGAAACGCCACTTCACCTGCAATGCCCAACGCTTCACGGCTGCTGGCAAGGATTTTGAGTCCCGCGCATTGATGCAGGAGTTCGTCGGCGAGTTTCGCGCAGGCGGCGATGAGATGCTCGCAGTTATCGAGAATGACCAGCAGCTTTTTATCGCGCAGATAATCGGTGACAATCGTCTCAAGCGGATTGAAGGGAAGCTCCTGCAGGCCAAAGACTTGCGCCATTGCTGGCATGATCTGGATCGGGTCGGTGAGCGGCGCAAGTTCAAGGATCCAGACACCGTTTGCAAATGATTCAAGTTCTTGTGTCCCGGCCTCGATGGAAAGGCGGGTCTTGCCGGTGCCGCCCGAACCAGTCAATGTGACAAGCCGGGACGAGTTGAGCAGAGCCCTGATTTCGGCGATTTCTTTTTCGCGGCCGATAAAGGATGCCAATTGAATTGGGAGGTTGTTAGGAAATGAATCCAATGACTTGATGGCTGGAAATTCACCGGGCAGGTCCGGATGTGTCAGCTGGAAAATATGTTCGGGACGAGTCAAATCCTTCAATCGATGCTCGCCCATGTCCCGGAGTGCCAGGTTGGAAGTGAGTTGTTCCCGGACCAGCTCAGCCGTCGCCTGTGACAAAAGGATTTGTCCTCCATACGCCACGGACATCAGCCGCGCAGCGCGGTTCAATACGCCGCCAAAATAATCTCCATCCCGTAATTCGGCTTCACCGGTATGCATTCCCATGCGGACTTTGAGATTTAAATCCCCGGTTGATTTATGGAATTCCTGCTGCGACTTGCAGGCGGATCTGACAGCATCGATTGCGGTTTTAAAAACCGCATGGACTCCATCTCCAGTGGTCTTGATGATGTGTCCATGGTTTAATTCGATGGCTTGCTTTAGAATCAAATCATGCTTTGCCAGGGCGGCTTTCATTTCCTCGGGATGGTTTTCCCAAAGTCTGGTCGAGCCTTCAATATCGGTAAACAAAAATGTGACAGTGCCGGGGGGGAATTTAATCATACCAGTAAGCCTGCCTCGGGTCGTCCTGATTGGAGTTAAATTTTAGCGCTGTTTCTTTTCCGTGGGAAGAAAATCGAACGGCGGGCGGGCATTCAATTTAACTAAATTCGCCCCGGAGTCACCGGCATGGATCACTGTCATGGAACCGGTCTCGCAGGCCAGGCGCTGAAAATTGTCCAGGGGCAGGCCCAGCAGGTGTGAAATGGCCAGTTTGATCGGGTCTGCATGGAAAATGACCGCGACAATATCCTGTGGTTTGTGATGCTTTTGAATAATCCGCTCGAGCGCTCCAATGTAACGTGTCTGCGCCTCGGTAAACGATTCACCTTCGGGGAAGCGAAAACGAGATGGCGCGCTCTGCACAATCTTCCATGCTTTTGTTAACCTTAACACCTTCAAAGACTTGCCCTGCCATTTTCCGATGTCGGTATCCATGAGGTCGGATTCCTGGATGATTTGAAGTTTGCGGGCGGCGGCGATGGGCCCCGCGGTCTCCATCGCGCGCTCCAAAGGACTTGAATAAATGGCCTTGATCGGCACATCCTTTAACGCCTCTCCCAACGCCTGGGCCTGCTTCTGCCCCCGCTCATTGAGATGAACCCCGGGCAGACGCCCCGCCAATTTCCCTGTTTTGACAAAATCGTTTTCGCCGTGCCGGATCAATAATAAAGTGGGCATGCCGTTTCCTTGATGTCGGTTTGTGGTAAAGGTGTATATTTTAGTTCATACCATTTGGCCATTATTTGATCTTGCGTTTCATCTCTTTGATCTCTTCCTCGCTTATATCCGGCACATCCTCCCGGCGCTCAATTCCCAATGCCTTGCGCTGTGCCTCGCGCCACATTTCAAGCCTGGCAGTGACCTGAGACTCATAACCTTCCTGGGATGGCGTGTAAAAATATGTGCCGAGTAATCGCTTCGGTAAATACTGCTGCGGCGTAAAGTGACCTGCTTCGTCATGTGGATAGACATAATCTCTGCCCTGACCTGTGGCCTGTCCGTCGCGGTTGGTGTCAGCCAGGTGACGGGGAACCGAAACCTGTCCTTCCTCTTCGATCTTCCTCATTGCTTTGAAGTACGCGCCGGCGCTGTTCGATTTGGGGGCTGTTGCCAGGTAAAGCGTGGCTTCTGCGATGGGATAAATTCCCTCCGGCAAACCGATGTAATCGAAGGCCTGGGCCGCTGAATTGGCAACGACCAGTCCCATGGGGTCGGCAAGTCCTATATCTTCTCCTGCCAGAATAATCAGGCGGCGGATAATGAACTTCGGGTCCTCACCGGCGTAAATCATTTTCGCCAGCCAGTATAAGGCAGCATCCGGGTCGGAACCGCGCACGGACTTGATAAAGGCTGAGATGGTATCGTAATGAGCGTCGCCATCCTTGTCATATAGAACCGCACGGCGTTGAATGGATTCCTGTGCCACATCCAGGCTGATGTGAATAACGCCATCCTTGTCCGGTGCGGTCGATTCAACGGCCAGTTCGATTGCATTTAAGGCATTGCGTGCGTCGCCGCTGGAGACTTCAATTAAGTGGGTGCGGGCATCGGCGTCCAGGGTGATGCGTTTGTTGCCGTAGCCGCGTTCCCTGTCGGTCAGGGCGCGGTCGATCAGAATTCCCGTCTCGGTTTGATTTAGATTCCGCAGTTGAAAAACGCGTGAACGCGAGATGAGCGCCTTGATGACCTCGAAATACGGATTTTCAGTGGTGGCTCCGATCAGGGTGAAGGTCCCGTTTTCAACATGTGGAAGAAGCGCATCCTGCTGAGCCTTGTTCCAGCGATGGACTTCATCTACAAAAAGAATGGTGCGGATGTTGTGCAGCCGCCTGCGCTCGAGCGACTCATCTATAACCACCCGCAAATCGGCTTTGCCGGCTAGTATGGCGGAGATGGTGGTGAAATGACTCTTGGTGGTGTTGGCGATCACCTGGGCGAGGGTGGTCTTGCCCGTACCGGGAGGTCCCCATAAAATGATGGACGAGAAAAGTTTGTCGGCTTCAATGGCACGCCGCAAAAGTTTTCCTTCGCCGACGATATGTTCCTGCCCGATATACTCATCCAGAGTCCGCGGACGCATCCGCGCGGCGAGCGGTGCCTCGCTTTTCAGACGTTCATGCATGGCGTGGTCAAATAGATCGGGCATGTGGTGATTATAAGCGAATCCGTTTATGCAGGTATGCTATACTGCAAAAAAATCATCAAAGGATTCGAAATGACCTCCATCCCTGATATATCCGCCGCAGTCGAAGCTGCCCGTGAAGATCTGATTTCCTTTCTGCAGAAATTGGTGCAGGCCCCCAGCCTGCCCGATCATGAGCAGCCTGCACAGGATCTTGTTGCGCAAAAATTGAAGCAAATGGAGCTTGAAACAGAGATCGTTCCATCCCGCTTCGAAGACTTGAAGCATCATCCCGCTTTTGGAGACGATGGCTTTTCTCCGACGGGCCGGATCAATGTGGTGGGACGTCTACGCAGAACGCATACTGGCGAGGGGCGCTCGATCATTCTTAACGGACATGTGGATGTGGTTCCTCCGGGCGACCCGGCCCTTTGGGTGGACCCGCCCTGGAGTGGGGTAATCCGCGATGGACGCTTGTATGGCCGCGGCTCCTGTGATATGAAGGCAGGTCTGTGCGCCGGAATTTTTGCCGTGGAGGTGCTCGGTCGGCTTGGGTATCGTCCGGCAGGAGATATATTGATCGAGAGTGTAATTGGCGAGGAATCCGGCGGGATCGGCACATTGACCACCATTGTCAAAGGGTATGCCGCTGACGCCGTGGTTCTGCTGGAACCCACCCGCCTTGAGATCTGCCCGGTCCAATCCGGCGCACTCACCTTCAGGTTGACGGTGCCGGGCAGGTCCATTCACGCCGCCATGAAACCCCTTGGAGTCAGCGCCATTGAAAAATTTGTGCTGTTATTAAATGCCATCACCACCTTGAATGCTGAAAGGCATCGAACTTTTAAACATCCCCTCTACGATGACCCAAATAATATTGCACCGATCAGCATCGGAACCGTGCAGGGCGGCGAGTGGCATTCCACAGTCCCTGAGGAAGTGATTGCGGAGGGACGCATGGGAGTCCTCCCCGGTGAGTCCACTCAGGCGGCAAGGGAGGCACTCGAAGGAGCAGTCCGGCATGCAGCCGGGTCCGACCCGTGGTTGCGGGAACACCCTCCACGTGTGGAGTGGTTTGAAGGTCAGTTCGAATCAGGCGAGACTCCCCTTGATCATCCCCTTATCCAGGAGCTTCAGACGGCTCATCAAAAAATCCTCGCTTCGCCGGCAACTCTGCGAGCTGTGACCTATGGCTCGGATATGCGCCTCTTCACCAATCATGCGAAAATGGCGGCCACACATTACGGGCCGGGGGATGTGAGCCTGGCTCATGCTGCAAATGAATTCGTGCCCATAGAGGAAGTGATTGCCGCCACAAAGGTCATGGCGCACATGCTGACCCGCTGGTGCGGAGGAGAATTTATCTAGGTCGAATTCAGAAAGGGCGCGTCGCGCCCTTTCTGAATTGAAATTTACTGGAAGGAGTTCAGGGCGGTTTTCAGGTCCGTAAATGTTTCAAGGAACATGTCGAACCCCGCAGTTTCGAACGCCACCTTGGATTGTTTCGACAGGTTGAGAATCTTTAAATAAGGGGACTTGTATTTGCCATCGTTGACGGCCTGCAGTACTTCCTCCTCGCTCAGTTCGGAGTATAGAATGCGCAGCTGGTTGAACATGGCATTCAGAACCCGCAAGCCGGCACTGCTCATGTAGGGTACATTGGTGAGATCGACCAATAGATGGCGGGCGCCTCCGTCGATCAACTCCCTTGTTTTGGACATGAATGGTTCAAATGTGCTCGTATCGATATTCCCGGTTACAGCGATGACAGTGACCGGCACCTGTGCATTTTCAGTTGTAATTTTGATTTCCATTTTTTCTCTCCTGTATAAGTTGGATCGCGTGATTAATAAACCCATCCTCTAAAATGAGGCGATGGCTTTTTCTTCATTGTCGTGCACTTCAATATAAGTGTCAAATCCGCCCAGTTCGAAGACCTCCCTGGCTTCTTTGGAGAGATTCACGACTTTGAGGTAGGGGGATTTGTATGCGCCCATATTCATCTTCCTGCGCAGGGTGTCGTCATCAACATCCTTGTGCAGAGTCCGCAATTGGTTGAAAATATGATGCAATGCCCGCAGCCCCGCGCTGCTGATAAAGGGCGCGCCGGCCAGGTCCACGAGAATGCGGCCGGCTCCATGGGAGATAAGATGCTCCACTTCGGCCTGAAAAACATGGTGGCTGGATGAATCGATATCCCCGTTGACGCGGACAACGGTGACCGGGACATCTACGTTTTTAATGGTGGATGTGATTTCCATTTTGTTTTCCTGGGCAGGTTCTGGCTGGAGTATAGGGGATGGTGGGATAAATTTCAAGGCGGGTCAGGCGTTTGGAGGTTCCTTTTGAGCCTGGGCATGCGATTGATTCACAATATAGATGCCGGTCAGTGCGATCGCGCCTCCGATCCATTGCGTGGTGTTGGGAATCTCGCCCAGCAGAGGAATGGCGAGGATGGTCGTAAGGATGGGCTGGCCGATCAGGGTGGGGGAGACAATGGATGCGGGCAAATGTCCAAGCGCATAGGTGATTGCCAGGTAGCCGATCATTTGCGAGATAATGGCGGTGACGAAAAAGATGATCCAGGTCTGCGTGGAATAATGGGTGAGTTGATTTCCCAAAACCAGATTCATGGCCAGCATTCCAATCGTCGCACTGACTCCCACGATCCAGGTATAACGAAGAGGGTCGATATATTTTCTTCCGCGCTGGGTGATCAACTGGTAGGAGGCGTAAAAGACTGCGGCGGTGCTTGCCATCAGGTCACCGAGGCCGATGGCGGGATGGCGCAAAAAGTCACTGCCCATGACCAGGACTGCGCCGGCCAGAGCCAGGATGAGTCCGGCCCAGAAAATGCCGCCCAGCTTTTCGCGGAAGATAAAGAGCGCGAATAGCGCGACCCACAGGGGGGAGGTATTGCCGAGCAGGGTTGCATTGGCGGCAGTGGTGTATTTCAAGGATGAATTCCAGAATGCAAAATCGAAGGCCGTGAAGATACCCGCCAGTGCGGGAAAGACCAGATATTTTTTTTGAATCAGCTCAAGTTTATTTTGCTGCCGCAGGAAGAGCGGCGTAAGCAGGATGGTGGAGATCAGCAGCCGGTAAAATCCAGTCACGGGGCCGGGAGCGTCCGCCCAACGCACGAACATGGCCGAAAGGCTCAGTGCGGTAATCCCGACCACGAGCATAAGATAAGGAAATAGTTTATTCTGCATGGGTGAATTGTAACCGCCATCCGGGTCGAGCGGGGTTCATGAACGGGATGCATCGAGTTCTTCGAGGATGGGGAACAGCTCGTTCAGACCACTCAGGCTGAAGTCCGGCTGGATGCGCCGCTTTTCATCCGCCTTGAATTGGGCGCGGCGTGTGATCCAGACTGTGTGCATGTCCAGATTTTTGGCGCCTTGAATATCCGCCTGCAGACTGTCGCCGACCATGATCGCATCGCGCGGCGAAATACTCCATTGTGCTAGGGCAATCTCAAAAGCGCGCGGGTGGGGTTTGCGATAATAACAGGCTGCCGAGGTCAGCACAAAATCAAAGAACGGCCGGATGCCAAAACTCTGGACGAGTTCCTGAACATCCTGGTCGTCACCCGCGTTTGAAATAATGCCCAGATGATATTCCATCGACCTTAATTTTTGCAGGGTCCCCAGGGTATCCTCTTCAAGGATCCAATTGCCTTGGGTGATGGAATACATCGCGTCCAGCGCGGACCGGAGAATGGATTCACTGACCTCGGCATAGCCCTGTTCTTCAAGAAGTTCCCGCAGGACAAAATGATAGGTGGTTTCGTAATAGTCCTTGTCGCGCTGGTCATAATATTGATGCAGGCGCATACGGAAAACCGCGGTATCCAGGTGAATGTGATGTTCAAGCAATTTCCCGCTCAGGGCCAGGTCTGCATGCGAAAAGATGTCCGTCCAGTTTTCGCGGGAATGCATGAGCGTGCCGCCCAGGTCGAACAGAATATGGCGAATTGGGGAAGCGGTCATCGCCCCTTGTATACCCCGACAATCCTTTCCGGTAAAGAGGACTTTGGTTGGATGCTACTCCTCCCGGATGATGAATTGGCCCATTTGAACAAGACTGGAATCGGCGTATAACTCCACGGTATATTCTCCCGGCGTAAGGATGAATACGTTTGTGTAGTTGTAACCGAAGGTCCGATACCAGATGGTGCCGGAACCGATGTTGTCGGTCTGGATGACCCGCAGTGACTGATCCTCCCGGCCGTTGACATAGACCTTCCAAATGATCTGTTTTGGTGCCGGGCCGTCATAGGTATATTCCACAGTCACAGATTCGGTCCCATAGGCGAAGCTGTTGTCGGGCGCGATGTCGAAACCAATGACCAGGCCCTGTTCGTCCCTGTCCGTGATCTGGCCAAAATTGAAAGGCTGGACCTGCAGGGCTGTCTGGTTTGCCGGCAAATGACCTGTATATTCAAGGGCGACCGTGGTCTCCTTTAATCGCTTCATTTGATTGAAGGCGAAATCACGAAGGGCGGCATGGTCACCGGAAATGAGGTTTGCGGAAGGCGCCTCGGTCCATGACTTGGGATTGTTGTCCAGTTGATCGACCAGGTTTTGCAGGTCGATAGCGCCTGCATCCATGTAGTACCAGAGGGAGGCGGAAGGTTCGAGATTGTTTTGGTGAGCTTCGTTCACCTGCCGTTCGGCCTCCTGTATAAGCAGGTCGTACTGCTGTTGTGCGTTAGGCAGATCTCCCATGGCAAGATAACTGATGGCTTCATTCATACGCACACCGACAACGCCGGGATCCAGGCTCAGAACCCTTTCGTCGGCTTGGATGCCCTGCGAATATTGGCCGGAAAGATAATAAACCCAGCCCAGATTCCAATTCGTGGTGGTGTCTTCCAGCCCCGCGTTTCGTGCAGATTCAAAATCCGCGATGGCAGTGGCGAGATCGCCCTTGTAATAATATGCAAAACCACGCTCATAGTAGGCCTTGCCATAGTCATATTTCTCCGTGATCGCGGTATTGAATTTGGAAATGGCTTCGTCGTATTTTCCTTGATAGGCCAGTCCAACGCCTTCTGAATATGCGTTGATCGCAGGGTTGTTCACTTCCGGTCGCACAAAAAGCTCGAGCATGGACCAGCTGAGCCAGAGCATGCAAAACCCGACAATCCCGGAGCCGATGATGACGAATAGCCAGCGCACTTTGCCTTTCAGCGCCATGGACAAACCGTAAAGAGAAAGGGCCACCGTCAGCAGGGTAATCTGGACTACTAGGGCATCGGCGGTATTGTCGGTGGCGGTGCCGAGTTCCGCCTCTGCGATATAGATTTCGGACAGACGGGTGGACTCCACAAGGTACAAGTCCGCTTCGTATTTGCTGGAATCAGGCCACCCGACGTTGGTATCGAAATATTTAGGGCCGAGAATATCGTTAATGGCCGCGATACGCTGCTGCAGTTTGGTGTAGCGTTCCACGGCAGCGCTGTCACCGGATTGTTCAGCGGCGGTAATCTGCCAGCCAAGTTCCTTCCAGGTCTGGAAGGCGCCCTGCCATTCATAACTGTACTGGATGGTGCCGTTCAACTCTGTTTTCGTGGAAGCGATCGCATTTTCCTGTGCGCGCCGGCGCGCCTGGTCGGATAGATTGGCGGCGTAGTTTTGGAAATAAACGGTAATGGCCACCCAGATCGCCACAGAGGCGATCAGCACAGTTACCATTTTTTCAAATTTTTCCTCGTTTCGGCTTTCCACTCTTTGGCTCATACGACGTACCTCGCGATTAACATGCCAAGGATGCCGGCAATTCCGAGCATGATTCCAAGAGCCGCCCAGACGTACTTGATTTTCCTGTCTGTTACCTGCGCAAGCGTGAGAAACCAGAATGATATGGCAAACACGATCATATCCGCGGTTAGGGATGACGAACGTCTGCGCTGGTGATCGGATTCTTCAAAATAAGGGGCGGGATTTAAATCCGCATTTTGGGCATCCTCCGCGAGAGCCTCGTCCAATTCGCGTTGAATGTCATAAGTGCCATCGGGGGAAATGTAGCGGGGTTCGAAAAAGATCGAGCTGATCCCGCTGGCGATTCCCCAGACTTCGCGCTGGATCGTGCCGTTTGCAATGGAAGCCTTTTCATCCGCATTCGGATCGTACATCAGGTTTCCCAATTCAAGGTAACGCGAGTAATCCGAAAAGGCCCGGTAATGCTGATATGCATAAATGTGATTAATACTTTCCGCTTTTTGAGCCCGGATGGCCGTTTCCAGGCCGGTGAAATCCCCGTCGCCGGCATTCGATGACGCGACGGTGGCCATACAGGCCGCCATGGCCCCCAACACGGTCACGACCGCCACGATCACGGCCATCGTGGATTTGAAGCGCTCGTTTTGCATCTCATCCTCCTGTGAGAAAATTACAATTAAGGCTTTGTTCTTTTCATTGTATAAAGATAAATCAAAGCGGCACCGACTGCCAGCGTAGGCAGGACAATCAGTCCTGCTTCAGGCCCGAAAGCACCGCCAGTCCATATTTCCGGACCTGCGATGTTGTGGCGGACCAGTCGATAGATATCCAGGCCTGAAACGGGAAACCCGAAGATCACGCCCTCAAAGAAGTTCCAGCCGATGTGTAATCCGATCGATAGCCAAAGCTGGCCGGTGCGGATATACCCGTAGGCGAGAAAAATGCCAGCGAACAGGATCCCAACCGCACTGACCCAGGTGGCATTGGGGTTGCCAAGGTGGGCGAGACCAAAAACACTGGATGAGATCAGCACTCCCCAGAACAGATTGGTCCCGCTGGCGATGGTTTGCAGATGGTAGCCGCGGGAGAGCAGTTCCTCATTATAGCCAACGAAAATAAAAATTATAAAGAAACCGAGGACGCCGCCCAGCACATTCGCGAGGGATTCCGTTTGCCAGGCAAAACTTTCGAAGGTAAGCCAGCCCGCTGCAACTTCAATCAGGTAGATCAGCCCCATCATAATGAAGGTGATCGCAATGCCCATAAGAAGGTCAGTCAACGCCTGTCTGTTGACCTGGAAGCCGAGGCTTGTGAAAGTGCGCTTATCGAGCCACCTGCGGGCGATAAAGATCGAAGCCGTGAAAATAATCAGTTCGATGACCTGGCTGAATAAGAATCCATCGCCACTGACCGGAATCAATCCGGCCAAAAGGGAAACCGGTATCGATAGCAGGATCAGGAAAAGGGTCTGCAGGAGCAGCCGCCAGCCGGCCCGTAATCTCGGCTCATCGGAGGAAATAAAGATATTTGAAATAATGCTGCGCTTCGGTGCGGGCTGAATGTTGGTCATCTTACGCCGCCCCTTTTAGGTAGATTCCGGTTGGATCAAGTTCCCTGCGCAGGATGTTTAATTCCTTTTGGGTGATCGGTTCAGTCACTTTTACGTGAGGCGCAGATCTCAGGTCCCAGCCCGTATTGGCTTTCGCCTCCTCGATCGTTTTTCCGGGATGCAGGGCGGTCAGGATCATTTCACCGGTTTGATCGGGTTCCAGCATGCCGATGTCCGTGACTACACCGACCATGCCGCCGCCGCGCAGGCCTGCATTCTCACGGTCCCCTTTGCCGCCGATGAATCCGGCGGAGGTCATGAATTCCACTTTTTCTGGGAAGCGCCGTTTTTGGTGCGGGGTCATGATGTAACAGCGGTTGGCCCAGGCGGCGATCTCCTGCGATCCGCCCGAACCGGGCAGACGCACCTTGGGATGATCATACGGACCGATGACAGTGGCGTTGATATTGCCAAATTTATCGATCTGGGCCCCGCCCATGAAACCCACATCCACGTTGCCGCGCTGCAGGTAGTTCGCAAAAATGTCGTACATGCTGACGACCGAAAGCGAACCGCTGACCAGGGTCGGGTCACCGATGGAGAGGGGCAGGCGTTCGGGTTCCGCGCCGATTACACCGGCTTCATAGATCATGACCAGATTTGGTGCATGTGTGCGTTTGGCGAGGTTGCAGGCAAGGTTGGGCTGGCCCACGCCGACAAAGACAACATCTCCGTCTTTGAGTAACCGTGCGGCGTTGACGATCATCAGTTCGGCAGATGAATAAGGAATTGCTGTCATAAGGTCTCCTTCAAAAACGATTGCATACTATTGAATACTTCCTGCGGTCTCTCGAGGGGCAGAATGTGTGTGGACCTTTCGAGAGTTTCGATCCTGATCATCGGATTCCTTTTCCTGACTAATCGGGCTGCTTTTTCGAGAAAGGTATCCGTCTCGGCACCGCGGATGATCAGGGTCGGCACCTGTAATTTCGACAGACCGTTCCATAGATCCAGATCCCGCAAACCGGTCAGATAAACATGCGATTCCCATTCGGGTGAATAGACAAGTCTGTAGCTTCCGTCAGGTTCCAGGCGGGTGATGCCGTCGATGTAGGAGCGCAAACTTTCATCACTCATATACTTAAATACCTCACGTGAACGATAGCCGCGAAAGACCATCTCCAAATCATCGAAGGTGCGTCTGCGCCTTAGCGCACCCGCGATCTTGGGATGAAATTTGTTTCCCAAACCGAGTGCGCGTACGATGTTCCACATGACCAAAAAGGATGGCACGAAGAGCACCGGGTCAAGCAGAATCAGCGCGCGAAACTTGTCGGGATCCCGCAGCGCCGCCCGCAAGGTGACAATGCCTCCGATGGAATGACCCACTCCGATCACTGGACCCGTTTGACGGTCGGAGAGGAAGCGCAGCAAGTCGTCTGAAAATTGATGCCAGTCACGGATATCCGATATTTTCGAATCGGGCCATAATGGGCGCAGGGTCATC
This sequence comes from Chloroflexota bacterium, assembly GCA_021414245.1. GTDB lineage: Bacteria > Chloroflexota > Anaerolineae > Anaerolineales > Villigracilaceae > Villigracilis. The sequence continues at coordinate 25,861 of JAIOOU010000009.1, forward strand.
CCAAAGAGATGATAGCGGTCCTTCAGCAGTGTAAAGAATGGCTTGTAACAATCAGGCGGATACCCATTGGCATGCAGGAAATGCAGGGATGGGCCGTCTCCGCCAAGGTCAAAATTTGGAATGTCCACTAATATTTTCCGTAATTGATCTTCTCGCTGTACATGGCTTTTACTTTTAATCGCCTGTGCGTTTTCGCACCCAGCTTTTCCCAATATGCGTCGCGATCCCTGACTCCGTACACCCATTCATCGAGGTAGGCTTTGACCGATTCCGGGGATTCGCTGATCTTGTCCCAGGCCAGATAGAATTCATTATCGCGGTCGTAATACCCCTGCGAATAGGAGGGATGACTGGCGTGGGGAACGAGACACACGGCGTCGACAATATTTGCGGGGATCATGGTGCGGTTCGGGTCGGACCGGATGACTGATTCGTCCACGATCTCCTCCGCCGTGAGGATGACTTTTTTCGCCGCAAAGGCGGCTTCCTTTTGTTCGCCGATGATGCCCCATAAATGGGCGTTGCCGTTCCTGTCCGCCCGCTGCACGTGGACAATGGCCACATCCGGATTTAAAGCCGGCACCACAATGACGTCCTTGCCGCCGTATGGATCGGGGATGCGCTTGATCAGGGGATTGGATTGTTCCAAACTGGTTGCGCCGGTTTGATTCATCGGCAGGAAGGGCAGTCCCGCCGCACCCGCCTGCAGACGGGTGATCATTCCAAAGTGGGAATACTCTTCCCATTCAAGTTCGCCTTTTTCAAGGGCGGCCCGCACAATACGCAGCGAGCCCACGCCGGGATTTCCCATGTAGGAAAAGATGACCTTTTTCGCACAGCCCGCCGCCACCATCTGGTCATAGATCAGGTCAGGTGTGGCCCGGGCCAGGGTCAGGTTTTTCCGACCCTGGCGGATGATTTCGTGGCCGGCCGCGAAGGGAATCAAATGGGTGAACCCTGCCGCGTAGACAACATCGCCGTCCTTTACGAATTCGGAAACAGCTTTTTTAAGGGGGATCAATTTGGACATGTATTTTCTTCTCTCATTTATTTTTTCGATCTGGCGGCGCGCCTGGCTCGCGCTTCTTCACGCATTTTTCGCAGATATTCAAAACGTCCTGCCGGCGGGGGGGGCGGCTTTCTGCGCCGGAAAACCCAGCCGATGGCCAAAAGCACCACGGCTACAAAAAAATAATCGAAATCCGCCTGATCGGCCAGGTCAGATATCATAAATAGAACAAAGGCACCCCCGCCCAACACGTAGAAAAAGGTCCCGACGCGAATGATCAAATCATCGTGGTTATCCATTTGCATGATCTCCTGGCATGTCCACTCCGGTCATGACAACGGCCGGGCCTTGAACGCCGAAAATAAAATTCTGCGGAAGGGATATAAGAGCGGACTTTCGGGCAGAGCTTTTTTCATTTTCCCACGCAGAACCCCAAGGAATTCGTCTTTGTGAGTCCCAAGACGTTCAAAGTAGGGCACCAAGGCGGTTCCGGAGATCCACTCAATGACTGCATCCGAATTCTCAAGTACATGCGGATATATTTTTTCAAAGATTTGGATGTTCAGCGCACCCAGATCGAACAATATCTTCGTATATTGATCGATGGAAAGCACCGGTGCGACGCGCTCGAAGCCATTCAGGATTTTATCAAAAGGCGCTTCGCGCGCCGTTTCGCGGATCAGCATGTGGGAGATGTGATTGTGATTGGAGGGCATCTGGACGCACAACTGACCACCTTGGGAAAGACGGGAAAAAAGATGTGGAATTAGACTTTCGTGGTTCTCGCACCATTGGATGGCGGCATTGCTGAAGATTAAATCCCAGCTGCCTGTCAGATTGGAAAGATCTCCCTGTTCAAAACGCAGGCTTGAGCTTGCGTAGGAAGCCGCCCGCGCAGCGTCCAGCATGGCCGTGGAGGAATCCAGTCCAGTCACATCACTCCCGGGCAGGCTGTCCGCCAGGACTCGAGTCAGTTCACCGGTCCCGCAGCCAAGGTCAATGGCTTTGATCCCGGGCCGAACCTCGACCAGTTTCAAAAGATCGTAAAACGGAGCAGAACGCTCCGACTGGAATTTATGATATTGTTTGGGATTCCACGGCATGAGGTTACCTTTAAAATATACCCCTTTCTCTAAAAAGAGAAAGGGGTATTGAGTTGAAATGATCCTTATTTTATGAGTGTGCGGATCTGTTCGTGCATATATAGAGGCAGATAATAATGACCGCCTCCATTCTTGCCGCTCGAGCCGGAGCCTTTCCAGCCGCCAAACGGTTGGAAGCCGGGCCAGGCGCCGGTGGTTGCGCCCTGGGGACGATTGGCATAAGTGACTCCCGCTTCGATCTTGTCGAAGAACCAGTCGGTTTCTTCTGGGGAGCCATAGAAGCCTGCAGTCAGGCCGTAGTTGACATCATTGGCGATGCGCATGGCTTCATCCATGTCCTTGATCTTGCCGATGGTGGTGATGGGCAGGAACATTTCATGTTTCCACAGGCGATGGCTGAAGGGCAGGTCGGTCACAAAGGTGTTCTCGCAGTAAAAGCCCTTGTCGAACATGCCGCCTGTCTTCACGTGTCCGCCGGTCAGGAACTTGCCGCCGCCCTGGCTGATCTCTTCGCAGAATTCCTTGAACTCGTTATAGGAGGATTTGTTCACCACCGGACCGTTATACGTGTTACGTTCCGTCGGGTCGCCGAGGACCAGCTTGGATGCAGCGTCCTTCAAGCGGGCCACCAGGTCATTGTATACTGCTTCATGCACGATCACGCGCGAAGCGGCGGAGCATTTCTGTCCCTGCAGCCCGAAGGCCGAGCGGATGATGCCGATGGAGGCCCGTTCCAGGTCTGCGTTCTTTGAAACGATCACAGGATTCTTTCCACCGAGCTCCAAAATGACCGGGCGCACGTAATTGCGTTTGCCGAAATCCTGGAACATCTTCATTCCGACATCAAAGGAACCGGTGAAGGTCGCGCCATCCACTTCCTTGCTGTCGACGAGCGCCTGACCTAGGGTCGAACCGGGACCGGTGACGAAGTTCAGCACGCCGTCGGGAAGGCCCGCATCGCGGAAACAGTCAATCAACAGGCGAACGATCCAGGCAGTGTCGGTGGCGGGTTTGACAACCACGGTGTTGCCTGCGACCAATGCCGCGCCCATCGGGCCGCCGGTCAGGGCGAATGGGAAATTGAAGGGGGAGACGACCAACCACACTCCGTACGGCCGGAGTATGGACACGTTCCGTGATTCATATCCCACAAGCGGATCCTTGCCCATTTCGACGACATAGCCGTCATTCTTTTCCATTTGGTAACACGAATAATAAATGAGGTCCGCGGTTTCCTGCACGTCGCCCAGGGACTCCATGCGGTTCTTTCCGACTTCCATGGCCATCGCCGCGCCGAGTTCAAAGATGCGCTTTTCGATTAAGGCGGCGCCTTTGCGGATCACTTCCACGCGTTTCTGCCAGGGTGTGTGACTCCAGCCTGGAAAAGCCTTGCGGGCCGCATCCAATGCCTGTTCGGCATGTTTGGCGTTGCCCTTTTGCATTTTTGCGAGCACCCAATCGGTGTTTACGGGGGAATGATCGTCGAATTTTTCATCGGCCATGACTTCCTTGCCGTTGATATACATTCCATATTCCTTGCCCATGTTCTTCCTGAGAGCTTCCACAGCCTTGTCAAATCCAACGTGCAATTCCTCGGGTGGATTGAACATGGTCGCGTAAGTGAGTTTGAAATCTGCCATCGTAATGCCTCCTGGTTAAGGTGTGTGTCGAACGGGGGTCCAGCCGGAAAAATGATCGGTTGACCAATGTAGTATAGCGTAGGATTTCACAACCGTCAAAGTAAAGCGGCTATATTTCAACATGACGTATTTCCTGCCTGGAATTTTGCGAAAATAGGTAAGAATCCGTCCAAACGGACTATCCTTGCATTCAATATCTTTATAAGGAGGATCGATTGAAACCCCGCTTCATTTTCTGGACCCTCAGCCTGGCTGCCGTCCTACTGCTTTCAGCCTGTGCCCCGGCGGCTCCCGCCACCCCGACCGCATCGGCCTTGTCCGTCAGCACCCTTACCTTGACCACACCGGAATTGACCGCGCCTGAATCAACCGTCGTCCCGCCGGTTCAACCTGCAGCCACTTCCCGCGGGCCCAACCTTGAAGCCACGGACCCCTCCACGGTCAATCTGGCATCTGGTCACCTGCAACTGATTGAATTTTTTCGCTTTACCTGAAGTACGTGCCGCGCAATGGCGCCCATGGTTCATGGGCTTGAAGCGGAATATTTTGGCAGGGTCGGGTTCGCCTTTCTGGATGCCGATGATCCGGCCACGGACACCTTTCAGCGTACACTTGGTTTCTATTACCAGCCCGAGCTATACCTTCTGGATGCAAACGGGAATCTCCTCGAGAAATTCATCGGTTACACCACGGAGGACCAGCTCCGGAGTGCCTTCAATCAATACCTGCAGTGATCCGCCCTGCCCATCGAAAAATGGGCAGGTTTTTTTATGTCTCGTGATAGCCTTTCCCTTATAATCAGCGCTGATGGATATCCTGGTCAGAATTTCAATATTTCTTGTTGGTTTGGTTATGGTGGTGATGACGATCTTCTCCGCCTTGTCCACTTTTGTATTGACTCGTGCCGCGCGCAGCCAGTTGAATCGAGTGATCTTCGGGGTCATGCGCCGCGTCTTTGATTTTATTTTGCGATTTACCCGAACCTATGAACAGCGCGATGCGATCATGGCATATTATTCCCCGCTTAGTTTGATCATGCTCATCCCAACCTGGTATGCACTGATCCTGGCAGGCTATGGCGCCATGTATTGGTCGCTTGGTGTGGGGGAATGGTTCGCGGATATTCGCTATAGCGGATCCTCCCTGCTGACCCTTGGCTTTGCCACTTCTGAAAACCCTTTTGTCACTGTACTTTCCTTTTCCGAGGCACTGCTTGGACTGCTTCTGGTGGCTCTGCTAATGGCTTACCTTCCGACCATGTACGCCGCATTTTCGCGGCGTGAACAGGCTGTCAGCCTGCTTGAAGTCCGCGCCGGAAATCCTCCCTCGGCCCTGGAGATGCTTCTCCGTTTCAATCGTATACACGGTCTGGAGAAGCTTAGCGATTATTGGAAGACCTGGGAGATCTGGTTCGCCGATATCGAGGAAAGTCATACCACCCTGCCTGCCCTGGTGTTCTTTCGTTCGCCGCGTTCCGATAGTTCGTGGGTCACCGCTGCCGGCGCGATCCTGGACTCCGCCGCGCTCACCCTCGCTGCAGTCAACATTCCTTCAGATCCATCCGCCGCATTGAACATTCGGGCAGGGTATCTAGCCCTGCGGCGCATTGCAGATTATTTTGACATTTCCAGTCCACAGAACCCAAGTTATCCCGCGGATCCGATCAGCGTCAAGCGTGAGGAATTTGACGAACTGTTGCGAAAATTGCAGCAGGCAGGTGTGCCTGTAAAGTCAGATCGTGAAAAAGCCTGGCTGGATTATGCTGGCTGGCGGGTCAATTACGATCGTGTACTTCTGGTGCTGTGTACTCTCGTCATGGCGCCCGAAGCGCCATGGTCAAGCGACCGGGCACCGAAATTCAAGAACCCGCCCATATTCTTCAAAAAGAAAAAACATCATTAACCAAAAAACAGTGCCGCATTTGCGGCACTGTTTTTTGGTCCTGAAATTTACGAATTCCCTTCGTATTTCTTTGCATCCCCGATTGCCTTTGTGACATTTACGAAAGGCAACAGGATCAGGCCCGCAATGAAGAAGAAGATCAGGGAGAGGATGGCATAGCGCAAGTTCCCAAAGATCTGGTTCGCGAGGCCGAAAACCAGCGGGCCAATCCACGAAGTGCCGCGTTCACTGATTTCGTAAAAGGAGAAGAACTCGGCTTCCTTGCCGTTCGGGATCATCTGCGCGAACAGGCTTCGGCTGATGGCCTGGGAACCACCCATCACCAGGGCAATGAAAATGCCCAGGATGAAGAATTGCGCGGTGGCGCTTGGGCCTTTTAATCCGCCATAAGCATAGATCACCACGCCCGCCCAGATCACCAAACTGACCACCACAGATTGCTTCGCGCCGATCCAGCCGGCCAGCCTGCCCCAGAACAAGGCCCCAAAGAAGGCTACGAATTGGATCATCAGGATCACAGCGATCAAGGTTTGCTGCCCCAGTTCGAGCCCGCCCTGGATCAAAGGCGCCGCGGCAAAAGTGGAAGCCACGGCGATGACGGTCTGAATGCCGTCGTTATACAGAAAATAAGCCAGCAGGAATTTGAGGGTTTCCGGAAAATGCTTGACTTCGCCGAATGTCTTGCGAAGTTGTTTGAAACCAATGCTGACATAGGTATCGCCAGGCGGCAGCTGACGAGCGGCATGCCGCGGGCGCAATCTTTTCCAGGTGATGAATGAGAAACCCAGCCACCAGACACCCGCCGATGCAAGATTGATGCGCACAGCCAGATCGCCGGGCACTCCCAGGTCTTCGCTGAAGGTGAAGAAGGCCAGGTTGAGCGCCAGCAAAATACCACCGCCCAAATATCCCATGGCCCAGCCATACGAAGAGACTCTGTCTCTTTCATTTTCACTGGCGATATCCGGAAGATAGGCATTGTAGAAAACAATAGCCGCGCCAAAAGCCAGGTTGGCCACGATGAAGAGCACGCCGCCCAGCCACCATAAACTGCCGGTGATCATGAACATCAGGATCGTGGCGATCGCTCCGATGGTCGCGAAGACCTGCATCATGCGTTTTCGTAAATGGGAATAATCCGCGATTGCGCCGAGGATGGGCAGGAACAAAACCTGCATGCCGACTGAAAATGAAATACAGTAGGGGAGGAAGGAATCAGGGGCGACGGGAATTCCCAGAAAGGAGGCGGTTGTCGTGCCTGCTGTTTCCGCAGCTGTGCGGGCAAGTGACGCGACATACGGACCCAGAAAAACGGTTCCGATGGTTGTGCTGAAGGCGGAATTGGCCCAGTCGTACATGGCCCAGCCGAAGATCTCTTTTCTGTCGTTCACAAGCGGTTTATCGGTTGACATCATTCCTCCGCGAACTGAGATGGGTGGTTACAAAGATAACACGGGCCAGTATACGTAGTTTCGGCCCCCCTGTAAAGAAATTATAAATGGATGACGGACTTTCGTCCGCTTAAAGCAGCGGCTCTTCCTTGACCCTCGACCTGCTAGGCGCTAAAATGCTTGTCCTACCTTGGAGTCATTAACCCATGTTTGAAACTTTAACCGGAAGACTCAATCAGATCTTTGACGGATTGCGCCGCCGCGGCAAGCTCAATGAAGCGGACGTGGATGCCGCCATGCGTGAAGTGCGTCTGGCCCTGCTCGAAGCGGATGTGCATTTCAGCGTGGTTAAATCCTTTGTCGCGAGGGTGCGTGAGCGCGCAATTGGCGTGGAAGTCTCGAAGGCGCTCAATCCCGGGCAGCAGGTCATTAAGATCGTGAACGACGAATTGATAACTGCGCTCGGCGAGCCGGTTGGATTAAATCTGACCGGGCCAAAACCGCGCGTGATCATGATGGTGGGCCTGCAGGGTGCCGGGAAAACCACCGCCTCCGGCAAACTTGCACGCATTATGAAGTCGAAGGGAGAGCGAGTCCTGCTCGTGGCCGGTGACCCATACCGCCCTGCCGCCGTCAAACAATTGCAACAACTCGGGGAGCGTCTGGATGTTGAAGTGGAAACTGACCCCTCCCTGACCCCACCTCAACTCGCGAAGCGCGCTTTTGGGAAGGCTGAGAAGGGTGGATTCAGCCTTGTGATCGTGGATACAGCCGGCCGGTCCCAGATGGATGCGGACCTGATGGGTGAGTTAAAAGCCATCGCTGCGAATGTCAATCCGGTCGACATCCTCCTGGTGGTTGACTCGATGATCGGTCAGGAGGCCTTGAACATTGCACAGGGATTCAAGGAAGCCATTAACCTGACCGGCTTGATCCTGACCAAAATGGATGGTGACTCGCGCGGCGGGGCCGCCATCTCCATCCGTTCGGTGACGGGCATTCCGATCAAATTCATCGGCACGGGTGAAAAACTCGACGCGTTGGAAACCTACGATCCATCCCGGCTTTCTTCGCGAATTCTCGGCATGGGGGACATGATCGGCCTGATTGAAAAAGCCGAGGCTGCCTACGAAGGCCAGGATATGGACGCCCAGGCACGGCAGGCTCAAAAAATGATGAAGGGTCAGTTCTCGCTTGAGGACTGGCTTGATCAAATGAAACAAATGAAGAAGATGGGCCCACTTGCGCAACTGATGGATATGCTGCCCGGTCAAATGGGGCAGGCCGCGCGCGGCATTGACCCGACCGTCATGGAAAAATCCTTCAAGCAGTCCGAGGCCATCATCAACTCGATGACCCTCAAGGAACGGCGCGATCCGGACCTGCTCAACGCTTCACGCCGCAGGCGCATTGCCGCCGGCTGTGGCATGGAAGTGCAGGATGTCAACCGCCTGATCAAGCAATTCAGGGAGGCGCAAAAGATGATGAAGATGTTTCAAAAGACCGGGGGCAAGGGAATGGGCAGGATGTTTGGATAGAAAAGAGGGACACGTAGGTGTTCCTCTTTTTACAGAATCGCGAACGAACTTTCAGGTTGAAGATGGTAATCACTTTAATTTATTCATTTGCCGCTGCATCCGATCCATCTCAGCCAGCACATCCTTGGGGTCGACATCCTTCTCCAGATCCTTCAATTCCACATCCGTGTCATTATCGATGCCCATCCTGTCCTGGATGGCATCCAGCATCTTGAGCGCACGCGTCAACTCATGTTCGGTTAACAGGCCGATCTGCAGGTCGAGGTCCGCGCGGCGGTCCGCTTCAGCACTGATGCGGTTCTGGCTGATCAAAACAAAGGTTGCCAGAAAGATCGCCTCCAGGGACACGATCATGGTCAACAAGCCGAAAGGATAGGGGTCAAAGGGCTGAATGCCGAAGAATCCCAGGTTGGCCAGAATCCAAACGCCGAACCATCCGATATGGAAGTAAACGAAATACATGCGTCCTGAGAAGTCTGTGATTACATCCGCGAGGCGCTCTTCCCGGGAACGGTGATGGTCCGCCACTTTGCGGATGTTAATGATCGTATGGATGTTTTGTTCGATGATCTCCGCGAGACGCGGATCGCCTTTTGAGCTTGAAGCATTCTTTTTGACAGTCATTGAAATCTCCTGTAAATATTATAAGACAGTAAAACAACGGAGATGTTGTAACTTTTAAGGATGAGCGGCGGATGCCTGACATCCGTCACTCATCCAGCCCAGCCTGGAGCTGCCTGATTGAATCAAAAAAACAACGGATGCCTTTTGAGAATCCATTGTTTTTTCGATTGTTTTAAATATCCGTGAATTAGGGAGTCACAATGCAGGATGAGCCTGTCCACGAACAACCTGCCAGATTGCAACTGGATTGATCCGTGTACTGAGCGCATCCGGTCGGGGCGGGTGGATTGCCGCCGGTGTTGCCTGTATTCCCGCCGTTATTGGGGATGATAGGATTCATGAGCGGTGCAGTTGGTTCTATGATGATGACGGACGGATCCTGGGTTGCGATCTCCAGATGAGCGGGGAACCCGTATTCTAGGCAAGCGTAGCTGGCCGGCTCGACAGGGCCAATATAAACGCAGACGGACGGAGCAACATACCAGTCACCAAAACCCGTGGCGCTGTTATATGCGCGTGCGCGGGCGGAAAGTGTGTGAAATCCACCCACATGCGGGATTGGGTCTGTTACCCGTACCTGGGATGTAGCCCTGTTTTCCACATGCGTATTGACCAATACTCCATTGTCGTAGACTTCGTACTGAAACGAGGTGTATTCGGAGGGTATCTCCTGTCCCCGCCGGAGGCCAATGTAGATTGCAGTATCCAGCCTGTAGAAGGTCCGATCAGCGGGGTCATTTATATAAAAAGGACGTCCGCGGTGGGAAAGGGCGCAAGCGCTGAGGATCAAACTTGTTGTAACCCAAAAAATGAATAGTGAATACAACCGATGTTTCATGGTGTTTCTCCTTTGGCTGAACATCGAAGCTGAAACTGCACGATGTTGTCATTGTAGTTGGATAAGGGGAGAAAAGATATGGGCTTGTGGTACCAGAATTAAGACAGGAACTGTCCTGTTTCATTCAAGAATCTTTTTGCGTATTTTGGTAATTGTATATGCCCCGTCTCCGGATCAGACGCCATGGCAACTGCCACTGAACAATTGATTATTTTTTCCCACCCTGCTTTTTCAGGGCATTTTTTAGATTTTCAGCGACTCTGTATTTAACGATCCGGCTGATCAGTTTCAACGGCATAGGCTTGTCGATCGGAAATTGCACCGATCCCTTTGCGCCCTCATAAATTGAGAGTTCATCCTTGAAGACCAGAATTCCACTTGGCGTCGGGTAAAAGCCGATGTGATTCTTGAAGGCGGCAAAATGCACCAAATTGCCTTTTAGGAAAAAGGTCGGCATTTGATAGCTGATCTTTTCTTCGGCATCAGGGGCGGCGGTCTTTATGGTTGCCTGCAATTCTTTCAGTATGTTTTGTGTCCCTGCGGGAAAAGTTGAAATGTACTCATCAACTGAAATAAAACCGGTTTTTTTGCTTTCCATGTGCGCTCCTTTTTCTGATTTGGTCAACATGTTCGGCCCTGCTGGCACAGAGACGTTGATGAAAAGAGAAATATTGGACCTGGTACCGCACAACTGCTGTAAACTGATAAACCCGTGTCAGAATGCCTGGTGGTTGAGTGTACCCAGGTCAGTATGAATCCGGAAGGCGGGGAGTTTGCCTTGCAAAGCGGGCGAAAAATAAGTACACTGTGCCGGTCAAATCCACGCGAGGAGAGAAAGATGAAAAGAGTAGGATTTATTGTTTTTCTGGCAGGCTTGTTCGTCCTTTCCGCCTGCGGCAGCGCGGGCCCGTCCACTACGATCAATGTGACTCTGGCTGAATTTACCTTCACACCATCCGGGTTTACAATTCCTGCCGGGCAGCAGATCACCGTCAATGCCACCAATAACGGGGCAGTGGTGCATGAGTTCGTGATCATGAAGCTTGGCGAGGCTGTTGGGGATGACTTTGGTGATGAGGATGAACCCAACATCTACTGGGAGATCGAAGCCCAGCCCGGTGAAAGTGTGACAGGAACTTTCATGGCCCCGGCCGACCCGGGTGAATATCAGGTCGTATGCGGAACAAAGGGTCATTACATGGCTGGCATGGTCGGCACATTGACGGTGGTTGCGCCCTAGGATCGGAACGGAATCATTTACAATGAGGATATGCAGAAACCATTGATCACCAGCCCGGGCAACCCGCTCATTAAACAGGCGCGCGCCCTGCGTCAAAAGAAGGCCCGCAACGAGAGCGGTTTGTTCCTGGTGGAAGGCATCCATCATGTGGGTGAGGCGGTGGAGGCTGGCTGGGAGATCGAAGCCATTTTATACGCCTCAGGCGTGCTGACCAGTCCTTTTGCGCACGACCTGATCACGCGCTTCTCCTTTAAACCTCAACCTGTCACTTCGCAGGTGATGGAGTCGCTGGCCGACAAGGAAAACCCGCAGGGTATTATCGCCATTGTGCATCAGAAGAAGACTCAACTCAAGGATCTTAAACCCGTTGCACATGCCGTGGCGCTGGTCTCGCCACAAGACCCGGGCAACGTCGGCACGATCCTGCGCAGCATGGACGCAGTCGGCGCCGGAGCGCTCTTTTTGCTGGACGGCGGGGTGGAGCTGTACCATCCCACTGTGGTCCGCGCCAGTATGGGAACGTTGTTCTGGAAGCCGGTTATTCAAACCTCCTTTGACAATTTCCGCGAATGGGCGCGGGCTGGCAATTATCAACTTGTGGGGACTTCGGCCAGGGCCAGCCAGGATTATCGTACTTTGGCGCCAAAAAACCCCTGGATCCTGATGTTGGGTAATGAGCAAAAGGGATTATCTGCGGAGCAGGTCTCTGCCTGTGATGTGACCGTGTCCCTGCCCATGCAGGGACGGGTCAGTTCCTTGAATCTCGCCGTCGCTGCCGGTGTTTTGTTGTACGAGTTCGTGAAATAGCAGCCCTTTTGTGCTCCTCTGAAGGTCGCGACCGAATAGCCCTCGACATTAAGAAATAAATCAAAAGACCTTCCTGTACAGGAAGGTCTTTTGATTTATGGTTACCCGTTAAAGTAGACTAGATCTCGTCTTCATCCTCATCATCCAGCCAGTCGTCGTCCTCATCGTCGCCGTCTTCATCGTCCCAGTCTTCGGTTTCATCTTCCTCGTCCCAATCGTCGGCTTTTTTGGCGGCTCCATCGGTCGCGGAATAGGTGTTACACCCGGTGTCCGGGTCGATCTCAACCGCTGCAGCAGAACAATATCCTTCGTCGACGAACACACAATCTATGTAGTGACATTTAATTCGGGGCATTAGCTTCCTCCTAAGATTGGGGTTGTTTGATCAGGCGGATGACCGCAAGAACAAACAGAAGGGTCATGGAAATTTGCGATGTAACACAGAACGGGCAGAGTGCTTTCAGCAGCACGAGCTCAACATAAACCAGCCAGACGGTAAAGAGAAAACCGAACAGGCCCATGCCAAAGATCATCAATGTGCCGTTGTCTCCAAAAAAGCGGTTGCGCGGTTCGAAGAACAATACGGCCAGGATGGCGCCATACCCAATCACACCGAACACAGCCACGGGGACGCCGTTCACTTCGGAATACCTGCTGGCGTTGACAGTGTGACAATCGCCCGAGCCGACACACATTCTGTCGTCGGAGGTGAGTTTGTAAATCGTCATGTAAATTGAAACGAGCAGCCCCAGGATCGCCAGGGCGACCGACGCGCGATAAAACCACTTATCCATTTTTCCTCATAATAATATGGCGTCCACTTCCTGACCAACAGGCACGCATTTTACACCAGCGGGGATAATTAGTAAAGCATTCGCCTGCACGAGTGACAGCAAATTCCCCGAACCCTGATGGCCGGTCAGACTTGCGCTGGAAATCCCGTTTTCATGGCGGACCCTGGCGCGCAGATAACTTTCGCGTCCATCTGAATCGATCTGTTCCTCGCATCGCACGCGGACCGTCGGCCTGCCTCCGGGCAATTGACCGCCCAGTTTTTCAAGCACGGGACGTACGAAGATCTCAAATCCGACAAAGGCCGAAACCGGATTTCCCGGCAGCCCGATGAACTTGCAGCCCTGATATTCACCGAAGGCCAGCGGTTTTCCGGGGCGCATGTTCACTTTCCAGAAATCCAATTTGCCGTTGGCCTCGATCACTTCCTTGACGAAGTCGAAGGCGCCCACACTCACACCGGCTGAAGAGAGGATCAGATCCACCTTTTCGGTGATGGCCTTTTCCAACAAGGCGGTCACAGATGCCCTGGTGTCGCGGGCCACCCCCAGCCGCAGGACTTGAGCACCCGCGCTTTCGATCAAAGCGGCCAGGGCGTAGGAGTTCGAATCGTGGATCTTGCCCGCGGAAAGCGGAGCATCCACCGGGATCAATTCATCTCCCGAGGAAAGCAGAGCCACGCGCAGGATCCTGTGAACCGGGACTTCGGCAATTCCGAGCATGGCCAGCAGACCCAGGTCCTGCGGTTTTAGTTTGCGGCCTTTATGCAGGATCACGTCGCCAGTCTTCAAGTCCGTGCCATGCAGACGGACATTTTCGCCGGGCTTTACATTTTTAGCAATGGAGATCGTTTGCGGGGCGGTGGTTCCGGCTTCCCGTGAATGGAAGTCTGTGTCTTCCACAGGCACTACAGCATCCGCACCCGCCGGGACCTGTGCGCCGGTCATGATGCGTGCAGCCTGGCCTTTGGCGAGAGTCACTGTCGGGACCGAGCCTGCCGGGATATCGGCCACCACGCTCAAGGTCACGGATGAACCGGCCGCGGCGGGGACTGAGTCTTCGGCGCGGATGGCAAATCCATCCATGGATGAATTATTGAAAAGGGGCAGGTCGTATGCCGCGGCGATGTCCCGGGCCAGCACACGATTGGCGCAGTCAACCAGCGGAAGGGTTTCTGCTGCGGTGGTTTGAAAATGTGAGAGGATGCGCTCGCGCGCTTCGGTAACAGATAACATGACGAAGGACGGCGGGATTATATCCCATACGGCACCATTATCCGGGATTGGTTCGGTGCGCTTCCATAACGTTGGGCAGGTTCTCAATGCGTGCCAGAATGCGGCTGAGCTGGGTCAGATCCTTGACTTCAATGATCAGGCGCAGGTCGGCGATGCTTCTATTCACATTGACTTTCACGTCTGCAATATTGATGCTTTCATCGGACAGCAGGTTCGAGATGTCACTAACCAGTCCCTGCCTGTCGTAGGCCTTTATTTTTATCGGCACCGGATAGGTGCGTTCCACCTGGCCCCAGCCGACCTGCAGCAGGCGTTCGCGGTCCTTGGTTTGCAGAATGTTTGGGCAGTCCTGGCGGTGAATGGTCGCGCCTCGTCCACGGGTGATGAAACCCACCACCTGGTCACCAGGCATGGGGTTGCAGCAGCGTGCCATGGTCGAGAGCATGCCCTTGAGTCCCACCACTTCAATGGCGTTCGTGGAGGTGGCGGGTGTATGCGAGGGGCTGATCTCAAAGATCTCCTCCGCCTGCTGTTCCTGCGAAAATTGCTTGATGATCTTGCTGATGGAAAGGTCGCCGTTGCCGAGCTCGATGAACATTTCATCCGGCGATTTGTAATTCAGGTCGCGTGCCAGTTTTTCAAAATTAATATCGTTCAGGCCGAGTCTTTGCAGTTCACGTTCCAGGGTTTCGCGGCCCTGCGCCAGGTTCTGCTCGTCCTCCTGCTTTTTGAACCAGACTTTGATCTTCGAGCGGGCGCGCTGGGTGCGGACCAGTCCCAGATTAGGATTTAACCAATCGCGGCTGGGTGCGCCGCGCTTCGCTGTCAGGACCTCGACCTGGTCGCCCGTCTTTAATTCCTGATACAACGGGACAAGTTTCCCGTTCACGCGCGCCCCCCGGCAGCAGTGGCCGATGTCGGTATGGACGTGATAGGCAAAATCAATCGGGGTGGAGCCGGCCGGCAGGTCAATGATGTCGCCGCGCGGGGTGAAGATATACACCCGGTCCTGGAAGACATCGCTGCGCATTGACTCGACAAATTCGGCCGCGTCGTTCACATCCGAACGCCATTCCATCATCGAGCGCAATGAATTGATGCGCTGTTCGTAATTCTTATCCGCGTGTTTGGTGCCTTCCTTGTAGCGCCAGTGCGCGGCAATGCCGTATTCGGCATTCAGGTGCATTTCGTTCGTGCGGATCTGGATCTCCAGCGGGCGTTTGTCCTCATAGAAGACGGCCGTGTGCAGGGATTGATAAAAATTGTCCTTGGGTGCGGCAATGTAATCGTCGAATTCACCGGGAATCGGCCGCCAGGTAGTGTGGATGACGCCAAGCGCGGAGTAGCAGGCTGGCACATCCGGGACGATCAGGCGCACGGCCCGCACATCCATGACCATGTCGAAGGCCTTGCCCTTTTTCTGCATCTTCTTGTAAATGGAATAAATATGTTTCGGACGCCCGCTGATCTCGGCCTTGATGTTGTTCTTTTCGAGCAGCTTTTGCAGGTTTTCCTTGATAACTTCAAGCTGGGCTTCGCGGTCCGGCCGCTTTTCGGTCAGCAGCTCCGCGATCTCCTTGTATTTTTCTGGGTTGACATAGCGAAAACCGAGATCTTCCAATTCCCATTTGATCTGCCAGATGCCGAGCCGGTTGGCGAGGGGGGCGAAAATATCCAGGGTTTCCTGGGCGATGCGTTTGCGTTTGTGCTCCGGCATGTGACCGAGGGTGCGCATGTTATGCAGGCGGTCCGCCAGTTTGATCAATACCACGCGCACATCCTCGCCCATGGCGAGGAAGGTCTTGCGCAGGGTCTCGGAGACGATATCCTCCTTGCGGCCCAATAACGCCGGCTGAATGGGGACTTCCTCCGTTTCGTGGCCGTTGTTATTGTTTTCGGCGTGCTGATCTCCGCGGGAGACGCGCGGTAAATGAGTTAATTTTGTAACACCATCCACCAGGATCTTGACGGTATCGCCGAAGTCCCGGCGAATGTCGGCCAGAGTGACGGTTGTGTCTTCCACGGTATCGTGCAAAAGTCCCGCCGCGATGACTTCGGGCGGAACTTTCAGTTCGGATAATATGCCGGCCACTGCGATGCAGTGATTGATATATGGCTCCCCCGAATGACGCTTTTGTTCGCGATGAGCCTCCTCTGCCACGTGAAATGCCCTCTGCACCAGCTCGCGGTCCGCGACGGAGTAATTCTCGGGCAGCTGCTCGATCAGTTTTTCAAGAGGAATGGTGGTATTGGAGGACTTCATGATTTATTTTACTACGTCCACTTAAAGATTTTCCGACCCCCCCGGCAGCCTGCAGCGGAGGATGGCCGGGACTATCCACTTTTTCAAGGGGGCATTCTTCTGGAGGATGCTTCGATCCGGAAATCTTACTTAATATGGCGCCGGATGTCGTCCCGCAAGTCGAGGGAAGTGCCAAAGACAACCCCGAAGATAATGAAAAGCAGAGTCAAGCCTCCGGATACCAGCACTGCCCATTTTGAATCCCACAAGTTCGGGAGAATAACCAGGACCAGAACGCCGAGCAGTAATCCATAAAAAGGGACTTTGACCACATGCGGGATGTCCTCTGCAAGGGCCTTTTTAAACGAGAAGGGCTTTCTCATCCGCTTTTCCTTGACGGAACTGCTGTGTTGAAACTGCTTTTGTTTGACCAGCGGGTCGCGGGCCTTCAACTGCCCGTCACGGAGTCTTTTCAATCTTTCCTGTTCATCGTTGGACATGAGAGCCTCCTTTGTGTTTATAATTGTACAGGATTTTAATGCACATGACTGTCACCAACAATGTCACAAGGTTTTTGGATGCGCACAAGGTGCGTTTTACGGCACATGAACTGCCGAATGAGAAGCTTGGCGCAGTGGAGGCCGCCCGTCATATGCGCGTCCCCGAGGGACAGGTATTTAAGACCATTGTGACCACGCGCGAGCGCGGCAAGCCTGTGCTTGCGGTCATTCCAGGTCTGCGGGTGGTGGATCTGAAATTGCTGGCTGCTTTCCTGGGGGAAAAGAAGATGTCCCTGCCGACCGAGCGTGAGGCGGAGGCCTTAACCGGTCTGAAGGCGGGAGGAATCTCCCCCCTGGCGCTGATCAATAAAGGGTTTCAAGTCGTGATCGATTTGGAGGCGCGTAATTTTTCGGAGATCTACATTTCCGGCGGGCAGCGTGGCCTGGATATCCAGCTGGGCGTGGGCGATCTTCTGAAATTGACCAACGCCCGGGTCGGGGCGGTCAGCAAAACGGACGGCTAGTCGTACGAAACAATATCGCCCACATAATTCGAATTCACCCAGATCGAATACACCCCTGCGGAATATCTTCCCAACAGGATACTGGTTTCAAATTGCTGAAATACGTTGTCGCAATTTATTTTTGGGTTGATCACGCTGTAAATATCGATCCTGATCTCATAGGCCGGGTTGGGCGGGTTGACCTTGATGCGCAGCTCATTGCATACGCTGGGCATGGAACCGAGAATACTTAACTGCGATTTCCCTGGATTTGCATCCGCGGGTTCCGCCAGATCCAGCGACGTCAGCAGAATGCCGGCCTCGATCAGGCTTGAATCCTCCGGCTTTGGAGCGTAGGGATTTTCCTCCTGGGCCAGAACGATCGGGCCTGCATAGGTGGGCTCTGACGTGGGGGCAGGTGCAGCCTGGCAGGCAGTCAGTAAAGTCAGTAGCAGAACTGGCACAAAGCGTTTCATGCTTTCCTTTTCAATCTGACCTGTTCGAACAGGTGGGGTGCAACGACATAAACCCCGCGTCCGCTCACGGCGACAGTTGAATCCCTCAATTTGATTTCTCCGGCCGAGAGGATCTTTTTCTCGTCCAGTTGAGTGATGCGCGCTTCGAGGGTGAGCGGCTGGTTCAGGGGGAGTGGTTTGAGGTAGTTGATCTCGATGTTGACCGCCGCCACCTTATGCCCGGCCGCCCAGACGACCAATCCCATGGCTTCATCTAATATGGCTGCAGACGAGCCGCCGTGCGCAAGGCCGGGAGGACCCTGCTGCGCTTCATTCAGTGTAAAACCGGATGTAAGGGTTCCATCGTCGTTCACGAACAGGGTCAGGCCGATGCTGTGCGGGTTTTCATGTCCGCAGACAAAGCACCAGCCGTGATACGGAAGTTGTGTTTTCATACTTTTATTTTATCGCTCTTCCGGATTGGTTTCATGCTAGAATTCTTCAAAATTCGATCCGTGGAGAATTGTATGAATTCCATTCTTGAAAAATTACATATTCAGCCCGTCAATGCCGGCGCTTCCACAGGTGCGGATGGCTGGCTGATGGACCCCAAGGGCAGGGAACTTGTATCCTACAATCCAACCACCGGTGAAGCGTTGGCGAAGGTGATCCAGGCAACGCCTGATGTGTATGAGAAAGTGGCTTCGGCGGCGCAAACTGCCTTTTTAAAATGGAGGCAGCTTCCGGCGCCGAAAAGAGGCGAGTTAGTCCGCGATCTCGCGAATGCCTTGCGTGAATTCAAGGAGCCGCTTGGCGATCTGGTCACATTGGAAATGGGCAAGATCCGGGCAGAAGGTCATGGGGAAGTGCAGGAAATGATCGATATTTGTGATTTCGCGGTCGGACAATCCCGAATGTTATATGGCTTGAGCATGCATTCCGAGCGTCCATCCCATCGCATGTACGAGCAATGGCATCCATTGGGCATCGTCGGGCTGGTGACCGCGTTCAACTTTCCCGTTGCCGTCTGGTCATGGAATTCGGCGCTGGCAGCCATCTGCGGAGATACAGTCATCTGGAAGCCGTCCTCCTACACCCCGTTGACTGCGATCGCCGTGACTCATATGGCAAACCAGGTCATGGCGGATCACGGTTTGTCCGGGATCTTTAATCTAACGATCGGTTCCGGGCGCGATGTGGGCGAGTTGATGCTCAACGATAAACGTCTGCCGCTGGTTTCCTTCACGGGTTCCACGAAAGTGGGCGAACATGTCTCTGAATCAGTTGCGAGGCGTTTTGGGAAAACGATCCTGGAACTTGGCGGTAACAATGCGATCATTGTCACCCAAAATGCGGACCTGGGCATGGCCACGCGCGCCATTTTGTTCGGCGCGGTGGGCACGGCTGGACAGCGCTGCACTTCCACGCGCCGCATCATCATGCAGAAATCCATTGCAAAGGACCTGGCCCAGCGTCTGGTCAATGCATACAGGCAGGTCCGCATCGGCGATCCGCTTCAACCGGATACCCTGATGGGACCGTTGGTAGTGAATGCCTCGGTGGAGGAAATGATGGAGGCCATCAAGATCGCGAAATCCGACGGAGGGGAGTTGCTTGCCGGCGGGGGGATGCTTTCGGATCTTGGCCCGAATTTTGTCCAGCCCGCGATCATCAAAATGCCCTCACAATCAGAGATCGTCAAGACGGAAACTTTTGCGCCCATCCTTTACCTGCTTGAATACGACACCATCGAGGAGGCCGTTCGCATTCACAATGATGTTCCGCAGGGATTGTCGAGCGCCATCTTTACCGATTCCATACGCGAGGCGGAGACCTTCCTTTCAGTGGGCGGCTCGGATTGCGGCATTGCCAACGTCAATATCGGTACCTCAGGTGCGGAGATTGGCGGCGCCTTTGGCGGCGAAAAGGAAACCGGTGGCGGTCGTGAGTCCGGTTCGGATGCCTGGAAGGCCTACATGCGCCGTCAGACCAATACGATCAACTGGTCGAAAGACCTGCCCCTCGCTCAGGGGATTAAGTTTGGCGATTAACGTGGAAGCGGACGCGATGAACGTCCGCTTCTTTATTTAAAGGATGGCTGCTTTTGTCCCCTGATCAAACAACCGTTTGAGGATTAGCCTGCCACCAATTCAATACTCGCCAGGCCCGCAGCGTGTTCCATCGGCTGGGTTGACCTGCCGCCTCCAGATCAAAAAACTTTTTTCCAGACATGCCGCTGCTCATTAACCAGAGGCCGTTCTTTTTTTGTTTCATTTGCAATAGTTCCATTGCGTCTGACATGCGTTCATCCCGCGGAGCGCCACAAGCGCGGAAATAATCCAGCGCCCGGATAAAGTCATACCGCCAGCGGGGCGGGAAGGGCATGCGAGTCATGGCAGGGTCAACGACCTTCCCTGTTCGATGGGATTTATACAGCCGATGGGCAAGCAGGAATTCATGAGCCTGCCTGCGTGCCTTGACGATTTTTTCCTTCCTTTCAGGATAGGTGTTTTCGTATTCAAGCAATCCTTCAAGAACTGAAATTGTCGTGTGGAAGGAGGAATGCGTGGCCCCCTTGTAGGAATCGCAATTCCAGCCGCCGTCAGTCATTTGTTGGCCCGTCAAATGACTGGCAAGGGCATGAATCCGCTCGTCAGGGTAACGAAAATAAGCCAGCAAGCCGAGAATCATTCCCGTAACACAGGTTTCACTGTATTTCCAGTAGGCACGTGAAAAGAAGTTGATGCCCCCGTCCGAGTAAAAACCCTGGTCCAGAAAGATTTTACAGACCTTTTTTGCCTGCCGATGATCGGGCGGCAGTCCCAGCAGGCGCAAGGTCAGCATGGTGTAAGTTGTGGATGTCCATTTTGGGGAATAGAGCCCGCCTCCCCAATACCCATTCGGGTCCTGAAGTGCCAGCAAACGTGCGCCCCAGCCTGTTTTTGCGATCTTTTTTCGTTCCAATTCATACTTTTCAGGGGTCTTCTTCAGCAAGTCTCTTTGCACCTGCCAGCGAATGGCCGGGTCGCCTTCCAATAACCAGGAAATGATCTCAGGATTCATAATGTAAAAGGGTCTTCAGGTCCGCGCCTGCAAAATATTTTCGGAAGGCAGCGGTTTCATTCAATATGCCTTTCAAAGCAGTGAACAACTCCGCCTGGAGGTAGGGATTTTTTTCCTGTTTTTCCCCGGACAGAGAAACCGCATCTTCATCAATATTCACTGATAGCTGGCCTCCTGCAGCCAGCCAATCCAGACCGATCTGAACTGCTGATTCGCGGGAGGCCATCGCTGCGGCCAGTTCATGGAGGGTCGCCTGACCGCTGCGTTGATTGATCGCATACTTGCACAAACCTGCGAGTCGATTGAGATAATCCTCCGGTTTTTCCTCCAATGGAGAAATGGCATACACGGAGATGGATTCTGGTTTGACGGTCTCCAGGACCTTACGCAGTTCCACGGGCGACGGGGGAGTGGTATAGATTGCGAGGCTCCCTGCTCTTTGCAAATCAAAGCGTGGTTTGCCCTTTGATTTGTCCGCGCCCTCCGCCCATACAAGGGTATTTGCGTCCGCAATAAAACTTTTCAGGCGCAAGTCCAAGATCGTGATCTTCGCAGGCTGGATCTCAACCGGTTTTTCCCTGGTAACCCGGAATTCTTCAAATTGCAGGGTGGCTTGTTTTTGCCCCCGAAAAGTGGAGGCTCTCAGGGTAGAGGCAATGTCGAATCGAGCGCCGGCTTCCGGCAGTTCCTCACCGGCTCCGCCCCACCATAAAATACTTTGCGAATAGCCGGCTTCATCTTCAATATGTAAACGAACATGTTCTTTCGTTTTCCCGATCGTGGAAGCGGACTTCAGCGAGACATTTCGCGTGGCAAGAATTAGGGCCGGGTTACCCGCTCCAAAAGGGGCAAGCATTTCGAGGGTATCTCCCAATTCGAGATTGAGCTCATTTAATTCAAGCCATGCGTCGATTTGCAGGACGGGTTCTTCACGGGCAACTTCTCCAAGCTGCCTTTCAATGGCTTTTCCCAGCCCCCTGCGAAACTCCGGTAATTTGTCCTTGTCAAAAGCCATGCCTGCCGCCATGGGATGTCCGCCAAATCCGTGCAAAATTTCCTTTTGTGTGGCGATCGCATTGGTGATGTGCAGCCCTTCGATCGAACGTGCAGACCCGCGCAGGATGCCATCCTCCGATTCGTTCAGCAAAATAGCCGGCTTGTGATAGCGGTCCACCAGGCGATTCGCGACGATCCCCACCACGCCGCCCGGCCAATGCGGATTGGATAACACGATTGCCGGTTCAGTGAGCAGGTCCGGATTGGCGCGCAGTTGGGCTTCCGCGGCTTCATACACCTGGGAAGTCAGCAGTCTACGTTGGGCATTCAGACCCTCGATCTGAGCAGCCAGGACCCGGGCGCGAGCCGGGTCTTGCGTAAGAAATAATTCCACAGCCGGGTTTGCGTCCCCAAGGCGGCCAAGCGCATTCAAACGCGGCCCAAAGGTAAAACCGATGGTCTCTTCGGTAAGAGATTCCAGATTGGTATTGGATAATTCTGCGATCATTTTCAGTCCCATTCGTTTGGTATCCCGAAGAGCAGTGATGCCCTTTTGGACAAGCGAACGGGTTTCGCCCTTGAGAAGGGCCACGTCGGCGATCAACCCAAGTGCAACAAGATCCAATAGCGCTGTAGATTCAAAACTTTGATTGTCGATCAAGAGCGCTTCCGCGACTTTGTACGCCACTCCCACGCCTGCGAGATTTGCCAGCACATGATCGCCTGGCAATAATTTGGGATTGACGATGGCTGCGGCGTTGGGAAGATTTTCGCCCGGATCGTGATGGTCGGTGATGACCACATCCACCCCGCGCGAATTGGCGTAGTCGACGGCTGCATGGGCGGTAATGCCTGTATCGCAGGTGAGGATCAGTTTTGTATCTCTATCGAGGATCGGTTTGAGCGAATCAATATGGACCCCGTGGCTTTCCCTGCCACGAACAGGGATGTAATAAATAACATTGGCCCCCAGGGTCTGAAGAGTTTGTACCAACAGGGCGGTGGATGTTTGACCATCCACGTCGAAATCACCCCAAACGCAGACCTGTTCTTTTTTGCGTATGGCTCGAGCGATACGTTGCACGGCATTTTCGATATTTGGAAACAGGGTGGATGGGAGTGCATCTGGATGGAGAAAGGCCCGGGCCTGGCTGGTTGTGGTGATGCCGCGCCGGACCAGAGTCTGCGCGATTAACGGAGGCAGGTTCAGGTCCGCGAAAGAAGCGGGGAGGTCTACAGGATGTGGGTCAATCCAACGGGTCATGAGAAGCGGCACCTTCGAAGTCAACTCTATTGTAGCAGTTCCTTCTCATTCAGGAAAAAATATTTCCTCGGTCCTTCAGCAATATCAAGGCTGGTGCAGTAAATAAAGTCCGATCAAATTTGAAGCTGGTGATAAGAAGATCGCAAAGGTCATAGTTTTATTTTGTATTCCCGGATGAATTGATGTAAGATAGGCGGGTCGTTTACAGTTATCTTATTGCCAAAGGAGAATGTATCACAATGAAGAAGGTATTTAAGTGGATCAGTGTTGTAGTGGGGTCATTGTTGGGTTTGCTGCTGGTTACGGGTTTTGTGTTGTTCCTGATGGGGAATGCCCGCCTGAACAAGACGTACGATTTTTCCCCATCCAATATTGTCATTCCCACCGATGATGCCAGCATTGAATTCGGCAGGCATCGTGCACAAACGTTGTGTGAGGGATGTCACGGCGCGGACCTCAGTGGAATTGAAAATTGGTTCAGCGGGGGTCCGCTTGGGACCATTGATTCAGCAAACCTGACCTCCGGCGAGGGCGGGGTTGGACAGGAATTTACCTCTGATGAGGATTATGTGCGGGCCATCCGCCACGGTATCGACCCGGAAGGCAAGCCGCTGTTCATGGTCGC
The DNA here is from genome assembly GCA_021414245.1 of Chloroflexota bacterium. Classification (GTDB taxonomy): domain Bacteria; phylum Chloroflexota; class Anaerolineae; order Anaerolineales; family Villigracilaceae; genus Villigracilis. The sequence continues at coordinate 49,628 of JAIOOU010000009.1, forward strand.
TGTTGTTTCCACATCCAACTTAAGCGACAAGGACCTTGGTGCGATCATTGCCTATATCAAAACTGTCCCGCCGGTAGATCACAAGACCCATGGTCAAAACTTTACGCCGCTCGCGAAAATTTTGTATGTGCTGGGTGTGCTTCCCCAAATGCCTGTTGAAGTTGTGAACCATGAAATACATGTCACTGCGCCGGAGGCGGGTGTCAGTGCGGAATACGGGGAATACATGGTAAATACAAACGACTGCCATTTGTGTCATGGCCCGCAGATGAACGGCGGCCCATTTCCCGATCCAACAAAGACCAAGATATCTCCAAACCTTACCCCCGGCGGCGAACTTGCTGGCTGGTCTGAAGAGGATTTCATTAATACCATTCGGACGGGAGTGACGCCCGGCGGCCATGAATTGGATCCCGAATTCATGCCGTGGGAGTCATATCGTAATTTCAATGACGATGAGTTGAAAGCAATTTGGGTTTATCTGCGGTCCCTGCCGAAGCAGGAGCAATATACCGAATAATATTTGGAATGGTGATCAAATAAAAACTTGCGGAGAATTTGCCTCCGCAAGTTTTTATTTTCTAGGTATTAAAACTCATCTTCTCTTTGAGGGTATTTGGCAGATCCGGTAATCTGCTGCGCTCCACCAAAAAGGTGGAAACTTCGGTAAGTTCCTTGAAGATGTAGTGCTGCCTTAATGCGCCTTCTAGATAGCCTGCCCCGCTGGTGCCGCCTGTTCCAATGCGGACCCCGATCATGCGGCGCGTCATGAGCATGTGTTTGTATCGCCATTGGGAGAGCAGTTCGTCAACATCGATCAGGGTGTTGAGCAGATCGAAAGGCAGTTGGAAAATGGGCAGACTGCGATAGAGCATGATGAATAATACGGCGCGCATGGCCGGGACCGAGAATTCATCCAGCCCCTCCCTGTAAAAGACACGTTCCAACTCTTCCAGCCGGCCCTGTTCCGCGCTGGAAAGACTGTTTTGGTAGATCATCTTGTAATCGTGCCAGAACTTGTCGGCGTGATTCTCGGGCGGGAATAGATTTTGATAATCCTTCCAAAGCGACTCGTCGAAGAAGGGAGTCCGCTCCGCCCATTGGATGACCAGCTCCTTGAGCGTCGCCTCTTTCTCAATCTGATTGATGGTTCTGAAATCCTGTTCATTGAATCCGCCTGGACGGGTGTTTTTGTAATAGCTGGCCTTGTAGCGTTGCTCCATTTTTAAGCCGAGCTTGGCTTCGATGATCCTGAACTGCAGGCTTTGGAATCCCGATGACGGCAGAAGCAGGTTCCTGAATTCCAGGAAGTCCATGGGGGTCATGCTTTCGAGAATTCCAATCTGCTGATTCAATACTTCCAGGATCCTGACCACCCGCTTCAATTTGTGAACAGCCAGACTCATCTCGCCCGCGTTGTCATTGACATTGCCCTTGGAGAAGATGTTCCGCACCATATCCAGTTCGTGGATGATCTGTTTGAACCAGAGCTCGTAGGCCTGGTGAATAACAATGAACAACATTTCGTCCGTTCCGCCCTGGCTTTTGGGGTGCTGGCTGTTCAGGATCTTGTCGAGTTCCAGGTACTCTGCATAATAAAGGCGATTGGATTCTTGGTTTGTCATCGGGCTCACTTTCATAAGGATAAAGTTAATCGCCGGGGGCGCTGCAACCGGTCTGGCGGATGATGCCAGAGGATGGGGGTTTCCAAAATGCGCGCTCCCGGCGATCTGTGCGGTCAATATTTTAGAGTGGTTCGAATCTGGCGGTAAAGTGACGCAGCAACTCGGGTGCATAGGTGAACTTATATCCCCGGATTTTATCAGCACGAGCCTTGATCTGTGCAAGGGAGTTCGCCACGTAATCGATGTGGCTCTGAGTGTAGGTGCGGCGCGGAATGGCCAGGCGCAGTAATTCGAGTTTCGGATAATGCCATTTGTTGGTTTCCGGATCGAGGCAGGCAAACATGACCGACCCGATCTCCACGCCACGGATGCCGCCTTCCCGATATAGCTCCACTGCCAGGGCCTGGGCCGGGAATTCATAATTGTGGATGTGTGGAAGCAGAGCGCCTGCGTTGACATACACGCCGTGCCCGCCTGCAGGTTGAATGGTGGGAATGCCTGCATCGTTGATGCGCGCGGCGAGATAGGCGGTCTGTCCCAGACGGTAAGCCAGATAGGCTTCATCCAGTCCTTCATATAATCCGACCGCCATTGCGTCCAGATCGCGGCCGGCAAGTCCGCCGTAAGTGGGGAAGCCCTCGCGCAGGATCAATTCATTTTTGATGTTCTGAAAAAGGCCCTCGTCGTTCAGGCACAGCAGGCCGCCAATATTCACGATCGCATCCTTCTTGGCCGACATGGTCATTCCGTCTGCAAGTGCAAACATTTCTTGCGCGATCTCCTTGACCGATTTGTGCTCATAGCCAGGTTCCCGCTCCTTGATGAAGAAGCAGTTTTCGGCGTAGCGTGCCGCGTCGATAAAGAACGGGATCCCGCTTGCAGCGTAGACTTCCGCAACGGCTTTGAGATTTTCCATCGAAACCGGCTGACCGCCGCCTGCGTTGTTTGTAACTGTCATCATCCCGAAGGGGATATTCAAGACCCCGACTTTCTCAATGAAGGCCTTGAGTTTCGCGATATCCATGTTGCCTTTGAAAGGATGCCGGTTGTCAGGATCGAAAGCCTCGTCGATGACCAGGTTGGCGGGACGTCCGCCGCGTGCGCGGATGTTGGCGTCGGTGGTATCGAAGTGCATGTTCGAGGGGACGAGGTTGCCGGGTTTGACGAGACAGGCAGCCAGAATATTTTCGGCGGCGCGCCCCTGATGGGTGGGGACGAAATATTTGAAACCGAAAATATCATCCACGGCATTCTTGAGCCGGTGGAAGGAGCGCGCGCCCGCATACGACTCATCGCCGCGCATGATGGCCGCCCATTGCTCCTGACTCATGGCACCCGTCCCGGAGTCGGTCAGCAGGTCAATGAAGATGTCCTCGGCTTTCATGGAAAAGAGGTTGTACCCGGCTTCTTTAAGCGCGGCTTCGCGCTCCTCACTGGAAGGCAGACGGATGGATTCAACGACTTTGATGCGAAACGGCTCGGGCGGGTAGATGGACATGGCACTCCTTTTGGTAAATTATTATTTGATCATGAGTTCCTTGAAACTTCGCGCCAGGAACGGGAATCCGGAATCAGGGTATTTCTTTAATACAATGAGAGCCTCTCTTGCTTCCTGAACATACTTCGAGTAATTCTTTCTGGCGGCCATGTTGATCCTGATGAAGCCCTCGGCGTGATGATAGGCGCTCAAGGCCGATTCCAAATCGATGATCTTCTCCAGGTTGCTGCGGCCCATGTCCTCGCCCTTTTCAGCGCGTACATTGATCCTTTGCATGATATGGCGGGTGGTTTGTTCCGCAATGGCAACTTCCCTGCGATCAACGAACAAACCGGCTTTGATTGGAGCCGGCCGAAGGTGCTTGAAATCGTAAAAGGCCTGGCTCAGTCCTGTCAGAAGGGATTGTTTTACCATCTCGCGAAATGAAGCCATGCTGACTCCTTGGCAGCCGGATCGCTGCTGAAAGATGCGTCCCATACGGCAAGTCTATTCTACAACCGTATCTTTTATTGGAGGTGTAACAAATGTCATAAAATCCTCATCCAAAACCGTTGCAAACTATTTTCCGGGGGGTATAATTGGCGAAATCATTTCCGGTACCACCTCTGCAAGCCATCCCAAAACGAAGGATCTGCATGTGACAACCATCTTTTTTGCAACGGATATACACGGGTCGGATATTTGCTGGAGCAAGTTTTTGAATGCGGGGAAATTCTACGGCGCGGACCAGCTGGTCCTCGGCGGCGACATGACGGGAAAAGCGGTGATCCCGTTCATTCACCAGGGCGGGAACAACTATCGCATCACTTTACTGGAACAGGTGTTTGATATTACAAACGAAGAAGAGCTTGCGGACCTGAAAAAACGCGTCCGCAGCCGCGGGTATTATCCGTATATGACCAATCCCGATGAAATCGCCGAATTGGAGAAGGACCCGGCCAGGGTCAGCCGTATTTTTCTGGCTGAAGTCCTCAAGGTGGTCCAGCAGTGGATGGATCTGGCCGATAAAAAGCTCGAAGGCACGGGCATGCAGGTCTACTGTTCGCCCGGAAACGATGACATGGACGAGGTGGACGACGTCATCCGCTCCAGCAAGCGGGTGCTGCTGGTCGAAGGCCAAGTCTCTTCGCTGGATGGGCATGAAATGATCGCCTCCGGTTGGAGCAATATCACTCCCTGGGCGACGCACCGTGAAGAGAACGAGGAGCAGCTTGCAGTCAGGTATGAAGCGATGATCTCCCGGTTGAAGGATCCGCAAAACGCCATCTTCAATATTCATGTCCCTCCATATAAATCCGGCCTGGACGAAGCGCCGGAGTTGGACAAGGATCTGCGCCCTGTGCTGGCGGGCAATTCCATGACTCCGGTCGGGTCCACGGCTTTGCGTGCGGCCATTGAAAAGGTCCAGCCGCTGGTCACTCTGCATGGTCATATCCATGAAGGCCGCGGCACGACCCGCATCGGCAAAACGTTATGCATCAATCCCGGTTCCATGTATGAGCAGGGGACCCTGCTTGGGGCGCTGGTGAGTCTGGGAAGGAAAAAGATCGAAAATTACGTATTGACAACAGGTTAACCGCGGGAAGCCGTCTCCCGCATAAAACTAAATCCAAAAGAGGAGAGAGTTATGAGCAACTTGTTTGTCCGTAAGGCGACTGGCATGGTTCGTTCGTGGTCAGTCTTCGACGCATTCGTGTACGCGTTCTTTTCCATCAATATCGTGACATTGGGTTTCTACAGCTTCAGCCAGATGTATTTCTTTGGCGGCGGCATGATCAATTCGCTCGTCTTGAGCGCGATCTTCCTGATCTTTGAGATCATTGTCTACGCCTCTTTGATCGCCGTCATGCCGCGATCAGGCGGAGACTATGTCTGGATGACGCGCATCTTTGGCGGCGGCATTGGTTTCATCCTTGCCATTACAGGCTGGTGGTTCACGCTTTGGCTGTGGACGCCCATTTATGGCGACATGCTGCGCCAGTTCGTTCTGACCCCTTTGCTGGGCGTCCTTGGACAGAAAGATCTGGCCTTGTGGTTCTCCGGCAAGGGCACGCCCTTGTTCGTCAGCACCCTGATCGCGATCACTTTTGTCTCGATCGTGATCGCGCTGGGCATGAAGACCTATGCCCGTGTGCAAAAGTATTCGTTCTATGCCGGTATGCTCGGTCTGCTCATCGTGATCGTCCTGCTCTTCACAGGCTCCCATGATTCCTTCAAGGCCGGCTATGATGCGAATGCGACCGCCTTGTTTGGTTCCCCGGCCGGTGCGTATGATGCCACTGTCCAGGCCGGGACGGATGCGGGCGCGACTACACCGCTAACCGGCGGCACGCTCAATTTGATCTTTTTGACACTGCCCTGGCTGGTGTTCTTCAACCTGTGGCCCAATTGGGGCGCGACCCTGTATGGAGAAGTACGCGGCGCGACGGACTACAAACGTAATTTCTCCGGCATGGCCTGGGCGCTTGGTTCCGTCACCGTGCTCGGGATCATCTTCTTCATTGGTGTTGCCCGCACCATTGGCTGGGATTTCTACATGCAATCCAACGGTGCCTGGTGGAATTATGCTTGGGCGTATGTCACCGAGAAACCCCCATTGCCCGTCTGGCCTTACCCGGCTTTGCTTGCAGTCTTCCTGACCAGCAGCAAATTCATTCAGGTGTTGGTCATCCTTCTGATGAGCTTCTGGTGGTTTGGCTGGGCCGGCACCCTGTTCCTTTCCTCGACTCGTGTGATCTTCGCAGCTGCATTTGACCGCCTGCTGCCGGAGAAGGTTGCCGAGTTGAACAAAAACGGAACTCCCATCAATGCGATGTTGTTGATGGTGCTGCCCGCCATCCTGGTCTCCTATTTGTACGCCTACAATGTGGGCGCGGCCCCGGATGGGACCGGCGGCTTCTATACCGCCACGCTGGCAGCCACGCAGGGCATCGCGATCATGTACTTTGGCACGGCAATCGCGGCCATTGTTCTGCCTTATAAAAAGAAGGAACTTTTCGAAGCGTCCCCCATCGCTCAAATGAAAGTGTTTGGAATCCCGCTCATCAGCATTGCCGGTGTGATCTTTGCGGGCTTCCTGGGCTTCCTGCTCGTCGAATGGATGTTCGATCCCTGGTTGAACACGAGCGGCGAAGGTGCGGGTCTGTATGGTATCAGTTTCAAGAATACCAATTCGATCATCTTCCTGGTGGTGTGCTATGTCCTCTCTGCGGCCATTTATTACGGCTTCAAGTCCTATCGCAAGAAGGGCGGCATCGACCTTGACAAGGTGCAGGCTGAGATCCCAGTTGAATAGGATTTAGGTTGTGGGTGACAGCCACCAGTATCAAGGTGGCTGTCACCTTTTCTTTTATTTGGGAGTGCGTATGTCCGTGATTGAAGAAGTCGTGGCAAAGCTGGAGGATTGGAAGGACCGGCAGGTTTCCATCCAGCATCTCTCGGGCGGATTGACCAACACCAACTACAAGGTCACGGTGGATGGAACACCTTATTTCATCCGTGTACCAGGTGAAGGCACCGAACTGCTGGCTATTGACCGGAAGAATGAATACCACAGTGCCAAAGCCGCGGCGCAGGCTGGAGTCGGCCCCAAAGTTCTGTATCATGTACCGGAATACAATGTGATGGTGTTGGAATTTTTGCAGGGGAGCACCATGTCAAAGGAATCTTTAAGCGAACCCGGAATGCCAAAGCGGATGGCTGAATCGATCAAGCGCCTGCACGCAGGTCCGCGCTTCCTGCTGGACTTCAATATGTTCCGCCTGACCGAGTATTATCTCCGCCTGTGCCGGGATCGGACGATCAAAATCCCTGATGGATACCTTGAAAGAATGGATACGATCGCGCAGATCGAAAAGGCCATGTCTGTAAAACCACTCACAACCGTCCCCTGCAACAATGACTTGCTGGCGGAGAATTACATTGATGATGGCAAACAGTTGTGGCTGATCGATTATGAATACAGCGGAAACAACGACCCAACCTTTGAGTTGGGGAATACCTGTCAGGAAATGCAGTTTAACGAAGAACAGATCGCGGAAGTTTGCACGGCTTACTTCGGCTCGGCCGCACGGGATAAAATTGCACGCATGAAATTAAACATGATCATGTCGGATGTGGGCTGGGGCCTGTGGGCCGCCATTCAGGCGGAAATCTCACGCATTGATTTTGATTTTTGGGGTTGGGCGCTCGAACGCTGGGGCCGGGCGGTGGAAAAAATGGATTCAGCCGAATTCCCCGTGTGGTTGAAGGATGTGCAGGCATAGGTAAAATGGACACGAACCAGTTTGATATTGTGCAGGAGATGAGCCGCCTGATCGATTCCGCGGCGGCGAAGAACATTCAGCTGCGTGCGATCGGCGGGCTGGCTGTGCAGGTGCATAATCGCAGGAACCATCCGTTGTTTGTGCGCGAATTCGCAGACCTGGATTTTGTCGTAGCCAGCCGGCAGCGCCGTGAATTTGAATCCTTCATGCCCGAGGCAGGATACTCGCCGCATAAACAATTCAATGTGTTGAATGGGGAGCAAAGGCAGATCTACTATCACAATACCACCGATTTGAAGATCGATGTTTTTGTAGGTAATTTTGAGATGTGCCATAAAATCCCTCTTGAGAACAGATTGTCGGCCGATCCTGTGACGATTCCTCTGGCGGAGTTGTTCCTGTCGAAGGCCCAGATCGTGGAGTTGAATCGCAAGGATGTCATGGACCTCATCTCTTTGTTGTTAAATAATGAAACCGGTGCGGGAGACCGGAATACGATCAACCTGGAGATCCTTGCCCAGTTGTGCGGCGCGGACTGGGGACTGTACAAAACCACTTCCATTAGCTTGCAGCATGTTGAGGACGAGATGAAAAAGGAAGATGCTGGCTTATCGAAGGAGGATCGCGATCTGGTGCTCGGCCGTGTGAACGCAATTCGAAAAACATTTGAAGACATGCCAAAGCCTCTGCCTTGGCAGATCCGCGACCGGGTGGGGACGAGGGTAAAGTGGTATATTGAAGTGGAGGAAGTCCGCAGATAATTTTGGACTTCATTTTATGAGCAGGAAGATCAGGGTTTTTCTGGCTTTGTTGATTTTGATAGTTTCTGCTGCCTTGTTGGTTTGGGGATATGCGCCTAATCCACATGAAATCAGGATTCAGCCGATCGTCCCGGCGGAGATGCGGCTGCCGTGATCCGAAATTGCCGCAAATCTTTGATCGTCTTATCCGCACTGACGCTGCTCGTTGCCGCACTGGCATGTAGCGGAAATTCATCGGCTCCTGCGCCCAGTGACACGGGTCTGTTACCGGTTCCGACAAATTCCATCGTATCCACTGAGCCGGCGCTGGCGTTGACCTCCATGCCAACCTGGATTTCGCCGGCTCCAGCCATTCCTGAGACACGCCGTCTCACTTTGGAATTCCCGTCCAGGATGCGGGCAGGCGTGGAAGGGGATATCGTCCGATTAACCCTTGAGGTCGATGATATGGGGAATATCACGCCGACGGCACAGTTTGAGGGAACCACTGTCACGGGCGGGACCATCCAGATTCCTGACCTATATGAAACGCACGATGTGACTGCCGAGGCCCGTTTGGACCTGGCAGGCATGTCGGTTCAGCCTTCGGGGGTAACCTACGAACCGCTCAAGCGCGGACAATCTGCAACTTTTTATTGGAGCATCCGCCCGGATCAGCCGGGAATATATCGCGGCACCGCCTGGCTGCATTTGAACTTTAAGGACAGGTCAACGGGTGGAGAAAGCCGGATTGCCGTATCAGCTCAAACGGTCGAGATCGAAGCGGTGGACTTCTTCGGGCTGTCGGTTAATATCGCGCGCACATCCGGTGTGATTGGTTCCGTTGTCGGGGGAGTCGTCGGTTTTCCATTCCTGGAAGATATTCTCAAATTCATTCTTAAACGCCGAAGGAAAAAGTAGCCCAATTTTCAGCCAGCGCGACGGCGGGCCTTCCCTGTATGGATTTTGCCAGACTGGGAAATATATGACGAAAATCACCTTAAATATTGACATGCTAACCTAGGGGATGATTTGTTCTATATGGTACAATTTTGCCGATTGTACAGCACCTCACATGTGTTTTTTGGCGTTTTGATGCTGTGAACCCGGTACATTTCATGATGGAGCATATCAATGAATGAGTGGCTTTATGTAGGTTTGTTTTTTATCGTTGGGTTGATCATCCCGGCAGGTGCAATCACAGCCGGCTGGCTGTTCGGTCCAAAAAAACCGAACCCGGTAAAACAATCCACTTATGAATGCGGGATTGAGCCGGTGGGTGAAGGCTGGGTGCAATTCAAGGCTCAGTATTATATTTTTGCCCTGGTCTTTCTGGTGTTCGATGTCGAAACGGTCTTCCTGTTCCCTTGGGCGGTCAGGCTCGGCGGGTTGGGACTGTTTGCGGTCCTGGAAGGCATTGTCTTCATTCTGATCCTCATTGCCGGCCTTGTTTACACCTGGCGCAAGGGGATGTTGGAGTGGGCGTAATTATTTCTTAAATATTGAAAAGGCTGAACGGAAAATATTCCTTCAGCCTTTTCTTTGTGTAATAGCAATAAGCGTAGCGGGCGCGGCCCGGCAGGAAAATACGCAAACAGGAGTGATTTATGAATTTTTGGAATGACCCCCTCAAAGTTGCAGCAGACTGGTTAATGGGCATTTTCACCGGCTGGGGCATGAACGCTGTGGCTGCCCAGGTGCTGGTGGCGTTTCTGGGCGTGCTGATGCTCATCACCATTCTCATGGTGCTCGACATTTTCCTTGTCTGGATCGAACGCAAGGTGGTGGCGCGCTTTCAGGATCGCATCGGCCCGAACCGTGTAGGCCCGTTTGGCTTGATCCAGCCATTCGCTGACATCATCAAGCTTATTATTAAAGAAGACACCACCCCGGCAGATGCGGACAAGGTTGTATATAACATTGCCCCGCTGCTTTCGATGATGTCGGTTTTGATCCTGTGGGCGGTTGTGCCGCTGGCCCCCGTCATTCTGGGCGTGGACTTGAATGCCGGCATCCTCTTCATCATTGCGGCGGGTTCGATCGGAACCCTGTCCATCATCATGGCCGGCTGGTCGTCGAACAATAAATTCTCGGTCATCGGCGCCTTCCGTCAAGTGGCGGTAATGGTCTCTTTTGAAATCCCCATGCTGGCCACGCTGCTGATCCCGACCATCTTCTCCGGCTCCATGGGCATGAACGCCATCATTCAGGGCCAGAGTATCTGGTACGTTCTGCTCTCGCCCCTGGCCGCCTTGATCTTCCTGATCGCGGCCATCGCTGAATTGGGCCGCGCGCCCTTTGACCTTGCCGAAGGCGAATCGGAACTGGTCTCCGGGTACAACATCGAATACTCGGGCATGAAGTTCGGCATGTTCTATGCCGGTGAATTGCTGCATGCCTTTACGTTCGGCGGTTTCTGGTCCATTTTATTTTTCGGCGGATATCGTTTCTTCGGGCTGGAACTGGTCAGCCCCTTCCTGGCTATTGCAGTGATCCTGTTCAAGGCCATGGTTGGATACTGGGTCATCATGTGGGTCAAGTACACCATGATGCGCATCCGGATTGACCAGATGCTGGCTTTCAACTGGAAATTCCTGACGCCTGTGGCTTTTGTGCTCGTGATGGTAACCGCCCTGATGAATGCGCTTCTGCGCGGCGCTCCGGGCTGGCTGTTCGTCTCGGGCATGATCCTGTCGAACATCATTGTCGCCTGGGCGGCACTGGAGATCGTCCGTTCGGTAAGCAAAAAGGAACGCGAAAGAATTGAAGGTCCAAAACGCGTTGTGGAGGCCCATCATTAATGGGATGATGAAACATGACTGGTGAACAATTACTTTTCCTGATCGTCGGGGCGGTAACGCTCCTTTCCGGGTTGATGGTGGTGACCTCCCGCAACCTGATCCATGCGGCCCTGTGGCTGGTGGCAACCCTCTTTGGAGTCGCCATCGTTTACACCCTCTTGAACGCCGGTTTTATCGCGGTGGTCCAGGTGGTGGTCTATATCGGTGCGATCGCCATCCTTTTCATTTTTGCAGTCATGCTGACCCGCAAGGAAATGCGTGATCAGGGTGCGCAGGCAAATTCGAACTGGTGGGCGGGTGCGCTGGTGGCCGCCGGCACTTTTGCCGGACTCTTTTTCCTGCTTCAGGGTTGGAGCGGTTTCTCGAAGACAGCAGCAGCCATCCCGTCCGGGTATGATGCGATCGGCCAGTTGGGCGATGCGTTGACCTCGCCGGCGGGTTATGTCCTGCCGTTCGAAGTCGCGTCCGTTCTGCTTCTGGCGGCATTGGTGGGCGCGGTGTATCTCGCGTTCAATAAGAAATAGGAGGCCCTGATGATCCCCCTTTCCTGGTATCTCATTCTTGCGGCTGCCTTGTTTTCGATCGGTTTGTATGGCGTGCTTGCCCGGCGCAATGCGGTTGCGATCCTGCTCGGCGTGGAGTTGATGCTGAACGCGGTCAATATCAACCTGGTGGCATTCTGGCGCTACGGTGACATTACCCAGATGGCCGGACAGGTCTTCGCGATCGTTGTCTTTGCGGTGGCTGCTGCCGAAGTGGCAGTGGGTCTGGCGCTGGTAATTTCCGTCTATCGCCGTCGCAATACGGTGGTTGCGGAAGAACTTGATCTCTTAAAGTGGTAGGGAATTATGGCGACTGAAACATTAATTTGGTTGATCCCGCTGCCGCCTGTGCTGGCTTTCTTTTTGATCGTGTTGTTCACGAACAGGAACAAAGCCTTGAGTCACAGTGTGGCTGTGGGTGCGGCATTCCTTTCATGGCTGGGCAGCATGGTTGTGTTTGTTCGCGCGTTGGGTGTGGAACATCTTGGGCAAAATCCTTTTGCCAGTTCAATTCCCTGGCTGCCGACCGGCGACACCTGGTTGAAGATCGGCGTGTTGATCGATCCGCTTTCCGCCGCGGTTTTGTTCTTCGTGGCGTGGACCGTGCTGATGATCTTCATCTACAGCGTTGGCTATCATAACTATGGTCAACCCGCTGGCGATCACGACCACGCGGGGTTGCCTCCTCACGGCGCGACCGTGACGGATGATCTCGGTCACAAGCACACGGTTCTGTCGGTGGAGCCGATGTACTCGCGCTTCTTCGCCTTTATCGGCCTGTTTGCCTTCGGCATGTACACCCTGGTGGTTTCCGACAACCTGCTGACCCTCTTTGTGGGTTGGGAGATCATGGGTTTGTGCTCGTACCTTTTGATCGGTTTTTGGTATGGCAAGCCTTCCGCGAGGAATGCGGCTATCAAAGCCTTTATGACCACGCGCATCGGCGATGTGTTCATGCTGCTCGGCATCGCTTTCCTGTATAGCGCAACCGGTACGTTGACCTATCGTGAGATCTTCCGCGAAGAGGTCCTGCATACGCTGGCAACAGTTCCCAGCGGTGTCTTTGGCCTGTCCGCGGCCGGGTTGATCGCCCTGCTGCTCTTCATCGGTACCATCGGCAAATCGGCGCAGTTCCCGTTACATGTCTGGCTGCCGGACGCGATGGAAGGCCCGACCCCGGTCAGTGCCATGATCCATGCGGCCACCATGGTATCCGCGGGTGTGTATGCGGTCATTCGCATGTTCCCGCTGCTCAGCCTGGACCCGAAGACCATGACCGTCGTCGCCTTCATCGGCGCCTTCACGGCCATCTTCGCGGCAACCATTGCCGTTGCTCAAAACGACATCAAGCGTGTCCTCGCGTACTCGACCATTTCGCAGCTTGGCTTCATGATCGCAGCCCTCGGGATCGGCGCTTATGTGGCGGCTGTTTTCCATTTGATCACCCACGCCTTCTTCAAAGCTCTGTTATTCCTTGGTTCCGGTTCCGTCATTCACGGCATGGAACACGGGGTATTGCATACCGGTGACCATAAGGTTGACCCGCAGGACATGTTCAACATGGGTGGTCTGCGCAGGAAGATGCCGATCACGTTCTGGACCTTCCTCATCGGCGGCTTTGCTCTTTCGGGTTTCCCGATCATTACCGCAGGTTTCTGGTCCAAGGATGAAATTCTCGCGGATGCCTTTGTCAACGGTCACATGGCGGTCTTTATCACCCTTGCTGTTGCCGCGTTCATGACGGCTTTCTACACCATGCGCCAGATCACCCTGACCTTCCTGGGTGAACCCCGCACCAAGGAAGCGGAACACGCTCACGAGACTCCCTGGACGATGACCGCTCCTCTTGTTGTGCTGGCGATCTTTGCTGTGACCTATGGCTGGGTCGGCATCCCCGAACATTTCCCAGGTTTGGGCGGACTTGTGCCAAACAGGTTCCATGAATTTGTAGGCGGCACATTGGCGGAAATGCCCGAGGTTC
>JAIOOU010000011.1 GCA_021414245.1 Chloroflexota bacterium
ATTTCAAAAAAACCACTTTTCAGCGAATATATTTACTTTTACAACTATGAGAGAATACAATTGAAAACAAGACAGACACCTTACGAAACCAGGTGTCTGTCCTTCTAACTCGTGAGCGCTTTCTTTTTGTGTCTGCCTTACGGGGGTCAATTCAGAAGGGAGCTCTTTTTTATTTAAATGAGAAAACTCTCTCCACAAATGCATTGATGCTTTCCATACCCGCCTGAACCGGACCGATATTAATATATTCATTCGTCGTGTGTGCGGATCCGCCGGTTGTGACCCCCATCACTACGGCCGGAATGCCCAGGCTAAGCGGGATATTCGCGTCCGTGGATCCGGCAGTGAGGTTCACGCTTAGGTTCTTTTCACGGGTAACGGACATGGCCAGTTGTACCAGGGCATGGTCCGCCGCAATCTCCCCCGCCGGCCTTTCGCCGATTACTTCAGCGGTCACCTTCACGCCTTCCCTGCTGGCATTAACCAGCAGGTCTTCAACCTGGCTAACGAGTTTTTTCAAAACATTTGAGTCTTCGGAGCGCAGATCAAGCTCGCATTTTGCCTCAGAAGCCAGCACATTGACCCCGGTCCCGCCACCGATCGTGCCGACATTCATGGTGGTTCGCGGCTCGCGCGGAAGCCGGATTGCCGCCAATTGAGTGACCAGTGCAGCAAGTTCATGTACAGCAGAGGGCTGACCGTAATCGGACCAGGAATGCCCTCCTGCGGTTTTCACGTTAATCCGGTACCGGCGCACACCGATCGCACGATGATAGATGTGACCCAGAGCAAGCCCTTCCAAAATCAAGTAACCAATCACTTCATTTCCAAATCGATTAACAACCTCACGCATTCCGTGCAGATCACCCAAACCCTCTTCACCTACATTGGCCACGAGCCAAAGGTCATGCTGCAATTCAAGATTTCCATCCCGGAGCGACCACAAAATTCCGAACAAGGCGGCCACTCCCAGCGAATTATCGCCAATTCCCGGGGCAAGGATCTTTCCATCCTCTTTCCTGACCTCCAGGTTAACGCTGGCTGGAAAAACCGTATCCAAATGGGCGGATACGATCAATGGTTTTTCCCTGCCTTGTTTGCCCGGCACGCGCCCGTAGACATTTCCAAGAGGGTCCATGGATACATCCTTCAGGTTTTCCTTTAGGAAAAGTGATCTTACGAATTCACCGCGTTCCCTCTCCGCGAATGTCGGCGAAGGCACCTGTTGAATCCGGATTGCCAGGTCTATGATTTTTTCTGCGAGATCAGGCATCTGTCTATCCTCTCCTGGAAGGAGTAATGAAATTAAAAATTGAACACAATGAAAAACACATCAGACCTCACGCACCATTTCCTTTATCGAATGAAGGCGCGCCTCGGCAAGACCGGGCAGGACATCCAAAGCATAAAAGGGACCACTGCCTTCAATTTTCAATGAGGCCGAAACATTTCCATAACAAGCCGCCAGGACAGGGTCATTGGTCTTATGAAACCCGGCCAGGAAACCGCCGCAAAATGCATCGCCTGCGCCGCTGGGATCTGCAAGACGTGAGGAATACGCCGGAATCTCATAACGGCGATTGCCCGTACCATCATAAATCATCTGCCCCCGCGGACCGCGCTTAATGATCACGATCTGCGGTCCGTATTCACTGGCTTTGCGGGCCATCTCCCAAAGATCATCCGTCTCCCCCCAAAAGAGCGAACGCATCTCCCCTTCCGACGGTTGGAAAACATTCACACCTTGCAGGACCAATCTCAGATCGCGCCAAAAGGCGGGAAACATATAGCCGGGGGCAGGGTCCAGGCTGACCGTCTGGTTTGAACCGCCTCGAAAGAGATTGACCATCTGACTCTGGCTGATAAAGTCAAAGGGGCAGATATGCACAAAGCGGATATCCCGATATTCCTTGGGAACATCCAGGGCGGACGGGGAGGTCGGATCCGGTTCACGCAGGTCTTCACGGGCATCGTCCGGGGCCTGATATCCAAGCAGGGATTTCGGGAAGGTAAGCTGGCGACGCGCGAAATGGGAAACGGCATTCGAACGACTGCGTTCGTTGGACTCGGTGAATGCAATAAAGGAACGCACATCCAAGCTTTGCGGCTGGATCTGGATCCCACGCGTATCCAACCCACGACCTTCCAAATCCCTAAGCCATTGATGCGGATAATCCTCCCCCACCCTGCTGATCAACCCGATCTCTTTATCCGTATTCCAGACTGCCAGTCCACCGGCGGCATAAAGCAAACTCCCGCCCGGGGAATCCAAAATGGGATTACCAAGAGGAGGCAGGATATATTCGCGGTTTAGTTTTCCGGCAATGACAAAAATAGGTGGCATGGGTATTATTTCCGCATCCAGGCTGGACGCAGGGAGGCAACCTTTCGATAAACCGGACAGCCCGCCTCATGCGCTCCCTTCAAATATCCCGTGGACATGAGGAATTCATTCACGATCTCGCCACCGGTGAAAACAAAAGTCTTCTTGAAGAGCTTTGTCCATTCTTCCTTTGAAAGGGGATGGTTTTTATCCAGCCAGCCTTTAAAGGATCCATATTCCCTTTTTAATTCCAGAATCCTCTGTGCGTTGACAATGGCCGCATTAATCTTCAAGCGGTTGCGGATAATGCCTGCATCCGCCAGCAAACGGGCGCGATCCTTTTCGGTATATTTGGCGATCTTTTCTATCTTAAAGCCGTCATAAGCCTTGTGGAAATTATCAGCCTTCTTCAGGATGGTGATCCATGACAGTCCAGCCTGATTGATTTCCAGGACAAGTCGCTCAAAAAGTTCGCTGTCATCATCCAAGGGAAATCCATACCGGGTATCGTGATAGGTTTTGTTGAACGTGTCTTCCGGATGAACCAGGCAATATTCACAGTAGGTTGAACTCATAAGACAATCTCCATCACCGGCAGGGACCATACATACCTGGCCGTCCAATTTATATTAACGCTTATCTACCTTGCACGCGCCTATCTTTTCATAAAAGCCCTGCATATAGGGTCTGATTCGATCTTCAAAAGGAGGCTCCGAACACCCGGCTTCTTTCCAGCGCATGCGCAAAAACTGGCATCACAGTCCCAGGCGCATATACCCGGGGAACCCTTAAATTCTCAAGCTACAAGGCGTTTCCATTTTGTTTGAATGAGGACCAGGCAACCAGCAGATCATCTTCAACGGCCAGCCAGACTTCATTCGCCAGGATATATT
Source organism: Chloroflexota bacterium (assembly GCA_021414245.1). Lineage (GTDB taxonomy): Bacteria > Chloroflexota > Anaerolineae > Anaerolineales > Villigracilaceae > Villigracilis. The sequence goes on from JAIOOU010000011.1 coordinate 3,217, forward strand.
CCAGGAAGAGGTCAATTCGGGGGTCCACATCTCGATCTATTTTTCTGGATAACCCCAATGACACTTGGCGGCCAAGTTGATCTGGGTTAGTCGTTCCGCGTCCTCAGGAAATGCATCTCGGATGGAGATCATTATCGATAAAAATTATCCCACCACGCGGATCTCGCGCGGCATGTCGCTCAAACAATCCGCGCCATTTTCGGTAATGACCATGTTGTCTTCAATGCGGACACCGTTGCGGTTCGGGAGATAGATGCCCGGTTCAACCGTATAGGCCATACCCGGTTCGAGCAATTGCATATTATCGCCGCGCATGTACGGGTCTTCATGCCCCTCCATGCCGATCCCGTGACCGGTGCGATGCGTGAAATATTTTCCATAACCGGATTTTTCGATCACATCGCGCGTGGCAATATCCACATTGGCACAAGGCACACCGGGCCTGCCCGCCGCGCGTCCGGCAGCGTTGGCCTCCTGCACGATCTTATGGATCTTCCTGCATTCGTCGTCCACCTCGCCCACCGCGAAAGTGCGGGTCAGGTCGGAGATATAGTGTTCGTAGCCCGCACCCCAATCCACCACCAAGAGATCACCCGCCTGCAATTTTCTATCGCTGGGCGAAGCGTGTGGGTTCGCGCCGTTGGGTCCGCCGGAAACAATCGGGGAAAACGGCAGCTCGGGATCGGAACCTTTTCTCAAGAGTTGAATGACCAATTCCGAAGACAGCTCACGTTCGGTCATGCCGATCTTGATCAAGGGGATCGTGGCTTCAAGCGCATCCTGAGCGATCCTGACTGCCCGGTACATCTTGTCCACTTCCGCCTTGTCTTTCTTCAAACGCAGGCCCGTCAACACCGCACTGGCATCCGGATACTCCGCTTCAGGAGCCCCAGCCTTTACATGACCAAAATCCAGCAGGCGCAGTTGACGCGGCTCGACGCCGATCCGCTTCCCATCCAGACCGAGGGCCTGTGCGGCTTTTCGAAATGCCGCGTCCCACTCCGAGGGAGTCTCCCCGTAGGCAAAGGCCTGAACCTTGTATGGGAACATGTCCACTTTGAGCATTTCCAGTTCAGGCAGCACCAGCACAGGGTCATGTCCGGGCGCAACGAACAACACAACGGGACGTTCCATCAAATGAAAATCCACACCGGTCAAATATGTCAGCGTGGGACCCGGATTCAGGATCACGGCATCCAGGTTTGAGGTCCGGAGTGAAGCGGTCAGGTTGTTCAGTCGGGCGAGGGTCATGAGAGTCTCCTAGTCTACTTTATGATTCTTTTTGGTGAAGGCGTATGAGATCCAATCCACGAGGACGGGAAAGAGCATGTCCAGGGTGGTGGCGATTCGAAACCACCAGGGAATCACCAGGCTGCGGCGCGGACGTTTTGCAACATCCAGCACCCGCCGGGCCACATACTCGGAAGTCATGCGTGATCGAAAAGACTTTCGAATGGATGAATACGTTTTGCTTTTGCCGGTATGCTGGCCAAATTCCGTGGCGGCCGGGCCGGGATAGATCCCGCTGACCCGGATGCCCAGCGGCCGGACCTCGCGCCGCAGCGCATCCGTAAAGGCCCGCACGCCGAATTTGCTGGCCGCGTAGCTTGTGATCAAGGGGGTGGCGATCAACCCCGCCACCGAGGCCATGTTGATGATATGCCCTTCACCGCGCTTCAACATATACGGGAGCACCACACGTGTGACCTGCATAAGGCTGATCAGGTTTACATGGATCAGCGTTTGAATATCGCGCTCGAGACTGATATTCTCGAACCAGTCCACCCGGCCGATGCCTGCGTTGTTGAAGAGGATATCGATCTGGCCATAAAGGGCAATGGCGGTTTTCACCATGTTGTCCACATCGGCTGGATTCATGACATCCACGGGGACCGCGATCGCCTCGCCGCCTTCATTCTGGATCTTCGCGGCGAGGTCCTGCAGACGGTCAATGCGGCGTGCAGCCAGGACCACCTTGCAACCCTCCTTTGCAAAAAGCAGGGCTGCCTCCTGGCCGAAACCGGAGGAGGCACCGGTAATCAGAACAACTTTATTTTGAAGCTTTGACATAAAATGGTTTTCCGTTTTCCGGCAATTCATGGAACCTGAAAATGGTCATAAAAAAGTGGCACGGGTAATTTTATCACCCGTGCCACTTTCAAAAGGCATATTCCAGCCCCTGGATCAATCATCCTGGCTGTTGTCATCCCGCGTTGATTTCTTCGGCCGGGGCGGCTCAACGGTCACTTCCTTTGAGAGGGCAATGGCGAGCACGTCATCCATATGTTTGATCGGAATAATCTTCAATTCGGATTTGGCGGTCTTGGGAAGTTCCACCAGGTCCTTCATGTTCTTTTCCGGGAGAAGCACCGTCTTCAATCCAGCCCGATGTGCGGCCAGGACTTTCTCACGCACGCCTCCAATCGGCAGGACGCGTCCGCGCAGGGTAATCTCACCGGTCATGCCGACGTGGCGGAAAACCGCCCGCCCGGTCAAGGCAGAGACGATGGCTGTCGCCATGGTAATGCCCGCGGAGGGACCATCCTTCGGAATGCCGCCTTCCGGCATGTGGACGTGAATATCCAGACGTTCGAAGGCCTCCAGGTCGATCTTCAAAGCAGCGGCTCGCGACTTGATATAGGTCAAGGCGGCCTGACCGGATTCCTGCATGACCTCGCCCATCTGACCGGTCATCTGCATGCCACCCTTGCCTTCCAGCACGGCCACTTCCACAGACATGATCTCACCGCCTGTTTCGGTCCACGCCAGACTGGTGGCCACGCCCACTTCATCAGTGCGTTCGGCTTCGGATGGGAAGACTTGCTGCGGGCCGAGCAATTTTTCGATCATCTCCGGAGCGATGGAAACGGGATATTTCTTCCCCTCCGCTTTCATGCGCGCCACTTTGCGGCTTACCCGCCCGATCTCACGCTCCAGATTCCGCACGCCGGCTTCATAGGTGTATTCGCGGATGATGCGCTGCAAGGCCGCCGGTTCGAAGGCCAAACCAAGATCGTCAATGCCGTTCTCCTCGATTTGACGGGGAATGAGATAGCGGTTTGCGATCTCCATCTTTTCCTCTTCAATATACCCGGGGAACTCGATCACTTCCATGCGGTCCAGCAATGGCGAAGGAATATTTCCCAGTGAATTGGCCGTGGTCACAAACATGACCTTGGAAAGATCGAAGGGCAATTCAAGATAATGATCGCTGAAGGCGTAATTCTGTTCCGGGTCGAGCACTTCCAGCATGGCCGAGGCGGGATCGCCACGGAAGTCTGAATATAACTTGTCAATTTCATCCAACATGAAGAGCGGATTGGCCGTGCCAGCCCGCTTCATGGTTTGAATGATACGGCCGGGCAGGGCGCCGATGTAGGTGCGGCGGTGTCCACGAATCTCGGCTTCGTCACGCACGCCGCCAAGAGAGACCCGTACAAATTTACGTCCCAGGGCATCGGCAATGGAACGGCCCAGGGAGGTTTTACCGACTCCGGGAGGTCCCACAAAACACAGGATCGGCTGGCGTTCCTTTTTCGGTTTAAGCGAACGCACGGCGATGTATTCCAGAATTCTTTCCTTGGCTTTCTTCAGCCCGTAATGATCGCGCTCCAGGATCTTCGCAGCATTCTTTACATCCAGGTTGTCGGGCGAGGAATTGGTCCAGGGCAGGTCCACGATCCAATCGATATAGGTGCGGATCATGCCCACTTCGGGAGCCATCGGCGGCATTTGATTGAGTCTTTCCAACTCCTTCAATGCAACCTTCTTGGGCTCCTCAGGCAGATTGGCAGCCTCCAATTTTTTCTTCAAATCCGAGACGTCGCGTGAGAAGATGTCACCTTCGCCCAATTCGTTCTGGATCTGCTTCATCTGTTCACGCAGATAGAACTCGCGCTGGCCCTTGTCCACCTCGTTTTGCACGCGCGAGTGGATCTCGTCCTCAAGCTCCAGCACATCCACTTCCTGGGCCAGCAGGTTGTTCAATTGACTCAGTCGCGCCTTGGGATCCAGGATCAGCAGGAGGCGCAGTTTCGCTTCATATGTTAATGAAAGGGACGTGGCGATCATATCTGAAAGCCAGCCCGGCTCGGCAATGTTCAAGGCGAACATGTGCGCCTCTTCCGGGATTGAACGATCCAGCTGCACGCACCGTTCAAACAGGCTCAACGCGGAACGCATCAACGCCTGGGTTTGCCTGTCCGCGGTCTGCGGCTCGTGGATCACACGTGCACGCACCTTAAGGTATGGCTTGACCCGTGTAAATTCCACGATCTCCACCCGTTTGCGCCCCTGCACCAGTGCGGACCGTGAACCGTCGGGCATATCCAATAAACGACCCACGGCCATTTCCACGCCGACCGGCAAAAAGTCGTCGATACCGGGTTCATCCAGATCGGGATCCTTTTGCGTCAAACCGATCACAGTTTGTTCCTTGCGCTGCGCTTCCTGCACAGCCAGCAGGGAGGCCTCACGACCGACAAAGATCGGCGAGACCATGCGCGGGAAAATGACCATGTCGCGCAACGGCAGCACCACGGCCTCGATCAAACCATCGGCGCCGACCTCCATGTTGGGGACCCGGTACAGTTCCTCGGTCCGCTGGGAGAGCGTCAGGTCGAAATTATCTTCGTCTTCATTCCAATTATTTTGATGACTCATTACCACTCATTTTCCATGCAGACATGACTTCCGCCGTGACAAACATGCTTCCGGCGGATAAGACAATGCTACCATCTTTTGATGACAACTCGAGCGCCCGCGCCAATGCATCCTTCACCGGGGTGAGCGCTTCAGACTCCAGCCCGGCCTGCGCGGCCAGTTCCTGAATTCGCTCCACTTCGAGCGCGCGCGGATGATCGGCGCGTGTGACAATCACCTTCCTGATCTTCGACTTAAGTTCCGCGAACATGCCGGGGATGTTTTTATCCTCCGACGCGCCGAAGATGAGATATACCTTTCGATCGGGGAAATACGTTTGCAGGGTTTCGTTCAATCTCGCAAAGGAATCCTGATTGTGCGCCGAGTCAAAGATCACCGGGGGTTCGCGCCGGGCCACTTCAAAGCGGGCGCGCCATTGTACTCTAGAAAACCCAGTGTGGATCTGTTCATCGGTGACCGGGATGCCGCCCAGGATCAGGGCGGTGTAGGCCGTGGCTGCATTTTCAACCTGGTGACTTCCAAGCAAAGGCAGGTCCACGATCAGCTTGTCAATATCAAGCGTCTGCCCTTTCAGGGAGGACTTGATCAAAGTGTACTTGATATCCCGACCCACCAAAGTCAATTCAGAACCGCGCTCCCTGGCTATGCGCTCCAAAACTTCAAGCGCCTCCTCTTTTTGAGGAGCGGAAATCACCGGGACTCCAGGTTTAATAATGCCCGCCTTCTCTCCGGCGATCAAAGCCAGGGTATCCCCCAGCACAGCCATATGGTCATAGGATAGTGAAGTAATGACTGAAACCTTCGGCGTGACCACGTTGGTTGCATCCAACCGCCCGCCCAGACCGACCTCGATCACCGCCGCATTGACGCCGTTTTTCGCAAAGGCCATGAAAGCAAGGGCCGTGGTGATCTCAAATGTGGTCAGTTTCTTGATCCTGGCCACGTGCGGTTTGATCTCCTCCACCAGTTCAACCAATTCCGCATGCGGGATCGGCAGCCCGTTGACCTGAATCCGCTCCACATAATCCAGCAGGTGCGGGGAGGTGTACAAACCGGTCACATAACCCGCCTCCTTCAAAACAGAAGCACATAAAGCCGACGTGGAACCCTTGCCCTTCGTCCCGGCCACATGGATGACAGGATATTGATTCTGCGGATTCCCAAGCGACTCCATCAACGCAAACATGCGCTCAAGGTTGAAATCCGCCTTGGCGAGTTCGGAGGAATGTTTCAAGCTATAATCCACGAAGGAATACAGATAGTCCAAAGCCTGATTGTAAGAAGCCTCGATGTCCATACAATAGATTGTAAATCGCAAATCGAAAATCGTAAATCAAGAATATCCATGCTTTCCACCCTGACCATCCACCTGCACCTGCCCACCTGCGCCTCTCTCAAGGAAAAACGCGGGCGAATCAAGCCACTCCTCTCGCGTTTACATCGCGAATTTAACATTTCCGTGGCAGAGATGGGCCTTCAGGATCAGTGGCAGGAGTCTCTCATCATGTGCGCGATGGTCAATTCCGATGTGGTCACACTGCAACAGTCGCTGCAAAATGTGGCAAAATGGGTGGAAGCCAATTGGGAAGATGGCCAGGTCATTGACGAGAAAATCGAGGTCATTTGACCTCGTTGCCAGGCAGAGGCAATGAAACACAAGGAGAACCCATGGACTTAAGACTCAAAGACAAACGCGCCCTGGTCACGGGCTCCTCGCGCGGACTCGGATATGCAACGGCGCTGGTCCTGGCAAGAGAAGGCTGCCGGGTCGCCATCAATGGACGCGATGAAGCGAAGATAAAAAGTACGGCTGCGAAGCTGGGCAGGGAAACAGGCGTGCAGGTCATTGGACTGGCCGGCGATGTTGGGCTGGCCGACGTTCCCGCAAAACTGATCGGGCAAACCGTTGAGGTTTTTGGCGGATTGGACATTCTCGTCACCAATGCAGGCGGACCCACACCTGGTTCGATCGATTCGCTTGACGAAGTGGCCTGGCAAAAAGGGGTGGATACCTGTCTGATGGCGCATGTCCGTCTGATCAAGGCCGCGCTGCCCTTTTTACGAAAATCAGATTCAGCCAGCATCCTGACCGTAACCTCGATGTCCGTCAAACAGCCGATCTCAAATTTGTTGATCTCGAACAGTGTCCGTTCGGCGACGGTTGGACTGACCAAATCCCTGGCCCTGGAACTTGGCCGGGAAGGCATCCGTGTCAACTCGATCCTGCCGGGCTGGACGAGGACGGAAAGGGTCACAGAGTTAATGACTGTCCGCGCAACCGCGAACGATTCCACGGTCGAGGAAGAGACCCGCAGACAGTCGGAGCAGAGTGCACTGGGACGACTGGGTCAACCTGAAGAGTTCGCCAATGCTGCAGCCTTCCTCGTCTCCCCCGCCGCTTCTTTTATCACCGGGGTGATGCTGACCGTGGATGGCGGCATGTACAGGGGCACACTTTAAGGAGAAACCATGACCGAAAAAAACAAGAAAGCCTGCCTGAACTGTGATCGAACGGATGAACAAGTCCCGCTGCTGCAAATGAGCTTCAAAAATGAGGCCAGATACATTTGCCCACAATGCCTGCCCATCCTGATCCACAAAACGCACACCCTGGCTGAAAAACTGCCGGGCATCGAAGTCATTCCAGACAAGGCGGATTAAATTCCAACGCGGAAACCCAATGAGCAAATTATCCAACCTTACCCGTAATTCCCTAATCATCGCATTTTTCTTTTTGATCGACAAGGTTCTGGCTTTCGTACGGACCGGCATCATCTCACGCCAGTATTCAGACTCGGTGCACCTGCTGGACACTTTTAATGCAGCCAATAATTTACCGGATGTATTGTTCGCGCTCATTTCAGGCGGTGCATTGGCGATGGCCTTTATCCCGCTATTGACGGAATATCTCACCACAAAAGATCGCGCGGCCGCCTGGGATCTGTTCTCGCGCGTGGCAAATGTCGCCTTCCTGGTGACCGGATCCATTGCCATTTTGATCGCCATTTTTGCCCAGCCGATCGTCGACGCAAAACTTGGCATTGCTCCCGGCTTTGACCAGGAACAGCGCACCCTGCTTGCAGAACTCATGCGACTGAATCTGATCGGCACGGTCATCTTTTCCATCAGCGGACTGGTGATGGCTTCCTTGCAGGCCAATCAACATTTTATTTTCCCGGCCATGGCACCCAGTTTGTATAACATTGGACAAATCTTCGGGGCTGTTTTCCTGGTGCCGATATACGGCATACATGGTCTGGTCTACGGTGTGATCATCGGCGCGGCCATGCACCTGCTGATCCAGGTACCAATGCTTTTCAAATTTGGCTTCCGCTGGACTCCCTCCCTGAACCTGCGCCACACAGGCTTGATCGAGGCCCTGAAACTCATGGCGCCGCGTCTGCTAACCATGGGAGGCATTCAATTGATCGTGCTGGCGCGCGATAATCTGGCTTCACGTCTTGATCAGGTCGGCGCGGTCACTTCCCTGACCTATGGCTGGATGATCATGCAGGTACCGGAAACGATACTCGGGACGGCCATTGCCACCGCCATGCTGCCGGCTCTTTCTGAACTCGCGGCGCGCGGCGACTGGGCAGGATTCCGCTCAACGATCGAACGCGCCCTGCGGGTTTTGATTGCCCTGACCATTCCCATTGCCGCGGTGATGGCGGCCGGCATTCATCCCCTTGTGCGCGGAGTGTTCGGGTTCGATGAAGCCACCACAACCCTGATTACCTGGACCACGCGCGCATATTTAATGACATTAACAGGATTTACCATTCATGAGATCGCCTCGCGTTCATTTTATGCGCGCAAAGAGCCGATGTTCCCCCTGTATGCCGTATTGCTGCGCATCGTGATGTTCCTCGGGATCGGGTATATTGGCCTGACCTTTTTCAAAAATATTGGCGCGCCCGTCATCGCATTCGCGGAGATCGCCCTGCTGGTGGAAGCCATTATCTTATTTGGCTGGTTATCCAAGCGGACCCATCAACCGATCGAGGTCGGTAATTCGGTCGGCAAGGGACTGCTGGCTGCCGTACTCGGCGGGGCTGCAACCTATGGGATCGCAGTATACCTGCCGGGCGGCGCCATTGTGACCGCATTGGCGGGAATGATCGCGGGCGGCCTGCTCGCACTGGCAGTTATCTGGCAGGAAGCAAAGCAGCTCTTAAAATTGTAAAGGCACCAGACGGACTTTTAAATACATATAAGAATTTTTTTGAGCATTTCAAAGGGAAGTATAATCATCCAATGTCTGAAAATATCGGAAACACACAACCCGTTCCACCCGTCCAGGAAGATGATACCCAGCCGATCAAGCCGCTGAAGAAGACTCCGCGCTGGAGATCCGTGCTCATCAGTGTTTTGGGATTCCTCCTGCTGATCGGGTTGGGCGGCTTTGGCGGATATTCCTCCGGCATCGGAGTCCGCAAAGCCGCGGAAGAATCAGTCCTTACCAAACAGGCCAGCGAGCAATATGCCCTGGCTCTGGTGGATATTCAGTTCGGGCGGTATGAAACTGCCAAACAGCGACTGGAATTTGTGATCAAGTCAGATCCCAATTTTCCGGGCGCGGCAGCCAAACTGACCGAAGTATTGATCCTGAGCACCATCCCCACACCCACACCCATGCCGACAGCCACTTCCACGCCCGATTTCAGCGGCGCGGAAAGCGCTTATCAGCGCGCTCAACAGCTCATTCTTGCACAGGATTGGGCCGGCGCCCTGGCCGCGCTGGATACCATTCGAAAGCTGGACCCAACCTATAAAACAGCGCAGGTGGATGGCATGTATTATTTCGCCCTGCGCAATAACGGGTATAACCTGATCACCACACAGGGTAATCTTGAAGGCGGGATCTATTACCTGACCCTCGCCGAACGGTTTGGTCCACTGGATAATTCCGCCATGGGACTTCGCGAAGGCGCGCGCATGTATATCACCGGCGCAAGCTTCTGGCAGTTGGATTGGAAGCAAGCCGCGGAATATTTCGCCCAGGTCAGCGCGGGATTTCCGTCGCTCTGGGATGGAACCATGTCCGCCAGCCAAAGATATCAGTATGCCTTGATGCGTTACGGGGACGAACTCTACCTGCAGCTATCCTATTGCAGCGCAAATGAACAATACACGAAGGCCGCCGCACTGGGCACTCTGGATAATTCTTCCGCGAAGAATGCGCAGGACGCCTTTATTCAATGTTTCCCAGCCACTCCGACATTTGAACCCACCGTCACCCTTGAGGCCGCTCCGCCGACCGATGCACCGACTGAAGTCCCCACTCCCTAATCATGACCACACCTCCCACATGGGTGCTGGCTTTGGTCTATTGGCTGCATATGCTTGCAACTGTTGCCTGGATCGGAAGCCTGGCCGCGATCAATCTGCTCGTCCTGCCCGCTTCACAACGGACCCTGAAACTGGCCGATCAGCTCGACTTTATCTCCGCCCTGCAAAAACGTCTTGAACCCCTGGCCTGGTTCAGCATGAGCCTGTTGCTGGTGACCGGGTTGGTGCAAATGAGCACCAGTCCGCACTATGACGGGTTTCTCGCCCTCAGTACCCAGTGGTCGATGGCTATTCTGATCAAACATTCGCTGGGTGTGATCATGGTGGTTGTAAGCGCCATTCAAACCTGGGAAGTGATCCCCTCGATTCATCGCATTTTGATGAAAAAGGAAAGTGCCAGTACGGAGGAGCTTGCCCGGCTGCAAAGAAGGGAAGTCATTTTATTGAGAACAAATTTGATCCTTTCCGCCTTGATCCTTGGGGCGACCGCATTTGCACGGGTTTCCTGACAATAAAAAAACCGTTACGTTTGGTAACGGTTTTTTTATTTAATCCCGGGTTGGGGTTTACAGTTTTATCAAAGGCCGGGCAGGCACACCGGTCAGGTCATAGGCCATGGCGCCGCCGATCCGCACGGGCACAATATCGCCCACCCTGGCCTGTCCTTCAATAAAGACCATGCCGTCGATCTCGGGGGCATCGCGATAGGAACGTCCGATGGAGATGCCATTGTCAAATCCCTCCACCAGCACATCCAGGGTTTTGCCCACATAGGATTGATTAACCTGCAGTGAAATCGTCTGCTGAAGTTCCATTAACCGCTCATAACGTTCCTGTTTAACTTCGGCAGGCACGGGGTCCCCAAGAGGCTCGGAGGACGTCCCGGGCTCAAATGAAAACTGGAAGGCCCCCACCCGGTCAAAGCGGATCTCGTTCACAAAATCATACAACGCCTGGAATTCCTCATCGGTTTCGCCGGGATATCCAACCAAAAATGTTGTGCGAATGGCAAGGTCACTGATCGCCGAGCGCATTTTCGCCAGCGTTTTGTGCACCCAGTCAATATTGGACGGACGCTTCATGCGATATAACGTCCTGGGATGTGCATGCTGCAGGGGCATGTCGAGATAAGGCAGGATCTGTTTGCGGGTGGCCATGACCTCGATGAGACGGTCCGTGACGTACCCGGGGTACGCATACATGACGCGGATCCAGTCCATGTCCGGTACGGAATCTGTCAACTGTTCGAGCAATATGGCAAGACCATCCTTCATGCCAAGGTCGTGGCCATAGTCCGTGGTGTCCTGTGCGATCAGAACCAGTTCGCGCACGCCCGCATCACGTAACGTACGCGCTTCATTAATGATCGAATCAACGGGCCGCGAAACCGCCGTGCCTTTGATCAATGGGATGGCGCAAAACGCACACGGACGACGGCAGCCATCCGCAACTTTGACATAGGCACTTGCACCCGCAACACTGATTCGCAGGGCATCCTTTTCATCCGAGCCGACCGTTGCAGCTTCCGGCAGATGATACAAGGGTTCCGGGCGCGGGCCTTTACGAACCTCCTTCACCACCTGGACAATGTCCATCCAACGCCGCGTGCCGAGGATGCCATCAATTCCCTGCACCTTTTGGGCGACTTCAACGCCATATCGTTGGGTCAGGCAGCCCGCCGCGATCAACACCTGCCCATCGCGTTTTGTTTTTGCCAGCTCGCCCAGCACACGGTAGGATTCCTCCTTGGCCGGGCCGATGAAGCCGCAGGTGTTCACGATCAACACCGAGGCCTTCTCCGGGTCCTCCATCGAAAGATAACCGTCCCGCACAAGCAACTGGGCCATGGAATCAGAATCAACTGTGTTCTTTGCACAACCCAGGGAGACCAAATGAAAAGTATTTTTTGACACGTTTTTTCCTACCTCTAAAGATCGGGATACAGGGATAAGTTCAAATTATCTGCCGGGAGTGGAGGTCGCCGGCGGGGTGTTCGTGGGCGTTGGCGTGAAAGTGATCAACGGAGTATTCGTGGCGGTCGGTGGATTGGTGGCTGTGGGTGTTACCACTCCGGAAATCAAATACACCCGATTGACCACCTCCCCCATAGTGCCCATCAAGCCCAGGTCACGGCCGTTGTAGTTGATTCTCAAGGCCGCGGCATTTCCAGTCAGCACCACCACCTGGTTGTCGGCCTCAAACACCTTGGTCTCGCGCGGGGCAAGCCGGCCTTCGAAGGCCACCTTGCCATCCACAGAAACCCTGACAAAGACGCGTTCAACTGCAAACATACTTACGACCACATTGGCCGTCACGGCCGAAGTGGCGGCATCCGGAACTGTCACCGCACCGGCATCTGCGGCGATGGTAGGCAGATTATCATTGACAGGCACAAAAGTCGCATCTAGCGTGGATGTGGGCTCGAGCGTACCGCCGAGCACCTCCACAATTGAGGGAGCAGTGGCCTGTACATTTTCATCCCGCACTGCAACCATGCGACTCACCCCCCAGATCGCAAGCGCCGCCAGGAGGACCACCATCCCCACGCCAAAGATCAGATCTCCCGCGATGAAACTGCGCAGGGGCGGCATCGATGTGATCACCTGGGTTTGTATTTTATCGCGCGGTGTTTCCGCATACTTCTCATAACGCTGGGCCTGCAAATAATCCGCAAAGCGCAGCAGGATCACATCAGTGTTCAGGTCGAGGAAGTTGGCATAATTAGCCAGCATGCCGCGCGTCTGTACCGGTGATGGCAACTTATCCAACGCGCCCTCTTCGAGGGCCTTCACAAACACAGCACGCAACCTGGTATGGCGCTCGACTTCTTCGATGGTTAAACTGATCAACTCGCGCCGGGCACGCAATTGCAGGCCGATCTCCGCGAAGATCATGCGCGCAGGCTGGGAGGGCGGCGTCTGTTTTACCGCCGGTTCAATGACCGGTGCATCCCCTTCGCCTTCCTCTGCATCTGAAGTTGAAATTTCAGGTTTCGAAAAACGGGGCCGGAATAGCGAAAACAGCCTTGGGAACAGACCCGGCTTCGCTTCCTCCTTAACCTCAAGCGGCTCGGCTTCGTTCGGCGGGACCGGCGTTTCAGTTTTTTGTTCCGTCATTTCTTCTACAGGTGGTGCGGTAACTTCTGCAGACTCGATGTTTTTTTTCTTCCTTCCGCGCGGCCTGGGCGATTCCGTTTCCGCAACAGGTTCCGGGATGGGAGGAGACTCTTCTCGTTGCGGTTCGGATGATTCTGCTTCGGGCAGGGGGTCAGCGTTCGGACGGCGCGCAAACAGCGAGCTTAAGATGGAGCGCGCCGGTTTTTCATAGGTTGCATCAGTCAGGGGCGGGATTTCCGTTTCAACCAGATTGACGCTGGGTAAAGGTCCGCTGATTTCCTCAGGTGGATGCCTTTGGATCTCGGCGATCAACTCGTCTATATTCAGGCCAAGGTATTCGGCGTAGTTGCGCAAAAAGCCGCGGCCCTGTGCTGCGGAAGGCATCACCGAATAATCGTCCGCCTCGAGGGCCTGCAAAAAGACAATACGGATGCGGGTGGCATCCGATGCTTTTTCAAGCGAAACATAGCGTGCTTCGCGTTCCTGCTTCAGGCGTTGACCGATGGACTGGGACATGAATGTATTGTATTACAAACATCACCGACTTGCGCCGGTGATGTGAAGTGTTTCTTATTCGGCTGTAGCGGGGGTTTCTTCCTTCGCCTTGCGGCCGCTCTTCTTCGGCTTCTCGGCTTTTTCCGCCGGTTCGACCGGTTGTTCGGCGGCACGTTCGGTGACGGTTTCGACGCTCTCACCATCGCGGTGGACGATGATCTTGATCTCGGGCACCAGATCCATGGTCAGGCGGATGCGGGCGGTGAATTCGCCGAGCGCGCGGATGGGTTGAATGTCCACCTGCTGGCGCTTGACTTCATAGCGGACCTTTTCGGTCAGGGCGGTGGCGATATCCTGTGTGGTGATCGACCCGTATAATTTGCCGGTGTCGCCCGCCTTGGCGGGGAAGGTCAGGGAAACTTCCTTGATCTGATCGGCGAGTCCCTTGAGCTCTTCATTCTGGGAGGAACGGCGAATCTCGGCCTGGGCTTTGATCTTCTGGATCTGTTTCATGGCGCCTTCGGTGGCAAGCACTCCAAATCCCTGCGGGATCAGGAAGTTGCGGCCAAAGCCGTCCGCTACTTTTTTAATATCCCCGGCACGACCTAGTTTGTATACATCTTTAACAAGCAAAATCTTCATGTTCTTTAAGCCCTTCTTGCAAATGGAGTCAGAACGAAGGGTACAACGTTCTGCGGGGCAAGATTGTACCATAAAGGCCCCCTTTCTTGCCAACGCGGGCAAATCCGATTAAGATACAGTCATGCCGAACATTCCCATCAACTTTCGACGCGTGGCAACTTTTGCCGGAATCTTGATTCTGGTTCTGTTGGTGATCGAATTCAACACGCGGCTGGAGGAACTTAACCGTCTCAACGATCAACGCGACGAGATCCGTGCCCAGGCGACCCAGGCCATGCAGACCCAGATCGCACTGCAAACCCAGGTGGCCTACGCCGGCTCGGATGCTGCCGTGGAGGAATGGGCGCGTACAGAGGGGCATTACATCAAGGAAGGCGACCAGCCGGTGATTCCCGTCGGCCAGCCCGGAAGCGAACCTGTCATCGTAAACACCCCGCCTCCGGTCCCCACTCCCATGCAAAATTGGGAAGAGTGGTGGAATTTATTCTTTGGGAAATAATTCCCCGAACTCACCTTGAACCGTTTACAACTTTTTCCTGTTTCCACCAAAATCGAAGGGGACCGTTTAACCATAGCCGGGCATGATCCTGCCAGACTGGCAAAAGATCATGGTACTCCGCTGTATGTGTATGACCGTGCCACGATGGATGATGCGGCGGAGGGATATCGCTCCGCTCTCGCTTCGCACTACCCCGGGCCGGCCTCCATTACCTATGCCGGGAAGGCCTTCCTCTGCAAGGGCATCGCACAATGGACCTGCCGGCAGAATCTGTGGGTCGACTGCACGGGGGAAGGCGAGATTGCCATTGCGCTGGCCGGCGGTGTGACCCGCGAGCATATTCTTGTGCATGGCGTCAACAAATCCACAGCAGATCTTGATTCCGCGATCCGGCATGCAGGCACTCTGGTGGTGGATAATCTTACTGAATTACACAGACTGGCTGGTTTGTTCCCGGCATCAAGTTCAGGTTTTCCAAACCTGTGGCTGCGTCTGCTCCCCGGCCTGGCAGTTCAAACCCATCACACCCATACCCAGACCGGCCAGCATGACAGCAAGTTCGGCATGACCCGAACTGAAATGATCGAAGCCGCTTTGTTTTGCAAAAAGAATAATTTGCCGCTTAAAGGCATTCACTTTCATCAGGGATCCAATTTCCATGATGCAGGTCCGCTCAAGGCTGCCATTGACCTGGGACTCGACCTCGCCAAGGAGATCGGACTGGGAAAGGACTGGGGTTTCAGCCCGGGCGGCGGGTGGGGCGTGGCCTATCATGAAGATGAACTTCCCCAGCCCGATACGAAGGAATATATCCGCGTGATCACGGAAAATGTGATCGAGGGCTGCCAGGCGCGCGGCCTGCCCATGCCTCATTTGCATCTTGAACCCGGCCGCAGCCTGGTGGCCAGGGCGGGCGTGGCTATTTACAAGGTTGGAACCGTCAAGAGGCGCGGTGACAAGATTTGGGTCCTGACCGATGGAGGCATGACGGACAATCCACGGCATGCAATGTACGGGGCAAGATATTCCTGTTTGCCGGTATCAGGCGTCGGCCGGGAAGGAAGCGAACAAGTCTCCATTGCCGGACCTTATTGCGAGTCAGGGGATGTCGTCATCGAAGACCTGCTCATGCCGAAGCTCGACGAGGGGGAACTGCTCGCCATCCCGGCTTCAGGCGCGTATCACCTGAGCATGTCATCCAATTACAATGGGTCGCGGCGGCCGGCTGTATTGTGGCTGGAGCAGGGGGAGGAAGCCAGGATCATGATTCGCAGGGAAACGATTGACGATCTCTTGAAACGGGATTCAGTGCAATAAAAAAATCCCCGTCCATGTGACGGGGATTTTTGTTTTTATTTTTCCACTTTTTCCGAAATATTGGCCGACATGGAGGAGGATTTTCTCATTTGTTCCTCCTGGACCATGCGAACCCCGTTGCTGACCTGGTTGCTTAATTTCGCGATCTGGTCCTGCAATTGCATCAGGGTATCCACCACATAATTATCAGCATCGACACGGGTGGCTTCGGCTTCGGCGCGGGCCTGGCCGACGATCTGATCCGCCCGGCGCTGGGCTTCCCCAACGATCATATCCTTTTGGATCATTTGATCCGCCTTATCGCGGGCGAGCTGCAGGGTGCGGTTGGCCTCCTCCTGCGCCTGCGCCATGACGCGGTCGCGCTGCGCCATGACCTGCTGGGCCTTCTTCACCTCTTCCGGGATGGCGATGCGCATTTGATCGATCAACTCCAGCATGCGGTCTTCATCCACGACAACGTTATGCGTGAAAGGCAGCGCTTTCGCATCGTTGAAGAGTTCTTCCAAGCGGTCAATGAGTTGCAGAATATCCATGGTGTGCCTCGTGCAGGCAGTTTCCTATAAAGTGAGTTTTCTTGTTCATACGGCCGAAAATAAGAATTTCAGTCCAAGCATTCATCCCGTATGCTGTAATTCTAGCACAAATTAATCACGCAGGGCATTCGGCGGGGACTGCTCCCCCATATGGAGCATCTTGGCATGCAGGGCAGCCTTCACATGCGGCGGGACCATGCTGGAGACGTCCCCGTTCAGGGTGGCGATCTCCCGTACCGTACTCGAGGACAGAAAAGTATGCTGTTCGGCCGTGATCAGCGCCACGGTTTCGATATCCTTGGCGAGACGCTGGTTGGCCAGGGCCATGCGGAACTCAAACTCGAAATCGGAGAACACCCGTAAACCGCGGACCACCACCTGGGCATCCACCGCGTGGGCAAAATCAACCGTCAGGCCGCTGTACCCGGTGACCTTGATCTTGGGATTGTCCCTGAACGCCTCGCGTACCAGCGAGATGCGTTCGTCGGGGGAAAACATCAATGTCTTGAGCGGTTTGTCGTATACCGCCATGACCACTTCATCGAACAGGCGCGCCGCGCGGGTGGCAATGTCAATATGGCCAAGGTGGATCGGGTCGAATGTGCCGGGGAACAATGCTCTAACCATTTTTCTCCATCATTACGAGACATCGCCTTTGCCCTCGCCCCAAAATCTTTCAAAGGCCTCAGACAGCAGGGCGTGCTCGGGTTGTTCAAGATAGGGATCGCGCTCAAACAGGGCCTGCGCCTGGGTGCGCGCTTTTTCGATCAGGGCCACATCCGTGATGCTGGCCATCTTCAACGAAGAGGCGAAGCCGGCCTGTGCCGTTCCCAGGAATTCACCCGGGCCTCGGGTCTGGAGGTCGAGATCGGCCAGCTCAAACCCGCTGTTGGTGCGGGACATGGCCTGCAAGCGTTCGTTTTCAGCCGCATCTTCATGGGTTGGGATCAATAAACAATAGGATTGGTCGGCGCCGCGTCCAACCCGGCCGCGCAGCTGGTGCAGCTGGGCAAGCCCAAAGCGGTCCGCGCCTTCGATCAACATCACGGTCGAATTGGGAACGTCCACGCCCACTTCGACGACTGTTGTTGAAACCAGGATGTCATATTGCCCATCCCGGAATTTCAACATGACTTCATCCTTTTCAGCAGGCTTCATGCGGCCGTGCAATAATCCAAGCCTGAGATCGGGAAATACTTCCTTCGAAAGGGTTTCATAATCGTCCACCGCTGCGCGGGCTTCGATCTTTTCGCTCTCATCGATCAGCGGATAGACGATGAACGCCTGCTTGGCATCCTTGATCTGTCCGCGGATCAGGGTAAACGCGCGTTCCCGTTCCTGCGGCCGCAGCACATAGGTATTGACCGGCTGGCGCCCAACCGGCATCTCATCGATGACGGAAATATCGAGGTCGCCGAACACGGTCAAGGCCAGCGAGCGCGGAATGGGCGTGGCGGTCATCACCAGCAAATGCGGATTGGTGCCCTTGCTGCGAAGTTCCTTGCGCTGCTCCACACCAAAGCGATGCTGTTCATCGATCACAATGAATTGCAGGTCTTTGAACTGGACAGGCTGTTCGATGACCGCATGCGTGCCGATGACGATCTTCACCGAACCGCCGATCAGCCCCTGACGGATCGCTTCCTTCTCCGCCTCGGGCGTGCTGCCCACCAACAGGCGAATTTCCTCAGGCTGCATCATTCCGCCGTCCCCTGCAAGAAGAGCAGTAAAGTTGCGATAATGCTGTTCAGCCAGGATGGAGGTGGGCGCCATGATGGCGGCTTGTGCGCCGGCATTGACAACAATACTTGCGCCCAGGGCGGCGACAACCGTTTTTCCGGAGCCCACATCTCCCTGCACGAGTCTGTTCATCGGTCTGCCGGAGTCAAGGTCGGTGCGAATCTCTTCAAGCGCCTTTTGCTGGGCGGAGGTCAGGGCAAAGGGCAGGCTGGTAAAACGCGCCTCCAGCCACTCGGTCGAAGCGGAGAAACGGCGGGCATCCACGGATTTCCAGTCCCGCTTCTGGCGCAAGACCCCCATTTGCAGATAAAAGATCTCGTCGAAACCCAGACGCTCCCGTGCGGCTTTGAGTCGAAGCTGCGAAACCGGAAAGTGGACCTGCATGAGGGCTTCGCTCAGAGAGACCAGCTTGGCCGAAAGTTTTATTTTTTCAGGCAGCGCATCCACGACAGCCGGGGCCCAATGCGACACGACCTGGTTCATGATCCCGCGCAGCCATTTTTGTGTGATCTTTTCGGTCAGCGCATAAATGGGCACAATGCGGGCGGTGTGCAGGCTTTCCACGTCAACCGGTTCCCAATCGGGGCTGTTCATGACGAGGCGGCCCAGGTATTGATCGATCTTGCCGGAGACCGCAATGGCGTCGCCCTGTTTAAATCGATTTGCAAGCCAGGGTTGATTGAAGAATGAAATCCGCAGCGAACCGGTGCCGTCGCTGATCACGATCTCGATGATGGAAGCCTTGCCGCCGCGGATGGGACGGTTATGCACACTTTGAATGGTGCCAAGGACAGTCACCACATCGCCATAGAACAGGGCCTTGATGGGCTTGAGCTGGCTGTAATCCTCGTAGCGGCGCGGAAAATAATACAGCATGTCGCCGAGGGTCTTCATGCCCAAACTAACGAGGGTCTCGGCATGCTTGGGTCCCACACCCTGCAGGACGGTTAAACTGGCATTCAATGCAGCGGGAGTCTGGCTGACCTTCGCGCCGGGAACTATCTCTGACCGAGGGGTTGCCGCCGGACGAGGTCTTTGTGGTTGACTCTGCTGCTGGGGACGTTGCGGTTGAGGCCGCGACTCGCGGATCTCTTCGGGTTGAGGCGGTACATCCTCTGTTAAAGTTACCGGCGACGTCTGTACCTGCGATTTTGCTTTCTGCCCGGCTTCAGGATAAGTATCCCCGATACGCTTCCAAAGACCTTTAAGCGACTCAGCCCTTCCATCCGGGCTGAGTTTTTCGTAGGAACGCAGGCGGGCTACAACAGCCTGAATGATCTCTTCAGCCACCCCGTCCGCACGGGCCTCGCCTTCCCAAAAATCAAGCATCTTGGCCAACCCGCCAATAATGGCAGTGTTGGCGTATTTGTTTTCGTGTTCCAGGCGAAAGAATTTTCTTAGTTTCTCTAGAGATGGTTGCATGGGTCCAATTTTATCATGGGGAAGGTCACTTCCTTACGGCCGCAAACCCCAAACCGTTCGGGCCAACATGAGTTCCGATCACGGTGGTCACATTTACAAAAATAATATCGCGCGGAATGGACATTCGCACACTCTGCATCAATTCGTGGAGCAGGGCCCTTGCTCGAGGCTCGGCATTGGTGTGCAGGATTGCCAGCCGTTCCAGATCGCCCCGTTCCAGCAGGAAGTTCAACATGCGCTGATCGGCCTGTTTCGTGGTACGGACGGCGCCAATGGCTTTGACCTCGCCGTCCACCAATTCGATCATCGGTTTGATCGAGAGCAGGCCGCCCAGCGCAGCCACCGCGGCAGGGACGCGTCCGCTGCGTTTCAGGTATTCCATGGTATCCAGGGCCGCAGAAACCTGCAGCCGCGTGCGTGTGGACTCGATCGCATTCAAGGCAGGCTGCAGACCCAACTCGGCCTCTTCGGCTGCGGCGATCACCTGAAATCCGAGTCCCAGGGAAAGCGAACCGCTGTCCACGCAGGTGACCCGGCCGGGAAATTCCCCGGCGGCCTGGCGCGCCACATTGACAATGGTCGTCAGCTGGCCGGCTGCGTGGATGGAAAGGATGTGGCTGCAGCCTTGTGATAACAGGCTCTCATACGGCGAGGCAAAATCCCCAATTGAAGGCGCGGCAGTAGTAGGCGCGGTTTGAAGCGAGGGCAGGCGGTCATAAAATTCCTCGCGTGTGATCCCGATCCCATCGGCGTACTCCCTCCCATCCAAAACAAGAATGGAGGGCACAACCAGAATTTCATGTTGTTCGGCCAGATAGGCGGGAAGGTCAGAGGTGGAGTCAGTTACAATGCCAATTTTCATGGTTCACCGTTTTCGAGTTTAACACACGAGGTACACAAACGACCCGGTCTCATTTAACCCTTGACATACTGTATGCCACATAGTATTATGTGATAAAGGCTACCATATGGCAAACACTGAATCGCTCGATAATGTTGTCCTTGAACTGCGGCGCGGCGTGATCGTGCTGGCGGTGCTCAGTCAGTTAAATGGCGAGCAATACGGATATTCCCTGCTCAAATTGCTTTCAGATCAAGGGCTGGAAGTGGACCAGGGGACCCTCTATCCCCTGCTGCGCCGGCTGGAGGCGCAGGGGTTGTTGGAATCGGTCTGGAAACTTGAGGAGGCACGCCCGCGCAGATATTACGTGATCAGCGCGGAGGGGAAGAAACTCTTACCGAAATTGAAAAAGGAATGGGCTGGCATTGTCTCTGTAATGAATAAGATGCTGGCATAAGGAGAATGAAATGAAACTAATTGACCGTTATGTAACTGAAGTTGGTAAACATCTTTTGGTCTTTAAAGGACGTGAGGATATTGAAAAAGAATTACGTTCCACCCTGGAAGATATGCTCGAAGAACGTGCTGAAAAACAAGGGGGATCAGCGGACGAAGCCATGGAAATTGAATTGTTAAAAGAATATGGCTCACCAGATGAAGTTGCCACAACTTATAACCCGCATCCATATTTAATCGGACCGCGCATCTTTCCGCTCTTTCTGAAGATTCTAAAAATTGTACTCCTCAGTACCGCTTTCGGCATGACCATTGTAATGATCATTGAATTGATCACCCAAACTCCTCTGATGGGGAGTGAATTTACAGAAATCCTTGGGGATGGATTAGGAAATATACTTTCGACGGTGATTTCCGCATCTGGATATGTCGTTTTGATATTTGCAATCATCGAAAGGACTGTGCCAGACCTGGGGATTAGCAAAGAGGATTTCGATGAAAAATGGGACCCTGCTTCGCTTGCCAAAGAGCCAGACCCTAATTCTGTCAACCGTGGTGAATTGATTGCTGAAATTGTGTTCACATTCATTGGACTTGCGATTATCAATGAAATCTTCTACATTCCGGTTTTCTCAGATACGTTTCGCAGGTTCGTACCATGGATCAATGCAGTTTTCGTTACTGAGATCTTGTTAGATATTTACCTACTGCGCAAAGCCGTTTGGGATACTGCAACTCGCATTGTAAAAATTGCAATGGAAGCTGGAACCATTGTCATTGCAAGCATTATGTTGTACACACCAAATGTCATCACCTTTTCGGCTGAAATTCTCAAAAACATCCCTGAGAGTTCGTCAGCAGATATAGAAATAGTCGCGAGAATCTTTGACATTGGGGTTTTGATCGCGTTTATCGTCGTCATCATCGTGGCAAGCATCGAATTGGTCAAAGCGGCAATCGGATTGATAAGAAGTTATACAAGGAAATAGTTTTTGAGGAAACAAAAAGTGACAGTCTCCTCTCAGGTGACTGTCACTTTTTAATAACTTGTTTACCAAGCTACTTGATTATTCGATCGAAATAATGAACTGATAGTGCGGCTGCCCGCCTTCCTGGACTTCTATTTCCAGGGAAGGATGCTTTGCATGGATCTGGTCGGCGATACGGTTGGCTTCCGCATGGGTCATTCCTTCGCCGAAGAAAAGCGTGACCAGCTCATGTTCGTCAATTCCCGCTTTTTCGAGCAGGTTCAATACACCCTGCTCGACAGATTCAGCTGCAAGCGCCAGTTTTCCATCCAGCAGCGCGATCACCTGACCGTCCTTTACGCTGACTCCGTCAATTTCAACCGTGCGGGTGGCGATGGTGATCTCCCCGGTCTTTACAATGCTCATAGCCTTGGTCATCTTTTCAGCAACAGAAGCCAGTTCCCCGTCCGGAATGAGCGAGAGCATGGCCGCCAGCCCCTGCGGGACGGTGCGAGTCGGCACAACAGCCACCTGCTTCACGGTCACTTCCTTTGCCTGATTGGCGGCCAGGATAATGTTCTTGTTGTTCGGCAGAATAATGACCTTGTCGGTCGGCAGATTTTCAAAGGAATTCAAAATATCCTGCGTGGATGGATTCATGCTTTGCCCGCCGGACACCACCGCGGCCACACCCAGGCTGGCAAAGATGCGGCTTAAACCGGCACCCGGTGAAACGACCACCACGGCGATCTGGCCCGGCTCCACGGCGCTGAACTGAATCTGTTTGCTCTTTTGAATATCATCCATTTGCGCAAGCAAATTCTCGATGGCCACCTTGGTGACCGTGCCGATGCCCATGATGTAATCGATCGGTTCGTAGCGTTTTTCGGTCGGCACATGGATGTGCATGCGGTACATGCCTTCGCCCTCACCCACTTGAATGGAGGTGCCCATCTCTTCGAGCCGGCCGTAGAAAGATCCCAGATCCAGCTCACCGGCCGGGACAAAATCCACGACGATCTCGTAATCCTGCCCTTCCTCCACCTCATCCAGTGCACCCTGCAAATTCATCGCAGACATGGGCTGCACGCTCATTGTGGGCGTTTCCAAGGACTCACCATAAACATGCCGCAGCATGCCTTCCAGAATGAAGAACAATCCCTTGCCACCCGAATCAACCACCCCCGCCTGCTTGAGGACCGGGAGCAGATCCGGCGTCTTCCTGACCGCCTCATCCGCGGCTTTGACAGCCACCTCAAGAATTTCCACCGCATCCTTCGCGGACCCCAAAGCTGCTTCCGCTGCGATGGCCACTTCTTTAATGACGGTTAAGATCGTGCCTTCCACCGGGCGGACCACTCCTTTATAAGCAGTATCCCGCGCCTCCCCGAAGGCCTTCACCAGGGTTTGCACATCGAGAGTAGCTTTGTCATGAACGCCGCGGGCAAAACCGCGCAAAATTTGACTCGTAATGACGCCTGAATTTCCGCGCGCACCCATCAAGGCACCCTTGGAGATCAAAGCCGCCATTTCGCCAAGGTGGCGCACGCCTGAGTCCTTCACTTCATTCCAGGCAGCCTGCACCGTGAGGGTCATGTTTGTGCCCGTGTCCCCATCCGGGACGGGGAAAACATTCAAGGCGTTGACTGTTTCCTTGTTGGTTCTGAGCCAGGTCAGCCCTGCATCCAGAAGCCGTTTAAGCGATTGGCCGTCAATCGGCATTTTACGGAGCTTATCCACCCGCGCACTGTCCACACCCATATGATATGTTCTCCTAATCCGTATCGCTGATACGGAGGCCCGCCACGTGCACATTGACGGAATTCACGCGCAGTCCAAGCGCCTTTTCCACATGGAAGCGCACCGTATTCGCCACGCTCTCCGCCACGGCATTAATTCGCGTGCCATATTCCACCACGACATTGACATCGATATCGATGTCATCCCCCTTATATCTCACGGTGATGCCGCGCGAAGGCTCCCTCGTAATGGTGGAAACAATGCCATCCGCCAGGTTTTTCGGCGCAAGCCCCACCACGCCGTAGGATTGCAGGGTGGCATGATAGGTTATGGTTGCCACCGCGTTCGGCGAGATATGGATCCCGCCCAAGGAAGTTGATTCGTCGCCCATGGATTTGCCCTTTATGTTTCGAAAATTGGAAGGACCCTGCCTTCCATCTCTGGAGTTATTGGTTGATCCAGCATGGCAAGAATGGTTGGAGCCAGATCAAGAATGTGTGCATCCACAATGTTACCAGATTTGAGGCCCTCACCCGCCACCAACAGCATACCCTGCGGTTTATGGTTCCCGCTGCGGCCCTCGGGGTTTTGATCGGGCGCCGGCCAGGGAAAAGTCCCATACCTGGCAGAAGTGATGGTCCGATGACTGGATGCGGGCTCATCATTCCACAGGACGATGATATCCGGAAGCCAGTCCAATTTTTCCCCATTAAACACCCGATCGGCCCGAAAGATGTCCTTTACCAGGGGAAGACCGGTGTCCGCATCCACAAAAGACTTCAAACCTTCCATGATCCTCCCGCACAACGAGTCATATTCTGCGCCGGGAGAAACCAGACCGTGGGCCTCCCGCCCTTTGAGATTAATGCGAATCCAGCCCTGCACATCCGCCATCATGCTAAATGCGAGGATCTGGTCCCAGCGAACCAGCCCTGTCCTCCAAAACCCGGTCAGGTAATGGCGCCCGGCCAGGGGCAGGGCGGATTTCACCCTGTCCCGCCAGCGGACGGGGACCAGGCTGCGCACACGATGCAGCGTCGTGGGACGGGGAGTCTTTTGGCGCAGATCAGGCAGGTCGTCCAGAATGAGGCGCAGCATCTCAGGTGCAACCCAGGTGCGGCATGAATTCTGTCCCATGCCATGCAGCGAGAAGACCATCACCGTCGTCTGCGGATCGATATCGCGGGTCAATTCATCCACGGCCCGATCAGATGCCATATAGATCTGATGCAGGGCATCCTCGAGTTCGGTTCGCTCCGCTTCCGTCAGCGGTTCTTCAATATTATTCGTATTCCAGAGTTTATGCCCGCCGCGATGCAGGGATGGAAGACAAAGCAAAAACAAATCCCATTTCTCCTCACGGATCAATTCTTTTGCCATAAGGGCAAGTTTGTCCGTCAGGGTCAGCAGTCTGTCACGAATATCCCTGAATTCCTTTTTACTCATGGAGCCTTCACGCTCTCCAAGTTGATCGGCCTCGCCAAATCGAGCCAGCAATTGGCCGTAAAAATCAGGCGGATAGCTGCAGGGAGTAACCACCCGATCATCCGTGGCCCAGCCCACCACTTCCTTTCCATTGAATGGAACAGGTCGATAGCGCATTGGCACATCGAGGATAATGGCGCGGGGACCGTTTAAATCGAATTTTTCCCAGAAAGGCTGAAGAGGCAGGGTCTGTGGATCAGGTAATTCGGTCCGCGAACGGGCCGCATTCCAGACCAGATAGTTGTACAGGCCGTGATTGGCGGGGGACTTACCACTCGCAAAGGAAAACCAGACGGATCCGGCCATCCATTTTGCGGTCGAGTCCAGGCGTCCATAGGCACCGCGATCCCGGAGACGTTTCAACGCCGGCAGGCCGCCGTCATCCATCCATTTTTCGATCAGGGATGGCTCAGCCGCATCCAGGGCGATCATCAATATTTTTTTCATATTCGTTCCCTCGCACCTTGATAAAAGCCCCGGGTCCACGCGGCCAGCCCCACTGTCAGCCATGGAAGAAAAACCAATAAACGAATCAAATCCTTCGAATCGAATTGAAATGTACGCAGAAAAATATAACCAAGCCTTCTGAAAATAACAAGCCCGGCCAGCCAGGGATGACGTGCCAGCCATTCATAACTAGCATCCATTTGCAAATGTCCCTTCGCCCGGCGATATCCCATAAGTTTTTGGTGTTCAAGCAAACCGGGGATTTCCTTTCGACCATGGTGCCGGACAACCAGAAGGGGATTGAAGAAGATGTCATCCGGAAAATTCAAATCAGCAGCCTGGGACAAGAGACCATCCTCGCCTGAAAGATGGTCCTCGCCAAAGCCACCCAATTCAATAAAAGTGGAACGCGGCAAGATCAGGTTGCAGGCCGGAAAATAGCCGGCCTTGCCCGCAGGCCGCGCAGCCTGAAAATCAGCAAACTGCAGGTGATTATCCACCCAGGCAACAGGGTGATTGGGATACAAGTCAAGCACCGGCCCCCCGCAAAATAAATATCCAGCTTGTAATGACTCGCGAGCCTGACCGACCCAATCCGGATCCGGGATGCAGTCCGCATCCAGGAATGCAATCCACTCCGCATGCGTGCTGCCAACTCCCAGATTGCGGGCCGCGCCCGCGCTCAATCTGACCCTGGAACGGACCAGCCGAACCTGTTTAAACTTTTGTGCGGTCAGGGCCACATCTTCATCATAAGCGCTATCCACGACAATAATCTCAAATGGCAGTTGTCCGGACTGAGTCTGCAATCCATACAGGCAGGACTCAAGCTCCCGTGCATGTCCCAGGCATGGGATGATCACCGCCAGCTGTTCCCTGCTTACAGCCAAGATCTCACTCCCTGCCAGTAAGCGTTCAAGGCATGATCCAGTTCTGCAACAAGGAATTTGACGATCCTGTCATTCACAAACCCCGCTGCAAAAGGTAATGCCCCACCCATGAGCAATTCCCGGTCCGGAACTTTTCGCGCGTTTTGATATTTGCTTCTTTTTCGAAACAGGATCGGCATGTTTTTCAAAACCGAGGCCACGGCTTTGAACCAGTGCAGCAGCCAGCCACGCCGCAGGCATTCCATAAATGAGGCGGCTTCATACAGAACGAGCGCCGGAAGGAGCATGATCAGGGTCCGCACCTGGTAGTGCATTGCGATCGTCATCCAACGATGACGCAGGAGATAATAAACGCGTTTTACAGGATAATAAGCACTGTTGCCGCGAAAGGCAAGGTCAGCCTCACCCCTCCCCAGATCATGAAAGGCAACTGCATTTTCTTCACAGCAGACCAAATGGCTGCGTGCCCGCAGCCGATAGGATAATTCAAGGTCTTCAAAATAAAAAAAGAAACTCTCATCGAAGCCGCCCAATTCCGACAGGACTTCGCGATCCACGAGCAGGCAGGCGCTTCCAAAGCCATTGGGGAATGTCCGGCCGCCGCCGCTCCCATGAGGCTGCCGGGTATTCAGCAAGGAAAGTGTCCCGCAAAAGTGAATGCCGGCGCCGTCACATTGAATCAGATCCCTTTCCGGATAAAACACAATGCGCGGACAAACCACTGCGGCATGAGTTTCCTGTTGAGCGCGAATCATGGAACTTAAACATCCGGTATCGAGGTAAATGTCATCGTCGAGCCAGAGAACGAATTCCGTCTCCGCCAATGACAATCCGAGATTGCGGGCGGGTCCCGGGCCGGTATTGCGCCCGGAGCGGATCAAGGTCACATCGGGAAATGCGGCATGAATCAATTCGGGGCTGCCGTCCGTCGAGGCGGTATCCACCACAATGATCTGATGGACGGGATGATCCTGCTGCTTTAAAGCGCGAATTGCAGCCAGAACCGTTCGACCGCCATCATGATTAACCAATACCACGCTGATCCCGGTCATTTGTTTCGCAAGACCCTTGCATAAATTTCCTCGAGCAGTTTTACAGAATCCTCCCAAATGAAGAATTCCATCACGTTCGAGCAGGCCTCCGCGCCCAAACGCCGGGCCAGATCAGGTTCATCCAAAAGACGCAAAATGGAGGAGGCAAAGGCCTCCACATCGCCATTCGGAATGACCAGGCCTGTTTTTTCGTGGACCAGGATCTCGGCCGAGCCTTCAAAGGCAACGATGGCCCGGCCGGTCGCCATGTAATTCAGAACCTTCAACGGCAGGCCGTCGCATTCCACCCGGGGACTCAGGGCGATCATGGCGGAATGCAGCTGGTATGGAAGTTTGAAGTAGTCCGCCGGAAGAATCTCCAGGCTGCGCTTCAAGTCGAGGGAGTCAATCAAACCGGAATAAGACGCCAGGGGCGAGTTCGTGATCAATTTCAGAGTCACACTTGGACGCCGGTCAAGCACGCGCCGAAACGCACGCAGCATCAGGTCGATCCCCTGATATGGGGCCAGATTACCGTCATAGATCAGGGAGGTGGATTCCGTTTCAGATAAGGAATCAGGCCGGGCGGCGAAGTGATCCGCTTCAATTCCTGTATAAACAGTTGTGACCCTTGATTCGGGAATGCCGATTTCCGAGATCAAGCGCTCACGAATGGTTTTGGTCACAGCCACAATATGATCGGCCTTGGGTGGAAGCCAGTGGTCAAAAAGATTCCCCAGCCTGCGCAAAACGGATGCCGGCAGGCCGACAGGATAATGAGGCAGTTCGGTGGAAAGCAAGGTGTGGATATCGAAAACGAGAGGGATACGCGCGAGTCGTGCAACAGGCAAACTGGCCAGCATGCCCTCATAATGATGGGCATGGATCAGGTCCACCTGCTGCTCACGCACCACCTTGAAGAGCAGACGGGAGAGCAGGGTATCCAGCAGCACAACCTTTTGGTAGGTGGGGCCCGGCGAATATTTATGATATGTCGCAATCTGGGGAATACGATGAATTGGAAACGGCAGCCCGTCCATTTTTTGGCCAAGATGGTAGGTGACCACGTGCACTTCATGCCCGCGCGCAATCAGGGCTTCGGCCATGCGCAGGATTCGAAGCGGTGTTCCACGGGGATATGGAAACGGGCAGGCCGCCACCACTGCAATCTTGCGTTTTTCCGACATGGCCGAGATTATAATCGAGCAAACCCGCCCAATCCGAGACCCGCATGCTTATCGACGCACGTACAATTTCCCAGGATCAAACCCTGCACGGCGATCTCTGCATCGTCGGTGCGGGCGCTGCCGGAATCAGTCTGGCCCGTGAATTCATCGGCATGGACCTGCGGGTCATCCTGCTGGAAGGCGGCGGGAACGATTTCGATCATCGCAACCAGTTCATGTATCGCGGGGAAATCAGCGGCCGGCCTTATCTCTCGCCGGAGTTCACACGCAGGCGTCAATTCGGCGGCACCACCGTGACCTGGTCCGGGCGATGCCGGCCATTGGATGAGTTGGATTTCGAAGGCCGGCCCTGGGTCAGGCATGGTGAATGGCCGTTTTCCAAAGCCCATCTCGACCCTTACTTCGAACGCGCGCACACAATTTGTGAAGCCGGGCCGTATGATTACACTGCCGATCTCCCGGCTTCCGGTCTCGACCTGCAAGCATCGCCGGAACTCAACATTAAACTCTTTCAATTCAGCCCGCCCACCAATTTCAAGGAAACCTACGGCGGGGATTTGGTCAAGAGCACGAACATACAGGTTTATACGCACGCCAATCTCGTCCGCATGGCACTGGACAAGGATGCGCGGACCCTCTCGTCGCTGCACTGCATGACCTTGCAGAAGAAAAGTTTCAAGGTCACAGCCAGGGCTTATGTGCTTGCAACCGGCGGACTGGAAGTGCCGCGTTTACTGCTGGCTTCGCGCGATTGTCAGGCCCATGGAATTGGAAATGCCAATGACCTGGTCGGGCGCTTCTTCATGGAACACCCCCACATCACCAGTGGGGTGGCCTCCAGCCTCCCGCAATCGATCGGGGCTGATTTCCTGAAATTGAATTATGAGATCCGGCAGCGTAACCTGGGGACGCTGGCAAGCTTCGGTTTATCTGATGAAAAATTGAAACAGGAAAAACTCCTCAACGCCAGCGCCTTTTTTGTCAAACGGCCGGCCTATAAATTAAGCGATTCCTATTTCTCGCAGGCCATGGCGGATTTCATGGAAGTCAACGACATTCTGCGGCATGCCACCGCCCCCGCCCCGCGACTCTTTCGGGCGTTGGTCAAATGCCTGCAGGGCGCGCCGGAGATCCTATCTGCTTCGAGCCAGATCGTGCGGCATAAACTCAGGCCCGCATACCAATGGGGCATCCGCATGCAATTGGAAACGGTTCCGAATCCGGAAAGCCGCGTCCTGCTCTCCGAAAAAAGGGATGCCCTTGGAATGCCGCGCATCGACCTGCGCTGGAAAATGACCGGTCAGGACCTGCAAAGTTTTCACGGTTTTGAAGAGATCCTGTATGCAGCACTGCCAAAACTCGGAATTCAAGCCCGTCGCTTTGCGCATGCCGTGGATGCAGACGGCTGGCCTGTAACCCTGCAGGTGGGCAAACATCACATGGGAACCACACGCATGGATGACAATCCCAGGCTCGGCGTGGTGGACCGTCATTCACGCGTCCACGATACGACCAATCTCTACATCGCCAGCAGTTCGGTCTTCCCGAGCTCCGGCATGGCCAATCCCACACTGACGATCGTGGCGCTGGCCCTGCGGCTGGCAGATCGACTTAAAACAGTTCTGGGGGCCTGAGATCCTCCTGCAAAACAGGAGCAGCTTCCGGGTCCGTGTGAGGCGGGCGGATTAAAACCGGCAGGGTCAATATCAACATGGAGATCAACAGGATCGCTTGAGTCAAAACAGTGGTCCAGGCCGCACCGGCGATCCCGAAGCGCGGGATGACGGCCAGATTCACAACCGCATTCAAGACCACCACGCATCCCAGAATCCAGGCTGTTGCTTTTTCACGCTGCATGGCCGTGGCCAGTGTGCTGCAAATGAAGTTGACATACATCAGCGGAACACTGAGAAACAGGATCCGTACGGCAGGGACGCTGTCGAGATATCCGGGGCCGAACAAAAACACGATCAGGCGCGGACCGAAGAGCTGCATTCCGATCGCAAGCAGGATGCCCGCCCCAAGCGCCAAAACCGTCAATTGCACAAAACGCGTCCGCAGGCGCGGCCATTGATTTTGAAAAACATACTGGGAAAAAAGCGGAAAAAAGATCGTATTGACAGGCCGGACCAGAAAGCGCGATACTTCCATCAATTTGATGGCCAGCTCGTAATTCGCGACCTGGCGCACGTTGGTCAGGATGCCCACCAGAATGATATCCAGACGCATATGCAAAATGGTCAGGAAGTTCAAAACAAAGAAGGGTGCCGAAGTCCGCAGCAGGGACAGGCTGGACTGCAGATCGAACTGCAGGCGATAGACTCCATATTGTTTGCGCACGAACCAGGCTGTGGTCAACACCAGGGCCAGATCGATCAAGAGATACGCCCACAAGACCGGAAACAAGGCCCCCGTCGCAAGGGCCGCTCCCGCCACACCGAAAAACAAAAGGATCTTGAAACCGCCCAGCAGCAGCAGGCGATAGACCATCTGCTTTTGCGCGGCAAAGAAGGCGGAAAAACAGTAAAAGATCTCCTCCAGGAAATCGTAGGCCGCCACCAGCAAAAGGACCGGGACCCATTGCGGATGGAGGAACCAGACCGCCAGATTCAGGAGGATGAATCCCGCCGTCAGATTGAGCACACGGGTCGTGAGCACCCGCCCGAGATGATTGAGCGACTCTTCGGGCTGCCCGACCACCAGACGAATCAGCAGCGAATCCGTGCCAAAACTCAACACGGTGGCGGCCAATTCAGCAATGGACAGGGTCAGAAAAAGGGTCCCGACCTCCTCCTTGAGCAGGGTGCGGGTCAGGACCGCGATGATCAGGTAACCGGCCAGCTTCTCCACCAATTGGGAGAGCATGATCCAGATCAGGTTGCGGCGTGCGCTGGTTTTGGGAGCGTTGCGGGGGGAAAGTTGGCGCTTGAGCAGGGACATATTATATGGTAAAATCTCGTGCCCTTGAATAAGGGGAAAGACCCTTCAAACAAGCATTTGGAATTATCGTAAGGAAAGGATCCACACCATGGCTAAATGCAACACCTGCGGCAAAGCAACCACCTTCGGACACAACCGCTCCTTCTCCCTGCGCGCGACCAACCGCACATTCAAACCGAATCTGCAGAAGGTTTCCGTGATGGAGAACGGCCGGCTCGTCAAGAAGACGCTGTGCGCCAAGTGCATCAAGACACTCGGCAAATCAGCGTCCTAGGGTTTGTTTTTCCATTCGCATCAAAGGTCACGGCTTCGCGCCGTGATTTTTGTTTAACCCGCGACGCTGGCCCTCAGGGACTTGATCCCCTGCCCCACGCCCTGCGGATGTTTGAAGGCGGCGTTGCCGGCCACGAAGGCGTTCGCGCCGGCCTTGTACATGAGCGGCAGGGTGTTGACCGTGATACCCCCATCCACTTCCAGATGAGCATTGGAACGCAGGGCGTTTAATTTATTGCGGATCTCCTCCACCTTGGCGATCATTTCGGGCATGAAGGCCTGGCCGGAGTAACCGGGATTGACGCTCATGACCAGGACCTGGTCCACAAAGGGCAGGGCCGCATCCAGTGAAGAGGCGGGTGTGGCGGGATTCAAGGTGGCCCCGGCCGCGCAGCCCAGCGATTTTATTTTTTTGATCGTTCCGATCAAATCGGGACAGGTCTCGACGTGAACGATCAGATGGCTCGCGCCGGCTTTGGCGAAGTCTTCAATGTAGCGGTCGGGATCGGAGATCATCAAATGCACATCCAGGGGAAGCTGGCTGGCGCGCCTGCAGGCTTCGGTAAACAGCGGACCGATGGTAATGGTCGGCACGAAATGACCGTCCATGACGTCCACATGCAGCCAGTCCGCGCCGGCGGATTCACAGGCGGCGATCTCATCGGCGAGATGGGTGAAATCCGCGGCGATGATGGAGGGAGCGATGATCAATTTATTCATAATAAAACACTTTCGGGGGAAAACGAACTAATGAACGATGGGATTCCAGGCGAAGTACACCATCATCCAAAAGGGGATCAGGCCGCCCACGGCCAGCACTGCAAACAGGCTTAAACCCACCGTGACCCAGTCAATGTCCTCGAAGGCAGAGACAGGCTCGGCTTCGTCCTGAGGCGCGGGCTCGGGCGGTGTATAACGCGGTTGGACAGGTTCAGGGCGCGGGGTGGGCGTCCGCTCCCTGGTGGGAAGTTTATCCGCGATCTGGGTCGTGCTGACTGCCACCGGGGCAGGCGCAGAGGGGGGGATTAATTCATTGGGCAGGGTGCCGAATTTTTGCAGCACGCGGCCGAGTTGATCGGCGGTGCGGTAGCGGGCAGCGGGTTCCTTGGACAGGACCTTGGAGATGATCTCCTCCAGCGCGGTGGGGATATCGGGAATGTATTCGCGGATGGGGATCGGGCGGGCGGAGATGTGCAGGCGCGCAAGTTCATCGGCCGAGCTGGCGGTGAAAGGCGGGGTGCCGCACAAGAGCTCGTACATGACCACCCCCAGCGAATATACATCCGAGGCCGGCGAAGGTGCTTCGCCCTGGGCCTGCTCGGGGGAAAAGTAGAGCGGCGAACCCCAGACCACGTCGGTGCGTTCGCCGGGAGTCATGGTGGCAAGGGCGCGCGCGATGCCGAAATCTGTGACCTTGAGCCGGCCGTCCGGCGAGACCAGCATGTTGTGCGGTTTGACGTCGCAGTGCACCAGCCCGGCGCGATGGGCGTAGCCCAGCCCGGCACAGGCCTGCACGATGAGGGGAATGCCCTGCTCGACAGTAAATCGTCCGCGCTCGCGGATCAACTGCTTGAGATCCTTGCCAGGGATCAACTCCATGACGATATAGAGCAGGTTATCGGCAAAGCCGAAATCGTGCACGGTGACAATGTTGGGATGCGACAGGTTCGCAGCCGAACGCGCCTCCATTTTGAAGTGGTTTTGGAACTCGGGGTTGATCGAAAAATCCTGCCGCAGGACCTTAATGGCCACATAGCGGTCCAGCATGAGATCGCGGGCACGAAAGACGTCGGCCATGCCCCCGGCGCCGAGTTTTTCGATCAGTTGATAGCGGTCGTTAAGTAGGATTCCTTCGTCCATGGTGGGAGATTATATCATTACCACTTCTTGCATAAATTACACAAGTCTTCTCTACCTGTCATTCTGAGCGCAGCGACACTTGCGCCGCGCGCCAGTGCGGTGAGGATCTTGATTTTCGAACGCAGGAGACTCTTCGGTCGCGAAGAACGCTCCCTCAGAGCGACATGCATTTTAGGATAATAAGCAGCAAGCTGGTCAGAAGACCAATTTTAGAGGTTAATCTAAGGCGAACTCTCGCTCGACGGGGTGCGGACACCCGCGCCGAGCGAGAGTAATTAAAGTTTAAAAGAAATAACTATTTATTACAGCAACTAGAATAGTTGTAAAAACATTAATCAGGGTATGCATCATTATTGACAGATATAACATCCTGTACTTTCTAACTATCAGAGTTAAAAATAGTGTAGACAAGGGAACAATTACAAAAAACAGGACTGGTTTTGTGGCAACATATCCGACATGTATGACCCAGAATAACAAGGCCTGCACAATAAAAGCCTTGTCTTCTCTACTACCCGCAGCAACAATGAAACTAAATATTAAACCACGAAAGCACGCTTCCTCAATTACGGAGGTAAAAGTCAATTGACTCGTAAACACATTGAAGGCGACGTTCCATATATTTGAGGGAAGTGGGCCGGTAAATGTTTGATCGAATAATGCATACACCAGAGCAATTACAAATAAGGCGCCAAACGATAAACCTACACCAATTAAAAGCGACTTAAGACTAGGGATTTTTATATTTTTACGATTTGCGAGTATATAGACAGCAAGGATAATACCCAAAATCATTAGAATGCTTTTATAAATTATTCTCTCCCCGCCATAACCAATGGGCAAAAAACAACTTATCACAATTATCCAAAGCGTGAATTGATCTCTGAATATTTCAAGCACGCTTGAATTAAATAAGATTACGCTTGAGACAATTATTATGTAGGAACTAATGGTTTCCCAATATAGGGCGTCTACAGAATCCATTCCCACAGCCAAAAGTATAAATTGCAAAAAACAAAATTGGAGCATTATTAAAATAATAATAGCGATTCCTGTTTTTGAATTCGAGTAATATCCTATTTTATTGTCACGATTCGAAATATTCACATCATCACCTTGGACTTGTTTTTAGGAACAAATTAAGATTTGGAGCATTGGGTGTGAAAAGAAACCAAGCACGAATTCCACGGCATGGGACCTCGACCCCTGCAGGAACCTGTCGCTGGTTTCCGTTCAATTCTAATCCACAGGCCCTGCTCGGGCCGCGCAATGATATGGGATGATTCCCCCTCAGGTATAATCCTCTCATGCGAAAGGGACTTCTCCTCTACAATCCGGCGGCGGGACGTTATCCGGTCGGGCGCTTCGTGCACGGCATCCTGCATCCACTCAAGGCAGCCGGGTGGAGCATGGAGATCGCCGAGACCTTAAGCGGCACGCACGCCATCCAGACCGCGCACCAGGCTGCCAGTGAAAAATACGACGCGGTCTTCGCAATCGGCGGCGACGGGACCGTGGGTCAGGTCGCCAGCGGACTGGTCAACACGGACACGGCCCTGGCCGTGCTGCCCGCCGGCACCACCAACGTCTGGGCCCTCGAGCAGGGACAAAAACCCTTCAACTGGTTCAAGTGGCGCGCCTTGCGCGAGAACGCTGCCCTGCTGGCAAACGTCGAACCGCAGCAGGTGGATGTCGGCACCTGCAACGAGCGTCCCTTTTTGTTGTGGGCCGGCGTCGGGCTGGACGCGCTGGCCATCAAAAAGATCGAACCGCGTCATCGCATCTTCAAACACCTTTCCGTCCCGCATTTTTTTGCGACCACCGTCTGGGAAGCCACCTTCTGGCACGGCCTGGACCTGCGCGTGTACACCGACGGTCAACTGGTGGAGGGACATTATCTTGTGGCGGTGGCCACCAACATCCGTCACTATGCAGGCGGCATGTCCGTGCTCTCGCCGGAAGCCCTGCTCGACGACGGCGAAATGGACATGTGGCTGTTAAGCGGCAACAACGTGGCCGATGCGCTGCGTCACTTCTTCGACCTGGTCGCAGGCCGTCACCTCACTTCCGATCAGGCGCGCCGCCTGCCCTTCCACAGTGCGCGTGTTGAATCGGATGCGGCCTTTGCCATTCAAGTGGACGGCGACCCGGTCCTGGGCGGCAACACAGCCGAGATCAGAATCCTGCAGCGATCGTTGAAAGTACTCATGCCCGCCGGCGCATACCATCTATTGAAGAACCCGAAGAGATAAACGCATGGACTTAAGACCTTATTTAAATCGCTGGGTGATCGCGGGCGCTCTGACCGTTACCGGGGTCCTGCTCCTGGTCACCCTCATCATCATCGGCTGGACCTCTCCGCGCTTCTCTCCTGACGTGGGGTTTGCCCCCGCGGACCTGACCATGATCCCCGCCCCAACCCATACGCCCAGCGCCCCGGTCATTCCCACCAACGATCCGTCCATCGCCACCCCCACCTTGGCAGCGGACGCGATTGGTATCAACGGCTATGTCCAGATCAGCGGGACGGAAGGCGAGGGATTAAGAATCCGCTCCACAGCCGGCCTGACCGGCGAAACCGTTTTCCGCGGCGAAGAGGCGGAAGTGTTCCTCGTCAAGGACGGTCCGCAGACGGCGGACGGTTACACCTGGTGGTATCTGGTCGCCCCCTACGACGATACCCGCGCAGGCTGGGCCGCCGCGGACTTTCTGGCGGTGGTCCCTTCACCGTAATGTTGCTTATGTCATTGCGAGCCGCCGCTCCCGGTTTTGACGGCGAAGCAATCTTCATAAGATAAGCGAGATTGCCCGCCTGCCCTGGCGGGCGGTGTCAGGGAACCCAGTGCGCTAGTACGCTGAAGGTCTCCACTCTGAAAGTTTGAGACTCTTCGGTCGCAAAGAGCACTCCCTCAGAGCGACACAATATTTTAAGAAAAACCCTGGAACAAGACAAAACCAATAAGGAACAAAATGAATGAAAAACCAACCGGCGTAAATGCCAGTAAAAGCAAACGTGAATTCACGGTCACCTGGGACGACGGGCATACCAGCGTCTATCCCTTTGGATTATTGCGCGCCGCCTGTCCGTGCGCCCAATGCCGCGGCGGTCACGAGAACATGAAATCGGAACCGGACGCGGAGGTGTTCAGCAAACAGATGGAAGATTCCCCGTCCACACGGCTGGCCAATATCGTTGCCACCGGCTCCTATGCGTTGACCATTGTCTGGGAGGATGGGCACGACTATGGGATCTACAACTGGCATTACCTGCGGGCATTATGTCCCTGTGACGAATGCCGCAAAAAATACGCCAAATAAAAAAGAGGCTGCCTTATGAGCAGCCTCTTTTTTTATGATCCGACTTTTACGAATCCACCGAATTGGGCGTATTGGTGGGGGTGGGGATCCCGCCCAGGGGCGTGGCGGAGGGAGTGGGAGTATTGAACTTCCGGGTCGGCGTGGGCGAACCGGGTTTCAGCGTGTTGGTGGGCGTGACCATGGTCCTGAGGTGCTGGTCCGCATCAGCGCGCATTTCCACCGTCATCACATCCGGGCTCATCGCGAGCAGGGCCCTCCAGGTCTTGAGCGCATCCTTGGCTTCCCCGCGTTTCTCCTGGACCAGGCCGCGCCAATACAGCGTGACAGCCTTCTGTTCATCGGTCTTCGCCAGGGTCCGGAGTACGTCCACCCGCAGGTAGGCGCTGCCAAACTTCTCCTGAATGAAATACGCGCGCACAAGTCCGAGATTTACATCGTACGAAGACTCATCGTCCTCCAGGGCGGTCTCCAGGTCGGAAACAGCCTGGTCGATGTTTTTTAATTCGAGATTGGTCAGCCCGCGGTACAAATAGAACCTGCGCACCCCATTGGGGCTGAGACGCATGGCGGTGTTCAGGTTCAACAAGGCGGCGTCGTATTCCTTTAATTCGTAATAGGACTGTCCCAATTCCGCGAAGGCCAGCGCATCCTGGTCCTCATAAGTCACATAGACCTCCAGCGATTCCGCAGCGCGCGCATACTGGCCGGTATCGATATAAAGCTCGCCCAATATTTGATAAACAGATACATCGGTGATATCCAGCGAGTAGGCTTTTTCGGCAGCCTCCAGGGCGCTCTTCTTGTCATCGAGTTCCACATAGGCCTGGGCGTATACAACGTACACCGCGGGCGAGCCGGGCATGAGCTGTTCGGCCTTCCCAAGGTCGATGATCGCATCCTTGGGTTTATTGTGATAAACAAAGTAACGTGCGCGCTCCAGATATACCTCGCCAAAATTCGGGTCCCGGTCGAGGGCCTTTTCAAGCAGGAATTGAATGTCAAAGTCCGGATTCTGCATCAATCGCGCCCGCGCCAGCCCGAGGTAGGGCGGACCGAACTTGGAGTCGAGATCGATCGCCTTTTGATATTCACGCATCGCGTTGTTCGACTGTCCCTTAAAGCGGTAGGCTTCGCCGATCATGTAATGAATATCGGCGGCATCCGGCTCCATCGGAATGATCAACTGCATATTCGCAATGTAGGCATCCCAATCGCCGGCCTCGTAGGCCTGGCGGGCGATACGGTATTGGTCAATGGCCAGGGGCGAACGCGGGGTATTAACATATAAAGCGGTGGGCGTATAGGTCGCGGGCAGCATCATCCACAGGGGAGTCGGGCCGGTAAAGGATCGGGTTGGACGGGCTGTCGCGCCGAACAAGGTCGGGGTCGGGGAGAATGTAGGCGACGGGCCGGGGGTGTTGGTCATGGTGGGCACAACCACTGGCCGGTTTGGAATGATCACGCCAAAGACCACCAGGGACACCACGCCGGCGCCCATCACCAGAATGGCAAAAAGGCGCGCAAGCGGACTCCTCATCAGGACCCTGAGTCCCCGCTCCTTTGGTTTTTCATTGGCGAGAAGAAGTTTCTCCTCCCAGGCGCGCGGTCGATTCATCGGAAAGGGCTGAACGGATTCGTCGGGCGGCAGTGCCCCGAGCAGGATCAAGCCCCGTTTGGCTGTACCATTTTCCGGGTCCAGTTTGAGCGCGGTCTGCAGGCAGTAAATGCGCTCCTTGGCGTTATCCACGGAGGCGCTTAACCAAACCCAATAGGTCGCGTTGTTCTGGTCCGCTTTAAGAAGAAGCGTAAGCAGCTCCTTGGCACGCGGCTTGTCACCGCGGCGCAGGGCATCCACGGCATCCTGGAACATGGTGTCGTTGTTGGTGTTGTCGGGTGAAAATTCAGCCATGTTTGTATTTTACCGCTTGTCGCGGGATTTTATAACCTTGGGTTGAAAAAACCCCGGTCTTCCTCGTGAAATTCCTCCACCTGATAGACAAAGACCTGCAGTTTCTTGCTCTGCCACAAATTGGGTTTCGCGCCCATCTTCGCGCACAGATGGTCAAGGAAATCCGCGGCATTGGGAATTTGTTTCCAGACCTGGGGCAGAAAGGTTGCGCGGCGGTAATCATCTTTAATAATGACTCCGTCCACATGCGGACGCAGCTTCGCGCGCAGTTCCTCGCTCGAGGCGTATTTGAGCGGAACGGGAACGGTCAGGCGCGAGATCTCAAGCCTGATCCGGTTCAATTCATTTTCCTGCACCGGGTGAAAACGCGGATCCTCAAGCGCGGCGGCAATGGCGTGTTCGCGCACATCCTCCACCAGCGGTTGATGGGCTTCCAGGGCGCCGATGCACCCGCGCAGTTCCCCGTCCATGGTGAGGGTCACGAACGAGGCGCCGTGTTCATGCAAATGAGGCGGAAGAGAGGCCTGATCCAAAGGAGGAAGTTTTTTTCCCCGCACGGCATATTCCATGGCTTCGCGTGCGAGGCGCAGCAAAATCTGTTTTTCCCCATCGGTGAGTTGATCTGTCATACAGTCACTCTCCCCGCCATGCACCACCGGACTCCTGCATTCGAAACCGGCGGTTAAGGCGAATTTACAATTGCGACAAGCCCCAATATTTCCGGTTGTGATAGATCAACGGCTGTTCCGTATCAAAGCTTCGGGCTTCGAGCACATGCGCAATGAAGAGGGTATTCATGCCCGCGTCAAAGGTCCCTGTAACCGTGCAATCCAGCCAGGCCATCCCGCCCGCCAGCAGGGGCGCACCGCTGACCAGGGTTTCCGTTTTCAACCCCGCAAAGCGGTCTTCAGCCCCGGGCGTGCGGCCCGCGAACCGGTCGGAAATACCGGCCTGCTGTGCGGATAGAATCGTCAGCCCGAATACGCGCGATTTCATGAGCAATTCATGCGTACGCGAACCGCTCTGCAGGGAAATCGTAATGGTGGCGGGGTCAAGGGAAATGGATGTAAAGGAATTCACGGTCATGCCGTGCATCTCTCCTTCATACACGGTGGTCACAACGGTCACACCCGCGGACCATGCCCGCATGGCGCCGCGCAAATTTTCAGGATCAAGGGTCATAATCGATGATGTCTCCATAGCAATTTCATGATACTGGTGCGGGAAGTGAAAGTCAAGGCAAAAACCCGTTGGAAGTCCGTATCCATCCCCGCGGGACCCCCGGTCTTTGCTTAATTCCCTTTCATAATCGCATGGTAAACTAACCGAATGTCAAAAAATATAAAGCGCATCCTGCTCGGGCTGGTGGTCCTGGCCCTGCTGGCGGCCGCGATCTATCAGATCCCTTATGTAAAGGCAGCCGTCTCGTGGCGGGTCGAAAAATTTTTGATCTATTCAAATAATGTCATTCACCCCATCGGCCCCGTCCCGACGGCCCTGCCGGTCACCGCACAGCCGGTCACGGCGACACCCACAAAGATCAATACCCCCGCAGCGGATGTGCTTCCGTCCGCGACCCCAACCGCCACCTTTCCGCCAGTGCCGACGCAGGTTATGCTCACTCCACCGCCCTACCAAAAACAGACCGCCAACAATTGCGGCCCCGCCGCGCTTTCGATGGCCCTGCACATGTATGGTTGGGAGGGCGATCAGGCAGATATTTCCTCCTTCATCAAACCCGTCAGCGGGGACCGCAATGTGAACCCCGAGGAATTGCGATACTACGTGCGCACGCAGGCCGGCTGGCTGAACCTGGAATACCGCGTGGGCGGCAACCTTGAGCAATTAAAACGTCTGCTCGCGGCCAATTATCCGGTCATTGTGGAAAGCGTCACTTCGCTGGACCCGAACGATGCCCTCGGTCCCACCGATGATCTATGGGCCGCGCATTATCTCCTGATCACCGGATACGACGACGGCACGCAGACCTTCACCGTTCAGGATACCTACCATGGTGCGAACCTGACCATTCCATATTCCCAACTGGAAAAGGAATGGAAACCGTTCAACAACCTGTATCTGGTGATTTATTATCCCCAGTACGAAGAGGAGATGAAATCCCTGCTCGCTTCAAACTGGGACCCGGACCTGAATCGCCAAAATGCATTGACCGCCGCCCAGGCCGACAGCGCCGCAAACCCGGACGACGCCTTTGCCTGGTTCAACCTGGGCAGCGATCTGGTTTATTTTGACCGGTACGAGGAGGCCGCCCTGGCCTACGACAAGGCCCGTGCGATCGGCCTGCCTTTACGAATGTTCCGCTACCAATTCGGTCCCTTCCTGGCCTACTTCCATTCGGGCCGCAACGATGACCTGCTGGTGTTGACCGATTATGCAAGAAGTGTGACCGACAAATCCGAGGAAACCTGGCTGTGGTATGGGTATGGCCTGTATCGCAAAGGCGATTTTGACGGTGCGCTAAAAGCCTGGCAAAAAGCGGATAGCATTAATCCAAACTTTTATGAAGATCAAGCACGAAAGGCGATCAGTCTCGTTCAATAAAACAATGAAAAAAATACTCCTTCCCCTTTGCATTTTCCTTTTGGCAGCCTGCCAAAGCCCAACCCCGGCTGGACCCGCCGCGGAGACTGCCACCTCCGCACCTGTCATAACCGCAGCAAGCAGCACGCCGAAGCCTGCAACCGAGGCCGCCCCGTCACCCACTACGGAACCGACTTCCACACCCATCAATTCGAAAATATCCGGCACTGACGGCATGACGCAGCTCTTCGTCCCGGCCGGGACCCTGAACATGGGCGGCCTAGATGTCCTGCGTGACACCGATGAGATCCCATCCCATATGGTGCAGATGCACGCCTTCTGGATCGATCAGGTCGAGGTCGTCAACGGCATGTATGACCTGTGCGTCAAGGCCGGCGCCTGCAGAGTGCCCGAGTCACTCAGCTCGGACAATCGCTTTGAGTATTATGGCAACCCGGAATTTGTGGATTATCCGGTCGTACAAGTCACCTGGTTCGATGCGAACGCCTACTGCCAATGGGCCGGACGCCGTCTGCCCACGGAAGCCGAATGGGAACGCGCCGCACGCGGCGACGACATGCGCACCTTCCCCTGGGGGGATGAGCCGCCCAACGCTCACAATTCCAATTCCTTGAATATTGTGGGCGATACCACCCGCGTGGGTTCCTATGCAGAGGGAATCAGCCCCTTCGGCGCATTGGATATGGCCGGCAATGTTTGGGAGTGGGTGGCGGATTTTTATGTACATGATTATTACAGTGAATCCCCGGCTGAAAACCCCGCGGGGCCAGCAAAGGATCCCGGGAGTCATTTGCG
The DNA here is from genome assembly GCA_021414245.1 of Chloroflexota bacterium. Lineage (GTDB taxonomy): Bacteria > Chloroflexota > Anaerolineae > Anaerolineales > Villigracilaceae > Villigracilis. Next base: position 45,637 of record JAIOOU010000011.1, read on the forward strand.
TGTGATACGCGGCGGTTCATATCAGGACGATATGTTAAACCTGCGCCTGCCCAACCGCGGCTATGAAGTGGGTCCCGACCCATCGGTATTACCCAGCGACTCCGCGTATTATGGTCACCGGTCGGCGAAGATCGGCTTCCGCTGCGCAGCCGATGAATAGAACAGGACCAGGCCACAGTTAAGAAGGAAGCGTCATTTATCTTTACGCTGACCTTATCCTATGGTATTATCCCGATACAATTCAATAGCCCCAATACGGCGCTCTTATCCAGAGAGGCGGAGGGAACGGCCCTGCGATGCCTCGACAACCAGTCAATGAAAATTGAATATGGTGCCAAATCCGACAGATGTATTTTCTGGGAGATGAGAGGGTAGATACGCATCCTGCAAAATTGCCCTTTCACGTGCTGAAGGGCAATTTTATTTTTCAAGGAGAAACAAATAATGAGCAATACATTCATGTCTTCACCGAGTTTGATGTTTACATCCGAATCGGTCACGGAAGGACATCCCGACAAGATCTGCGATCAGATCTCTGATGCAGTTCTGGACGCCTGCCTGGAGCAGGACCCCATGTCCCGCGTCGCCTGCGAAACTGCGGTGAAAACCGGTTTCGTGGCATTGCTGGGTGAGATCACCACCAATGCCTATGTAAATTTCGACGAACTGGTCCGCAAGGTCGTCAACGAGATCGGCTACGACAGCAGCGACAAGGGCTTCGACGGCAACACCTGCGCGGTGCTTTCCGCGGTGGCCAGCCAAAGCGCGGATATCGCCCTGGGGGTGGATCACGCCCTGGAGGACAAAAGCGGTGAAATGAAGGATGCCGGCATTGAACATGTGGGTGCAGGCGATCAGGGCATGATGTTTGGTTTTGCATGTAATGAGACATCCACCTTGATGCCCATGCCGATTTACATGGCGCACAAATTATCCCGCCGATTAAGCGAGCTTCGCAAGGATGGCACGCTTCCCTGGCTGCGTCCGGATGGAAAAAGCCAGGTAACTGTGGAATACTCGCAAGGCAAGCCCAAGCGCATCGACACTGTTTTAATTTCCACACAACACGCACCCGAGATCTCACAATCCGAGATCATGGAGCTGGTCAGTGAGCATGTGATTTACCCAACCTTGCCGGCGGGCCTGGTTGATAAAAACCTGAAGGTCTTCATCAACCCCACCGGCCGTTTCGTCATCGGCGGCCCAATGGGCGACGCCGGGGTAACCGGCCGCAAGATCATTGTGGATACCTATGGCGGCATGGGCCGTCACGGTGGCGGCGCCTTCTCCGGGAAGGACCCTACGAAGGTCGACCGTTCCGCTGCATACGCCGCCCGCTACGTAGCCAAGAATATCGTGGCCGCCGGACTGGCCGACCGCGTAGAAGTACAGGTGGCCTATGCCATTGGCGTGGCACACCCACTATCCGTCAACGTCGAGACTTTCGGTACGGCCAAGATCGCGGATGAAAAGATCGCCGCTCTCGTCACCGAATTCTTTGACCTGCGCCCCGGCGCGATCATCCGTGACCTGGACCTGCGCCGCCCGATCTACCGCAAGACAGCCGCCTATGGTCACTTCGGCCGTGACGACATCGAATTCCCCTGGGAGCGCACCGACAAGGCTGCAGCTTTGAAGAAGGCTGCCGGGTTGTAGTTTTTTCTTGAATAAATAATAAAAACATCCCTGTAAAACAGGGATGTTTTTATTTAACGGGGCGCGGAAAACAGGTTACGGTTTCTCCAGTCCGTGCGCCGTCAACAATTCTGCATCTTCCAATATTTCCATCGTCAAGCCATCTGCCACGACCCTGCCTTCATCCATCACGATCGTGCGGGGAAATAATTCCTTGACCAGTGCCATGTCATGGGTGGAGACCAGCATGGTAATGGGCAGTTCACGCAACAAATTGATCAACGTCCTGCGGGCGCGCGGATCGAGCCCCGCGGAGGGTTCATCCAGGACCAGGATGCTTGGGTTCATGGACAGGACGGTGGCAATAGCAATGCGTTTCTTCTCCCCCACACTCAAGTGGTGAGAGAGGCGGTCCTTATAAGCCGACATCCGTACCGCTTCGAGTGCGGAAGTGACCCGCGCGCGCACATCGGCTTCGGGCAAACCCATGTGCAGTGGACCAAAAGCCACATCCTCGAACACCGTCGGGGAGAAAAGTTGATCGTCGGGGTTTTGGAACACGAGTCCCACCATGGCGCGGATGGAAGGCAAATTGTCCCGTGTGATGCGCTGGCCGCCAATTTCAACCTCACCATGCCCGCCCAGAATCCCATTCAGGTGCAGCATCAAAGTGGATTTGCCCGCGCCGTTCGGACCCACCAGAGCCACCTTGTCTCCGTTGCAAAGTTTAAGAGAGACCCCGTGCAGGGCGGCATGCCCATCAGGATACGAAAAATGCAGATCACGGACCTGCAGCACATCGCCTTCACATTCGGGGGCGACGAAGGAGGGGGTTGCATGTGAAATGGGCATTACAGCCTTCCAATCATTTGAACAATAAAGATGATCGCGATCGCAAACGCGGTCACGTAATAATCGCGCGACTTCATCTCGTGCGGATTCAATGTATACAAATGGCCCGTGTACCCGCGCGACAGCATGGCATTGTAGATGCGGTCACTGCGTTCGTAACTGCGCAGGAACAATTGTCCCGCCATGTTTCCGGCCACGCGCGCGCGCCATAAAACGCCTCCCCCCGGGCGTTTGCCTGCCGTGCCCGCCGAACGGGATTCTCTCGCCCGCAACAGACGGAAAACCTCGTCCGTCAGCACGAACAGGTATCGATAAAGGAAAGCCACGATGGTGGTCAGGATGGCCGGTACGCGCAAATGCTCAAAGGCATGAATTAGGTCCGGAAAGCGGGTCACTGCCACAAGCAGCAGGGCGATCTGCACCGAAAGCCACGAACGGATGAGTATGCTGACAAAGCGCAGCAACCCGGCATCAGTGATCACAAAATTCCACATGGCGATGCTGAAACTGCCAACCGGTTTCCCCGGGATGGAAAACAGGACCGTGATGGCGATCAGTGCAAAAGGCAAAGCCACCAGTGAACGTTTAAAAGTATACGCCACGCCCAGGCGGGAGAGCAGATTTGCCATCAGCAAAAACAACCAGGCAAGAACAAAAGCCAGCCAGGCACCATCAGGCAGGAGGGCATTGGAAATGATGAAAACGATCGTCACAACCACCTTAACCCTGGGATCAAGACGGTGAACGAAGCTTTCTTTTTCGTGGTAACGATCGAAGGCGTCGAAATGCATAAGAGGAGAAATCTAGGCTTTCGCCTTCATGCCCCGGCCGACCAGCAGAATGACCGCGCCGACGACGATTATCCCAATAATACCCGCCCCAATTTTGCCGAGGGAGGTGAAGGCCAGAAAAGGCAGGGTATATCCCGCAAGCGGACCCGCCCCGGATTGGGCATTGCCGAGAAATCCAAGATCGGCTGCAACACGGTTCAATCCATCCGGATCTGTCGAAGCCAGGGGGGAAAAAAGAACAACAGCAAGTGCAATCAGGCCGCCCACCCAAATCCATCCACCGCCGCCTTTTGCAGATTCTGACTCTTCCCCAAGCAGATCGGGGCGGGTCCGCAGGATAAAGGCGAGTGCCGAAACCGTGATCATGGCCTCGCCCAGGCCGATCAATGCGTGCACGCCCAACATGGCAGGGATGACCACCTGCAATTGAGAAGTACCGCTCAGCCAAAGTTCAAGCGAAGTCAACAGGGCACCGGTCATGACCGAAAGCCAGGCCGCAATACCCGCGACCCCAAGCTTGATTTTATTTGATCGTATGGAGGCGGATCGATACAGACCGTAACCAACCGCGGCCGTCAGCAACCCCATATTCAATATGTTGGCTCCCATGACCAGCAGGCCGCCGTCTTGAAAGAGCAGTCCTTGCACGGCGATCACGGCGGTCATCACCAGCATCCCAGCCCAGGGACCCAGTACGATCGCAGCCAGCGCGCCGCCGAGCAGGTGTCCGGAGGTGCCGCCGGCCACGGGAAAGTTGATCATTTGCGCGGCAAAAATAAATGCGGCCATGATCCCCATCAATGGAATCTGCCTTTCGCCAAGGGCTTTATTTGTCTTTGAAATGGCAAGGCCAATGATGGAAGCTGAGGTAATCCAGCAAATCACGGAAACGACCAGACTGAGAAAACCATCGGGAATGTGCATGGGAACAGGCGAGTAATGCATGTTATTTTCCTTTTTGACAATCGGGGCAAAGACCAAAAAAAGTGATATGGCTGTCCGTTAATCGATAACCGCTTGCGTTTTCCAATTGACGGTAAAGTTTGGCAAGCAGTGCGTGCTTGACTTCCATTTCCCTGCCGCAGTTTCGGCATTTTAAGTGGTGGTGCTCATGACGGGCGATCTCATACACGAGATGTCCATTTCCCATGAATGCAGGCCGAACCAATCCGTTCTCTGCAAGAAATTCGAGGGTCCGATACACGGTCGGCTCGGTAAGGTTGGGCAGTTCACCTTGGGCGCGTTCATATACTTCCGACGGGGAGAGGTGACGACCTGCAAGCTGAAGTACATGCAGGATGGCCATCCGTTGCGGCGTCATGCGGTAGCCGCGCGAACGAAGTTGGGGGACAAAATCAACAGCAACGGACATAAGCTTCCTTATTGCAACTTTTTGCAATAGTATGACTCATAGAGTAGCACAATTGATGTTTTCTTACCTTAAAACAGTTCGACGCCCCAACCCGCCAAAGGAGCGTCGAACTGTATCAAACCTGCATTCAAATTTCCATCCCCTACGGTTCCCACTCGTAGTGCACGAGAGCCGCAAGCCGGGGTCGGTCGCTGGCGCCATCCATGCCAACCACCCAGGTCTGCCAATCCAATCCGCCATACAGGTCGGTGCCCGGAAAGTGCACTGAATAATAATCCACGCCAGGGTACGGCCATTCCGGATTATAGGTTGCGCCCCCGGTTCTGATCTCCTTACAGGCAATGAGAGCATCCGCCGTAAAGACCTTCTGCAGGGAGGGCAGGATGATTTCTTGAAAGGAGCCAAGTGTCGGCTGGCCGCTCCCGTAGGAAACCCCCCAGTCAACCTGGAAAGTGGTCTCAAAGACAAACTTGACATGCTCCACATCATAGTTGACAAGCTTTCCATCGCGGTAATAACGAACGTCAACACCGTTGGATGGAGAGACCAGCGAAGCCAGAAGCGCGCCATCCCTGGCGGAGAATGCCCTGCCAAGGGACTTGATCAATTCCCTGCCATGCGGATCGTCACAAAAGGAGAGCGGGGCAGCCGGTGCGGGAAGAGTGAGTGTGGCTGTTGGAGGCTGCGTCAATGCAGAAATGGGGGTAAATGTTGCAGGGACGATCAAGGCCGGTTGGGCAGTGGCAGATGGCAGGGCCGTGGGAAGCGGAGGTTGGTCAACGGGAACGGAACAGCCGGTGAGAGTCACAACCACCAGAACGAGTATATGTGATCTGAGATTCATCCTGCATCCTTTCAAGAAAAAACCGGCAGAACAACTGCCGGTCATTGTACTCCTATAAGTTAAGCGCCACTCATCAGGTCAGGCTTGATTCAACTCGCCAAAAAGGATCACAACAATATGCTGGTTTAGGAATTTTGGCGCAATTCCTTCAACGGAAGCGATCTGCCCCAGGGTATAACCGCCTGCAATCGGGATGTCCTTTCCGAGAATATCCTGCACGGCTTCGATCTCAATTCCGGGTTGGGCCTTGAGAAGCATTTGCCAGGCAACATCCACCAGCACGAGGGCGAAGGCGGGCTTCACATCACCAAGCTGTACCAGGGCCTGCTGCGCAGCCTCCCGGGCGGCGCGTTCGCATGCGACCCGGCTGCCCACCAGCAAATAGGCATCGATGCCGTCGCGAATGGTGGCATTCATCCGGAAGCTTCCGTCCGCTTCCACACGGATCGGGGAACGGACTACAAGGTCTTCACCCTGTTCAACTCCAAGCGGATATAAACGAGCCAGGTAATTCAAAGGGGGAAAGGCCCAGTCACGGGCGGGGTATCCGAAGAGACCGGAATAGGTTTCCGAAGCAGGCCGTCCATCGAGTGTACGCAACCAAAATCCTCGTGAACGGGTTACCCGAAACTGGCTTCCTACCGGGTCCCAGCCGTGATCATGACCAACCCCGATCTTCATATTTCCCCGGATGAAAGCAGCCACCAACCCGCCTGTTCCCGTCTGATTGCCCGTCATTTGGTAGGTATTGCCCGTATGCAGGTCTCCACTGGAGAGTGCGCCTGTGATATTCAACTCGGGCGGGATCGTGTTACAAAACTGTTCCGCATCCCCATTGAAGCCATCGGCAAAGAAAAGGATTGATTGGCGTTCAACGCGCACCTGGGCATGTTGCGTCACCTTAATGGCGGTTTCACGACCGGATTGGGCATAACCGGGCAGCCAGGTGGTATCCACCTGAAAGTCGCCGCTCAATAAAGCAACCAACACGGAATGCGGATGCTGGCCATCATTCGCGAGTCCAGCAGGCGAACTAAAGCCAATCATGGGAGTATCGCCCAACAGACTGGAAACGCCGTTCAACACTTCGCGCGGTTGATATTGATGTGAAGCAATGACAAACGCCAGTGTGGGCGTATTCGCCCCGAGACGATTCAATGCCTTGTGTGCCGCCTGTAAACCGGCCTCACGCCCGTCCAATGCCTGCGCAGAACCTACCGATGCAAAAACTGTCATGTTATCTCACTACTCTTCCGCAACCGGGATGGTGAAATGGAAGGTCGTACCCTTCCGGAATTCACTTTCAAACCAGATGCGGCCGCCCTGCATCTCAACCAAACTCTTGGTGATATTCAACCCCAGCCCGGTACCGGGGGCTTCGCGGGCCTTGGGATCCTCGGAGCGGAAGAATTTCTGGAACATCTTCTGTTGATCTTCGGGGGACATGCCGATGCCATCGTCCTTGACCCATAAATGAATGACGCGGGTTGCACCTTCCGGGTCCCATTGATTTGCGGATTGCTCGACACCGATCTGTAGATTTCCGCCTTCGGGGGTGTATTTATAGGAATTGCTGGCCAGATTTGTAAGGACCTGCCCAACACGGGTCCGATCGGCCCACATGGGAGGAAGATTTTCGGGCACAACCACTTCCAGGGTTTGCTTCTTGTCTTCGATCTGGCGTTTCAGGGAACGCACCACTTCATCCACGAGTTCGGCGGCATCGGTGGCCTTGTATTCCAGACGCAACCGTCCGGCTTCGATCTTGGAGTTGTCATTGAGATCCGAAACCAGCGTGGACATGCGCTCCACATTGGATTTGATCGTGTTCAGGAAGTTGGTCTGCATTTCATTGATCGGTCCAACCGCTCCGCCGGCAAGCAGTTCGGTGTACCCCTTGATCGAAGTCATCGGATTCTTCAACTCGTGGGCCACAAAGGCCACGAAATCGCTCTTGGCAAGGTTCGCGCGCTGAACTTCGGCGTACAGCTGCGCATTGGAAATGGCGATGGCGGCATGATCGGTAAGACGGGTTAAAAAGTCCACATCCACCTGTGAATCACTCATGCTTTCCAAATGCAAAAGGCCGATCACTGCGGTTTCACGGCGGATGGGGATGACCATCTGGGTGTGTGCGCTTGGAAGTAATTTCTCACGGGACGCGACCACGGTCAACTGTTGGGGAAGACCTGTTTCGACCACCCGTGTCATGGCCGGAATTTCGATCTTCATGGTTTGATCCGGCAGGTTTTCCATGCGTTCATCAAAACCCTGATGCGACATGACCCGCAGGTTCTCCCCTTCCAGCATGCCGATCAAACCCGCCTCGGCCCCGGACTGACGCAGGGCCCAATCCAGGGTAATGCGCATGGCACGATCCATTTCAAGACTGGCGTTCAACTCACGGTCAATACGCTGCATGACCGAGAGCTCCTCCACGCGCGAAGCCAGTTCCTCATCTGTCAGGGTATAAAGGCGCGCATTTTCAATTGCCACCGCCGCCTGCCCTGCAAAAGCAGTCAGCAGGGTCTGATCGTCTTTCACGAACGGGAGGCCGTCACGACGGTTGATCACTTCGATCACGCCGGTGATCTTGTCCTTTGCCTGAAGCGGAACGGCCATCAGTGAGCGGCTGACAAAACCGGTCTGTTGATCGATGCCTTTAAACCTTGCAGTAGATTGTTGATCTTCATTTTCGATGACGGGCCCGCGGGATTGGACCGCCCGCCCGATGATGCCTGTCCCGGCCGGCAAACGCTGGCCGATCAAATTCGCAGCCACCGGGCCGACGGTGGCTTTAAAGACGAGTTCATCGGTCTGCTCATCCACAAGGAACAAACCGCCTGCTTCACAATTCAAAATGCCCACGGCGTTCTCAAGAATATTTTGCAGCAACGGTCCAAGCTCGAGGGTGGATGTGAGTTGCTGGGTGATCTCATTCAACGTGGTAAGCTGATGTGCGCGCTGCTGGGTTTCCTCCAGCAGTCGTGCTTTCACGATGGCGCCTGCGGTCTGGTCTGCAATGGCCTGCAACAGATCCAGCTGGCCGCGGGTGTAGATGGTCGCCCCGTCACGACTGCTGATGCTCAAGGCGCCGATCGATTCCGCACCAGCATTGAGCGGGACGCCCATCCATGCAAATGCATTCTCGAGAGCCGGGGAATGTCCACGCGCCTGACATTCACGAAGATAATCCTGGGTCATGACCGGACGGCCTTTGCGGATCACTTCCGGACTGAGGCCGTTCTTCTCAGAAAAGGGCAGATTCTCCTGTTCGGGCATGCGCTCGTTATTCTCGACGCAAAAACCGTAATAGAAATAATCACTATCCCGGTTATAGAGGGTAATGTGAAAATGAGAGAGCGGGATGATCTGTGCGGTTTGAGCATAGATCAGTTCAAGCACATCGTCAAAGGTCAGGGTAACGTTGACGCCCTGGGAAACACGGGTGAGGGCATTCATTTCCTGGATCTGACGTTCAAGGCGTGCCACGGTCTGAACACGTTCAATGGCAACAGAAGCCTGGTCGCAGATATTCTCAAGGAATCTCAGGTCGCGCGGGGTGTAGGCCTGCCCCGACAGTCTTGGTCCCAGCGCCAACCAGCCGTTTTCACGTCCCTTGCCCGGCAGGACAATGAACAAACGCGCACCCAATAATGCCAGTCTGGATTGTTCCGCCTGCAAAACTTCCGGCAGGACAGCCGTATTATCCAGATACAAGGGCAGGCGTTCATTTTCAAAATAGCGTGCAAAGGGACTTGTGGATGCGAAGCGAATGTCACTGGTTGGACGGCGATCATCGCCCGGCAGGGCGGAGAAAAAATCGTTGAGTGGATCATACGTGTATACGTGGATCCGGCTGGGGGCAAGGGTGGAACTGATCTGTTCGCGCAGGATGTGACCGATCGTGTTGAGGTCCAAAGCTGTGGTAAGTTTGTGGGAGAAATTTTCAAGCTGTTCGGCAAACGCACGCTCACCACGGAAGAAAACCGTGTCCACGCGGGCTTGCAGGCGCGTGCGAAGCGGCTCGAGGATGATGGCCAGCAAAAAAATAAATCCGCCCACCAAAAAGGCATTGTTCGCCGGCAGGGTGGTATTGGTCATAAAGCTGATACCCGTGACCAGCAGAGCATATCCGCCCATGACCGCCAGGGTCAACAGAAAATACATCACTCCCCGTCGAACGATGTCATCCGTACGCAGGAAACGGAAGCGCAGAATCGTATATCCAATGACCAGTGGAAAGATTGCGAGGGGCAGGAATAAGTAAGGTGAAAAATTGATGGGGGCAAGGAAGAAAACAAGACCCAACCAGAGGCTGATCGGGACAAAGGAAACTATGGCTCCGATCAAAATGGCACGCGACTGGGTCTTTACCACAGGGGACTGGGCATAGATCGCGTGATAAAGATTCATAAATATATAAAACAGCACGCCTAAGGCGATGAAACCATAAATGAACTGCCATGTGCGGATATAAGCCCTGGGCTGGCCAAAATTAAACAGGGTTGTCATGGATAAAACAGCCAGAACCAGTCCCACCGCAATACCCACCCAGCGGAGATAGGGACGATTGATGACAATACGCGGTTCAACCGGAAAGGTCAGGGCAAGATTGAAGAGGGCGCCCCCCACAAAAGCAGCCGCGACCGTCCAGATCCATGTGAATTCGTGTGTGGTATAGAGATTAAAAAAAGCGCCGGTTACGATCGCCAGGGAGGAGGTAAAAAGGGAAAACGCGCGGCCGGCTGGTTCGTTGCGGCGCAATCCAAAAATCCACAAACTGGCCAGCAGGAATATTGCACTCAGGATGGAGGGGACTACAAAATAGACAGTACGGCTGGATTCCGGAAATGGATACAGGGTGATATCCAACGTACGTTCTTCACCGGTCATGGAGCGCACAGTAACTGTAACCGCCTCACCGGGAAAGCGTCCCTGCAAAATCGCATTGACTTCACGGGTGCTTCGAACCGGCGTACCATTGATGGCAGCCAATTGATCGCCCAGCGATACCTGACCATACAATGTCCATTCCCGTCCAGGGTCATCCGGGCCAATGCCGTTGAACACCATCGTGTGTTCATAAAACGCCCCTAGAAAAGGCTTTTGGATCCATCGATTGGCATAATACAACCCAAACAGGAAGACAATCACCGCCATGGCTTGATACAGGAAAACAAACCATTTCAGGAATTGGGTGACGACGGCCCCATACGGTTGCAGACCAACCTGCTCATTACGTTGTATATTTTGGGCTACCATAATGCTGGAATTTTACTCTACAACAACCCCGGCGGTGTATGGTACTTTCATGACAAAGAAAAATGCCGGGAAAATAAAAGGACCCCGCCCGTAAATCGGGCGGGGTCCTAAATGCTGGGCAAACTAAATATCCAGATTCCTTACACTCTTCGCATGGGTCTGGATGAACTTCTTGCGGGGGTCCACGGCATCGCCCATCAGCATATCAAAGGTGCGGTCGGCTTCTGCAGCGTCCTCAACGGTCACAAGCAGCAGGGTGCGGTTGGCCGGGTTCATGGTAGTTTCCCATAATTGTTCCGGGTTCATTTCACCCAGGCCTTTATATCTTTGGATGCCGGCTTTTTCACTGCCGAATTCCTTGACGTACTTGTCTTTGTCCTTGTCACTGTAGGCGTATTTCACCTGGTTCTTAAAGGCAACCCGATAAAGTGGCGGCTGGGCGATGTACATATGACCGCCGTCGATCAATTGCGGCATGTAGCGGAAGAAAAAGGTCAGCAGCAGGGTTCGAATATGGCTGCCGTCCACGTCCGCATCGGTCATGATAATGACCCGCCCATAGCGCAGGCCTTCGAGATCGAAATTATCGCCAATGCCCGTGCCAAGCGCGGAAATCAACGAGCGGACTTCATTATTGCCGAGGATCTTATCCAGGCGCGCACGCTCGGTATTGAGGATCTTGCCGCGCAAAGGCAGAATGGCTTGAAAATGACGGTCGCGTCCCTGCTTGGCCGAACCACCGGCCGAGTCACCTTCCACGATGTATAGTTCCGTCTTCGTGGAATCACGTTCGGAACAATCCGCGAGCTTGCCCGGTAGAGTCAGGGACTCAAGCGCAGACTTGCGAATGACAAGATCACGCGCCTTGCGGGCCGCGTCGCGGGCGCGGGCGGAGGTAAGACATTTCGCAATAATGGCCTTGGCGGCCTGCGGATTCTCATCCAGGAACGTGCTGAACGCTTCACCCACCACCTGGGTGACATAGGTCTGTACTTCGGGATTCATCAACTTGACCTTGGTCTGCGATTCGAATTGCGGATCGGGATGCTTGACCGACACGATCGCAGTCAGGCCTTCCCGTGTGTCATCCCCGGAGAAGTTCGGATCGGCATCCTTGAGCAGGCCATTCTTGCGGGCGTAATCATTGACCACACGGGTCAGGGAGGAACGCAAACCGGTCAGGTGTGTGCCGCCGTCAATGGTATTGATCGTATTTGCAAAGGAATAGACCGATTCGGTGTAGGAATCGGTGTACTGGATCGCGGCTTCAATGCCGACGTTCTCGACTTCCTTTTCAACATGTACAACGGAATGCAGCCCTTCGCGGTTGCGATTCAGGTAGCGGACAAAAGCCGTAATGCCGCCTTCGAAGTAGAAGGTCATCTCCCGGTCAGCGCGCTCGTCCACGAATTTGATGGTCACGCCGCGGGTCACAAAGGACATTTCGCGCAGGCGCTGCACGAGGGTATCGAAACGGAAATCAATATCCTCGGTGAAGATCTGCTTGTCAAACTTGAAGGTCTGCTTCGTGCCTGTTTCATCCTTGACCTTGCCGATCTGTTTGATCGTTCCCTGCGGCACACCGCGTTTGTATTCCTGGCGCCAGTGTTTGCCGTCACGTTTAATCTCAGTGGTCATCCATTCGGACAGAGCGTTCACAGCGCTGACTCCCACGCCGTGCAAACCACCGGAGACTTTATATCCGCCGCCGCCGAATTTGCCGCCTGCGCCAATGACCGTCATGACAACATCCAGGGTTTCCATGGGTTTGCCATTCGCATCCTTTTTCGAGGGGTGCGGACCCACCGGAATCCCGCGACCATTGTCCTCAATGGTCACGCTGCTGTCAGGATGAATGGTAATGTCAATTCTGTTGCAAACGCCGGCCAGTGCTTCATCGATCGCATTGTCAACCACTTCATATACAAGGTGATGCAAGGCCTTGATGTCCGTACCGCCCACATACATACCCGGGCGTTTGCGCACATGTTCAATGCCCTCCAGGGCCTGAATGGAACTTACATCATAGTTAATCTTCTTCTCTTTTTCAGCCATAACGACCTCCAGCAATTTATTCCTTCTTCACTGCAACACCCGGCCGCAATCGCTCGATTGCGGCCTGTAGCCACGAATTCATATCCCGATAATAAATAAAACTCCCCGCCAGCAAGGCGGTGGTGACAAACGAATGACCAAAAATTCCCAGCAGGGTGATCCAGGAATCCTGCGGGGGAATGCTCCACAGGAAATTCAACCCGAAGGAAAGCAGGAAAATCGTTAACACGAACATACTGCTCGTCGGGAGGGTAAAGCGCGTCATTTGCAGACTGGTGATCATGGAAGTGATCACATTTTGTTTACGTACAAAAACTCCATGAGGCCAGAAGAACATGGGCACGATCACCCACATGGAAGCAAGACTGACCAGCAAAACAAGGATGTTGGCAATCAGCGGGCTGAATTGAAGCACGAGGGCCAAAACCAGCAGAATGGGCATGCCGATCATCATCAAAAGCATCCCGCACAGGATCGAGATCAGGATTGTTTGAACAATCGCCCGCAAAATACCCATCGGTCGTTCGTCACGGCCGGAGGAAGTCGCCAAATAAGCCACATTGCGAAAATACATTCCGCCGCCGATCCAACCGATCAGGGTCAGCAAAAACATCCATCCAAGCAGATTGACCGCATTAACCTGCAACACGACAGGATGACCGAGGGGCGTTGAGTTCGCATCCATCGGGAAAAGCAGACTCGAAATCCCGATTGGAAGCGTGCGCAAAAGCCAGAATAAATTGACCAGGGGCAGCGTCGTATCATAGGTTTCCAGGACCCGTTTGATGTCAGCCGCAGACACACCGCTGGTCTGCCAGAAGGAGATCAGGTCCGAACGAAACGAATTGAACAGGGCGTCCATGCGCAGGCGCGGACCCAGCCACAGGAAGACGTTCAACAATAAAGGCAGAAGAATGGCTGTAATGTGGGAGGCTACTTTATCAAAGCCGGCTTTTATCGAATTGATCACACCCGGGGGTGGAGGCAGGTTTTCTATTCGTGAAACTTCCATAACAGATTGATTCTACCATACCCCTGCTTGCGTTCGAGCGCCCCCGCAGGTACAATCTTTAGATGCAAGAAAACCGTCCCAGCCTGCCGTCCGCGGATCGAATTGGCGTGCTGATTGCTTCCATTTTATTAACGTACGCTCTGACCCGGCTGATCCAATCCCCCCGTTTCACGATCACAGTGACCCTGCCAGGCTTTTATTTTGCCTATCCACTTACACTCGGTTCGATCATGACCCTGCTGGCTGCGGCACTCACAACCGCAGGCATGGATTGGCTCACGCGCGGGAACCCGGCTTTGGCCGGAAAACCGAATATTGAACATCTCATGCTGCCCACATTGACCACTTTTGTGATCGGTGCCCCCCTTGCCCTGCTGAATGGGACGGCATGGTGGGTGGGCTTTGCGTTCGGGGCACTGATTCTTGTGATCGTATTCCAGGCGGAGTACATCACCGTTAATCCCTCGGCACCGACTTATGGCTTCGCGCGCGCCGGCCTGACCGCTCTTGGTTATGCCTTATTCCTGATCCTGCTCATCTCCCTGCGCCTTTCGGGCATGCGCATGTTTCTGCTGATTCCCACTATTTTCATCACGACCAGCCTGATCTCGCTGCGTATCCTTCATCTTGATGGAACGGACCGTTGGGATTTTCCCTGGGCAATCGGGATCGGGATCGTGTGCGCCCAGATCGGAGCCGGCTTGCATTATTGGCCGTTGACTCCCATGCAGTTTGGACTCGCCCTGACAGGTCCCCTGTATGCACTGACCATGTTATGCGCCAGCTTGACGGAGAATATACCTCTTCGGCGCGCGGCTTTTGGCCCAACTCTGATCGTCATTGGCGCCCTGGTTTCAGCCTTTTTTTTGCGGTGAAGAACTTCCTGACGCTTAAGCAAGAACAACTTCAAGGTATGATCGCCCATGTTGACTCATACCTGCCTCTGGAGGCCTGCGGGTTGCTGGCTGGACGGGGCACAAAAGTGGATGCTGTCCTGCCGGTGAAGAATCAGGCCAAAAGTCCAGTACGATTCGTAATGGACCCGCTCGAGCAGTTACATGCCTTCGAGTGGATCGACTCCCGCCACCTCGACCTGATCGGCATCTTCCACTCGCATCCAACGGGACCCGAAACTGTTTCGCCCACCGACATCGCCGAGGCCGCCTATGCAGTTGTACATGTCATCCTGGCTCGCGCGGATCAAGGGTGGCGTGCCCACGGATTTTGGATTGAAAACGGAGGATTTCAGGAAGTGCACCTGCAAATTGGATAAGCAACCTTCCATGGTTTTCCGTGTTTTTACGATTACACTTAAACTGGAGGAACTTCAATGCAAATTGTGTTCGATCTTGGAATTATCCTGCTCGCCTATATTTTTGGTTCGGTCCCCTTTGGATTACTGATCGTTAAACTTAAAACCGGAAAAGACATTCGGGAAGTGGAAAGTGGACGCACCGGCGGGACAAATGCCATGCGTGCAGCGGGTTTTTGGGCCGGGTTTGCCACCGCCATGCTGGATATTTTAAAAGGCGCCGCATCTGTCTGGGTGGCGCAAACACTGACCCCCAGCAGTCATTGGGTGCATGTGGCCGCTCCCCTGGCGGCGATTCTCGGGCATAACTATTCGATCTTTTTGGCCCGTCGTGACGAGAAGGGAAAGTTCCTCGGCTTGAGCGGAGGCGCCGGCGGGGCCCCTTCGGTCGGCGGCGCGATTGGATTATGGTGGCCATCCATCCTGATCATCCTGCCCCTCGGGATGCTGACCTTTTTCAGCATCGGCATTGCGTCCATCACCACCATGGCGGTGGCCTTGTTCGCCATTATCGTCTTCGCCGTCCGCGCCGCCCAGGGATTGATGCCCTGGATCGATGTATTGTATGGCATAGGTGCGGAAATCCTGCTTGTTTGGGCGTTACGCCCCAACATCAAGAAACTCCTTGAAGGCAACGAACGCGTGGTGAAATACAGCCTGAACGGCTGGCTGCGTGCAAAACGCGAAAACAAAAATACGTAAAAATTAGAAGTGCAAATAAACAGTTAAAAAAGAGGCAGTATAAAAACTGCCTCTTTTTTAACCCATACTACGATCAACACCAACATCGATCCTGCCTGTAAATAGCATCGAAAATCAGAAGCGCAAAACATCCTGCACATTATGCTGGAAGAGTTTTATGGGTGTCTAAATCCGGATTTCCTCGGTTATTTTGAAATTCCAGGAACATCATGGGAGCCAGCGGAATCACCCATGCGGGATAGTGCGCAAATAACACGGAATTAAAATCAAGAAAAACGGACATGATCATGAAAGAGGAAAAAAAACGTCCGCAATACCCTTGATAAGAAGTTTTCCCAGCTGTCGTTCAGGGTGGATATCCGCGAGAATCGGTTCCTCTACAAGCAGGGCTTGAACAACGCCTTCCGAGACCCTTGCTTCGCAATTCAGCAAATGCGCCAAAATTTCCACAAAAGATCGCTGTCCGATATCAAACGCCTGGAGAAGCTGCCTGCCTGAAAACTGCCTGCTTAAAATCTCAAGTTTTGCGGGAGTGCCGGCAAGCAGATCCAGCACCTGTACGATATTGGACCCTGTCTGTTGAGTGGGAATCGTCTTTTTCATGATCGGCTTCCGGACAGGATCATTTCCTGATGCGCAAGCGATGCAGGCCGATCCCGATCAGAGTGAAAAAGATCAACGTCAGGAGCGATTGATGGCCGGGGGATACAAGAATATCCGTGCCCGGCATGATCTTAAAAAAGCCCTGCACAATCAGTACGTCCACCAGGGCATTGCCAACCGTATGCAACAACAAAGGCGGCCAGACCGAACCGGTCAAAAAACGAAGTTCACCGTAGGTGATTGATGCTGCGATCAGGCTGATGATTCCCATCGGCACAAAGGTGGCCATGCTTTGCGTCGTCGTCGCCTCGATCAGTTTCCGGTCAAGTAAAAACAGCAGGTAGGGAATATGCCAGCATCCCCAGATGAAACCCACAATGACATGGCCGACATATGCATTGAATCCGAGAGAATCGACTTTGGGGGCCAGATATCCGCGCCAGGCAAACTCCTCAAAGATATTCTTTATAAAGGCCGCGATCAGCCCGCCCGCAAAAACGGAAAGCAGCAGACCGGTCGAGAAATTGGGGGCGGTGACAAATCCCAATACACCACCGATCGACAACACAAGCAAAGCCACCAATGGATAAATTAAGACGCTGGCCAGGTACCAGGTCATATTTCCTTGAAAGGCGGGGCGAAGCCCAAAATCCTTCCAGCCATCTCCCGCAAAAACCCTCAAAAGCAGGGAAGTCAAAAATGGAAAAACCAGCCAAAACAACATACCAGGCCCTGGTTGACCGGGAGGGTTGTTCGTCAGCTTATCGAGTCCCACGCCAATCCATCCGCTTGCGAGCACCGCAACGGTAAAGATCGTCAGATTTCGAAAGGTTCTTTTTTGTTCGGGAGTTTCCAGTTTTATATTCATAAGATCATCTCGGTCGTTAGGTGTTTTAGGTGCCACAGTGTTGCCAAAGGGACAGGAAGGTGGGCACCCCGGCCGCTACACCGGAACATATGCATTTGGACATAACCTTTTTCAGGTTTTAAGTATTTTTTGATGATTCGCTTTTCCTGACCGGCCTCTTTTTCGCTTTTACGGTATTTGCCTTCACCGACACATTCCTGCTTTTTACAGCTTTTGTTCCAGCACGTGGTTTTTTCGTCTTCACGTTTTCAACTTCGCGAGGGAAGGCAATGAGCGGGTTCGGCAGGGCTTTTTTTGCGGCCCGGGCCCTTTCAGTTCTCTTTTCCAAGCGTCGCTGGTATGTAAAGTCGTTATTCAGAAACAACACCACAATGACCACGGAAAAAATAACCCCAAGCAAATACTGTGCTGCATAGGAGACATAATATAAGAAAATGGAAACAGAGGAAAGCATCGCAAACGGCAAAAAGATGACGCCGTAAACGATGGAGGTTCCCAATAAAATCCAGAAGACTCGCCACCACTGTCCCTCGACAAGTTTCTTGCTGTATGCCAGCGCTCCCATCCCTTCCTCTCCTCGCAGGGCAACCGCATAGGTCACAAACTCGTAATACAAGGAATAGACCACACCTGGAATGACCAGACAGAAGCTGAGCGCCAGGACAATCATCCCGGCCAGAAAATTCGCCAAAAATGCCCTGCCCCACTTTGAGAATGCATCCTTCGTGGCTTCGATCCAGGAAAGTTTCCTTTGATCCACAACACTCTCGACAAGCAAGGCAATACTCATCGAAGCGACCAGGCTGAAGACTCCCTGAATCACCAAAAGAAAGAAGAGAAAATAGGCTTCCGCCGGATTGCTCCCGGCAATTTGCACTGGAGATTTGATGGAGACCAGAATCAGAATCATCCCCAATGGAATGGACAGGAACAAAACGACCTGGAAAATATCCCCGGCTTTAAACCGGAATATTTTCCAGCTTTCGATCAGGATATCCCAAAAACCCAGCTTGCGTTCCTTAACAAGCGTAATCATGGTCTCTCCGCAAAAAGAATCCGCTCTCAGGAATACATGTCTTATATAGGGGGCCGACTTTCCCGTGCCCTTATTTTCCGTACCTTTTTCTTATTTCCGGCAGAAAATAATCATCGAAAAACCGGTCCGCGTCGTATTCCGGCTTCCAGTTCCAATCCACCCGTGCGAGCGAATCGTCCACATCCTCCGGCCACGAATCGACAATACCCTGTCTGCGCGGATTGGGTTCAAACCCGATCTTTGCATCCGGGAAGGCCTTCAGAGCACGCTGTCGAAATTCCTCCGCGGTCAGCGCAAAGGCGGCAATGTTGTACACGTTATTGGATAATTTCTCGCGCGGGACATTCATCAGCATCAACAGGGATTTAATTGCATCCGGCATGGCCATGAATGAAATCCTGGTATCCGCCCGTACGAAACAGTCATAGGACTTGCCCTGGGCCGCGGCATGCAGCATCTCTGGGCCGTAATCGCTGGTCCCGCCGCTGGGCAGGGTGAAAGCGCTGATCAATCCGGGAAACCGAATCGCCCGAAAGTCCAGCATGACCGGCGGATTGGGATCGAGGTGTTTTTGGCCAAAATATTTTCCGTAATACATCCCCAATTTTTCGCAATACAATTTATTGCACCCATACATGGTGTGCGGTGCATTCCAATCATTCTCCTTCACCACGCCGGCTTTTTTCTTTGCATCCAGACTCGGCATCCCATACGCAGCGATCGAACTTGGGAATAAAAATTTGACGGCCTTGTTATATTTCTCGGAACGATAAGCCGCCATCATCAATAATTGCATGGTGCCTTCCACATTGATGCGGTGGGCCTCCTCCGTCGCCACTTCGGCCTTGGAGGAAAGCGATGCCGCGAGATGGAAAATGATATCGAAATCGTAGTCGTAAAAGGTCTTGATCTTGTAAACCAGATCCCCCTGGACGTGTTCCGCGGACAGATTCTTGATCGAGTCAGGTAAAGGCATAAAATCGGCGGTGACGATCCGATATCCCCCGCGCTGTGCCAACCCCTGCACCAGCGCCTGACCGATCTCACCGCACGCTCCAGTCACAAGCACTTGCTTCTCGCTCATGTTCGCTCCTTAATATGCTAGAATGAAGTTCACGTTATTTTACGACACAATCCATGAAATCAAGTCATCAAATATACATGATGTTTTTACGCTTTTTTATTTTTATTGTCCTTGCAGGCATCGGGAGTTCGTGCACCGGATTGGATTCATTAAGCACCATGCCCACGCCTGTGTTTCAGACCGAAACCCCGCTTCCCACGTCGACCATTGTCTGGTTCCCGCCTTCAGAAACACCCACCCCGGAGGTTTTTTCCACCTACCTGCCCACTCCCGAGATGCGCCCCGGTCTTGGCGGCACCTTTTTGACGGACGATTTCTCCGATCCCACCCTGTGGGACATCGCCGCCTCCAGCCAGGCCAGTTCCGAGATCATCACCAATGGCATTACCCTCGCAGTGCAAAGCGACGTGTACATGATCAGTCTGCGCCACGATTTGATCATCGATGATTATTATGCCGAGATCACTGCCCGTCCCAGCCTGTGCCGCGCAGAGGACAGTTATGGCCTGCTTGTTCGCGCAAACGGAGGGACCTATTATCGATTCGCCCTGTCCTGCAACGGCACCGTCCGCGCCGATCGATTAACCAACGGTGCGAGATTAAATATACAAAAACCTCTGCCCAGCGGCGATGTGCCTCCCGGTGCGCCGGGCGAAGTCCGCATCGGCGTATGGGCAGTTGGCGCAGAAATGCGTTTGTTCCTGAATGGCCGCTATCAATTCAGCATCAAGGACCCAAGTTTTCCGATCGGAACCCTGGGAGTCTTCGTCAACTCGGCCGGTGACACGGCAGCCGTGGTCTCATTCTCCGACCTGGTCCTCCAATACATAAACTATATTCCCCCGACAAAAACACCCCTGCCATAACCCTCCGCCTTGCACCTTGAAAGTTTTTGATTTACGATTACGACAGGATAAATTCTTCGT
Organism: Chloroflexota bacterium; assembly: GCA_021414245.1. Lineage (GTDB taxonomy): Bacteria > Chloroflexota > Anaerolineae > Anaerolineales > Villigracilaceae > Villigracilis. The sequence continues at coordinate 65,994 of JAIOOU010000011.1, forward strand.
GCATCTTTAAACATAACAAGCCCGCGCCGAGCGCCTGTGATCAACTCCTCCAGTTTCATTCGCCTCCCCTGCACTCCCGACCTTACCGAAGCGGGTATTGCGTATGCACTGCGGTCCCTGCCCTATTCATTCGACCGCATCGGCGGTAAACCCTATGACCGGCTCCGTCGTCTGGTGGCAGGCGTGGCGGTCGAACTGGCCTTTCGCCGTTTTCTTTCACGGGAAAATATTCCATACGATGTAAAAGGGGCGGCGCCCTTCACCGAGCCGGAAAAGTACAACGTTACCCTGGGTGGACTGAACTGTGACATTAAATCATTTTTGATCTCGCATCGCGACCAGATCTCACAAATACGCAGCGACCGTTCCGTCATCCTGAATGCGCCCGCCCTCGTGCCTTCCGAACATCAATCCCTCGATGGATATTCGGATCATGACCTGTATCTGTTTGCATTTCTTGCCGGTCTGATCGCTGCTTCGCAGGATGATCTTAAAAGGGCCACGCAAACCGGCCAGCCTCATTATCTGATCCATGTCATGCCGGACGCATGGCGAAAACCCTCGAAATGGAATCCGCTTGGCAGGCTGGTTTTGAAATCTGAATCGGATGCGGAACTGCTGGCCGAGATCAGCGGACAGGATCAAGGTCGCGGATTTATGACGCGAACCGTCAATCTGCCGCCACAAAAACGCATCCTGGTCAACGATCCATTTTTTTCCATCTCCACTGTTCACGTTCGAAATTTGCCTTCAGCCAGACTGGGAATCCACTGTGCTTCTTTTCCGGAAGCTCACATCATCCCGCCTCTGGAATGGGGAAATATCTGGGTGTACGGCATGGATATCCTCCTGGCGGGTTTCATTACACGCGGCGAATTTCGTCAACGCGCAAAACCGGTCCCGTTGAATGCGCGTGTGTTTCAATATGAACACACCAAAACCAGGAACAATGCCGTGCCGATATCAGAACTGAAGCCGCTGGACGAATTATTGACCCGCGTCCGCGAATGGGATCGGAAAAATCACCCAGTTAATGACCAGTAATTTTGCGCTCTTTTGCTCTTGCGTGTTCATTTATAGGGTAATATTATGAAATAGAATCATGGATATTTCAAAACAAGAACCCATTTCCAGACCTGTTCCCCTGCCTGCACGCAGGCCCGTCGTTTCCAGGCCGCGCCCCGTCAACGCATTTGGCACAACTTTGAGCGTTGCTATTTTATTGGCGACTCTTTTCACCGCATGGACCCCCAACAGTCTGTTCGCAAGCAATTTACAAAATCAGCTGCGTCTGATCCTCACGCCTCAAGCCGGACCGAATACCGCCATCACCACCCCGCAGCCTCAATTACGCATCGGCATTGTCGCCGGCCACAGCGGCAATGATTCGGGCGCGGTCTGTTTTGATCAGAACGGACAGGCGGACCTGACCGAAGCCGATGTTAATTTAAAGATCGCCACCCTCGTCCAAAAGAATCTGGAGGCCCAGGGTTTTCAAGTGGACCTGCTCAACGAATTTGACACACGCCTGAACGGGTACCGCGCCGTGGCGCTTGTCTCCATTCACAACGATTCGTGCGAGTATATTAATGATGAAGCGACCGGCTTCAAAGTGGCCTCCTCCCTTGAAACAAGGGATGTGAACCGTGCACAGCGCCTGACCGCCTGTCTGGTGGATCGCTACCAGCGGGCAACGAACTTAACCTTCCATGCCAACAGCATCACCCCGGATATGACCCAGTATCACGCCTTCTCTGAAATCGACCCGAACACGATCACAGCCATCATCGAAACCGGCTTTCTAAACCTGGACCGCAAGATTCTGACCGATGAGACCGATCGTGTGGCAACTGGAGTCACCCAAGGAATTCTATGCTTTATTAATAACGAAAGTGTTCTCCCAACAGCCATCCCAGCCTTAGCGCCATGACCAAATCGACCTTCCCTGTAAAAAGAAGTTTTGTCTTTCCCCTGTTTATTATCATTATTATTCTGGCTGTCGTGAGCGTGGCAGCCTGGACGGCGACTTCGTCACCTGCACTTGGCCTTTACAGGCCGGCCTCTCCAACCCATGCACGCTTGTTTGCGGTCGCGCAGATCGCCAAACCCACCTACACTTCATCGCCGACCGCGCTTCCCACCGCGACCCCTCTCCCGACTGAACTGCCCACCAATACACCCATACCTACCGTATATGCCGAGATCCTGGTGGACACGCCCACAGCTGAATACACGGTACCTCAGCCGCAGGCTCCCTCTGCCCAGGATTCTGCGGCTGCAGCAAGCTATGGCGGGAACAAATACATCCTGGTGGACATCTCGGAACAGCACATGTATGTTTATGAAGGCGACCTCCTCGTATACAGCTTTGTCGCTTCGACCGGGATGAACAATGCCACGCGGGTGGGCATGTTCAGTGTGCAGAATAAGATCCCCAATGCCTACGGTGCAACCTGGGATATCTGGATGCCGAACTGGCTTGGCATTTATTGGGCCGGCGGTTTACAGAACGGGATCCACGCCCTGCCGATCCTGCCCAATGGCGCCACCTTATGGGCCGGCTATCTGGGCGTACCGATCTCCTACGGCTGCGTGGTGCTGGGAAGTTACGAGGCCCAATTGCTTTATGACTGGGCCGATATCGGCACACCCGTGGAAATCCGCTGGTAGCAACAAGTTTATACATATCCAAGCTTTATTATCCGTGCATGTAAACAAGGTGACTTATGAATGATCGTTTCCAACAATCTCGTGAAGCTTTGGCCTACGCCCGCGAAGCATTAAAGAATGGCTCCACAGTGGAGGCCCGCAGATGGGCGGAACGGGCCGCGGACCTTGCGCCTCAAAGCGAGGACCCGTGGCTGGTGCTGGCAACCGTCGCAGAGAATCCACAGGACAGCATGGACTATGTCCGCAAGGCATTGGACCTTAATCCCGACAGTGTCCGTGCAAGAAAAGGCATGGAATGGGCCATGCAAAGGGCCGGGGGAATGCCTCAGGGGAAAACAAATCCCATCAAACCGGGTCAGGCCGGGGTCACGAAGGAAGCGCCTAAAAAATCGGCTCAACCGGAAGGCAGAAAAAAACGAAGCAAGCTTCTTCCCATTTTATTGATCCTGATGGGCTGCGGAGTGTTTGCATTTGCTGCATGGTCTGCCGTGAACTCGCCGGTCCTGGCATCCATTTTAAATATTGTATCCACACCCCAAAGTCAGGCCGCCCACGGGCCTTTATTTGCCCATGTTGCCATCGCCAAACCGACCTATACACCGGCCGCGGTCCAGCCGGTTGCAGAGGTGATCATGCCCTCCGCAACCGTAACGGCCATCCCAACAATTGCCTCCGTTGTGGAATCGCAACCAGAGGTTGTCAGCGTTCCAGTGACGGACCCTCCCACAGCCGAAGTTGTGATCGTCCCGACTGATACTCCCGCGGTTGAATCAGCCACCTCCGTGGCGGTTGCAGAAATGACCAGTCAACCCGGTACGATCTATGCAGAGATCATTGCAGACACCCCCACATCAGAATATGTCGCGCCAACTGCGGTTCCTTATATTCCTCCCGTGGCCGGCACCGGCGGCGAACACTGGATCGATGTGAACCTTTCCGAACAAAGAGTATATGCATATGAAGGCGATACGGTTGTAAATTCCTTTATCGTTTCAACCGGAACCTGGCAAACTCCCACCGTGACCGGCAGGTACAAAATTTGGATCAAACTGCTTTCCACAACCATGACCGGCCCCGGATATTATTTGCCGAACGTCCCCTATACCATGTATTTCTATAAAGGGTACGGTTTGCACGGCACCTACTGGCACAATAATTTTGGAACACCAATGAGTCACGGCTGTGTAAACCTTAGAACCAGTGACGCCGAGTGGCTGTACAATTTCTCTTCGGTCGGCACCGTGGTGAACGTACATTATTAAAAATGAATCATAACGGCAGATCAAAGAAAAAAGGGTCTGCGCGACCGGGATCCCGGATGGTCGATGTCTTTTCAGTAGAATCAAGTAAATGAAATCAGAAAAAATATCTCGCAGGGATTTTTTGAAATTGAGTGGATTGGGGCTGGCGGGCTTGCTCGCACCTCCGCTCAATTTCAAATTCGATGATCCATTTACCTCGCAACAGGGCAGGGTGGTTACGCGCATTCTTTGGATGCTGGATCGCCCCTCCACCAAGGGGCTTCCGGTCCGCCTCTGCCGCCGGGATATGTTGTTAAATATCACCAACACTGCCATCAGCGATGATGATCCCGCAGCCCATAACCGGGTCTGGTATCAGATCGATGAGACTGGATATGTCTACTCCGGGAATGTTCAACCGGTCCGCACCCTGCTCACTCCCCCAACCATGAACATCCCTAAAGAGGGGCTGCTGGCCGAAGTCAGCGTGCCATTTACAGACGCTTATGAACTTCCGGATAAAACTTCCAATGTCGCCTACCGCATCTATTTTGAATCAACGCACTGGATCAAATCCGTCGCCACGGCGGCCGATGGCCAGGTCTGGTATCAGATCCGCGACGATAAATGGGACAAGTTATACTACGCGCGCGCGGAACATTTGCGCGTCATGACCGCTGAAGAACTTGCGCCGCTCTCGCCGGATGTTCCCAATCGAAGCAAAAAAATACAGGTCCGCCTTGAGGACCAGCTCGTGATCGCATATGAAAATAATCAATCCGTATTTGTCTCGCCCGTTTCAACAGGCGGCGTTCTAAGAATCGGTACATACACCACACCCACCGGTTCGTTCAAAACCTTTTACAAACGTCCTTCCCGCCATATGGCCGCCGGCGATATCGCCGCCAGCGGGTTTGACCTGCCCGGCGTGCCCTGGGTGCAATATATAACCGAAGGGGGCATATCCTTCCACGGGACATACTGGCATAATGACTTTGGGCGCCCGCGCTCTCATGGCTGCATCAACCTGTCCACCGAGGCTGCGAAATGGCTCTACCGTTGGACATCCCCGCAGGTCTCCATGACAAAGGAATTTTCACACGGGTCTGTCGGGACCAATGTTGAGATCATCGTGTAAGAAAACCAATCTGAGAAAACGTCCCTTTCAAGCAAATCATGAATAATTTCAATCTTTCCCGCCGTGACTTTTTAAAACTCTCCGCTTCCGGCACCCTTGCGCTTGCTCTCTCCGAAATGGGCCTGGACCGTGCTTTGGCCGCCCCTCCCGCCTCCCAGGGACGCGTCACCTGGAGCGGGATTCCTCTTTACGAATCACCGGCCCTAAATGCAAAGCAGCTGCACCTCTTCGGGATCGACCAGGTGGTCAATCTCAAAGCTGTGGTCGACGGAGACGAAGGCTACGGCAACCCGTTTAATAACAAGTGGTATCAACTGGACGAAGGCTATACTTATTCAGGCTGGCTGCAGCCGGTTGAGACTGTTTACCAGAAAGCCGTATACAACATCCCTGCGGCAGGCCAGCTCGGTGAGATCACTGTGCCGATGAGCCTCACCTATCTCGGTCCCTATATTTATTCGAAGAATGCGCACCGCCTATATTACGGCACGACCCATTGGATCAAAAGAGTGGTGGTCACCCGCGAGGAAAAAAGCGTCTGGTATGAGATCTATGACAGCGTTCTGGAGAAGTCGTTTTTTGTGCCTACATACAACATGCGCATCGTCCCCGCCGGGGAGTTGGCCCCGCTTTCCCCGAACATTCCCGATGTCGACAAATTGATCCACGTCGACCTCGCCTCTCAAATGGTCAGCGCCTTCGAAGGCAACACCATAGTATTTTCCGCACGTTGTTCGAGCGGACAAAAAGGGACCGACACCCCGAAAGGCGACTTCACCACCTATCACAAGGGCCCGTCCATTCACATGACCAATCAGGGTGATGCCGTCAACAACATCTACAATCTGGCCGGCGTGCCGTGGTGTTCCTTCTTTACAGGCGCCGGCCATGCCTTTCACGGCGCATACTGGCACAACGATTACGGTCGTCCGCGCAGCCACGGCTGCGTGAACCTGTCCCCGGCCGATGCGAAATGGCTGTATCGCTGGACCAGCCCCGTGGTCCCGCCGGATGAGGACTATGTAAATTTACCGGGGCAGGGAACTCGTGTCCAGGTGGTTTAATTTAGATTTGCCAAAGGAGAGAAAACATGAATCCAGCTTTTCAATACAATCAATATTTGCTCAAACGACAGGTCTTTGCGCTCGCAGGCAAGTTCCGCTTCTATGAGCCGGGCGGACAGCTCGTGCTATTCAGCGAACAGAAGATGTTCAAGATCCGTGAAGACATCCGCGTATTTTCCGATGAAAGCAAAACACAGGAAGTGCTGATGATCAAGGCGCGCCAGATCATTGACTTTTCCGCCGCCTATGACGTGGTCGACAGCGCAACAGGCCAGAAACTGGGTGCCCTGCGCCGCAAGGGATTGGCCTCCATTCTTCGTGATGAATGGGAAGTCCTGGATGTGAGCGACAACGTCCTTGGCAAGCTGTTTGAAGACAGCATGGGATTGGCCCTAGTTCGCCGTTTCCTCAGTAACCTGGTTCCGCAAAACTATGACATCACCATTGGCACGGACCGTGTGGCCGATCTCAAGCAGGCCTTTAATCCCTTTGCCTACCAGTTGACCGTCGATTTCAGCATGGACGTCAACCAGCGCCTCGACCGCCGCGTCGGCCTCGCCGCAGCCATCCTTCTGGCTGCCATCGAAGGCCGTCAGAGCTAGCTTATAAACCATCTTGTTGCGAGGGCCTTGCCCTCGCAACAAGATCCATCTCACATGCCAAAACAACCTCTCTTTGCCGGACTTGTCATCGATGAATTAGGCCGCGCCGCTGAATCCTCACTCATTGGCAGTGAACCCTGCTACGTTGTGGATGATGCCGGCTTCCGCCGTCACATCCCTGCGGAACAGATCGACCGGGCGGTGCTCGCCCAAATGGCGGATATGATGAAGGGCAGCGAGGACCTGCTTTCAGAACAGGCCGCCAAAATGATGGGGCAGGACGATCCCTTCTCGAAAGCCATCATCGAGCAGCAGCTAAAAAACATCGACAAACAATTCGATGCCCTCATGCAGACCGGAATTCCGGAAGACATGCGTGCCTATCTGGGAATGATGGGCTTCAAGGTGATCATAAATTACCATGGTGAAATTGTCCGGGTGGAACAGCCTGGCGCCTCGGGAAATGAAGAAGGTGACGAATAAAGCAAAACTCCGGGTTTTCAAGAACCCGGAGTTTTGCTTTATAGCTTTTCAACGACCCAGTAATGCGAAAGACCCAGCCCCTTCAACGGCGTGGCTTCCAGGAATTGCAGGATGGCACGCAGGAATCTGCCAGCCCTGCCAAAACGCGCGATCAGGTTGTCGTACGCACCAAAGATAACAGTGCGCTCGATAAACTTTACCGGCAGGCTTTCGAACAGTCTTTGCATGTCCCTTCTTGAATACACACGCACATGCGGGGCCAGTTTATTCCGCAGGCCGCGCGGCAGGTAATTCACAAAGAGTTTATTTCCAAAATAATATCTGCCCTTCCAGAAGATCCCATGCGTTTCAAACGGATAGCCGCGATTCGGACAGAAGATGACGGCCCGTCCGCCCGGCTTGAGCACGCGCACCATCTCGCGAACGGCAGCACGGTCATCCTGAACGTGTTCGATCACTTCATGGCTGAGGATCAGGTCAAAGGTCGAGGAGGGAAGCGGGATAAATTCACCCGCGGCATTGATGATCTCATCGGAGTTGACCTTCGCCTCGGCGGCCCTTTCCCGATCGAATTCCAATCCGATCACACGCGACCCGAGGCCTGTCAGCTTCTCGACATACATGCCCACCCCGCAGCCATTTTCCAACGCCAGCCCGTGGATGCGTTCCCCGGCCGCTTTCACGATCATGTCCAGCCGGCGCTGTTGGCCCGCCCGCCACACATACGAAGGCTCGCCGCGCAGGGCGGCTTTTTGCATATCTCGTTCGGTCATAGGTGCCGATTATACCTTGCGCCTTCCCCGCCTCTATGCTAAAATTTCGGGCGGACGGAAAACCCAATAGAGACGACATCGAAAAGTGGGTAACCCCCACTTTTCTGCTTGTAAATAGGAGTGATGGAGTAGGCAGCATGGCAAAAAACGAATTCGCATTAGCTTTCAATGAAGTCCTTGAGGAAAAACAGCTCGCCAAAGATATCGTGGTTTCCGCGATCGAATCGGCGATGGTTTCCGCCTATCGGCGCGCTGTCAGCGCATCCACTGCCCAGCATGTGGAAGCCAAACTGGACCCGGAAACGGGTTTTGTGACCGTGTACGCCGAAAAGGAAGTGGTGGAAGACAAGGTCGTTGACGATCGCACGGAAGTGCTTCTGGAGGAGGCCCGCAAGGTTAACCCAGAGGCCCAGCCCGGCGACATGGTGGTGGTGGAGACCACTCCCGCCGACTTTGGCCGCGTGGCTGCTCAAACAGCGCGCCAGGTGATCCAGCAGAGAATCCGTGAAGCTGAGCGTTCGAATCAAATGCAGTATTTCGAACGTCAGGTCGGCGAAATCGTCTCCGGTCTGGTTCAGGCCTCCAATGCGCAAAGTGTCACCGTCGGCCTGGATATGAAGGCCGAAGGCGTCATGCCCAACAATCAAAAGATCCCCGGTGAACGCCTGAAGCTGCACGACCGCATCCGCGCCGTGGTCATGGAAGTTAAGGACGGCACGCGTGGACCGCAAATCGTGCTCTCGCGCGCCCATCGCAACTTCCTGCGTCGTTTGTTGGAGAACGAAGTCCCTGAAATCTACCATGGCATCGTGGAGATCCGCGCAATCGCGCGTGAACCCGGTGCACGCGCCAAAGTGGCCGTCTCCGCCACACAGGCCGGGATCGATCCGGTCGGTGCATGTGTGGGAATCAAAGGTGTGCGTATTCAGGCCATCGTCAAGGAATTGCACGACGAAAAGATCGACATCATTCAATGGGATCCCGACCCGATTGTTTATATCTCCAAAGCCATCAGCCCTGCCCGCGTGAACGGCGTATATCTCGTGGATGCGGAAGGTGCCCGCACCGCCACTGTTGTGGTGGGCGAGGACCAACTCAGCCTGGCTATCGGCCGGGATGGACAAAATGCACGCCTCGCCGCAAAACTGACCGGCTGGCGAATCGACATTAAGTCACTAAGCGAAGCCTCGAGCGATACGCTCAATAAATTGCAAAACAACCCGGAACTCGCAGCGCAGGTTCCGGCTGCGGCCGAATCCATTCCGCAAATCCAGGAGATCCTCGCCAAGAAGGCTGAGGGCCGTCCGATCACCCCCGAGGAATACTCGGCTCTGGGTCAATTTGTGGACCGGGTGGAACGCCGCACGATCCAGATCAAAGAAGAAGCCGCTCGTGTGGAAGTGGAACGCACCGCCGCCGCCCGGGCGGAAATCCCCGCCCCTGCTTTCCAGATGCCTCTCGATCAAGCCGGCATCAAGGAACATATCTTCAACATTCTCACGGAAGCAGGATATGAAACCGTGGGCAACCTGATGTTCACCATCAAGACGGATCCCAACAAGATCCTTGGGCTGGCCGGCATCGGTTCAAAAGCCATGCAAAATATCGAGGAAACCCTGGCTGGGCTTACCTTCCCCGAGCCGGCTCCTGAACCGGAGCCGGTCAAGATGGAAGAACCTGCCGTCGCTGCAGAAATTGCGGCGGAACTGGTCCCGGTGGATGCAGAGTCTGCTGCGAAGAAACAGGCCGATGGGAAGAAAGACGCGAAGAAAGTCGTCGAAGAGGAAGAGGAACACGCGAAGGATGGCGTCTCCCTGGACGAACTGTTCAAGATGAAACCTGAGATCTTCCAAACCCCCGGGGCCGTGGAAGAGGATGCCGACAAGAAAAAGGGCGGCAAGAAGGTCAAGAAGAAGGGCGTCGAGCTCGAATTCGATGAAGGCCTGGGCGCGGTGGTCGGCCGCAAGAAACATAAACGCGGTGCCGACGATACCGGCAGTGACTGGGAATAATGAACTCCTCCCCCGCCATGGGAGAGGGGCAACCCTTCGGGTAAATTGAAGGTGATCAAGAAACCTGCCCAACGTGTGAAACATATACCCCAGCGAACCTGCGTGGGATGTCGCGAAGTGCTGCCCAAAAGGCAGATGGTGCGGATTGTGCGCACCGCGGATGGGGTGCGGGTGGACCCAACCGGAAAACTTGCGGGAAGAGGGGCCTACCTGCATGACCAGCGGGAATGCTGGGAACGTGGATTGAGGGGAGCTTTGGCGCATGCGCTAAAAGCTGAATTGAGCGCGGAGGACCGCGTTCAATTGGAAAATTTCATGAACACCCTGCCTGTACAAGATGCAGGGACCACCAAGTAAAGCCATGTGAACGAATAGCCACTCGCTCACAGGCCACTTGCTGGGGAATGAAGAATACGCGGATCTTTGCAATAAAGAACAGATCCGCAAACTAGAAGGAGGTGGCCTATGAGTAGCAACGGTAATAAACTTGAATTGCCAGCCAGCATTGTGATCCGTGACCTGGCTCAAAAGATCGAAAAAAGCCCGATTGATCTAATTAAAAAATTGATGACGAATGGTGTCATGGCGACCATTAATCAGACGATCGATTTCGACACAGCTGCGATCGTGGTGGGCGAATATGGATTTGAAGCCGTCCTCGAAGCAACAGAAGAGGAAAACAAGGTTGAGACGGGTGAAGTCCCGCTCTGGCGTCAAATGATCGCCGGGGAAAACACGTCCCTTCTGAAAGCCCGTCCGCCGGTCGTCACCATTCTCGGTCACGTCGACCACGGCAAGACCAGTCTGCTGGATGCCATCCGCCAAACTGAGGTTGCCGCAGGCGAAGCCGGCGGAATTACCCAGCACATCGGCGCTTATCAGGTTGAGAAGAAGGGCCGCCTGATCACCTTCCTTGACACTCCCGGCCATGCCGCCTTCACCCAAATGCGGGCGCGCGGCGCCCAGGGCGCGGACATTGTTGTGCTGGTCGTGGCCGCCGACGACGGTGTCATGCCGCAAACCCGCGAAGCGATCGCACATGCAAAAGCAGCGCGCGTGCCGATGATGGTGGCCTTGAACAAAATCGATAAGGCCAACGCCAACCCGGATCGCGTCAAACAACAACTGGCGGAACTTGAGCTGGTCCCCGATGATTGGGGCGGCAGCACGATGGTTGTCCCCGTTTCTGCAAAACAAAAACAAGGCATCGATGATCTGCTGGAAGGCATTTTACTTGTGGCCGACAGCAACGAGATCAAGGCCAACCCTGCAGGAAAAGTGATCGGCACGGTGATCGAGGCCGAGCTGGACAAATCCAAGGGTGTGCTCGCTACCCTGCTCGTACAAAATGGAACTCTTGAGGCCGGCGATATCGTGGTGGCAGGAACGGCATACGGAAAATTGCGTGCGATCAACGACCACAAAGGCAAACCGATCAAGAAGGCCGGTCCCTCCACGCCTGTAGCTGTCATGGGATTAAGCGGCATGCCCTCCGCTGGTGATATTTTCCAGGTGGTCTCTTCTGAAAAGGAAGCCCGGAACATCGTCGCAGAGCGGACTGAGGCAGCCAAGACCCTCTCTCAAACCAGGAAAAAGGTCTCGCTGGAGGATTTGTTTGCGAACGTGCAGGCCGGCGAAGCCAAGGGACTCAACCTGATCATCAAGGCTGACGTCCAGGGTTCCCTTGATCCGATTGTCAGTGAATTGAACAAGCTTGGCGAAGGAGAGATCGGCTTGCATATCCTGCACGCCGAGACCGGCAATATCGGCAACAATGACGTAATGCTGGCCGCCGCTTCCAAGGCGATCATCATTGGCTTCAACGTCCAGGCGGATGTGGACGGCAGACGCCTCGCTGAAAAGGAAGGTGTGGATATTCGCCTGTACGAGATCATCTATCGCATGACCGAGGATATCGAGAAGGCCCTCAAGGGCATGCTTGAACCCAAACTGGTGGAAAAGGTGATTGGCCGCGCCCAGGTTTTGGAGGTCTTTACCGCCTCCAAATTCGGCAGGGTGGCTGGTTGCAAGGTCACAGACGGTGAACTGCGGCGCGGTGCACGCGTACGTCTCTTCCGCGGGGCAGACATGATCTACGAAGGCGACCTTTCCTCCCTACGTCACGAAAAAGAGGATGTCAAGGAAATCCGCCAGGGATTCGAGTGCGGCGTCGGTTTCAAAAGCTTCAATGATATTCAAGCCGGCGATCAATTGGTCTGTTATATCGTCGAAAATTCGTAAATTTGGATTTGGAAGTCAATTATGCCTTCAGGTGTTCGTTTACAACGCATCGCAGACCGGGTCCGTCAGGAACTTTCGGAGATGCTCATCCGCGAGATCAATGACCCGCGCCTGCACCAGATCTTCATCACGGATGTCAAGATCGACCGGGAGCTGGCTTTTGCAGATGTGTACGTGTCTGCAATCGAAGGGGCCGGTCGTTCCGCTGAGATCCTGGCCGGGCTCGAATCGGCTTCGGGCTTCATCCGCAGGGCGCTTTCTGCCCGTGTGGAAGTCCGCGCCTTTCCCAGGCTGCGATTTCACTGGGACCCGACACCGGAGAACGCGGATCACATTGAAAAGGTTTTGGCAGGATTAAGGGATAAAAAATAAAGCAAAGGGGGCGCTTGGTGGCGCCCCTATTTTTTTCAAGGAGAGCCAGTAGTGGACAATCAACTGACAGGGGAAATAAAGAATCGATTGGATCTTGCAAAGAAAATTGTGATCGTTTCGCACGTACGGCCCGATGGGGATGCCATCGGGTCCCTGCTTGGCCTCGGATTGGCCCTGCGCGACACCGGAAAATCCGTGCAAATGATCCTTGCCGACGGAGTCCCGTTCTCCTTTAAATATCTGGAGGGCAGTGACCTGATCAAAAAGGAACCGGAAGGGGAACACGATACCTTCATCACCGTGGACTGCGCCGACTTCAAGCGGACGGGAAAAATCTTTGAATCGTTCGGCCAGCCGGATATCAATATCGATCATCACAAAACAAATGAAAAATTCGGGAAATTGAACCTGATCGAAGCGGAAGAGGTTGCCACCGCTGCGATCCTCACCACCCACCTTCCTGCCTGGGGATTGAACATCACAAAACCGATTGCGGCCGCCCTCTTGACCGGGATCATTACAGACACACTCGGCTTCCGCACCTCCAACACTACTCCCGCCGCGTTGCGGCAGGCTGCTGCTCTGATGGAGACCGGTGCAGACATGCCGGATATCTACATGCGCGCACTGGTGAAACGATCCTTTCCGGCTGCCCGGTATTGGGGTGCCGGGCTTTCGAGTTTACAAAGCAAGCATAACATTGTCTGGGGCACCCTGACCATGAAGGATCGCAAATCCGCCGGCTATGGCGGCAACGATGATGCCGACCTGATCAACATGATCTCCGCGATCGATGGGAACAAAGTGGGTATGATTTTCGTTGAACAGAACGACAATCATGTAAAGATATCCTGGCGGGCATTGGAGGCAGGGGTGGATGTTTCACAGGTGGCAAAATACTTTCAGGGCGGGGGGCATGCTGCCGCAGCCGGAGCAGATATTCCAGGAAGCCTGGACGAGGTCCAAAAGGAAGTGTTGAAGAAGACCCGTGAAATATTGGATTTGTAATCCGGTCACAAATCAGTAGCACCAGAGCACTATTGTAAAATAAGACAAATATGTCATAATAACCATGAAAGCACTTTAGGAGGAATAAAATCAAATGAACAGTCAGGATGTAAGGAACGCCATCTCCGGTGCCCTTGTTGTGGACAAGCCTGTTGGTATGACATCACATGATGTGGTGCAGGCAATTCGAAATGGAACCAATTTACGTCGTGCAGGTCATACGGGGACCCTGGATCCGCGTGCCTCCGGCGTGCTCGTCATCCTTGTAGGACCCGCCGTACGGCTAAGTGAATACGTCTCCGCGTCGGATAAACGCTATCAGGCCATCATCCGCCTGGGCGGATCCACGGACACCTTTGATGCGGAGGGATTGGTCACGCCGTCGAAGGACCCTGTGAACGTGACCGAAGCCCAGTTTGAAGCGGCCCTGAAAACTTTTATCGGTGAGATCGAACAGACCCCTCCCCCGTACTCCGCGGTAAAAGTACAGGGACGCAAAGCTTATGAAATGGCACGCGAGGGTGAGGAAGTGGAACTTGCACCGCGCAAGATCACAGTTCATCATCTTGAAGTTCTCGAATGGACTCCGCCCGAAGTGGTCATCGATGTACATTGCTCCTCCGGCACATATGTGCGCTCGCTTGCCAACGATCTCGGAGTCATGCTCGGCTGCGGAGCTTATCTGGTCGGCCTGCGTCGCACCAAAAGCGGAAGATTTTCCCTGCGCGATGCCGTGCCCCTGCGAAAATTGCAGGAAGCCTTCACCGCCGGCAACTGGTATCAATATCTCATTCCCGCCGCCGAGGCGCTCGGAGACTGGCCGGCTGTGGAGCTGAATCCCGATGAAGTGGAGGGAGTCCGCCATGGTCATCGTGTGAAAGTTGTCGGTGAACCGGCCGAAACCAAGGTCCGCGGCGTCAGCACCCAGGGTGAATTGGTAGCCTTGATGGAGCTTACCACCAACGAAGACGGCTCCCGTGAATGGCAGCCAAAGAAAGTATTCTTCACGTCGGACTAAACAGAGTAAAATCATATTAAGCCGCCCTGAAGGCGGCTTTTTTATACTATGCAACATTATTATTTCCTTGAGGAAGTCTCCGCTACAAACGCATGGCTCACCATCGGCGTCTTCGACGGCGTTCATCGCGGTCATCGCGAGATCATTCGCAAACTGACAGCCAGCGCCCATGCACAACAAGCACCCGCCATTGTCCTGACCTTTGACCCGCATCCTGCCAGCGTCCTGACCGGAAGAGAGATCAGATGCCTGACCACGCCGCAGGAACGTGCAAAAATGCTGGGGGAACTCGGTGTGGACATGGTCATCACCCAGCGCTTCACCCGTGACCTGTCCACTGCCACCGCTCATGAATATATGTCCCGCCTGAAAAAATTCCTGGGCTTGTCGCATCTGCTGATCGGGTACGACTTCGCCCTTGGCAAGGGACGGGAAGGTAATGCCGCGCGGCTGGCCGAAATCGGCGCGGCTTTGAATTACACGGTCGAGGTAATTAACGCCCTGGCCGACGAAAGCGGGGTGATCTCCTCCACGGAAATCCGCAAACTGGTCGCCACGGGCAATGTGGCTGAAGCCGCAAAACTACTTGGCTACCATTATTCCATCGGCGGAGAGGTCATCCATGGCGCAGGCCGCGGACGCAAAATCAATTTCCCAACCGCCAATATCGACTACCCCAAACAAAAGGCGACCCCATCCAACGGGATCTATGCCTGTTGGGCACATCTTGGCCTCGAAAAATTCATGGCAGCCACCAACATCGGCTTCAATCCCACCTTTACTCCCGAAAGACAAGTGCCCAGCCTGGAAGCCTATCTCCTGGATTTTGACCGTGACATTTACGGTCAAAATCTGGAATTGGAATTCGTTTCCCGCATCCGCGACGAGTTGAAATTCGATTCGGTGGACGCCCTGATCGCGAAGATCCATGAAGATGTGGATGAAACCCGAAAACTCCTGGGCAACGGTTAGGAATATCAAAAACTGATCGGGGGGCATTTCATCCAAAAGCGGAACCTTTCTTCTCCTGTCGGCGTCAACCCACTAACGCCGAATATCAATCCAAGGAGAAGACCATGAAATCCAAATTCAATGTTTTGATTCTGTTCGTCCTGACGGGTGCACTACTTCTCAGCGCATGCGGAGGAGCCGCCACTGAGACGTACTCCGCCGAAGCGCCCGCCGTTTCAGGGCCGCCGATCGTGGATGCATTTGCCGCCCCGCAAAGCGCCGGCGGAGCGGATGCCGCCAAATTGGAGGGGGCTCCCGCTGATGTTTCAGCAGCTCCTGTTTACAACCTGGGTTCCGCGCCCGAAGCCAACCCGGAGCAGGCCGCCTTTGCTGCCTCGCACATGATCATTAAGAACGCGGATATCAAACTTCAGGTCGAGGACACTGACATTGCCATTGACCGCGCCACACAGGCCATCGCGGACATGAATGGCTACATCGTCAGTTCGCGGGTATGGTATCAGGCCTCCTATGACGGAGAGAACTACAAATACGCCACGATCACCATCGGCGTGCCCGTTGACCAGTTCGAACGCACCCTCTCCCGCCTGCGCGGACTGGCCGTCAAGGTCCTGGATGAAACCGCCACCGGCGAGGATGTTTCCAATCAATTTGTGGACCTGCAATCCCAGGTCACCAATCTGGAAGCCACCCGTGACCGGATCAAATCCTTTTTGGATCAGGCACAATCTGTCGATGAGGCGCTGCGCATTAATCAGGAACTTTCCAGCGTCGAGGCCCAGATCGAGCAGATCAAAGGCCAGATGAACTACCTGCAGGATCGTTCGGCCTTTTCCACCATCACGATCAATTTCGAACCGAAACTGCCCGACATGCTCACCCCCACTCCCACACCTGCGCCCTCCTGGAATCCCGGCAAAACCTTCGAAGACGCGACAAAAGCGGTCACGCATGCGTATCAAGGCATTGTGGATTTCCTGATCTGGGTCTTTGTGGTGCTGGTTCCCATCTTTGCCCCGCCAGCCCTGCTCATCTGGGCACTCTGGAAATTCTTCACACGCAAGACAAAGAAACCCATCCAATAAGATCTTCCAGGCAATAAAAAGTCCACTCGATTTGAGTGGACTTTTTATTGCTGCTTTATGTTCAGATTTTAATCCGCCAAAGATCCATGGACTGGTCATATCCGCGGATATCGCCCTGGAAACGGGCAAGCGAGTTCAGGGGTGCGTGTTTCTCCAAAAACTGGATCACTTCCTGGTCATTGCGGATCGGTTCGGAGATGATGATCTCGCCGCCCGAGGAAAAATTGGGCAGGCGCGCAGTGATGTTCACCGTCGAACCAAAATAATCAAGGTGATCGTTCAGGTTAACCACAATGCACGGGCCGTGATGGATTCCCACTTTAAGGGACAAAGGCGGATCCCCCCGCTCTGCAAGCTGCTTCTGGACCTTCCAGATCGCCCGCACTGCCGAAGCCGGATGGCGAAAGGCCGCCATGATCGCATCGCCCATGGTTTTCACGATCGAGCCGCCCTCCGCGGCCACGGCATTTTCGAGAATCTCAAAGTGTTCGCGCACCCGCCCAAAGGCCGGGGCATCGCCGATTTCACGGTACATTTTGGTTGAATTTCGCAAATCCGTGAACATCAACGTGGTGGAACCGACGGAAATTTCCTCGCCAGGCCTTAATACCTCCGTCGAGAACAAGTCACGGAAAACCTGCAGGGTGGTGACATCGGCAGCCGTCGCTGCCTGATCGGACCAGGCGGTTCGCTCCAGTTCAAAGGTCTGGGCTTGATCGGATTCATTGATCAGGCGAATGGCAGGCATCAGCCCAAGTTCGGCCACGCCTGTCTGCCAGCCTTTCGATCCGGCGCGGAAATCGACATTTTCCGGGCCGTTGCTCTTCGCGAGCAGAATCTGCGAGCCGGGAGTCTGCGAGGCTCGTAATTTATACCGGCCTTCGTTCAACATGGTGGAAAACGGAAGCTCCTCGCGCGGCGGAACGATCAGCGAGAAGGTGATGTGCGGCTGGCGCTGCGGGCTGCCCACACAAAACTCCACCGAGGTATCCACTTCGCGCACGGATGGGTTCGGGCGAAAAATGACTTCCACATTGTGATCAAAATTGGCGGTGAAATCGATCTGACAGGTCTTGCAATGCACCTTCGCGTTCACATCGCCGAGGCGGGCATAATCTTCAGCCACACCCCTGCACTCGGGGCAAAGCAGATCCCAATACATATTCAACATGCCGATGCGTGTGGCACGCAAAAATCCCTCCAGCACGACACGGCGGGGCAGACTCCATCCATCGGCAAGCGCATACGGGCGCATTCTTTGGATGGACAGGTCGTCGGCTCGCTGCATAAAATCATACAAGCGATCCAGTACGACGGCGTCGACTCTCTGATCCTTAAGGCGTTCGCTCATGACCTTGAAGCGGCTGTGGCCTGCGATGGAAAGGTTGCTCCCCTTTGCCAGGGTAAAAATTGAGCCGCCGCGGGCGGCGATCCGGTCATAAAGTTTGAACACATTTTCAAACCGTTTTGCGCTGACAATCCCGATCACGATCGGAATGCTGATCTCGCCCAGAATATTCGCCGCCTTGACGGAGGTTTCATAAACAATGCGGGTGCCGGATGGGGAAAGCCTTTCCAGACGGCAGTCCACCCGCATTTCCGCGAGCGGACCTTTTCGATAGCGGCGCAGGATGCCAAAACGATACGGATAAGTCCACTCGAAAGGTTCCTCCTCCCACTCCACCCGAAAGACCGGGATCTTGAATCTGACCAGCCTGGCCTTGTTTGAGACCCCGAGCAATTCCATCGGCGGCAGGCCGGTATCGCGGTTAAACCGGTTCGTATCCGAGACAAACGGCCAGAGCGCCTCGGGCGAGGAAGTCAGATCCCATGTCCATGTGTAGTGAAATTCCTTTGCCATAGCCAGTTAGACAACCATTCGGAGCATAATTGTACTAAATCCCGTCCTGACAAGTATTACCGTTGAATGACGAAGCCAATTTCACCCTTAACCTCCCCTTAACAGACAAACTTTCCTTTATGGTATATTCCCAACGATGACTGAAACCATATTGATCGTTGAAGATGAGCTCTCCCTGCAGGAGACTCTGGCGTATAACCTTAAGAAAGAGGGATATACGGTGGAAAGCGTGGGCGACGGCCGTTCCGCTCTTGAATCTGCAAGACGACTAAAACCTGACCTGATCGTACTGGATATCATGCTCCCGGAAATGGACGGCTTTGAAGTGGCCCGCATTCTGCGCAAGGAATTGTCAACGGCCATTTTAATGCTGACCGCCCGCGACGATGAGATCGACCGCGTGGTGGGGCTTGAAGTCGGGGCCGATGATTACCTGACCAAACCGTTCTCGATGCGCGAACTGCTGGCTCGCGTCAAATCCCAGCTCAGGCGTGCGCGTCTGCTGCGCGAGGAAATGGGCAAATCCAGGGATGCAAATTCCCCGCACGAAAAACTCACCTTTGACAACCTGACCATCGACCTGACCCGCCGCGAAGTGATTCTTAACGAGGCGCCGCTGCAGATCAAGCCGAAGGAATATGAACTCCTGCTCTTTCTGGCCGAGCACCGCCGCCAGATGCTTTCGCGCGAGTTCATTTTGGAACGCGTCTGGGGTTGGGACTTTATCGGCGACAGCCGGACCGTGGATGTGCATGTCCGCTGGCTGCGCCAAAAGATCGAAATCGATTCCTCCAATCCGACGCGCATTGTCACGGTGCGCGGCGGCGGATACCGGTTTGAAGGATAATGAATTCCTTTTTATGGGCGGTTGTTTCCGTTTTATTCCTAGGTGCTGCATGGTTTGCGTGGCGATATTATGATTTAAAACGACGTGTGGATGAATACGCCCGCCTGGCACGCATCGCGCCGGATCATCTTCCCACCGACCTCAAACAAATAGAAAACCTGTCCAATGCGATTGCTTCGCTGAAAACAACCTTTGACCAGCAGCTCGCAGATCTGGACTCGGAAAATGCACGCCTTTCCACCGTGTTGGAGCAATTAACCGATGGGGTGCTCATTGTGGATACAAACGGGTTGATCCAGTTTGCCAACCCGGCCGCTCAAAAACTTTTTGAAACCCCCAGCGTGACAGGACACAGCGTCACCGAGATCGTGCGCAACCATCAACTGGTCGAAGCCTGGCGGCGCTGCCAGCAGACTCGCGAAGTTCAAAGCGAATCCGTTGAATTGCCTGCGCGTCGTCAATTTCTGCAGCTGATCGCCATCCCCGATACCCACGCGAGCGGAAGCCTGCTGCTCGTACAAGACCTGACCCGCGTGCGCAGGCTTGAAACCGTACGACGGGATTTCATTTCGAATGTCTCCCACGAACTGCGGACTCCCCTCGCCTCCCTAAAAGCCCTGACTGAAACTCTGCAAAGCGGCGCTCTTGCGGACCCGGAAGCTGGTCCGCGTTTCCTCGGCAGGATCAACACTGAAGTGGATGCCCTGACCCAGATGGCCCAGGAATTACTGGATCTCTCGCGGATCGAATCCGGCCAGGTGGAATTGCTCCTCGCCCCGCTGGCGCCAAAAGGTTTGATCCTGTCCGCAGCCGATCGTATGCGCATGCAGGCTGAACGGGCCGGATTGAAATTATCCCTTCACTACGATGAGGACCTGCCCAACATCCGCGCGGACAAATCGCGCCTGGAACAGGTGTTGGTCAATTTAATACATAACGCGGTGAAATTTACAAAACCCGGGGGGGAGATCAGCCTCGAAGCAGAATCAGGCGAAGGCGGAGTCCGATTCGCCGTGCGGGATACCGGAGTCGGCATCCCAGCGGAGAGTCTGACCCGCATCTTTGAACGCTTCTATCGGGTGGACCGTTCCCGCACGGGTTCCGGAACGGGGCTGGGATTGTCGATCTCGAAACACATCATCGAAGCGCACGGCGGCAGGATCTGGGCGGAAAGCGAGGAAGGCCGCGGCAGCGTCTTCCAATTCATAATTCCTGTTCAGTAAAAAAAATTCCCCTTTTACACTTTGCATAAATGTTTACCAGTTGTTAACTGGTTCTTAAGTCCGCCTTCCAGCCTTTGATGTATCATGGGCTCATGGAAATGGAGAGCGTATGGAAACAATCCTGCCATCAGTGATCTTTGTCTCAATGGTTGTTGTCTTCGGATTGGATGCGACCCGCAAGCGCCGCGAATTTCTGAAGAAACACAAACGCGCTTAATTCATTTTCTTCTCCTCCTTTGCCTCCTTGAGGCCGCTACCCGCCTGGTCAGCGGGTAGCTTTTGTTAACACAACCCATACAATTTCTTAAAGTAATCTCCACACCCGCTTAATCGCCCGCAGGTACACTATTTTCAGCGGGCCGGTATCCTGAAACTTTTCCAGATGCCGGCTGTCAAAGAAAGAAACAATTCAAAATGAGGGTCGGAAAGGCCGCAAGGTCTTTTATGAAGGAGAAATCAGCATGGGACTCGCAGATCTGCATTTACACACAATTTACAGTTACGATGGCACTGCCTCCCTGGCGGCCGTGTTAAACCGCGCAAGACAACTGGGGCTGGATGTGATCGCAATCACCGACCACGATGAAATTGCCGGGGCGCTCAAAGCCGGGGAGATCGCGTCAGGCTACGGAGTGGAGGTGATTCCCGGAATTGAGATTACAACCGCTGACGGGGACCTGCTGGCCCTGTTCATCACCGAAAAAGTGGACCCGGGCCTTTCCCTGGTGGAAACCGTGTTGAAGGTCCGTGAACTCGGCGGAGTATGCATTGCGCCGCACCCCATGGCGGGCGGCATGGGCATGAAGAGCCTGAGTGCACGGACCATTCTAAAGGCCCTGCGCGTTCCGGAAGTGGCCGAGACCCTGATCGGAATCGAGACCTACAATGGCACCTCCATTGACCGAATCAGCAACCACTACGCCGGCATTCTGGCGGGCCGCTTGAGTATTTCCAGAACAGGCAGCAGTGACGCGCACATCGTGGACACCATCGGCTTTGGTGCAACCCAGTTCGAAGGTCACAGCGCAGCCGATTTGCTGGCTGCATTAAAGAACAAAACCACCCGGGTTTGCAAACAAAAAGAATGGAGCGCCTTCCGCGTGCTTGGCAGCTGGGGACTCCGCTATGTGGGCAGTGCCTTTACCCGTGTGACAGGTTGGGCCCGCGCATAATAAAAAGGAAACCAAGGAAAATGAGAAATATTCTGGTAACAAATGATGATGGAGTACTGGCACCCGGGTTGCTGGCTCTGGTACAGGAAATGCGCCAGCTGGGAAAAGTAACAATTCTCGCACCGGACCGCAACTGGTCCGGCGGCGGACATGTAAAAACACTGGATCGCGCCCTACGGGTCCGCGAATTTCATCTGGAAGACGGCACACAGGCATTTGGCGGCGACGGCGCGCCATCGGACTGTGTGGCACTGGCTACTCTTGGATATTTCAAGGAAAAGTTCGATCTGGTCGTCTCCGGCATCAATGTCGGTGCAAACCTCGGACACGATGTCACGTATTCAGGCACGGTCACGGCCGCCATGGAAGCCGTGATCGCAGGAGTGCCCGGCATTGCGGTCTCGCTGGAAGTCCCTGAAGGCCAGGTCGGGCCAATCGATTTTCATCCGGCGGCCCAGGCTGCCCGTATTGCTGTTGAGAATGTGATCGCCCACGGACTGCCCGCGGAGACTCTACTGAATGTCAATGTCCCATTTCTCAAGGCGGAGGAGATTCACGGATTTCGCATCACCCGCCAGGGTCTGCGGGTGTACCACAGCCGCCTCGATGAACGGGTTGACCCGCGCGGACGCCCCTACTACTGGATCGGCGGCGATGCGCCGACCGGTGTCTCCGAATCAGGAACAGATGTCGGGGCGCTGGCCGCGGGTTTTGTCTCGATCACTCCCCTGCAATTGGATCTAACCGCTTATCGCGCCATCTCCGACCTGAACACCTGGAATTGGAATTCCCAACCTGTCGATCTATCACTGCCTGCAAATCCCGCCGTGACGGTGGAAAAGTAAGCACGTTTCTTCTTCTCATTAATTGTCGAAACTGGGATCCGGTCCGCCGTTAGGCGGGCTTATTGTTTTAAATCACCACGCCCGGGCGCGAATCCCTTAACAAGACGTTAACCCAATCTTCCACTGCCCTTAAGAGCGGACCGGTATCATCCCATCGTCATATAAATCATAAGGAGAATAGAAATGTCCAAAACCGTTCGTTCATTATTGTTTGCTGTCGTGGCCATGAGCCTTTTGCTCGCGGCATGTGGAACATCCCCGTCAGGGGACGGCACCCCCGCTGCTGAAACCCAGGCTGTCGAACCCACCGCCACCGAAGCGCCCGTCGTCGTGGAACCCAGCGCGGACCCGATGGCCATGTACGCCCCGGATGCGGTCACAGGCGACATCATCACCGCCGGCTCCTCCACCGTCTTCCCGCTTTCCGAACGCATGTCCGAGCTCTTCCAACAGGAAGGGTACACCGGCAACATCACCGTGGACAGCATCGGCTCGGGCGCCGGCTTCGAACGCTTCTGCAAGACCGGAGAGACTGATATCTCCAACGCATCCCGCGCCATCAAGGACAGCGAAGTGGAAGCCTGTAAGGCCCTGCCCACCCCACGTGACCCGATCGCCTTCCGCGTCGGCACCGACGCCCTAACTGTGGTCGTCAGCGCAGACAACGATTTCGTCACCGCCCTGACCAAGGAACAACTCGGCAAGATCTTCACCGCCCAGGTCACCAAGTGGAACGAAGTCGACCCGTCCTTCCCCGCCGAAACCATCCTGGTCTACGGCCCCGGCGCAGACAGCGGCACCTTCGATTACTTCAACGAAGCTGTGGTTGCCCCCCTCTATCTGAATGCGGACGGCAAGGCCGATACCACCGCCGGCAAGGCCGCCCTGCTGGGCGCTCCAGGTGCGCAGTTCTCCGAAGACGACAACGTGCTGGTTCAGGGTGTGGAAGGCTCCAAGTACGCCATCGGTTACTTCGGCTTCGCCTACTACAATGAGAATGCAGGCAAGCTGAAAGCTGTGGCAGTGGAAGGCGTTGAACCCTCCCAGGCCACCGTGGATGACGGCACCTACCCGATCTCCCGCCCGCTCTTCATCTATTCCGATGCGAACATCCTCAAGGAGAAACCCCAGGTGGCCGCGTTCATCTACTTCTACCTGAGCAATGTCGATAACGAGATCAGCGATGTGGGGTACTTCCCCGCCCCCGATGCAGACCTGCAGGCTTCCATGGATGCCTGGAAATCCGCCACGGGCAACTAGGAAACAAACCAATGGATATGCCAGGGCTGGCCTCTAACGAGGCCAGCCCGTTCGTGCTGTACAGGCGGACCCACAGATCATAGAGCAAAAATGAAACAAGAAAATACGATCATGGAAACACAACATTTCCGCCCGCTCGACCTGCGGAGGAAAATACGCCCCGGCGAAAGCCTGATCCAGGCCCTGCTGTTCCTGGCGGGATTTTTATCCATTTTGATCACCCTTGCCATCGTGTACGAATTAGGCAAGGAGGCATGGTTATTCTTTGGAAGCCCGGATGTGACCTTTGCGAAATTTTTCGGGACCACAACGTGGCAGCCAGGAATTGGACATTTCGGAATTTGGCCGCTTGTGACCTCGACCCTGATCACCAGTTTTATCGCGATCTGTGTCTCGCTTCCCCTCGGACTGGCAACTGCCCTGTTTCTAAGTGAATACGCCTCCCCGAAAGCCCGCTCAGCGTTAAAACCCATCCTGGAGATCCTGGCGGGCATACCCACCGTTGTATATGGATATTTCGCATTGTTGTTCATGACGCCCCTTCTGCAAAGGATTTTCGGAGATGGCGTTGAAGTCTACAACATGGCCTCCGCCGGCATCGTAATGGGCATTATGATCCTGCCCCTAATCTCCTCCATGAGCGAGGACGCCCTGAGCGCCGTGCCGCGCGCCCTGCGGGAAGGCGCCTATGCCATGGGCGCAACAAAATTCGAGACGAGTTTACAGGTCGTCCTGCCCGCCGCCCTCTCCGGCATAGGCGCGGCATTGATCATCGGCATCTCGCGCGCTGTCGGCGAGACCATGATCGTGGCGGTGGCGGCAGGCTCCGGACCCAATTTCACCTTTAATCCATTCAAGGCCGCCGAAACCATGACCGGCCACATTGCCCGCATCAGCGGCGGCGACCTGAGCTACAACTCCATTGACTACAACAGTCTCTTCGCGATCGCGTTGATGTTGTTCCTGGTCACGCTGGTATTGAACCTGGTCAGCCAGTCGGTCATTAACAGGTTTCGCCAGAGGTACGAATGAACCCAAACCGCGATCAATTCCCTGAAGGCGATTCTTTCCGCCGTTCCTTAAGCGGCCGCTACAGGCTGGCTTCGATCTGGCAGGCCCTGTTTTTCTCCGCGCTGGTGATCGCCATCCTGAGCCTGATGGCGCTTTTGTATAACGTGATCGATGGTTCCTTTGGGTATGTGGCCTACCAATATAAAAATGACCCGGCACAGTTCACCGAAAAACCATTAAATGACCTAAATCAACAGGAACTTCTGGCGCTGCTCAAAAGCAACCTTTCCGCCGGCGCCTACAAGAAACTGGACAATGAGAAGCCAATAGAGAAACGCTCCAGAGCGGACCTGCACACCCTTGTGCTGGAGCGCCTGATCCAAATTGACACAAAACAGACCTGGTCGATGACCGATTCGATCCTGCACAGTGCGAAAATCAAAGCCGAAGTTGCGGATCAATATCCCGGCGCAAAACTTGATTTCCGCTCCTGGCTTACGTTTGACTTCCTGGTCACTCCCATGTCTTCCAAAGCGGAATTTGCGGGTGTGCGTACCGCCATACTCGGCTCACTTTGGATGGTGGGCATCGCCATTTTGTTCGCCCTGCCGATCGGCACAGGCGCGGCCATCTACCTGCAGGAATACGCCGACAAGAATTTCCTCAACCGGGTCATTCAAACCAACATCAATAATCTTGCGGGCGTGCCCAGCATTGTCTATGGCATGCTGGGGCTTGCCATCTTTGTACGGGCCTTCGAACCTTTCACAAGCGGCAGCATATTCGGGATGACCGACACGAACGGGCGGACGATCCTGTCCGCCGGGCTGACGATGGGCACCCTTGTTCTGCCGCTGATCATCATCAATGCACAGGAAGCCATCAAGGCGGTGCCGGATTCGCTGCGTCAGGCGGCATTTGGAGTGGGTGCGACCCGCTGGCAGACGGTCTGGCATCACGTCCTGCCGAATGCCCTGCCCGGCATTTTAACAGGCAGCATTCTGGCCGTTTCACGCGCCATCGGCGAGACGGCGCCCCTGATCGTGATCGGCGCATCCACCTTTATCAGCATTGACCCGGACGGACCTTTTTCCAAATTCACGGCCCTGCCGATCCAGATTTACCAGTGGACGACCCGCGCTCAATCGGAATTCCATGCCATTGCAGCCAGTGCCATTATCGTGCTGCTGATCCTGCTGCTGACCTTAAATGCCACGGCAGTCCTGCTGCGCAACCGCGTACAAAGAAAGTATTAAACCTGGAAGTGACAAATGCAAAATACTCAACCACCGGAATATGCAATCGAAACAAAAAACCTTTTTATCTTTTACGGCAGTTTCGCCGCGGTCAGTGAAGTCAATATAAAGATAGAAAGGCAAAAGGTGACCGCCATCATTGGCCCATCAGGCTGCGGAAAGTCCACCCTGCTGCGCGCCTTTAACCGCATGAACGATTTCGTGCCGAGCAGCTATGTGACCGGGGAGGTGCTTTTGCATGGGCAGAACCTCTACGGCTCGAATATCGATCCCGTTGAAGTCCGCCGCCGGATCGGCATGGTCTTTCAAAAACCAAATCCCTTTCCAAAGTCCATCTATGAGAACATCGCCTGGGGTGCACGCATCAACGGTTTCAAGGGCAACATGGACGAACTGGTCGAACAGTCCCTGCGCGGCGCGGCCCTTTGGGAGGAAGTGAAGGACAAGATCCACAAGAGCGCCTACGAACTTTCCGGCGGACAGCAGCAGCGCCTGTGCATCGCCCGCACGATCGCCATCCAGCCTGATATCATCCTGATGGACGAGCCAGCTTCCGCGCTCGACCCGATCTCGACTCTGCGCATTGAGGAACTTATGCAGGAGCTCAAGAAGAACTACACCATCATCATCGTCACCCACAACATGCAGCAGGCGGCACGCGTTTCGGATTACACCGCCATGATGATGCTGGACAGGGAAGGTTCCCGCTCCGGAACGGTGATTGAATTCTCGGAAACCAAAAGGATATTCACCAACCCGAAGGACAAACGCACCGAAGATTATGTAACGGGAAGGTTCGGTTAATATGTCAAAGCCAAAAGTTCTCTTTCTTTGCACGGGCAACTCGGCCCGCAGTCAAATGGCGGAGGGAATTCTGCGCGCGCTGGCGGGGGAGCATTTCGATGTTTTCAGCGCAGGTACCGAGCCCAGGGGCGCGATTCTGCCCGAGGTCCAGACAGTGATGCGCGAGGCCGGGATCGATATTTCCGGCCAATGGCCCAAGTCTGTCATGGAATATATGGGGCAGGTCAATTTCGGTTATGTCATCACTGTTTGTGCCGACGCAGAGGAAAATTGTCCGGCGGTTTTTCTGAACATGGGGATCCACGAACACTGGCCCTTTGAGGATCCCGCGAAATTTTCAGGGGATGCGGAGGCCCGCCTGGCCTCCACCCGCCGCGTGCGCGATCAAATTGAAGAGCGCCTGCGCCTTTGGCTGAAGGAACAGGACATTGCACCGCGCGAGCATCGTCAGATGTAATTGACGGTAGTAAAATAAGAAAGACAACATTATCAGAGGTCTTATGATCAGAAAAACATTTGAGAGTGAAATTCAACAGGTCAAGGATGAAGTGCTTCTGCTCGGCAGCATGGTCGAACATGCCATCATCGGCTCCGTGGAGGCGCTTAAGAAGCGCGACATCAAAGCCGCCGAAAAGATCATCGCCGAGGACAAGGAGATCAACAAGAAGCGCTTTGCGATCGAAAACCAGCTCATGATCCTGATCGCGACCCAGCAGCCCATGGCACACGACCTGCGCCTGCTGGCCTCGACCATGGAGATCATTTCCGAACTCGAGCGCATGGGCGATTACGCCAAGGGCATCGCGAACATCAACATCCGCATGGGCGAGGAACCCCTGCTCAAGCCGCTGATCGATATCCCGCGCATGGCCCAGAAGGGCGCGGACATGCTGCACCGTTCCCTGTCCGCCTTCATCAACGAGGATGTGGAAGCCGCAAAGACCATCCCGATGGAGGACGATGAGGTCGACGCGCTGTACAACCAGATCTATCACGAGCTGATGCTGATCATCATTCAGGATCCAAGATCCATAGAACGCGCGAACTGGCTGCTCTGGGTGGGACACAACCTCGAGCGTGTTGCAGACCGCGTCACCAACATCTGTGAACGCACGATCTTCATCGCCACCGGGGAATTTGGCGAGATCAAATCCAGTGACGATGAGTTCTGGAAGGGACAGCAGGTCCAGCACAAGTAAGAGTCATACTAAATTACAAAATAAAAAGAGCGATTTTCAAATCGCTCTTTTTATTTCATCCCATTCTTCCGGTAATATACGCCTCGGTCAGTTCCTCCCTCGGTCTGGTGAACATTTGATTCGTCGGCGCAAATTCAACCAGTTCACCCAGCCAGAACAGGCCGGTGGAGTCGGAGACTCGCGCAGCCTGCTGCATGTTATGGGTCACAATGACGATCGTGTAATTTTCCTTGAGTTCGTTGATCAATTCCTCCACCCTGAGGGTGGCGATTGGATCCAGCGCGGACGTGGATTCGTCCATCAGGATCACTTCAGGCTGGACAGCCACCACACGTGCAATACACAGTCTTTGCTGCTGGCCAAGGGACAGACCCATCGCATCGGTCTTCAGAATATCCTTAACCTCATCCCACAAGGCGGCAGCCTTCAGGCTTTTTTCCACGACTTCATCCAGGTTCACATTCATCCCCATCACCCGCGGACCAAATGCCACGTTGTCATATATGCTCTGCGGAAATGGATTCGGCTTTTGAAAGACCATTCCGACTCGCTGACGCAAATTCACCACGTCCATCTCGGGACCGTAAATATCCTCGCCTTTGAGAAGAATCCTTCCCTCCACACGCGTGCCGCTGATGCTGTCGTTCATGCGGTTCAGACAGCGCAGGAAGGTGGACTTGCCGCATCCCGAGGGACCGATCAGCGCCGTCACCTTTTGGGGTTCGATCTCAAGGTTGACGTTGGAGAGTGCCTTGGAGGTGCCATAGTAAAAATCAAGGTTTTGGACGGAGAAGGCGGACGGGATTGCAGTCATAAGATGATTTTATCAAATCTTTCGGCTATAATTCGAACCAGATGAAAAAAAACCTTCCTATTCTTCTTTTCCCTTTCATCCTTCTGCTGGCTGTTTCCTGCAGACCCATCGACGGCAATTCCGGCAACACATCTGATTCCCCCGCAAACTACATTGAAAATAAAGGGTCGGACACCATTGTCAACCTGGCCCTCGCCTGGGCCGAGACCTATCAAGGCGAGCATACAGACGTCCGCATCTCCGTAACAGGCGGAGGGTCCGGGACCGGAATCGCGGCGCTCATTAACGGCACCGTGGATATCGCGAATGCATCCCGCAAGATCAAAAGTGAAGAAATTGACGAGGCAAATTCCAAGGGCATCGATCCTGTCGAGCACATCATCGCAAGAGATGCCATCGCTGTGATCGTCAACCCGGAGAATCCCGTCCACGAACTAACGCTTCAACAGATCTCGGACATTTACAGCGGAAAGATCACCAACTGGAGTGAAGTCGGAGGCCAGGACCGCCCGATCGTAAAACTGTCACGCGAAACAAACTCCGGAACCCATGTCTATTTTCTGGAGACCGTTCTACGCCTCGGGAACAAGGAAGACAAAACCCTTTTCTCAACCGACACCCTCCTGCTGCCCTCCTCCGAAGGCATCATCTCGGAAGTACGCGACAATCCGAACGCCATCGGATACGACGGTCTGGGATATGTTCCGGACGATCTGAAACTGGTTGCCGTGGCAACGGAGGCTGGCATGCCCTATGTACTGCCGTCCATCGAAACGGTCAACGACAAATCCTATGCCATCGCCCGGGATCTATACATGTACACGGACGGCCAACCCACCGGCGTCGTACAGCAGTATCTGGATTGGATCCTTTCAGAAGAAGCGCAGGCGATTGTTGCCAAACTGGGTTTTGTCCCGGTAAAAAAATAAAAAGCGCAGGGACGCACAGCGACTCCTGTCCCTGCAAGGTGCAATCATGGAAAAATCATTAACCCTTCGCGAGTTCATCATCACCCGCCTGATCCAGGCCTCCGGGTATTCAGCGATCCTATTTGTAGCCCTTATCTTTTTCTTTCTCCTTCGCGAAGGGCTGCCCACCCTGGCCGAGGTGGATGCGTCCTCCCTGCTCAGCATCCGCTGGTATCCCATCGAAAATTACTTTGGCATCCTGCCACTCATCACCGGCTCATTAATTGTGACACTCGGCGCGGCATTGATCGCAGTTCCATTCGGAATCGGCACGGCTATTTATATTTCCGAGATCGCGCCGCGCTGGATGCGTGAGATATTAAAGCCCCTGGTTGAATTATTGGGTGGACTTCCTTCGGTGGTTTTGGGGTTTCTCGGGATCCTGGTGGTCTCGCCTTTTTTGCGGGTCTTTCTGGACCTGCCGACGGGCCTGACAGCTTTTACAGGATCCCTGCTCCTGGGAGGGATCGCAGTCCCAACGGTTGTGTCCGTTGCCGAGGATGCATTGGATGCAGTTCCGCGTTCCTATCGTGAAGGCGCATGGGCGCTGGGCGCGACCCACTGGCAAACCATCTGGCGGGTAACCCTTCCTGCGGCGCGTTCAGGTGTGTTGACCGCCGTCATGTTGGGTGTCGGCCGTGCCATCGGCGAAACGATGACCGTCATGATGGTGACCGGAAATGCGCCTGTCATGGCAGTCAAACTGGGCAGCCTGTTCTCCCCCGTCCGCACGATGACAGCCACCATCGCCGCGGAAATGGGCGAAGTTGCGAATGGGAGCACCCATTACCATGTGCTCTTCTTCATCGGCATGGTCCTGTTCCTGATTTCCTTTATCGTGAACATTATTGCTTCATCGGTCGTGTTTCGCGCAAAGAAAAGAGCGGAGAGGATTTTATCCTGATCCATTATGATGAAAATGTTTGCACGCAACCGACACACCGTTCAGCGCCTTGGATTCACCGCCATTACCATGATGGCAGTTTTCACAGTCATCCCCATTGTGGGAACGATCATTTTTATTCTGTTCAAGGGCGGCTCCGCCATTTCCTGGGAATTCCTTTCAGGGTTTCCGCATGATGGAATGCGCGCGGGGGGAATTCTGCCCGCGATCATCGGCACACTGTATCTGACCGTGGGGACAGCCGTTTTCTCGGTCCCGCTGGGAATCGCCGCCGCCATTTATCTGGCCGAATACGCCAGCGATAATCGATTAACCCGTCTGATCCGGCTCGCCATCATCAACCTGGCGGGCATCCCTTCGGTGGTCTATGGACTGTTCGGCCTTGGCCTGTTCGTGCTCTTTCTAAAATTCGGCACCTCCATTCTGGCCGCTTCGCTTACCCTTTCGATCATGACCCTGCCGGTCATCATCAGTACGGCCGAAGAGTCACTGCGTTCCGTTCCGCAGGCTTTTCGGACAGTCAGCATCTCCCTGGGGGCTACCCGCTGGCAGACCATTCGCCGCATCATCCTGAAGGAAGCACTGCCAGGTATTCTGACCGGCGTCATTCTCGGACTCGAACGGGCTGCAGGGGAAACCGCCCCCATCCTTTTTACGGGCGCGGCTTTCTTCCTGCCGCGCCTGCCCGGTTCGCCCTTTGATGCGACCATGGCATTGCCTTACCATCTTTTTGTGATCTCCACCCAGGTGCCGGAAATGCCGATCCAGATCCAGTATGGGACCGCCCTGGTCCTGCTGGTCTTTGTGTTGACCATGAACATCATTGCCACCGTGATCCGCTCACGGGCAAGAGCGAGAAGACAATGGTAGACAAGATCATCATCGAAAACCTGTCCCTGCAATATTCCGATGGGACCGAATCCCTGCGCGACGTCAGCATGGGAATCCGTCAGAACGCCGTGACCGTGTTGTTCGGTCCGGCAGGAGGCGGGAAATCCACCTTGTTAAGATGTCTGAACCGCCTGAACGATCTGACCGAAGTCAGGGCCAGTTCGGGCCGCATCCTGATCGACGGCGAAAATATTCTTGACCCCAAAACCGATGTGATCGCCCTGCGCCGCAAAGTGGGCATGGTCTTCGCCCGCCCGGTGCCCCTGCCGATGAGTATTCGTGAAAATATTATCTATGGCCTGGAACTGGCAGGTGAAAAACGAAAATCAAAATTGGATGAAGCCGTGGAACGGAGTCTAAAACTCTCAGCGATCTGGGATGAAGTGAAGGACCGTCTGGATGACCCCGCGATCGCATTATCGGGCGGACAGCAGCAACGCGTGTGCCTCGCGCGTGTGATCGCCCTGCAGCCCGAGGTCATCCTGCTCGATGAACCCACCTCGGGACTGGATCCAATTTCAACCGGCAAAGTGGAAGCTGCCCTGTTGGAATTAAAAAAGGAATATACGGTCATCCTGGTGCCCCATTCGATTCAACAGGCAGCCCGCACAGCCGATTACGCCGCATTTTTCCTGACAGGCGGGCTGATCGAATACGGCGAAGGAAAAACCCTTTTCACCATCCCGAAACAAAAGAAGACGGAAGATTACATCATGGGAAGATTTGGATAATAAAAAGGGCTGCCAAACGGCAGCCCTTTTTATTATCCACTCAAGATTACCAGATTTTTTCCAAATTTTCGTTCTCCCCAACCTTGCGACCCACCTTGGCCATATCGATCCATTCGCCATGGATTTTTACACGCACCACATCGGCCGTGTAATCGGTGGTGGTGGAGTTGCTGTTATTGAACAGATAGGACCCGACCGCATAAATATCCACCGGGACTTCCAGCTTCTCAAATTTACGAATCTTGTCCGGATTGAAACCACCGGAGACAACGATCTTCACGCTGTGACAAAACTCCCTGGCCGGTTCTTTCCAGACATCGGGCAGGGTCCAGCTTTCCCAGGCATGATCCAATCCCTGGCGGACATTGAACACCAGGCGCGGATTTACCCCCAGGTCCAAAGCAGGGTCACCCAAAGGCTGCACGGAGACATCGCGCAGGCTTCCGCTTGTATCCAGCCGCACGCCATACAATTTATACTTTTCAGCCTCCTCCCTGTTTCCGGCATCCATCAATTCGCGGTATTTTGCAAACATGCTGTCCAGCACACGCAGTGTATCGCGGACTGAATCATTGTTGAAATCGACCAGGGCAATGCGGGGAATACGCGCAGGCAGAATGCGCGAGAACTCCATCATGGCCTCGGCGGTATCCCCTAGGAAGGAGGCGATTGCGGCATGAGCAACCGTCCCGCCGCCCGCCCCGCCCCACCAGTCCCCCTGCGCATCGGTTGAGACAAATGCACCCAGTTCATGTTCATGGTCCTGGTTAAATCGCTGCAAGGCAATGTTGTAGGCATATCCATCGGCAGCCTGCACCTCGTGCACATCGAAACGGGCGGGGAAAAACAAGACGGGTTTCCCGCTTGCCGCCACCAGCGTTTCATAGACATTGGTGGCCACCCGGCTGGATCGGGTCAGGATGCCAAGCGAGGGAGTTTCGAGCAGGGCAAAATCGCGATATCGTCCGCGCACCTTGATGACCGGCTGGATTTTGGTCGGGTCGCCGTCATATTTGACAATGGTCCCATCCTGCACCGCCCACACTTCTAGTTTATCGGAGGTGTCAATAAATTTATCTTCTTTGAAATAGCCGGTGCAATGCCTGAGCATGGCCAGGGACTTGTCCACGCCCACCACGGTGGTCTTGCCCATCCTGCGGGTGAACCATTGCATCTCCACTTCAATATCACCCACATCAATATTTTTCGGGGAAATGCCCTTCGGCAGGTTGTGGTATTGGCCGGAATATTGATAATTCTCAAGAGCCAGGTTGATCAACATACGATTGATATTCTCGAAATACTTGTCCGAGTACCAGCCGCGGCGCATGCGTTCGATATCCAGCTTAAAAGTCTCGTTCGTCAGTCTCTTGCCATCAAAAATGGACATATTTTTCTCAATTCCCTTGAAAATCAATAAAATTAAATCGGATCCGTGGATTTTACGATCTGCATTCCCGCTTTTGCGAAGCGGGCAAAAGCTGCGCTGGCCGCATCGGTATGGTCCACGACCCCGGGCACAACAACCGCTGATGAACAATCTTCGAGCAGGTAAACTTTTTTCGCAAGAGCCGCGTCGGCCGCCTGGATGTCTTCGAGCAGGTCGGAAACCGTCCATGCCACGCAATGGCTTTTGGCCTGACCCGCAATGTAAAGCCGGCCCACACTTTGCAGGTGCTGGATAAATTTCGGGTTGCGTGCGCCGAGGATCTCGCCCATCGGGCCTGTCAACACTTCCGGGCCGATGACGGAATAATTCTCGGTAAACGGCTGGCTGCCTTTGATCTCAAAATCAGGCTGGGAAATACGGGCGATGGAATAAAAGAAGATGGCTTCCTCCACGGCAGGGACAAGGGCGTGGCCGATCCCGCCCAGCATGGCGTGATACGGCCAGATGGTCAGCGCATACTTGCCTTTCCTTTCCAATTCATCGGCGTAATGCAGCATCATTTGCTGCCCATATTCCGGGGCAATTTGAAAGTTTGGCGCGAGCGCGGGGTTGAAGCTCCATGTACCATTCCTGATCTCGGCGGCATGGATATCGGTATACGGAACAGGGTGCTTGCCGGCCGGGTCCACGAAAAACATGGGGTGAAAAATCTGCTGGGACTGGTGAGTGTCCAGGGTGGCGGTGATATGGGAGAGCCTGGCCAGGTTGCGATAAATGAATTCGCACAATCGAATGTTGTCCTCCACCGCACCCCGTCCACTGCGGCCCGCAACGAACAGCTCAAAATCGGGAATGCAGAAGGTATTCTGCACATCCACCAGCAAAAGGGAGATCCTCTCCTTCGAAACAGAGGCTGGCTCGAGGTTGTGCTGACGCGCCCAGTCGTTTGCCTGATCCGCACGGGCAGCGTAATCCACTTTCCAAATCTCCCCCACACGGGAGGCATCAAAAAAATCAGGGACGGGCAATGATTGTTTGTTCATGGGCACCTAGCTTAAAAATGTGATTTCCATTTTCTTGAATTGATACAACATGGCGGGCCTGTGCGCGCCGGTCAGGTCTTTTTCACCGGTTTCCTGCAGTAATCCGGTGGCAAGCATTCGTTTTCTGAAATTCCTTTTATCAAGCTTGTCAGCAATGATGATCTCGTACATGGTTTGAAGTTCCGACAGCCTGAACTGTTCGGGCATCAGGCCGTAGACGATGTTGCTGTAACTCGCCTTGGCACGCAGGCGCCGCACGGCATATTTCAGGATCTCCCTGTGATCAAAAGCCAGGCGGGGCAGCTGGTCCACGGAAGACCAGGTCAGGTCGATGATCTTTTTTGATTCGGGCCGATTAAGATTTTCCCACGGGATGAGGGCAAAATAGGCCACCGTGATGACCCTGGCTCTCGGGTCGCGTCCGGGATCACCAAACGTATACAACTGTTCCATGTACACGTTTTTTACACCGGTCTTTTCATTCAAGACCCGGCAGGCGGCGTCATCCAGGGATTCTCCGCGCAGGAGAAAGCCGCCCGGCATGGACCAGTGATCGTGAAACGGCTCTTCCGCCCGTTTAGCCAGCATTACCTTCAATTTACTGCTATTTACAGTGAAGACCGCCAGGTCCACGGTAACGCCGGGCTGCTCGTAATCCATATACTTAGTGTTCATTATACACTTAGTATATGGATTTTTAGGGACTTGTCAAGTCCCATACGGACACCATGTAGAAACAAAAAACAGGCTCGCAACTGAGCCTGTTTTTTGTTTCTACCGAAAATAGATCTTATTTTCTTAACGCTCTCTTCGTTACTTTTCCGTGATAAGAAGGCGCAATTATACGAAGAGAATTGACCAATCGCGTGTCGAGTATGCGTGAACGAATGCGCGGATCCAATCCTTCAAGGGCATCTGCAGCAATTGTAATGACAGTAGGAAGGTTTGCAAGATTACGGTAATTGATAATTTGAAATAACTTTTCTCGACCCCAAGGCGTTAATGAGTGGGTTGCCAAATCATCTAGAACAAGGAATGGAGTTGTACGCAATTCATCAAGACGATAACCGAAACTTACTAGGCTTTTATCATCAAAAGTTTTACGCAGTTCGTCGAGTAAATCAGGCGTCATGATAAACAATGGTGGAGCGCCTAACTCAGCCCGATAGTTGGCGATTGCCGCAGCTAAGTGAGTTTTACCACTTGCATAGTCTCCTGTTATCACAAGCCAACCGCGTGGTTTTTGTGCGAATGATTGTGCAGTTTCAAATGCATCCTTTAATGACTTTAAAATTGTTGCATCTAGGCCTTCATCTTTACGAAGAGAGAAATTGTCAAATCGATAGTTTGCCAACAACCCAAGTGAAGATAGATCAGGATGTCCAATTTCGTCTGTTGGGCGACGAAAGTCTGGCGTTATGATTCGAGCTTGCGAGACGAGTTCGGGGTCAGAAAGACGAGACCGGATACGAGCTTCTATCTCATCCAATGAGAGGTTAGTTGTTACGACCGTGGCTAGTTTATTGATATA
Organism: Chloroflexota bacterium; assembly: GCA_021414245.1. Classification (GTDB taxonomy): domain Bacteria; phylum Chloroflexota; class Anaerolineae; order Anaerolineales; family Villigracilaceae; genus Villigracilis. The sequence continues at coordinate 102,423 of JAIOOU010000011.1, forward strand.
TCTGTAATTTATGATCTGAAATAATTTTTCCTGGGCCCAACCAGTAGCATTTTGAGTTCCGAAATCATCTAACACAAGTAATTTTGCACCACGAATTTCATCAAACCTTTGCTCGAAAGTAGTGCTTTCGCTATCGTATGAAAACCTTAAACTATCAAGCAGATCTGGAACAGTAAGAAAAAGTGTTGGGACTCCCATACTTACAGAAAAATTTGCCACCGCAGCAGCGAGGTGCGTTTTTCCGCAACCATAACCTCCTTGAAGTAACAGCCATCCTTCAAGTTTTTGGGCATAGTGATGTGCGTGATTGAAAGCCATTTCTAGTGAATTCGCCTGAATTTCACCAAGCCCTTTTCGACCACGTGGCTTGAAAGTCTCAAACGTGAGTTCTTTCAATTCATCAAGATGGCTTAACGCAAATAAACGGTTACGCACCCCATTTGTTACCGAGGCGCGGCGGCAGACGCAGATCTCCAACCGGCCAAATTCAGGATGTCCTATCGGGACATCATTGCGCAAATACCCCACCCCGTGGCAATGCGGGCAATTTGGGTCGCCAAGCAAGTCTGGTGTGACGACTTCACGGCTCAAAGAATTTTTTGATTTTATCTTCGACGTCTCGTTGGCGAGATTTTTTATGGTTTCGTCTATCTTGCTTTTCGGCACGGCCTTCTTCCTTCCAGCGTTTTAAGATCGCTTCAATATATTTCCAATTGCGTTTGTTGTTTTCCGCGGCCAGGACGATCGCATCTGCGAGCCATTCCGGCGTATACATCGTTTCGGCATCCTTCAGAATATCTGCGATCAAGGGCGTCAGCGGACCGATGTTTTGTTCGTACAGGCTGAAGGCATTCGAGCGCGGAACGGGCGGCGCAGACATGATCTTTGCGGAGTCGCGCCAGTTGCCTTTTGCAAACGCTTCGGCGGCGAGACGCCCGCGCGGGGAGTTGAGGAAATAAAAAACCTCCGCTTCATGCTGCGACCTGAGTAAGGTGCCGCGTTTCACGGCTTTTTCCAGCCCAAGCTTGACCTTCCCAACTTCCAACCCAAGGATTTCCGCCTCGAAATCGGTTTCGCACAAAGCCCGAAAGTTGCCTTCGATATGCTCGATACGCCAGATGGCATAAAGGGTGACCTTTAATTCCGCCGCATCCTCGATCTCTTTCAGCAAATGAAAAAGAGTATCGGGGACCTGCGTGAACGATTCAGAGGAGGTGAAACCCTTGAACTCGGACATTACTCATTCGGCCTGAATACTTTCGTGGCGGCGTTCTCGAATTTCGCCAGCGCACCGCGGAAGACCAGTTCGACGCTCCCGACAGGACCGTTTCGATGTTTGGCGATGATGATCTCGGCCACGTTATGCTTTTCGCTGTCCTTCTCGTACTGGTCGGGGCGATAGATGAACATGACGATATCCGCATCCTGTTCAAGGGAGCCGGATTCACGCAGGTCGGAAAGCACGGGTTTTTTGTCTGTGCGTTGTTCGACGGCGCGGCTTAATTGGGCCGCCGTCAGCACAGGCACATTCAACTCACGAGCCAGCACTTTCAGGCTGCGGGAGATGTGTGAGACTTCCTGCACGCGGTTGTCGTTGCGCGTGTCCCCGCCCATGAGCTGGAGATAATCCACAATGATCAGGTCAATGCCGAATTCCATATGCAGGCGGCGGCATTTTGTGCGCAGCTGCAAAGGGGTAATGGCCGGGGTATCGTCAAGATACACATGCGTGTCCGAAAAAACTTCAATGGCATGCGTGAACAACGGCCATTCATGTTCCTCGAGCTGGCCGTTACGCAGGCGCTGTGAGTCGATCCCGGTTTCCTGGGCGATCAAACGCTGCACCACCTGTTCATTCGACATTTCCAGCGAGAAAATGGCAACATGCTTTTTGTGGGTTAACGCGGCGTTCTTGGCAATGGACAACAGAAAGCCGGTTTTACCCTGACCAGGGCGGCCCGCGATGATCAGCAGATCGGAAGGCTGCAGACCGGTCAGCATGCGATCCAGATCGATGAAGCCGGTCGGTACACCGTGAATCTCGTTGGGACGTTTGGCAAGGTCATCGATCCGGTCGTAATAGTCGCTCAACACGGCGGAGATCGGCTGCAGGTCATGCTTGAGGCGGCGTTCGCTTACATTGAACACGGCCTTTTCCGCCTCGTTCATCACATCGTCCACCGTGGAGGCCTCGTTGTAGGCAATCGAGGCGATCTTGTTGGCGGCGTTGATCATCTTGCGCCGGATGGAATGTCCCTCCACGATGCGGCCGTAGGATTCGGCATTCAAAGAGGATGGCACTTGATTGATGAGCGAAGTGAGATAGGCCGAGCCGCCCACATCCGCGAGCAGGCCCGCACGGTCAAGCTCCTCGGAAAGCGTCAGCAGGTCCACCGGGATGCGTTGTTCGTGCAGACGCGCAAAGGCCTCCCAGATCCATTTGTTGCGGTGGATGTAAAAATCATCCGGCGACAGGAACTGGGCCACGTCATAATACACTTCGGTATTAATCAGTACCGCCCCTACTACGGCTTCTTCGGCTTCGCGGCTGTGAGGTACTGCCGATGGCGTCTGGCTGGCGGGGGCGGCTGATTCTGTTTCGGGGAAATAATCTGTCATGGAAGGGGATCAGCTTTAGGTTGAGGAGGAATCGGGCTTGTCTTTATCCGGATTGTCGATATCGAGCTTGTCGATGAAATCCTTAAAAACGGACAATCGATCGTTGGCTTCATCCGAGAGCGGCGCGGGAGCTTCCTTGCGCGGCGCGGTCGGACTGGCGGTTTCGGGAATGTCCTGATCGGGCATCATGCCGGCCGCCTCCATCACACTGGAGTGGACCAGGATGGGCACATGCGCGCGCACGGCGATGGCGATCGCATCGGAGGGACGCGAATCCACGTTGACCTCACGGCCGTCCACCTCGGCAACGATGTTCCCATAAAAAATATCATCCTGCAGTTTGATGATCTCGACCCGGGTCACACGCGCATTGAACGCGCCGAACACGTTCTTAAGCAGGTCGTGCGTCAACGGGCGGACCTTTTCAATTTCCTGCAGGGCAATGGTAATCGCCTCCGCCTCGTAAGGTCCCACCCAAATGGTAAGGTAGCGCTCGGTATCGACCTGTTTCAGCACAACCACCCGCGACGGGGCCATTAAATGTACGCGGATGCTATCAATGACAACTTCGATCATATCTGACATAGGAGAACTCCAATGCATCTATTTTAGCATAAATAAATCCAGGCCCGCAGGACGGCCTTCAACGACCCGAAAACAGGGTCCATCTTTTGAACAGCAGGCAGGGATGCCGGTTTCGATTTGCCAGAAAAATGAATCAAGGCTATAATCGGCTTCGCTCAATCGGGGCGTGGCGCAGTCCGGCTAGCGCGCTTGCATGGGGTGCAAGAGGTCGGAGGTTCGAATCCTCTCGCCCCGACAGCTTAACAGAACCGTCCAATCGAAGGGGCGGTTCTGTTTTTTTACAGGCGCTTAAGGTTTATAAATAATCATGGAAACAACGGAAGAAACAAGCGATTCCCCGGTCAACGCACAATCTGTGATCAGCCTTGTGCTCGGCATCCTGACCATCCTGTTTTTTTGCACAGGATTATCCCCGATTCCCTTTACAGGATTTATTTGTTTTCCCTTGAGCGTTTTGCTGGGTCTGCTTGCGCTGATCTTCGGGGTCATCTCACTGACCAGAATCCGCAGGCACAATCACTCCGGCCGGCCGATGGCCTGGATGGGCATCACGATCGGCGGATTTGTATTCCTGTGTTTGTTGTGCATGCTGGTTTTGGCGGCCTCGTTGTTTATTTTTGCGCCCGATCAGGTGCAGCCTTTCCTAAAAAATTACCGGATATAAAGCGTCTCACTTGCGCATCTATCTTCTCTCGGGTATGCTTGCCAGCGGGAGTGGTTAGGTCCCGGTGGGCTTCCTGGTCTTCAACACCTGTGGCGGGTCGCGTTGCGAGCCGCGGTGGGTTCGACTCCCATCCACTCCCGCTTCACCGCCCATTCAGACCCGCCATCCAGCGTCTGTCATTTATTGTTCAAAAAGGTTCCCCATGTCCCAGCCTGAAACCGAAGTATTAACCCATCTTGTTTCCCGCGTATTCCGCGTTGAAGACGTAACCAGCGAGGATCCCCGCAAGGGATTTTTCCTGCGCTACCGCGGACAGTTGATCAGTGAAGAGTCCGCCGAAGCCTACGACCAGCTGTCTGAAGCGCTGAGTCCGTTTAATGTCATGCCGCTTTTCCGATTGGAGGAGGGCCGGCAGGTGATTTATATTGCCCCAAAGCTGCCCGAGCCCGGGAAGGACAAGATCTCCACGAATGTCATTCTCTTCGTACTGACCGTTTTTAGTGTCATGCTGGCAGGCGCCCAGCCGGAAGGTCCGATACCCGCCGATACAGCAGGGCAATTGCTTTTGCTGGCAAAGAGTATTTTCACCGGCTGGCCTTTCGCTTTAAGCCTGCTGGGCATACTGCTGGCGCATGAGTTCGGTCATTATTTCATGAGCCGTTATCACAAAACCCCGGCCACATTACCGTACTTTATTCCACTTCCGATCAGTCCGCTCGGAACAATGGGCGCCGCCATCATTATGCGGGGAATCCCCAAAAACAAACGAATCCTTTTTGACATCGGCATCGCCGGTCCGATCGCAGGACTGATCGTAGCAATCCCGGTCTTATTTTACGGATTATCCCTCTCCACGCTGGGACCCATCGACCCAAGTCCAAATGGGTTTCTGGAAGGCAACTCCCTTCTTTATTTGTTTGCGAAGTTCGTCACCTTCGGAAAACTTCTTCCTGCGCCTGTTGAGTCACAAGGCCTTTTATACTGGCTGCAATATTTCTTCACGGGCCACCCGGTTCCCTTTGGCGGGTTGGATGTGTTCATTCATCCCGTGGCCTTCGCAGGCTGGGCAGGCATCCTCGTTACGGCACTAAACCTGATTCCTGCCGGCACCCTGGACGGTGGGCATGTGATCTACGGTTTGTTCGGTGACAAGGCCCGCAAGGCCTTTCCATTCATCGTGGGCATCCTGCTCGTACTTGGCATCTTCTGGAGTGGATGGTGGCTGTGGGCAGCCCTGCTCTTCTGGCTGGGACGCGTACACGCTGAACCCTTGGATCAGATCACCACGCTCGACCCCAAACGACGCCTGCTTGGCTTTGCGATGATCCTTGTCTTCCTTTTGGTATTTATGCCCGTCCCCTTCATGTCCCTCGCCCAATGAAAAAAATATTTCCCTTTTTATTCCTTATTTGTATTCTTTTAACTGCCTGCGGCGCGAAAGCAATCTCCACGGCCGGCCCGACCGGGACGCAAAGCGCCTCAAAAACACCCCAAACAGGATCCACCAACGAAGCAGGCAGCAAGCTTCAGGTCAGGGAAGAGGCGTTGAAGGGCCTGGAGATCACTGTCTGGACGCCGTGGTATGGCATCGAGTCGACTCTGTTCGATTCGCTGGTCAATGAGTTCAATGCGAAGAACGACTGGGGCATCAAGGTCGCTGCGCAAAGCCAGGTCAACTTCACCAACATCTATGAAACCGTGACCACCTCCCTGCCAACATCGCAAAGACCCGATCTGGTGATCGCCCTGCCCGAGCATGCACTTGAGTGGAATGATGACGGTGTGGTAACGGACCTGACCCCGTATGTCGGGGATCCAAAATATGGAATAGACACAAAGGACTTCCCCCCCGCATTTTGGGATCAGGATATCAACGGGAATACCCGCGTGGCGGTCCCTGCCCAGCGCACCGCGCGATTTCTGTTATGGAACGAGACCTGGGCGGGCAAACTTGGTTTTTCTTCGGCACCTGCGAGTGCCGAGGATTTTCAAAAGCAAGCCTGCGGCGCGCATCTCTCAAAGACAAAGGATGAATCCACCCTGGATGATTTCATGGGCGGCTGGATCGTGGACACCGACCCGATGACCGCCTACGCCTGGATGCTGGCCTTTGACGGCGGCGTTCTGGAAGGCGATGGGTACCGCTTCCTCAGACCCGGCAATATTGAAGCCTTCAAATATTTGCGCGGACTTTCCGAGGCCAGCTGTGCATGGGAGGTCAAGGAGACCAAACCGGTTGCCGCCTTCGCGAACCGCGACGCCCTCTTCATCACAGCCAGCCTGGAAGACCTGCCAGGGATCGCGCGTGAATTTGCGGCTGCGAACAATACCGATAAATGGAAGGTCATCCCCTTCCCCGGAAAAAATGACGGCGCTTTCGTCATCTACGGTTCTTCCTATGTCATCCTGCAGTCAACGGATGAGGAACAACTTGCGACCTGGCTCTTCACCCGCTGGCTGTTGGAAAACGAACAGGACGCCCGATGGGTGGAGACCACTCACCGCTTCCCGCTTCGCTCTTCGACCATGGATCTGCTCGGCGACTACAAGAAGACCCACCCCCAATGGGCACAGGCCATCGATTTGCTGCCCCAGGGGGAATTGCAACCTCAGAAGGCCTCATGGCGTACTATTAAAACAATGCTTGGCGATGGCTTCGACCACATGTATCGGGTCAACGTGCCCAGCGGGCAGGTGGCAGCGATCCTCGCGCAGATGGAATCCCTTGTACGGGATCTTAGCCAATAAAAAGGAGACCCCCATGACTCAATCTGAATATCGGGCACGCCAGGTGGGAGCCAAGACAAGTGAAGTGATCAATTATCACCGGGACGACGAAAAGCCCGGCAAACCCCTGCACCTCCTCATCCCAGGCGGGCTGATCGCGCTGGGAAGCCTGGCTTTGATCGTTTTTATCGGATATCAGGCCTGGTTTGAAAATAAACTTGACCAAAATCTTGCGATTACGCTCATCATGATCCTCGCCCCTATTTATGTGGGCGGCGTGTTTCTTTTCAGTTATGGATACGAGTTGTATAACATCCCGCGTGCGATCCGGTTGACTGCGATCATCGTTTTTGTAACCCTGGCGGCGGTGGTGATCGTGGCGGTGCTGTTTGTTGTGCTGGGTAATTCAAACGGAAAATCAAGTTCCTCCAGCAGCGGAAAATCCTCCTCCAAATCCTCTTCCTCGTCCAAGGTTTCCGCAAACAAGAGCGATCTCGGCGGCGGGTTGATCGGCGCCGCAGGCGCTGTCGGCAAAAAATCCTCATCTTCCTCAAATAGCTCCTCGGCAGGTGGCAATTATCACGGCGGCGGAAACGTGTTCGTCGGAGGCGGAGGCCGGACCCGGGTCGAAACGCATGAGGTGACGAAGGAAGTGGTCAAGGAAGTGCCCAAGGAACCCATGCCGATCACCTGCCCGTTTTGTACGCGGTCCTACACGCCGGTGGACAACAAATATATTTGCCCGAGCTGCGGAGCGGCCACACCCAAGGAATTGATCGAAGAATCGCAGATGCCGAAAACACAAAAATAATGTTGTAAAATGACAGTCACCGGGTGACTGTCATTTTTATTTAAGAGAGTCCCGTATCAGACAAGGAATCGAAATAATCCATGAAACAATTCAAATGGCAGATCGTTTTGATCCTGGCGGCAATTGCCGTCTATTTTACATTTCCCTATTTCGACAAGGTTCAACTGCCGGGGGACGGTTTTGCCACAATGGGCTCGGGCACGGTGCGCGCCGAGGTGATCAGGATCATAGAGGAAGGCCAGATTGACCTGGGTGGACATGTGCAGAAATACCAGGTGGCGCGCGTCAACATCCTTGAAGGGGAATATGCAGGCATTCCCATGGAGATCGATTACGGCCGGCGGCAGATTCGCTCGGATGATTACGATCTGGTGGCCGGGCAGCAGATCATGGTTTCCATCAGCAAGACCCCGCAAAACGTGGTCAATGCTTATTTTGTGGATTTCATCCGCAGTACACCGATCCTATGGTTGACAATTATTTTCGCGGGAGCCATCCTGCTGATCAGCCGCTGGAAGGGACTGGGCGCCCTGCTTAGCATGATTTTCAGTTTATACATCATCATCGACTACATCATCCCGCACATTCTGATCGGCGAGGACCCGCTGCGGGTGAGCATTATCGGTTCGGCCCTCCTGTTGGGTATCACGTTATATCTCACTTACGGCTGGAATTTGAAAACGCATTCCTCCGTGATCAGCATGATCCTCGTGTTGATCATCACAGGCATACTCTCGGCCCTGTTCGTGGTCTTCGCAAAACTGAACGGTACCGGCGATGAAAATGTGATGTTCCTGATGCAGGCCATGGACACGCCCATCAACCTGCGCGGACTTTTGCTGGGCGGCATGATCATCGGCGCGCTGGGCGTGCTGGATGACCTGGTCACAACCCAGGCCTCGGCTGTTTTTGAACTTCACCATGCCAATCCGAATTTCGGATTTCGGGCTTTGTACAACTCCGCCATGCGCATCGGCCAGGATCACGTGGCGGCCACGGTCAACACCCTGGTGCTGGCTTATGCCGGAGCCTCCCTGCCCATGCTTTTGCTGTTTTCCCTGGCCCGCGGAGACTATGGTTCGCTGATCAATTTCTCCTTCATCGCCGAGGAGATCGTGCGGACCCTGGTCGGCTCGCTCGGGCTGATCGCAGCGGTACCGCTCACCACCGTCATCGCCATTCTATTCGCTCAAAGGGCCGGGTCGCTCGGGCGCTGGGAGCAGTTTCTCGGTCCCGAGGGAGGCGAAGATGGACATGGCCACTTCCATTAAATGCAACTTTTTCCGCAGACCTGCGTAAAGTAAGGTAGAAAGTCTCATCAAGGAGCACGCGTGAACGAAGAACTGGCCTGGGTTCTCCAGGCTCAACAAGGCAGCGACGAGGCATTTACCCATCTCGTCGAAACCTACCAAACCCCGGTTTTCAACCTGTGCTATCGCATGTTGGGAGAACCTGACCTGGCAGAGGATGCCGCGCAGGAAACGTTTTTGCGCGCCTTCCAGCACCTGCATCGCTACGACCAGAAACGTCCGTTCGCGACCTGGCTGCTCTCGATCGCGGCCCATTATTGCATCGACAGGCTGCGCCGCAGAAAGTTTTCGATGTTCTCGATGGACGCGGAGGACGATGAAGGCAACACCTTTGAACTGCCTGACCCCGATTCCCCCGACCCCGAAGCTGAATCCGTCCGAGGACAGACCCGTGACCGGATCCAGGCCATGCTGAAAGACCTTGATGATACCGACCGTGCCGCGATCATCATGCGCTACTGGTATGACTACTCTGAAGCAGAAATCGCCGAGTCGCTGCGATTGACGGTCAGTGCGGTCAAGAGCCGGCTGCACCGTGCCCGCAAGGAACTGGCGGGCCTGTGGCAGGAAGAGGAAGCGCGTGCTGAGACCGAAAGGAGACCCTATGAATCACCGGCCTTTTGAAGAATGGCTATTGAACGATAAAAATTTAAACCCCGCTGAAAAGCGCGAACTGGATCTGCACCTGCGGACCTGCGTCCACTGCACGGCCCTCTCCGCGACCGGTCTGGCCCTGCGCTCCACGAGTGTGGTTGCACCGGCCGCCGGGTTTACAGTCCGCTTTCAGCAGCGCCTCGCCGCCCAAAAGATCGCAGAGCGCCGCCGCAGATTGTGGGGCGCGCTGATCCTGATCGTGGGCGGGCTGGGGCTATTGAGCTGGTTCGCCGCGCCTTACATGATCGCATTCCTTTCCTCTCCAGTGCAATGGATCACAGCAGCAATCAGCTATTTTCTATTCGTCCTTACCTCCGTTCAAGCCCTGACCCAGGTAATGACAGTACTGGCCCGCATCCTGCCTGATTTTTTCTCGCCCTACATCTGGATGGTTCTCATATCCGCGCTGGCTGGTTTCGGCCTTTTGTGGACAATCTCAATCTGGCGGTTTAGCCGCACACCGCAAGGAGTCTCTGCATGAAAACTAAAGTAACCACTCTCATTCTGCTGCTGGCGCTTTTATTCCTGCCCACCAGCAATGCGTACGCACAAACCCCGGGCGGCGATGTGATCCGTTTTGGGGAAAATTACACCCTGGAAAGTGGTGAGACCCTGAATGGCAGTCTGGTGGTCATTGGTGGAAATGCGGATGTTCAAACCAAATCCTCCGTGACCCGTGATGTGGTGCTGGTTGGTGGAAATCTCCACATCGACGGTGACGCCGGCGGCGCGGTGGTTATCATCGGCGGCAATCTGACCATCTCGGGCACCGTCAGCCAGGATGTCGTTGTGATCGGCGGACAGGTGCTGCTGACCAAAACATCCGTGGTGAAGGGGGATGTGGTCACCATGGGCGGCCAGGTCACGAAGGAACCGGGCGCGGAAGTAGCCGGAAACATCGTAAATAACGCCCCGCCGATCGAAGTTCCGGCCGTTCCCAATGTGCCGAACGTTCCCAACGTGCCTAATGTACCCAACACCCCGAATGTCGATATCCATGTTAATCCGTTTTGGGAAGTGGCGAATGTGATCGGGCGCGCACTGGCTGTGGCCGCGATCGGCATGCTGCTCACCCTTTTCCTGCAGCCTCAATTGGAAAGGGTTGCGGATGCGGTTGTACGTCAACCTGTGATGGCGGGAGGCTTCGGCTTGCTGACCCTGGTGGTCACGCCGCTGGCTATGGTCGTCATGATCATTACCATCCTGCTCATCCCCATCGCAATCATCGTGGCCTTCATCATTCCATTGGCCTGGCTTTTTGGCATCATCGCCGTTGGACAGGAAGTTGGCGAGCGTTTCACCAAGGCGATCAATCAGACTTGGGCTCCTGTGCTCTCGACTGGTTTTGGCACCTTCCTGCTTCTGCTGGTGGGCGGATTTGTCGGATTGATCCCGTGTGTGGGCTGGCTGCTTCCCCTCGTTGTCGGTCTGATCGCAATCGGTGGTGTGGTCATGACCTGGTTCGGCACCCGGGCGGTCTCCGGCTCCGCAGTTCCTCCGGCTCAGGCCGAAGCACCACTCCCGCCTACTTCCTAGAAGCCCTCTCTCAAAGTTGTTGGCCTGATAAAATAATCAAATCTGCATGTTATAATGCGCCCGCTCCGGGGATATTCTCCGGAGCGGTTTTGATTATGGAGAAAAACATGTTTAAACACGAAATTCCAAATACTCCCGCTCACAACACCCCTCCTCCTCTGATTGAGGTTTCAGGGTCACAGCAGGAAATGGGGCGCCAGATCGGCGAGGCGGCCCGCGAACAGGTCCAGCACAGCGTAGCCAATGCACGAGTTTTGATCGATGCCGCTTACAGCAGCCTTGAGCTGACCTGGCAGGGTGCCCAGATCCAGTCCCGAAAATACCTGCCTTTTGCCGAGGAACGCTACCCGCAATACGTGGAGGAAATGCGCGGCATTGCCGAAGGTGCCAATGTGCCATTCGATGATATCGTGGTCCTAAACGTCATGGAAGCGGTCACCATGGACGCTTTGCACCTAACCCGCTGCACCAGCTTTGCCGTCAACGACGAGCGCACCGCCGATGGGCACATCCTGGCCGCACACAACGAGGATTGGATTCCCGAGGACGAGAACGATGTGTTCGTGATCTCGGCCAGACCGGATAAGGAGCCCCCGTTTCTTGCCATGACCTATGGCGGGCTGCTGCCCAATGTGGGATTCAACGCCTATGGCATCGCCCAGCTAATCGACTCGGTCTATCCGGGCGACTCCCGCATCGGCATTCCACGTCTGGTCGTCGCGCGCGCCGTGCTATCCTCGCGGCGCATCTCTGGTGCGATCGGACGCACGCTGGTACAGCACCGCGCCGCTGGATACAACCACCTGCTCGTGCACGAGAGTGGAGAAATGTATTCCATCGAAGTGTCCGCACGAAAATTCGAGATCCTGTACGCGCATGACGGATACATGGTGCATACCAATCATTACCTCGACCCGCAGATGAAAAAAGTGGAAAAGGACCCGGAGGAATTGCTTTCCTCGCGGGTGCGTTATTTCCGCGCTTCGCGTCTGCTGCATCAGAACAAACAGCACACAATCAAAAGTCTGCAGGCCATTCAAAAGGATCATGTCAACATCCCCAATTCGATCTGCAATCATAATATTGAAGGTCTCGATCCCCTTGACCGCGAAAAAACCATTTCCGCCATGGTGATCGACCTGACCGCGCGCGAAATGCACATCACCTGGGGTAATCCGTGCGAGAATGCATATCATACATATCATTTGAATTCATGATCTGAAGGAACAGTTTTGGTTGAAAAGGAGGCCGATTGAGTAATCGGCCTCCTTTTCCTTTACAAAGCATGTGTTAAAAAATCAGACCGTTCATCAACGATACAAATGATGCGTCTCCATGTATTCATAAACCGCGGGATGCAGATAATAACGATAAGCTTCACCACTTAAGACCCGGCGGCGGATCTCCCGTGAAGACAGATTCTGAAGCGGGGCGTCGATGAAAACCACCTTCTCCGTCAGGCCTGGAATCTTTGTCTCCAGGGTCAACATGTCGAAGTCTTCGCCGAGGCGGCGCATCACACCTATTTGGTGGACAGCAGCCACCAGGTCCGCATAGAGCCGCCAGGTGGGCAGATCCCGCAGAGAGTCTCCGCCAAGCAATAGCACAATGTCGGCATCAGGCCGCTGTTCGGCCAGCAACCGCACAGTATCCACGGTGTAATGAGGTCCGGGGCGGTCAATCTCGAGATGCGAGATCTCAAAGACGGGATTATCCACAATGGCCGATTGCAGCATTTTGAGTCGATGTGGAAGGGATGTAATGGGCTGTGCCTGTTTATGCGGAGGGTCAGGAGTAAGCATCCAATACAAACGTGAAAGCCCAAATTGATGGACAGCCTCACTGGCAAGGATCAAGTGGCCCACATGCGGGGGATCAAACGTCCCGCCAAAGAGACCGATTTTTGTCCGGGTCATGAAGGTAGTATATCGCAAAGTTTTACAGGTTGTTTTTGTTATCTTTACAGTTTCTTTATACAGGGCAGGTATGATCAGAAAATGAACAAAGGAGATAAAATGTCCACAAAAAATAAATGGCTTCTCGGCTTCGGAATTATTCTCGGCTTAAGCGTGCTTTTTGCACTGCCATTCGCCTGGCAGGCCCTCTTTCATGCACAGCGCTATGGCCTGACCGGATATGGCCAGATGCCGATGATGCGCAGTCCCGGTTTTTCCCACATGGGCGGTGACATGGGCCTCGGAATGTTCATCGCCGGATTAATACCCCTTGGGTTGATCATTCTTATGGGGCTGGGTATTGCGGCCCTGATCAAATATCTGCGAACTCCCCGGGTCTGAATTTCCAGGTTTCATATCCAAGATACACAAATCCGGTCGTCAATTCCAGCGACCGGATTTGTGTAATTAAGCATGCGCATTCCTTGGTGGTATACTTTTGTGAACAGGATGAATTTATGCCAGACTTGACAGTCATCAGTTCAAAATCCCCGCTAAAACAAATCATGCAGGCAGTCCGCGCAGTGGAAGCGGGCGAATATACTCCCGAACTTTTGAGCGAGCTGGGCGGGGACTCCGGCGACCTGGGTCAACTTGCGCGCATGCTGGATTCCATGGCGCGCGGCGTGAGTTTCCGGGACAACCAGCTGCGTCTGTTGAGAAAGGTCATCCCGATTGGCGTGTCGCTTGCAGCGGAAAAAGACTTTAACCGTCTGCTCGAAACCCTGGTGGTGGAAGCGCAGCATGTCACCTCGGCGGATGCAGGCACGCTTTATCTAGTTGAGGATAATGCGCTCAAGTTCGTCATCCTGCGCAACACATCTTTGAATTTGGCCATGGGGGGAACCAGTGGAAACGAGATCTCCTTTTACCCTGTAAAGTTATATAATGCCGATGGAAGCGAAAATCGCGCCAATGTGGCATCACAAGCGGCCCTCACCCACAAACGGATCACCATCGCGGATGCCTATCAAGCCGACGGGTTTGATTTCTCCGGGACCAAAGCCTTTGACAACACGACCAAATACCGCTCAAAATCCTTCCTGACGATCCCTCTGGAAAACAAAGACCAGAAGGTGATCGGTGTGCTGCAATTGATCAATGCAAAAGATCCGAAAACCGGCGAGATTATCCCCTTTGCCGACGATGATGTACTGGAAGCCCTCGTCCTGCTGGCCACAGCCGCCCTGGACGGTTATATCCTGGAAGCCTCTCTGCGACAGGAAATCGCCCAACTGAAAATCGTGATCGATGAAACTCGCCGGGCGCGACAGGTGGCTGAGATCACAGACAGTGTTTATTTCAGGGAACTCAAGGACAAGGCCACCCAAATGAGAAAAAGGGAACCGAGGGACAAGCCATAGGTTTGGCATCGCCGGGGGATATCTTCATAATCGATTTTCTTTCAAATCTGTAAGTAATTTTCCTATCCCAAACAACCCCTTAAGCAGTAAATTTACATCAATGGATACGATTATTTCAGCGGTTTCTGTTGCAATAATCGTATCCCTTAAGAACACAGAAATCAAAAGATAAAATGAAAAAAAACAAAGCGCATGTCCATATATTCACCGCAAGCATAATTGTATTTGTTCTGGCCGGACTGTTAAGTGCCTGTGGATCCAACCAGGGGTTTAATCCAGCCGGACCGGGCGTTGCCGGTTTAGGCGACGATCAGACCCCCACTTCGACCGAATCCCCAATCGTTACCGACTCTCCCACCGGGATTCCCATTCCTGAAACATCAGGCCATATTGTATTCGTCTCGAACCGCGACGGCCAGATGAGCCTATACAAGAGCACTCCCGACGGGATTGAACAGGTACGCCTGACGACAGCCAATTCCGAGGATACCAATCCGCGCATTTCACCGGATGGAACACGGGTCGCCTTTGTATCCACCGTCGACAACAACATGGATGTATACGTCCTTGACCTCAATAGCTTGAATATTATCAGGGTTACCGACGCACCCGAAAAAGACTCCGCCCCATCCTGGTCCCCCGATGGGACCCAGCTTGTCTTCGAATCGTTTCGGGACGGAAATTTCGAAATTTATCTTGCCAATGCAGACGGATCCAATCAAACCCGCCTCACCGATGATCCGGCCGGGGACAGCAACCCGATCTGGTCACCGGCAAGAAATGAAATCACCTTTGTCAGCAATCGTTTTGGTAATGCAGACATTCTTCTTGTAACTCCGACCGGAACACTCTCCACACTAACCACCAATCCGGCTCCGGACTCCGCCCCGGCCTGGTCGCCAGACGGAAACGTGATCGCATTCAAGTCCTATTCGGGCGAATTTACCAACCTGTGCCTGATCGGCCGGGACGCCCTCAATCAACATTGCATCACCTCCACCCCTGCAGAATACGGTTCGCCGGTTTGGTCACCGGATGGGACCAGACTTGCCGTCAACGCCAAATTAAGCAATGGATACGGTATCGACATTTTCAACGTTCGGGATGACTCGGTGCAGGAAATTTTTTCGGCAGGTATTGAACCCAGCGGCACCCCGGTCTGGTCCCCAGAAGGTGCGCGTCTTGTCTTCCAGGGTCAGGTTGACGGGGATATGGAACTATATTCCCTGCTCATCCCAACAAAGGAATTCTCCCGTCTGACGGCCGTTTCCGGTTTTGACGGAAAACCAACCTGGTCACGACAATAATCTCTCATTAGAACAAAAAATGCCTCCCGTTTCCGGGAGGCATTTTTTGTTTACACACAGACTTTATTTAAACGGGACCTGTAGATCCGCACCTGGGATGGCAGATGAATTCCAGTACCCGGCGAAGGGGGAAAGTGTTAATCCCGTGTCCGTCTTTGCAGTAACCATATAGGGACCGCTGCCGCCATCGCCATTGTTCTTAAAGGAGTTCGGGCTGGCAATGACAAAAGCAGGGCCTGCCATTTTATTGAGAAAATCAGGATCCGGGCTGTTCAAATGCACAAGAATGATCAGATCATTGACCTTCTCAATGCCATCGTATTCAGACTTGGACTTGCCGTCCTCGTTCGTCTCTCCTTTGAATCCACCAAAATTTTCAGCCCAGGCTGCGAATTTGCCGGATCCACGATTTGCATCCTGGGGATCGAACCAGCGATTGAAGTTCGCAATGACCAGGTCCGCATTCAAAGTGGAGCCGTCGTGGAAGCTGACACCGGGACGCAGGTTAAAAATATAATCCAACCCATCTTCAGAAAGGCTGTAGGATTCGGCCAGGACGCCTGTCATCGTGCCACTCTGGCTGGAGACCAGACCTTCATAAAGATGACCAATGACCCCCAGGGCATCTTCATTATTGGCATTGGCGGGATCAAGAACAAAGTCCACGATTGGAGCGGAAACGGAGCCGTCGTTTCCGTTCGTCTCCGGCGATGAGGGTTGTGCCACCGTGTCCGTGCCAGCCGCATCCCCGCATGCCGCCAACAACACGCTTGCGATCAACAGCAGGCTTATTAATACAATATATCTTTTTTGTTTCATTGCCATTTTCTCCTCCGAATATTTGGATCTCCGCAAAATGCGGCAAACTCTATCCTGTTTCAAGTATAATTCGAAACATGCTTCCCGAGTCACCACTTACCGCCATTGAAACCCGATTGCGATATTTGCTCCCGGCCGAAATGTACGCATTCATGTGGGGCAATCCGTCGGTCGATGTGATGATCGATGTTCACAAGCACCTGCGGACGCTTCAGCGAATTTTACATGATTACACCTCGCGCCAAATCTCCATCAGTAAATTAAAACCGGGCAATGTGCATACCGAATGGCAATACGGCACCATGATGTTCACTGACCTGGCCGGTTTCACGAAACTGATGGAGGCCAATTCAACCAAGGGGCGTGACGGCGCGGAAAATCTGTTACGACAGCTCACCAAGTACTTTTCAGCCATGATCGCGGTCATCAGCAAATCGGGCGGGGATCTGGTGGAATTTACCGGTGACGCCCTCCTGGTGGTGTTTCCGAAGAACGAAAAAAATGATGACACGCTCCGCGCCGTGCGCGCCGGACTGCGCATGCAAAGGGCCATGAAGGATTTTGCCGAGATCCAGACGCCCTCCGGGATCGTCAACCTGCAAATGCGCATCGGCATTCACACAGGCCGGTTCTTAACCGCCGAAATCGGCACCCCGCGCCGTATGGAACATGTTCTGCTCGGCAAGGATGTGCAGCAGGCCAAATTGACCGAAAGCAAGGGGCGCAATGAACGGGTTAATCTGTCCAAAAAGGCCCATTCGAACATCGCCGATCAGTTTCGGTTCGAAGAGAATACCCCGGATTACTTTCTGGCGATCGATGATTTTACCGGGGACTCCCTCGGGGAATACGAGATCACCCCAGTTGGGAGACGCATGGCCAGCGGCATCCTGCTGGATCGTGATAAAACAGCCGTTCTCAGGGAAATTATTGAACTGCTTAATTCCATTGAACCGATGGCAAGTTACATCCCTGCACCGGTACTTTCGCTGCTGGTCGAAAGCGCAGCGGATCGAAAAATACCGCCAGATTTTCCAAATCCCACCATCATGTTTGTCAACTTCATCGGCCTGCCTGAATCCGCAGACCGGGCCCTGCCGGGCGAAGAAACCAAGCTCGCCGTCAGTTACTCGAAGGCCTTTTCCCTGATCAATGCGGCCGTTGAATCGCGCGGCGGGGTGTTAAAAAAGGTTACCTATCACCTTTCCGGTTCGGACATCGTGATCTATTTTGGCGTGCCCAACGCGCACACCAACGATGAATTACGGGCCGCATCCGCCGCGGTAGCCATTCGTGAGATCATCAGTAATTTCAAAGCCCCCACCATCGGCGGAATTCAAACGGAAATCTACTGTCAGATCGGAATCCATTCAGGCCCGGCCTTCGTGGCCGAGGTTGGCGATCCACGCGGACGGCGCGAATTCAATGTTTTGGGGGATACCGTCAACACCACGGCCAGGTTAATGGCCCGGGCCCAGAAGAATCAGATCATTATCTCTGAACAGGTGCACAAGGCGATCGAAGTAAAATACGAATGTCTGCCGCTTGGGGAGGTCTCCCTGAAAGGGAAAAGCGCTCCCATGATGCTGTATGATCTGGTGAAAAAGAAACCGAAATCCTAATATATAAAGGAAAAGGACGGGAACATTCCCGTCCTTTTCCTTTATTCGTCCTTGGGGTTTCGCTTCAATTTTTCATCCAGCGAAGACCAGATCCCGGCAGCCAGTTTGCTGCCTTCCTTGCGGCGCAAATTGACCTTATAAATGGCTTTTTCGCCATCGCCAATTCGAATCAGCCAGGCCTGCTGAGTCAAAGTTGAAAGAGCATCCTGCAAATCGTCACGAGAGAGGCGATCTGCCTCGGGCATGGCATCCACTGCTTCACACAATCCCGGATAGGCCATCTGCAACTCGCGCAGCATCAGGCGCATGATTTTTCGCAACGCGGGCGGCAATCCCGCCAGGTCGAGCGGGGTAATCCCGCCTTCCTGCTGCTTATCCTGTATTTCCTTGTTCAACCGATCAAATACTCCAGGCATGGCAACCTCTCTTATTAATAAAGCTCAGGCATGCTGATCGGTTCCGGCTGCGGCTCACATTCACCACACCAGATTACATTTGCAACTGCAAGGCCCTTGGGGGTGTTGTTGGCGCCCACGAACATGGTCAGGAAGGTGGACATCGTCGCGGCATGATCCTTGCATACAAAACGTCCGCAGAATGCACATGAGGCACGGGCAGCTTCTTCACAATGCCAGCATTTCATGGCGTTCTCCTATTCCACTGCGAGAATGGCTTTCGCCACTCCGCGCAGGCCCTTCGACCACTCGTGATCCGGAAAGCGCAGCGAGAACAGGTCACTGCTGGCGTTTTCGGCCATGTCAAAGGAAAGGGGCAAAACCCCTGCAACCGGGGCATTGAATTGGGCCTCGATATCTTTCTTGATCTGAGCGGCATCATATTTGGGAAGCGCCTTGTTCACCATCAATAAAAGGTTGGGCACATCCAGACTGCGGGCGATATCAATGGTTACTGAGGTGCCCTGCAAATCCTGGCTGTCAGGCCTCAAAATGATGATCAGAATGTCAGAGGTGGCGATGGAAAGGAGGGTCTCCTCATTCAGCCCGGGGTGGGTGTCAATGAAAAGATAATCCAGGTTGAACTCCGTGATCGTATTCTGCAGGCCCTCATTCAGTTTATTAAAATCAACACCCTCTTTCAGAATCTGGCTGATCTCACGGCCGCGGATGCTGGAGGGAAAAAGCCAAAGGTCCTTCCCGGCCAGCTTGGAGCGACCTTCCGCGTTTCCGGTATTCTCGCCGATCAAAAATCCAATCTCTCGAATGGTGGCCTTCCCATGCAAAAAGTCATTCATGGTCTTGCCCATTTTATTTTCATCCAGGCCGAAGAGCACATGAATGCCGGGCGATTGAATATCGGTGTCGACGACTCCCACCCGCTTGCCGGCCATGGCCACCTGTGCCGCAAGATTGGCGGTCGTGTTCGATTTCCCCGTGCCCCCGCGAAATGAATGAATAGAAACGATCTTTCCCTTGTTCATAATACCTCCGGATGGTTACTTTTGCGCGCGTTTTTGACGCAGGGCTTTTGCCTGCTCTTTGAGGTTTGCATAGAATTCGGTGCTGGTGATCTCCTCGAATTCCTGTTTCCTGCGTGCCTGATCAATTTCAAAGGTCAGTTTTTCCAATTGTTGTTTTAATCCGTCTTCGCGTTCCTTCACCTTCCGGACCATTGCAAAAAAAGCAGAAAGCAATTGCGTGGCTTTGTCATCATCAGTGGCGGCGCCATGCAAAATAGGCTGGGTCTGGTCTATGAACGAGTAATCCCCTTCGGCAGTTTTCTGGGACCAGTCAATGGCCCGTTCAATATAGGTGGTTGAAAACCGGAGTCTTTCCGAATAACTGCGGATGATCGCCAGGGAGACATCCGGCCTCCGGTTGAGGAGGTCATGAAAAGCATCCTGATGCAATTCAAGCACCTCCGTATCCTCCATGGCGATTACAGTTGCTGAACGCGGCGCACCATCCAACAGTGCCATCTCCCCAATCGTTTCCCCGGGTCCGCATTTATTGATGATCAGTTCATCGCCCTTGGAGTCCAGAGTGACGATCTTCACCCAGCCATTATGGATCAAAAACAGCGAGTCCCCCGGCTCACCTTTGCGCATCAGAACATCGCTCTTTGACAATTTCCGCGTGATCGCCTTTTGCGCGAGATCGGACAAAACCTCATCCGAGAGGCCATTAAAAATAATCGTATGCTTTAATTGAGCGGTGACATCTTGACTCATGATTTATCTTCCTGTGGCGGGACCGGTTTGATGCGCTGGGTGACCCGGTCATACAACCCGCCTCCCTTTTGACCTGTGTTTGATTCAGCGATACGGGAGTTGATCGCATCCCAGATCTTTACATCGTGCTCAAGATAGACCGTGCGTACGAACATCATGCAATAGGACCCTGCTTGCCTGCGCAGAACATCCATCTCTTTTCCAAGAGTATCGATGATTTTCTCGATTTCAGAACGTTTGCTTTCACTCGGTGTCGTATCCAGCAATTTTCGCTTAATCCCGATTTCAGCCTGTCTGCGGATGATCCCCTCGACGATCGGGACCTTGGCCGGCCCGAATTGTTTTTCGATCGGCGCAAGCACTTCACGAAGGTCTTCGATATTCCGGACGACGGTTGCCTCGCTCTTTGTCACCCGATCCCCCATCCCAAGCTTTTCACCAACCCAATTCTTTTGAATATTCAACCCGCGCTTGATTACAAACCAGATCAACCCCACCCCCACGGCTCCAAAGATAATCGCAAATACCAGGAACGTACCCGCGCTCACCATGGTGTTGAATCCCATGTGGAATGCCATGGCAATCAGATAACCCAGAAGGACAACGACCCACCCCCGCCAGCTGCTTTCTCCGCGACGGTATGCCAGGGCGGTACCGATCAGGCCGCTGGCAGTCGCATGGATCAGGTTCGTGGAAAACACGCGGGCAACCGCGATCGTCATGGCAAGTTCCGGATGGCCGGTGATATATTCATAATTTTCAATGATTGCAAATCCGATCCCCGCTCCAAAGCCATAGATCGCGCCATCAACCACATAATTAAAATCGGCCCGCTGCACCAGGTAGATCAAGATCAGGGCCTTTAGGAATTCCTCGAGAATGGGCGCCGTAATGCGAACCACCTGATCGCGTGTTGCCCAGCCGGCCTGGATGAATGCCGGGTTGATCTGGGCAGCCAGAAAGTAGGCCAGGGCTCCGCATAAAATGGTCAGGATGTTGACGGGAAATTTGCCCGTTCCATACAGGTCAAATTTATTAAGTAGGAATAAAAAAAGCAGGGGGATGACAAAGGCAAAGCCAATGGCGATATAAATCATCATAAATGAATAATACCGTATCTATAAATGACCTGCAAGCCCAAACAAGGGCTGTTAAGGAAAAGCGGCAACAGGATGTGATCCTGTTGCCGCTTTGAGGTTATTTTAGTAGCCGCGAGAGCCGGGCTCCTTGGAGGGTGACCACTCGGACCATTTGTCCGTAGCAGGATTATTCGTGATCTCGTAGATCTCGTTACCACCCTGCCACCAGGTTGAATAAATATCGGGGTTGCCGCTGCGATTGGAGGTAAAGGACACATCCGAACCGGTGCAGTTCCACGTCGGCGCGGAATCCACCCCGCCGAAATCGGTCAGCTGGTATTCAGTGTTCGTGACCAGATCATAGGTGAATACATCTGTATTCTCACCCGTGGTTACCTGATACGCAATGCGCTCGCCTTCGGGCGACCAGGTTGCATTGCCCGCATCCCCGCCCACGGAGATCTGCTTGAATGTCTGCCCCTGAATATCAGAGACATACAGATCCCAGGTGCCGGTGGTGTTGATGAAGAAGGCCAGCTGCTTGCCATTCGGCGACCAGCTCGGAAAGAGCACGTCCTGGGCGAATGAAGTGACCTGATATTCGGTGCCTTTCGAGATATCGAAGACATATACATTCCAGGAACCGGTGCGGTTGGACTGGAAGGTGATCCAGTTGCTGTCCGGAGACCAGAACGGATTTACATCATCGCCTGTATCCGAAGTCAGCTGGACCTCCTTGCCGGTGTCCTTGTTCAACAGGTAGATGTCCCAATTACCATCCCGATCGCTTTGATAGACCACGGATTGATTGTCGGGGCCGAACATCGCATTGATGTTATTGGACTGGGTTTCCGTCAAACGTTTCTGGGATTTACCCTCACTGTCCGTCAGATACAACTCGACATTGCCGTTGCGATTGCTCTGGAAGACCACCCACTGGCTGTCTGCCGAGCGACTCGGGCGTGAATCCATGGAAGTGTCGTTGGACAGATTGATGGGCTGAACGCCCTCCATCCCTTCGAAACCATCCAGGCGGAAGATCTCCAGGTCACCGGAGCGGAAGGAATGGAACATGATCCAATTCGGACAGCTTGCGGAGACCGGTGGGGCCGATTTAACTTCCGTGATGGGAGGAGGGGGAGGAGTGGGAGTAACCGTTACATCCACGGGCGGAGTTGGGGTTATATCCCCGGAAGGTGTGGGGGTCGGAAAAATATCCTTGGGAGAACAAACCGGATCGACCTCACCCTGGGCTGCCCGGCAGTTTGCATGCAAGCTGCCATTGACAGGGTTGCCCTTGCCATGATCACCCTGACCGCAGGGAAGCTGCCCGGCATCCAAGCACGGATCAGATGCATCCTGTTTGGAGCCGCGTACATCCACGCCGTTCGGATTTTGCACTTCAGGAGTTCCGGAGCCGGTGGTACTTCCTCCACCGCCAGTATTCCCTCCATTACCGCCGCCACCGCCAGTATTCCCCCCATTACCGCCGCCACCGCCAGTATTCCCCCCATTACCGCCGTTGCCGCCATTCCCCCCATTACCGCCGTTGCCGCCATTCCCCCCATTACCGCCGTTACCGCCATTGCCATTTTCACCACCGTTGCCTTTACCACCGCCGGCATCGCCCGCCAAACCCGGGACAGCACCGCAGGCGGAAAGCAGCAGGGACAAGATTGTCACTGCTGCAATGAGCACGAACAAGGATCTTGTCCAATTGAAATTTTTCTTTCCTTCGATATCCATGTTTCTCTCCTTCTTTATTATATTAAACCTGATATTTTTTACACACGATACAACGTCATAAACATGATCAAAATTATTTACGACGCATGATCCAAAAAATGTATAGCACCCCGGCCACAACTGCAGCCACCAATACTGTGCTGCCGATCGGTTTCAGTGCAGCACCAGCGGTTGACCCATCACCCGCGGACAAGGGGAGGAACACAACCAGGAGGATCAGCAGACCGGCGGTAACAACACCAGCCAAAAGCTGTGGACGGGCTGGATAGGAAAACCATTTCTTCCAAAATGGCGCCCGGGACTCCCGGACCTCGCGCCGCATCCGGGCATTCAGGCGGACCTGCATCTGCTTGATGGCCGATTCATCCAGGGAGACGGGCGGCAGGAAATGGTTCAAACGCAGAATCGTTTTTTCGAGGCCGAGCAGTTCATCGTCCGCGTTCGAATCGGGTTGTTCCATTTTTCCTTCCATGACCTGATCGGTGAACTCCGTCAAGCGGTTGTCCCTTTCCGGGTCGAAGCGTTCAGTACTTTGTTTCATAATTGTTCATCCAAATGAGAACGAAGAGCGCTGATCGCCCTGCGAAATAGGGATTTGGTGGCTTCCAAATTTTGTTGGGTGAGGTCCGCGATTTCATTAAATTGCATTTCCTCGGCAAATCGCAGCAGGATGATCTCCCTGTAATTTTCCGGCAGTTTCTGAAGTGCGCCCTGAATGAACATGCGCTCCTCCATGGCTGTCGGGGTATTGCCTGTGGTTTTGCCGGATGCATCCGAAAGCGGTGCAAGCAGCGGCTCCTGTTTCCGCGTTCGTTTTCTGTAGAACTCCGCCACCTTGTGGTTGGTCAGGGTGCGCAGCCAGGTGCCAAATTGAGCTTCGCCTCGAAAAGAGGAAAGGGATCTCAACACGGCGATAAAGATCTCCTGGGTGACATCCTCCACATCACCCTCCGGGATCACATAGCGCACTCTCTTGTACACGTTGGGGAGATGGCGATGATACAGCGCGTCGAACGCCGCCGCGCTTCCATCCCTGTACTGCCTGATCAGGATTTCGTCGCTGGTATCTTCGATGGTGGTTTTGGAAATATTTTCCATATAATTAGTGGCTGCCACGGGTGGGAAAGGGTTGTTGTATAAAGACCAAAATCGCCTGGATTTCAGACTGAAAGAAACAGGCCGCTAGAATATAACATAAAAAAAGACAAGAATAGGGGGGATTTGACTTTCAGGTTAGTTAGGCTATAATCTACAGAAAAGTCACGGTTGGAAACTCATAAACTTATTGGAGAGGGAAGATGTCCAAAATCATTTCAATTCACTCTTTTCGCGGCGGGACGGGAAAATCCAACACCACGGCGAATATAGCTGCACTGCTCGCCATGGATGGATTTCGTGTGGGTGTCGTGGATACCGATATTGCATCCCCCGGTATTCATGTCTTGTTCAACCTGGATGAGTCCGACATGGTTCATTCCTTAAACGATTACCTGTGGGGAAAATGCACCATCGAGGAGGCCGCCCACGATGTAACTGCCAATGTCGGCGGCGAGATCAAGGGCCAGATCTTCCTGATCCCCTCCAGCATCAAAGCCGGCGAAATCGCGCGCATTCTGCGCGAGGGCTATGATGTCGGTTTGCTGAACGACGGCTTCCGTGATGTGGTCGAGAAATTAAACCTCGATTACCTTCTGATCGATACTCACCCGGGTTTAAATGAAGAAACCCTGCTTTCCATCGCCATTTCCAACGCGCTGGTCATCATTCTCCGCCCTGATTCACAAGACTACCAGGGCACGATCGTGACGGTGGATGTGGCCAAGAAACTCGAAGTGCCTTTGATGCTGATGGTGGTCAACAAGGTTCCCTCCACCTTCGATCTCGATGATGTCCGCACCCGGGTGGAACAGACCTATAACGCCAAGGTCGGCGCAGTCTTCCCCCACTCGGATGAAATGATGTCTCTGGCCAGTTCCGGCATCTTCTCGATCCGTTACCCGGACAATGTGGTCACCAAGGCCCTGCGCAGCCTGGTCGATCAGTTGAAAGCCTTTAAAGAGTAGGCGGCTTTTCACCAAAACGAGCACGTAATGAGTGATTCCCTTTACAACATCACCTTAAAGGAACTCGAAGCCCGCACCGAAGATATTCGACCCTCTGATGTTGTCCTCTTTTCAGAACCTTTGCGCACGGCATTAAATTTCGTGATCCGGCTCGGTCGTTTCAGCCTGACGGAATTTGCGGAAAAACTCGAATTCACCCGCGAACAGACCGGCAGGATCGCCGATATTTTGATCGAGCGAAACCTGTTTGTAAAGTCACGCTTCTCGAATGCCGAAGAGACCTTTTATGAATCCCGCCTTTCCGCGCTGACCCGGCCGCTCTCCCGACCGCCTTCGGATATCTGGAAAAAGATCGATTGACAGCCCAAAACTCCCCGTCCCTGACCGGCCGGGGAGTTTTTTATTTCGGCTATAATGCAATTTATGGCAGATAAACTCCTCTCCCGCTATGAAGAGCTTAAGACCCAGGTCAATTTTCATAATTACCGGTATCACGTGCTGGACGCGCCTGTCATCAGCGACCTGGAATATGATCGTTTACTGAACGAACTCAAACGAATCGAGGCCGAACATCCGGACTGGGTCACTGGGGACAGCCCCACGCAGCGCGCCGGTGCCCGGCCTGCCGACCGTTTCGAAAAGATTCGCCACCCCGCACCCATTCTGAGCCTGGCCAATGCCTTTGGTGCCGATGATGCGCGCGCATGGCTCGAACGGGTGATTAAGATCGACGACCGGGTGGAGAAGGCAAAGTTCGTCGTCGAACCAAAGATAGACGGCCTGTCCGTTGTTTTGCATTATCGCGACGGTCTTTTCGTGCAGGGGGCGACCCGCGGCGACGGGGAGATCGGCGAGGACATCACCTCGAACCTGCGTACGATCCGGTCGATTCCCCTGCGCATTCCAGTTGATTCGAAGGGTCCCAGACCGCCGAAATATCTGGTCATTCGTGGCGAAGCCTTCATTCCGATCAGGGAGTTTGAGGAATTAAATAGGAAACTCGAAGAAGCCGGTGAAAAGACCTATCTCAATCCGCGCAATACAGCCGCAGGCTCCTTGCGCCAGCTTGACCCGCAATTGACCGCCTCCCGCCCGCTGACCCTGCTGGTCTACCAAATCGTATACTCGGAAGGCGGCCGGATTCCGACTTCGCAGTGGGAGATCCTGGAATATCTCAAAGCGCTGGGCTTCCCCGTAACAGACATCGCCCGGCGCTTCAACGATCTTGAATCCGCGATCACCTACACGGAGACCTGGAACGAAGGCCGCGACAAACTGCCCTACGAAGCGGATGGGATCGTGATCAAGATCGATGATCTGACGCTTGCCGCGGAACTGGGCTTTGTCGGCAAGGACCCGCGCGGAGCGATCGCATTTAAATTTCCGGCCCGTGAAGTGACCACGCAATTGAATGACATCGGCGTGGCTGTCGGCCGCACCGGGGTGTTGACACCGTACGCCATGCTCGAGCCCGTTGAGATCGGCGGCGTCGTGGTGGAACGGGCCACTCTGCACAACTTTGATTTCATTGCCGAAAAGGATATCCGTGTGGGCGACCGGGTCCTGATCAAACGCGCGGGCGAAGTGATCCCGTATGTGATCGGTCCCATCACGGATGCCCGTTCAGGCAGGGAGAAAACCTACAAACCGCCTTCAAAATGTCCCGCCTGCGGACAGGCCGTTGAACATTTTGAAGGCGAAGTGGCCTGGTACTGTGTCAACGCCGCCTGCCCGGCCCAGCTGGTGCGAAACATCGAGCACTTTGTCTCGCGCGGCGCGATGGATATCACCGGGCTTGGCATCAAAATCGTGGAACAATTGATCGAATCCGGCCTGGTCAAGGATGTGGCAGATCTATTCACCCTGAAGAAGGATCAACTGCTCGGGCTGGAGGGTTTCGCGGAAAAAAAGGCGGAGAACCTGCTTAATTCCCTGGAACAGGCCAAAGGTCAGAGTTTGAACCGCCTGGTCGCGGCGCTGGGAATCCACGGTGTGGGCGAAGTCATGGCGGGTGATCTCTCCCGCACGTTTGGGGATCTGTCTGCGATATCAAAAGTCAGCGTAGATGGACTTCAACAAATCGCGGGCCTGGGCCCCAACATCGCCGAGTCAATCGTGGACTGGTTCTCGCAACCTGCAAATCAAAAGGTGTTGAAAAAATTGAAGGCAGCCGGGGTATGGCCGGTGATGAAAAAGGATGAAAAGAAAAAAGAAGGCACATTGACCGGATTAACTTTCGTGGTGACCGGCACGCTGGAAGGATTTACCCGCGACGGCATCAAGGAATATATTGAAGAAAACGGCGGCAAGGTCACAGACAGCGTCAGCAAGAAGACCAGCTACCTGGTGTTGGGGGAAAACCCCGGCTCCAAGGCTGATAAGGCGCAATCCCTGGGTGTGAAGATCATTAACGAGAATGAGTTAAGAAAACTGACCGGTGGCTGATTTTTCATCGGCTAGACAGAAACTTTCCCCTCGACTAAACTTACGGCATTCTGATCCCGGAGGCACTACATGGATTTCCATAATACAAACGATTCATTAACCCGCCGCGTTAAGGCGTTTACCGATCGCGTTTCGATGTTGAAAGAGAACGACCTGTATTACTACAACCAACCCGTCGAGGAGATTTTACCCGGCAATAAGGTCCGCGTGCGCGGACGTGAAATGGGCATGTATGCTTCCTACAGCTACCTGGGCCTGGTCGGCCACCCGCGCATCAACGAAGCCGCAAAAAAGGCCGTGGACAAATTCGGCACGGGCACGAACGGCGTTCGCATGCTGGCCGGCACGCTGACCCTGCACAAGGAACTCGAGGAGACCATTGCGAACTTCAAACATGCCGAAGCTGCGGTCACCTATTCCTCGGGCTATGCGACCAATTTGACCGTGATCTCCTCGTTGATGGGCCGCGGCGATTATGTCTTCTCCGACAAATTAAATCACGCTTCTATTGTGGATGGCTGTTTGATGTCCGGAGCGGAGTTCCGCCGCTTCCGGCACAATGACATGGAACATCTTGAAGGTCTGCTCAAGAACGCCCCCGCCGATGTGGCCAAAATGGTGATCGCGGACTCGGTCTTCAGCATGGACGGCGACATCATCGACCTGCCCAAGGTGCTCGAATTGACCAAAAAATACAAGGCCTGGTTGATGATCGATGAAGCTCATTCGGTGGGCGTGCTCGGAAAAACCGGCACCGGAATCGAGGAGCATTTCGGCCTGGGCGACGTGATCGATATCAAGATGGGCACGCTCAGCAAGACCATTCCGTCCGTGGGCGGCTACGTGGCTGCCCGCAAGGAGATCATCACCTACCTGAGTCACGCCAGCCGCGCATACATCTTTTCGGCCGCACTGCCGCCCGCGCAGGCCGCCGCTGCCAATGAAGCCTTCAAAGTCATTCTGGACGAACCCTGGCGCATTGAACGTTTAAATCAAAACACAAAGCAATTCATTGGCGGGCTCAAAGGAATGGGATTCGATACCATGCTGACCGAAACCGCCATTGTGCCGGTCCTGTGCGGTGAGGATGAAATGGCTTTTGCCATGACCCGCGAAGCCCAACACCACGATGTTTTTGTGCTGCCGGTCGCATCTCCAGCGGTTCCGGAAGGCCTGGCGCGCCTGCGTGCAACCGTCACGGCCGCGCACGAGCCCAGCGAGATCGAACGTGCCATGGATGTGATCGGCACGGCCGGAAAGAAACTGGGGTTGATTAAATAGGTTCAGATCATCGAAAACAAAAAGTCCCTCGAATTCTCAACAATTCGAGGGACTTTTTGTTTCTTTTATTGAATCTGATAGTTCCTGAGAGAATATTTTATATGTTTTTCTAATAAATTCCCTGTACAATCCCGTTAGTACAAAAGGAGATAAAAATGAAATGGCAATGGAAATTGGGTAAATTTGCGGGAATTGAAGTATACGTTCACGCCACCTTTCTGCTTTTGATCGCATGGGTGGGCTACAGTCACTGGCTGGAAAATCGAAATTGGGGCGAGGTTTTTAGCGGCATTCTCTTTATCCTCGCGTTATTTGCTTGTGTGATCCTGCATGAATACGGGCATGCGCTTACCGCCCGAAAATACGGGATTAAAACCCGCGATATCACGATCTACCCGATCGGCGGGGTGGCCCGTCTGGAGCGAATGCCGGAAAAACCGATCGAGGAATTGTGGGTCGCCCTGATGGGACCCGCTGTAAACGTGGTCATCGCCGCGGGGCTCTTCGCCTATCTTTATTTGACCTCAAGCCTGGTGCCGCTCAGTGAGTTGACCATTGCCTCGGGCAGTTTCCTGGAACGTGTCATGACGGTTAATGTATCACTTGTGTTGTTTAATCTCATTCCGGCTTTTCCCATGGACGGCGGCCGCGTGCTGCGCGCACTTCTGGCCCTGCGCATGGACTATGTCCGGGCCACTCAGATTGCCGCCACCATCGGCCAGGGGATGGCCCTGTTGTTTGGGCTGGTGGGTTTGTTTGGAAATGCCTCACTGCTTTTCATTGCATTCTTCATTTGGATTGGAGCCTCCCAGGAGGCGGGCATGACCCAGATGAAGAACGCCATCAGCGGAATTCCCGTTGGCCGTGCCATGCTGACCGATTACAAAAGTCTTTCCCCGCGGGACCCGCTTTCACGCATGTCCCAGTTGCTGCTGGCCGGCTCCCAGCATGATTTCCCGGTGATCGATAATGACCGTATCGTGGGTGTCGTCACACGGGACGACTTTCTTAAAGCCCTCACGCGGCATGGTGAGAGTATCGCCATTTCAGCCGTGATGAAAAAAGATCTGCCTGAAGTGGATTCCCATGAAATGGTGGAAAACGCCTTGATGCGTATTCAGGAATCAGGCGTGCCAGCCCTGCCTGTAACGCACGCCGGTCAATTGGTGGGCATCGTCACCGCAGAAAATATCACAGAGTATTTAATGATACGCTCCGCGTTAAGAAGAGCCGCAAGCTCCGCGCCTCTGGCTTTCTGAGCGGATTTGCCAGCCTGGATGAGAAGATTCTTAACCACGGTCTCGGTCTTCCTTTGTATACTTGTTCCAACTCCGATGGGGAGTAGCCGCCCAAAAGCCTGGGGTGCACAGTCGTCAATACGGAAAACTTTCCCGGCTGTTCTGTAAACGGCAAGACCATCGTCAATCCTTGGCGATGGTCTATTTATTTTTCAACCTTCGCCCGAACACAAGAGGTGAATCATATGGTACACAAATGGGAAACATTGATCCTTTCCTCGATGCAAATGATCTTCGATGAATTCGGCTGGGCGGGCGTGTTTGGTTTGATGGTTTTCGAAAATGCCACAGGCATTACTCCCAGCGAGATCATCCTTGCCTGTGCCGGTTGGATGTTGATTGAACGGCATGACATTCCACCCGCGTACATCCTGCTTGCAGGCATATATGCCGGGCTGGGAAGCGCAATCGGAGCATCCATCACCTATTGGGCCGCACGGATCGGCGGTTGGCCTGTCATCGACAGGCTGGCAAAGATATTCCGCATGGACCTTTCCTTGATCGGCAGGGCGGAACGCCAAATGCACAAATGGGGGCCTTGGCTGGTATTGATCGGGCGCGTCATTCCCGGCGTGAGGACCCTGATCAGCATCCCGGCGGGACTGGTCAGGATGTCCTTTCCCCGGTTTTTTATCGCCACCTTCATTGGGGCCTATACTTGGTGTACACTCCTGATCGGCGCAGGCTACCTGCTTGGCCATGAATGGATGCTAATCAGTAATTACATAAAAGGGAATCTGCCCCTGGTGTTGGCACTTGGATTGTTCGGGATAGGCATGGTCCTGGTTTATCATTATCGAAAAAAATTGCCCGTAGCGGCATGGGTTTACACCCTCAGGAACAAGAATGGATTGGATGACGGAACATGAACTGGTATCTCACTGATATTCAAGAAAGTCTTTCATTTTTACAGACGGATCAGCAAAATGGTCTTTCTGAATCTGAAGTTTCGGCTCGTATCGCCCGGTACGGCACCAACGAACTGATTGAACGCGGAGGGCGCAAACCCCTGCAGATCCTCTGGGAGCAGCTCACCGCCACGATGGTGCTGATTCTCATTGCAGCTGCTGTAGCCGCCGGACTGCTTGGCGACACCAAGAACAGCATCGCGATCCTTTTGATCGTGGCCCTGTACGCCTTCCTGGGCTTCATTCAGGAATACCGCGCCGAGAAAGCCATCGCCGCCCTAAAGAAGATGTCGGTACCGAACGTACGTGTGATACGCGATGGCAAATTGCAGGAACTTTCCGCCCGTGACCTGGTCCCCGGCGATATCCTGCAACTGGAAGCCGGCAATGTGCTCCCCGCGGACCTGCGCCTGCTCGAAGCGGTCAACCTGCGCATTCAGGAAGCCGCCCTGACCGGTGAATCCGAGGCCATTGAAAAACACACGGCCGCCCTCTCCGGCGAAGACCTGCCCCTCGGCGACCGCCGCAATATGGGATTCATGGGTACCATTGTCACACAGGGCCGCGGACTCGCGCTGGTCATCGCGACCGGCATGCAGACCGAGCTCGGCAAGATCGCCGATCTCATTCAACAGGTCAAACAGGAAAACACCCCCCTTCAACGCAGGCTGGATGCGCTTGGCAGGAATCTTGCCCTTGTCGGTGTCGGGATTGCCGCCCTGATCTTCGTGCTTGGCCTCCTGCGCGGAGATGAACTCCGTCACATGCTGCTTACGGCAGTCAGTGTTGCCGTTGCCATTGTTCCGGAAGGCCTGCCGGCCGTGGTCACCATCACCCTGGCACTTGGCGCACAGCGGATGCTGCAGCGCAACGCGCTCATCCGGAAACTGCCCGCCGTGGAAACGCTCGGCTCGGTAACCGTGATCTGCTCCGACAAAACCGGCACACTGACCGAGAACCGCATGACTGTGGTTGTGCTGGATGTTGCCGATCACGCACTTGACCTGACCGAGGAGATCGAACGCGACGGCACGCTTCGCACCACCCGCAGGCTGGGCACGCCGATCCAATCCTCTCTTTCGCTGGCAATGATCGGCGGCGCCTTGTGCAATGACGCAAAACTGGTCGACATCGGCGATGAACGCTATCACACCCTGGGCGACCCCACGGAAGGCGCCATCGTGGTTGCAGCCGCAAAGATGGGATACTGGAAGGCCTCCCTGGATTCCTCCTTCCCGCGCGCTGCCGAACTGCCCTTTGACTCGGAACGCAAACGCATGACCACCGTCCATCATTTGGAGCGTTACGATCCCGCCGTGCTGGCCGGGCTGGAAGTGGGCGCGCGCCGATATATCGCCTTCACCAAGGGCAGCGTGGATGGGCTGCTGGATGTCACGACCCATGTGTGGGTGGATGGAAACGCCCAGGTTCTGGATGCAGAGTGGCGGTCCAAGATCGAGGCGTCGAATGAGGGCCTCGCAAAGAAAGGCATGCGCGTACTGGGCGTCGCCTTCCGCACGTTTGACTCCATCCCCGAAGTCATTCAAATGGACCTTGAGCAGGGGCTGACCCTGGTGGGTTTGTTCGGCATGATCGACCCGCCACGTGGAGAGGTAAATGAAGCCGTGGCCATCTGCCGTGCGGCCGGCATCCGACCCGTGATGATCACAGGCGATCACCCCCTGACCGCGATCGAGATCGCGCGTCAATTGGGAATCACCGACAATGGCCGCGCCCTGACCGGTACCGAGATCGAAAACCTGACCTTCGATGAATTGAAGAATGTGGTCGAAGAGGTCAATGTCTTTGCGCGCGTGGCACCCGAACATAAATTAAAGATCGTGCAGGCCCTGCAGGAAAACGGTCACATCGTATCGATGACCGGCGACGGCGTGAACGATGCGCCTGCCCTGCGCCGCGCAGACATTGGCGTGGCTATGGGCATCACCGGCACGGATGTTTCCAAGGAAGCCTCCGACCTGGTCCTGCTGGACGATAATTTTGCCACCATTGTGGCTTCCGTCCGCGAAGGCCGCACCATTTACGACAACATCCGCAAGTTCGTGCGCTTCAGCGTGGCGGGCAATATCGGAAAGGTGCTGGTGATGCTGATCGCCCCCTTCCTCGGCAAGCCCCTGCCCCTTTTGCCGCTGCAACTGCTCTGGTTGAATCTTCTCACCGATGGTTTGCTGGGTCTGGGCATGGGCGTGGAAAACCCCGAAGCGGACACCATGAAACGCGCGCCGTATTCGCCAAAGGAAGGCGTGTTCTCACGCGGTGCCGGTGCCCAAACCATTTGGGTGGGTGCCATGATCGGCGCCCTCGCTCTGGGATTGGGTTCCTGGTATTACTTTACCGGCCGCCCTGAATGGCAGACCATGATCTTCACTTCGCTGGCTTTCATGCAGGTCTTCCAGGCTTTGGCTTCACGCTCGGCAAAAGAGTCCTTGTTCAAAATGCGCCTGTTGAGTAACCCGTTGCTGGCGGGCATGGCTGGTCTGGTGGTGGCCCTGCAATTAATGGTGTTATATGTGCCCCTGTTCAGCCGCTTCTTTGAAGTCATTCCCTTGAACGGCTGTGACCTGTCCATCGCGGCAAGCATGGGTGTGGTCGTCTTTCTGGTAATGGAATTGGAAAAGGCAATTCGCAGAAAATAGTAATCAATAAAAAAATCCGCCTTATCAAAGGCGGATTTTTTATTCAAGCTCAAAAGATTCCCAGCCACAACTGGTACAGCCCAAAACCGAATAATGCACTGGCAGAAACGCCCAGCAGCACCCGGTTGACCTTGGGTCCCATGCGCGCGGCGGTCCCAAAGACCAGGATGATCACGGCCAGGCTGCTGATCAAGGTCCCATAGAACCCAACTAGAAAGCCAATCCCATCGATCGGCGTCTCCCGCCAGCCCTTTATCAAAACGGGACCGGTCACGAGGGTCCAAAAGATATAAGGGTTTGGATTCAATACGTTCATCATTGCGGCCTTAAACAAACCTTGTGTATTCTCCGGGTCGGCGTCTGGAAGAGAGGGTTCAAAATTTTTCCAGGCGTTGAATATTCCATGCGCAAGATACAAGATGAACAACCCGCCTGCGATGTACAACCCGCGCTGCATCCATGTGGGGACCTGGCTGAGCACCAGCACGCACAACAGGATGATCGGACCGTCACTGAGAAGCGGGGTCAGGGCAGCCGGCAGGGTCCGTCTCCAGCCATGGGTCAAGGTTTGGGAAATGAGATAGGTCTGAAAGGGTCCGGGTTGGGAGGCGGCGGCCAGGCCATATCCCACACCTTGAAGAAGATAGATCCACATGCTGATTTCTATTTATTTTGACGACCGAGCGCGTCCGATACCCATCGGGATAAAACAGGTCCAAGGATCACCAAAAACAACACATAGGCTGTCGCGAGCGAACCCAGCTGTGGATTCAAACCCGCGCTTACTCCAAGTCCCGCAATGACAATCGAAAATTCCCCGCGCGCCACCAGCGAGCTTCCCGTCCGGAGTTGGCCGCTCCTGTCGATCCCCGCGCGCCGCGCCGCCCACTGGCCCGTCAGGATCTTGG
Source organism: Chloroflexota bacterium (assembly GCA_021414245.1). Taxonomy (GTDB): domain Bacteria; phylum Chloroflexota; class Anaerolineae; order Anaerolineales; family Villigracilaceae; genus Villigracilis. Next base: position 136,969 of record JAIOOU010000011.1, read on the forward strand.
TCAGAGCCGTGACCAGCCCCAGGCCCACAGCCAGCAGAAGCACGGGCGGCAGGGATGCAGGATTAATCTGCAATCCGAAAAAGAAAAAGAAAGTCGCCGCAAACAAGTCTCTCAACGGGCTGATCAATTGATGAGCCCGCTCCGCGATCGGACCCGAAATCGCAATCCCGACCAGGAAGGCGCCGATCGCCGCCGAGACTTGCAGCCGCTGGGCAACTCCGGCCACGAGCAGGATCAATCCAAAGGTGGACAGCAGGATGATCTCGTTGGATTCATGGGCCATCAGTCTGCTGATCTGACCCCCATAACGGACCGCAACGAACAAAACAATGCTGACTGTCGCCAATGCGATCAGGATGGAACTGACTCCGGCCGTGAACCCCTGCCCGATCAACAATACGGCTACGAGGGGAAGATAGATGGCCATGGCAAGATCTTCGATGACCAGGATGGAAAGGATAACCGGGGTTTCAGAACCGCCCAGCCTGCCCAACTCGCCCAACACTTTCGCGATCACCCCGGAGGAGGAAATGTAAGTGACACCGCCCAGCAGGAAAGCTGCAAGCGGATCCCAGCCCAGCAGGAATCCACAGATCAAACCGGGTGGAAAGTTAAGCAGGAAATCGACCGCCCCGGCGGGAAGACCGCGCCGAAGTGTGTCTTTCAGGTCGGCGCCGGTATATTCCAGGCCGAGCATGAAGAGCAGCAAGAGCACGCCGATCTCGGCACCGACATGAATGAAGTCCTCGCTAAAGTTGAGGGGCAGGAGTCCGCCCTCCCCAAAACAAAGTCCCCCAAGCAGATATAAAGGAATGGCGGAGAATCCCCAGCGGCTTGCCAGACGGGCCAGCACTGCCAGCCCGATCACAGCCAGACCGAGTTCGATGAAGATCAGGGATACATTTGCAGCTTCATTCATGCCTTATTAAAACACGAATTTGGTCGGGTTCTCAAAGAACTTCGTCCATGCCAGGCATTGCCGCGGCGTGAACACATACAGGCCGCCTTCATCCCATTGATCGGGTTTGGGCGCGTATCCGTCTGATTCATATTTCGCACAGTAGGCCTTCGAGAGTCGCTGGGCCAGTTCCGGGTCGGGTTTGGATGCGGGTTCTGCCGTCCCCTCCATAATGACCACATCGTTTCCGCTTTCGAGATGCAGGGTTACACGCGGGTCCTTTTCAAGGTTGCGCGCGTGACGAGTCTCCGGGCTGCCGTCGTAATACAATTTGCCGTCCAAAAATGCGCCCCAGCGCGGAACCACATGCGGACGGCCGTCCGGATACACCGAACACAGCCAGTAGTTGATCGATTCTTTTAATCGCTGTTCCACATGCTCCCAGGGGACCTCGGAGATGGGGTTGTCCACATAGCCTTTGGGAAGTTTGGGTCGCGAGATCTTTGGCATGTTTATTCTCCCAAAGCTTTCTTCACTGCTGCATACGCATCCACAATACCAAAGCCATAGGCATTGCCGGGCATATCTCCGCTAAAACATCCGATCGAAGTATTCCCGGTATAGGGCCGGGCGGTGTCGATGATGAGCTGTTCCGTGGCGTCGATGTCGCCGATCAGGTCCGGCTGCGCGGACCAGATCAATGCCACCACGCCCACAAGGTGCGGACCCGCCATGGAAGTGCCGCTGAAACTTGCGTAGGTTCCCTGCGGGGTGGAAGAGAGGATATCCACACCGGGTGCAACGATATCCGGCTTGGTGCGGCCGGAGCCGTCTGCCGTGACCGGGCCGCGGCTGCTGAAGTCGGCCATATTGCCGACCTGATCGATGGCGCCCACGGAAAAGACAGAGTCGTACAACGAAAGCGGCGATTCGACCGTTTCGCACATCGGCCCGTCATTGCCGGTGGACACGACCACAAAGATGCCCGCCGCGCGCAGATTATCTGCGGCCGCCAGAAGCGCATTCGGGTCGCAGCCTTCGAGGGCCGGGCATCCCCATGAATTGTTCAAGATATGCGCGGCCTGCGCGGGATCGCCGTCCTTGAACGGGTCGCCACCCTGCGGAAAGGGCGCCAGCATGAACTGCATGCAATCCAGATATAGGGCGGGGTTGGCGAGATTTCGATCCAGGTTTACGCAACCGATCCACTGCGCATCCGGGGCCACGCCAATTCCATTCCGGCCCAAAATGATCCCGGTCGTATGCGTGCCGTGACCGTTCTCATCGTTGGGGGATTTCGTCCCATCCCACGGATCGAACCAATTGTAATCACCGCCCTGGGTCAGACCGCGATACTGATCGTGAATGGCGGGATGATCTCCATCCACGCCCGAATCCGAATTGCCGATCACGATTCCCCGGCCGCGCACATTGAATTCATCCCAGACCTTGTCCGCTCCGATCATGGCGATATTCCATTGCAGGCTGCCATCGGCTTGGTCAAACCCGGGGGTGGCGGAATCTGCGGGCACAGCGCGCAGGCGCGGGCTGGGAAGGACCCGGTCCACTTCGGGGCGGGTCAGCAAAACCAGCCGCACCAGAGTCCCGCCGCGCACCTCGATCGCATTCTCCAGATAATAAGGCGTGTATTCCACGCCGGTCCGATCAAAGAACGTGCGCAGGCCGGCCTGTGTGGTATTGGCATGTGCAGTCAGCTTTTGATAGGCAGCGTTCAGGCGCTCGTCCCGGTCTTTGATATTCGCAACATCTGAAATATCCGCCTGATCCTTCAAAATGACGAAGAGGCGGTCGCCATAATCTCCGGGGTGACCAAATAGAAAAAACAACGCGACGACAAAGATCCACGTGACGCCGGTCCCGGCCCAACCCACGGCCCGCTTCGTTCTGGACCCGCTGCCGGATGCGGTTGCGAAGCGCAGGATCAGCGCGACGAGACTGACCGCAAGGCCGAGCAGGATCACGATTCCCCCGACCCTGGCGGCCACACTTCCAATATCACCGAGCACAATAGTCAACTCGGTCGGATCGAACAACGCCAGGCCCGCAAAGGTCAGCAGGGACACGGCCGCGCCCGCGGCTGCTTTTGAAGGCAGGACCGCGGAAATGGCAAATGCAAAGGAAGGCAGGATGGCGAGCAAAAGCAGCTGTGAACCGTCATATCCAATCGCGGAACCCAGCAATGTCAATACCGCGCCGACCCCGAGGCCGTCCAAAAGCAAGTTACCGGTCGTGGACTCGATCAGCACAGCCGCCAGGACCCCGAAGGCCAGGCTGGCCAGCAGGCTCAGGAAGGCATCGCCAAAGGAACCAAATGAACCGTAGATCGCAAATGGAGCAAAGCCAATGCCCGCGATCAGGAGACCAAAGGGCAGGGAGGCGCGCCCCCATTCCATTTTATTTTTTCGCAGCCGGATGATAATGGCCGCGCTCGCCGCGCAGATCAACCATTGCGCGATCGAACCCAGTTGGTCGTTGTTGGGACCCAGCAATCGCAGCAACAGGGCCGGAAAAGCCATCACGGACGCACCAAACCAGCCCGCGTAGACAGGCTTGAAACGGTCATCACGGGTGAAACGCCACAGCGCGGCGGTGATGCCCGTCATGACCACAGCCTGCACGGCCAGCCCGATCAGTCCCGCCCAGGCCAGGCTCTTCAGGCTCAGCGAAGTGATCGCACTTTGCTCCAGTGACCAGAGCACGAAATGATAGATGAACAAACACAGCGGCATGGGAAGCGCGAAAAGCAAAAAGAGCACCAGGGCTCCGGTCGTTCGGTTTTGCGGTTCGGGGGTTGAAACTTCCAAAGTGGATTCTGTCATGGGCTGCTCCTCTGTTTGCTGAAAACGTCCTGCATTAATCCTCGGGCGCCTGGGGAATCAGGGCCTCCGGCCCGTGCGGCTGGACATTGAACATCTTGAACCCGGCCTGCACAGACGGGCCGACCAGCAGGGCGTAGACCAGCGTGCCGATCCCCACCGGCCCGCCCAGCAGCCAGCCAATCGTGACCACGGTCACTTCGATGATGGCGCGCGCGGCGCGAATGCTGATGCCGGTGGTGCGCTTGATCGCCAGCATCATGCTGTCGCGCGGACCCGCGCCCGCATCCACGCCGATATAAATGGCGCTGGCCAGCCCCATCAGAAAGATCGCCACCAACAGCATGCCGATCTGCAGAAGCAGATGATGTTCAACGGATGGAATGATCGAAAGCCACAGGTCCTCCCACGGACCGATGGACAAAATATTTCCGAGCGTACCCCAGCCGATCTGCTCGCGCATGATCAACGCGCCGGAAAGGACTGCAAAGCCCATCAAGACCGTCATGGTCCCGATGGAAATGCCGATCCGTTTGGCCAGCGCCACCTCCAGCACGGCCCAGGCGCTTGTGCCCAGGTTGCCGCGGATCATGAGCGAGATCGCAAGGCCGAACAACATGAAACCGACCTCGATCCGGATGAAGTCACGTAAAAAAGTTTTCCAGCGAATGGGTTTGAGCATAATTCTCCAGTGAGCGTGATCCGTTAATGATAACCCATGATGTGATAAACTCGCGCCATGACCCAAATGATCGAAGCCCATCGCGGCCAATTCACCATCAGCACAGACCCGGCCCGCCTGGACCTGCAGGCCATCCTTGATTTCTTCACGCGCGCCTACTGGACCCTCGGCCGTCCCCCTGAGCGCACCGAACGCGCCCTGGCAAATTCACTGGTCTTCGGCGTATACGAGGGAAGCAAACAGATCGGCATCGCGCGCGTGATCAGCGATTACGCCATCTTCGCCTATCTGTGCGACGTGTTCATTCACGAGGAGTATCGCGGGCACGGGCTCGGCAAATGGCTGATCGAAACGATCATGTCCCACCCCGACCTGCAGGGCCTGAGGCGCTGGACCCTGGTGACCCGCGACGCGCACGGGCTGTACAAACAGTACGGATTCGATGCACTGGCCAACCCCGACGGCTGGATGGAAATCATCCGGCCCTTTCCGGGTGAAGGCCGCGATTAAGCGGTAAGATAGACGCATGCCCATCACCCTGCATTCCGGCCGTGAAAAAAGCCTGCTGCGCCGCCACCCGTGGATCTTCGCCAGCGCCATCAAACAAATGGATGGAAACCCCGCTTCCGGCGCAAGCGTGGACCTGCTCTCGTCCGATGGGCAGTTCCTTGCCCGGGCCTGCTACTCCCCACACTCACAGATCCGCGCACGGGTCTGGACCTTTGACGACGAGCCCGTGGACAAAGAGTTCTTTCGCAAGCGCATCCGTGCCGCCCTGCATTTGCGGGGATCGCTCTTCGACAAAGCAAATTCCCTGCGGCTCATTCACGCCGAATCAGACGGCCTGCCCGGCCTGATCGTGGACCGCTACGGGGATGTGCTGGTGATGCAATCCCTGACGGCCGGTTCCGAATTCTGGAAGGAGACCCTGGCCGATCTGCTGGTGGAGGAAACAGGCGTTCAAAATATTTATGAACGCTCGGATGCCGATGTGCGCGAACTGGAAGGCTTGAAACCGATTACCGGAATGCTGCGCGGGAAGATCGATAATTTCCGTCTGACGATCGAAGAATACAACCTGAAATTCTACGTGGACATCCAGCACGGCCACAAGACCGGCTTTTATCTGGACCAGCGTCACAACCGGCAGCGCGTCGGTCAATTTGCAAAGGATCGCGATGTGCTGAATTGTTTTTGCTACACGGGCGGGTTTTCGGTGCACGCCCTGGCGGGCGGCGCGAAATCCGTCCTTTCGGTGGACAGCTCCGCGGACGCCCTCGCGCTTGGAAAGGAAAATATCGCGCTCAACAATCTGCCTGCTGAAAAGGCGACCTGGCTGGAAGGCGACGTCTTTCAACTGCTGAGAAAATTCCGCGACGAGAACCGCTCCTTCGACATGATCATCCTCGACCCGCCCAAGTTTGCGCCCACCGCCGCGCACGCCGAAAAGGCATCGCGCGCCTACAAGGACATCAACCTGCTGGCCTTCAAGTTATTGCGTCAGGGCGGGCTGCTCTTCACCTACTCGTGTTCGGGCGGGGTCGACGCGGCCCTCTTTCAAAAGATCGTGGCCTCGGCCGCGCTGGATGCGGGCGCGGACGCGGCCATCATCGAGCATTTGTCCCAGGGAGGCGATCACCCGGTCAGCCTGCACTTTCCGGAGGGGGCTTACTTGAAGGGCCTGGTGTGCGTGAAGGGGTAAAGTTAGATAGATAAGCAGCTTTCAAAATGGGTTTATACTACGCTAAAACACATTGCAGTTGCTACTGGGAATCAAAATCTATTATTTCCTGTGTATAGTTTCTTCGCGACAATTAGGATTATCGAAAACATAGGATAATATAACAATTTATGATTGTAAGTCTATAATTTGTCAAGGAGAAAACAATGCAATTCAATTCCTGGCTGTTAGACAAGAAAATTAATGGATTGAATGTTAGCTTAGATTTATCAATAGAAGAATATTGGGGCTTTGCTCCTGATATTTTGCATGCAAATGAATACCAAAGGAAAAAGGTTAACGCCAATGGGAAAATATATCAATTATTAGCAAGAGACCTAAAGTCAGGCTGTGTCATACCGCCAATCATTTTATCCGTCAGCGGTCAGATAGAACCAGAGATAGCGGGTGTGATAAATAATTGTCTGGAAAACAATATTGTTGATGCGAACAGTGCTGGAAAACTCCAAATTTTTATTAGGGAAGCCATAGCTGAAAAAGAATTAATAATTTTAGACGGTCTGCAAAGAACATTTACTATACAAGAATGTATAAGAGACTTCACTGAAAATGAAGAAAAAAATAAATTTCTTAAAATAAAAATTCGAGCCGAAATATATGTAGGTTTGTCTAAGCCAGGTATTTTATATCGAATGATTACGTTAAATACTGGTCAAACTCCAATGACTTTAAGGCATCAGATTGAAATTTTATATCAAGACTACATTGACAGCGATAGTCTTAAGGACTCTGGAATATACATTGTAAGAGAAGTTGATAATGAAAGTGTAAAAGTATTGGGATACTATAAGTTTTCTGATGTCGCAGATATGTATTATTCTTTCACGGTGGGATCTCCAAATTCCTATTCGAAAGAAACAATTTCGACTGTTCTAAGAGAGCATGAATTTCTCGAAGGTTTTGAACCAGAAAATCAGGTCGATCTCTCAACTTTAATTGAAACGTATCATGATTTTGTTAAAAAATTGAACGAATTAACTAATGGATGGACTTTACCTGAAGAGGATGGTGATATCTATAGTGAAGGTCTTCAGCTAGGTGGACTTCCTTTAGGGAAGGATATACCTAGCATCGGAAGCCGAGTACAAGTAATGGCAGGTTTTGGAGCAGCATGTAATAAATTAATCGCATTGTCCCAATACGAAAACCTAGGCGAAGTTAGAGGAGTTATTGGCAATATAACTCTTGGAAATATGGAAGATCCAATGACCATCCTCATTCAGTTCCTTGATGAAATCAGAGCAAATGCAAAAAAAATTGGCGATTCTCAGAGGGCATATTTTTTCTTGTTCTTCCGTCACCTTTTTAGTGAGCAACACGATAGTTATTTGAATTTGTCTCTTGCAGTCTCGTCTGCAAAAGATGCCTATGATACTAATTATTCGTTATCAAAGTGAAAAGATATGCCTGAAGCTCTAGAAATAAAACTAGACGATGTGCAGCTTTTCAAGAAGTTATTTTCTGATAGCTTGCAGGGCTATCAAGACCGTGACGTTAAGTACGAGCGTGACGAGAAGTATGTAATTCGAAATACAGAAATAACAATTGCCATTGAAGGGTATATTTCCCCATTTATTGACCAGGAATATTCTTACAATAAGTTCACATGTTTTTTGTTTAAGAGTAGCTTTCAAAATCAAAACCAGATTACAACAATAGTTTACAAAGCAGATGATGATCAAGAAAAAACATTAGGATATATATACCCAAGAACAGCTCTGTTGCGTGACAATACTATTGAAGAAAAATATAAATCACTTTTTGCTTGCGCTGCAATTGAAAATGTTATCTTGAATGGCTTTTCAAACCATCTAGTAATACCTTACAGCAGCCCTGCTCCATCAAGTGCTCAGATAGACATAACTTTTGAATCTCTTTTTAATGAAGATGTCTCAATTGCGGTAATCGGAAAAGAGCAGTTACTAGAGTCTAAATTGACAACTGAAGAGCTTGTAATACAAATATGTAAGCACGGTTATGAGAATATAACTAATCCTTTGGAAATCTCATATGAATTATCCGTGGAATTTCGCAACTCGATAAAAATAAAGAAACTTCCTGATGCCGCAAAAATGAATGCCAAAATATTTGTTTCGTTATTGAGAATTTACGCAACTCAAAACGATCCATTATCTAAGTTTATGGTCTTATATCAAATTATCGAGATTTTTATTGCGGAGATTTTTTCTGCCGAGCTCTCAATATTAATTGAGCAAGAGGAAAATGTGAAAAACGCATGGAAAATGAAGGAGAAATTGCAAGACCTAAGTACTGAAATGAAGAGAATAAATCATCTTTTTAACTCTTATACCCAAGGCAAAGATAGTGCAATTTTTTCTTATTGTGAAGATCTGTGCAGAGCATTTACTGGGAAATACTTACTTGATATAGAAGCTCTTCCTTTAGATCAAAAAGAATTGCCTGTATTAATCTATAAAATAAGAAATCATATCGTGCATTATCAACCTATTTTGATTGAGCGAGCAGAAAAGGATTTGAATGATATTTGCGAAGCATTCAAACGATGTTGTATTGAATTAATAATCTTTTTTAAGATTCCCAAAAGGCCGGATTTGCCTCCAGAAGTTATAGCTGAAAATATTTAGTGTCGCGATAGAAACATTTGTGAAAAATGTAGGGCAATAGGATATGAATCTCGAATCGCTAGGTTCCAGGCCTAGCTTCTGTAGCGTTATAGGGAAACAGTAGTCTTATTTTGGGCACCTTTTTTCTCTTGTAGGTTCATTTGCACAGCAAACAAGTTCGTGATATCGAGTAACAAGTACTAATTTGGAGCTTTTGACTTCCTAATTCCTATAAACAAGAACCTATTTGCGACTAACAAGAACCTGTTTGCGAGTAATAGCTTCCTGTTTGCGACTAACAAGTACCTATTTGTGAGTAACAAGAACCTGGTTGCGAGTAACAAGTACCTGTTTGCGACAAACTACTTCCTGTTATCGAGTAACAGGAAGTAGTTTGCGGTTTTGTAGTACCTGATGGCCTGAAAATAGTACTTTTTGGGGAGAAACAGGTACTTGAATCTCGATTTGAAAAATTGTAAAAAGGAAAAGTAATTTCTGTTGTCAGGGGAAAGCGTGGCTTTTACCCGTAGTTGCCATTTTAGAAAAGGAGAAAACCATGGCCAGACAGAAAAAACTTTCCGCAATCCTTGAAAAAGCAGCCCAGCGTCACAGCGCCCTCACGTCCATTGATCCCGCCCTGGACCTGGGCAACGGCTTGACCCTCGCCGCCTTCAGGGCAGAGATCGAAAATGCCCGGGCCCTGCAGGATGAGTATAACGCCCTGCTCTCGCAAGTGGACGGGACCTACAACCGTTTCCAAGAGGCTGAAATCTCCGTACGCGATCTGAGCCAGCGCATGCTTGCAGGCGTGGGTGTACGGTTCGGAATGAACAGTCACGAGTACGAGAAGGCGGGCGGCACCCGCAAGAGCGAACGCAAACGACCCGCCCGCAGAGCAGTTACAGCATAGTCCACACAACCGAAAGGACAGTCTCCCTTACAGGGGAGGCTGTCTTTTTATTATCTTCCTGCAATGGTCTTTGGCTTGACTGTGAACATATGTTCTACTATAATCTTTGTCAATATGTCTATCATGCATCGTTTGTTATACCTGATAGGCTTGCGACCCAACCCCGACCCCCGTACCTTTCAGATCAGTGAAAGTTTCCATCTTGAACTGGTCACACTCGCCAAGCACGCGGGCCGTCCTGAACATGATTTGATCCCTGAACTCCTGGCCGTTGGCCTTACCCAATATGCTGCTCAAGACCTGCTTCGAATCAAGTGGAAGAGTCTTTCCGCGCGCGAACAGGAGGTCACTGCGTTGATCTGTCTTGACTATAATCGTATTCAGATCGCGGATATGTTGGGGGTGTCGCCCGGAACAGTCAAGACCCACACGGAAAGCATCTACAATACATTTGAAGTCCATACCGCAAAACATCTTGCAAAACTTCTGGAAGGCTGGGATATGGCTGGCTGGTGGGATACACACCCCCAGTAGCGGTTCCCCCCTTGGGCGAACCCCCCAGATGTGCCTCTGCCAAATCTCTGCCAAACAATCTGCCAAGGAATCAAGCCTGGCAGATTGTTTTTTGTTTAATTCACAGCTATTCTGCAAGGATGAACACATTACTCCCCGCCCCCGCGCTACCCTTCGAGCTTTCCGTCGAATCCAATAAGCTTTTGGTGATCATCACCGAAGGCAGACAAAGAACAGGGTTAACCGAGCTTATCGCTCGACTGGCCTTTAGAGGGCCTTTTCATATCATTGCAGGCGGTCAATGGGTGCCGGATCAAGACGACCTGCACACTGCCATGCGTCATTTCACAACAGATGTTGAGAGCACAAGGAGAAATATATCTTTGACGAGGCCCGATACTTATCTGCAATTTTTGGACCTGGTTGCCGAAAGCGATAAAAGAACTGAACCGTTATTGATATTGGATTTCCTGAATCTGTTCTATGACAAGGATGTTGATATTTCCCGTCGGAAGAGAATGGTGGAGAAGTGCTGCGAACACCTGCAAAAAATCAAGCTTATAAGGCCCGTAACCATATTTATGCGGGAAGTGCCGCAGGAAGACTACGAACTGTTTCATCCGGTTGTAGTTTCCATTGCAGAGGATGCTGTTCACTTGGAAAGAGGTTCTCTGCTTCAAGCGTTGCTGCCGGAGGCTGGCATGGGAAAGAATCTTAAATCTGCAAGGGGGTTGGCGGAAAAACTCAGGGGGAAAATCCATTTTATGGGCACAATGATCGACCCGGCTGACCGCGCGGTCATCAAACAGTTTGGCGAGTGGGTCATGGACCACAGCGTGGAAATTCACAGGAGCACCGAGCTTGCGCCGATGGAAGCCGCCTTAACCATGATCGTACTTGAGGAGCATAGAAGGATCACGAAACTTTCCAATGAGCTGCACAACTTCATGGATGAGATGGACAAAAGACTTGATGAACTTATGAAAGTGAGTAAATGAATGAAGTTGTAGGCTGGCTTTTTGATCTATATGAGCATCCCGAAAAAGGACTTGTTCTTTGGATCGTTGGAGAGGACGGCAAAGCATATTCGTTTTATCAGGAGTTTTCCGCTGCTTTTTGTGCGGGAGGCGCTCCTCAGCAGTTACATGACCTGGCTAAATTCTTAAGGTCAAAATATTCCACCAACCTGCTAAAATTTACGCGCCATCAGGCGGAGGATTTGTTTGATGGCACACAGGATGTTATGGGGATGCGTGTCTCCAGCAGTGCTTTATTGCCGCAGGTATTTCAGGACGCAAGCAGAGAATTCCCGGACCTAACCTATTCCAATGTTGATATACCCATAACCTTGCGTTATGCGGCAAAATACCACGTGTTTATGATGGCCCGTTGTCGTGTGATTGCTGAGCCAAATGGCAAACTGGTTAACATACAGGCGCTCGACAAGCCCGAAGACCTGGACCCAAAACTGCCGAAACTAAAGGTTTTGCAGCTCAGGCCGGATGTCAATCCAAATCGAAGGAAACCACAGCAGCTACTGATCAAATACAACGATGTTGGTATTCGTGTTCCTTTGTCGCGCCCAAAAGAAATAATAGACTTACTCAATAATATTTTTTCCACATTTGATCCGGATGTTCTCGAAACTCATTTTGGGGACACATGGTTTTTTTCCTATCTGGAGAAGGCTTCAAAGCAAACCGGGATATCCATTAATCCCAATCGGGACCACACGCGACAGCCGCGAAAAGTAAAAGAAATCAGCTTTTACAACTATGGCCGCGCTCATTATCGCAGCCCGCAAACACACTTATATGGACGCTGGCATGTGGACAAAGAAAATTGTATGACCTACAAACAATACGGTTTGCAGGGGGCCGTTGAGCAAACCCGCTGGTCCAGCCTGCCCTTGCAGGGGGTTGCAAGGCGTTCTCCGGGCGCATCCATAGCCGCGATGCAGGACCTGGCAGCCTTGCGGCGCAATGTTCTCGTTCCCTATCAACGCCAGAAAGGCGAAGTTTCCAAGACCTACGAAGAGCTTGTTGAAGCGGATTCGGGAGGTTTTGTTAAGCGCCCGAAACTTGGGGTTTATGCCAATGTAGCCGTGTTGGATTTTGCCTCATTAATGGCGTCCATTATTATCCGTTGGAATGTATCTCCGGAAACCGTTGTCAGTATCGATGCGGAAGGGGAGGGTTTTGAAATACCAGACCTGGGCGTCAAAATACTCTCGAAGCCCGGGTTAATCCCTGAAACCCTCCGGCCAATGCGCGACAAGCGCGTTACCCTCAAGAGGTGGTTAAAGACTTTAGCCAAGGATGATCCACGTTATATTTACGCCCGTCGAATGTATGAGCCTGTCGTAGACGGGCTTAAATGGCTTACTGTGGTGTGCTATGGGCGGTTGGGGTTTGCCAATTCAAGGTTTGGCCGTGTCAATGCGCATGAGGTTGTCTCCTATCTTGCGCGCAAGGTCATTGTGGAGACAATGGGCATCGCCGAAGCACAAGGATACGAATGGCTGCATGTCTATGTCGATAGCATTTTCGTGACCCGCAAGGATGCCACGCAAGCAGATTTTCAAGCATTGGCAGAACAGATCGAGCTGCAAACAGGACTGCCAATGGATCTTGAAAATGTATATTCCTGGTTTGCCTTCCCTGCTTCAAGAGAAAGTGAAGATCGTTCGGTGGCAAATCGATTCTTTGGACGCGCACCCGATGGAAAGCATAAGATACGAGGCTTGGCGCTTCGCCGCAGGGATACAACGGAGTTTGTTTCAAGAATACAGAGGGGCGTTTTCAAAATTCTGGCAAAGGAAGAGAACGTCGATAAGTTGCCGGAACTTTTCCCTGAAATATTGGAATATGTAGGAAAAAGACTCACCTGCCTTGTCAATAAGAAAGTACCCGTAAGGCAATTGATTATTACTCAAAGGATGAGTCGTGAACTGAATGAATATAGCTCAATGTCCCCGATCGCTGTTGCCGCACGTCAGCTGAATGCGCATGGCAGGACTGTAAAAATGGGCAACGATATAAGGTTTATTCATGTTCGCAATGGGCATGTTGTACCTGCGGATTTGCCCATTGAGGTTGACCCTCGAAATATTGATGTTCGAAAATACAAAGAATTGGCTCTGCTCGGTGTGCACGATTTGCTGCAGCCATTGGGTGTAACAGAACGAACTTTGCGAGATTGGTTATTTAAGAAGGCAGGTTATATCACTCCCCCGGGCAAACTTTTTTCAACTGACCGTACTCGATTGGATTTGCCTTTGTTTAATAGCGTGAAACGTTTACATCTCGGCCTGCAGTAAAATATATTAGAACTTTTCAGCAAATGCCGTGTCACTCCCCCGAAAACCACCGGGGCGATGTGAGGGAGCGCTCTTTGCGACCGAGGAGCCTCGCAAATTGGAGCCCGAGATCCTTCGCTCAGCATGACACATGAGACTGCAAAATACAGATACCGCCCTGCAAATTTCATTTTGCAGGGCGGTATCTGTATAACTTAGAATTTATAAAAAGCCCCCTACGCACTCCCCAAGCCCGGCAGGCCGCCAGCGGACCTGGCATGCTTCACGGCCCTCAGGATGGCCTGCGCCAGGACTTCGGCGGCGAAGGCGCCAATCGTTGAGACATCGGCTTTCTTTGTACCCGTGGAAAGCGCGAAGATCACATCCCCATCCAGCATTGTGTGCGCGGGCCGGACCGTCCGCGCGATTCCGTCCTGCGCCATCTGAGCCACCTTGGTGGCCTGGGCCTTGGTTAATTTGGCATTGGTGGCCACCGCGCCGATGACCGTATTGCCCCGGCTCGCAAGCCCAAGCACGCCCCGGCCGAGCGGGGACTTCATCATCGCCAGCGTATCCGCGAAGGGTTCCTTTTTCCCGATCCGCAGCGGACCGGCCTTGCCGGAACGCAGGCCCGCCAGGATGGCGCCTGTCGCCGGGTCGATCACATCCCCAAAGGCGTTGACCGCCACAATGGCGCCCACGATCACGCCGCCGCCGATGTCCATGCTGGCGGTGCCCAGGCCGGACTTCATGGCGAGTCCCATGCCGAACATCTTGCCGACCGAAGCGCCTGTGCCCGCGCCGACGTTTCCCTCCGCGGGCGGACTGGACGCAGAAAGATCGCTTGCCGCGGCGGCTGCTTTGGCTCCCATGGCGGGATCAGGCCGAACGTCCGCGCGACCGAGGCCCAGGTCATATAAAATGGCCGCAGGCACGATCGGCACTTTGGCGGCGCCGGTATTAAATCCAATCCTTTGTTCCTCAAGATACCCCATCACGCCGGAGGCGGCATCCAGCCCAAAGGCCGAACCGCCCGCCAGCACGATCGCATGCACTTTCTGAACGAGATTAATCGGGTTCAACAGATCGGTCTCGCGCGTGCCGGGCGCGCCGCCGCGCACATCCACACCGGCCACCGCGCCCTTGCGGCACAATATGACCGTACAGCCCGTCAGGGCTTCCTCGTTTTGCGCGTGTCCCACTTCAATCCCGCGCACATCGGTGATGGCATTCTTTAGTTTCATGGGTTTACTCCCGGTTCGACCAGGTATTTGACGACATCCTCTTCACGAAGGACAGGAGGAAATTGCAGGCTTTCATCGATCCGCACGATGCGTCCGCCGCGAACCTGCAGGGTCAGGCTGGTCTGGTTTTCAAGGCCGCCGATAAAGACCAGCGCATACTCCCCGGCCGGATAATTCAAGTCCGTATACGCCTGGTCCGAGACCTGGTAGGCCGCGAACAATTGAGAGACCTGCAGGCCGTCCCAGGATTGGATTTCCGCCTTGCGGATAAAATGGCCTTCGGGGCCGAGCAAGGGCAGCACCTCGACCGGCGTGCCCGGTGCTTCATTGGCAAGACATTTGGGAGGTCCGCCCAGCCCTTCGATGTTCGTGCAGGCGGTTTGTGTGAACTGAATCAGGGAGCGTACTTCGTCCAGGTCCCCCGCCAATACGATTTCAATGATCCGGTCGAGTTCGGGGATGCCGGTCCGGCCGGCGGCGGGATCCGCTGTGGGCTGCGCCTGTGCGCAGGCGGTCAACACGAGAAACAGCGCGATCCACCCGACCCGCAGCCTGTTTGCCCATTTCTTTGACATGGGTGAACCTCCTTATTCCGACCCCTTGATTATATCTTTCCAGGCCTCAGGCCTTCGGTTTGTTTTCGATGCCGGTGTGAAAGAAGACCAGCCAGGTGAAGATTCCCGCGAAGACAGCGTACACGGTCAACACCACCCACAATAAGATTCTGGTCCCGTCCGACAGTTGATGGTTCAACAGGGTCAACGCGCCCATCATGAAGTGCGCAAAATTCGCGAGTGAGATCGGCCGCAAATACACGCCGCCGATGATGTTGTCTTTCACAGTCCAGTTCATGAGCGCGAACGATAGGTACAATGTCCCGGCCAGCTGGATCAGGACAGGCAGGGGCGCGGTCAGCGGCAGGCTGAATAATTTCAACAGTTCTTCAGGGGCGAACAGGGCCAACAAGCCCGCAGCTGCAAGCCAGATACTGCTGGCGATCATCAATGCCTTGGTTTTCATGTAAGTTCCTTTGGGATAAAAAACGAGGTCCTTCGCTGCGCTCAGGATGACACGGGCAGGACATTTTATTTCAATTTACTCTTCAGATACGAACGCAGCTTGACCGGTTTGATCCCGCTCAAGTCCACTTTGCCCGCAGCGATCATATCCCGAAAACGCGCAAGTCCATTGGCGAGGGCGCTCGCGAAGGCTTCATCCTTCGGCGCGTCGTCTTCGAGCCAGAAGCCGAGGATGTGAAGCGTGTTCGTCTTGCGGTCCAGTTTCGGGTCGAGGCGCGCCACGAGATCATCGCCGTACAGGATCGGCAGGGTGTAGTATCCCCAGCGGCGTTGATGCACGGGTTTGTACACTTCCCATAGATACTCGAAATCGAAGACAAGCTTCGCGCGTCCGCGGGCGCTGACCATTTCCAGCGGGGCCAATAATGTAACTTCCTCATCTGTGGTGGTCTGCAAGGCTTTCCAGGCCTTCGGCACGCGGCCGGATTCAAGCGTTTCCAGCAGGGGCAGGTCACGGGTCAACACGAGCCAGTCCTCTTTGGAACCCTGCAGCTTGAGGCGGGTGACAAGTCCGTTCGAGATCATCTCCGCCAGTTTTCTTTCCGCTTCCCCGGCCGGGACCTCGCGCGCGATGGCATCCCTCCAGTTAATTCGAAAACGCTTTTCACGCATGATGTTGAGGAAGGCGATCGACTTGCGGGCAAAGAAATCCTCGGCTTCCTTTTCAGGAACGGCATGCTGATACTCGGACGGCACGACCCGCTCGCGCAGGTCATAATACCGGTCAAAGCCCTTGCGGTGCGAGATCATGACCTCGCCGGTCAGCCACAGATAATACAAAGCCAGGGAGGTTTCCTTGCGGCCGCGGTAACTCCATTCCTTGACGGCCGCGCCTTCGAAATCGCGGTTCCCCAACGGACCGCGTTCCTTCAAGGCGGCGACCACATCCTTCAGCACGGCCGCATTCCGGCGTGCAAAGTCCGTGCCCCAGCGCCCGTGTTCGCTGCGCCGGTTCATGTACGTGCGCCAAAACGGGAATTCCTTCATCGGGTACATGGCCAGCCAGCCGCCGTAATCAAAGGCCCGGCGTTTCTCGTACGCCATTTGATACAGATGCGCAGGCTTGAAATCCAGCACGCGCCCGTACAAGGCGATCTCCTGGCTGCGGGCCGCGATATTGAGCGGGTCCAATTGCAGGGCTTCCATTTGGTGCAGGGCGGCTTCGACGCCGTTCACGCCCTTGAAACGGCGGCCGGGCCAAAGTCCCTGCTGACCGAGCAGGAAACGGCGAAAAGTGAGTTTGGATATGCTGTCCATAAAGGTTTCGCCGATTATAGACCATTAATTCTAATTTACAAGGTCTGCTTCGGAAATAAAAAAGGACCGGAATTACCCGGTCCTTTCATCTGCATTGTTTATTTATCGTCGTCGGCCAGCGAGCCGATCGCGCGCAGTAGGCCAAAGATCAACAGGCCCAGCTTGAGTCCCTCGCCCGTGGTCAGGGCGGTTTCGCGGTCGTGCTTTTCAGCGCGCCGCGTGAGCAGTGTGGCCGCGATCAGGCCGGTCACAGCGCCGACTAGGGCGCCGCCGATGATGACTTTCTGTTTGTTGTTCATGGGGTGATCCTTCCAAAAAATGCCACAACGTTTTCAATGAACCCGTTCAGCGCGATCACGGGTTTGACGACCATATCTGCCGCGCGCAGGATGTATCCGCGCGCAATATAGACATAATCCTGGGCCAGGCCGGTATAGGTCGGCAGCAGGCCAAGCAGGCGCGCCATCAGGTAAATGAGCCCAACCAGCACCGCCAGCACGATCAGGCCCGCGATCAAAATCGGGATGATGATCCAGATCGTGGAGATGGCTGCCCAGCGGCCCACGTCCCCACCCGAGGTGAACGTGGACAGGCTGATCAGCACGATCAAGCCGATCATCAACAAAACCACGAGGACCATCGGCAGGATGATCTGGGTCACGCGCTGCTTGCGGTGGACTTGATGGGAGTAATGTTCGCGGATGGGAAGCTGGGGTTTCATTGTTTCTATTTTAGCATAAACGGAAAAGCGGGTTTTGTTTGCATGCTTCTATGGCACCAAAAGCGCAATGATCTGCTTCACGATGGGCACTACGGCCGGCAGGACGAAGGCCAGATTGAGGGCGGCCTTCTTCAAGCCCTCCGCGGTGATCTGGACCGTGGCCGGGTTGGGTTTGTCCTTGGCCGCGGTCTGCACCAGCATGTGTGCGGTGTCGGCCACAGCCTTGGCATCCTCGGCCTTGTCCTCGGGCGATTTGCTCAACACATCGTCGAGCTGCTGGATCAATCCGGCCAGGGCCTGCTTGGTGGGCTCGTCAAAGGCGGAACTGCCGGAGATTGTCATGGCCACATCCTTGAGCGTGGACTTGACCGGCACATTGGCGCCGCGAAAATCGCCGGACATGTGAATCACATCGCCCATGATCTGGTCGCCTTCGACCACGGTCATCGGGTTCCTGCCCATGAAGACCAGGATCCTGCGCGCGCTTTCCTTTTCCTTCGGGTCTGCGGAAAGCAGGAGCGGACCCAGTTTACGGTCCACGGTTTCAGGCACGAGATTGCTCCAGATCACGGAGAGTTGTTCGAGGGCGCCGGCCGAGGCGGTGTTCAGGATCAAATGGGTCAACTGTTTGGAGAAGGCTTCGATATCGTCCATGTCGCGGAAGACCATCACATCCAGGGCCAGGGCCACGAATTCGTCGTCCACCAGGCCGCCTTCGATCAGTTCCTTCAACGGCACGAGGATGGCCATGCCCCTTTCCTTGGTTTTGAGAAATTCTTTTCTCTCCTCGAGGTTCATGTCGTAGTTGGGCTGGCGGCTGCGGATCTCGCGCAGGGCGCCGTCCACGGTTTTGGAGGCGATGTTGAAATCGGGCCACAACAGATTCACGATGCGGAATTTTTGGCGGGCGGGGATCTTCTTGGAGGCCGTGGTCTGCGAGAGTATCTTTTCCCGGGCGGTGCCCTTCACCTTTTGCAGAAGTTCCTGACCTTCGGCCGCGGATAATTCCAACAAGGCCTGAACCAGTCTCGGCCTGAGGCTGGCGATCTCTTCGGATGAAAGCACCGCATCGTGCGTGTCCGAGCCTGCCAGGCCCCACGAGCCGGAGACGTAATTTTCAGCGGCTTCCGCCATTTCCAATTCGGCGGCCTTTGCCTCGATCTGCGCCAGGATCCCAACCACATTTTGTATCGGCATTATGCACTCCCTGCATTGGTGCGCGCGGCCATCTCTTCGACCCGCGGCGCGACTTCGTTGATATAGAGTTCGACCATTTCCATGTCATAGGGCGCGGCCAGGCTTAATACAAAATGACCGGCCCCGCACGCGACGTATTTCATCAGTTGTTCGGCGGCCTGCTGCGGGGTGCCCATCAGCACACGTCCGCGCAATTCTTCGACATTCGTGTTCCAGGCCTGCGCCAGCGCTTCCGCCCGGCGCCGGGCCGTGTCTTCGTCCCTGGCGATCACGCTCGGGAAGTGGATCATCCTGCGGATTAAGGATGAATCGCGCCCGATGCGCTGACAATGCCCAGAGAGCACGTCCAGTTTGTGATTATACACATCCAGGGGCAGCATATCCATATCCCAGCCGTCGGCCTGTTCGGCCACGATGCGCAGGGTGACCTTTTCGCCCTGCCCGCCGATCCAGATGGCCGGGGCCGGCTTTTGGACCGGCTTGGGTTCACAGCGCGCATCGGTAAGGTGGAAGTGGCGGCCTTGAAAGTCGCTAACCTCCTGCGTCCACAGGCTGCGTATGACCTGCACGGCTTCATCGAGCTGCGCGAGCCTTTCGCCGGTGTTCGGGAAGGGCATGCCGTACGCCAGGCTTTCGGCTTCGAACCAGCCCGCGCCGATGCCCAGTTCCAGCCGCCCGTTGGTGACCACGTCCAGCGTGGCGCCCATCTTGGCCAACAGGGCTGGATGGCGGTAGATCACGCCGGTGACCAGACAGCCGACGTGCAGCTTTTGGGTTTGCGCGGCCAGCGCCGTCAGCAGGGTCCAGCCTTCGAAGCACGGGCCGCTGCGTTCGCCGGTGATGGGCATGAAATGGTCGAAGAGCCAGGCCGAGTCATAGCCGAGCGCGTCGGCGCGCTGCCAGAGTTGAAGCAGTTCGCCGTAGGTGACATGCTGGGGCGAGCTTTGCAGGCCCCATTTCAATTGGGATGTTGCGGCGGGTTGGGACATTGCAGTCCATTATAAAGGACCGCGGGAAATAAATGGTCCCCGGCGGGAAGTTGCGGGGGCATTCACAGGGGCATGCGTTTGAGACAATTTACCTAAGGATCCTGAAATTTGAGATCCAAAAGACCCAATCGATCTCCTGCGTATCGCGGTTTGCGCCCAGCCACCTGATGAACAGGTCCACCACACTTCCATTCACTGCTTCCTTCTGCAGGTCTGGCAGAAGCGGCTCCTGGATCGGCATCCAATATTCAGCAGTTCCTTCCGCGAACAGGCATTCATGTTTACTCATATCCACATACGTGTCGAGCTGTCCGGGGTCAGTTGCAAACGCCCACATGGACAACAGGGCCGTGCGGCTCTCCAGGATATCCCTGCAGGCGCACAGGCGCTTATTAGAAATAAAGTCAGAATGGTCAGTTGGGTTTTTTGGAAAATAGTATTCATGTTGTCGTTTTCCTGATCGGTACAACACCCGGCGGCCGGTAACAGCCGCCAGCCAGGTTACCCGCCTGCTTCGGACGGGTTCATGGCTTGAAACAAGGTGACTTGCGTGCCGTCCGGGTCCTGCAGGCGCACGTTGTGATCGCCCCACGGGGTGACCACCGGCTCGTGCACCAGGGTCGCGCCGTGGGCCAGCAGGCGCCCCATGGCGGCCTGCAGATCCGGGACCTGCAACGCAAAGCGGACCTGGCCGCTGACACGCCGCCCGGCTTCGATGGTGTCGATGGTCTCGGCCTGGGTCTCGTCGAAGACCTCGAGCGTGGCGCGGCCCATATCGAGGATCAGGGCCTGGCCCTGGCCATTGTCCCAAATGGCAGCGGGCTCGAGGCCGAGGCCCTGGCAGTAGAATTTCACCAACCGTTCATAATCGCCGGTCGTGATCGCGACGCGCAGTTCCAGCACGGAGGGGGTGGGGGTGGACATATATCCTGGGTTTCCTTTCGTTATTGTTCTACCTGTAATGTGATTCAACTTTTATTTTATGAATTTTCCAACTGCCCTGTTGACCGAGTATCCCACTGCGAAACTTGCCCCAATGGCACACAGCAGGCCCGCCAGGGTCCCAAAACGCGGGGTGGTATATGAATTTGCCAACAGACCAGCAAGTCCGCCGAGGAAGAGGATCAGCACAAGGCTGGCGAGCAGGATCACGATATCCCTGGCAATTTTTAGGCGCGGGTTTTCAGATTGTCGATGTTTTTTGAAAATGGAGGAAATGGTCACGCCCAGGCTGAAAAGCAGCAGGGCGGTCCCCACCAGCGGCAGGAAGGCGGGGAACTGCCAGTACGTGAAGATCAAGACCGCAAGCGAGAAAAATACAAATATTTTCATATCCATATACCTCCAGATCATTTCCCTGTGTCATCCTGAGCGAAGGTTCTCCGCTCCTATTTCCGAGACTATCAGCAACATAGCGCCGAACGCACAAAGTCCCCGAAGCGCAGTAGAGTGGGAGTGCGGTGCAAGTGTCCGTTGCAATGAACGCTTTCAGAGTGGCACAATATTTTTCGGGAAGCATACGTCCTTGTGCAAGATAAGCCCGGTTGACTACTGCTCAACTCTAAATTCATCTTCATAAAAGCATCTTTTTTCTTGTTTGTCGAATAAATCATATATTCCCTGCGGATCTAATTTTATTTTATCATCGTAAAAAGACAAGCTGAAATTCTTATTGAAACTTCCCCGGGCAAATTCAATTATATTTAATTTCTGATCTGCAGGATTGGCCAGTGCGATGCTAAAAGAACTAACATCCCCATCACCTATAGCTGGACACAGTATATATTTATCATTATCAGCAAGCTTCGCAGCTCCAGGATAAATCGCCATAATTTTTTCGTCGCTATACACGATTTCAATATTGTATGCATTCTGAGTTTGGTGGACGCGAGGCGGATTTAGATATATCAAATCGGGCACACCATGGCGACGAAAAAGTTCCAAAATACCGTAGCGATCAAGTAAATTATTTTTCACATTACTTGTCTGATCAGGATTAATTACAGACTGGAAATTTACAATAAATCCATTCAGCATCTCATTAGAGGATTGAATATATAAATGAAAAAAAACATGGAGATCTCCCTGCTTGGTATCAAAATTTGGAGAGTAATGCCATTGATAAGGGGAAACCACACTAACATCATAGGCCAGCAATCTATGGTCACGAGTATAAATTTGAAAGTAGGATAGTGCCTGACCTAAAGTAGTTTTGCCGGGATATATGCCTAAAAAACACGGCAGTTCGCAATTACCGTTAGTACGCAAAAGTTCAAAAAGCTTGTTTTGGATTTCAGCAGGCAAGGTTGGATAGGCAGTTGGCATTAAGAGATTCGTAGAAGCAGGGCCGGTAGGAAGGACAAAGGCTTGAACGGCAGTTTCCGTGCTTTTTTCTGCATAAGATTTGCAGGAGAAAAGTATAACAATGAAAGTTATCAAAAAGAGTTTTTGTGTTTTCATATCATTTTCCAAACATACTCTTCAATATCCGGTCCATTTCTTGTCTCCTAGCGTCACCACTTAGATCATTTGCCGGCTCATGGCCTTCATTAACTACACGATGGTATACGAAATAAAAGCAGAGTGATTGATATAGATTTACAAGAAGTGATTTGTCCATCAGTAGCTATCGAAATTTGTCAAACAACCCACAAAAAGTGACAAGGAAGAATATGCTATTTATCGATTGGATAAATAGTGCTGAATTAAAAAGCATGCGATCCCCTCTTTTGTATCCCCATTTGAAAGCTACATAGACAAAAAAAACTGAGGCAAGAAGATATGAGAATACAAATAGATATGGACTGCCAGCTATTAAGAGAAAAATTATTAGTAGCCATAGCAACCGGACAGATAAATACCTAGAAAAAGTAATAAAAAACCTGTAGAGTGTTCTCCGAGTAGATGGCTTTGCCATTGTGAGATATTGTTGAGCAGATTTGAAATCTTTTTGCGAAGCATATGCTTTTGCAATATCAAGGATCAAATCATTATTCGGAGAAAGTTCTAAAGCGTTTCTATAAAATAAAACAGCATCACTATATTTACGCTCCAGCAAGGAAATATTGGCTAACACCCAATAAGAAAAAAAAGATTTTCCATGCTTTTCCAAGGCTTTTTCTGCAAGAGATTTGGCAACATCGAATTCTCGCAGAGAGAAATGGATTAAAGATTCCGCTTCTGCAACGACAGGGCAGTCGTGGGCAGGTTGAGTCTGGCCAGCGGTGTTTAATATTTCCTGGGCCTCAGCTATTTCGTTTCTTGCCGCGCGAAAAAGTGCAACACAGCAAAATTCGTGACCCTCTGCTCCCTCTAAATCTTTAAGTCTCAATGTTTCATCTTTTAAACAAATTCTTTCATAAAGACTATTCATTTTCCGCCTCGTGTAATTATGAAAATCGTTTCAACAATCTTCTCCAACAGAGTTTTCCATTGGTGCATCAAATCATTTCAATCATCGCGACGCGCAGTTCCAACACAGAGGGGTGGGGGTGTTTTCAAAGTCATCTATCCCTATCTAAACTGCAAATACAGTGCTCGAACATAAATCACATCTTCTTAGCTTCGAGTCGACGTATTTCCTCTGCAGTCTTAAGACGAAATTGCATGCTACCTCCAAGCCATTGAGTTAAAAACTGTTTGGCTTGCTCAATAGCATTTTCTTCATTTTCTGCATCTGCTACTGGAAGCTGAACTCTCGTTGGATAAACAATAAAGTACAACTTTTTCTGGTTATGATTATATTGAAAAGTATATGCTTTTTTTCTTTCGTTCAATCCCCACTCTCTAATTAAGCAAACAATGCTAATACACCCGGGAATAGATGCATGATCAGGACGGTAAGAAATTTCGAGAAACTCAAGTAATTCTATTTCTGAAGTCATATGTAAAACATCCTAGGGGGTTGCAAAAGGTTCATGAATCACTGTTCGTGAAATCCCCGCTGCCAGTCTCCTTGCGATACCTGTTCATTTGTATCATTAGCTCAAGAATTTCCCCGCTCCCTTTTTGACCCAATACCCGACCGCGAAACTTGTCCCGATGGCACAGAGCAGTCCTGTCAGGGTTCCAAAGTGCGGGGTGATAAGGGAATTTGCATACAATCCTGCCTGCCAGCCCAGGAAGAGGATAAGCACAAGGGTGGCAAGCAGCGTCGCGATATCCCTGGCTATTTTCAGGCGTGGGTTTTCAGACTCTTGATGATTCTTAAAAATGGACGAAATGGTCACGGCCAGGCTGAAAAGCAGCAGGGCGGTCCCGACCAGCGGCAGAAAGGCGGGGAATTGCCATAAGGAAAAGAAAACAACAAAAATAAACAGAAGTAGTAATAAGCCTAAGTATTTTTTAAACAAAAATATTATTGTCATGGTTATTTTTTCAACAACTCCTCAAACCCGAGTTCTCTTTCTGCTTGCTCTTTCCGCTTAAGATGTTCAGGATTAGTATTATCAAAAGGCTCTTCCTGTAACACTATCATGATGCCATTATTCACTTCTTCTTTCGAGAAACAGGTTGTTAATTTGTCAAAACGCTTTCGTCCTATCATATCTAGGTATTCCGCACCAAAATATGTTAGCCAGTCCAGTTCAAGCCGATAGCTTCCCTTCGCCGGTCTTTTATAAGTTTTAGTTCGCAAGAAACTTACCCCTCCATTAGGTTCAGGAATCTCTATCAAGTGATCATCGCACAAATAGGCTTGTCCAATTGCCATTCCGAAAACACCTTCCTTCAAGAGCGTAACAACATCGTCAAGCGTACATACTGAGTCTTGAATATGTTTGGCAGTAAAACCAATTACCAAAACACTTGGCCCAAGACTATTCGAAGGCAAAGCTGAAGCGGAAAACTGTAGCCCATTCTCCGGGTATAAGTATAAAGGAATTCTGCCTGTCTCATTCGAAATATCTTCTTTGGGTATAAGGGCTGACGAAAACTCGCCTGAATTAAATAAAAATTTTTCCTCTGTCTTATTTTTGCCCAGATACATCTTTGAAGGAAAAACTAGTTTAGAAACGGTCTTATTTTTAAAAACGTTATCAAACATTCCAATGGATTGTGGTTCAAAAGACCAAATAACGCACGAATATGTTTTCATAAAAACTCCTACTATAGTTACAATTTAAGGTACCCACTTAACTGTTATAGCACCAAAATCGTTTGCATTGAGAAATTTTTGCAATTGTCGCGCAGCATCTTTATCAGACACCCACCATTCTATTTCCGTGAATTGGCTGGTAGCATCTAATGCTTTTAGTTGCCGGGCGGCTTCGTCAAGCAATTTATCTTTAATACCCTGTTGCCATGATGCATTAAGATCTAATTTATAACCGTTACCGTCAGCAAATTTAGCATCAATTAATGTATCACCTTTATACCAATCAAATGCCACCTCCCCGCTTGGAGTGTCTACATCTTTTATCAAAATTTCTAAATTTCGATAAGGTCTGTCAGTTACACGTACTTCATAATCTAATGCGTTTTGTTTCTTCGTTCTCCCATATGTATATTCTATACCTGGTTTTTCAGGTACAGAATCTCCAACTTTAGGTATGTTATTGCTACCATCTCCTCTGATCTGTAGGGGATTATTTATATTATTCCATACAACTGCCCCACCATGTCCACCAACTATAAGTCCACCCACTGCTGCAGCCCCTTCCACTGCCAATGCAACTCCCCCTACCCCAAAACATAAAATTGCCCCGGGTCCAGTTGCGGCAGCGCAGGCAGCAGCCCCACCAGTTGTTGGCGGGATAAGGCTAAAGCTACTTGCAAATAATGCTCCGCCAACAGCCATTTCAATTTGACCAACCACCTTACTTATGATACGTCCTGCTTCACGCCCATCCTGATAGAATTCATTTCCGTTCTCTGGTTTCCATCCCATAACCCAACCGTACAATCCCATAGTGTAATCATTGATGAATTGTGTTCTTACCCCACTTAAATAAGAGACTATGTTTTTTGTTAAATTTACTATCTTCGAATCAGACACATATTTTTCAGAGTAATCAGATTGGGTATTTGAATAAAGCAACTCAACTGGGGTCTTAATTGGAGGAGGTAGTAAATCTACCCAGCCGGGCTTTCCATAGAGAAAACTAGATGAAGTAGATGGTGCCGCCCACTCATCGATAAAATTGTTCCACGACTGTTTTCCTTTATTAATCAGGTTCTCCCACCACTTCGGCGGGTCATCATCTTTGGCAGGCATAGCCAGCACCTTGGCGGCTGCGGTCTGTTTTTCCTGTTGGGCTTTCCAGGCGTCCACCATAGCTTGATCTCCATCGTGTTCACTCATGCGATGGTCAAAGGCGGCTTGCTCTCTTTCCTTTTGAGCAGCCAGATACCTGGCCTCTTCGGCCGCATCCTCCCTGGCCAATTTGGCTTCGATGGCCGCCGCATGGTCTTTCGCTGTTGCGAGTTCAGCGGCTTTCCGGGCGTCCAGGGCAGCTTGATAGGCACGGTTGATGCGGTCATATTCGACCTGCTTTTCACGCCGTTCCTGTTGTTTTGCCTGGGCTCGGGCACGCTGCTCTTCTTCACGTTTCTTTTGCCAGTCTGCCAGTGTGGCACCCACTAACGCCGCGGCTGCGGCTCCCCACAGGATATTGCCAGTCTGTTGATTTGATACCGGCACTGTGGCGGAGTCCACGCCAAATTTGATGGAGGCGCTGTCTTTGGTGAGTGGGGCAGAGTGGGTTGTGTTGCCCGAAGTGGAAGTATCCGTTTGCGGCGGGACGGAGGAGGCACCGGTCTGCCCGCCGAAGCTGGAGGCAGGTGTCGGGAGGGAGGAAGCGGGGGTGGGATCCCCTTCAGGATGATCTGGAAGACTGGCGACTAATAAAGAGGAAAGCAGGTCCACTTCCACTGTGGTTCGCCCTCTGGCTTCGTTGCCTGCCTGGTCAAAGATCTTCACGACCATATCATATTCCCCGGGCGGGACCTGCCTGCCTTTCGAATCCCTGCCATTCCAATATAACTCTGAAGTGATGCTGGCTCCAAAAAGTCCATCGGTGTAATTTCGACCTTCCACACGTGTGCTGGCATAGGCAAGTCCGCTGCCATGGTCTTCGGCATTGTAATAGGCAGGTTCACCCAAGTTCCATGAGGAAGGCAAATGGAGCGTGGGAGCAATCGTGTCGATTTGGACTTGTTGGGGACCCGTGTCGGTGCACAAGCCAGCTTTGTCGCAGGCAATCAGTTGATACGAATGCAGGCCTTCGCCTGTGAAAGATATGGGTCCCTGCACAGAGGACCAGCTTGCGCCATTATCCAAACTTTGCAACAGACTGTCGATCCCGGAACCGGCATCACTTGCATTGGCAGTCACTTGAACCGCGGAGGTATACCAGTTGTTCTGTCCCAGGTCTCCGAGGAAGGAAAGGGTAAGGGTGGGAGTGGTGGTGTCCACGTTGAAATTGCGGGTTTCATCCGAGCACAGCCCGGCCCGGTCACAGGCGGTGACGTGCACCTGCCAGATCCCGTCCGCGAGGGTAATCGAGGCGCAGTCAGTGGCGGCACTATTGACTTCACAGGTCAACGAAGCCAGACCCGAACCCGCATCGGAAGCCGAGGCATTGAATTGAACCGGTGAGATCCGCCAGCCATTATTCCCGGGTGTGCTTGTGGCGCTGATGGTGATGAGAGGCGTGGTGGTATCCACGGAAAAACTTTGTGTGGAGGTTTGAGCACCCCAGCCGGCTTGGTCCGTTGCACGGAAGAGAAGGGTGTAATCCCCATCGTTGAAGTCCAGTGGACTGCTGACGGAGGACCAACTCCCGCCGTTATCCAGTGAATATTCAAAAGACTGGACTCCGGAAGCAGCATCGGAGGCAGAGGCCGAAACCGTTACAGTGGAGATGTAATAGTTGTCGGCGCCAGACGTCCCGAGCAGAGAGGCGTTGATCTGTGGAGTGCTCAAGTCGAGGGTGTAGGAAGTCGATCCGGTCGCGAACAAGCCGGTGGCGGAGTCGACACGATAGCTGATCGTACCCGCGCCTTCGCTTGTAATGGGAATCGAGCAGGAGGTCGCTGCGTTGGGACAGGCAAAGGGGGTGCCATTCAAGATCCCGGAGATGAGGACAGAGGCTCCCTGGGGATCGGAGGCGCTCAGGTTCAACGTCAGGGAGCCGGTGCACCAACTGTTGTTGCTTTGCGCGCAGTTCAGTACCCCGGAGATTGTCGGCGGTTCGGTTGGGGTCGGGTCCACGCAATCCGGATCACATTGGATTTCCCAGGACAGACAACAGCCGATATCCCAAGGATTGGTTTTGCTCGGGCAGCCGGGTTCCCCCAGGGCGATCCACTTTGTGCAGACATTGATCTTGCAGGCGTTCGAGCAATTCGGGGCTTTTGCGTCCACGGCGGTGACCAATGTAATCCGGCCATATTCCTGCAAGGGTTCCCCGCTTGATCTGGATATTTCAGAGGCATTGAGAGCCGGGTACAACCAGATCAGGACTGCGATCAATAATGCAAGAAAGACCCGGATGGGTTCAAATCGAACAAGGGTCCTTCTTAGTGAGTTGAGGAGTCTCATGAATTTCCTCCTGATGTGCAATGAGACAACTACTTTTTTCCCGTGATGTGCTTCGTTGTTACGCGGCTATCTCTAAAGTATTTCTGACATTTTACAAGAATTTAAATCCTTTTTCAATAGGGATTTCCCCTAAATATAAAAGACCCCACAGGCTAAGCCTGTGGGGTCTTGATCGTTTGAGACTAGCGCCGGTTGCGCAGGAAGGTCGGCACGTCCAGATCGTCACCGCTGATGGTCGGGCCGGGCACGGACTTGCTCTCGCTCGAGGAGGAGGGCTTGTACTCGGCGTTCACGCTGACTGAGTCGTTCTGGCGCGAGAAGGGCGTGTTGGAGGCCGAGAGCGGCTTGTCGTTCGAGCGCGGGAGGCGTTCGAGTCCGCGGCGCGGCACGCCGGTCCGCTCGAAACCGGTCGCGATGACCGTACAGCGGATCTCGTCGCCCATGTCGGGGTCGATCACGGCGCCGAAGATCATGTTCACATCCGGGTGGGCCGTCTCGCGGATGATGGCGGCGGCCTGGTTGACCTCGAAGAGGGTCATGTTTGAACCGCCGGTCACATTGAAGAGCACGCCGCGCGCGCCGTCGATGGTGATGTCGAGCAGCTGGCTGGAGATGGCCTGTTCGGCCGCGATCTTGGCCCGGTCATCACCCGATCCGCGCCCGACGGCCATCAGGGCCGCGCCGCCCTCGGACATGATGGCGCGCACATCGGCGAAGTCAAGGTTGATCAAGCCGGGGATGGTGATCAATTCGGAGATGCCCTGGATGCCCTGGTGCAGGACCTCATCGGCCATGCGGAAGGCGTCCTGTAGGGAGGATTTCTTGTCCGCGAGTTGAAGCAGGCGGTCGTTCGGGATCGAGATCAGGGTGTGCGCATGTTCCCTCATCTTGGTCACACCGATTTCACCAGACTGGGAACGCTTGCCGCCTTCAAAGGTAAAGGGACGGGTGACCACACCAATGGTGAGCGCGCCGCATTCCTTGGCCACCTGGGCCACCACGGGAGCCGCACCGGTGCCGGTGCCGCCACCCATGCCGGCGGTGACGAAGACCATGTCCGCGCCCTTGAGCACATTGTACAGTTCATCGGAGGATTCCTCGGCGGCTTTGCGGCCGACCTCGGGATCGCCGCCCGCGCCAAGTCCGCGAGTGAGCTTATCGCCCAAACGCACACGGATGGGAGCGCGCGAAAGGGTCAGGGCCTGCGCATCGGTGTTGGCGGAGATGAATTCCACGCCCTGAATACCCTCTTCCATCATGCGGTTGACGGCGTTCTGGCCTGCTCCACCGACGCCGATCACTTTGATGCGGGCGAAGGCTTCCGATTGAAGATTTCTTTTGTTCGAGTCCATGTGTTCCTCCTGGCAAGGATTTGCCAATCTTAAACGAGAATGCTGAAATTAAACAGGGTTAACAATAATCTGTTTTTCATGTGCCCATTGACAAGGGCGGGTTTCCTAGGGTAACAATCTTCCGAACCAGTTCTTGATCGAGTCCAGATTCATATTTTTCTCTCCTCTTGTTCTGCGTTTCCTGCCGCCGCCCGAAGAGACGACGTCATGATCGCGCATGGTGGTGGCCCAGCGCAGCAACCCCACGCTGGTGGAATAGGCGGGTGAATCCAGTTTGTCCACCAGTCCGGTCAGGCCTTCCGGCTGGGCTGTGCGCACACTCATTCCCAGCACTTCGCTTGCGATCCGATTAATGCCGGGCAGCGCGGAGGTGCCGCCCGTTAATACCATGCCGGCCGGCAGCAGGCCGTCGTAGCCGGAGCGTTTGATCTCCTGCATGATCAGGCCAAAGGTCTCCTCAATGCGCGCTTCGATGATATGCGCGAGGTCCTGGCGGTTGATGCGCACATCCTTATCCTCGCCAAAGGGGCGGATCGAGAAGAATTCCTCGGCCCCCACCTCGGACCGGATGGCATAGCCCTGCTGCTTCTTGACTTCCTCCGCCTGTGTCAGGGGCAGGCGCAGTCCGTGCGCGATGTCCTGGGTCAGATGATTGCCGCCCACAGCCAGCACCATCGTGTGCCAGACATCCCCGTTGACATAGATCGCCAGGTCGGTGGTTCCGCCGCCGATGTCGCAAACGGCCACCCCCATTTCACGCTCCTGCTCGGTCAAAACCACCTCGGCGGAAGCGAGCGGATTTAATACGAATTGCTGGATCTCCACACCGGCGGCGGCCACGCATTGGCGGATGTTATCCACCGTGGCTGCGGCGGCGGTGATGATATGCGTCTCCACTTCGAGTTTGAAACCATGCATGCCCACCGGAGTGCGCACGCCTTCCTGCCCATCCACCGTGATCCCGCGCTGAATGACGTGGATGATCTCCCGGTCATGCGGAATGGCGACAGCCTGGGCCTGTTCCAGCGCGCGGGCCACATCCACCGCATCGATGATCCCGCCCGGGATGCCGGCCGCGCCGCGGCTGTTGACCGAGGAGACGTGCGCGCCCGCCAGGCTGACCAGCGCGGTGGTAATCTCCAGGCCGGAGGTGCGCTCCGCCTTTTCCACCGAGCGCTTGATGGCAGCCGAGGCAGCCGCCAAATCCACAACGATGCCCTTGCGGACCCCGTCCGAGGGTTCGATGCCGACGCCCAGGATGCGCAGGGAATTGGAATCCTCCACGCGCCCGACCAGGGTGCAGATCTTGGTGGTACCTACGTCAATGCCGACCACGATTTCATCCATCTTGATTATTGTCCATTATCCAAGGTTAGTTCCTGAACGTTGGTTTCCGCCATTCGATAGAAGGGCGCATCAGGATAGACCACGCTGATAAATGCGGGCGATTTGCCGCGGCTCGCGAGGGAATCCACCAGGGATTGATACACGCGCACCTTTAAAGCCATGTCCTTCGAACTCGTGCCAAAGAAAGCCTGCCATCCGCGGCTGTCGTTCCAGCCCAGTCCATAGACTGGGTCGAAGATCATCGAGGAACCAGCCGGAACGTTCGGAGCCAGGGTCAGGATCGCATCCACCATTTCCTTTTGCAAAAAGGGCGGAGGGCTGAGCGGGTCCGATGACGGGGAGGCGCCCTGTGTCGGAAGGGCCAGACCGTTCACGGCGATCAACCCGGCCACATCGCCGCGCGGACGAAACGCCACGCCTGCGGAATCGATCCAGGTATAGGCATCCCCCTGACGCCAGACGATCACAGGCTGGCGCTCGGTCAACGTGATGTAGACGTGGTTCGGCAGGTAGGCATCCACCTGTGCGGAAGCCAGCTCGGGATAGTTCATGCGCAGGCGGGCCGCCATCTCATTTGGCTGGACCGTAAAGATGGACTGTCCCGTCAATCCCAACACAGACTGGATTTCCTCACGGGTCAGACGCTGGTTGCCGAGCACCGTGGCGCCTGAAATGCGAAAGTACGATAGCGTGAGTCCAAGATAGAGCATCACGATGATCGAAACAACAATGGAAAAGGAAACCACCCGCCAGCGGGTCGAGCGCTTCGAAAAGGCCGCCGGGCGATGCAAGTGGATCTCGGGCAGTCCGAGCGCCACATGGAAACGGCGGGAGGGTTCGGCCCGCATGGGTTTTACCATCGGCCGTGCAGGAACCGCGCGGGTCGTTACCGAGCGGACCGGAACGGAGGGACGCACTGCCGTCTGCTGGTATTCCCTGGCGGCCCGCTGGGCGCGTCTGCGGCGTACGATCTCGGCGCGGCTGAGTTCGCGTTTCTCGCTCATGCCGTCCTCCGGTGTTCGGTGTGGTCGCGCTGGGCCTTGCGTTCCAAAGCCAGTTCGATCAAACGATCCACCAACTGCGGATAGGTCATACCGCTGGCCTGCCAGAGCTTCGGATACATGCTGATCGAGGTAAAGCCCGGAATGGTGTTCAATTCGTTCAAATAGATCCTGTTCGTGTCCTGCTCGACAAAGAAATCGGCCCGCGCCATGCCGGCGCAATCAATGGCCTTGTAGGCACTGACCGCATAGGCGCGGATCTGGTCACTGACCTGCGCGGGAAGTTCCGCGGGGATCATCAAGCCGGAGGTGCCGTCCACATACTTCGATTCGTACGAATAAAATTCGCGGCTGGGCAGCACTTCGCCGCATACAGAAGTCTGCGGGTCTTCATTACCCAGCACACTGACCTCGATCTCACGCACATGACCGACACCGCGCTCGATGATCACACGGCGGTCATAGCGGGCAGCCTCCATCAATCCCTCTCCGAAATCGGAGCGCGAATTGCATTTGCTGATGCCGACCGAGGAACCCAGGTTGGCGGGTTTGGTAAAGAAGGGATATGCGCCCAGCGCCTCGGCTTTCGCAATGACCGCGTTCATATCCTTTTCGATCTCACCTCGCAGCACAAGCAGGGACTCGACGATCGGAATGCCGTTCGCACGCATCACATCCTTGAAAATTCCCTTGTCCATGCCGACCGAGGAACCCGCCACGCCTGCGCCCACATAGGCCACGTCGGCAAGTTCCAGCAATCCCTGCAGGGTGCCGTCCTCTCCAAACGGTCCGTGCAGAACCGGGAAGAAGACATCCACACCCGCCAGGGTCTCGAGCTTGTCGCCCATTTTTGTCGAACGGATCACATAAACCGATTGATGGTCCGGCTCGGTCGGAGGCACGACCCGTTCGAGGCTTTTGAAATCGCCTTTCTCAAAAGCAGCCAGGGCGTTGTCACCGGTCAGCCAGTCGCCGTCGAGGGTGATCCCGATCTGGATCACTTCATATCGCTGCAGGTCCAATGCAGCCAGCACGGAACGTGCGGACATGAGGGAGACATCATGTTCGCCCGAGCGGCCGCCGAACAACACTGCAATTCGAAGTTTCTTCATATCGTCAATTCGCCGGAACGATCACTCGTCCCATTCTCCAAGCAATTCCACTTCCAACTCCAGCCGCACATTGAATTTTTGTGCAACCGTTTCCTGCGCCAGTCGAATCAAGGCGCGAACATCCTGCGCCCTGGTCTCGCCGTGGTTGATCATGAAATTTCCGTGCAGCCTGCTGATCTCAGCGTTGCCGATGCGCGTCCCTTTCAGGTCCGCGGCTTCAATCAAACGGCCTGCATGATCGCCCGCAGGGTTTTTGAACATTGAACCCATGCTCGCACCGGGAGGTTGCGTGGCTTTTCGGCGTTCGCTGAATTCTTCAATTTTAGCCGACACTTCCTCTTTTGTCCCATTTTTTAATCTCAACAATGCCGAAAGGACCACTGTTGTTCCATCACCGCGTTTTAAAACGCTGCTGCGATACCCGTATTGCATTTGTTCGGCCGAATATTTTTCAACACCATGTTCGGTCAGCAGGTCAGCCCAGATCAAATTCCCGGACATGTCACCGCCGAAGGCGCCAGCATTCCCATACACCGCCCCGCCGATCGTGCCCGGGACCGTGGCCGCCCATTCCAGTCCAGCATAGCCTTTGGACGCGCAGCGATTCGCGAGATTGCTGAAGACCACACCCGCCTCGCACCAGACCGTGGGCTGGTCGCCGCCTTCGAAACGCACTTCCTTGGCCCGATTCAAAACCACCACCCCGCGCACCCCGCGGTCACTGACCAGCACATTCGAGCCGCCTCCCAATACATGATAAGGTATCCGCCCTTCCCGGAGAACCGTAATAACATCCCTTAATTGGGTGGCAGATTTGACCATAACCAGAACATCAGCCGGCCCCCCGATCCGCGCGGATGTATACGGCGCAAGCATGACATTCTGCTGCACGGCATCGCCAAAATGAAGGCGTAATACATCAACGGGGCGGACGGTAGCGGTCATAGCCATTTTTCCAGGGAATTCTTCCTGCCTGTAATTTCACTCGTTTTTGTCGTCTTTTTCATTATCATCTCACAGACCCTTCAATACATTCGTGCTGATCTGGTCCGCATCCCCGGCGGAGAGAACCAGCAAAATGTCCCCGGAGCGCAGATTCTTGAGCAGGTACTGCGTCGTCTTTTCAAGCGAGCCCGTGTAATGTGCAGAGGAATGCGGCATGGCGCTCACCACTTCGGCGGACGAGAAATCCTGTTTCGGCTCGCGCGAGGCGTAGATCTCGGTCACCAGTACCTCGTTCGCATCGGAGAAAGCCCGCGAGAATTCATAGAACAGCGTCTGCGTGCGGGAGTAGGTATGCGGCTGCCAGACCGCCCAGATGCGATGGTTGGGATAACGCGCCTTCGCCCCCGCCAGGGTGGCACGGATCTCGGTGGGATGATGGGCATAATCATCAATCACCGTCACTCCCTTGCGCTCGCCGCGCACTTCGAACCGGCGTCCCGTCCCGCTGAACTCACCCAAGGCATCCGCTGCTTCCTGCAAGGACAGCCCCAGCGTGGCGATCACGGACAAAGTAGCCAGCGCATTGCGCACATTGTGCTCGCCAGGTACCTGCAGGGAGACCTTTATGGTGGAAGCGGCATCCGAAGTCATATTGGTAATGACCAGAAAGTCATAGCCGCCGCGATCATTGGGCTTCAGCGAGCGGGCCTGGATCCACTGCGGGGTATTGATGGTCATATCCCCGCGCAGGGTGTAGGAGACAACATTCATTCCCTTGCGGCGCGCGTAATTCAGAAGCGAAGCGGCACCCTCATCCTCGGCGCTGGCAATCAAGCTTCCATCCGAGGGCAGCAACCCCACGAAACTCTTGAAGGCCGAAACCATATCCTCATACTTGGGATAACAATCGGGGTGATCGTGTTCAAGGTTGGTGATCACTTCGATGCGCGGTTTCAAGCCCAGGAACATGCGGTCATATTCATCGGCTTCGATCACGAAGGGATCACCCTGGCCTGCACGCGCATTGACCTTTAAGTTATTCAGCGTACCGCCCACAATGAAGGAGGGATCGCGGTCCATGGCATACAGGGTCCATGCGATCATGGCGGTGGTGGTGGTCTTGCCATGGGTTCCAGCCACCGCAATGCCGGTTTTGCCGGACATCAATTGACCGAGAAAATCCGAACGCTTGTAGACCGGGATGCCCGCATGCCTGGCCGCCTCCACCTCGGGATTATCATCAGGGATCGCGGAGGAACGGATGACGAATTCGGCGCCGGTCACATTGCGCGGGTGATGACCGATGTAGATCGTAACACCGTCGTTCTGCAGGTCCACCGCGAACTGCGAGAGCGATCGATCCGAACCGGACACCTCATAGCCGCTCTCTTTAAGCAGGCGCGCGATGGCAGAAAGCCCCGAACCGCCAATGCCGATGAAGTGAACCCGTTTCATGATCTCTGCCGATGTCCTTGTGAACAGGATTAGATATACACCACAATGATAAAGATAAGAATAATGATGACCGCAAAATAAATACCCGGCTCGCCCAGCAGGCGCGGCGGCATATATTTCATCATCAGGTCCACGGCCTGGATGATGGCCGGGTCGGTGGCGGGGCTGATGATATTCTTGTAGGGATATTCAGCCACATGATTGTAGAAGAGGATGGTGCCGGCTACGAAATATCCGTTGATCCCGCCCAATACCGCGCCGAAGAGCGCATCCTGCAGCCGTTCGCGCGCCGCCTTGGAGGCCAGGCGCGGAATGGAGGCAACGGTCTGATAGCCGAAATACACCAGAGCCAGCAGGATGATGGTGCGGATCCAGAAAACGGAGCTGCTGTTATCGGGCAGGTCGCGCACGAGGGGGATATATTTC
Source organism: Chloroflexota bacterium (assembly GCA_021414245.1). GTDB lineage: Bacteria > Chloroflexota > Anaerolineae > Anaerolineales > Villigracilaceae > Villigracilis. The sequence continues at coordinate 173,100 of JAIOOU010000011.1, forward strand.
TCCAGCAGCAGATTGACAGCCAGGGATGTGATCACGCTGAAAGCGACCAGCAATTCCTTCGCCCAGCCGCGCATGGCGCCGATCACCGCAAAGAGAATGACGTACATCCAAAAGACATAAACAATACTCATCATAAGGGCTGTTCTCCTGCCAGTTTAACCAACTGGCTGGCGATTGCGTCCGCCGCCTGGGGATGGGATAGTTTTTTCATGGCGCTACGCATGGCTTCGAGCTTGTGATTGTTCAATAAAAGGTCCTTGAGCACAGGCAGGAGTTTATCTTCCAACAACTCATCCTGCAAGATGAGTGCCGCGTTTTGCTGAGCCAGAAAATCCGCGTTGACCTTTTGATATCTCCAGGCATACGGATACGGGACCAGCACCGCGGGAAGATTAAAGAATGGATATTCACCCAGTGCAGAAGCGCCCGCCCGCGAGAGCACCAGGTCCGCGGCTGCCAGGGCGGCACCCATCTCATGAAGATAGGGCATGACATGGTAACGGGAGCGGATCGGCTGCGCCAATTCCTTCGCGGCCTGTTCGAGGACAGGCCAATCAAGGGAGCCGGTAATGTGGATGATCCGCGCGATCTTCAACAGTTCCGGCAAATGATTCCGGATGGCGGTGTTGATGGAACGCGCACCCTTGCTCCCGCCAGTGACCAGCAGGGTGGGCATTTCACGTGAAGCGTCCAGTCCAAAGTGCCGGATCGCTTTTTCGCGGGACCAGTTCAGGAGGTCCGCACGAAGCGGGTAGCCCGAGAGAACGAGCCTCTCCGGGCGGGGGAAATATTTTTTTGAGTCCGGCGCGGTCACCGTGATGACATCCGCAAACCGGGAAAGGAATTTAAGGGCCAGTCCCGGTTCGATATCGGGCACATACAGAACGGTTGGAATCCTTCGGCCGGCCAGCGCCATGGGGGCTGCCACATATCCGCCGGTGAAGAAGAGCACATCGGGTTTGAACTCACGCAAAATACGCCGTGAGGCCATCACGCCGCGCGTCAGTTTCGCGATGTTGCCCGGCAGTGCACGCAGGCCGACACCATGGACACCGGCTGCAGGGATGGAACGATACTGGATGCCCGCGCGATTCACGAGTTCCTCCTCCATTCCGCCTTCGCCGCCAACCCACAGGGTCTCAACGCTGCGTTTACTGATGAGCGCGCTGTGCACGGCGAGCGCGGGATACACTCCGCCGCCCGTTCCACCAGCGCATATTAACAACCGCACTATAAGACCTCCATTCATCATCCGAGATTGTGCCTTCGCCAGTCTGGCGCGAAATATTAAAGAGAATGCCAATGGCCGCAAGCGTTGCGACCAGGTTCGATCCGCCGGCGCTGATGAAAGGCAGGGCATTGCCTGCGAAAGGGAGCAGGCCGACGATGACTGCCATGTTGATCAGGGCTTCGATCCCGATCCAAAAGACCAGGCCGGAGGCCAGCAGGGTGCCGAGCATATCGGGCGCGCGGCGGGCGATCACCAGTCCGCGCCAGACCAGAAAACCAAACAGGCCGATCAATCCCACTGAACCGAACCAGCCCAGTTCCTCTGCCACGACCGCAAAGACACTGTCCGTCGGTGGCACGGGCAGGCCGGTCAACTTGGATTGAGACTGACCGAGACCCACCCCAAACCAGCCGCCATTGATGATGGCCTCGAACCCGCGGCGGACGTGATAGGACGCCTGCAAAGGGTCCATGATGCCGGCCACGAAATCATCCACGCGCCTCTGGCCTGTGCTGCTGACCGACACCACCAGGAAGGCAGCCACGATGGCAACCACCAGCAGGACGCCGATCTGCTTCAAGTCACCGCCTGCAAGAAAAAACAACAAACCACCCAGGATAAAAACGGTTGCAGCGGCGCTCAGGTCCGGCTGTTGATAGATCAAACCGCCGATCAAACCGAGAATCACACCCAACGGGATCAAACCGAGCGAGACATCGTGCAAGTGCTGGCGTTTTGCATACAACCAAACGCTCAGATAAATAATGGAAACCAGCTTGGCCAGTTCGGAAGGCTGCGCGGATCCATTGAAGATCGAACGCGAAGCCCCGAAACGGATTTCGTTCACGAATAACACGATCAAGAGCAACAGGACGGTGGTCGCCAGGGCGGGCACTGCCAGCCGGCGCCAGTTGTGATAATCAAAGAAGGCCAGAAAGACGGCTGCAACCAAGCCCAGCGCAAGCCATCGCAGCTGTCGCAGGAACATGAACATCGGGTCCCCGTAGATGCCAAGCGAAAAATCCCAGGATGCCGAATACAACATGACCAGGCCGAAGAAGATCAGGGCCGCCACGCCAACCAACAATGGCATGTCGAACCCGCGCAAAAATTTGGCCGGGTTGATCGGGGTGAGAGGTTTTTCGTTCATGTAAGTTTCTGAACCCATTTTCTAAACGCTTCTCCTCTTTCAGCAAAATCCTTGAACTCGTCGTAGCTTGTGCCGCCCGGTGAAAACAGGACAATGTCTCCCGCACTGGCAACTTCCGCGGCAATGGCAACCGCCTCCTCCAGATTTTTTGCACGGCGAAGGTCACCGCTTCGCGGCCCGCCGACAGCTGATATGGCTTTCTCGATCAGACCAGCCGCCTCGCCGAACAGCACGACATGGTCGATGCGCTGGTGAATCAATTTCGAGATCTCGTCCCAGGGCAGGTCCTTGTCACGTCCGCCGAGCATCAGCACAATCGGCTCATGAAACGAATGGATGTCCGCCATACTTCGCTCCGGCGCAGTCGCAATCGAGCCGTTATACCAACGCACGCCATGCAATTCACGGACCAGTTCCAGCCTGTGCGGCACGCCACGGAATTCCTCCACGGCTTCAAGCATATCATCGAGTTTGAAGCCCGCCGCGTGACCGATGGTAAATGCCGCAAGCACGTTTGCCACATTATGGTCGCCTGGCAATTTGATTTTCTCGCGCAGCAGCAAAGGCAGATAGGCATTCCCGTCGCGCAAATTCAACAGGCCTTCATGCAGGTAGGCGCCGTTCAATCCTTCGTCCAGGTCCCGCAGGCTGAAGGTCAACAAATCTCCCCTGACCTTGTTCCGCAGACTCCACGCGCCATTGTCATCATGGCCCAGGATGGCGGTATCTTTTTCGTTCTGAAATTCCAGGATGCGCGCCTTGGCCGACGTGTATGCATCCATGGTCCCGTGCCGGTCCAGATGATTGGGAGTGATGTTGAGCACGGCGGCGATATTCGGAGACAGGGTCATCTGCTCCAACTGGAATGAGGAGATCTCCAGAATGGCGAGATCCCCGGCCTGCATGTCATCCACATAATTAATGAGCGGGTCACCAATATTGCCTCCAACGAAGGCACGTTCGCCGTAGGCCATCTTCGCCATATTGCCAACCAGGGTCGTGGTGGTGGTCTTTCCGGCCGAACCGGTGATCCCTATCGTTTTACAGGGCACGACCTCCATGAAGATCTGCGTATCGTTCGAAAGCGGCAGGCCGCGCCGGAGTGCTTCCTGCACGATGGAAAGGGTCAACGGTACGCCGCCCGAAAGACAAAGCACATCCGTCCGGTCAAGCAGGTCAACCGGATGCCCGCCTGCCGCCCATTTCACATTGGTATCGGCCAGGGATTCCCGGGCCGGAACCAGTTCATCGAGACTGCGGGCATCACTCAAGGTCACATTCGATCCGTGATGGGAGAGCCAGCGGGCCAGGGCTATTCCCTGCCGTGCCGCGCCGAGGATGAGTGTACGGGTTCCGTTCCAATTTTTCATAGTTAATTTACATTCCAGCGAAGGAACGATCATTAGACCTGGGAAAGTCCAATACCAATAAGTGCCGCCATCAAACCGATCAGCCAGAAACGCTGCACAACCTGCGTTTCACTCCAGCCGAGCAATTCGAAATGCAAATGGATGGGCGCCATTTTGAAGAAACGTTTGCCCCGGGTCCACTTGAAATAACCGATCTGAATCACCACGCTCAACATTTCACTTAAAGGAATGATGCCGATCACCAGCAGCATCAGCCACTGGCCCGTCATCAGCGAAATCACCGCAAGAACGGCTCCGAGCGAAAGAGACCCCGTATCGCCCATGAACAATTCCGCAGGGTGCACGTTAAACCACAGGAAACCAAAAAGCGCGCCCACCAGAATAAAGCAGAACCTTGCAAGATAGATCTGCTCCTGCATAAGGGCGATCCCGCCGAAGGCGGCAATCGCGGTGGCGGCGATCAAACCCGCCAGGCCGTCCAACCCGTCGGTGAAGTTTATGGCATTCGATTCAGCCACAATGATAAAAGCCGCGATCGGCACATACCACCAGCCAAGTTTGATCTCAAAGAACAGGCCGGGAAAATATAATTCCGGCACTTCCATCTTATATTTCAAGACATACGCAGTGGCCAGCGCAAGCGCCACCTGAAAAATGAACTTGGTGCGGGCGCGCATCCCTTCACCTTTCCGTTTGCCGCGGATCCCCTCCCAATCGTCGATCGCCCCAAGCACGGCAAAACCCAGCATGACCGCCATGGGTACCAGCACCGACCGCCCCACCCCGCTGGAGGGAACGCCGATCAACGCGACCGCATTCAACAGACCGCTGAACAACAGGACCGGAAAAATGAACATGACACCGCCCATGGTAGGCGTACCCATCTTGACGCCATGATGGCCGGGCTCTTCCACGCGAATGATCTTGCCGATCTTGTAATGGCGCAAAATCCGCAGCAAGGGGCCACCCCAAATGGCGGTCATGATAAAAGCCAGACCGGCCAGGCTCAGGGAAAGGGCGATCTGCTTCACGAACGCACCTCCAAAGCGGCAGTGATGCGATCCATGCGCAACCCATGAGAACCCTTGATCAAAATGGCATCCTTTGCGGACAGATTCTTATTCAACCAGTCCACAATCGGCTCGGCTGATTCAAACTCAAAAATATTCGCCGCCTTTAATCCCGCACGGCGGGCGGAATCCGCGATCATATGCGCACGCGGACCCAGGGTAAGCAATATCCTGGCAACCTGCGCGGCCCGCATCCCCACCATCTCATGGCCCTGTTTTTCGTACGGACCCAGTTCCAGCATATCGCCCAGCACGGCAATCTTGCGCCCATCCATTTCATCCAGCAGATTCAGCGCAGCCAACATGGATTCAGGGGATGCATTATAGGTGTCATCCAGGATCAGGGCACCGGTCTTGCTGCGCACTGCCACCAGCCTGAGTTGTGTGTGCCCTTGTGCGAGACCTTCAAAGATCTCCTGCCAGACCAGGCCGTCATTAAGACCCACAGCAGCAGCGCGCAGGGCTGTGTGTACCGAATGGCGTCCGATCATGGGAACATGGCTATGAACAGCTTCCCCCTTGTAATGCAGGCGAAAACGGATTCCATCCAAACCGAGGCCTTCGATCTGGTCGGCCCACAAGTCCGCTTCCGGGGAGAGACCGTAAAAGAAGACGGGCGCCTTCGATTTCTCCTCCATCTTGCGGACCCAGGGATCATCGAAATTAAGAATGGCAACGCCATCTGCGGGAAGAGCCTGGATCAATTCGCTCTTGCCGCGGGCAATGGCTTCCTGTGAACCGGCACGTTCGGCATGCACGGTTCCGACATTCGTGACCACTCCCACCTGAGGCAGGGCGATGTCACAAAGGAACTCGATCTCGCCGGGGACGTAAAAGCCCATTTCCAATATGGCCCGTTCGTGAGCATGGCCGAGTTTCAGGATCGTCAACGGCAGACCGATCTCATTGTTCAAATTGCCGGGGCTTTTTAATGTGCGGTAACGGGTGCCCAGGACTTCAGCCACCATTTCCTTTGTGGTGGATTTGCCAACGCTGCCGGTAATACCGACCACCTTCAAATCGAGTTTGCGGCGCCAGAAACGCGCGATCTGCTGCAGAGCCGAGACGGTATTGTCAACGCGCAGACAGAGGGGCACTGAAAGGTCAAGGGAAGAGTCTGTTGATAGGCCGTTGCGCAGGTCAAGGGTCCGCAAAGAGGCGGGCATTTCCTTTTGGATTAAAGCAAAAGAGGCACCCCTCTTGAATGCTTCGGCAACAAAGTCATGTCCATCGACCTGCTCACCGGGGATCGCCACAAACAGGGAGCCGGGAATCACCTGGCGCGAATCCACCGCCGCTTCGGTGATGACTGCGGCGGCGTTCGCAAGGCGAACTGAGGTGATGGCTTCGAGGGCGTCTGCTAGTGTAAGCATGTTATTTTGTTACAAGTTGATTCCGGATGCTATCAGGGGGAATATCCATCATGATGACGGTCTTCTCGGCAACTTCAGCAAAAACAGGAGCGGCGGTTTCCGAACCCCAAATGGATGCGGACGGTTTTTCAAGCCAGACATAAATCATGAATTGCGGATCGTCCACCGGTCCCCAGCCAATAAAGGAGGCATTCGTTTTTGTAGTGTCATAAAACCCATTGACCGGGATTTGAGCCGTGCCGGTCTTGCCGGCAATGCGATATCCCGGAACCAGGGCGAGAGATCCCTCCGATTCAAGGGAAACTGCCAGCATGTCAGAAAGCGTCCTGGCTGTTTGTTCGGAAATGGGCGTGCCTGCAAACTGTGCAGGCACATCGTACTGGCGGCCGTCACGCACCATCGCATACAGGGCATGCGGCGTAACGGTGTGACCTTTGTTGGCAATCGAGGAAGCCGCCATCATGATCTGAACCGGGGTGGCGGTGACACCCTGACCAAAGGCATTGGTGGCCAGATCAACCGGATACCAATCCGAATCACCGGGGATCTTGAGCCTGCCGGCTGCTTCCCCAGCCAGATCCACGCCGGTCAAATGGCCCAGCCCGAAATTATTCATATAACTGTAAAAGGTCCCGGCGCCCATTTCCGTGGAGATCGTGGCCATGCAAACATTCAGCGAATGCTGCAAACACCCGGTCATATCCTGAATACCCCACGGTTCCTGATTCCAATTCTGAATGGTGGCGCCTCCCACCAGGATGGAGCCTGTATCCAGATAGGTGGTGTTGGGCACCACCGTGCCGGCGTCCAGGGCCGCCGCCATGGTCAGGATCTTGATGACCGAGCCCGGCTCATACGGCAGGGAGATGGCACGATTGAATTCGCTGGCGTTGTCATAGATCGTGTTGTAGTTCCAGAATTGATTCAAATCCATGCGCGGAGTAACGGCCATCGCGAGCAATTCCCCGTTGCGCGGGTCCATGACCACGATCGTGCCGCCCTGCGCACCATAGGTAACAAGCGCTTCATCCAGGATTTGCTCGGTGGCTGCCTGCAGGTCACGATTGATGGTCAGCACCAATGTGGTGCCGTCCGGGACATGGGAAATCTCAAAAGCCTTGTTCGGGTCGGTTGGGACAAGCACCTGTACGGGGTTGCCGGCCAGCAGGGTGTCGTACTTGCCTTCAATGCCAAAAAAGCCGCGGCCGTCGCGATTCATAAAACCGATGATATTCGAAGCCAGCGAACCTTCAGGATAACTGCGTTGCGGATGAGATTTGAATTCCAGGCCGGTCAGGGCGCCCTGCGTACCGGCTGGCGCCTGGGCCTGCAAGGCATCCTTGAGGGCCTGCAGTTTGACCACATGCTCCGGCTCCACAAAATCTGCAATGACCACATATACAATGCCGTCGGTGGGATTCTGAATATCGTTCAGGATTTTCGAGTAATCGAGATTAAGTTCCGCGCTGACCGAGGCGGCAATGGCGGAGGCATCCTTCACGGTATTCAGGTCCACACCGATCTCAAAGACCGACATGTTGCCGGCCAGCAGGTGACCATTGCGATCATAGATCTCGCCGCGGTCGGGATACACCGTGCGCAGTTCATAGGCGTAATTCGAAGCCTGCTCGCGAAACGCGGCTGCTTCGACACTGTTCTGGATGCGCGTCATCTGCACCACAATGGCAAGAGCGATCAACCCCATCATGATCGTTAAAGCCCTGGTCCGGCGCGCATATTGCTGTCTCATCGCAGCCCCCGCGTGGAGTTCGAGATTCTCTCGTCCATCCAATCCAACAGGGATTCATTGTATTCGCGCGGAATGCTCAAGGCACTTAATTGAGGCAGCGCCGCAGTGGACAGAATATCCGGTTCGAGCGGAGTGTAGCCGGCCACGACCAGGTATTCCGCTTCGCCGGTCTTCATGGGGCGAAAACCCAGATCGAGGGCGCGCTGTTTCATTACATTGGAGGAGGTCAGGGAAGCCAGTTGAGTCTGCAGGTCGCCGCTCATTTGACGGTTAATGCTGATCGATGCGTTTAATTCCTGGATCTCACGGCCCGCAATGGCAGCCTTGGAGGTCACATCCAGATAGATGGCCGCGATCATGGCCATCGAGAGGACGGCCAGAAATGCCGTGCCGAACCACTGGCGATTAACCCGCCAGGGGGCGATCTTATAGGCATGGACCAGGTGATTTACATTTTGCATGTTCATAGTTTTTCTACAACTCTAAGCTTTGCACTCCGCGCTCGCGGGTTATCCTTTAATTCCTCTTCCGAAGAGATGATCGGTTTTTTATTGACCGGACTCACAATCGCCCTGCGCTCCACTTCATAGAGCTGTTCGTAAGGCGGGTTGACCAGTTCCCTGCTTTGTTCACGAAAAAAATCCTTGACGATCCGGTCTTCCAATGAGTGGAAGGAGATCACTGCGCATCGTCCGCCGGACCTGAGAGCTGCCACCGCCTGCGGAAGCACACTCTGCACTGCAGCCAGTTCCTCGTTGACGGCGATGCGTAATGCCTGGAACGTTTGCGTGGCAGGGTGCATGCGGTCCCCTCTTCGGGGAGAGGCCTTCTCGATCACAACGACCAGTTCACGGGTCGTGTGAAGCGGTCTATTTTCCACGATGGCCCGCGCGATCCTTCTTGCATCGCGGTCCTCACCATAACGGAAGATCAAGTCTGCCAGATCATCCTGTGGCAGGGTGTTGACCAGGTCTGCCGCGCTTTGCAAGGCCTGCGGTCCAAATCTCATATCCAGCGGACCATCCTGCATAAACGAAAATCCGCGTTCGGCCGTATCGAACTGCATGGACGAGGCACCCAGGTCCAGCACGATCCCGTCCACCGCATCCCATTGCGCATCGGCAAGCTGCCTGGCGAGTGTGATATAGGAGGCCTGCACGAGACGTGTGCGTCCTTCGTAAGGAGCCAAGGTCTCACGAGCGAGCGCCAGCGCCTGCGGGTCCACATCCAAACCCAGCAGGAGCCCGTCTGGCGAGCAGGCCTCCAGGATCCCGCGGGAGTGACCGCCCGCGCCCAAAGTGCCGTCCACATAGCGGCCGCCATTTCGTGGCTGCAATGCGTGTATAATCTCTTTGTAAAGTACAGGTTTGTGTGCGTCCATAACAAAACCTGTTTGTTATGACGCGGGACTCGTTTTGGAAAGATCCAATGTGGCAAAGCGCTGACTGTTGGCTTCCACATCCTGCAGGCTGGCCATTTGTTCGGCCCACTGCGCGGGCTTCCACACTTCAAAGTATTCGCCCTGTCCGGCCACAATGGCCTCGCCTTCCATTTCCAGGAAGGCCCGCAGGTTTTGCGGGACGAGAATACGCCCGACCTTGTCCACTTCAACAGGATACGCATTGGACAGGATCAAGCGGCGCAAAAGACGGGCGGTTGGGTCGGCCAGGTTCATGGATTCGATGCGCTCATAGACCTGTTTGAAATAGGTCTCCGACATCACCATGAGGCACTTGTCAAAGCCCTGTGTAATGAAGGCGCCACCTTCCAACAACTCACGGAAGCGCGCCGGGATCATCAGGCGCCCTTTATCATCGAGGTTGTGTTGGTAGTTGCCTAAGAACATTTGTGCTATTCATCCTTTAATGAGCTGAACGCCGGGAAACATCCCGGCGCTCTTACCACTTTGTACCACTATTTCCCACATTATACGACTTTTGAGGGAAAACGCAAGGAGACTATCCGCATTGCCAACTTTTTGCAAGGTAAAAACTGGTCATTAATGACTACTTTCCCCTTTTCCCTGCTTGAGTCCACTCATTGGCGCGACTATGAACTGCTTGATACCGGCGACGGCCTTAAACTGGAGCGCTTCGGTCAGTATATTTTTGCGCGCCCGGAGTCGCAGGCGATGTGGTCGCGTGCCCTGTCTGCAGCCGAATGGAACAATGCCCATGCCGTCTTCCAGCCCACGGCCGAGGAAAGTGGCGGTCATTGGATCGAAAAAAAGAAACTTCCCGAAAAATGGGAAATGAAATATCCGCTCCCCCATCTTCAGGACCTGACCTTCTCCGTGATGACCACTCCCGGCCGTCATTTGGGAGTCTTCCCGGAGGTCGCTTCACACTGGGACTTCATGGCGGATCTTGTCCGAAAAGCCGGCCGGCCCGTGAGAGTGCTCAACCTGTTTGGATATACCGGTCTGGCGTCTCTTGCCGCAGCAGCAGCCGGCGCCCAAGTCACCCATGTGGACGCTTCAAAAAAATCCGTCAGTTGGGCGCGTGAAAATCAGGCGCTCTCCGGCCTGAGTGAGAAACCGATCCGTTGGATCGTGGAAGACGCGGTCAAATACGTCCAGCGTGAGGAAAAGCGCGGGGTGAAATACGACGGCATCATTCTCGATCCCCCCAAATTTGGACGCGGGCCCAAGGGCGAAGTCTGGGAAGTGTACAAGTCCCTGCCGAGTTTGTTCGAGTTATGCCGGGCCTGTTTAAGCAATGATCCCCTGTTTGTGATCGCAACCTTGTATGCCGTGCGCGCCTCCGCCATTCATGTGGCCCAGGCGCTTGACGAGATCATGAAAAAATACAAGGGTTCGATGGACAGCGGCGAACTGGTGACGCGCGAAACCAGCGCGAAGCGCCTGCTCTCCCAGGCAGTATACGCAAGATGGTCAAAATAAGAAAAATCCCGAGGCTTTCACCTCGGGATTTTTCTTATTATCCGCTGCTGCTACTGCTTGAACTGCTGCTGCCCCCGCTGCTCGTACTGGTGCTGGAACTTGTGGCTGGTGAAGATACCTTCTTCAACAGGTCATACCAGAAGGACGAACCCTGGGATACCGCTGCCGCCGTAATTCCCAACCCGAGTGCCTTAAGCAGAATGAACATTGCCCATCCGGCATAATCGGAATTTTGCGGGAGCTCCTGGGTCTGCCACCAACCGATTCTGATCGAGAACGCGCCCAGATCATCGATAATATTGGACAGATCCGCATGTGCACCTTCGCGGGCCACAACGGCATCCGCTTGAGCGGCGGCAATCGCCCGCAATTCAGCGCTGGTCCACAGCGCCTTGGCAAGTTGAATCGAGTCGGTTCCAAAAAGGACTGTTATGGAGATCGAAAGGATGATGACGAAACTTCGGGCGCGAGCCTTGAAGGTCGCGGCCGCCTGATCCAGCATGCCGCCAAAATAAGCCGTGGTACGGGTCCGCAAATCAGCAAGATTGGTGACGCCCTGATTTATCCAGCCAATGAAGGCATTCTTTCCCTCCGAGTCGGGGAGCTTATCTATTAATTCGGCCAGCTGTAACAGGTCCATTTCTTTTTTGGCGCTCAAACCGGCCAGATCAAAAAACGCATCCACCAGGGTAGCCACCGGAACTTTTTCAATTTTCTTCGGCTCAGTGGCCGAGCCCAGCACACTTAAAAAATTCTTGTATCGGATCGGACGGAGCGCCTGCATTTGCGGCAGCTTGACCAGGTCTTCGATCTTCTTGTCACCAACGATCCTGATCAAATATTGCTCCAGGGCCTTGCCGCGCGACTCCAGTGATTCATTAATCCATTGGGTCACCAGCGAAACCACGGAACCCAAAAGATAGTAAACAACGACAAGACCCACTGCAACTTCAAGAACTTGAGGAATGGACATGAACTTCTCCTGAAAAATGATGCTTCATTTTAATCAATGTTAATGCTTAAGCTCTTCCAATTCTGCAAGCCATTCCAATGGCCTGCCCCACCGTTTGCGTTCCCGTACGCCGATCTGATTCTTTCCAGGTCGATCCCACTTGGGTCCGGGCGGACCCGACTCATCGCTCAGCATACTCTTCACACCCCACAACCCTTTATATTGTACCCAATCCGGCTCAGGATTCAAGACCACCCGCCGCCACACCTTCTCAGCAGGACGCACCGTCCTCCGGTCAGACATGATCCGTTTAAGAAAACTGCTGGATTTTAACACGCCCTCCTTTAAGGTTTCCCCCTGCAAGCCGACACGGAACCCGTCCCCGGAGGCAATCTCGAGCGGCAGGCTCACCACATAATGATCGGTCTCATCGCGCATATAGATAAAGGCATCATCGGCAAGAAAATTCGTCCCCCGGGCTTGCAACTCCTTTAAGGCAATCTGACGCGCCTTTTGATTCGGATTGACCAATAAAAAGAGATAATGGATCAGCCCATCGATCCGAAACAGGAAGCGCTGCAACCTGCCCGGTTTGTACATGCTCGGGGAACGGATCACTTCCGGCCGGCTGTAATTCGCATGAGATCCCAGCGCCACGTAAACAACCGGGTGCGAGGTGGCGTTCCCCTGCCTGTCAACCGCCTTCCTGACAGTATCCCATTTTTCGATATTTCCAGCACCATGTTGGGAGAACAGCACCGCATAAGGCAGTTCATTCCGAAGATAGACAGCGATCATCTCCCAATCCCCTTCATGATGATTCATCCCATTCGCGGCCAGCCGCCAGTCATTGAACGCATAAAAAAAATGATACTGCAGGATCGACCAGCGATTATTTTTTTCGTCGGTCTCGTTTAAAACACGCCCATAATAGAGCGGGGCCGGTTCCTTTTCCAGGATCTCGGCATACTGGAAAAAGGCCTCCCGCGCGATCTTTTCCGTGGCCTGAGACAGCATGTCCATGATGAGACCGGGGCCTTCCGGCAGGACATGATCCAAAATAAGTTTCATGGTTCGAACCGAAAGATAAAATAACCCGATCAGATAGATCGGAAGCAAAACAAGATATTCGACTTCCACACTGACATACTGACTGGGCCGCAGAAAAAACCAGATCGGTGCAACCCCAAGGGAAATAAAAAGGAGTGCTGCCAGCGCAGCCGGGATACTGCGCAACCGAATTGGGGAGGCAAGCATGAAGATGACCAACGCAGCCATCAGGGAAAGCACAAAAACAGACTCGGCCCCCGGCCAATCCGCCACAAACCACCCGCCCGCCAGCCCAATTCCCGACAACACGCCCCACCAAACCCACACATCAGAATCATTGAGTGGCTTGTTCACAAAACGCAAATAATGCTGCTCACTTTGGAGTTTCCCGATACGTTCCGCCAGAGGCTCATTCAAATGGGCCAAAGATTCCATTACCCCCAATGGTCCGCCAGGAAAAAGTGCGCACCTCTCAAGATATGAATCGACCGCCATTGGAAAAAACCTTTCGCTTTTTGCAAAGCGGAGCACAGGTTCATATTGTTCAAGCAATTCGGCTTCAGTCACATTGCCTCTATGGTATAAAAGCACATATGGACACTCAATCCCTCTCCCGATCCTTCCTGACCTATTTTAACTCCAAACCTCAATTCATTGTCCGGGCTCCGGGGCGGGTCAACTTGATCGGGGAACACACGGATTATAACGACGGATTCGTCCTGCCCATGGCTATTGACCGGGCGGTGTGGATGGCGCTCTCCCCCAGGGTCGATTCACTGGTCCGCGTTCGCTCCCTGGACCTGAAAGCTGATTCGGCTTTTGAATTAAATTCGCTTGTTCGGGGGGAGGGATGGGCGGAATATATCAAGGGGGTTGCCTTTGAACTACAGCAGGCGGGGCACACACTGCATGGCTTTGATGCCGTTATGACGGGAGATGTACCGCGAGGAGCCGGTCTTTCCTCTTCCGCAGCGGTTGAATTGACAGCAGCAAGAGCCTTTGCAGCTGTTTCAAACCTGGAATGGAATGCCACTCAAATGGCCATTCTCGCCCAAAAAGCTGAAAATGATTGGGTTGGGGTGAAATGTGGAATTATGGATCAAATGGCAAGCTCGGCCTCCAGGGAAGGATTTGCATTATTCCTGGATTGCCGCTCCCTGGAAATTCAACATGCCCCCCTGCCGGAGAATGCATCCATCGTAATTTTGGATACCTCCACAAGGCGGGGGTTGGTGGATTCGGCATATAACCAGAGAAGAAGTCAATGTGAATCAGCGGCCCGCTGGTTTGGCGTCAAGGCACTGAGGGATGTAAGCATTGAAGAGTTCAAAAGAAAAACAAAAACTGAAAAATTGGACGAAATTATCCTGAAGAGAGCCAGGCATATTGTCACAGAAAATGCCCGCGTTCTGGAAGCCGTCCAGGTCATGAAATCAGGAAATATAAAAAGACTGGGCGAACTCTTCAATTCCAGTCATGCCAGTTTGCGGGATGATTTCGAGGTGACCAACGAAGCGCTTAACATCATGGTCGAATGCGCCAATGAACAGCAAAGTTGTTTCGGGGCTCGAATGACAGGAGCAGGGTTTGGCGGGTGCGCGGTGGCACTGGTGGACAAGAACAGGGTCCAGGAGTTTGTAAATGCAGTTTCAGCCGCCTACAGGCAAAGGTCGGGACTCGAAGCCAGCGTTTATATTTGCAAGGCAAGTGAGGGCGCAAATGTCACGCAGCATTGAATTTTACAGATTTCAAGCAGGCAGAAACAAAAAAGACCGCGTTTTGCGCGGTCTTTTTTGTTTCTTATTTAGCTATAAGCCATCTGCTCGACTTCAATCGGGCGTTTGCGGGGCTGTCGCTTGATGATCTTTTCAGCAGCAATCCGCGTCTGGCGCATCTGGGCATTCCGGATGATGAGTTTCATGAACTTCGCATGATTGGTGCGATCATTTAAGAGGGAGAAATCTGCAGAACCGGGTTCCGTGGGGGGATAGAAGATGCCGCAGTTCGGGTTAATCTCGAGCATATAAATCGCGCCGCTGGCATCCATTCGATAATCGCAGCGCGCATACCCATTGCCATCCAGTTCCTTGAAAACACGCATGGTCTGTTCACGCAGGGTCTTTTCAATCTTCGGGTTGTCAACCACGGCCACAGACATCTTTTCGTATTCAACCCATTTCATGTCATAGTGTTTGAAGGATTCACCCTTGGGAAAGATGAATTCAACCGGGGTAAAGGTCAAAGGCTTCTTGGAATCCTCGGGGTTTTCGGCGATCAGGCAGGTGAATTCCCGCCCTTCAATAAACTCCTCGATCAGCGCCCGGCCAAATTCATTGATCTCAAGTGCCATCTGTTCGCGCAATTGTTCAAGAGTTTCAACACGGGAATTACGACGAATGCCCACGCTGGCATACCCATGCGGCGGCTTGACCAACATGGGGAACTTCAAACGTTTGGCAACCTTTTCCGCATCTTCAACCCGATTGACGAACATCCAATTCGGCGTGGGGACTGACACCCGCCGGGCCGCATTCTTCATTTCGTCGCGGGTGGGATCAAAAAATTTCGAATCCGCACCTGTAAAAGCGGCATTATATTTTTCAAGCGCATTGACCAGTGCAATTCCTGAAAGAGCATCATCAGGAGTACCATCGCACAAATTAACAAAGGCGTCCACACCTTCATCCATCAAATCACGAATTTGTTTTTCAACATTGGCCGGCTGCACCAAATGCTGCTTCCAGCGGTAGCCTTTCATATACGGCGACGGATCGTACGGTATATCATTTTCATCCGGGATACTTGTTAATACACAAATATACATAATCTATCCTTTGTAATTCCTTTTTATTACATGCTGCTTAACTTTATGTTTGAAAGTTCATATTTCACAACAACAATATTTTTATTTAATCGATATTATTGACCATATATACATCCATTGTATCTATATATTGATTTATGTAAAGGGTTTTGACTGTGCAATTATCTTAAAATATTGCAAGGTCTTCAGCCATTGTTTTTGTATTTTTCATTAAGGTTTTTAAGGTCTTTAATGTTATTAAGAGAGAACCGCAGAAACACTGCGGTTCTCTCTTAATAACCAGCACAACAACATGCGGCACGGAAATTAAAATTGAGGCAGTTGCTCCCTGTATGTCATCAAATAATCATCCAATATCAACCTGGCCGCATCAGCATCATGAATAACAGGATCCAACAGCAGGCACTGCAGCGCCTTATCATAATCCCCTTCAACCGCGGCATCGACACCCAATTGGGCGATCATTAACTCACGACGACACAACTCCGCAACAGGCTCCGGCAGGGACCCCACATGAACAGGATGGATGCCTGCCCCATTGACCATGACCGGGGTCTCGACGATCGCGTTCACCGGCAGATTAACAATCTGCCCCATGTTGGGCAGATTTGCCGCAAGGTGATAGTGATTTCCGGCAAAGGCGATATTTTCGATCATCTCCAATGCACCTTCTGAATCCGTATCCAGCAGGCTTTCAATGGTCATTTGGCCATCTGCCATTTCGTTCAAACGGTCAAGGCTGAAATCCCGCAGGCCGGCCATCAGCTCCCAGTCATACAAGCGGATATTAAATTTTTTCCACGGTTTTGTATTTGGATTACTCATCCAGGGCAGGTATTCGCAGAGATGCGTGTCCCCGGGAACCGGAAACAGGCCAAAGTCCCGGAAGACCCGGCGCGTAAGCGGTTCAAAATTCGAATCCAATTCGAAAAAACGTTGTTTTAAAAGCGGGTACAAATCCTCACCCGTCCGCCTGTCATGCACAGAAAGAATCCATGAGAAATGATTGGTGCCAGCGGCTCGAATATCAATCAATGGAAGCGTTTGATGGATGACCATTTGCTGGAGCGGATGCTGCATTACATCCGCATGCATCCCCTCCAAACCATCCGGGACTTGAATACCCAAGTCTTTTGCCAGCGCAACACCCGCCATGGCATAACCCGTATAGATTTGATGACACAAACCTACAACCTTTATTTTGCTGTGACGATTAACCGCATCGCAGATCCGGACCATTGGGTTGGTGAAATTGATGAACCAAGCCTTTGGGCAGGCCTGCTCCATGTCATGGACGATTTCCATCAACGGCCCGATATTTCGGGCCGTATGGATAAATCCTCCCGGACCTCCGTTTTCAGCATAAGGCTGATGGATCCCATACTTCAAGGTGATCTCATAATCCGATTTCCACAACTCTTCACGCGGACCCACCTCAATGGCCGAGACAACAAAGTCTGCGCCTGCAAGCGCGCCTTTATGGTTTTGGTGCGCGCTGATCTCAAAACCGGAGTTCCACTCCCTGTTTAGACGATTTGCAAGTCTGTAAACAATGTCCAGGCTTTGCGCGTTGCGATCGACCAGACGCAAGATGGAGCCTCTTAATTTGGGGGATCGAAGTAAAGCGGAAAGGGTGTTTTCTCCAAACGAGGCGCTCCCGGCGCCTATCACGATGATCGTGGTCATACAAATCTCCTCTTTATGCGGGAAGCTTTAAAAAATTATTGCGCCGGAGCTCTCCGGCGCAATAATTGTAATCCTGCTAAATCATGGCACGGCTTGTATTTGCACTTCAGCCGTCATCCCCCAGAGTAGACCTGCAGCCTGTTGATCCAATCCGATCGTGACCTTGTATACCACGTCCCCGCCAACAATCTCCGAGATCGGAGAGATGCGCAGAACCTTCCCTGTTACATGTGCATTCAAGGCTTCAATAAATACATTTACCGCCCGGCCAATTTGAACACGGGAAATATCGCGTTCACTTAAATCCGTGGTTTCAATTTGTAATTCATTCAGACTGGCAAGTGTAAGGACAGTCTGGTCGCCCTGGGCAAGTTCACCCGGGATCATACTGATGGAGACCACTGTGGCGTCATAAGGTGCAACAAGGACGGCTTGAGCAAGGCTGGCTTTTGCCAGGTCAAGCTCCGACTGCGCCGCTTGAACCTTTGCCCTCTCCATTTGCACAACTTCATTTGGAACCGTGGAATAGGAAACCCGGTCATATCTGTCAATATACTTATATTTATCGCGATTTCGGGTGGCCAGGTCCGCCTGTGCGGCCCGAAGGGAAGCTTCAGCCGCGACAACGGCATAATCCAATTCCGGGGCATCCAAAACCGCCAAAGCCTGTCCTGCCTGCACGGTATCCCCCTCCTTGACTGCAACTTCCTTTACAATACCCGAAATAACAAAACCAATGTTCGCCACCTGGGCAGGAACAGCCCGGGCAGAAGCAATCACAACATCTGAAGTCATGTCGGTTCCAAGCGGGGTCGCAGTTAATGTTGGAACTGCAGGAGCAGCCGTCGGAGTTGGGCTGCCGCAGGCAGTCAGGATGATGGTCATAACCAAAATGGCCGACCAGTCAATTCGTTTCATTTTTTGTTCTCCTACCTGGCCCGCATTAGTTTTCAACTTTTATTTCCACGTCGGCGCTCATTCCCCAAAGCAGACCCTGGGGTTGTTCATCGAACTCAAGAGTAACCTTGTAGACCACATCCCCGCCCAGGGTGGTCGAGATGCGATCAATGTTCGTTACCTTTCCGGGAAAATTCCCGTTCAAAGCATCGATAAATATGCCGGCAGACTGGCCGATCTTCACTCCCGGCACGTCACGTTCACTGAGATCAGTGGTTTCAACATGGAACCCGGACAGATCTCCGAGCACGATAATGACCCTGCCCGGGATCACAGTTTCTGCAGGTTCGATGTCGACAGTGACCACGGTCCCATCAAAGGGCGCAGTTAATGTGGATTGTGAAAGCAGGATTGCTTTTGCGGAATCAAGGAGAGCCTGTGCGCGGGCAACATCCGCCTCGGCAGCTTCAAGATGCACCTGATCACCTACACCCACCCGCTTCAAATACCTGACCTGGATCTGGGCAGCCAATAAATTGGCTTCAGCTTCACTGACCCGCGCTTCCTGAACGGCTGTATCCAGCTGAACAAGGACATCCCCCGCCTTAACCACATCTCCAACCTGCACATTTACCGAGGTAACCCGTCCAACAGTTGCAAACGAAAGGCGTGCCTCGTGAAGGGGAACAACCACGGCTGAAGCGGAAACGGAATTTCCATTGCCGGATTGTGCGGACGCCGGGGAACTGCCGCCGTTATCAAGTGACACCGTCGGAATGGCCGTGGGTGTGGGTTTTTGCCCACAAGCGCCCAACCCGAGTGCCAAAACGCAAAAAAATACAACAACATCTTTCTTCATTGATAATCATCTCCGAATCATATTATTAACGGGTTTGGGTGTCTTTTTCTATCAAACCGTCCTGCAATGTGACGACCCGGCTTGCATAATTTATTACCCTGGGATCATGCGTGGCAAAGATAAAGGTGACACCCGTCTCCTTGTTGAGTCTCTTCATGATTTCCATGACCTGCTGCCCGTTGGTCGTGTCCAGATTGGCAGTCGGCTCGTCGGCCAGAATGAGCGTTGGTTTGGACGCAAGCGCACGGGCGACGGCCACACGCTGCTGCTGCCCACCGCTAAGTTGATCAGGCCGGTTATTGGCGCGGTCGGTAAGATCAACAGCCTTGAGAAGTTCCATGATGCGCTCACGGCGTTCCGCCGGGGCATGTCCGTTCAGGAGAAGGGGCATTTCCACATTTTCATATGCAGTCAGAGTGGGGATCAACGCAAAGAACTGGAAGATGAACCCGATCGTCCCGCGGCGCATATCGGCGCGTTGGTTACGATTGAGGCTGGTTACATCTTTGTTGTTGATGAAGACCTTGCCTGTGGTGGGCTGATCGAGACAACCAATCATTTGCAGGAGAGTGGTCTTGCCTGAACCGGAAGGGCCAACCAGCGCGGTGAATTCCCCATTCTCAATCGAGAGATTGACGCCTCGCAAAGCCTTCGTTTCGACTTTTCCAATTTGATATACACGAGCTACGTTTTCAATTTTTACGACTTCCATTTTACACTCCTCGCGGATTCAATCCCGCGTCTATTTTTCCGCGCGCAAGGCTTCAACCGGTTCCATCCGGGAAGCCATCCAGGCCGGGTATAGCCCGGAAAGAATTGTGGCAACAAAGGTCATGATGGTTACACTGATCGTCTTGTCGACAGTCAATCGTGCCCGGATCGTATCGGAGATCAGCATGCCGTTCAATCCCATATTACCAATGTAAAAGCCTCTGATGTTGAACAGGTAGACTGAAAACAAACCCAGAACCAAGCCCATGAGTACACCGCCGATCGCCAGCATAACGGATTCCGACAGGAACAATCCCATAATGCGAGCGCCTCTCATACCAATCGCTGCCAGGATGCCGATCTCGCGTGTACGTTCATAGACCGACATGATCAGGGTGTTGATAATGACCGAGACGGTGATGGCAAGAATGATCAGGTAAAAGAATCCGATGTAACTGTTTGCCGTTGTCTCGAATTCAGTGATCAAAGAGTTCATCTCTTCCCAGGTCTTAACTTGCAGACCCGCTGGAGCCTTGATCGAGTTTGCTACACTAGCGGTGAGCGAGGTGTCCTTGAGAAGGATAAAGATCGTGCTGGCATGATTTTCGGTTTGTGTGATCGCCTGTGCCTTTGCCAGCGGCAGGAAGACAGTACTGCCGTCGAAGCCGTAGGTATTCGTTGTGTATATGCCGCGTATGATGAAGGTTTGTTCCAGGACATCGCCATTGGAGGTGTTGACCGAAAGGCTGACTTTATCACCGGCCTGCAAATGAAGTTTCAAGGCGGCCGGTTGCCCGATCAGCAACCCTTCGCGGTCATCGGCGGTCAGAAAACTTCCGCTGATGATTCCATCACGATAGGGATCATTGGCTGCTGATTGTGGGTCGATGCCGTAGATCCGTACTCCAGACGATTCATCACCAGTGGAGAGGAAGCCGCTGGAAAATAAACGCGGTGTGGCTGCTTTCACTTGATCCAGCGCCGCTATTTGACTGGCGACCCGGTCTGGATTTTCGACCAGATCCTCCCACTTGAGGCTGGATTTGTTCTCATCGTATGATGCGGCTTGTATTTGGATATGTCCGCTTTGCAGTTGGATGGCTGACTCAAGAGCGCTGCCCATTTCTCCCTGAATAACAGAGGATAGCAGCATCAACAAAGCAAGCCCAATCGCCACTGCCAGTGCGGAGAAGAAGCTCCGGCGGCGGTTGCGACCAAGATCACGAAATGCCATTCTTAATATTTGCAACATGATACACCTATACAAAATGCAGGGCTTCGGCAGGCTCACGGCGGCCCGCTTCCACAGCAGGGATCAACGCCGCCAGCGCAGAAATGACCGCGACCATGGATGCCCGCATCAATAATTTTTCAGTGCCCCATGTGGGATACACACGGTCCTTGATCAGCGCCATATAACTGGCGACGCCTGAATAAGCAGTGAAATCGAGCCCAACACTCATCAAGCTGCCGTTGAGCGCCAGCCCAAAGACGATGCCTACGGCAACACCGACCAGCCCGATCATGATCCCTTCGAGGATGAACAACAACGAGATCTGCCTCGGTTTTAGACCCATGGCGCCGAGCACGCCGATCTCACGTGTCCGTTCGTAGACCGCCATCAACAGCAGGTTGAGAATACCAACTCCTGCGATGGCAATGATGATCACGCTAAAAATGTTCATCACACCGCTCTTGGAATTGATGGCAAGTGCAAGATCAGGATAGTTGGCTTCGAATGACTCGATCTCATAACCAGACACACTGGATTTCAGGCTAGTAATGACTTTATTTTCCTGACCAAGGTGCTGGAGGAAGATCGCTACCTCGGTGGGTGCGTTCAACTCGTAGAGTGATTTCGCTTCACTCAAAGAGATGTACACGGACTGCTTTTCGATATCCGCCATGCCAAGATTATAGATGCCGACAATGGTCATCGTACGTTGGCGCATCTCTTTGTGCTGGGAACGACCCACCATCGTAATGCGATCTCCAACCTTCACATTCATTGCATCGGCGAGTCCCTTGCCGATCAGGATGCTGTCGGCATCATCACTGGTGAGGTTGCGTCCCTCGGTGACATACTGACCGATGATGTTCACCTTCAGTTCCTCTTCGGGTTCAAGGCCTGTGATGCCCACGGCGAATGCCCCTTCGCGGCTGGTGACCAATCCTCCAGTGTTGATGCGCTGGGTAGCCGCCACCACCATTGGATTGGCTTCGGCCGCGCTGACCACGGCTGGTGCATCTGCCAGGGGCAACAGCGGAGTTGAGTTCGCCTGGGCACGATACCCTTCGGCATGGACCTGGATGTTGCCCCCCAGAACCTTGACGGCATTCCCGTAGATTGCGTCGGTAAAACCGTTCATTAATCCATCGTAGAACATCATCATGGCCAGGGTCAATGACATGGCAAGGACAATGATGACTGTGCGGCGTTTATGCCGCCAGATGTTGCGCCATGCAAGGCGCAGATATAAATTCATTTCAATCTCCTTTCTACATGCTTCCACTAAATTGGGATTCTGTTTTACGCAAACCATATTCCATTACGTACAACAGCTTGTCGATTTTTTCCTGGGTCTTTGCAGAGCGCACCCATTTCATGATGTCTTTTTGTTTCATGCCTTCATTTAGAATATAAGTGCTGATTGCATTCGTCCAGGTATCCATAACCATGACCGCCAGTTCGACATCAATGCTGGGGTCCACCTCGCCGCGCTCAATGGCCTGTTTGATCATCATTTCAAACACCTGGATTGTTTTCTGATGGTATTCAGTCAACAGCTTTCCGTAATACAACCCTTCACCAAGCAACACGCGGCTAACCGCCTGTGCCATGCGCGGGTAGGCGGAATTGAACTCCATGCCTGCCTTGACCATCCAGCGGAAATAATTGAAGGTATCCAAATTGCCGCCCGGCGGATGCTTGTCCTTGAAATGGTTCATTTTTTCCTGCTCGAGCACGGTAAGCAAATACCTGAATACATCCTGCTTATCTTCAAAGTATTGATAGAAACTGCCCTTGGAGATGCCGCTATTTTCCACAATCCGATTTGTGGAGGCGTTCTCCAGTCCGAATTGGGCAAATTCCTCCACTGCGGCACTGATGATCGTTTGGCGTTTTTCCTGGGGGAGGTTGAGAAAAGTTTGTTTAGGCATATAAATGTGACCTGCAAGTCATATGACTTGCAGGTCACATTATAGGACGATTCAATTGTCTGTCAAGGTGTATTTCATCCATACTGTCGCCCGGCCCGGATTGCGCCCTTCGTTCAATGGCCGGTCAGATTTCATTTTTCAAATGAAAACATTAAACAATAACTCTTTACATATATTTCTACAAAGTCTCTTTACTTACCTTTAAAAAAGGTTATAATTAATTCATCAAGTTAAATATATTCGACTTGACTTGATGCAAACCTCAAATACAAAAAAGGACTAACCATCATGGGATTCTTCAGTACTATTCTCGAAAAACTTGGCCTGAACAAAAACAAGCCCGCTGCAGCCACACCCGCCGCTGCAAAACCGAACGTAAATTTCGCCGAAAAGTCAAAGGATGATAATCTGAAAGGTTCTGCAGGCATGGCCTCCTCCGGAAGTGTTCCTGCGGCGCCCAAAGCCGTTTCAGAAGTGGACGTGGTCAAGCACCTCGAAACACTTTCCAAGGGAAAGGAACTCAACTGGAAGGTTTCCATTGTGGATTTGCTCAAACTGCTGGACATCGACAGCAGCCGCGAAGCCCGCAACGAGCTCGCCAAGGAATTGGGCTGCCCCGCTGACCTGATGAGCGATTCTGCGAAAATGAACACTTGGCTTCACAAGACCGTTTTGAAGAAGATCGCCGAAAACGGCGGCAACATTCCCCAGTCACTTTTGGACTAAGACGGGCACGGTACAGAAATAAAAAAGCGCCGGCATATGCCGGCGCTTTTTTATTTGAGAGGATATCTCCTCAACACTTTTACGTCCTTCAATTTTTCCAAAACCATCTTCACCAACAGGCCGGTTCTCCAAAAGGCGACGGCGGCCATGCCATGGGCCAGCACTGCAAAAAGAGGCGGCGTTTCATTTGTGTAATACATCCAGCACTGACGGGTGGTCCCCCACAACTCGAGAAAATAGCCGAGGCCGGCACCTGCGATAAACGTCAAGAGGGCGAAGCGGTGATTCGTGGGCGTGATGACGAGCAGGATGCACAGCAGCAGGGCCAGCCATGTATAGGACTTGTCGAATGTCGGGGAAACAAAGACCAGCATCAAGGTTAAGAAGGAAGCGAATGTCAACCAGTAGAGAATGCGGGCAGCGGAATCCGTGTTCTTTTGAGGGTGAATCCGCCCGATGCCGTAATCCAAAAATCTTGTGATTCGGTCGATCGAGAGACTGGCGATCGGCCAGGCCGGAATGATCCACATGGGCGGGCGCTCGGCCGTGTAATAATGCCAGAGATTCGTTTGCGTGCCCCATGACTCGATCGCCAGGCCGCCGCAGATGCCCACAAAAACGATCAACACATCGGTCCTGAGATTTGCACGCGCCACGATGGTAACCGACATGAACAGGAAGACCCCAAATAACAGCCAATCCATATACAGCCACCACGGACCGTTCCAATCAATATAGGAAAGCAATTCCTCTGCCAGCGGCCACCAGATGTAAACGATCAGAAATATGGTGACAAAGAAACCGCCCAACAGGATGGAGGAATCGCGGGTCCAGAAGGGTTGTTTTTGATCATTCATGCGGGGCATTATATCTGTTTTTTGTTGACATTTCCTTTGGCCTCGTCTACACTTTGGCCATGCTTGCACGCATCTTTTCCTGCGCCGTCGTCGGCCTTGAAGGAGTCGTTGTTGAAGTGGAGGTCGATTACAGCAACGGCCTGCCGGGCATGACCATTGTGGGTTTGCCGGATACCGCCGTGCAGGAAAGCCGGGAGCGCGTGCAAACCGCCGTGAAGAACGCGGGCCTGCATTTTCCGCGCCATCGCGTGGTGGTCAATCTTGCGCCTGCAACGGTCCGCAAGGAAGGACCATCCTACGACCTGCCGATTGCACTGGGGGTGATCGTGCTGGCGGGTTTTCTCCCCCATGAAAAAGTTGAACATACCATGGTGATCGGCGAGCTTTCGCTCGATGGGACCGTTCGTCATGCGCGCGGCGTCCTGCCGATGGCCGCCACCGCCCGCGCCAATGGATTCAAGCGGATGTTCGTGCCCGAAGTGGATGCGCCCGAAGCGGCCCTGATCCCGGACCTTGAGATCATCCCGGTTAAATCGCTTGCGGATCTCTTCGACCATTTATCTGGCCGTCGTTTCATTGAGCCGTATCTCCCCTCCGCAGATTCGCTCGAACCCTTGTTCATGCCAACCGATTTCTCGGAAGTAAAGGGACAGGAGCATGTCAAGCGCGCGCTTGAGGTGGCCGCGGCCGGGGGGCATAATGTGCTCATGGTGGGAAGCCCCGGCGCAGGCAAGACCTTATTGGCGCGCGCATTGCCCGGCATTCTCCCGGAAATGAGCATCGAGGAATCCCTGGACGTCACCCGCATCTATTCGGTCGCAGATCAATTGCCTGCAGGTACTCCGTTAATTCGTCATCGTCCCTTCCGCTCGCCGCATCATACGATCTCGCATGCGGGTCTGGTCGGCGGCGGGAACATTCCCAAGCCCGGTGAAATTTCCCTCGCCCATCGCGGCGTGTTGTTCCTGGATGAGTTTCCCGAGTTCGGTACCCGCGTGCTGGAAGTGATGCGTCAGCCGATGGAAGACAAGGTCGTCACCATCAGCCGCGCCAAAGGCTCCCTGACGTTTTCAGCCAACTTTCAACTGGTGGCTGCCATGAATCCCTGTCCATGCGGGAATTTAGGATCACAAAAAGCCTGTGGGTGTGCTCCTGCTGTCGTTACCAGATACCAAAAACGCATCTCCGGCCCTCTACTCGACAGAATTGACATACATATAGAAGTCCCTAGTGTGGATTACGAAAAGCTGAGCAGCGAAAGGCTTGGCGAAACCTCCGAGACCATTCGCAAGCGAGTTCAGGCTGCCAGAGATATACAGAATAAGCGCTTTGCAAATGGGGAATCAAAAGATATTGTATGCAATGCGGATATGCGC
>JAIOOU010000012.1 GCA_021414245.1 Chloroflexota bacterium
GCTAACGGTATAGCTTTAGCGGCGACGGGGCGGAGTGTGGATCCTGCTTGGGAGCAAAAAAGCTCAAAGCCAGAAAAACTGCCTGAAATCGCGCAGACTCCCCGTTGTCCGCTGCAAGCATTGTTAGGCCGCGTGGCTGGCAGGAAAACTAACAGACGAGGAAAATGTTTTTGGGACGGGGCTCTAACCACTGCTGGGAAATGATTACCGCCCAAAAACCTTGCCGATATTATGACACGATTGCGAGCAAAACGCCACAACCAAAAAACCAAAGCCAACGAAATGTCCTGGTGATTACATCCGACAATGTGCAAAAAATGCTAACAGGCAGACCAAGTTATTGAAGAAGAAAAAACCAACAGACTAAAAAAGCTAACGAGAAGGAAAGGCACGGCAGAAAAATCAATTGCTGGGAAAACCTGATTGTGAGCAAAGGCAAGGAACCACAATTTAACAAGTGAGACTGTTTTCAAAACAAAAGAAAAACATGCGGCCTAACTATGTCTTATAAAGCGTTTTGCTGTAAAATGTGCCTGTGCGGGATGTTATACGGCGTTGTGCTGTATAACAGATTATATTATTAATCGGCATTATACAGCCGCCCCCGCAGAAAGGCAATCAAATGGCTCAAGACCCCCTCCAAGTCACCCGGATCGTTGCTGAAGGAACCTCCGGATACAAACCGCGAAAATTGCTCGATATCTTTCGCGATGCCCTGCGCGTCAAACATTACTCGCCCCGCACCGAAGACACCTACATTGACTGGGCTAGGGAATACATCCTGTTTCACAACAAGCGCCATCCGTCCGAAATGGGCGTCCCTGAGATCAATCAGTTCCTGGCCCACCTCGCCTCGGAGCGGCGCGTGTCGGCTTCGACCCAAAATCAGGCCATGAGCGCCATCCTGTTCCTTTATCGCCATGTCCTGCAAATCCAGCTGGATGAATCTGCCCTTGCCGAGTTTCGTCCGCACCGCTCAAAAGTCGTGCCCACCGTCCTCTCAAAGGACGAAGTCAGACGTGTCATTCTTCACCTGGCGGGAGTCCACAAGATCATCGCCCAGGTCATGTACGGAGGCGGATTGCGCGTGATGGAAACCCTGCGTTTGCGTGTCAAGGACATTGATTTCGATAATCACCAGATCATCGTCCGCGACGGCAAGGGCGGGGATGACCGCGTCACAATCCTGCCAGACTCCCTGATCGCCCCGCTTAAACTGCACCTCGGGCAGGTAAAGCTCACCCACGAAACCGATCTGCAAAAGGGATTCGGCTCGGTCTATTTGCCTCAAGCTCTCGACCAGAAATACACCGCCGCAAACGCCGAGTGGATCTGGCAGTATGTCTTTCCCGCCGCCGAACTTTCCGTGGACCCGCGCACCCGGGTCACACGCCGCCATCATCTTCATGAGACTGCTGTACAGCGGGCCGTGCGCGAAGCTGCTCGGGCGGCAAAAATTGGCAAGCATGTCACTCCGCACACCTTCCGCCATTCCTTTGCCACCCATTTACTCCAAAACGGCTACGATATTCGTACCGTTCAGGAACTGCTTGGCCACAAGGATGTCAAGACCACCATGATCTACACCCACGTCCTGCAGCGCGGCGGGTTGGCGGTGAAATCGCCTCTCGACTCCTGAAAACTGGTCAGCCGCCTCAAGCATTCGTTTACAACTTCACCTGCCTGCCGATTCCCTGCTCGAGTGCCTTGCGATACACCAGATTCGCAGCCGCCAGGTCTTCCATGGCGTGGCCCATTGACTTGTAGATCGTGATCTCGCGCCCGTCCCTGCGGCCGGGTTTTTGATTTAACAACACTTCACCCAGCTCGGTCCCGAATTCAGGTTCGAAGCCTTGTAATTCAGCCGAACCCACCGGCGGCGGGCTGAAGGCCGCCCTCGATTCGACGAAGACATGCCCCGTTTCAGCCAAAGCCCGTGGCAGTTCCCCGCCGGGCGGGCGGTAGCCCACCGAGCTGATGTGCGTCCCCGGACGGATCCATTCGGCTTGAATGACCGGTTCGGGCGAGGAGGTGCACAGGCATACAACGTCCGCACCCGAGACGGCCTCTCGGACGGAATCCGCTGCGGCTGCGTTGGACGCGCGCGCGGCCAGTGCCCGGGCTTTGGCGATGTCCCTCGCAGCGATCCACACTCTTTCAACGCCGCTCAGAGTCCCGATCATCTTTAAATGCGCTTCGCCCAGCACGCCCGCGCCGATAATGGCAATTGTTTTGGGATGCTTGCGCGCCAATAATTTTATGGACAGCAGCGCCCCCGCGGCGGTGCGCAGGGCCGTGATGGCTTCGCCGTCCATGAAGGCCGTTGGCGTGCCGGTCTCGGGGTCGAACAGCGCGATCACGGCCTGATGGTCCGGGATGTTTTGGGTGTGGTTCTCGTGGAACACGCTCACCAGCTTGACCGACATCTGGCGTTCCGGCATGTAGGCTGGCATGCCCACCAGCACACCTTTGGGCGCCACGGCCTGGTTGCGCGGCGGCACATCCAACTGGCCGGCGCTCAGGGCTTTGAATCCCTCTTCCAGGGCCGAAAGCAATTCGCTGGGTTCAAGCAGTTGAATGATTTCTGCGCGCGTCAGGATCAACATGCTTATCGTTTTCCGTTCGTGACTTTGGCGGTGGCGGCCGAGCGCGTGTGCACGCCCAGTTTTTCAAAGACGGCTTTCAAATGGCGCTTGACCGTGTTGGTGGAGATGGCGAGTTTGTCGGCGATCTCCTTGTTGACCAGCCCGAGCGCCAGCAGGTCCAGCACCTCGCGTTCGCGTTCGGTCAGGCCGCCCAGCTCATCCGTGACCTTTCGGTTGGTGCCCATCTCCGCCAGGATTCGTTTGAAAGCGGCGCGCTCGAAACTTTGTTTTTCCACGTACGCGGCGATCGAATAACGCGTGTAGATCTTTTGGATCTCGTCCGGCGCGGACACACCGCTCACCACGATGGCCGGGATGTGGCCGGCTTTGGCCACTTCCAGCAGCGGGTAGCCGTGCGGTTCGGCCGGGCTGTCTTTGCGGACCGCTTCGTTCAAGCCCAGGTCGATCACGGCCAGTGCATATTTTTCGCGCCGCAGCAGGCCGAGCGCCTCGCCGAAACTTGCCGAGCTGTGGGCTTGAAAGCCGGCCTCCTCCAGCAGTTCCGTTAGGACCGATCTCCAGCCGGCATCGTCGTCCACGATCAGCGCTTTTCTGTGCGAGCTCCCGGCTGGAGCGGGTCTTTCCCCGCCCGTGGCGGGTCCGGCGGAAGGGGGAATCCCTCCCGTTGATTTCGGCGCACTTACCAAAATGCGCTGCAGGATATTTTTGAATTGACTGCGTTGAAAACTTTCCTTGCGTAAAAAGGTGAAGGCTCCGTAATCCGTGAGCGCGCTTACCGCCAGCTCCACGGTGGCGAAGCCGGTCAGCAAAATGGTCTGGCAGTCCGGGTCCAGGCTGCGGGCTTGTTCCAGCACGCGCAAGCCGTCCTTGTTGTTGTGATCGTTGGGCGAAAGCGACAGGTCCACCACCGCCATGCGGTGCGGCTGGGCCTTGAGCAGTGCGGTCGCTTCATCCAAGCTGCCAGCCAGGTCCACGCTCAGCCCGCAATCCGTGAGGATCTCGCTCATGATCTGCTGCCACGAGGCATCGTCCTCGACGATCAAAGCCCGCAAAACAGGCTGGCTCATGCGCTGTGCTCCGGGTCTGCCACGGGCAGGCGCAGCCGGAAGGTTGTGCCGTGCGCGCCGTCGCTTTCCACGTTTACGGTCCCGCCCAGGCGCGTCATCCAGGTCCGCACCCACCACAGGCCGAAGCCCATCTTGCCGGGGTGCGCGCGGCTGGAGAATTCCAATTGGAAGATCTGCTCGTGCAGGTCGGGCGGGATGCCCGGTCCGCTGTCTGCGATGGCGATCTCGACCGCGGCCGGGCTGCACGAACCCGTGATGCGGATCACGCCTTTTGCGTGCATGGCCTCGATCGCATTTTCGATCAGGTTCTTGAACACGAACGACAGGTTCTGGCTGTTGGCATATACCTGCGGCAGGCCTTCGATGCCGCTCAACTCGATCTTGATTCCCTCCGGCAGTTGAATGGCGTGAATCGCATCCGCGATGCGCAAGCCGGCCTCGACCGGCTCCACCCGGATCGGCCGCAGGTGCGAAAGATTTTCCTGCACGATCTGCATGGCGGCCATCGCGCTGCGTTCGATCTCGCTTAAGGCGTTCGCCAGATAGGGGTCCTGCTCCAGCAGTTCGCTGTATTTATCTTCAATGCTTTGCACACGCACGGGGATCGTGCCGACCTTGTTGTTCATGTTGTGCAGCAGATTGGCCGAGATGTCTCCCACCGCGGCAAAGGTCTCGGCGATCAGGTGCTGTTCCTGCGAGGAGCGCAGCGCCTGTTGATGCGACTCGTTCTGCACGGCCAGCACGGCGTAGTTGGCGAGGCAGGCCAGCACTTTTTTATCCCACTCCGACTTGTCGCTTCTTCCCGCGCCGGTCACTGCGTGAAAGACCCCGAACAGGCCCAGCGTTTTGGCATCCGCGCCGGTCTCGAGCGGCACGAACAACGCATTCGGCGAGTCGCTCACGCTGGGGGAGATTCGCTTCGCATCCAGCGCGCCGTTTGACACGCTTAACTGCAATTCACCTGCTTCGTCCCGTAACCAGATCGCGCTGGCAGACGTGTTCAACAGGTCATTGGCCATCCCGCACAATTGGTCCAGCACCTTTTGACTCGGTTGCGAGACCAGCAGCTGGGCCGCCTCCTGCAGTGCATCCAGCAGGCGCACTTCCTGAATGGCCGTGACCGCATAGGTGGCCAGCGATTGCAGCAGGTGGCTGTCGTCTTCACTGAATCCCTGCAGCCGCGGACTCTCGAGGTTGAGCACGCCTTCCAGCCTGCCGCTGGCGTTGATGAGCGGCACGGCCAGCTCCGAGCGCATCTCGAGTTTTGAATCGAGCGGATAATAAATGCCCGGCCACGGTTCCTGGCGCAGGTCCTGGATCAACACAGGCTCGCGCGTGCGCGCCACATGTGCCATGATGCTTTTGCCGTTCAGGGGCAGTTTTTCCACCAGCGGTTTTTCGAGATGCACCGAACTCACGGCGCGCGTCACCAGGTATTCGCCGCTTTTATCGAGCAGGCGGAAGATGCCGTACTGCGCATTGGAGATCTCAAGCGCCAGTTCCAAAATGGATTCAAGGGTTTCCTCGAGGCGCAGGCGCGAGGAGATCAGCAGGCCGGCCCGCCGCAGGCGGTTGAGCTCGTCCTCCTTGTGGGCCAGGTCGCGTTTCACACCCGCCAGGTGACGCGTGTGATAGATCGCCATGGCCGCCTGGTTGACGAAGTTATCCAGCATCAACTCTTCGAGCTGGGAGAGCGGGCGCTCGTCGTACAGGTAGATATACAGCACGCCCACCACCTGCTCGGCCACGATCAACGGGAAACAGGCCACCACCCGCACGCCCAATGCAACGTGATAGGGATGGATCTCAAGGTCGCTTTCTTCATACGAGAGGGTTCTGTGTTTGCGGCTGACCGTGCGCGCGCCATAGCCGTTTGGGCGCGGCGTGTCCACGTCCTGCCGGGCCTGGGAGACGGGCGGATGTTCGGCGGCGTTGGCAAACACACGCGACCCAATCTCCAGAGTCCCGCTGGATGGATCGTAGGTGTAGATCACAGCCGATGAGCCGGGGATCACGCGGATGGAACTTTCCACGATCAACTGCAGGCTCGAGGCGTGGTCTTCGGTCTCGGCCGAACCGATGTGGTTAATGGCGTTGCTGATCTGGTTGAGACTCGCCAGAGCCTCGAGCAGACGCGGGTTGATATCTTCGGGGGGCAGGTCGGGTCGGGTTTTCATGCGGCGAAATGAACGTGGCAGGTAAACTTCGCCCTGATTGTACTTCATGGAATCTCACCGACCCGATATTTTATAAGTGCCCCTTGGAAATGTCATCCTGAGCGTAGCGAAGAATCTCGACTTCCAATTGTTCGAGATCGTCACTGCACTTGCCTTTGGCGCAATGGTTAGTAATGATGAATTCTGGTTTCCAATCCTTATACAAAGGTTTGCAGGGTTTGTATCACCAGGTGAAGTGCAAAGTAAGCCAGGGTCAGGCTGCAGGCGCCGTTCAAGACTCTGAAAAAGCCGGAGGTCATCCACTGCCGGCCCCAGGCCACCAGCCCGGCCATCACGAAACACCAGAAGACCGCGCCCGCCAGAAAGCCGGCGAAGAAGGTCACAAAATGGATCGGCTGCGGTCCGCCTGCAATCGAGGCGAACACGGTCGTGCCCAGGCCGGTCCAGAAGACGATGTTGAGCGGATTGCCAAGTGAGAGAAATGCGCCGCTGGCGAAATCACCGCGGCCGCTGGCACTGTGCGCTTGCTCAAATTCCTTTCCATCGCGCGCATCCTTAAAGGCGTCCCAGGCCAGCTTGAGCATCAGCCCGATCCCGATCAGGCTCAGGATCGTTCTTGCGATGCTGTTTTGGATCAGAAAGGATAATCCGGTCAATGCGATCGCAGCCCAGGTCGTGTCTCCCACCAGCGAACCGAATTGCACGAACAGAGCCGGCGCAAATCCGCGCGCGGTGCCGCGCCGCACGGTTTCGGCGGTCACAATGCCGGGCGGGGCACAGAACGAAATGGCGAGAATGAAGGAGGAAATGAACAGGGTGTGCATGGCGGTCCGGGGTCAAAGGCCGACAGCTGGAGGCGGGCCAGTGGGCCGGCGACCAGCTGTCGGTGGATGGGAAGCGGGAAACGTCAAACGGGCTGCGGTCCCTTATGCGTCAAAGTACAGGACGTATTCGTGCGGGGTCGGGCGCAGGCGGATGGCGTCCACTTCGTTGCTGCGCTTGTACTTGATGTACTCTTCCAGCAGGTCCGGGGTGAACACGCCGCCCTGCAGCAGGAAGTCGTGATCGGCTTCGAGCGCATCCAGCACTTCGCTCAACGAGCTCGGCACCTGCTTGATGAGTTTCTTCTCTGCCGCGGGCAGTTCGTACAGGTCGCGGTCCTGCGGTTTGCCCGGGTCGATCTTGTTCAACACACCATCGAGGCCGGCCATCAGGATGGCCGAGAAGGCCAGGTAGGGATTGCTGGTCGCATCCGGGGCGCGGAATTCCACGCGCTTGGCCTTCGA
This sequence comes from Chloroflexota bacterium, assembly GCA_021414245.1. GTDB lineage: Bacteria > Chloroflexota > Anaerolineae > Anaerolineales > Villigracilaceae > Villigracilis. The sequence continues at coordinate 7,137 of JAIOOU010000012.1, forward strand.
GCTTTTGTTGGCCGGGATGCGGCAGATCGCGGACCGGTTGCGCTGCGAGTAGGCAATGTTGACGGGTGCTTCGTAACCGGGCACGAGCCGGCGGAAGGAGTTGGTGGTGGGCGAGGTCAATGCCAGCAGGGCGGGCGCGTGCTTGAGCAGGCCGCCGATGTAATAAATGGCGGTTTGGGAAAGTCCCGCGTAGCCTTTTTCATCGAAGAAGATGTTGGTCTTGCCCTTCCAAAGCGAGGAGTGTACGTGCATGCCGGAGCCGTTGTCTCCGAAGATGGGCTTGGGCATGAAGGTCACGGTCTTGCCGTTCTGGCGCGCCACGTTCTTGATCACGTACTTGTACAACAGCAGGTCGTCGGCCATGCGCGTGAGCGTGGTGTAGTGCATGCTCATCTCGCTCTGGCCGGCTGCGGCGACCTCGTGGTGATGCAGGTCCATCGGGACCCCGGCGGCCTGCATGGCGAGCATGAATTTATTGCGCAGTTCCTGCAGGCTGTCGGTTGGGGCGGTCGGGAAATAGCCGCGCTTGGGCTGGATCTGTCCGCCTTTGGAGCCGGGCGCGTTGCTGCTCCACCAGGCTTCCTCGGATTCGATCGAGAACGAGGACTCGTATGGCGTGGAGACATAACGGATGCCGTCGAAGACGAAGAACTCCGCTTCGGGCGCGAAGTAGGCCGTCTCGGCCAGCCCGGTGCTTTTCAAATACGCTTCGGCCTTCTGGGCCACATAGCGTGCATCGCGCGAATACGGTTCCTCGCTGAACGGATCAAATACGTTGCAGGAGATGACCAGCGTGGGCGTGACCGCCACCGGGTCGACGAAGGCCGTGTCGGGGTCGGCCTTGAGCAGCATGTCCGATTCGTGGATTTCCTGAAAACCGCGGATCGAGGAACCGTCGAAGGGAATGCCTTCGGAGAAGAAGTCCTCGGTCAGGCGCTGGACCGGCATGGTGAAGTGCTGCCAGGTGCCGGGCAGGTCGATAAAGCGCAGGTCCACGACCTGGACCGCTTTTGCCATTTCCAAAACTTCCTTGATGGTTTTTGCCATGAATGAATTCTCCTTGCTGGGGTTTGCGTGATTGACTGCCGGATTATAGGGCGGGGGACTTGCGCCGGTCTATTACCCAAACGGGTACTTAAATAAAAACAGACGGTGACTGGGCCGTCTGTTTTTATTTTCCCCTGATGGGGACTTACCAAAGAGAGAAGCCATGAAGGAAAGGCTTCTCTCTATTTTATACATGCTTTACGGTATTTCCATTCTCCAAACGGGTCATTTATTTACCACAGATCCCCGACCGTGAAGCCGTTCGGGAACGGGTCGCCCGGGTCCAGCACGAATTGGTTGATGCCTGTGATCCAGGCCGTGCCGCCGATGGTCGGGACCACGGCTTGATACGGGCCGATGCGCGTTTCTTCGATCAGCCGGCCGGTAAACAGGGTCCCCAGGATGCCTTCATGGTAAAAATCCTGGTTTAATCCCAGCTGGCCTTTGGCATGCAGGACCGCCATCTTGGCGCACGTGCCGGTTCCGCATGGTGAACGATCGATCACGCCAGTCCAGGTGGCAGGCTTGTCCCAATCCAGTTCGCCCGTGGATACGGTCACTGCGTTCCTGCGCTGCGCCTTGGGATTCACAGGCGGACCGGAGAGCTGGCCGATGGTCGGGCCGACGATCTGCGGATTCAACGGATGAACGACCGGATATTGCTCGCGCGTGGCGGTCTTGATCATTTCGGTAATGCGCGTGATGTCGCGGCCCTCGTCCGGAGTGAGCTTTAACCCGAACTGGGCTGCATCTGCAATGGCATAGAACATGCCGCCCCAGGCCACATCCACAATGACCGTTCCAAGATGCGGCACTTCAACGTTGACGTCCAGATGAACCGCGAAGGCCGGGACGTTTTTGAAAGTGACCTGCGTGACCTTGCCATCCCTGCAGTCCGCGCGAATGCCCACCAGCCCGGCGGGCGCTTCAAGAATGAATTCGGTCAGCGGTTCGGTCATCGGGAGCATGCCGGTCTCCAGGAGAGTCGTCGCCACGCAGATCGTGTTCGTCCCGGACATGGGCGGATATTCGACCTGTTCCATGATGATAAAGCCGGCGTCCGCTTCGGGGTGGGTGGGCGGCAGGATGATGTTCGCGCACAAGGCGGGATATCCGCGCGGTTCGCGCAGCATGCGCAGGCGGATGTCGTCGTGATGCTGTTCGAAGTATTTCATCTTTTCGAACATGGTCTTGCCGGGCACGTCCAGGATCCCGCCGGTGATAACGCGGCCGGGTTCGCCGCAGGCGTGCAGGTCAACGGCAGTGATCGGGTTGGTGAGGCGCATGGGGTCTCCTTTAGAGCGTGTCACTCTGAGGGAGCGACGCGACCGAAGAGTCTCGGGTTTGGGGATAAAGATTCTTCGCTTTGTCCATCAAGGCGTCAACGATTCAATCTCTTATACACGCCCTTCATCTGCCTGTAAATGGATCGGAACACATCGAAGCGCTCGTCGTACAGCCGGCGGTGGGTTTGATCCGGGGCATAGGCCCTCCTGTAATGCACCAGTTTCGGAACATCCCCGAATTTGATCTCGCCCAGTCCCACCGCGCCGATCCAGGCTGCACCGCGCGCGTTGGCGTAGACCGGTTCCTCGACCTGTTTGATCTCCAGGTCCATCACGTCCGCGAAGATCTGGCACCATACATCCGACTGCGCGCCGCCCCCGACGATGTTGAGCGAGTGGACTTTTCGGCCCAGGAATTTTTCCACGGGCGCCATCAGCCATTTGGTGTTGAAGGCGATCCCCTCCAGAAATGCGCGGATGATATCCTCGCGCGTGTTGTTGAGCGAGAGATTGTACAACCCGGCGCGGAGCGTCTTGTCTTCCACCGGCGCGCGCTCGCCCCAGATCCACGGCGTGTAGATGACCCCGTTCGCGCCGGCCGGCACGCGCGCGGTGATTTTATCCAGCACCTTGAAAATATCCGGCACATCCGCCTCCTGCAGCAGTTCATCCTTGTGATAGATGATGTTGTCGCGCAGGAAGGTCAGGTTGCCGCCGGCCGTGGCCTGTAGGGCCGTCAATAAATATCTATCGGGCACCGCGCACGGAATGGACGCCAGGCTCGATCCGATGTCGGTTTTCTTGAACGGCACATGCGCCGCGATCCACGAAGAGGTGCCGATGTACAAGTGCGGTTGAAAATCCTGCACCGCCCCGGAGCCGATCGCGGCGGCGGTATTGTCGATCGAACCGGCCACCACTTTCACGTCCGTGGAGAGTCCGAGCGCGCCTGCCACGTCTGCTTTTAAATTGCCAACCACCGAGGAGCAGGCAATGATTTCCGGAAATTTGGCACGGTCGAGGCCCAGGCTGGAGATCAGGCCCTCGTTGTAATGAAGCGCATTCGGGTCGCGGTTATCCGTCACCCACGAGGTCACGATCGAATCAAAGGACGCCGCGCATTCACCGGTCAGCCGCAGGTTCATGTAATCCAGCACGTTCAGGAATTTATGGGTTTTTGCATAGATCTCCGGCTGGTTATCGCGGATCCACAGCATGTGACCGGCGGGGTCCTTGCCTCCCAGGTTGGGCATGCCGCCCGTCAACCGGATGAAGCGCAGGACTTTGACCAGGTCCGCGCCGTCGATGTTGATCCATCCGGCCAGTTGTTTTTTGAGCGGACCGGCTCCGCGCATATCCATCCATAGGATGCAATTGCTGAGGGCTTTTCCGTCCCGGTCGACCGGGATCGTGCCTTCGCCCTGCGTGGAGCAGCAGACAGCCCGGATCAGACTTGCCGAGGCCTGATTCTTCGCGATCAAGCGTTTTGCCGCCGATAAGAATCCGTTCCACCATTCGTCGGGGATTTGTTCGACGCCGCCGTCTGCCGTATGGATCAGGCGGACGGATTCGGTTTCCCAGCCCAGCACCTTGCCACTGACGCCGATCAGCGCAACTTTCATGCCGGAGGTGCCAAGGTCAACTGCCAGGATGAGGGGTTCGGTCATTTTGGTTTCTCCAATGTTTTTACCGCGAAGATCATAAGAACGCAAAGAAAGGCGATGAAGAACTTGCGGCCATCTTGCGCTCCCGGTTATTTGGTTTGCCAGGGCAGTCTTGCCAGGTCCACATTGCCGCCGCTCAGGATGACGCCGATTTTGAGTCCGCTCAGATCGATCTTTTTTTCCCACAGCACGCCGATCGCCACCGCGGAGGACGGCTCGATGATGATCTTTGCCCGTTCCCAGACGAATTTCATCGATTCGATAATAGCCTCCTCGCTGACGGTCACGATCTGCTCGACCCGCTGCTGAATGATCGGGAAGGTCAATGTGCCCAGCGAGGTCAGCAATCCGTCTGCGATGGTCTTCGGGTTTTCCGAAGGAATGATCCGGCCGGCCTTTAGGGACCGAAAAGCGTCATCGGCCATCTCAGGTTCGCCTGCAATGACCCGCGTGCCCTTTTTCAATTCGGTGGCCGCGATGGCCGTGCCGCTTAATAATCCGCCCCCGCCGACCGGCGCCAGGATGACATCCAGGTCGGGATGGTCCTCCAGCAATTCGAGCGCGGCTGTCCCCTGACCGGTGATCACGCGTTCATCATTGTATGGGTGTACGACCGTGGCGCCTGTTTCCTGTTGCACCCGGGCCAGTGTGGACTCGCGGGCTGCCAGGGTCGGTTCACAGAACGTGATGACTCCGCCGTAGCCCGCGACCGCCGCCTTTTTTACATCGGGAGCGTTGTCCGGCATCACGATATAGGCCGGGACCCCGCGCATTTTTGCGGCCAATGCCAGCGCCGCCGCGTGATTCCCCGAGGAATGGGTGCACACTCCCTGCGCGGCTTCCTGATCGCTTAAGGAAAAAACCGCATTGCATGCGCCGCGGAATTTGAAGGCGCCCACCTTTTGCAGGTTCTCGCATTTGAGAAAGACCTGTGCGCCCACCTGATGATTCAGGCTTTGATTGGTCAGCACGGGCGTGCGGTGCGCGTAGGGGCGGATTCGTTCCGCGGCCGCGCGGATGTCATGCAAGGTGGGAGACATGGCTTGTCCTTATTTATTTTGGATGATTTCCTGCGGGTCTTTCATCTGCCAGATGAAGAAAAGACTGAAGACCAGCAAACCGGCCGCCACCAGCAGGGCGGGGGTGAAGGAACCATCCGAATTCTTCAGCGCTTCCATCAGGAACACAAAGACCACGGATGCCTGCCCAAACAATTGGATCAACCCGTTGGAGGTGCCTTCGGGCGTGGGATGGGTTACTTCGGCGGTGTATTGCATGATGACCGGCATGGCGCTCGTCAGGAAAAATCCCAGCACAAATGCGGACGAGAAGAGCAGGATCGAGGACGTGGCGAAGGTCAGGCCGATCAGGCCCGGGATGGCACCAATGAACGCGATCAAAAGGAACACCTGTCGTTTGCGATATTTATCTGAAAACGCGGGGATGACCACCGCACCGATCACGCCGCCCACGATCATCAAGGCGCCGAGTGTGCCGGCATCCGTGGGCGTAAATCCGCGCGGACGAATGATGTTTTCCACCCAGGTGGTCACGCCGTTGAAGATTCCCAGGCCAACAAAGGTGATCGCCAGGCCGAACCAGAAGACTTTCACGGTCAGGGCGTGCTTCAAGCCGTCCAGCATCAGGGCACGGACTTCCTGTCCGGGCGGGCAGGGCGGGGTGGGCGGGGTCTCGCGTGAAATGATAATAAATAAAATTGCGGAAACTGCAGCGATGCCCCCATAATAGAACTGGATGGTGGAAATGGACAGGCTCTCCATCAGGACCGGGGTCAGGACCATGCCCAGGGCGGTCCCGACCAGACTGGCCAGAGTCACCATTCCAACGGCAGTGACGCGTTCCTCCAGCGCAAACCAGTTGGCCGGGACCTTTGTCCAGGTGTTGAGCAGAAACGGCTGGGCGGCGGCGATCCCGATCGTGCTCCACAGGACCAGCGTGTAATTCGTGCCCGCCATGCCGCGCAGGATCCCGAAGATCCCCATCATGACCGCGCCGATGCTGACCGCGGGCCGAAAGCCGTACGTATCGATCACCCACGAAACGGGAATCGAGAGCGGGATGAACGCGATCATGAAGGACATGGACAACAGGCCGATCTGCAGGTCGTCGACGCCGTAAAATGCGGCTGCCGGACCCGTGATCGGCGCATACGAGATCCACAGGATCTGAATGGTGATGTTGACCAGCATGAAAACGGCCAGCACGGCCCAACGATATGGATAAACCTTATATTGTGTTGTCATGAATGCTCCTTGTAAAGTTTATGTCATTGTGAGGGGAAGGGCCCTCACAATGACATATTTCGGGATCAATATCCTCTTTCAAAATCCACTTGATATTTCAAGGGCCAGCCTTTATCGAATGATTTGTAATTCTCGATGAATAATTTCGTGATGTCTTCAGGCAGGCTGGGCGCGGCGGAATGAAAGGTCATCAGCAGGTTGGGCGTGGTCCAGAAGGGATGGTCCTTCGGGAGCGGCTCCCGTTCAAAGACATCCAACACCGCGGCCGCGATTTTGTTCCGGCTTAAAGCTTCGATCAGGGCGGATTCGTCCACTGCGGGTCCGCGGCCGACGTTCATGACAAGCGCATGGGCGGGCAGCGCGTTCAGAACATCTGCATTGACGATCTTGCGCGTGTCGTTTGTGTTGGGCAGGATGTTGACCAGGTAATCCAGGCCGTTTGCAAAATCCTGCAGCGAGGGCAAGCGGTCGGATTCGGATGGGTGAAAATACCGGTCCACATCCGGGCTGGATTCGCTGCTCCAGGTGTAGCCGTGGACTCGCATGCCGAAAAATTTTGCCGTGCGGGCCACCTCCAGGCCGATCGAACCGACCCCCAGCAGGCCGATTGTCTTTCCGCGCAGCGTGCCTGTATCGGAACCCTCCCAGTGGTTGCTTTTCTGGGCTTCTAGTTTTTGCAGGACCCTGCGTTCGTGCAGAAGCAGGTAGCCGATGACGTATTCCGACATCAGCCCCCCGAAGACGCCGCGCGCATTGGTAAGAATATAATTGCGGCGTAGTGCGGGGTCCAGCAAAGGCTCCACCCCGGCCCAAATGGACTGCACCCAGGCCAGGGCGGGGAGCGAACCGAGCGCGGCCTTGACCCGGCTGGGTTCGCCCAGGGCGATATCCACATCCGGCGCGGGTTTCATCGCAAGCTCCAAATTAAGAAGCCGCGCTTCTTCGATCAAAGCGCGGTATTTGTTTTCATCGTCTGCAAGAATTAGGAGCTTGTGTCTCATGCACATTCCTTCAAGACGCTTTCGAACCGGTCAAGCGAGTCGTCGGTCACTTGGTCCGTGTCGGCCATCGAAGTATACATGCGCGAACCCGCCAGGGTAATGAGACCGTTGGCCATGTAGGCCGCGCCCATTTCCTCCATCATGTGCTTGCGGGGTTTGAGCCCCTTTGCCAGACGCAGGGGATGTTTGAAATCGAGCAGCATGGTGCCGGCGGTCTCGAGATGGACGATCGATCCCTGATTGTAAGCGACGAAGGGCAGGGAATGTCTGTCAATGATGGCTTGCAAACCCCTCGTGAGTCTGTCGCCCGCCCGGCCAGCAATGACCGCTGCGTTGGTTCTTTCCATTTCGAGCAGGGCGTAATATCCCGCCACGCACGATAGCGGATTTGCCGAAAGGGTGCCGCCGATGTATGCGCGTTCGCCCGTGCCGCCAATGCCGGCTGCGAAGGTCGCGATCACGTCGCGCCGTCCACCGACGCCGCCCGCCATGGGATATCCGCCTGTGATGCACTTTCCAAAGACGGTCAGGTCGGGCTTTACATTGAAATAGCCCTGCGCGCCGCCCAGCCCCAGGCGAAAACCCGTGACCACTTCGTCGAAGATCAGCAGAGCGCCAAATTCATCGCACAGCTCGCGCACTTTTTGATTGAATTCATACGGAACGGGACGCGTCCCGCTTTCCGGCCCGACCGGTTCGACGATCACCGCGGCGGTGCCACCCCGTACCCTGTTCAATAAAAGCTGACGTTTCAATGCCCCGAGAGCGTTCGGATAGAACTCACGCGTGGATGCGCTGGCGCCGCGCGGGACTCCCTTGGCTTCCAATCGTCCCGTGCCGGGGATGTGCAGGCCGTAGACCATCGAGTCACTCCAGCCGTGATAGGCCCCGCCGACTTTGATGACGTATCTTTTCTTTGTGAACGTCCTGGCTGCGCGCACGGCTGCCATGACGCTTTCCGTGCCGGAACCCAGCATGCGGAACATCTCAATGGAAGGCATGAAACGCTGGATGAGTTGGGCAAGTTTTAATTCGTATTCATGAAACAAGCCGGTGACGGGCCCGCAGGTTTGCAGCATCTCGATCACCTTTTCACGCACGGGCGCATAATTGCTGCCGAGGATGGTCGGCCCGCCCGCCTGGAGAAAGTCGATGTATTGATTCCCATCCGCATCCCACAGGTGCGCGCCTTCGGCTTTTTCGATGGCGATCGGGAATGGATAATTGAAGGCGAGATTGTGCTGCACGCCGCCGGGGATGATCTGTTTGGCCTCACCGGTCAGTTGTTTGGAGCGCGCGCATCGGATCTCGAAGTAATCGAGATATTCCTTCATCTTTTCGCGCCGCACGGGGCGGGGCGGCTGGCTGATCAGGTTTTCAAGTTTGGCGTAAACTTCTTCGACATTTGGATATTCAGAGATGGCATAGGACTGGGTCATTTTATGTACCTGTGTTGGGGCGGATCGCGATGCGCTCTTACATTAATTCCGCAAATTTCTTTTCATCGGATCGCAATTTGGCAAAGGCAACTTCACGGATGGGAAGCGGGATCTTCGAAATCTTTTTTTCGGTCATGATCGCAAGCAGATAGGTCAGCGCGCATTTTTCCAGCAGGGCCATGTTGTGGACGGCCTGTTCCATGCTGCCGCCGAAGACCAGCACGCCGTGATTCTGCAAGATGAAGGCATTGTTGTGATTCCTGATCCCGGTCTTGACCGCGTTTTTGAGGAAGCCGGTCCCGGAAGGGGCGTAGGGGATGATGTCCACGCCCCGGCCCAGGTACCGGACCTGTTCATCGAACAAGGCCGGGATGGGCATTTTGATCAACGCCAGAGCGCTGGCGTAGGGCTGGTGGGTGTGGATGACGCACTGCACATCGGGCCGGTTCTGATACACAGCGGCATGCATCCCGCTTTCAATGGACGGTTTCATGGCCCCTTCGATGAGACCGGCTTGATAGTCCAGAATGCAGATGTCTTCCGCCTGCATTTTGGCGTAATCGTAGCTGGATGGGGTGATGGCGAAGGCGTCCCTGCCGCGAATGCGTACGGAGATGTTGCCTTCGGTGGCTTTGAGATAGCCGCGCTCCAGCAGGGTGTGGCAGGTATTCACAACTTCCTGTTTATGAGATTGATATTCGGACATGCTGAAATCCTTTTTTAGGTATGAAACGCGCCGGGATACTTTTTGGTTTCCCTGCGGACCGGCGGTAAATATTCTTGACAGCAGAATAATTATTACCTATAATCTTTACAGTGTCAAGATTGAGAGCACAGCATGCCTAAAAAGAAATCCTATCATCATGGTGACCTGAAGAATGCGCTGATCAAGGCGGGCGTGGAGATTCTCGCGAAAGACGGCGTGAGCGGACTGTCCCTGCGCAAGGTGGCGGGCCGGGCGGGCGTCAGTCATTCCGCGCCCTATTCCCATTTCGCAGATAAACAGGCGCTGATCGCCGCAATTTCCACCGAAGGGTTTCGTCAACTGTATGAGCGGGAGAGCACGGTGGCGGACCTTTATGCGGACCAGCCGTCGAAACAATTGATCGAGGCCGCCTGGGCGTATGTTCAGTTTGCGATGGATGACCCCGATCGGTTCAAGGTCATGTTTTCGGCGGTTCTGGAGAAGGAAAAGGAATATCCCGAGTTCGTCTCTGAATCACAAAGGAACTTTCAGCTTGTCAGAAGAATCATCGAGGCGAATCAGGCTGCGGGCGTCCTGCGAAGCGGGCCGTCCGATCTGATCGCCCTGTCAGCCTGGGGGATTGTGCATGGGTTCGTGATGTTGTGGCTCGAAGGTCAGATCTCCCACGCAGTTCTGGAGAAGAGCAGCCTGCGGGAACTGGTGGAATTCCAGCTTAGACAGATCATGCTCGATTAGACGAAATCATTTCGGACTATAATTATGCGGTATGAAAAATAGTCTGCCATCAAAATCCCTTCAACTGCTGTTGTTCCGGATCATCGATTATGCGGGGCTGTATCCGCCCGCCAATCTCCCGCTCGAGGAGGCTTTTCGTAATTTCGTGCAATATCAACAGGCCGACGATGTGTGGATGCTGTCCCGCTTCGTCGTTCCCGCGAAGAGGCTGCCCGAACTCTCCCGGCTTGCGGGTCAGGTGTTTCCGCACGAAGGCACATTGTCCTTTTCAACGTTGGGCAGGGGCGGAAAAAACGCGGAAGAGTTCCTTGAAAACCTCAAACTGGATATCGCGGATGTTCTCACCTTTCGGGATGCGCACGGGACGCGCGTGGCCGCAGACATGTTCGAAACGGCCCTGCCTGCCCCGGAATTAACTGAGTTTCCGCGGGCGCTGGCTCTGGTGACCCGCTCCGCGGATGTGCTCAATAAAAACGGGCTGACCGTGTTTTTTGAGGCGCCGTTTGAAGAGAACTGGCAGGAGCGGGCGGAGATCCTGATCCGTTCGCTGCGCAAGATCAAGGACAAGCATGTGGGCTTCAAGCTGCGCACCGGGGGAGTGACAGCCGAGGCCTTCCCTACGGCCGATCAGGTCGCCTGGGCAATTCTTGCGGCGCGCGATGCGGGCGTTCCCTTTAAAGCGACGGCCGGTCTGCATCATCCGATCCGGCATTACAACGACAGTGTCTCCGCCAAAATGCACGGATTTTTGAACGTCTTCGGCGCCGGTGTGCTGGCTTCGGCAAACAGCCTTTCGCTGGAAGAGACCCGCTCCATTCTTGAAGATGAAGATCCGCAAAATTTTGTCTTTGACGAATCTGGTTTTTCCTGGAAGAACCTGAGCGCTGCAAACGGACAGATCAGCCGCGTGCGCCATACCTTTACTTCATTCGGCAGCTGCAGTTTTGACGATCCGCGTGACGACCTGCGCCGGCTTGGCCTGATGTAGTCGTAATTTTCAATCCCATCCGTATCCAAAGGAATCCTGCATGCCCCTTAAATCATTTATCGATGTTGCTTCAGATTCGGATTTTCCGGTCCAAAACCTGCCGTATGGGGTGTTTTCAAGCGCATCCCACCCAAAGCCGCGAATTGGCACGCGCATCGGCGATTGGGTGCTGGACCTGTCGGTTGTGGATGCGGAAAAATTATTCGACCGATCTTATGATTTCTTTGCCGACTCAACCTTAAATCCCTTCATGGGCGCGGGCCGGGAGGTCTGGCGGGGGATCCGTCAGCAATTGACCAGCCTGTTGAGCAGTGACAGCTCCCCGTTAAAGCATGATCCGCTGCGTTCGCGCGCATTCATCCCGGTTCAGGAAGTCCAGATGCACCTGCCGGCTGCCATCGGCGATTACACGGATTTCTATGCCTCGCGCGAACACGCCACCAATGTGGGCATCATGTTTCGCGGCCAGGAAAATGCATTGATGCCAAACTGGCTGCATCTGCCTGTCGGTTATCACGGACGGGCGAGCTCGATCGTATTATCCGGCACACAGGTCCGCCGCCCGAAGGGGCAGGTGGCACCCAACGGTGCACCGCCGGAATTTGTCGCTTCGCGCTCGCTGGATTTTGAATTGGAGATGGGGTTCCTGGTCGGCACGGGAAACGAGCTTGGCGAACCCATTTCCATCAGCCAGGCTCGTGAACATATTTTTGGCATGCTGCTTTTGAACGATTGGAGTGCGCGCGATATTCAAGCCTGGGAATATCAGCCGCTCGGCCCTTTTCTTGCGAAGAATTTTGCGACCTCGATATCGCCCTGGGTGGTGACGATGGAGGCGCTGGAGCCCTTCCGTGTGGATGGGCCAAGGCAGGACCCGGCGCCTCTTCCGTACCTGCAGGCTGGTCCCGGCCATGGATACGACATTCAGCTGGAGGTGACTCTTCAAAGCGGGACCATGAACGCTCCGCAGACCATCTCACGTTCGAACATGAAATACTTATACTGGAGTGTGGAGCAGATGCTCACGCATCATACCGTGACCGGCTGCAACATGCGCACGGGGGACCTGTGCGGCACGGGCACGATCAGCGGACCGGCGGAGGACAGTTTCGGTTCGATGCTGGAATTGACCTGGCGGGGTGAAAGGCCGGTCGTGTTGCCTGGCGGTGAAACGCGAAAATTCCTGCAGGATGGGGATCGCGTGACCATGAAAGGTTATTGTCTGGGGGACGGTTATCGAATTGGTTTTGGAGAAGTGACAGGAAACATACTTCCCGCGAAATAGAAATAAAAAAGTCCCCGCAAATGGCGGGGACTTTTTTTATCAACAACAACTTTACCGGCGGACGAGTCCGACCACGAAGAGCAAAACCACCGCGCCGATCACCGCCACGAGCAGACTCCATAAGTCGAAGCCGGTCAGACCTTCGTAGCCCAGCGCGTTCATAATGGCTCCGCCCAGAAATGCGCCGACGATGCCGACCACGATGTTGGCGATTGCGCCCATTCTCTTGTTCCTGCCCATGACGATGCTGGCGATCCAGCCGGCCAGTGCACCCAGGATGATCCATGCCAAGATATTCATTCTGCCTCCATTAAGAATAAGAATTGAGTGTTTATTCCAGCGCTTTAATTATAATGCAGTTGTATTTTGAGATCGATCCGGTGCGGGTTGAAACAAAACAAACAGGGAGTAGAAATGAAGATCATTGTATTCGGCGCTTCAGGCGGATTGGGCGGGAAGGTCCTTGAGCAGGCTCTGGATCAGGGATATGGGGTGACCGCTTTTGTACGGACCCCATCCAGGCTTGGGATTCAACACCAGGGCTTGACTGTCTTTCAGGGCGATGTGTTGGACGCGGACGCGGTCAAGAGGGCGATGGCCGGGCAGGGTGCCGTCGTCAGCACGTTGGGACCAACCCATCCGCCGCTGCCGGGCATGATGGAAAACGCGGCGAGGAATATTCTGGCAGGCATGCAGGCACATGGTATCCGGCGCCTGATCTCCACCACAGGCGCCGGCGTTCGAGACCCGCTGGACCAGCCGAAATTCATTGATCGCTTGATGAGCATGTTCCTTAATCTCATGGCAAAAGACGTCCTGCTTGATTCAGCGGCAAACGCGAAGGCGATTCGATCCTCGGATCTCGATTGGACCATTGTGCGCTTCCCAAGGTTAATGGACGGGGAGCGCACGGGGAAATATCGTGTTGGGTATGTTGGGAAAGACTCAGGAATACAAATTTCCCGCGCGGACGGGGCGGACTTTATTTTGAAGGAATTGTTGGAAGGGAAGTGGGTCCGGAAATCCCCGATCGTGAGTTATTAACCTTCATAAACCCCCATCAGCCGATGGGGGTTTATGAAGCTCTCCGGAGCTATGCGGTGATCAAATCGGCCGGTAAATGATCGGTTCGATTGAGATACGAAATCAGGAGTTCATCCCTGCGCAATTCGAAGCGGCTGATCGAGCAGTTGTTGAGCAGGAACCAGGATTTCATGTCGTGCGATGCCTGCCGCCAGGGGAGGTTTAGCATGGCGGAGATCAACCGCACAAAAAACCCGCCGTGGCTGAAGAAGGCGATGCGTTGTTCGGGTTGACCCTCGCGATCCCCGTGACGGGCGAGCAACTCTGCAAGGACCCGGTCCGCGCGGGGCTGGCGCTCCTCCTCGGTTTCGAAGGGACGATTCCACCAGCCCGAGTCATCGTAATGGTCCGGCAGTTTCAATTCAGGGAAGTTCTTTTCATAAAATGAACGCGGCCTGCCGGAAAGCCCGTTGAAACGATTGGCCTCTTCCCGTGCGTAGATCCCGCCTTCCTCGTGAATTTCCGTCCAGGCTGTGAACGGGACATCGCCCAATGCCCGCGCGGTGGGGGCGGCCGTGTCCACTGCGCGTTCCATCAGGCTGGTGTAGATGTGGGTAAATCCGTATCCGTATTGGTTCTGGATATTCCATGCATTTTCATCGGTGATGTGCTGTTTTTCCTTCAGGTACTTTGCGAGATATTGCGCCTGTTCAAGGCCAATATCGGTCAGGTATGGGTCCGGATGTTCCTCGTATTCGGGATTCTTCCAGTTTACGTTGTTGATTGATTGTCCGTGACGGATGAAGTAAAGTTCCATAATGTTTATTAAACCTTGCTATCTTGATATACAGACCTCCGGGTTCCTAGCGAACCCGGAGGTCTGATTTGCCTATCTTCGGATCGTGGCATCCCGTTCGGGACCCACGCCGATCCATTTGACCGGGACGCCGGCTGCGTCCTCGATCATTTTTACGTAGCTCCGGGCATTGACCGGCAGCGCTTCAAAGGTCTTTGCCTTGCTGATGTCTTCGGACCAGCCCGGCAGGGTTTGATAGATCGTTTCGACTTTGTCCAGTCCATAGGCATCCACATCCGCATAGCGGACCGGGAGGCCGTTCATTTGATAGCCGCTGCATACCTGAATCTGTTTCAATCCGCTCAGCACATCCAGTTTGGTCAGGCAGATCTCGGTCACGCCGCTCAATTCGACCGCGGTGCGTACGATCTCCAAATCCAGCCAGCCGACCCGGCGCACACGGCCGGTGGTTGCGGCCACCTCGCCGAATTTTTTATAGACCTCACTGTCGTAGTCCTTGATCTCGGTGGGCAGGGGTCCGCCGCCGACGCGGGTGGTATAAGCCTTGGTCACGCCGATCACATTGATGATGTGGCGTGGCGGGATGCCCAATCCGGCGGAAGCCGCGGAAGGGATGGTGGTCGAAGCGGTCACGAAGGGATAGGTGCCCCAATCCGTGTCCAGAAAAGTCCCCATGGCCTGTTCAAGAAGGAAGTTTTTTCCAGTCTTCAAGCCTTCCTGTACCAATGAAAATAATTCCTTGATGTAGGGTTTTAACTTCACATAATATCCGCGGTACTCAGCGCGCACGGATTCGTATTTCAATGCTTCGCCGCCCAGGGCGATGATGATCTTGTTCTTCAGTTCCAGCTGCACCTTCAAACGCTGCTCGAACATGTCGCTTGTAAAATCCGTCCAGCGGATGCCGTTATAACTGACCTTGTCCGCAAAGACCGGTCCGATGCCGCGGCGGGTGGTTCCGGTTGCGCCGGCGCCCTTGGCTTCTTCGTATAATCCGTCCAGGATCTTGTGATAGGGCATGATCAGATGCGAGCGCGGCGAAACCCACAGCCTGCCGTTCAATCCAATACCGGCCTGGTTGAGCATTTCGATCTCGTCGATCAGCACCTGTGGGTCAATGACCACGCCGCCGCCGATCAAGCCAATGGTGTTCTTCGCAAAAATGCCCGAAGGCACGAGATGGATCTTGAAGGTGCCGAACTCGTTGATCACGGTGTGCCCGGCGTTGTTGCCGCCGTTGAAGCGGGCCACATAATCCATTTTTTCGGCGAGAAAGTCAACGGCCTTGCCCTTGCCCTCGTCGCCCCATTGCGATCCAATCACTGCGGTAACTGTCATGATCTCTCCTTGATGGAATTTCAACTTGCGGGCATTTCCCTGGCCCGCTTAACGCGTCCCACCTGACCCGGAAACTGGTTCTGCTGCGTTTGGCCGATCCAGGCCCACGGTCAGGGAGGATGCGGGTTGCCCTCCAATGGACTCACAGGGAAGCATTATAATTCGGGCGGTTCGATTTTGGTTTTAAGGAGTCAGGATGAAAATTTTGCAGGATACTGCCTTAACCTATGACGATGTGCTGCTCGTTCCGCAATACTCCGATGTGGATTCACGCCGCAAACTTTCCACGCAGACGAAACTGACCCGGGAGATTTCCCTTCAGATCCCGATCGTCTCCGCCAACATGGATGTGGTCACGGAAAGCGACATGGCCATTGCGATGGCGCGCGAAGGCGGAATCGGCATCATCCACCGCTTTCTTTCGATCGATGAACAGGCCCGCCAAATTCAAAGGGTCAAGAAGGCCGAGTCTTTCATCGTGGAAAATCCGATCTCCCTGACTGTGACCCACACCATTGGGGACATCAAAAAGCTTGTCGATGAAACCGGCTCGGGCGGAATCCTGATCCTGGATGAAATGGAGAAGCTGGCAGGCATCATCACCACCCGCGACCTGCTGTTTGAAAACGACCTCGGCAAATCGGTCTCCGCTCTGATGCAGAGGAAGGTCATTACGGCCTCGTCCGAGATCACCTTGAAGGAAGCTGAGAAATTGCTGCATGAACACCGCATTGAAAAACTGCCGCTCGTGGACAAGGACGGCCGCGTCACCGGCCTGGTGACTTTAAAGGACATTATGCAGATCACACAGTATCCCACGGCCACCAAGGATTCGCGCGGACGATTGATCGTGGGCGCCGCGGTGGGCGTGCGGGACAAGGAAATGCGCCGGGTGGAAGCCGCCTTACAGGCTGGCGCGGACTGCATCGTGGTGGATATTGCACACGGCGATTCCAGCCTTGAGATCGACATGATCAAGAACATCCGCAAACATTATCCCAAGGCGCAGATCATCGGCGGGAACGTGGCCACCGGGGACGGGACCAAACGCCTGATCGATGCGGGTGTGGATTGTGTAAAGGTTGGGGTGGGACCGGGCTCGATCTGCATCACGCGCATCGTCGCGGGTTCAGGCGTACCGCAACTGTCCGCGGTGATCGAATGCGCCGAGGCGGCCCGCAGTGCGGGTGTGCCCATCATTGCCGATGGCGGCATCCGCCAGCCCGGCGATGTGGCCAAGGCCATCGCGGCCGGCGCACAGACGGTCATGATCGGGAGCATGCTGGCGGGCACAGATGAAAGCCCGGGCATGATCATGACCCGCAGGGGACATCGCTACAAGGCGTCCCGCGGCATGGCTTCGCGCGAAGCGACCATCGACCGCAATCGCAAGGAAGGCAATGACCTGACCCAGGAGGAGATCGAGGAGTATGTAGCCGAAGGGGTCGAGGCGGCCGTTCCGTATCGCGGCAAGACGCGCGAAGTGCTCACTCAACTGGTGGGCGGCCTGCAATCGGGCATGAGCTACAGCGGAGTGCACACCCTTGAAGAGTTCCAGAAAAAAGCCATTTTTGTACGCATGACGGGAGCCGGGTTGAAAGAGTCCGGCCCGCATGATGTGGAAGTATTGGGCTGATGGAGCGGAGCACCATGACAAAACAAAATACGGCAGCCTGGATCGAAAAGGATAGGAAACAGCTTCACCCCACCTATCATCCCAAATCCCACGCGAATCCGCTCGTCATCGAACGCGGAGAGGGAGTCTGGCTGTACACCACGGACGGGCAGAAGATCCTGGATGGCATGGCCGGACTGTGGAATGTCAATGTGGGTTACGGTCATGAGGAATTGGCGAAGGCCGCTTACGATCAAATGAGGGAACTGGCCTTCACTTCCAATTTTTCAGGGATGACCAACCTGCCTTCAATTGCCCTGGCGGATAAGCTGGCCGGCTTTGCCTATGAAGGATTGAATACCACTCTCTTTACCTCCGGCGGTTCGGAGGCCAATGATTCGGCCTTCAAGACCGCCCGTTATTATTGGAAACGAAGAGGCAGGCCCGGCAAATACAAGATCATTGCCCGCAAGGGCGCTTATCACGGCATCACGCTGGCGGCCACGTTTGCCACCGGCCTTGAAAAATATCACAGCATGTTCGGCCCGGCCATGGACGGTTTTGTTCATATCCCTGCACCCAATCCATACCGTTATGAAGGCCAGGTCAAGGCCGGAGAGACGATCGGTCAGGCCGCGGCGCGCGAATTGGAGGAAGCCATCCTGCGCGAAGGCCAGAATAGCGTGGCGGCCTTTATTGCGGAACCGGTCATGGGCGTGGGCGGTGTGATCGTTCCGCCCGCGGACTATTTTCCGCTTGTGCGCGCGATCTGTGACCAATACGGGATCCTGTTCATCGCAGACGAGGTCATCACCGGATTTGGCCGGACCGGGGAATGGTTCGCCCTTAATCATTGGAATGTAAAACCGGACATGCTTGCATTTGCCAAGGCCATCACGAGCGGGTACGCCCCATTGGGCGGCATCCAGCTTTCTGATCAGATTCGCGAGACGATGGAAAGCGCGCCTGAATCCGAGGCCTACATGCATGGGTATACATATTCGGGTCACGCCATGGCCTGCGCCGTGGGCTTGAAAAACCTGGAGATCATGGAACGCGATCATTATCCAAAACGCGCCCGTGAATTGGGAAAACGACTCTTGGATGGACTAAAGACCCTGAGCGAGTTTCCCTTTGTGGGTGATGTGCGCGGCCTGGGGCTGGTGTGCGGCGTGGAGATCGTTTCCAATAAGGAGACCAAAGCCGCCGACCCCGCCAGGACCATGCAGATCTTCAAGGCTGCCCAGGAACTCGGGCTGCGTTCACGTCCGTTGGGAAATACGCTGGCCTTCTCGCCTCCGCTTTCCATCACCGCGGATGAGGTTGACGAGATCATCAAACGACTGGGCGCCGCCATGGATCGTGCAGCATGATGCTTAACCTGTAAATCGATATGTCTGTTTACCTTCACGATATTCCGCTCTCTCAAGCCCAGGCCCGCCTGCGCGAAGCCTTGCAGGATGCCGGCCTGTGGTGTGTGTCTGGTACCGAGAACATTCCGTTGGATGAAAATGCCCTGGGCCGCGTCACTGCGGAACCGGTCTGGGCCCGGATCTCCTCTCCGCATTATCACGCCTCCGCGATGGATGGATTCGCGCTGCGGGCGGTCTCCACGAATGGTGCCATGCCGTCCGCGCCGGTAACCCTGTTCATCGGTCCCGAGGCGCAGTATGTGGATACAGGCGATCCGCTGCCGGAATGGGCGAATGCAGTCATCCCGATCGAGAATGTTGAATCGCTCGATGAGCAGGGCCGCATCACAAAGGAAATCCGCGCTCCCAGGTCGATCCGGATTCGCGCAGCCGTCGCGCCCTGGAGTCACGTGCGGCCGCTGGGAGAGGATATCGTTGCAACACAGTTGGTCCTGCCGGCGGGACATTCCCTGCGCCCGGTGGATCTGGGCGCCATTGCGGCATCCGGACATCAGAACATCACGGTCGCGCGCAAGCCGAAAGTTGCCATTTTGCCTACCGGCACGGAGTTGGTCCCGATCGGGTCCAACCTAGGATCCGGCGACATTCTCGAATACAATTCGCTGGTGATGGCGGCGCAGGTCCGGAACATGGGTGGGGAACCGACCCGTTATCCGATCACGAAGGACGATTTTGAGCTGATCTGCGAACGCGTATCGGAAGCTGCGCAAACCCATGACCTGATTCTTCTGAATGCGGGCTCCTCCGCTGGTGCCGAGGATTTCTCGGCCAGGGTGGTTGAAAAACTCGGCACGCTTTTGGTGCACGGGGTGGCGGTCCGGCCCGGTCACCCTGTGATTCTGGGAATGATCAATCGGGAACGGCAAATCCCCATCATCGGCGTTCCCGGATACCCGGTGTCTGCCGCACTGACCATCGATATTTTTGTGGAACCCGTCATCGCAAAATGGTTGGGCCGCCGTCCGAATGAACTCCCGACCGAAATGGCAACGCTCACACGCAAACTGGTCTCCCCTGCGGGCGACGATGATTTTGTGCGGGTGGCGGTTGGCAATGTGGGCGATAAGCTGCTGGCGGCACCTCTCTCGCGCGGTGCGGGCGTGATCACCTCGCTCGTGCAGGCCGACGGTCTGGCCCTGCTTCCGAGCGGGGTGCAGGGCATGGATGCAGGCGAAAAGGTCAAAGTGCATTTGTATCGCAGCCGGACCGAGATCGAGCGGACGATCCTGTGCATCGGCTCGCATGATATGACGCTTGACCTGCTCGCGCAGTTTCTCGCCGAACATGACCGCCGGCTGGCTTCCGCGAATGTCGGGTCACAGGGCGGGCTGGTCGCCTTGCGGCGCGGAGAAGCGCATTTGGCCGGGTCACATTTACTGGACCCCAAAGACGGCTCTTATAATATTTCCTACATCCGGCAATACATGCCGGATGTGCCCGTTAAAGTGGTCGCTCTTGTGGGCCGGGACCAGGGGCTGATCGTTAGGAAGGGCAACCCAAAGGGTGTTAAAAGCTTGAAGGACCTTGGCAGGCGCGAGGTCCAGTTCGTGAACCGCCAGCGCGGGGCCGGCACGCGCGTGCTTTTGGATTATCATTTAAGTCTGCTGAACATGCCGGCGGATCGAATCCTCGGCTATCCTGAAGAGGAGTATACTCATCTGGGTGTCGCCGCTGCGGTGGCTTCGGGCCGTGCAGATTGCGGACTTGGGATCGCCGCAGCCGCCCAGGCCCTTGACCTGGATTTTGTTCCGCTTTATCAGGAACGATACGACCTGGTCATTCCAAAGGAACATGCCGGCGGAGAATTGCTTTCGCCGTTGTTCGACCTGCTTGATTCGGCGGGCTTTCGCGAATCCGTGTCAAAATTAACCGGCTATGACGTTTCGGTAATGGGTAAAATCATTCTGGAGGATTAAGATCTATGGACGGTGTGCTAAACGAAGGTTTAATTATCGACGATAATCGTCAGACGGCGGATGCCCTGCAGCAGATGCTTGAAATTTTGGATTTGCCCGCACGGGTGGCCTATGGCTCCAGCCCGGCCATGTCGGTGCTGGGGACGTTGATCCCGCGTTTTGTCTGTCTGGATATTAATATGCCCGGTGTGGACGGCACCGAGGTGCTGGCGTACATCCGGCGCGATCCGCGCCTGAACAAGATGCCGGTCATCGTGATCACCTCCGACGATCAGCCGGAGACCCGCGCGCATGTGATGAAGATCGGCGCGCAGGCCATGTTGATCAAACCGGCCACGATCGATGCGCTCGAAAGCGCCTTCAAGAAGGCCGGCATTCTCGCCTGAGATTTAAACAAAGGGATACAAAAGCGCCCATTTATTAATGGGCGCTTTTGTTACGGCTGAGGCCGCCCATTAGCTCTTGAATACTTTCGCCATTAATGCGATGAATAAGGCCGCAAGCAACAGCCAGATCGAGATAATCATAACGGCGGCTGTCCGGTTGACAGGCTTGCCTTGACGGATGATTTCCTGTGCTTTTTCCCGGCTTTCAATCATTATATTTTTTGGAATCATGGAAAGCGCAATCTTGATTCCCAAAGGAATGAGTACCAGGTCATCCAAATATCCCAGAATGGGAATGAAGTCCGGAATTAGGTCGATTGGGCTGAAGGCATACCCAACGATGCAACCGGTAAAAATCCTGGTGTATAGGGGAACTCTTGGGTCCCGATAAGCCAGGTATAGGGCATAGACTTCGATTTTGAGTTTCCCGGCTTTTTGTTTCCATTGTTCGATAAACTGCCCCATTAGGTTTTCCTTCTTTGAAAAATATGGAATGACGGGTGTTTGAAATGACCAGCAGTTTGGGACTTTGTCCCTGCGGGCCGTGACGCTTTGGTTGTCACAAATTCTCATGATCAAGAAGGCGCTGTGACAGGCCTTGTCGAAACTCCTCATCCGGCATTGCCGCCAAATTGCCTCCGGTAAAAAACGGGTCATTCGTTACATCTTTGAGAAAAAACGCAGGCAAAACCAATTCGTGGATTTCCGCCTTATGCTCCACTTCCAACTCCGCCAGGATCAAGCCTTGATGACGGCCTTCAAAAATGTCGATGCTCAATGAGATGCCGGGCAGCGGGTATGGGTAACGCTTTTTCCTGAGAATCACGGCTTGCAAAGTTTCGAAGTGATTATATTCGGCTTTGGTGAGATACATATTCGTAATGGTCGTTTCGTATGCATTTTGAGTTTCGGAGTGAAATTTCTGGGTAAGTTTGTATATTTGCTCTTCCCCTGAAAGGGATTGCATGTGCCGCAAGCGCAGGCGTGTGTTCGGGAAATAGCGGTCGGTAATCAGCCAGCCCCTGGGACTATCGAACAAACCGTCTGGAATCCTGTTCAATAAATGGCGAGATTCCACTTCCAAACAGGCATATTTCCCAATGTGTTGCGACGTCATTTGTTTACCTTCCTTGAAATGCATCTCTCTTTTACTGCACCAGACTCCCAGCGGTTTTTGCAGGGGCGAGCCATGCCGTATTCACCCGCATTGTGCTGTAAAGCAACCTTTTCCCTATGATGAAATGTCCACTTCCATAAAAACAGTATGATCCAAAAAATCCTCCGGTACCTCATAATAAGGCGGGCGGACAATGAATCCAAGGGATGAATATAAAGCAATGGCCGGCTGCATGAACGTTGCTGTTTCCAGCCGGATGATGTTATAGCCCGATTCCCGTGCCTTTGTAATCAACATTTGTATTAATTTGCGGGCAAGCCCCTTCCCTCTAAATTCCGGGCGGACATACATTCGGGTCAGCTCGCAGGTATTGGAAGATACCGGCTTAAACGCGACCATGCCTGCCGCATGATCCGATTCAGCTGCAAGCAGCAGACAGCCTTTGGGCGGCGCATAACGACCCGGCAGGGAATCGTCGCGCGTGGCGTAATAAAAATTCGCCAATTTAACGGGGTCCAGACCCAGCTGTTTTGTCTGCTCAAGGTCCCATTTCATGAATTCGGTCATGAGTTCCCGGATCTGCTGAAAGTGAGCCTGTGTTTCAGCTTGAATGATATTCAGCATTAAGTCTCCATATAGGGGAAGCAGGCTGTGGACATAGGTGAAGGGGATCCCTTAATTGCGCAGATCTCTGGATGATGGTTCAATTTGTTCTACGGCGCCGGCCAGGGGATGTCAACCGGCTGCGAGTAGCCGTGTTTTTCCACGGTGTACAGCTGACCGTAGGAGGGCGTGGAGCAGCCGGCTTCATCCTTGACCGTGTAGCTGGTGCTGTATTGGTCCGGGTAGGAATAGGTCCACCACAGCAGGAAGCCGCCCTGGCAGACGAAAGCCTCGATGAAATAGCCGCGGTCCTTGTCGTTGGTCATTTCCACGCGGTCCCAGCTGATGGTGACCTCGTCGCCGTCGCGCACCGCCGAGACATTGTGCGGCGGTCCGTATTGATTACTGCCGATGGATTGCAGGTCCGGCGTGACCTTTTGGATGTTGCTGATGTCACCGGTCACGTTCACCACCGAAGGGGCCACCCAGCAGAAGTAGCTGAGTTTTTCGAATTTGATATACAACCAGTTGCTGTAAAACGCCCGGCTGCGGACCGTACCGACATCTCCGGCATACAAGTCCGCGGCGTGGAGATAGGCTGCTGAGGGACCGTAGCGGCAGTGCGCCTGTTTGTTGACGGTCACGGTCGGAAAGGCAAAGGTCGCCGTGGGGGTCACGCTGGGTGTAAAGGTGATGGTCGGCGTGAATGTGATCGTGGGGGTGAAGGTCGGTTCGGGTGTAAAGGTGGAAGTGGGCGTATTCGTAGCGCTAGGCGGAATCGGTGTGGGCGTGGAAAGCAGCGGCAGTTGAACACTGCCGCAAGCCAGGGTGAAAAGAATCAGAACCAATAAGATCGAATATTTTTTCATTTGAAATTCTCCAGTAAGGTCATGATGTTGGTTCCCAGCGCCTCGTTGGCGTACCCGCCTTCCATGATGATGGTCGTGGGAAGGCCGATCGCAGCGATGCGCCTGCCGATCGCAGCGATGCCTGCCTGGGTCAGCTGGAAGGTGCCGAGCGGGTCGCCGGCGAAGATGTCCATGCCGGCCGAAAGCACCAGGGAATCGGGTGCGAACTCTTTGATCAACTGCAGGGCTTTCTCCAATGCTGCCAAATATCCTTCGTCATCCGTCCCTTTGGGAAGCGGAAAGTTGCGATGAAATCCAAGTCCCAAACCGGATCCAGTCTCGTCGGCGAAGCCAAAATAATGCGGGTATTCGAAATCCGGGTCGCCGTGGATCGAAATGGTCAGCACGTCGCCGCGTTCATAAAAGATGTCCTGGCTTCCGTTGCCGCAATGATAATCAATATCCAGCAGGGCCACCCGGCCTTTTGTGGAGAGCGAGTTTGCGGCCACGGAGGCGTTATTGATGAAGCAATATCCGCCAGCATAATCCCGCCCGGCGTGATGGCCGGGCGGCCGGCACAATCCAAAAGATGTCTCATGATTCGCGCTGGCATATTCCGCGGCACTTAATGCGCAGTTGGCCGAAGCCAGGATGGCGGGATAGGTCCCTGCCACGATGCAGGCGGACAGGTCCATCATGTAATACCCGGCTTTTCCGTATAAGGAATTGGGGACGCGCCCAGACCTGTGCAGGGCGAAGGTGGCCGGCAGGAAGGCAAAATCTTCCGGGGCACGCGAAATTTCGGGATCAGAAGCCAGCCATTCGGTCCAGGCCGAAGCGAGAAAGGCGATGTATTTTTCGTCGTGCACCGCCAGGATCGGGTCGAGTCCGAAATCAAGCGGGGCGTGAAAATCGGCCCAATCCGTTTGTTTGAGCGCCGCGAGGATCCTGTCCATGCGGTCCGGATTTTCAAAATAAGGCACGCGCTTGCCGCCATCGAAAACCTCATAAGGGGGAAAGTGCCTGCGGTGTTCGTCCGAGTAATATATTTTCATGGTAAGACAATTTTACACGCAAGCGTCCTGAATGACAGGAGAATTAATGGAACTATTCGATGCAATTCATGGAAGAATGACGATCAGCAAGGTTAAGCCGGATTCTATTCCGCGCGAGACGATCGAGAAATTGTTAAGCGCCGCCGTTCAGGCCCCCAATCATCACAAGGTGAGGCCCTGGCGTTTTGTGGTTTTGACGGGGAACGGGCGGAAAAAGCTGGGCGATGTAATGGCCGCTTCTTTTCTGGACCGGAATCCTGCCACGCCGCCCGAGGGCCTGGACAAGACCCGGGCATTGCCGCTGCGCGCGCCGGTCGTGATCGCGCTGGGAGTGGACAAACCTGCAGATTCAAAGATCGTTGAAATGGAAAATATCTCGGCGGCCTCCGCGGCCGGCATGAACATCCTGCTGGCTGCACATGCGCTTGGTCTGGGGGCGATCTGGCGCACCGGGGAATGGGCGCGCGATTCCAGGGTCAAGGTGTTCTTGGGCTTTGACCCCGACCAGCATATTCTCGGTTTTATTTACATCGGGCATCCCGATCTGGTTCCCGAACCGTATGTGCGTCAGGGATTTGAAGACCGCACAACCTGGGTTGATTAGAATAAAAAAACCGCCGGAATTCGGCGGTTTTTTTATTGAGCAGCCTTGTGATCAATCCAAATATTTTTTCTCGCCAGCTTCGATCTTCACCGACAAACGATTTTCCGGCGGCACCATGGGGCAGGTTGCAAAGGGCGTATATGCACACGGCCAGTTCTCGGCCAGGTTGAAATCCAAAATGATCTGATCGCCATCCGGCTGGAGCACCGAAAATTTCCGTCCACCGCCATAGGTGCTGACCCTGCTGGTGGAGTCGGTGAAATGAAATAATAGCTTATCGCCGTCTTTTTCGGCTGTCAGTTCGCAATCCACACCGTTCAGTGAAAATTGAGCCAGACCCAAATACCGGCCTTCGGATTCGGTCCCGATGATATCCACACGCTGGACGACTTTGGGCCGGTCAAAGCGGATATATTTTGCCTTGATCCGATACTCTTCACGGATCGGGAAATAGATAAATCCATTGAATTGCCTGCCAACGGGAGATTCGCGGTCCCAGGCCCGCACAAAAATGGCCTGCCCACGGACGATGATCTTGAGGGTGATCGTGCCGATGTCGATCAGGTCGGGGTCCGGATTCCGGTCCGTGATCAACGGCCGGGTCTCAGGTCCGGGATGGTTGCAATTGAATTTTACTTTGGGCGCCGGATGGAAAGTGACTTGGTCTTGATGCAGCGAAAAATATCCGCAGTGCGCCAGCGGGAATCCGGACAGGCAGATCCCGTTGGTTTCATCCCTCCCAAAACCGGTTTGACCTTCCTCAAGGGGAAACAACCCGGCCAGGTTCAGCCAGCTTAAGGGATTGGATTTTGTCCTTTGATCCCTTGCAGCGCGCAGTTCTTCGATCGTCTTTTTGTAGGAGGCCATACTACCTGCCGAGGATCTCCAGCATCAGGTCCGGGCGATCCGTGATCAGCCCGTCCACGCCCCAGTCTATGTATTGCTTCATCAATTCAGGGTCGTTGACGGTCCACGGCTCGATGGAAATGTTTTTGGCGTGCGCTTCGCGGATGAAGCGCCGGGTCAGGACGGGGATGCCGTAGGATTCCGAAGTCTCATACGGCACCTGCAGGGATTGGTATTGGGGGGAGAGCCAGCCGCTGAAATATATCTTGCCCAGCAGAACGAAGGGCAGCACCTCGCCTTTCGAAGCGGACGTGGCTACATCCGGGCAGGTCTGTCTAAAGAGAGACATGGCATCATCATGAAAGGAGGCTACGACCACGCGATCCTGCATGTCGAATTCATGGATCAGGTCACAAAGCGGCTTGTGAATTGGATTCCCGGTCAGCTTGATCTCGATCAAAAAACGTTTGTCCGGGAATTTTTCAAAGAGCTGCCGGAGAGTCGGGACCTGGATGCCTTGTCCGCGATAGGGGAAGGTCTGTCCGTCGTCCGTGGACCATTGATAGGCCGCGTCCAGTTTGGACAGCTCGGCCAGGGTCAGGTCTTCAATCAGGCCGGTCCCGTCCGTGGTGCGATCCACGCGTTCATCGTGCATCAGCACGATCTGGCTGTCTTTTGTGATGTGTGCGTCCATCTCAAGCACGTCCGCGCCGATGGCGGCGGCATGCTCAAAGGCAAACAGTGTGTCTCCCGGCCACACGCCGTCTCCGCCCTGATGGGCGATCACCAGCGGGCGGTTGGCTTCCTGTGTGTAATAGGGAAATTGCGGAGCGGGTTTCGCCAGCACGCGCAGGATTGCAAGCACTCCGATCAGTCCGAGTAGAAGTTTTTGCCAGGTTTTCATTTTATGAGTGCTCCCATGAGCCTGGATTTTACCCCTTCGCCGGGGTTTTGCGGGTCAACGGGCGGGATATGCAAACGGGCCGCGAAGTGAATAATAACTCCGCGGCCCTTATTTGAAGTGTGGCTTTGTTGCCTAAAAAACGAGGTAGCGCGCGATCGCCATGAATAACACCGCGAAGATCAGCACGGCTGCCGTGATGTTCGTATATTGGGTTTGTTTTTTGGCCAAGGCCTGCATCTGGGCGGCCTGTTCCGGGGTGGGTTTTCCCTGAAATTGAGCGCCCAGTTGTCCCATGGCCTTGATGGTCCGGCCGATCATAATCCCGGTTCCGAACCCGATGATGGCAAACCCCGCGCCGATGCTAAAGCCTTTCCCGGCGCCGGAACTTAGCCAGGCCGAGGTAAAGCCATCTGAGTCGATCCAGAACAGAATCGCGCCGGCCAGAAGCGTAAGGCCGGCCGCGGCGGCCATGCGCTGGCTGTATTTCATCCGGGACATCAAATGACCGGCGAACTTTTGCCCCGCTTCGGCGGTCGCGCCGATCGTTGGACCCACGAAAAATGTCATGATCAGCGTCCCGCCGACCCAGAAGATTCCCGCAAAGATGTGGATCACTCGCAAAGTCATCATTAGATAATTCATTTCTTTCTCCTCATTTCATCGTTAAATTTTGTCTCTTCCCTTAAACCCCATCCCGGAAGATACGGTACGAAGCCCTTGAAAGTGGATCCGATCCGGTTTTGTGTTTTTTGTCACAGCATGTTGTTCGGGATATAATTTCAGCCTGCAGTTAATGAAAACCATGGGAGAGTGTTATGAAAAGAAGGATGTGGGTCGTGTTGATCTTGGCCGCCTTTGCAGTTGGTGCGTGTGGCGGCGGTGGGGAGGGCCAGTCGGCGGACGCAAATGGGACTCTGGCGCCCGTTCCTGCGGAATATGCCGGTAAATCCAATCCCTTTGGAGCGGATGCGGCCGGCGAAGGCGCTGTGGTATTCAAAAATAATTGCGAAGCCTGTCATGGACCTTCTGGACGCGGCGACGGCCCGGCGGGTGCGGCACTCGATCCAAAGCCAATGAACCTGGCCGCGCTTCAGGTTGCCGCGGGCGACGATTATCTTTTCTGGCGCATCAACACCGGCAAGGAGGGAACCTCCATGCTGGCATGGAAGGGCATCCTGACCGAGGAGCAGATCTGGCAGGTGGTCGCCTTTATCAACACGCTTCAAGAATGATCGCAGGGAATCAAAAGCGGACTTCCTGAAGAAGTCCGCTTTTGATTTAATATGGAGCCCATGTTGCCTGAAACAGGAACTCGGTCATGCCAACAGTGCCCGCACCCGTTGAGTCAACTCGTTGATGTTGTAGGGTTTGGTCAGGTAGTCATTTGCCCCGGCGCCGAAGGCCACCAGACGGCTGTCGCTGTCGTCGAGGGCGGTCAGGATGATGATGGGGGATTCTGAAAAATTGGGATCTTCGCGCAGGAGCCGGCACAGTTTGAAGCCGTCCGGTTCGGGCATCATCAAATCGAGCAGGAAGAGATCCGGGTAGATGGAGCGCGCAAAATTTAGGGCCCTGGAACTGTCATTGATAATGACTGCTTCATATCCTTCGGAGGTCAGGATCTTGTACAACAGCGCGGTCGCGGGTTCATCGTCGTCAACGATCAGGATTTTTGCCATCGATTATCTCTTCTCCGGACGGATTTTTTTCGCTGCAAGTGGCGGAGCGTCCGAACGCACAGGGATCAATGAATCAGCGTTTTAATGGTGGTGGCGAGTTCATCGGGCCGGAAGGGCTTGGTGATGAAATCATTCGCGCCGGCCAAAAAGGCGATGGCCTTGCTGTCACTGTCATCCATGGCGGTGATGATCACGATGGGTGTTTCGGAATATTCGGGGTCGGCGCGCAGGATTCTGCACAGCTCAAACCCATTGGGCTCCGGCATCATCAGGTCGAGAATGAAGAGGTCCGGTTTAAAGGTCCTGGCGGTTTCCAGGGTCTTTGAGCCTTCGTTCAGGGCGGTGGCGGTGTGCCCTTCGAATGAAAGCAGTTTTTCGAGGAAGAATGTGATCTGTCTGTCGTCGTCCACGATCAATATTTTTGACATAGAATTCATCCCATTGTGTGAAAGATAAAAAATAAGGCCTTTCCACAATCATACTTTTAAAAACTTCCACGGGCAAGACAAAAAGCGGCCAATTTTCGCTTCAAACAGGTGCGGATCAAGGCGGACCGGCCGTTATTTTCCCCGGGTGGATTGTGAAATTTCCCTTTGTACAATTGCAGCACTGATGTGTTTTGCCTCCAGCGCGATCTCGCGCAGCATGCCGGTGGGCGAGACGTAATAGCCGCAGAAAAACAATCCGGGGATGGAAGCCTCCCGCCCCGTGGAGAGTGGTGTGCCATCCTGGTCGCAGACACTTGATTCTTTGAGGAATGCATCCACTTTGGGACGATATCCGGTCGCGAGGATCACGGCTGTGAATTTCGCTTCGGTCCCGTCCGTGAATTTGACTCCGTTTTCCGTAAACTCCGCCAGGCCCGGATATACCTTGATGCGTCCGCCCTTGATCAATTGGAGGGTGCCAACATCGATCAGCGGAATGTGTTTGTCGTTCCTGATCTGGGTGGCGGGTCCATAAGGTAATTTGCGCAGGCCGTAGCGGGCGAGGTCCCCGATGACGGCGCGCAGGATCGGTGCATTCATGGCGTCGGCCATCCAGGCGGGCATGGCATTCTGCAGGATGCCGATGGACAGGATTGGTATACCGGCCAATTCCTTTGGAATGACGTTGACCGCGCTGCGCACCGCCATGCCCGCTCTTGCGCCATGTTCGACCAGGTCAATGGCGATCTCGCCGCCGGAATTTCCAAAGCCAACCACGAGTACGTTCTGTCCCTTGAATTGGGCCCCATTCTTATATTCGGAACTGTGCAAGAGCATGCCTTTGTAGTCATCCATCCCGCTCCACTTTGGGATCACCGGTTCGCGCGCATTTCCAGTTGCGATCACGAGATGAGCCGCTCGATATTGTGCGGTCCGGGTCTGAACTGACCAGCTATCCTTTTCCTTTTGCGCTGAAATCACCTGTTGGTTGAAGCGGACATCCAGCGCGAATTTCCCGGCATAGGACTCAAGATAAGCCACCAATTGATCGCGGGATGGGTAGCGCGGATACTTCTTCGGAAAAGGCACAAACGGCAATTCCGAATTTCTTTTATCGGTATGCAGGTGCAGGCGGTCATAATGGCGCCGCCAGACGGACCCGACCTGATCACTTTGTTCCAGTAGAATGGCCGGGACGCCGGCCCGTTTCAGGCAGGCACCGACCGCAAGCCCGGCAGGACCGGCGCCGATGATGATGGTGTTGATTTCAATGGGGGAGTTGGACATGCGCCAAGTTTACCGCAAGCATGTTCATTTCAGTTGGAAACCTCCGGACTTATGTGCCCGGTTCCAGGAGTTCCTTTATGATGGTCAAGAGCTGGCGCGGATGATAAGGCTTTGAAAGGTAATCATTCGCCCCTGCACCAAAAGCCACGGCCTTGCTGTCCTCGTCGGTCAGGGCGGTGACGATGATGATGGGGGTGACCATGAATTTGCGATCCTCACGCAGCAGCCTGCACAACTTAAAGCCGTCAATGACCGGCATCATCAGGTCGAGCAGGAACATGTTCGGCCGTTCCTCGCCCGCGATTTGTGCGGCAACCGTACTGTCATTGACCGCAATGACCTCATACCCCTGGTGTCTTAGAATGCCGCCCAGTAATTTGGTGGCCTCCACGTCATCATCCACGACCATGATCTTTTTCATATTTCTTTTCCCCGCGGGGTCTGTTTATGCTTTTTATTATAAGCCTGATTTGTTTGGTTTACCCGGTCATCAGATCATCCACTGCAGCCGCCAGCTCGCGCAAATTACTGACCTTCAGCACGTCGCTGCAGAGCGGCGCGTACTTCGGCATGTCGCTGTCCCCGTGCCACATGCCCGGGGGTTCGGGATTCAGCCAAATGGTCCGTGTGGCCCGGCGGGACATGCGCGAGAAAATGTCGAGGCGCGGATCATTGTAATTGTTGCGTCCATCCCCGACGATGATGAGCGTGGTCCCGCTGTTCAACGTATCCATGTGATCGTCGTTGAAATTATCCAATGCCCGGCCGAGGTCGGTGTTGTAATGTCCGCTGGGCATGCGCCACAGCACCGAGGCAATCGCCTCGTCCGCATTCGCGCCGCTGAAATCCTCCGAGATCGACTCGAGATGGTCGATGAAGGCGAAGGCGTGCGTCTTGCGCACCTGTCCCTGCAGGGCGAACAAAAAGCTCAGCATCAACTCCGAACAAAAGCGCATCGAGGTGCTCACGTCGCAGATGACCACGATCTTGGGTTTGTGGATCCGGTCGCGGTGCTTGATCTCCATCGGCACGCCATTATATTTCAAGCTGGCGCGGATGGTGGCTTTGGCATCCATCTGTCCGCTTTTGGCGCGTTTCTGGCGCAGCGCGATGCGCGTGCGCAGGGCCGCGGCCAGCTTTTTGACTTCGCGCTGCAGCGTTTGTTTATCCGCATCCGACAGGGCCTGGAATGGACGGTTCATCAGGTTGTCGACGTTATCAGAGCGCGGCTTTTCGCTCAGGTTTTCGGCAATGCGTTCGCCTGCGAATTGTTCCATCTGTTCCTGCATGCCCTGCATATTCTGCCGGATCATCTGCCGGATCTGCTCGATGCGCTCGCGGTCCATGCCCATTTGCGCCAGTTGTTCCATCAATTCCTTCATTGCCTTTTGGACTTCAGGAAAGGCCATCGCACGCTGCATGCGCTGTGTCATCCAATTTTGATAGTTGAGATCGCCTGCCTGATTCAATCCGACTAATTGACCGAGCGCCTCCAGTTCGGACCTCGATAGCTGCTCGCCATTCATCAGCCTTTCCATGCGCTGACGCAGATTCTCCGCGAATTGACTCAAGGCATCCGCCAGCATCTGCGCTTCCTCCGGTGTCATTTCGTCTGACAGATTCCCGCCCATTATCGGCGGCTGCCCCGACCCGAAGAACAGCGGAAACAATTTATCGAACGTTGGAATATCTTTCAAATCTTTGATCAATGTAGCGCGTAAGGACAAACGAAATTCCTCGCGGTCTTGAATCCCCATCAAGTCAACCGCTGAAAATGCCTCGGCTGACTCCGCCAGGGACACACGCACTCCGCTTGAACGTAATGCCGCAATTAATTGTAGGATGCGGGATTCCATAGTTCAGATTCCAATGGAAGAAATGATGAGGTTACCTACTCTGGTTGGACGCGCTATAAAGCGCCAGGCTGGTGATAAACCAGGTCACCTGCCAGAGCCCTTCTGTTAACTCGGAAGGGGACTGATTTGAAACCGCAATTGGAATGAAAAGCACGATCAAATAATACAAACCTTGCAGCAGTGGTGCAAAACGCTGCCATCCACTCCAGCGTTTGGCTGTGACCACTGCTGTCCCTGTTAGAAGACCTCCGAGAAGTTGAAGGATACCGCCTACAGGAAAGAGGAAAAAATCCGGATTCTTTGTCAACCATTGTACAACCTGCGCGATCAACAAGGCTGCAATGCCGGCGATGAAAATTCCAAGTGAAATTTTCCCAAACCTGCCTTCCCCTGCGGCTTTCGATTGCCACAGCCCGACAAGCATGATCAAATATCCCATAAGGGCAAGGAAGAAAACGGACTGATCGGCATAATACATCCAGCTCCCATTCCCCGGCGGAAGTAATCCATAGTGATATTCAACAACAAGTGCCGCCAGCCAAAGGCCCGCTGCCAGCATGCCAATAAGACCCGGTCTTTGAATTTTATGATTGGATTCCATGTCATTTACCTCAGTATGTATTTAGATAAATTGTTTCCGTAATAACGATCAATTCCCGGAGAATCTCCCGAAATCGTCGGGCGGCCTCTGTTTCGGCTGCGGCGGCGGGGGAGCGTTTAATTGCCGTTTTGCTTTTTGCAGATCGGCCTCGTGCTTGAGTAAAACCGAAAGTGTGTCTTCCAAAGTATCCTTGTCCAGATTGGACGCGTTCAGCGCCACGAGCGCATTGGCCCAATCCAGAGTCTCGCTGATGGAAGGCGACTTGCGCATGTCGGAACGACGTAATTTTTGCACGAATTCCACGGCCTGTTGGGCCAGTTTGGGATTCAGGTCCGGGACCTTCAAGCGCACCACGGCCAATTCTTCACTCAGGGAGGGATAATCAATGAATAGATATAAACAACGGCGCTTTAACGCTTCGGAGAGTTCGCGTGTGTTGTTCGAGGTCAGCACCACAAAGGGTTTGTGCTTCGCGACCAGGGTCCCCAGCTCGGGCACGGATACCTGGAAGTCGCTCAGGATTTCCAATAAAAAGGCCTCGAACTCAGCGTCGGCGCGGTCGATCTCGTCGATCAACAAGACCGTCGGTTTTTCGCTCAAAATGGCCTTCAATAACGGACGTTGTAAAAGAAACCGATTGGAGAAGAACACATCCTCTTCCTTTGCGAGTTTGTCGGCCGCCTCCGCCAGAGACTCGGCCTTGCCAAGTGTGTCATTTAACTTGTCCCGCAGGAGTTGGGTGTACAGCAGCTGTTTGGAATACTCCCATTCGTACAATGCCTTGGATTCATCCAGGCCCTCATAGCATTGCAGACGAATCAATTCGCGTCCGGTGGCCCCCGCTATGGCCTTGGCTAGTTCGGTCTTGCCCACGCCGGCAGGTCCCTCCGCGAGCAGGGGTTTTCCCAGCTTTTGTGAAAGATACACGATGGTCGCGATCTCGTCCGAGGCGATGTATTTCTGGTTCGAGAGTTCGGATTTTACCGTTTTGGTGGAGTCGAAAAGTGTGGTCATGGTTCTCCTGTTGGCGATGCTGCATTGATGCCTTGTTCAAGCGGATTTCTTTCCTTGCGATTCATTTCCTTCATGGCCGGGATGAAGGCCATACTTAAGGTGGTGATCAGGAAGATCACGCCCAATCCGAGAAACATCGGTCTCACGCCAAGGCGTTCCGTGAGTACGCCGCCGATCAACATCCCGAGCGGCATCGCGGACATTGCGCCTGCAGTAATTGCACCACCGACCCGTCCGCGCATGTTCTTTGGGATACGTTCGTATTCAATGGCGTTAATGATCGGGTTGAGCGGTCCGGCGCCCATGCTTAGAATGACTGTAAATAAAATTGCAAACCAGAGTGGCGGATATGTTGTATAAAGCAGGAACCTCAAGCCGGAGAGCATGAAACACAGTACGAATACCGCATGCCGCGGCAAACGCGGTCCAATTGCGCTGTAAATCAGGGCGCCGAGCACCGCTCCGCCGCCGTTCGCTCCGATCAGCAGACCCAAAGCCAGCGCCTGACCATAAACCTGCTTCACAAAAACCGGCTGCAGAACCCCGCCGAAGATCGTATCCAAAAAATTGGTCAGCATGATCATCACGACAATGGCGAGGATCAATTTATCGCGGGCGATAAATTGCAGGCCTGCACGCAGTTCGTCGAAATATTTACCATCCTGGATTTCCCTGGACGGCATCACATGCACCCGAATGGTGACGCCGATGATGGCCGCTGAAATAAAGAACGAGGCTGCATCCAGCCACAGAACATTTTCCGTGCCCATCACGGCGATCAGCAAGCCGGCCAGAGGCGCGCCCACCAGGCGTGCGCCCCTTTCGATCATATGGATCAGGGAGGTTGCGCGTTCGATCGGCATGTGCGCCAGCTCGGCCAGTTCCGGAACAAGGGCGTTCCTGGCGGTGCTGCCCGGTGCATCCAGCAGGGCACCCAAAAACACCAATACCATCAGCTGCCAGAATTGCAGACCCACGCTGAAATACAGGATCGGGATCAAGGCCGTGGTTACGCCGCTGGCGAGGTCCGCGATGACGCTGGTGCGTTTATAACCAAAACGATCGATGAGAGTTCCGCCCAACAGGCCAGCCAACACCACGGGCAGGACCGTGAAAAATCCGGTGATGCCTGTCCGTGTGGCGCTGCCCGTGGTTTGCAGCACGAACCAGGGGATGGCGATGGCCGAAAGCACATTGCCCACCAGGGATATGGCGTTGGCGGTCAATAGTGCAATGATCGGCAGGTGATTCCTTGCAGGTGCTGTCAACATGCTCCGGACTTCCTACTTTGCGGAATTATTCCTGGGCCGGGTGAGTGATTCGGGTTTCAGGATCTCATCCAGCTGTTCACGGGTGAGCAGGCCTTTGGCCAGGACGATCTCCGCCACACCTTTACCGGTGGCATGAGCCTCCTTCGCGACTGCGCTTGCATTTTCATAGCCGATGAACGGATTCAAGGCCGTTACGATCCCGATCGACCGGTCCACCAGCTCAGCCAGATGATCGCGGTTGGCGGTGATGCCGCGCACACAACGTTCCGCCAGGGTCAGACAGCCCTGTCGCAGATAAATAATGCTATCAAAGAGACTGTGCGCGATGATCGGCTCAAAGGCGTTCAACTGCAGCTGTCCTGCTTCAGCAGCAAAGGAAACGGTCACATCGTTGCCGATCACCAAAAAGGCGATCTGATTGACCACTTCCGGAATGACGGGATTGACCTTGCCCGGCATGATGCTGGACCCGGCCTGGGCGGCAGGCAGGTTGATCTCTCCGAACCCGGTTCGGGGTCCGGAGGAAAGCAGACGCAGATCATTGCAGATCTTCGAGATCTTGACCGCCACGCGCTTCAAGACACCCGAAAGCTGCACGAACGCGCCCGCATCCTGGGTGGCCTCGACGAGATTGCCGGCCGTAATGTAGTGAATTCGGGTGACTTCACTTAAGTGTTTGCGTGCCAGGGCCGCATAATCCGGATGCGAATTGATACCGGTGCCAATCGCAGTTGCGCCCAGGTTGATCTCCCGGATGAGCAAAGCCGCCTCGCGCAGGCGCTGTTGATCCTCCTCCAACATGACCGAATACGTGCTGAATTCCTGGCCGAGGGTCATGGGAACCGCATCCTGTAATTGGGTGCGTCCCATTTTCAATATATCCTTGAACTCGGCCGCCTTGTTTGCAAAGTCGGTCTTGAGGACTTCCATGGCTCCGATCAGCAGGTCAATTTCAAAATGCAGGGCGACCTTGATGGCGGTCGGGTAGACGTCATTGGTGCTCTGGCTTAAATTAACATGTTCAAGGGGATGCAGGTACTGGTAGTCGCCGAATTTGCGGCCGCTGAGCTCCAGTGCGCGATTGGCCACGACTTCATTTGCATTCATATTGGTCGAGGTGCCGGCGCCCCCCTGGATCACGTCCACGACAAATTGTTCGTGCAATTTTCCGGCGCGGATCTCTTCGCAGGCCTTGACGATCGCCTGCGCATGTTCGCTGTCCAACAATCCCAGCTCCTGATTGGCCAGCGCACAGGCCTGTTTCACGCAGGCCAGGGCCGTGACCAGGCTGGGGTAGGTGCTGATCGGGATGCCGCTGATCGGAAAATTCTCAAGCGCCCGTAATGTATGCACGCCATAATAGGCGTTTGCCGGCACTTCCTTTTCGCCAAGCAGATCATGTTCGATTCGATAATCCATATTCCTGATTTCCTCTCAAATGCCTATAGACCGCCAGGTTCGCCTGCAATTCCTTTTCGAGCGTATAGCTCGAAATAACCGTTTCGCGCGCGGACCTTGAAATGGCCTCCCGTTTCTGCGGCCGATTTAGCAGCCCAAGGATCGCCTGTGCAAATGCGCCCGCGTCGTTGACCGGTGCGAAGATGCCGTTCGCGCCGTCCCGGATCACATCCAACGCGCCGCCGACCGGTGTGCAGACCACGGCTTTTTCGCAGGCCATTGCTTCGAGCAGGGCATTCGGCATCCCATCCCGCTCGGACGGATGGACGAACACATCCATCAGGGCGTAATAGGAGGGCATGTCCTGATGCGAAATGGCGCCTGTGACAATGATATCCGCGTCCGGAATGGACGCTTTGAATTCCTCAAAGGTCTGCTGATCCCCGCCGGGGCGCACCTCTCCAGCGATGAGCAAGGTGCAGGGGTGAAGTGCATGGACTTGCGCGTAGGCATTTAGTAAAGTCTGGAGTCCTTTTTTTTTCCTTAGTTCCCCTGCAAAGCCAATGATTTTCCTGTTGTGCTGCGCGAGAATCGATTCGGCCAGTACCTCATTTGGCTGCATCGGTTTGAATAAAGCCGTATCGATTCCATTTGGAATCAAGTGGATCTTGCGATCCAGAAACGCCGCGGCCTTCTTCGCCAGTTCAGCTGCATTGGTGGTGACTGCGCCCGCGTTTTGCAGCGCATACATCACATGCGAAAATCTTGATGGGTCAAAGGCTGCGCGTTCGATATCATTGCCGCGGATGGACACGACACTGGGCAGGTTTAAGTATTTTCCGGCGTAGGCGGCCACGAATCCGGCCTGGGACAGAAAGTAGGCGTGCAGCAGGTCGAAGGGTTCGCGCCGGTGCTCGTCCACGATCAACTCGAACCAATCCACCAGGGTATCATCCACGCGCTTGTGTGCGCCGAAGCGGGTGACGCGCACACCTTTGGAGGGCAGAGTCCGCTGCTCGGAGGGGGGCAGGTTCGAGGTTGGGGCAAAGACCCGCAGCTCATGTCCGGCCGAGCAAAGCAGATGGCCCAAACGTCCTGTTGAGATTGCAAGTCCCCCGAGGTCTGGTGTATACTTTTCGCTAAGCAACGCAATTTTCATGAGGTGTCTCAATGGCAGAAAAATGTGAAATGATTATTGGTTATCTGGTCCCGCACCGCTGCGAGAATCCCGCACTGGGGGCATGTGTCAAATGCGGCCGCGGGTTTTGCGATGAGCATACCAATTCGACAAGAGAGGGCCGTGTCTGCCTGGCCTGCCAGCAGGGACTCGATCAACCGATCGCCCTGCCGATCGCTGCGGCCACTTTCACCGCCGCGGACCTGAACTCCTTCGGCCGCTATAACGATCTGGATGACAACGACAACAGCGACATGTTCTCAGATTTGAGTTAAGTTTGGAATCGCGGGGTTGACCCCGCGATTTGCATTTAATACGGCCCGATCATTTCCCAGATTCTTTTGTTCTCGACGATAAAATCATCGCAGCGCTGGCAGGGTTTTAAGGAAGGCGGGTGCATTTTCTGGCGCACGGCCTGGTAGGCTGCGCCCTCCCAAATTTCCTTGAAGGATTGTTTGCGAATGTCGCCCAGCGGGGGGATCTGTTCGCGGGTCATGCAACACACGTACACCAGACCGTTGAAATCGATCAGGCTGTGCGTCCAGGGTGCAAAGCAGGGATGCTTGCTGTAATACCCGAAGGCGTAACGACCGGCGCGTCCCAACCGGACCTCGTTCTCGTCCCTGCCAAAGGGGAATGCGTCTTCATCTGCGATATTCACGCCCAGTTCCCGGGCGCGTTTTTCTATATAAGGCGCGATCTCTTCATTGAACAGGGCGATGTCCTTTTTGCGCATGGACAAATGCTCCCCGCAGTGGTCGTCGACAGGAATCAGGTTGATGCCGTCCGCGCCCAGTTGATGAGCCAGCTCCGGCAGAGTGGCCAGGCTGAAATAATTCTCGCGGCTGACGACCGTGTTAATGCGCACGGTCAACTTGCCCTTGCTGGCGTATTTATGGAAGAGCTCGACGGCCCTGGCGGTGAGTTTGAAGGAGCCATCCACGCCGCGCACCTTCTCGTGGATCTTTTTGATGGGCGAGTCGATCGAGACGTTCACCCCGCGCAGGCCGGCGGTGATGAGGGCCTTGGCTTTTTCCTTGTCGATCAATGTGCCGTTGGTGGTCAGGGTGACGCGCATGCCGAGTTCGGTGGCGTATGCCACCAGGTCCGGCAGCTGCGGCCGGAGCATGGGCTCGCCGCCTGAAAAATGGATCTTCTTGCAGCCAAGTTCCGCCAGTTCCGAGATGGTTTCCTTGAAGCGCTGCATGGGAATGGGCGTTTCGCGCGTTTCGCGCCAGTGTTTGCACATCTGGCATTTGAGATTGCAGCCGTAGTTGACCTTGATCTTAACGTAAAGCGGCTTGAACGCGCGCGCGTTCAAAACCGCTTTTTGAAGGTCATCTTTTTCGTTCGAGAGGGTGTCGAGACTATACATGGCTAATGGTGGTTGACCCGGAATCAACAATAAGAGTTTCCAATTGTAACACCCGCGGGAAATGATCACGGGAGGGACGAGACCGGGGCAGGCTTTGGCCTTGTGTTGTTCTGGATGCCGGGTTTATGAAAATCCCTTGATGATTCTTCTGCCCCAATTGATCCCCGGGACCTCGATCAGGTTGTGCGCAATGTATGAGATTCCCATGGAGGCGGCCAGGACCAGCAAATACGCCAGCAAGGCACCCTTGTTGCCATTCAGAATAAACCCATCCTTGAAAAATACGGTCCGCATCAGCTTGATCACCATGAAATGCGCCAGATAAATGCCGAAGCTCAACCTGCCGATCAGGGTCGTGACCTTGTTGACCAAAAGCGCAGACGGCCAGAAGTGCAGGGACAGGGAAAAGAACAGGAAGGCGATCCCGTACAGGAAATGCTGGGGCAGCAGGTCCTTAAAGGTGTTGGTCTTCAAAAAAGCCGTAAAAAGATAAAGCGAGATCAGCAGGAACAAAAGCCCCATGACCCGGTCCCTGTCGGGATATTGTTTCGTCAGGTGATAGAGCAGTATGCCCAGCAGAAAGACGGGTAATTGAGAGAAGAACCACAGATTCAGGAAAGAATCAACGAGGTGCTGTTGATCCTCCGGATAAAGCGGCTGTAACAGGCGCGCCACGACGACCGAAAGAAGACTGGACAGAAGCAGGGAGCCCAATAAAACAGCCAGCGTGGATTTGACGCCGGTCAGTTTTTTGAAGAGAAAGGGGACAAACAGGTAAAACGTCATTTCCACGGCAATGGACCAGCCCCCGGGCACAACCGAGTTGATCGTTTCGGGATGCCAGCCATGAAGGAAGAGGGCCGTCAATGGAATGAACCACCAGGCGATCCCGTTCGGAGCCGCAAAGCGTGCATCCGTTCCACTGTACAGGGTGTAAACGAGGATGGCCAGGTAAAACAGTGGCGCGATCCTGAAAAAACGCCGGATAAAGAAACTCAACAAGGGCCGCTTCTCGTGTTCCCTGCGTGAGTCCATCGACAGGAACAGGGTCAGGGCGCTGGCCATGTAAAAAAGCTGCACCCCGCGCGCGCCCTGGTTGGCGATCATGGTGTATGTGTCCAAAGCGGGGGTGACCCATTGCGACGAGTGGATCAACACCACTCCCAGGATCGCGAAACCTCTCAGGGCATCAATGTGATCATATTTTTTGATCGGGACTTCATTCATGAATATCACCTGGATTGATGTTGTCCGGCTGTTTGGGCAGACGGGTATGTCTGGAATTTGTTATCATGTTGGTTTTGGCAGGCGGCCGCATGTCCGGTACTCTGCGATCCATCAATGAATTGCCAGCCGCAGGGTCACCAGGTCGCCCTCCTTAAGATTTTCCGCCTGTTGTACGCTCATTCGAATGGGAACAAGATAGCGGCCATCTTTTGGGAACAGGGAAGTCTTCCATTCTGTTTTGCCGATCCGTACGTGGACGGGTATCACACCCCAGCCATAGGTGACCATGGCCGAGATCGCCTTCAAGTCACGACTTGGTTCGTCCGGGACGGCCACAAAAAGAAAAGGGGCCGGACCGCGCCAATGGAAGATTTTGCCGCTGAACTCGATGTCCATCGCCACAGTATATCAAATGAACCCCGGACCGTCGGCAATCCCCGGCAGTTCGCCCATATGCATCAATTACTCTCCATTCTTTTTGCCCTTTAATTTTTGGATGGTCGCCAGATATTTGTCGTACGGCTCAGCGGTCAGCCCATTGATTCCCTCTTTTGGAAAATACCATCCATGCAGAACGATCTGGCCGATGGTCATTAAGGCGATAACGCCCCAAAAAACATACCTGCCGAACAGGAGGCCGATCATGGCCAAAATTCCAATCACCACAAAAAGTTTTGATATTCTTCTTGTCGTTGGCAGGTGTTTTTCAAAATTGTTGAAAACAATAAAATATGCGATTGCGGCAATTGTAAAAACGGTCAGCAATTCTGCGGCGCTGACAGGGGGGAGAAAAGGAAGGAGTATTGGCTT
This sequence comes from Chloroflexota bacterium, assembly GCA_021414245.1. Classification (GTDB taxonomy): domain Bacteria; phylum Chloroflexota; class Anaerolineae; order Anaerolineales; family Villigracilaceae; genus Villigracilis. The sequence continues at coordinate 48,180 of JAIOOU010000012.1, forward strand.
TTCAAACATGGTTTATCCTCTTACCATCATCCGGCATTGTTATCTGTAATTATAGCGAGGTGAGAAATTTTAGCACCCGCTGCAACAGGAGCGCAGTGGCCTTCGCATCGAATGAAGGAAGTGAGCTATCCGCAAAGTAGTGTTGATCGCCCGGATAGAGAAAGAGCTCCCCATCCTCGGCTTCCTCAACGAGTGCGCGGGCGGCGTCAATGTCTCCCTCACCAACGAAGATCGGATCGGCATCCATGCCGTGTACTTGAACCGGCACGCCCTTCGGCCAGGCCTGCCCAAACTCCGAGACCGGAATGCAGGAATAGAAAAGAAGCGCCCCGCGCGCACCGGGACGGGTCTGGGCAAGTTTCTGGGCTGCGACTACCCCCAGAGAGAATCCGGCATAGACCAGCTCCACAGGCAGCCCTGCCACGGCCCGCTCCCCACGCTCCATGACCTCGCCAAATCCAAGTTCCCTGACGAAGCTCATGCCCTCTTCAATCGTGTCGAATGTGCGACCATCGAAGAGATCGGGCGTGTGGGCGATATGCCCGGCCTGGCGCAGCTCATCAGCAAACGCTGTGACTCCCGGGGTCAGACCTTGTGCGTGGTGAAACACTACAATCTCTGCCATTTTCCAACATCCTTTCCGCGATTGCTGACAACTGGTGACTAAAAACTTGTTGCCGTGGACCTGCCCCGCGGGCCCGGACTCTGCCGGGGCCAGGGGGAAAACCCGAAGCTACGAACCGCGCAAAATCTTCTCCATCTTTCTGCCCTTCGCCAACTCGTCCACCAATTTATCCAAATACCGAACCTGCTGCGTCAAGGCATCCTCGATCTCCTCCACACGACACCCACAGATTACTCCGGTGATCAGGTGCGCATTGGGGTTTAGTGAAGCATGCTGGAAGAAGGCTTCAAAAGTCACATTTTCGGTGATCAGCTGCTGAAGCTTCCTGCCATCGAAATCCGTCAGCCACTCGATGACCTGATGCAATTCCTCCCTGGTGCGGCCTTTTTTCTCTATCTTGGCAAGATACAGCGGATAGACCGAAGCGAAGGTCATTTTTGCGATACGTTGATTGTCCATGCTGGAGTTCTTCATATACACCTCGTATTCTAAAGTTAATGGCTTCCCAAAGATCTCTTTTTGTAAATCACCCGTGAATTCCGGCTTTTCTGTTCATAATTCCCGCACAATGCATTGCCATTTTTGCGTATTAAAAAATCCTGCATAAGGAAAAATTATGAGCAGCCTGATGAATGATGAATAATGTAACCGGCGGCGGTTTTATTTGCTCAATCGATCCGGGCCCGGTGGGCGGCCATTCTTCATTCCTGTTGCCATTGTGTAGGCCATGACAGCGTTGGGAAGCGGTGTCAAGGTATCCAATAAAACATTGTAAGTCCCTTTTTCAGACAGTTCATCGGCGACTTTTTTAATTAAGGCCAGGGTGGCCTTCATCAAACTCGAACCCAGGCTTAAACGGGCAACCCCCAGATCCTGCAGTTCACTTACAGACAGGGACACTCCCGCCCCAATCGTGGGGTTGGAAAGAATATTAATTGGGGCATTAATTTCCCTGACCAGCGTTGAAATTGTTTCTTTTTCCCATACAGGTTGTATAAATATGCAGTCTGCGCCTGCTTCACGGTATTTATTGCCGCGCTTTATGGATTCAGACAATTTTTCCCGCGGCGAACCTGACGAAGTGTAAAATGAATCCGTTCTTGCATTGATCACCAAATGAAAGCCCATTGAATCTAATAATGCGCGAATGGCTGATATTCTTTCGCAAAATTCCAACTCATCAATCAGGACCGGATTTAAGTCGATACTGTCTTCAATGTTTATTCCAGCCACCCCTGTTGCAATCATCCTTTTCGTGGAATCCAGTACTTCACTTAAATTATTTCCATATCCGGCTTCCATGTCCACGGTTACCGGAACCTGTACTGCGTTTACGATCCCGGTTATGACTTCGATCATTTCCGACAATTGAATTACCTGGCAGTCAGGATACCCCAAAGAGGCGGCGATTCCCATGCTTGTGGTCGCGATCGCTTTATAGCCGCTTGCTTCTATTAATTTGGAACTTCCGGTGTCCCATGAGTTTAACAGAACCAGGATTTCCCTGTCATGATGATATTTCAAGAAAAGCTCGGCCTTTTCCCTTTGAATGCCTGTAACCATAATATTGTCCTTTCCATTGTTCAATACAGGTGCTTCATTTATACATATAAAACCATTTCAGGTCCGTCAACCCAAAAGGAATAACACACCTCACCTTCTAAATATCGGCCTGCTCGTGCGAAGCACCAAAATAGCTGAATGCAATTAATACAACTGCAATCAGGGATATCGCGACAACCTGCCACACCTTTTCCAGGGCGGGAATCCCCTCATCAAATATCACCTCCACGGAGTGGACCGCCAATACCAGCACGATCATGCTGCTTAACTTGCTCTTGAGCTCCGCTAGACTTTTTGCGACCAATGCGGAAGGTAATTCCAATTTGCTGACAAACAATTCATGGAGGCTGGCTGCCAGGATATAGAGCACCATTGCGACCAGGAATGCGTCGATCAGTTTGAGGATTAACAAGATCACATCCGGTGACTGGCCCAGGCTCAGAATAATCGTGCCCCAGACTTTAACGGCCTGGGCAATCCCCCAAAACAAGGTCAGGGCAAAAGTCAACAATAAAGTGATGACCGCCAGGAGGCTGAGATACTTGCTTTTTTCAATTATGATTTTCATGTTTCAACCTTTCAAGAATCAGGATTTTCCTTCCACGTACCCGGACTGGAACATGGTAAAGTCGAAGTCGCCCGGTGACTGACCATAGGCGGTCAGCAGCGCGGCGGCCTCGCTGCGATGCTGCGCTGCATGGAGGGTGAGATCCAGCAGGACGTGCCACACGACACGCTCGCGGACCGCGCCAGGGATGACATAGCGGATCGAGCTGTTCAGCGCTTCCTCGGTCAATGTGTCGAGATAGGCCCACATCTCCCGTTGTTCGATCAGCCAGCGCTCCCGCAGCATGGCGAGTGTCGGAAGGGTGTTTTCGTGAAGCTCGGTCGCGTCATAGGCCGCCTCATTTGCCAGAGGTTCCTGGTAATATCCTTGAAGCGTGATCCGCTGCTGCCAGATGTTGTCCAGGATGTGAACCATCGTGGCACGCAGCCCTCCGTGTCCATAAGAGGCCGGGGCGGCGTATTGCTGTGGACTCACCCTGGCGCAAGCCGCCAGAATGCGCGCGTCAGCCCAGTCGTTGTAGCCATACAATAACTTGATTTCATCGATTTTCATCGTTGTATTCCCTATTCCATACGCTCGTCGAAATACCCTGCCAGGACCCCCACGGACCCCCACGGACCCGCCCTGCGACCATGGACACTGTCTGGGAGTATTCCGGCTTCGGGGGAAGTTTACCCGCGAAGTGCCCGCAGGGTAAGCGTACCTTGCGAGCGGTAAGATGTCCGACGGATAGAAGAGGTCAGCGCACGTTTGTTGGGCAGGGTTTTTGATTTTTGACCTTTTATGGCTGCCAATAAAAAGCGATACCACTAAAAAACTGGTGTGTCCTTGATGAGCCCAAGTCTGCAATGCGAACATAGTTTTTTGTAATCGCGTTAAATTGCTTTAGATTTTCATCAACCTGTAGCTCGTGTCCCTGCATATCCTGCAGCGTGAACGCAATATGATACCAGGTTGCATCCTGTACCATGCTTCCCAGCAATGTCAGTTGTCCATCTGGTGAAAACGCAGCAGGATGTTTAACTTGATAGGCAAATAGATTTTCTTCCTGATAACCGTAAAGGTTTTCTTCCTTCACGACCGCGGGTGTGTTTTCCCTGTCCACAATAACACGGAAGTCGGTGTATATTTTGTTTCCAGCTTCAAAATTGCCATAACCTTCAATTGACAATTGATGATCGGGTAATTCAATAACAGACATTAGTTTCCATATTTCGGCATTCTTTATTTCAGATGAAAAGGTTATCAGGTCAACCTTGTTGTTTATTAAAACAGCGTAATCCCACGAGACAGAATCGGTTAGATTTTCAGGATACCGAATTGCTTCAACCCTGTCCCTTAAATGTGGCTCCAATATGATGAAGTCTTGTGTCAATTCCACTATCTCGGGTTTTACCCCTCTAAACCCATCCACGAGAAATGGGTCCTTTAAGTTTTTTTCAACATCGAACGTGTTTCCATTTCGGGTGTCAACAATTATTTCGGAGTCAGATAGCCAGTCGCCATAGAAGCCGTCCATGGTTTGTACAATGCCATCCATTGAAGCAACATAATCTTGAGCGTATTGGGAATTGTCGGCCCTGGGAGAATACAGCACGTACTTATTATCGGTTGACCATTGCGTGTATCTTAACCCATTTCCCTGTCCGTCATTTCCATCGGGAAAGGTGCTCAAGTGACTCACCTGGCCCGTTTTGGTATTCAGAAGATTGATTTTCATATCGTCGTTTTCCTTGATGCCCAAATCCACGAACAATAGAAAAGTGCCGTCTGGAGACCAGGACAGGTCCGTGGTCATAATATTCCGTACAGGCTCTTTATGGTCGATCTTTCCAGAAAAATAATCACCCACGATTAAATAGCTGGCGTTCTGAATGGATGCATAAAAAGCAACCTTGAGCACGCCGCCTCCAATTGGGGTTGGTTCCATGGTTGGGGTCGCCGTAATCGTGGAAGTGGCAGAAATAGGCGTTGAAGTCGAAATGGGCGCTTTAGTTGGCGCAACTTTAACTGCTGGGGCACATGAAGACAGGATGATTGTGATGAGCGAGACTACAACGATGTTTTTGATTTTCATTGACACCTTATTTTGCAAGGAATGGCCCAACGGTTTGGGTTATGCTGCGAAGCGGTACGCTGGGGTGGGTGGGTGTCTCGGCAAGCTCGACAACCAGACTCCGCCTGGGAGCAGAAAAAAATTCACTTTCAGAAATACTCCTGATGTGCAGTCCTCCCCTTTAGGGGAAGTGTACCCGCGAAGTGCCCGCAGGGTAAGTGTACTTTGCGAGCGAAAAGATGTCCAATGGACGGAAGAGGTCTGAGCACGCGGTGCTGGGCAACGCTCTTACCCCTCACCGAGCACAAGTTCGGGGTGATACAGGTAATCCTGTACTGTTTCATAAAATCTGCCCATGTGGATTCCATCCATGACAGCATGATGCCCTTGTACGCTGAGCGGCATCTTCCATGTATGACCCTCCTGGAAATATTTCCCCCACGCAAAGCGGGGGATGGAATCCGCCGGGTGAAATTGCATGGGATGGTTGAAACTCGTGAATGATACCCAGGGTATGGGACTCATGTACAACACTTCATCCTTCCCGGGGTCGTTTTCCAGATCCGGATGTGCTTTCACATCTGCAATATTCTTTTCAGCCCTCCTTGCAAACTCGGAAAATTGCCCGGCATACTCAACGGCACAAAAGCTGAAAAGATCTGCGCCAGTCAATATGGAAAAACTGGGACTCACAATCTCATGCTCTACAACCTGATCCCCTCGAATGCGATACCTGAATTCCGGAATTGCATTCGAGGCCCGGGAGATGACGTACACCATGGATACAGTGAGCGAATATCCATTGCGCTTCACAAAGGGATGGAAAGCTGTTACATCTACATTTGCACACATGCCAAAGTGTGGGTGATTGAAGGTCTTAAATACCATAAAATGATTGCGTCGGGACCAGGTCTGCATATCGATGTAACGCATGGTTCACCTCCTGCCCAGTAAATGTGCTTTATAGGGTTGCATCCAAATTCCGCTGCCCAGCGGTTTTCTGTTGTTGACCTGACTCTGCCAGGGAACGGTAAGAGGCCCGAAGGACAGAAGAGGTCAAGTGTGCGCTGGGTTAGCCGCCAATTGATCTTGAAGACAAAAATGTTTCTATACCTCTCTGAAATTCCTGAGGTTGATCCATATTTGGCAGATGTGCCGCGTTCTCAATGGTCATTTTAATCGCAGATTTTATCTTTTCTTTCATGTAATCCGCAGCCGCGAGAATGTAAGGCGTGTCATGTGAGCCAACCACAATGAGAACGGGTATGTTCAGGTTTTCCAGGCGGTCAAATGCCGGAGTTTCAGTGTTTGGAAGACGCTTTCCCAGGCCTTTGACTTCATGGGACAGTGCAAGGCGATTCATTTCATACAGTAATTTGCGCATTGTTGGATTCACCTGGTCCGTTGAACGACCCGTGCCATCAAACCAGATCTGTGTTTCAAGTTCGGCCACAAGATCGAAATCCCCGGATTCGAAGGCTTTCTCCACATCGGCAAATTTTGCAAGCAATGGAATATCCAATTCCAATCCGCTTGGTGCTGAACCGACCATTACCAAGGCCTTTACCCTTGACGGATAGGTTAATGCGAAATCCATTGCCATGCCGCCGCCCATGGAACACCCCATGATGACAACAGGTTCGTGAATATTCAATCCATCAAGTAACGAAACCAAATCGCTCATGTGACGAAACTCCCCGTCAGCCGGTTCGCTTTTTCCAAACCCGCGCATGTCGTAGCGAATGACTTGATAGCTCCTGGAAAAAAATTCAAATTCGTTATTCCATTGACGGCTGTCAGCCACACCGGCGTGAACCATCACAAGCGGAGTGCCAGTACCGGCAACCTCATAATAGAGTTTTGCGTGATCGATATTGACAAAGCCGGATTTCAATTGTTGTGTTGACATGTCACTCCTTGTTTGCTGGGATTAGCTGAAAACCTGGTTTGGCGGCTGATGGTCTGCTCTTGTTGACTTGGCCCTTGCCCGGCTGTGTGTCTCGATAAGCTCGACAACCAGACTCTGCCCGGGAAACGAAAAATGGATTAATTCGACCAGGGTCTGCCGTTTGGCCAGGCAAAGAAAATATGTGTTTCCAGGAATTTCATATCCTCATCCGAAAAGGTGTCGGTCGCAGCAATTCTGGCGAAAAGCTCCCGTATTTCCTGCTCGGTGGTCCCCTGGACTTCATAGAAGGTCTTTCCCTTCGTCAACGCTCTAAGATCATCCGGCCCTTGAGGTTTCCCCAAAATAAAATAGTCGTCTATCTGGCCGTACCACAGCTTATCGGCCAGGGACATTCCCTGCCCCGGAGTAGAGAAATTGAGCCCCTCATATTTTCCTTTTTCCATCCACTCAATTCCCCCTTTGCCAAAAATGTATTGAATGACGGCTCTCCGGCCTTTTTGATCCTCCATGATGCCAACAATAATATAAGCATCGTTCTTGCCTTCAACGCCGAATTCACTTGGGTTCATTTTCAGGATGGTGACCATAAGTTGATTTATGGCCGCATAATGGTACGGAGCCCCGCCTTTGTCCTTGACGACATTCGGTTCAAGCAACGTTATGTCACTTGACTTTAGTTCACTATACTCAAAATCGGTATGGGATGGATCCTGGGCAATTCTTGAATATTTATATTGCGGAAGTGTATGCACCCAATTGGCAATGTTACGGGATTGCACGTCTTCTTTTAATCCCACAACTTGAATTTGAAAATCCCGGGCGGGATCCGTTACCCTGACGTATGCAGGTTGAGGAGTTTCTGTTTCCGTTGGCGCTGGAATGGGAGTCGAAGTTTGCGTTAATGTTGGAGAAATTGCGGGTGTTGAGGATATTGGCGAACTGGTTGGCACATTAATCGCTGGTTGAGCCATGCCGGAACAAGCTGACACAATAAAAACCAACGCTATTTCCCTAAAAAGACCCTTATCTCTTCTCATGGGTGGTATTGTACGTCGTATCCTTGACAACTTCAAGCAAAACCGATTCCTCTAAAGTTATTTTCCACACAATCCAAATCCAATCCTGCCCGGCAGGGTGGGCATCTCGCGAGGCTCGACAACCAGACTCTGCCTGGGAGCAGTATAAACTCGTTGCCAGAATGCTCCCAATGTGGAGTCTTTCCCTTTAGGGGACAAGTACCCGCGAAGTGCCCGTAGGGTAAGCGTACTTTGCGAGCGGTACGAAGTCCAAAGGGCAAAAGTGGTTCGGTGCATGCTTTGTAAGACAGTGTTTTTAAAAGGCGAATTTCCGATTCCTGCCTGAAATTTTAAGGCAGTTCAATCCAATAATAAGCGTGAACTTGACCCAGTAAATGGGTCTCATTTGAGATGAGATCTGGAACTTGTTGTATTTCAAACGTGGAAAGATTCATGAGATAGTAGTTAATATCCTCATTTGATCTTGAATATATATCTCCGTATGCATTTGATCCGACTTTTTCCTGTGTGTATGCATCATGTCTGATCAGCAAAAAATTACCGTCCGGAGAAGTAAGCAAGACAGGCAACCGAGAGGAATTTCCTTTAACAATATTGTAGGTATCCACATTATCTGCGCCTTCCGGCAATGGAGCATGGTTATGAGGCAAATCTGCAAAAGCAAACAAGGGCTTTCCATCTGAAGAATAAATCCAATATTCAATCGTTTCTGGTTGACCATTTTTATTACGCCATTCGACCAGCCACTTACCATCTGAAAGAGGTTGGACATCTGGAAATTCATTGTCAGGCATAGGCCTTACAAGAGTAATTTCTTTTATTTCGCCAGTTGCAGGGTTCCCTAAAACGTAGTCGCAATAACGACAATCTGGATTCTGTGGTTTCATGGAACCTCCAATGTATTTTCCGCTAGGAGATACAGTGAGGAAATTCTGGATCGTCATTTCCGTACCATCAAGTTTTGTCCATTTGTGATTTTGAATATTTCCTTGTCCGTGTTTATTTTCCGTTCCCTCACTCCAATAAATGCCATCACGGAATACTGGCTCCAACCTTATGGCGCCAATAGATGAATTTGTGACTTGAGTTAAGTTGCTGCCATCTGAGTGGATTACAAATATTTGTGGTGTTCCATCCTTTAAGGCAATAAAACCAATCCACTCTGAACCTGGAAACCAATAAGAATAATCCGACCATGGATTGGTATTAACAACATTCTCGTATAGCAAAACTATTTTTTCAGGTTTTGCTAAATCCATAACAAATAAATCTGTTTTACCGTTTTCCGTCTTTCGCATGGCGATTTTTTTACCGTCAGGGGAAACCCCAATGCAGTGATACCCATCAAGGAGTAATTTGTTCTTCTTTGAAGCCATGTCATAGGTGTAAATAATACTTACTCCTTGTCTCCAATCTCCCGCGCCATTTGTTACTTCCCATATTGTTGAACCATTGAAACTTAATAGCAAACCGCTTCTTCCGCCCATTGGGGTGGGAGTAAAAGTGGGGGTATGTGTTGGAACTGGGGACGGTGTAAGTGTAGAGGTCGGCATTGCCGTTTCTGTAGAAACAACTTTAGCCGATGGTGAACAAGAAGTTAGAATAAGAGCGACGAGCAAAACCGTAACAATGTTTGTAATTTTCATTGATACCTTTTTATGTAAGAAACTGCCCAACCATTTGCGTGGACCGGCCTTGGCCGGCTGTGGACTCTGCCCGGGAGTAGAAAAAAACTCAAGCTTGCCCTGGGGGCGCACGCTTTGTTAGGCGGCTTTTGCAGGACGGCATTTCGGTTGGTGATTCTTATCTTTTTTCTGTGGCACGTTTGATCTCTCGAATTACCTTTCCAGGGTTTCCTACCACTAAGCTATTAGGTGGAATAATTCCATGCGTGACTGACCCTGCACTTACAACTGACCCATCTCCAATAGTTGAGCCAGGTAGGATTACTGCATTTGCGCCTACCCAAACATTTTCACCAACTTCAATATTTCTACGAATTTCAATTCCTTCGTAATAAGGTAATGAAATATTTAAATAATCATGATTAGAAGAAATGATTACAACATTCATGGCAAAAATACAATTTTTGTGAATGAAAATATCTCCTTTTCCGCCAATCCACAGATTTTGTGCAAAGAAACAAAAATCTTCAATTGTAATTTTTCCTGTTGTCGTACTTATGCGAGAACGATTTCGGATAACTACTTTATTTCCAATTTCAATATATTTTCTAGAGTCATTACCTGCCTTAAAATAACATTCAGGCTCAATTGTGCAATCATCGCCAATATAAATATTTCTCGAATTAATAATTTTAGTACTTAGCGGAAGAGTTGAGCGCCTTTTCGCTAAGTCGATTCTAAATACCAACTCTTCAAGGATGCTTGACATAAGGCAGCGTACAAAAAATGAGAAACTCTATTGCTTGAAAGACAAAAATAAGAAAAATGCAGTCTCTATTATTCCTGCAAGAATATACGCAATAAATATTCCAAGAATTAGATTCCGAATTCTTGGCTTGAAAATTGATCCTGGAGGAGATGCTAGCTGTGATTTTATATCGTTTTGCACATCAAAATCATCATTTATAGCTCTTGCCAAACGGTCATCTAGAAAATCTTTTTCCAGCGTTACTCCAAGTTTTTTTTCAATGTAAAGCAATCGGGAATCCGCTCTAGTATAGTAAATAAAATCACGTTTTATTATTAAATATGCCATCAAAGCAATAATTGTGCCAAACGCTGGCATAAATGATAGCAAAGCATATTGAGTCGAGTCTAATGATGGTGTGCCAATCGCAGAAATTGGGCCGGCTCCTAACAGGAGTGACAATACCCATGTGTAGTGTTGCACTTCTGTCCAAATAGCGGTATGGCGCATTCTAAAATCATCTGATTGAATTTCGTAGTATTGGAGAAGATTTTCGGGTTTAGTAAAAATATTTTTTTTCATATTGAAACCTTTTTTGATTTGATACTTGACCTAATAAGAAACTCGCTTTTCAATCCACTTCATAAATTCTCTTACTTCAAAGAATTGCTTCACCCTGGGTGGGCACTCAGTCTTTCCAAATTTGGCTTGAGACCAAGAGGCTAATATAGGTGTCACATTTGCTTGTAAAGACGCTTCAATATCATGATCGGTGTCTCCAACATAAATAACAGAGTTGTTTTTATATCCCCAGGTTTTTGTAATTTCGGTAATAGACCTTGCCTTATTGGAATTCCATTCCGAACCAGTCTTTATACAGTCAAAATAAGTTTCAATATTAACATGGTCTATGATTAGTGATGAATGTTTTTCGCCCCTGCCCGTTGCAATACCTAACGAAATATGTTTGCTTTTTAGAAATTTTACAACGTCTAATATGCCGTCAAATAAATTTATTGAGTCTAGGTGCTCTTTTTCATATTGATAAAACGCAACAAGGCATTGGTCCCATTGTTCGGGAGCGATTTTTTTTATAACGCCTATCTCGTTTGGACCAAGTAAAGATTTCAATTTTTCTTCAGATATTTCCTGCTGTGTAACTAGTTTTATAGCATATTTATACGCGGAAACAAATAACCTCACTGTATCTACAAGTGTGCCGTCTAAATCGAAAATGACCCCATACAAAGAACCTGGTTCATCAACAATTTGAGGAGTTTTTAACTGGTTCATGATTTGTTTTTATTCTAACCGTTTTTCTTTGCTACTAATAAGGAGTAATGCCTGATATATGTTATTTCATCATTATTTTCAGACAGCTGGAACTCATCTATTCCTAACAAGTTTTTTACTCTCTTGTCTATGGATTCGTTGTCAATATTGCGAACACCACAAAAGTCAGACCGGGTCTCCTTTACGGGAAATTTCTGTAATTGCACCTGTGCAACTTTAAAATTAGCCTTAGTAACGATTTCTTCTAATTCATCACAACATAGGAAATAACAGGGGTTCCCTTCGACAGTCATAAACTCAGTAAGGCTTTTTGAATATATTTTGTCAGGCGATGCAATTTGATGCAAGACAATATTTCCATTGGTTTTAAGTACTCTGTGCATTTCGGATAGCGCAGAGCTCATTAAATTGGGGTGATTGTATTGAAGAAACTGACGGCATGTGACTAAATCGAATGCGTCATTTGAAAACGGTAAATCAAATGCTGTTCCAAGAACTGTCGACATACCTTTGTTTTGTGCTTCCAAGAGCATTTTTTTATTTATGTCGATTCCAGTTACATTTGCGCCTTTTCCTAAAAAAATCTTGCCGAAATTTCCAGTTCCAGTCGCAACATCAAGTACAAATGAAGAATTAAGATTTTTGAAATTTTCGGTCAACTCTTTTTCAATGGATAAATTATTTGCTAGGGCAGAATATTTGTCATAGCGTCCTGTAAGTTTATCAAAATGTTTGACAATGTCCATTTAAACCACCTTAACAACCTGGCTGCCCAACGGTTTGCGGTACTTGGCTTGTGGGTGGGCTGCTGAAAATGCCGCAGATTGGGCGACCGAGCGTCCAGCGAGCATCGCCCAGAACAAACGCGTTGGCGTTTGTCATCCCCAGCGTCCAGTGCACGCTGTGTTGGCACGCTTTGGGTCAGAAAGGTAGCTCATCAGGCCCGGGCGCGCTGGGTAAATCACTACTCATGATGCTAAACAATTGAACAAGATTTGCTTGATTTAATTTTGACTCTTTTCCAGCCACCACTTTCGATATAAAATCATTCACATCAGGATCGCTGATAATCCAATGAACTTGATTGTTGGTGATTGCGGCATCAATGATTGCATTTACTTGGGCAATTGTAAAATCCGAATGCTTATTTAGCTTGCCAATCACGATATGTGTTTCAACAAATGAGGAGCTGTTAGCTAGACTTTGAATATCTGAGTCTTTCTCTGTCTCACTTGCTAAAGAGATTTTCGGAAAATGCTCCTTGAAAAATTCAGAAAGACTTCGGAAGAAGACAATTTCAGATTTCTTGCGAGTTTTCCATTCCTGAAATAGGTATGTATTGAATACGTTTGCGTCAATTGGGGATGCATAATCTTTATCGTCAGTAAGGAAGTACAGATTATCACCATTTGGGATACTTTCGAGAAGAGCTTCCCAGTTTAATGCATCACCCAATGACCCATTTTTTCCTGGTGGGTTGCCAATAGCTAATCTGTTTCGGGCAAGTTCATTAATAGCTTTATTTTCTGGAATGGCGATTCCATTTTCAAAAAGATCATGGATAACTTTGTCAGCCTTCAAATTTTCAGCCTGAATGTCCTCAATGGCTTTTTTTATCAGTTCAGCATGAAGTTTTGAGTAATTGCGTTGTAGCTGGCGGAGATTCTCATACTCATCATACTCTTTGCAGAATTGCGGAAATCTTAAGTCCAATTTTTGCTCCCGGAGTTGTTTTAGTGCGTCCGCAATTTTGTTGTCTCGATTGCGGCGAAATTCTTGGGCAACTTGCTCAGGAAGGTAGAGTTTGGTTTTGCCTTGCTGCAATAGAAGACTTAGCTTATTTAGCTCTTCTAAGTCATCATTGGAGAAATGATAGAAGGAGAGAAAAATGTTAGTGTCAATGAAGATGTTCATTTTCTTAATCCATTATTATGCAAAGAGCGTGCCAACGGTTTGCGTTACTTGCTGGTGGGCGGGCGTGGACAATGCTCATAATAGTGGGAAATGCCTAAGCCAGTAAAATGCTTGAAAATGCCGGAGAATCCCACCAGTCAAGTGCACGCTGTGTTGGGCAGTGCTTGACCTAAGAGCCATGTTTGCAATTTAGAGACTCTGACTTAATGCTTGGGTTAATTTCCTTATTCTACTATTTCCTGGCACATATGATCACTCGTCCCAGAATGGGGCTGAACCTTGAACCCTGATGCTAACGGCAGGGAGGACAGGAAGTCCGTTAATTTGTGGTAGGTCATGGGGATCACCTGTTAGTATAAACTTACGCACCTTTTCATCCCAATTTGTTTTTTTCCAAAGCGGGGCAAAAAGATTAATATAGCCAAACATGGGACTAAGAGCATCAGGATTCATGCCAGAATCTAATATGACAGTGACTTCAACATTCGGTTGACCTTGCACCACGACGTCTTCTACAGACCACTCAACGTCATGTTTGATGATTTCCTCACGGGGGTAATAATCGATCTCTGAATTAGGATTTCCATTTGGAAGCCAAGTCGTCGAAAGATACGTTATATCTCGATGTGCCCAATATGCTGGCACTAAAAAATCAACATCCCCATCTTTAATGATAAAACTCGCATAAATTCTCGTTATATTGTCTGGGGCCGTTAATACTTCATAAATCGGTTTGCTTAAATCCATTGTGCCGATAAATTTGAAGAAACCCCTCTTATTTTCGCTCAGAGGAAAATCATTTTCAGAATGAGCCAAAAAGTCTGCATTACTCGGTTTAGTTTCTGTGGGAGTGATTATGATTTTTGTAGGCGATAGTGTTGAAGAAGGAGATGAAATAGTTATTGTAACGAGTGGAGCAGACGGTTTGGTTGGAGAAACAACCGTTGTGGTTGAGGAACAAGCGGAAAAGATCAAAATGCCAAGCAAGATTGCGACAATGTTCTTAGTTTTCATTCATACCTTATTATGCAAGGAACTGCCCAACTATGGTTTATGCAGTCGCTGTATAACACCCCCTGGCGGGTGTTTATATAGCCCACAGGCTGTATAATGCCTTATAGATTACCTAACTTCATTATAAAGGTGCGATTGGAAAGGGGCAAGACTCGTTGGAAAATACCTTGAAAACCACTCAGGAACCCTCCCAGTTATGCGCTTGAAAGCGGACCTGCTTCTATTTATGGTGGCCGTGATCTGGGGCACGGCCTTCGTGGCCCAGGGCATCGCCGGGCAATATCGGGTGGCCTATCTATTTAATGGCGTCAGTTTCATGCTGGCGGCCGTCATTTTGGTCCCTTTCATCCCGCGCGGGGTGCGCAGGCAAAAGGTCACCGCCGGTCAGTGGAAGTGGATGCTGGCGGCCGGGCTGATCCTTTTTGCCGCCACCGCCATGCAGCAGGTCGGCCTGCTGTTCACCAAAGTGGCCAATGCCAGTTTCCTGACCAGTTTGTACGCGGTCTTCACGCCCTTTTTGCTGTGGATCGCCTTCCGCGAAAAGCCGCACTGGCTCGACCTGATCGCAGTGGCGCTGGCGGGCATCGGCGCTTTTCTGCTGTCCACTTCGGGCAGGTTCGAGGTCCAGCCCGGTGATTCGATCGAGGTGCTCGGTTCGCTCTTCTGGGCCTTGCATTTTGTGGTGCTCGGTAAATTCGCCTCGAAATACGAATCGATTTCCTTCGCGGCCGGGCATTTCTTCATCAGCGGCCTGGTCAACTTCGTCATCGGCTGTTTCGTCGAGGACCTGTCCATTCTGGCGGCCCCGGCTTTGCTGGGCGCCATTTTATACCGCGCCACGCTTTCGATCGGCATCGGTTACACCCTGCAGGTTTGGGGACAAAAGCACACGCCGCCCACCGACGCGGCCCTGATCCTCGGGCTGGAGGCAGTCTTTGCGGTCATGGCCGCCTGGTGGCTGCTGGACCAGTCACTCGTGCCGGCCCAGATCGCGGGCTGTGTGATCATCTTTGCGGGCGTGCTGCTCTCGCAATTAAAGGAATGGAATTCGGGCGGCATCGAACACGATCATTTGGTGGAGGGCCGTTAATGAGGCTTAAGGCAGATCTGACGTTGTTGCTGGTGGCGGTCATTTGGGGTTCGGCCTTCGTGGCCCAGCGCGTGGCGGGCCAGATGGGCAGTGTATATTTCTTTAACGGCGCGCGTTATTTGCTGGCCGGGCTGCTCGTGCTGCTCTTTACCGCGCGCGGTACGCTTCCCAATCTCAAACGCATGCCGCGTGCACAATACCAGTGGATGTTCGCGGCCGGCTTCCTGCTCTTCCTCGGCAGTGCCCTGCAGCAGGCCGGCCTGGTGTACACCACGGCCGGCAACGCCGGGTTCATCACCAGCCTGTATGTGGTGCTGGTCCCGATCGCGTTGTACTTCCTGTGGGGTGAAAAGCCGCATTGGATGTCCATTGCGGCGGTGGGGTTGGCCGGGGCGGGTGCTTTTCTGCTTTCGACCGGCGGCAGGTTCGAGGTCCGGCCCGGAGACGCGCTTGAGATCGTCGGCGCATTGTTCTGGACCTTTCACGTCATCATCCTCGGCAAGCACGCCTCCAAATTCGAAGCCATTTCCTTTTCCATCGGACAACTGTTCGTGTGTTCGATCCTGAACATCGGCCTGGGCGTGGCCTTCGAATCCTCCCTGACCTTTAGCTGGCCGCTGTTTGCGGCCATTGCCTACACTGCCTTTTTCTCGCTCGGCCTGTGCTACACGTTGCAGATCTGGGCTCAGCGCCACACCCCGCCCGCGGACGCGGCCCTGATCCTGAGTTTGGAATCGGTCTTTGCGGTGCTCTCCGGCTGGCTGATCCTGAACGAAAAACTGGCCGCGATCCAGATCCTGGGCTGTGTGCTGATCTTTGTGGCGGTCGTGCTTTCGCAGTTCAAGGAATGGAATTCGGGCGCCATCGACCACGACCATTTGGTGGAGGGCCGCTAACATGAGTCTGCTGCTCGAAGGCTGGTCAGTTTTCAGTTTGTATACGGAAGCGCTGCTCGTCCTGCTGGTGACAGTCTTCGGGCTGGGAAGTTGGGGAGTGCGTATCTTGTTCAAGGACGAACTTCCGGGCCGCGTTTTCCGCTTCCTGACGGTCCTCAGCCTCGGCATCCTGCTCTTGACCTGGCTTTCGCTCTTGATGGCTGCGCTCGGGCGCATTTGGTTTCCGGCCTTCACATTCGCAGCTGTTTTGCTTCCGGTGCTTTCTCTTGCGTATCTGTTGTGGGATGCGTTCAAGCGCATGCGCGCGCCCATGCGTACCTGGCAGCTCGCGGCTTCGGCAGGTATTGGATTGATTTTGTTCGCGCTTCTACTGATCCGGCTGGCCTTTCTCAAGGGCATGCTGCTCCCGCCGTATGACGATTCCCCCGATCATTATTTGATCGTGCAGGCGCTGCTGGCACCGGGTCCCTCCGCCTTCGGCGGGTTGGAGCAGACCGCTGAAAATTATTATCACATCGGCTTTCATGCCGTCACAGCCTGGCTGGTGAACGTCTCGCACAGCGATGGCGCGCTGGGCATGGCCGTGCTCGGCCAGTTCTTCATCTGGTTCGCACCACTCTCCATCTTTTTTCTGGTCCTGGTGATTACCGACAATCTGCCGGCCGGATTCGCCGCGGCGGTCTTTGCCGGCTTCGCCTGGAAGATGCCGGCCTTTGCCGCCAATTGGGGCAAGTACCCTGCACTGACGGCTCTGGTCATGCTGCCTGCCTGGCTCGGGTTGTTTTGGCTGTTCCGGGCGCGCATCCGGAGCAAGCCGCTCTCGAACGTGTTTTCCATTTTGATTGTTTTGGGACTGATCCTGCTGCACACCCGCATGGTCATCTGCCTGACGGTGATCGCCATCGCGTGGTGGATCGTTCAGCGCCTGAAACTCAGCGGGTCCTCCCGGACGCTTCAGTTGGTCCTGCTCACCGGCCTGACTTTGCTTTGGCCATTGCTCTTCTTAAAAAACCTTCAGATCTTTTATTCAAACCTTGGCTATCTGGCTTTGGGCATACTGGCTGTGCTGGCCCCGTTTGCGGCCTTGAAATATCCGCGCCATCTGGCCGTCATCGGCCTGTCCATGCTGGCCGTCGGAGTCGCTGCGCGCACGCCGGTCTTCTTTTACGGCTCGAATTGGCTGGACGCTCCGTTCGTGCAGATTCTGCTGTTCATCCCGTTATCCTTGATCGCCGGGCTGGGCTTTTCCGGTCTATCTGAAACCTTCGATCATCCGATTTCAAGAGCGCTTGCCCTGCTGATCCCGGTCGTTATGCTTTTGCTTGGGCTGGGTCCGTGGAATGCGTACCATCCCGACCCATGCTGTCAATACGCCGGCGCGGGCGACCTCAAGGCGCTGAATTGGATCAAGGCCAACACCCGCCTGGATTCGGTGGTGTGGGTGGCCGGGTTCAAGCCGAAAAATTACATGATCGGGACGGATGCGGGGGTGTGGGTCAACGCCTGGACCGGCAGGAATACCAACAAACTCAAATATGATTTCAACTGGGATTTCCCGTCCACGCTGCAAAAGGTCTGCCGGCGCGGATATATCCACGTCTATGTCTATCAAGGCGGCCAGGATTTCAGCTTTGACCATAACGCCATGTCCGATAAACCCTGGCTGGACCCGGTCTTTGAAGATAACGATGCGCGCGTGTATCGCGTGTATTGCCCGGACTTTCCGTGAACCTGCGCGCGCCGAATTTCTTAAGTTGATTTGTGGTCCCTGGCAGGGTATAGTAGGGCCCAATATGACACTTCCCGATCTATCCTTTCATCCGCTCACTCAAAAACTGTGGCGCGATTTCGAACTTCTCTTCGGCCGGCACGGCGCGTGCGGCGGCTGCTGGTGCATGCACTGGAAACTGCGCGGCAAGGCGTTCAGCGAGAATGCCGGCGACGCCGCCCGTCAAATGCAAAAGGCCGTGGTCGACTCGAAAACGGTCCCGGGCCTGCTGGCCTATGCGGATGGTTATCCGGTCGGCTGGATCGCGGTGGAACCGCGCAGCGCCTATCCCAAACTGGCTCATTCGCGCATACTCAAGCCCGTGGACGATCAGGAGGTCTGGTCGGTGACCTGTTTTTTTGTGGATAAGAAGCACCGCCATCAGGGCCTGACCGTTGAACTGTTGATCGCCGCCGTGGAATATGTCAAAAGCCGCGGGGGTAAAATTGTGGAGGGCTATCCCGTGGATGCGTCCACGGAACAACCCGGCCCGTTTGTCTTTACCGGAACGGCGGCCGCCTTTGTCCGCGCCGGATTTAAAGAGGTGGCCCGAAATTCGCCCACCCGGCCCATCTTTCGCTTTGTCATAAACTAATTTGAGCGTCACCTTTCAACCTCCTTCCCGCTCGCTAACCAACCGCGATATTCAATTCATCGCGCTGGCGGTCGTCCTGTTAATTTCCCTCGCGGTGGGACTGGTCTTCATCAATCTCAAATTGGAACACGGCGGCGATTTTTATGTGCACTGGGTGGCCGCCCGCGGATTTCTCTTTGAAAAGGTCGACCCATACAGCGGCCAGGTCCCGGCCCGGGTTCAACAATTGGTGTATGCGGGTGGGGCACAGCCCGGCCAGGAACCTTTCTTTCTGGACACGCCCTTTCAGCTCCTGCCGTTTTATTATCCGTTCGCGCTTTTCTCCGACCCGGCGTTTGCGCGCGCGGTCTTTACCATGTTGCTTGACCTGGCGCTTCTGGCCCTGGCCGTCTTGAGTCTGGTCCTGACCGAATGGAAGGCGCCGCTGATCTTCACCGTCCCGTTTTTGATCCTGGCTGTTTTTAATTTTTATGCCTGGGAGGCCATTCAGGAGGCCAGCCCGGTCCTGATCCTGGGGCTGGTCTATGCCGGTATTTTGTTCGCCCTGCGCAACGACATGGACGAAGTCGCCGGCGCCTTGCTGGCCGCGTCCCTGTACTATTGGGAGGTCGGCGGACCGTTTTTGGTGCTGGTCCTGCTGCGGGTTTACGCCGAAAAGCGGTCACGTGTCTTTGCCGGCTTTTTCATGTTAAGTTTCATCCTGTTCTTTATTTCATTTCTTTCCTATCCGTACTGGATCATTCCCTTTCTGCGGGCGGCGGTCAACAACCTGCGTGCGGATTTCGGATTGAACCTTTTCAAATTCTTTGCGCAGGTTTGGCCTGCGCATGGCGGGACTCTCGCCTGGGTCTTCATAATTTCCCTCATTGTGGCTTTGGGCTACGAATGGAGCCTTGCCCGCACGGGAGACGAGCGCCGGTTCTATTGGACCGCGGGCCTCTCCCTGGCGGCTGCACCCTTGCTGGGATTTCGAACCGAGATGGAGCATCTGGCCGTGCTGATCATTCCCCTGGCCTTGATGCTTTCCATTGTCCATGACCGCTGGAATCGCCACGGGAATCTGTTGACCCTGCTGCTGATGCTCATTATGTTTATCGTGCCCTGGTCGCTTTCCCTTTTTGCAGTCGGGCGTCTGGGCGCATGGGCTGAAGAGATCACGTATATCTTCCTGCCCCTCACGACTGTGGTCGGGTTGTATTGGATCCGCTGGTGGGCGATTCGTCCGCCGCGCACCTGGAAGGACCTGGCCAACCAGCTCTAGGATGCAATGATATGAAACGTGGACTCTACCTTCTTCTTTTTATCCTCGGGCTGATCCCGCCGCTGGGGATCGCTCATTTTCAAACCTCGCCCGGCTATCTGGACTCGGACTATTACTTTGCAGGCGGGATTCAACTTGTGCAGGGCAGGGGATTCACCGAACCGTACCTGTGGAATTATCTGGACGGGACGATCTCGCTTCCTCATCCCTCGCACAGCTATTGGATGCCGCTTGCTTCCATTATTTCCGCCCTCGGGATGTGGGTCACCGGTAAGACCGATTACGCCTCCGCGCGCATTTTCTTTATTCTGATCGCGGGTCTCATCCCGCCGCTGACCGCCTCCCTGGCGTATACCTTCACAAAACGGCAGGACCTGGCCCTGGCGTCCGGAGTTTTGGCGATCTTTTCGGTTTATCATGCGCCGTTCGTGGGAGTCACGGATAATTTCGGTTTGTTCATGCTGCTTGGCGGTTCGTATTTCCTGGTTGCGACCCGCTTGCTGGAAGATGCGACGCGGGTCTGGTCCTGGCTGCTGCTCGGTCTGCTATCGGGTCTGATGACCCTGGCGCGCAGTGACGGCCTGCTTTGGCTGGCCTTGACTTTCCTGTTTGCGATCTGGCGCGCACCCAAGGAATTGTTTTCCAGGAAAATCGGGTATGTGGTCCGCTCTGCTTTAATTGCATTGGCAGGTTTTCTGCTGATCATGGCTCCCTGGTACGCCCGTAATATGAAGGCGTACGGTTCCATTATGGCGCCGGGTGGCAGCCGCGCCTTGTGGCTGGAAAACTATGACCAGACCTTTGTATATCCCGCCAGCGTACTGACCCGTGACTCCTTCCTTGCGCTTGGCTGGAAACACATCCTCGCGGACCGCATGTGGGCATTGAACAACAACCTGCAAAGCGGATTTGCGGCACACGGCGGCATCATATTGTTTCCTTTTATCATTGCGGGCATTATTTATTACCGCCGGGACGAGCGCGTCAAGCTGGCGGGGATTGCCTGGGGGATTCTCTTTCTTGTCATGACCTTTGTGTTTCCCTTTGCAGGCGCGCGCGGTGCGTTCTTTCATGCCGGCGCCGCCCTGCAGCCGATCTGGTGGACTCTGGCGCCTTTGGGTCTTGAGTCGATCCTGGTGTCCCTGCGAAAACGCGGCATTGGCAACGACCAGAACCGGGTCGTATTTCGAAGCGCGTTGATCATGGTCGCCATGATTCTGACCGGATACGTCGTCTACCTGAGGTTGTTCACATTGGGCTGGGGCGAAGGCGGGGATGCGAATTATCCGGCCATTGAACAATTCCTGGCGGGACATGGCGCGGCGAAAGATGACGTGGTCATCGTGCGCAACGCCCCCGGTTATTATCTGGAGACCGGCCGTTCGGCGATCTCCATCCCTTATGGCGGGCGGGACGCCATCCTGGAAGTGGCAGACCAGTTCAGTGCGGATTATCTGGTGCTCGAACCCCAGGCCGCGCTCGATCCGATCAAGGATCTGTTCCAGGATCCCCGGAGCAGCGATCAATTCATTTACATGGGTGAACTCGATGGCGCACGCATCTATGAAATCCAACCCTGAAAAACTTTCCCACCGCGACCTGCTGCTGATCGCCGGCGCGATCCTGATCATCGCTGGCATTTATCTGTCGGCGAGCCGGCTGACCTATGGCATCGGTTTCCCATTGGATGATTCCTGGATCCATCAGACCTATGCACGCAATCTGGCCCTGCATGGCGAATGGGCCTTTCGCCCCGGCATTCCGTCCGCAGGTTCCACTTCTCCGTTGTGGTCGGCCCTGCTGGCTGTCGGATTTTTGTTGAAGCTCTCTCCGTATCTCTGGACTTATCTCCTGGGGATGCTGTCTCTCTTTTCCCTGTCGGTTCTCATGGAATGGACCGTTCGCAAAATGGTGACTTCCTATCGTCCTCATTATCCGTGGGTCGGGATATTTTTTGCGGTGGAGTGGCACCTGGCCTGGGCGGCCATGTCCGGCATGGAGACCTTGCTGCACGGTTTGATCGTCACCACCGTTTTGGTCTTGTTGATGACGAATTCGCCTCGCTACTTAACCCTCGGCCTGCTGACCGGTTTGGGGGTCTGGGTCCGCCCCGACGGTTTGACTTTGCTCGGACCCGTCCTGCTGGTGATCGTGCTCAACGGGCAGGATGCCCGCTCCCGGGTCAGTTCGATCACGCGTTATTTGATCGGTTTCGGTTCCCTTTTCGTCCCGTATCTTTTATTCAATCTCGCCATTGGCAGCACGCCCATGCCGAATACCTTCTATGCCAAACAGGCGGAATACGTCTCCTGGCAGGGCATTCCGATCCTCAACCGCATCGGTCAGATGCTGCTTCAATTGCTGGTTGGGGCCGGCCTGGCTTTGTTTCCCGGAGTGATCGGCTGGCTGGTCAAGTCCGTCAGGCAACGGATGTGGGGCAGTCTGGCTGCACTGGTCTGGTGCGCGGGGTATCTCGGGTTGTACATTACGCGTCTCCCTGTATATCAGCACGGACGGTATCTGATGCCGGCCATGCCGGTCTTCTTTTTATTTGGTCTGCTGGCCTTCGCCGAATATGACGGAGGCAAGGGTTCCCAGCGATACCGTTGGGCTGTTCAATTAACCTGGCGTGCCAGTCTGTTCATGCTCACCCTGGCATTCATATTTCTGGGTGCACGTTCCTACAGCCAGGATGTGGCTGTGATCGAAAGCGAGATGGTGGTCACAGCCAAATGGGCGGCAGCCAACCTGCCCACGGAGGCCGTCATCGCCGCCCATGATATCGGCGCGCTGGGATATTTCGATGATCACCGCCTGATCGATCTGGCGGGTCTGGTATCCCCCGATGTGATCCCATTCATCCGCGACGAAGCCCGCCTTGCAGAGTACCTTGACCGGCAGGGGGCCGATTATTTGATCGCCTTCCCTGAGTTTTATCCGCACTTAACCGCGGGCGCCGCAACGGTTTTTATGACGGACAGTGCCATTACGCGCTCCTTCGGTCAAAAGAACATGGTCGTCTATCTATGGAAAACCCCTTAATGGGTTAAAATAAGGAAGTTTCAAAAAACCAGGAAGTCAAAGAGAGAGTTGGGTGAGGGATGAACCAGATTACATTGTTAATTGTTGATGACCATCCACTGTTCCGGCAAGGGGTGGTGGATGCCTTGTCGTTGGAACCTGACATGAGAATTATCGCCCAATCCGCCACGGGGGATGAGGCGCTTGAAATGATCCGCACCAAGAAGCCCACCATCGCAGTTTTGGATGTGAATCTGCCCGGCATGAATGGACAACAGATCACGCACCAGGTCTCCCAGGATAGGCTGCCCACCCGAATCATCCTGATGACCGGATATGACGATATCGAACAGGCCATTCACGCAGCCCTGGCCGGGGCGCACGGATATTGTTCCAAGGACATCCAGCCCCAGACTCTGTCACGCATCATCCGTGAAGTTGCCGAGGGCAAATTCGTTTTTGCAAACAATGTCTTTAATCGGCGCGAATTGGAATTATGGGTGGAAGAACGAATGGAAGGCGCCCGCCGTTCCTACAGCGAACCGGGCACGCCTTTTCATCCGCTCTCCGACCGCGAAATGGAAGTGCTTGGCTGCGTGGTGCGGGGGATGAGCAACAAGGAGATCGCGTCCCTGCTCGGGATCAGTCATCAGACGGTCAAGAACCACGTCACCGCAATTTTGAGAAAATTTGGAGTCGAGGACCGGACCCAGGCGGTTGTGTATGCCCTGAAACGCGGATGGGTCACGTTGAAAGACTCGGATATTCGGCCACAGGAGTGATGTATGCCCACTGAAGATACAATGGATTACCAGAACGAATTGGAGGAGACCCAGCGTGCATTGCGTGAAGTCACGTTGATGATCGAGCAAAGCCAGGGGGAACTCGGCAAGATCACCCAGAGAAACGCCGCAATTTCAACCCATCTTCAGCAGGTGCAAAAGCAGGGCGCTCCCGTGGATGAACTCAAGATGGCCTACGACTCCGCCCTGGATGTTCAGCAAAGGCTGTTCGTCATGCGGAGCCAATTGGAGAAACTCCAGAATGACAAGGCTCATTTCGAAAAATACAAGGCTGTATTAACCAAACTGGTTTCCGGTTCCGGGAGTGCCGCGGCACCGTCGGATGCCGCCGGCTCGGGAAAGAGCCAGTTGGCCGGAATCGAAATGATCGTCAATGCGCAGGAGGCCGAGCGCCAGCGTTTGTCGCGCCAAATGCACGATGGTCCTGCCCAGGCGCTTTCAAATTTCATCCTGCAGACAGAGATCGCCATGCGCCTTCTGGATATCGACCCGGTTCAAGCCAAGGATGAATTGGGGAGTTTGAAAGCGTCCGCCATGAAGACCTTCGAGAAGGTCCGGAATTTTATTTTCGAATTACGCCCCATGATGCTGGATGACCTGGGCCTGGTTCCCACCTTGCGGAAATATTCGGATGCCTTTAAAGAGCAGTCCGGTATGGATGTCAGCGTGGCGGTTACCGGCGTGGAGCGTCGTTTGGAACCTTATCTGGAAGTCATGGTCTTCAGGGCGGTTCAGGAACTTTTGGGAAATGCGGCACGACACAGTCAGGCCACCGCCATTAAAGTCCAGGTGGATATTGGAACCGAGAACGTGCGTGTAAGCGTGGATGACAATGGCAGGGGCTTTGACCCGGAAACCCTGAAGTCTTCAACCAATTTGGGATTGAAACTAATTCGTGAACGGGCAGAAATGCTGGGCGGCAGTTTTGAGATCGATAGTTCGGCAGGTTCCGGAGTCCGGATTACGTTTACCGTCCCTGCCAAGGGGTAATTGTGCCCTCAATCCGGATTTCCTAACAGGATTGTCAGGTTGCCCGGCCATGCCCCCAGCCTGCCCAAACATGTTTTTGCCATTTTTCTTGTATAATGAATGTGTTATAAAAATGTACCAGTAAAGATTTTGTCAAGAGGAGAATATTATGCGTCGCGGACGAACTCTGATCCTAGTATTTTTGATCATAATCATTGGCTTGGTGGTAGGTTATTTCGCCCTGCAAACATTTACCGCACCGACTCAGGAGGCGAATCAGCCAATATATGTTGAAGTCTACATCGCCGGGCAGAACATTCCCCAGGGTGGGAAGATCACCGAGGATTTGCTCGCCACGATTTCCGTCCCCCAGGAAAAAGTTGTGGAAGTCATGTTTACCCGCGATGAGCTGGCGAATTTATTAAGCAACAAGGTCGCCAAATTCCCCCTCGACCAGGGGGTTGTGATTACGACCTCCATGATCAATGACGCTTCCGCCGCGGTGCCGATCTCCGGTCCCCAATGGGCGTCCCTGATCCCTCCAGGCATGACTGCCATGTCCATCCCGACCAACCGGCTTGCCTTATCCGGGTACGCGATTGGCGATGGAGCCCACGTAAATATTAATGCCTGTTTCCTTTTTATTGATGTTGATCCGACATTCCAGACAGCGCTGCCCAATATTACGGCGGCATTAACCGGAACCGGGTTTAATCCCGATGCCCTGCCCATTCTTTCACTGGGCGCCTCGTCGTCCGGAACCTCGCAGGGCCGCCTCGAATTGGACCCGTCCCTTCAACAACCCTACTACCTGATTCCATCTGAGAATCAACGACCACGCATGGTCTGCCAGATGCTGCTGCAGGATGTGGTGGTCATGAAGGTCGGTAATTTCGTCGCCACCGCCCCCGCAACGACCGATCCAAATGCCGAAGCCGCCCCGCCTCCCCCGGCTGACCTGGTTACCCTGGTGGTATCTCCGCAGGACTCCATCACACTTTCCTATCTGATGTATACGAATGCGCAGATTTCCATGACATTAAGAAATCCCAGTGATCAGGCGCGTCAAGCCACTGAAGCCTCGACTCTGCAGTTTTTGCTCAGCCAATACAACATTCCGGTCCCGGCAAAACTTCCTTACTCGATGCAGCCGGCTTTGGACACCACAGCCTCCCCCTGGAATAAATCTCCATTGCTGCCCTAACCCCCTTTTCGCGCCGGGTGAAATCTCAGGGCATGATTTAAAGGATCATTCATAAGATTGGATTAATAGATTATGGCGACAGATAAAATTCGGGTCTTGATCGTTGATGACATTGCAGAGACCAGGGAAAACGTACGCAAACTTTTACAGTTTGAAACGGATGTGGATGTTGCCGGGACGGCACGATCCGGCAAGGAGGGAATTCAACTTTCCCAGGAATTGGACCCCGATGTGGTGTTGATGGATATCAACATGCCCGACATCGACGGGATTTCTGCAACCGAGATCATCCGTCAAAAGTCCCCTCACATTCAGGTTGTGATCCTGTCCGTTCAGGGCGATCCGAATTATATGCGCCGGGCCATGCTGGCCGGCGCACGGGATTTTTTAACCAAACCGCCCATGGGGGACGAGCTGATATCCGCGATCCGGCGTGCCGGTGAAATGGCGCATGCGGAGCGGGCCAAGGGCATGCAGCAGCGCCTTGGGCCTTCCATTCCGGGTGGCGTGCCCATGTCCCTGGGTAATTCCGCCGCGGTTTCAAAGGGAAAGATTATCACGGTCTACAGTCCCAAAGGCGGCACGGGGTGCACCACCATCGCGGTCAATCTGGCGATTGCATTAAATAATGATGATACAAGAACGGTCCTGGTGGACGCGAACCTTCAATTCGGGGATGTCGCCGTCTTTGTGAACGAGCAGGGCAAGAACACGATTCTTGATCTGACGCCGCGCGTGGACGAACTGGAAGTCGAGCTTGTGGAAGAGATCCTGATCAAACACGAGGCATCCGGCATCCATATTCTGGCGGCCCCCCAGAGACCGGAAATGGCTGAGAAGGTTGGTGCGGAACAGTTTGGCAAGGTCCTGCAATTCCTGCAAAGAATGTACTCTTATGTCGTGGTGGACACCTCCCCGATATTGACGGACGTCATTCTTTCCACCTTTGACATCAGTGATGTGGTTGTGCTTGTGACGACCCAGGAAATCCCCGCGATCAAGAATTCGCGTCTCTTCCTGGATCTGCTTCAAACCATGGGAATTAATAAGAATCGGGTTGTTTTTACCATGAACCGTTTTGATAAACGGATTTCGATCACGCCTGAACGGGTGGGTGAGAATCTAAAACACGAAATTTCCGCCGCCATTCCGCTGGATGAAAAGATTGTGATTACAGCGGTCAATCGCGGAGTTCCATTTATGATTGACAACAAAGCCCAGCCTGTTGGCAAGGGTATTCTCTCCCTTGCGGGGGCGGTTCGGGCACGGTTAACCTTACTGGAAGAATCAGAAGCGGAAGCACCTATTAAGCGTTAAGGAGTTAAATCAT
Source organism: Chloroflexota bacterium (assembly GCA_021414245.1). Classification (GTDB taxonomy): domain Bacteria; phylum Chloroflexota; class Anaerolineae; order Anaerolineales; family Villigracilaceae; genus Villigracilis. The sequence goes on from JAIOOU010000012.1 coordinate 75,469, forward strand.
GTCGTTACTTCGACGTATCGAGCAAGGTCAGGGCGGATCCCAACAGGAAGGCGGTTCAACGCCGGCGGCACCCCAACCGGCGAGCGGCGGGGGCCAATCCGGAGGCGGTGAATCTTCGCGTTTGTCCTCCCTGCAGGCGCGGAGAGTCAGCGCGCCGATCACATCCCCCCAGGCAGGCTCTTATTTTGACTTGAAGACCCGCGTTCAAAACAAGCTGCTGGCTGAAATTGACCCGTCCATGGATGTGTCGCGAACCGATGATGTCAGAAGAACCATACAAGGTTTGTTTGAGCAGATTCTTACCGAGGAGAACATTGTTCTTTCGAGGCCCGAACGTGCGCGTCTGTTCGAACAGATTTCCGCCGAGATCCTGGGTCTGGGCCCACTGCAATCCCTGCTAGAGGATGACACCATTACTGAAATCATGGTGAATGGACCGAAAAACATCTATATTGAAAGAAAAGGCAAGCTTCACCGGGTGCCTGTGACTTTTGAAAGCAACGAGCACGTGATGCGCATTATTGACCGCATCGTGGCGCCGCTGGGACGCCGTATTGACGAGTCCAGCCCGTACGTGGACGCCCGCCTGCAGGATGGGTCCCGCGTAAATGCGGTAATTCCCCCTATTTCCCTGGTGGGCCCCGTATTGACGATCCGTAAGTTTTCCAAAAATCCGATCTCCATTGAACAATTGATCCAGTTTGGATCGATTACGAACGAAGCCGTGCAATTTTTGAAGGCTTGTGTGGAGGCCCGTCTGAACATCATCATTTCGGGCGGTACAGGTTCCGGAAAGACCACGTTATTAAATGTGCTGTCCAGTTTTATTCCGGCCGACGAGCGTATTTTGACGATCGAAAATGCGGCGGAATTGCAGCTCCGTCAGGAACACGTTGTGACACTCGAATCCAGGCCGCCCAATATTGAAGGCCGCGGTGAGATCACCATTCGAGACCTGGTAATGAATGCCCTGCGTATGCGCCCTGAGCGTATCATCGTGGGAGAGTGCCGCGGCGGCGAAACACTTGACATGTTACAGGCGATGAACACGGGTCACGATGGATCCATGACCACCGCCCATGCCAACACTCCGCGCGATGCGATTGCCCGTATCGAGACCATGTGTCTCATGGCTGGCATGGACCTGCCGGTCAGGGCGATCCGGGAGCAGATCGCCGGGGCCGTGGATGTGATCTGCCAGCAGGAACGTATGCGGGACGGCACCCGCAAGGTCACCACCATTACCGAGGTAAGCGGCATGGAAGGCGATGTGATCACCATGACCGATATTTTCGTCTTTGAACAAACCGGCATGGAAAACGGCAGGATCGTTGGCCGGACCCGCCCGACCGGGTTGAGGCCGAAATTCATGGATAAGATCGAAGCTGCGGGCATCCATCTGCCGCCCTCCATCTTTGGAATTGGCGAACGCCGCCGGTATTAGCCGGCTGCACCGGTGGTATTATTATTCTGAACCCCGGTTTTTTCGGGCTCCAACCAATGAGATTATGGATAAGCGGCTTTAACAACCGGCATCCATTATAAGGATCAGTATGAATTGGGTTATTATCGTCGGTGGTTTGATATTAATAGTTTTGTTGATCATAGGCGTCGTCGTCTCGTCGAATAGCGAGCGGGCGATTGTCGAAGAGCGCCTAAGTCAATATCTCGATGATGAGAAACCAAACGGCGGAGGCAATGATCCCCAGCGCGCCGTGATTACCGAGTGGGTATCCCGCAGGGTTGAAAAAACATCCTTCGGCGATCGAATTGCCCGTGATCTTGCGCGGGCAGACCTGAAATTTAAAGTTGCCGAATATTTTGTGCTCATCCTGGTGGCGATGCTGCTGGGCGGATTGGTGGCCTGGTTTTTTGGAAACCACCATCCCGTATCCGCTTTGATCGGCGTCGTTGCCGGTGCGTTCGCCCCGAGTATTTATGTCAAAGGCCAGCAGAAAAAACGCCTCCAAAAATTCAATGATCAGCTTTCGGATGTATTGAACCTAATGGTAAATGGTTTGCGGGCGGGTTATTCGACCATGCAGGCGATGGAGGCCATCAGCAAGGAATTGCCGCCGCCCATCAGTGACGAGTTTCGGCGCGTGGTGCAGGAAATGCAGATCGGCATTACGATGGAGACGGCCCTGCAGAACCTTCTGCGCCGCATCCCTAGCGAGGATCTTGATTTCATGATCACCGCCATCAATGTGCAGCGGGAGGTGGGCGGTAACCTCGCTGAAATTTTGGATAATATTTCCTTCACCATTCGTGAGCGTGTCAGAATTAAAGGTGAGGTGCGCGTGTTGACCTCCCAGGTGCGCACCTCCGGCTCCGTGCTTTCGCTCATTCCCTTTGGTCTTACCTTGATTTTGTGGTTTCTGAATCCGGAATACTTAATGTCCGCCACCCAGGGCGGCCCGCTGTGCACGGCAGCCATTATTTGTGTCGTTCTGGGTTTGATTGGCTCGAGCTATTTTATTATGATGAAGATCGCGGATATCGAGGTGTAACATGTCGACTCTTTTGCCTATTATTTTGGTCGTTATTATTTTGGGCGGAGCTGTCACCCTGGTTGTGGTGGGTATCCGGTATTCCCGTCAAAATCAGGAAAATGAAATTGATCCCATCATGTCCCGCCTGGCGGAAGCTTCCGAACGCGGGGAGGTCGTCTCCCTTGAGGAAGCCGAACTGCAACAGCCCTTTATGGAGCGCGTTGTGGTTCCGATCATCAAACGCTTGGGTGAGATATCCACGCGGTTTACGCCTCAACGATTGCTGCAGGAAACAACATTAAAACTGGAGCTGGCCGGGAATCCCGGGCGCATTGATGCGGCAACATTCCTTTCGCTGCGTTTCGTTGGCGCGGGTTTGTTCGGCGGCGGATTATTATTAATCTCATTTCTTTCCTCCACACCGTGGCCATTGGGCAGGATCGTTTTGGTTGTGGGTATTTTTACGGCCCTCGGATTTTTCTTCCCGCAATTGTGGCTGCAGGGGCGCATTAACAGCCGGCAGACCGAGGTCCGCAAGGCCATGCCGGATGCCCTCGACCTGCTGACCATTTGCGTGGAAGCCGGGTTGGGTTTTGATGCCGCCATGGCAAAGGTTGCCGAAAAATGGGAGAATGAACTTTCGATCATGTTCGGCCGCTGCATTCGCGAAGTGCAGCTGGGCAAGCCCCAGCGCGAGGCGCTCAGGGATATGGCGGATCGTCTCGGGCTGCCGGAGTTGACAAGTTTTGTGGCTGCCGTGATTCAAAGCCAGATCCTGGGCGTCAGCCTGGCCAAGGTTCTTCGTATTCAATCGGATCAGATGCGGATGAAACGCAGACAGTTTGCCGAAGAGCTGGCCCATAAAGCTCCTGTAAAAATGATCATCCCGATGGCCTTGTTGACCTTTCCCTCCATCATGATCATTTTGATGGCCCCGGCCGCCTTCCAGATCGCGGGCGCTTTTGGGCCCCTGTTGGGCGGACTGTAATTTAAATTTACTAGGGAATACCTTGCCTCCCCGTTCCAAGGAGGGCAGAATTGGAAAGCTGGTCCTACACACTTTATCGTTCGATCTGGATCGCTCTTGACCTGGTTTTTCCGCCTGCGTGCGGCGGGTGTGGAAAAATTGGATCTCGATGGTGTGAAACCTGCCAGTCGACTCTCCAGATCTTAAAGGGTGATCTTTGTGAAATCTGCGGTTTGCCTACCGGTCAGTCGGAAGTTTGCAATGACTGCCGGTCGGACAGGCCGCATTTTCGTGCTTTAAGGGCATGGGCGGTCTTTGAAGACCCGGTGCAGACCGCCCTGCATAAATTGAAATACCGGCGCGAGATCGCTCTCGGGGACGCCCTTGCTTTTCACATGGCGGATTTTGTTCGAGATTTGAAATGGCCGGTTGAAATGGTCATTCCCATGCCGCTCGGAAAACATCGGCTTCGGGAACGGGGATATAATCAGGTGGGAATGATCGCCAGGCCGCTTGCAATGGCTTTGAAGCTGCGATACGCCCCCAATGAATTGATGCGTCGAAAGGAAACGCGTTCCCAGGTGGGATTGACGAAACGGGAACGAAAAGAAAACGTCAGTGACGCTTTTCAGGCCGGTCCGGGGGTCAGGGAAAAGGTCGTGCTCGTCATGGATGATGTCTCCACAACCGGTTCCACCCTGTCTTCCAGTGCGAAAGCTTTATATGAATCCGGGGCGAAAGATGTATATGCGTTAACAGTCGCTCGAGCGCTGCCGCATCACGGATTGCGCAGAGCATGAGCGTTTGTGTAGGTGACTTGACATCCTTATAAGGAGGACCTAATGTCCAACAAAGTGGAAGTTCAGACACGAAACATTCGTTTGACCGAGAAGATCGAAGAGTATGTCAACAAGAAGGCTGGAAATCTTGACCACTACCTGCCCAATATAGAGGAGGCACGCGTGGAGCTTGTTCACCACAAGGCCGCCCGGAATGCCGGCGACCGCAACGTGGCCCAAATTACAATCTATGGGAAGGGTTTTACCTTGCGGACCGAGGAGCGTTCGGATGAGGCGCTGGCCGCCTTTGATCTGGCCCTGGATAATATGCAGAGGCAGATCGAAAGATATAAGGGGAAGCACCAGCATGGCCGCGGGGACGGCCGTTCGGCGGCCGAAGCGGCCGAGCCGATCATTGATTATGAAACCGGTGAACTTTCGCCGTTGATCGCGCGCCGCAAGAAATTCGTTTTGTACCCCATGAGCGAGGATGAGGCCGCCGTGCAAATGCGGAATCTGGGCCATGATAATTTCTTCCTATTTTACAATGCGGAAACCAACAAGATCAATGTGCTGTATCGGCGTAGAAATGGCAGTTACGGATTGATAGAGCCTGAAGTCGGATAACAAGATGTCATATCAAAACGGCCTTCTGATTCAGAAGGCCGTTTTTTGTCCTAGCGGGTGCCCCGCCTTGTTTTTTTCAGTTGTATCTCAAGTAGAATGAAAACAACAAACAGCGCCAGCCATGCCGTGATCTGGGACTGTCTCATGCCGTTCAGGATGAAAGTGGCGTCTCCCCGGAATGCCTGGATGAAGAGCTGTGAGCCGGCGGTCAACGCGGCGAAGAGGAGAAAAAGAATGCCCGGGCGGGGATCATGCCTTTTAAACCAGAGCAGGAGCAGGGTCAGGAGGGAGGCGATCATTTGATAGACCTGAGTCGGATGCCGCGTGGCGTTCCAAAGATCGATTCCCCAGGGCAGGCTGGTTTCCATTCCAAAGGCGGTACCGGCGGCAAGCTGACTGCATCCCAAGCCGACAGCCAGGACGGCGAAGAAGGGAGTGAGGGCATCCAGGCTGTTCCAGAGTGAGATATTTTGTCTTTGAGCATGGATCAGTGCGACGATTGCGGCGGCAGCCAGCGCGCCGATCGGGTCGAAGATGTCGGGATTAATGGAAATGATCCCGGCCGGGCTTTTCATAAAGGACGGCAGGTTTTGCAGAACAAAAGAGAGCCTGCCTCCCAGAATGAAAGCCAGCAGGCCGTAGAATGTCAGCGTATTCAACTGATCCGCACTGAGACCGTGGCGTTCACTGCGTTTTTCTGCGAGGCTGAGGCCGATCCATGCAGCGATCACGAGCAGGATCATGTGGCGGGGCGGGGCGAAGAGGTTTCGGAAAAGGGTAAGCATATTATTGCAGGATCTTTTCAATGTTGGTGCGCAGCAGCGCTTCCGACATGGGTCCGCCGATGACGACTTCCGAAACCGTGCCGCTGCGATCGATGAAATAAGAGGACGGCAGGGACCGCAATTGATACGCAGAGGCGGTTTCCCCGGTTTCCTCCAAAAGGATCGGGAAGCTTAATCCATATTCGCTGACGAACGGCGCCACCGCGCTGGAACTGTCCTGATAGGTCATGTTCACTCCAAGCACCAGGAACCCGAGGTCCTGATATTCCTGATACATTTTTTCGATCGCGGGCATTTCCGCGCGGCAGGGCGGGCACCAGGTGGCCCACAGATTGACGAGAACCGGGCGGCCTTTCAGTTCAGAGAGAGTGTAGGTTTTTCCGTCGAGCGCATCGAGGGTAAAATCAGGAGCTTTGAAGCCGGCCTGCGGTGCGGTGCCGGCCCCGGCCGGGATGTTCGCGGCGGTCTCTTTGTTCAGGAGCGTCCACGAAGCGCCGGCGATAAGCACAAGAATGTATAAAATGATTCTCTGATTTTGTTGCATGATTTTCCCTTTTCGAATACACTCGTATTGGCGTTACAATTTCCTGAAATCTTACTATGCCTTCCATTGATACGATCTTCGCCGGAGTAGACCCCACTTCAAGCCGCAAGGCTTTCACCTATGCCGCCCTCGACCAGGAATTGAATCTCGTGGCGCTGGCTGACGGTGAACTGGAGGATGTTTCCCTGTTTCTATCGGGATATGCCTCGGTGACCGTTGCTGTCAACGCCCCGGCGGGCGTGAACAGGGGCCTGGTCCATGAGAAGATGAAAAAGAGCATGACTGCTGCGCATCAAATTCGCGGGGCGGAGATGCGGCTTTCCGAATACCAGCTGCGCGAGCACGGTATTTCCGTGACCGGAACGCCCGGCAAGGCGGGACTGAGCCCGGCCTGGATGCAGGTCGGATTTGGATTGTATCGCAAGCTCGCGGAAATGGGCTATAAAAAATTTCCGGATGCAAACGCCGCGCATGTGTACATTGAAACCCACCCGCACGCCTGTTTCAGCATGCTGGCCGGGTGCCTTCCCCAGGCAAAGCCCTCCCTGGAAGGGCGGTTGCAAAGGCAATTGTTGTTGTACGAACGCGGAGTCCGGATCAAGGACCCGATGGATTTTTTTGAAGAGATCACCCGTTATAAGATGACCCAGGGAAAATGGCCGATGGATTTGTTGTACCCGCCCGAACACCTGGACGCACTTGCGGCCGCTTATACCGCCTGGCTGGCCGTCAACAAACCGGATGAGATATTAATGATCGGGGATGCCAAAGAGGGAAAGATGGTCCTGCCCGGCCGCGAACTCAAGGAAAAATATTAGTTCATTTCGAATTCAGGGGAGACGGGTCGTTCAAGATCGGGGGCAAAGCGTGAACCGTTTGGTAAAATAAAGCCAATCCTGATGAATAAGGAATCATATGTCAACCGATCTTCAATCCCGTGCGATCAATACAATTCGATTTCTCTCCGCGGACGGCGTTCAAAAAGCCAACTCGGGTCATCCCGGCCTGCCCATGGGGACGGCTGCCATGGCGTATACGATCTGGACCCGGCATCTGCGTCACAATCCGCGCAACCCGAAGTGGAGCGGCCGCGACCGGTTCGTCCTTTCGGGGGGGCATGGCTCCATGCTGCTTTATTCGCTTTTGCACTTGACGGGCTACGACGTCTCCCTGGATGACCTGAAGAATTTCCGGCAATGGGGAAGTATCACCCCCGGCCATCCCGAATACGGATTAACGCCCGGTGTGGAAGTAACCACCGGTCCGTTGGGACAGGGCTTCGCCAACGGAGTTGGCATGGCCATCGCGGCCGTGCATCTTGCGGCGACCTTCAACCAGCGCGGCCACGAGATCATTGACCCGTTCATCTATGCCATTGTCACGGACGGCGATCTGATGGAGGGAGTGGCCTCCGAAGCCGCCTCCCTGGCGGGGCATTTATCGCTCGGGCGCTTGATCTATCTGTATGACGATAACCATATTTCGATTGACGGCTCGACCGATCTGGCATTCACAGAGGATCGCGCCGTGCGATTCCGTTCGTACGGCTGGCAGGTTCTGCGAGTCGAGGACGGCAACGATGTGGAGGCGATCGACAAGGCCATTCAGGAGGCCAAAGCCGAGCCGCGCCCGTCGCTGATCATGTGCCGGACCATCATTGGATTCGGCGCGCCGCACCGGCAGGGGACTCAAAAGGCGCACGGCGAGCCGCTGGGCGATGAGGAATTGAATGCAGCCAAGGACAATCTCGGCTGGCCGAAGGAGCCGCGGTTCCTGATCCCGGAGGATGTGCTGGAGTTTTACCGCAAGGCGGTTGAAAAAGGCCGCGAATTGGAATTCGACTGGAAAATGCGTTTCGACGCCTATAAGCGGCTGCATCCCGCCCTGGGGGCCGAATTGCAGCGGCGCCTGGAAGGCAAACTTCCGGGCGATTGGAAGACTGCGCTGCCGGGTTATAGCGCCGACCCCAAGGGTTTGTCCACGCGGGTTGCCTCCGGACAGGCGATCAATGCCCTGGCCCCGAAACTGCCCGAACTGCTCGGCGGTTCGGCGGACCTGGCTCCCTCGAACAATACGAAGATCGATGGCGCAGCGGATTTCCAAAAAGATTCTTATTCCGGGCGTAATTTTCACTTCGGTGTGCGCGAGCATGCCATGGGATCGATCGTAAACGGCATGGCGGTTTTCGGCGGCGTGATTCCCTACGGCGCGACCTTTCTGGTCTTTGCAGACTACATGCGTCCCGCCATTCGTCTGGCGGCACTCTCGCATTACCCTTCGATTTTCATCTTTACACACGATAGTGTTGGTTTGGGCGAGGATGGCCCCACGCATCAGCCGATCGAGCAGTTGACCTCCCTGCGCCTGATCCCCAATCTGGTCGTGCTGCGCCCCGCGGACGCAAATGAAACAGCGGCTGCCTGGCGGGTGGCGGTCGAGCGGCGCAACGGGCCGACGGTGCTGGCCCTGACGCGTCAGAACGTTCCGACCCTGGAAACGCGCGCTCCCGTGGAAAAGGGCGCCTATATTTTGAAGGATTTTGGAACGCCGGAGATGATCCTGATGGCATCCGGCTCCGAGGTGGGTTTGATCCTGGCCGCGGCCCAAAGCCTGGCGGATGAAGGCAGAGGCGTGCGGGTGGTTTCCTTTCCCAGTTGGGAACTGTTCGAGAAGCAGGATGAAGCCTATCGCGAATTGGTATTGCCAAAGCGCCTGCAAAAGAGGCTGGCTGTCGAAGCGGGGGCAACCCTGGGTTGGGAGCGATACGCGAAGTCCGTGATCGGCATTGACCATTACGGCGCGTCTGCCCCGGCGAAGGTCATCTTTGAAAAGTTTGGTTTTACGGTTGAGAACGTGGTTGCAAAGGCAAAAGAATTATAGATGTCGTTGGAGGAGGGCGCTTTCCCCGACGAAGCAATCTCCCGTCAAGTTGGGATTCCTTCGGGCTAGCGTCCTCGCAATGACATGAGGTGAAATATGAAAGTAGCAGTAGGTTGTGACCACGGGGGATTTCCGCTGAAGGAGGTTGTTCTCGAAGCGGTGAAGGCCGCCGGACACGAAGCGATCGATGTGGGCACCTTCAGCGCCGAGGCGGTGGACTTTCCGGACTTTACCAGAAAAGTTGGCGAGAAGGTCCAATCCGGTGAAGCCGAACGCGGCATCTTGATTTGCGGCTCCGGCATTGGCGCGGCCATTGCGGCCAACAAGATGAAAGGCGTATACGCTTCGATCTGCCATGATACCTATTCCGCCGCACAGGGCGTACAGCACGACATGATGAACGTGTTATGTCTGGGCGGCCGCGTGATCGGGCCGGAACTGGTGAAGGTGTTGATCCCCGCATTTCTAAGTGCGCATTATGTTGGCGGGCAAAAGGGTGGGGAACGCTTTGCACGACGCGTCAATAAGATCATACAGATCGAAGAAGAAAATCGCTAAAAGGCTGGAAAGCAAGAAAGTTGGGACGTTCGAAAGCTGGCAGGTTGGAGCATGGCGACAATTACCCGTTTTGAAGACATTGAAGCATGGCAGACAGCCCGTGAACTGACAAGGATGATTTACTCCATTACAGATGAAGGCAGAATCGCCAGGGATTTTGGATTAAGGGATCAGATTCGACGAGCGGTAGTTTCCATAATGAGCAATATTGCGGAAGGTTTTGAAAGTAGATCACAAGCCGCTTTTATTCATTATCCGGGCATTGCAAAAGCCTCCTCCGGCGAAGTTCGTTCACAGCTTTATGTTTCCCGTGATGTGGGATATTTATCCGAACAGCAGTTCTCAAATTTGTTTCAGATTTCGGAAAAAGTTTCACGCCAACTTTCCCGATTTATTAGCTGCCTGGAAAAGAATTTAAATTCCTACAGAGTTAAAGAGGATGTTGTTGAATATGAAATCTAACAAATAAAGGCATGAATTCTTAACTTTTAAACCTTTTAACTTTCAAACCTTAAGACAGGAAATTATAATGACCCCGATCCAAAAACTTACCTCGCTCGGCCAGAGCCTCTGGTACGACAATATTCAACGAAAACTGCTGGTCAACGGCGGACTCAAGGCCATGATCGAGCGCGGCGACATTCGCGGCGTGACCTCGAACCCGACCATTTTCCAGAATGCGATTGCAAAGACCAACGATTACGATGCCGCCTTGATCCCGCTGGCCTGGGCCGGCTGGGACGCGGAAAAAATCTTCTGGCAACTCGCCATCGAGGATATTCAGGAGGCCTGCGACCTGTTCCGTCCGTTGTACGATGAAACCAAGGGCGGCGACGGCTATGTCAGTCTTGAAGTCAGCCCGTATCTGGCGAACGACACGGCCGGCACCACCCAACAGGCGCAGGAGTTGTGGGCGCGTGTGGACCGCCCGAACCTGATGGTGAAGATCCCCGCCACGAAGGAAGGCATTCCCGCCATCCGCGCCAGCGTTGCGGCGGGCATCAATATCAACGTGACGTTGATATTTTCGCTCGAACGTTATGCCGAAGTGATGGACGCGTATCTTTCCGGCCTGGAAGACCGTGTTGCCAAGAATCTTCCCGTTCAAGCCATTGCCTCCGTGGCTTCGTTCTTCGTTTCGCGTGTGGACACAAAGATCGACCCGCGCCTGCCCAAGGATTCGCCCCTGGCGGGCAGGCTCGCGATCGCGAATGCGAAACTGGCCTATCATGCTTTTGAAGAAATATTTACCTCGGCACGTTTCGCAACTCTTAAAGCGCGTTTCAGCGCGCGCGCACAGCGCCCGTTGTGGGCTTCGACCGGCACAAAGAACCCCGCATATTCGGATACGCTGTACATCGATACCCTGATCGGCCCCGACACCGTCAACACGGTTCCGCCCGCCACACTGGATGCCTTTCGCGATCATGGCAATGCCGCGCTGACCATCACGCGCGGACTCGAGGAGGCGCAGAAACAACTGGACGATCTCCAGTCTGCGGGGATCTCCATGCAGGATGTGACCCGCGAGTTGGAGGAGGAAGGCGTCAAGTCGTTTGCGGACGCCTTCAAGACCCTGCTGGGAGTGGTGGAGGACCGGCGCAAGAGCGCCGTCGCATCGATCGTGCCGCTGGCTGATTCGGTTGCGAAGCGCATCGTCAGCCTGGATGCGGATTCTGTCCCGGCCCGCATGTGGGCGCATGACCCAACCCTGTGGGCCACGGATGCCGCCGGTCAGGCTGAGATCAAGATCCGACTGGGCTGGCTGGACTCGATCGAAGATGCGCGTAGGCGACTGGCGGGTTATCAATCCTTTGCGAATGAAATTCACAACGAAGGTATTGACCGTGTGCTCGTGATCGGCATGGGCGGCTCGTCGTTGACTCCGGAAGTATTCAGCTCATTGCTTGCTGGTGCAAATATCGAAGCCAGGCTAAGCCTCGCGATCCTCGATTCAACCGATCCCATTCAAGTGGGGACGGCAGTGGAGCAGTATCCACCCGATAAATCCCTGTACATCATCGCAAGTAAATCGGGCGGCACGGCTGAGCTGCTGGCCTCCTTCGATTACCTGTGGGAGTTGAGCAAGGGCAATGGTTCACGCTTTGTGGCCATCACCGATGCAGGCACTTCGTTGGAAAAGCTCGCCAAAGAGCGCGGTTTCCGAAAGACGTTCAATCCCGATTCCAATGTGGGCGGACGTTTCTCTGCGTTGACCGATTTCGGCTTGGTCCCGGCCGCTTTGCTGGGCATGGACTTCGATCAACTGCTCGGCAATGCCGAACGCATGAAGAAACAGTCCACTGCGGATGTTTCCTCCGCGCGCAACCCTGGCTTTGCACTGGGCGCTCTACTGGCTGAGTCTGCTCTCGCAGGCAGGGACAAGGTCACGATTGTGTCCGATGCGCCTGTTTCCGCGTTGGCCAACTGGATCGAGCAAGTAATCGCCGAGTCGAGTGGAAAAAATCAAAAAGGAATCCTTCCCGTGGCTTTGGAGCCGTTGGGAAAACCCGAAGTGTATGGGAACGACCGCCTGTTCGTTTATTTGAAGAGCAATGGCCAGATCGAAGCGGGCGTGGCGGAATTGAAAGCTGCGGGATTCCCCGTGATCGAATTCCCGATCGTCAGCCCGTACGATGCAGGTGCGGAATTTTTCCGCTGGGAGATGGCGATCTCGATCGCATGCCATATTATGGGCATCAACACCTTCGACCAGCCCGACGTGCAGGACAGCAAACTGCGCACGATCGCCAAGATCAAGGATTTTAAAGCCACGGGCAAGCTGGCAGAAGTGGACCTGGTGGATGTGAAGGATGCGAAGGCGGCCTTGAAGAAATTCCTGGCGGATGCAAAAGCCGGAAATTTTGTGACGATCAACGCCTATGTGCCGCGCAACCTGGAAATGATCGCGGCCATGCAAAGCCTGCGGGCGGCGATCCGCGAGGAGACAAAGTGCGCCGTGACCGCCGGGTTTGGTCCGCGTTTTCAGCATTCGACCGGCCAGTTCCACAAAGGCGGACCGAACAAGGGTCTGTTCATTCAGGTGGTGTACGACGCCGTTCAGGATATGGAGATTCCGACCGAAGGCCTGACCTTCGGCACGCTGATCCGCGCGCAGGCGCTGGGTGATTACGAGGCGCTGCTGGCCGCAGGACGCAAGGCGATCCGCATTCGCCTTGATAAACCAGAGGATCTTGCGGGTATAATTTAGGAATAAGCAAGGAGATTTATATGCTTAATATCGGTGAAAGAATTGTACGTATCCATATCGAAAAATTACCTGAAGGCGTATATCTTGCCACATCGGAAGATGTGCAAGGACTCGTGGCGCAGGGCCGTACGATTGCCGAGACGCTGGAAATCGCCCGCGATGTTGCCCGCGTGTTGATCGAAACCCAGCATGGTGTTGAACTTCCACAGGCTGGCGAAAGCTTTGACTATCCTTTAATCATAGGATAATCATCAAGTGGGAAAACTGACGGGATTTCGATATCGTGAGATCGTTAAAAAACTCAAGGCCTTTGGCTTTGAGTTTTTTCGTCAGGCGGCGGGCAGCCATGAAATCTGGAAAAATGAAAAGACAGGACGATTTACGACGATCCCCAATCATCCCGGAGATATGCCCGAAGGTACCTTGCGGGCGATTTTGAAACAAGCTGGTGTGGAGCCAGATGATTTTCTGAAAGGGAATTAACTCAATGACAAACAATCTATCCTCCTTCAAATGTGTGGCCTGCCGCGGCGGCGAACCGACCCTGACCGAGACCGAGATCGCGGACCTGCATCCTCAGGTGCCGGAGTGGCAGGTCCGGGAAGTGGACGGCGTGAAGCGGATCGAGCGCGTGTTCAAATTAAAGAATTATGTAGAGGCGGTGGCGTTCACCAACAAGATCGCCATGATCGCTGAGAAGGAAGACCACCACCCGTTGATCGTGACCGAGTGGGGCAGGGTGACCGTGCAGTGGTGGTCGCACAAGATCAAGGGGCTGCACCGGAACGATTTCATCATGGCCGCCAAGACGGATGAGCTGTTCGTGTAGGTGATTGGCGGGTTATCATTCGCTCATCCTTTTTAATCTTTGACCGCCTAAACGCCCAAATTAATTTAGGCATTAGAATCCAAGAGGTAGATAAGGATATAGGACGCGAAACGGCGTCCTAAACAATAGTTGGCTTGCCCCTTGCAAAACATAATCTATGATTGATTCAGTAATCTGGAAAGAAAAGTTAGAACAAGATGTTTCCGCCTTGAAAAACAGGTTGATTCAACGTCGCTGGTCAAATCGGTCAATTGTTTTATTTGAACGTGAATTGACGTTGATATTTTTTAGCATTCGAGCATTGATAGAAGCAGGAAAACTCACTGATCGAACCAGCCATAAAGAGTACAAGTTCACAACTTACCCTAATAAAGGAGAGGTTGTAGACGACGTTACAAAATATGATATTGATGAAGTGTTTGACTTAGATTCAGGAACAGAGAAAAAACTAACGTTAAAATTACTAACTCACCAGTTTATTCACGCTTATGTAATTTTCACAGAATTCTCTGAAGAAAGCAAAGTTACTGGGGTTTTGTTATGTTCTGATTGGGAGAAAAGGAATAATCTGATACAACTTCCCATCGACTTAGCAATTGAAATTATTGAAGACGTTATACGAGATGAGATCAAGTCAGTGCATTTTGAACGAAGCGAAAAAACTGACGAATTACGAAAGGTGAAAATCCTTTGAGTTACAATACCGAGAACATTTTTTATGTCCAGAAGTGAGTCTTACATTCATAAAGGCAAGCCAACACCGCGTGCACTGGACGCTGGGGATTCTGGCGACATCTCAAGCAGTTTTCTACGCATCAGCCTTTTTCCGCTCGGACGGCTTCGTGCCGTCCGCCCCAGCGCCAGTAACGCAAACCGTTGGGCAGTTCCTTTTGTGCAAAGTGCTTTTAGAAGACAAGGAAAACCAAATGTCTATAGAATTTGAATGGTTTGGAATAGTCAAATCAGAAATGATTTCTAAAGACGAGAAAATCCTTCGCAAAGAACTTTGAGCAAATTATAAAAACACATGAATGGAATCGATAAGGGTTTTCAAACATTATGAAGAAGAACACACCTGAGCACCGAATGATATTAAAATACTGGCAAGAAATAGGAGGAACTATAATTTGGGAGTTCCCAATGGTAAACAAAGGCGAAGAAATTGGAAGTCGCTACCTTGATGCGCTCATACTGCCGAACCAAAAACGTACAGAGGCAACGAAATCAGAAATAGTGGATACTATAAAGGGTCAGGATATCATCTTAGTCCAAGCAAAAAATAAACGACTCGGAATGCCGCTGATGGGTCAGGCGATATTCTCAGTAGAACTCATGAGGAAGTTTAGCCCCTCGTCTATTCGATGTTGTGCATTATGTACGGGTAAAGATATAGTTCTTGAAAATCTATTGAAGCCATATCATGAAGTTGAAGTCGTAATCATCGAGAGTGAATAACCAATCAAGAAATGAATTGAAAATGAAAAACTGCCCAACAAAGCGTGCACTGGACGCTGGGGATTCGGCGCGGTTTACAAGCATTTTTTTGGCTTCGAGTTTTTTCTGCTCCCGAACAGAATCCACGCCCGCCCCAGCGCCAGTAACGCAAACCGTTAGGTGGCTGAAATGTATGCTAACTATGAAATAGGGCGTAAAATCGGGGAATGGCACAAGACCCGAAGCAAATTATTTGGAAGGCCATTGGTGGATGGACTGCGGCAACTGTCAGTGGGATCGCGTCTTTCATTGGGGGCGAAATGATTGTTAATCGTCCCAATGTGGTATCACTCGATGGATGGCAAATCAATAAACGCGTCAACGTTTATGACGTTATAGAAAAAGAACATTCTGATACTGATTACCTTGCAGAAAAAAAATTAAAACGACAGGGATATTACGATATTTTCGGTATAACCCTACGAAACGATAAATGGATTATTTCAGGTATTAAGGCCGAAATCACCAATGTTGAATTTAGGCTTTGGGACTATTTGGAAAATCCATTAACCGAATGGGTTAATGGAAGACTCTGGGGAGGGCGAAAAAACTCCGCCAATGAACCACTTTTCCCACAAATGACCGTTAACGCTGGGCGCACATTGGGAGAAGGTCAAGAAATAGATTTAGTTATTTTCTACCGACAAGAGAATGAAGATGTTTACTATCCGTTCAACATTGAAACGCACCTGCAAAATCATTTTCAACTAAACAGGGATAAATTGAACGGTCTGCCACCATATTATTGCATAATTAGAGTTCATGGCAATAGAATTAATACAACTTATTTCATATCTATTGAGTGGGTTGATAATCAGTTGAAAGTGGCTTCGGTGGGCAAGGCTGATTTTCCCGAAAGTATTATTAAATCAATACGATAAAAAAACCAAAAAGCCTTGTTGTTTTCGAAAACCCGCCACCTAACACCGCGTGCAGTGGACACGGCTTCTGCGCCGTCCGAAAAGCAGAATCCAGGCTGATGGATTGATCTCATTCAGTTAGTTGGTACTCAGCCGTGCCACTAACGCAAACCGTTGGGCAGTTCCTTGCGTAACAAGGTAGTCAATGAAAATCAAAAACGTCGTCACGCTCTTAGTAATTTGTACCATTGTGATTTCTTGTTCACCAATGGTGTCGTCTGCTTCACCAACCCTAACAGAAGTTCCATTTACAACTTCCACAGTTCCAGTAATTACTAACACGCCAACCCAAATCCCACCAACTCCCACTGATACTCCGCTTCCTACTCCTGAAATTAATTCGTATGAACCTACGATGATTGATTTCGAATGCACTGCCGAATTTAGTTTCGATAAAATTCAAAAATCTGACGTATTACTCTCAAAGAATGTCCACATGTCAAGGTGGATCCCTTGTACTCTGCCTGATGGTAAAGTGATTGCGATTAATATGTTAGTAGAGGATTGGAATCAGGCAGTTGTATACTTCACCTTCTCAGGGACTGGTTCAAGTGGGATTAAAGGTGAAAGTTTCGGGGATGGAGGAACCAAAACCTCAACCGAGGTTGGATGGGGTATTGCTGGCATGGAGGAGTCTATATTAGATATCTATAAAATTGATGGAAAACGAGTCAGAATAAAAAATACTACTGGCAATATGTCGGGAAGTTTACTTCTTGATTACGACGCGTTCAAAGAAGTATTAACAGGTGAATTGGCAGACCGCATGATTACTTTTGCGGAATCCAGTAATACTAGTGTCCTTCCAACATTTCCTGGACTTCCTTATCCTTTAGCTCTAATTTACAGAACTGAGATAATTGAGATACTGCCTTGACCAAAACTGCCCAACAAAGCGTGCACTTGACTGGTGGGATTCAGTGCCATTTTCAGGCATTTTTCTGGCTTAGGCATTTCCCACTATAATGAGCATTATCCACGCCCACCCACCAGCAAGTAACGCAAACCGTTGGGCGCTACAAATGCTACCCACTGAACAACAAGAAAAGATTTAGGCTTAGAACTCATGATGACAATGAAAAGAATCTCAGCAATCTTTTTGTTTCTTTTGCTCTATGGCATATTTATTTTTGTTG
>JAIOOU010000013.1 GCA_021414245.1 Chloroflexota bacterium
TTAAAGGTACGGGCGAGGCAACAGTGTCGAGTCTGGAATTTGCCTGCTTATTATTTTCAGCCAGAGGCTTCAAAAGTGCATCAAGTTCGGCACTCTTCTCTGCAGCCGTCATGGGCTTGGCGTTGTAATGTGCACTGTTCGAGACGAAGTAATCGGTTCCAAGTGAGGCGCCTGCGATTATCAGCGCCATAGCCCCTGCCGTTAGTAGATTTTTTCGCGGTAGGGTTCCTATGAATTTGCCGTGTCTTAACGGATCCTCCACCCACCTCTGGGTCGCGTAAGCGAAGGGAATGGCCAGCAATGCTAAGTCGACGCGCTGGTAGATAGTGAGCGGAAGTCCTTTCCAGGCAAGGGGAATGACGAGGAGCGGCCAATGCCAGAGGTACAGGGAGTAACTAATTCTGCCTAGAAATTGCGGCAGCGCCCTTCCTAGATACGCGGCAGGACTGAACCGAGAGATGCGACTTCCACCGGCAATGAGTAGGGCGGCGCCAACAGTGGGCGCCAAGGCGGGCCAAGCTGGAAAGGGGGCGGAAGCTTTGATGACAAGGCCCGAATAGAAGACAGCTATTAGCCCGAACCAGCCAAGGCAGATTGCCAGCCAATGCGGCATCTTAGAAAGTTTGGCGCCGAACGCGGCCAGGATTCCACCAAGTGCAAGTTCCCAAGCTCTTGTAGGCAGCGAGAAGAAAGCCCACGGGCCCGCTCTCGTGACGAGATAGGTCGCAAAGCCAAAGGAGGTAATTCCGATTACCGTAATTGCAATGCCAATGCGGACTCTTAGCTTTCGGGCGCCATATGCGACTAAGAGAAAAATCGCCGGCCAGAAAAGGTAGAACTGCTCTTCAACACCTAGTGACCAGAAATGCAGGATCGGCGAAGGCGCTGACCCGGCGGCAAAATAGTCGGTCGCGCGAAATGCAAAGACAATATTCGATACGTAAAGCGCGGCCGCCGCGATGTCAGTTGCAACGGAGGGAAGAGACAGTGGGGGAAGGAAGAGGATTGAGGCAATTAACGTAACAACCAATACCAATGCCGA
>JAIOOU010000010.1 GCA_021414245.1 Chloroflexota bacterium
ATTTCAAAAAAACCACTTTTCAGCGAATATATTTACTTTTACAACTATGAGAGAATACAATTGAAAACAAGACAGACACCTTACGAAACCAGGTGTCTGTCCTTCTAACTCGTGAGCGCTTTCTTTTTGTGTCTGCCTTACAGGGGTCAATTCAGAAGGCCGTCTTTTTATTTATTCATCCACATACGGGACATAATCCGCGCGGGCAATGCCCTGCTTGATGGCCGTCTCTGCGACGGCGCGCGCCACGGCCCGATGCACCTTCTTATCCAGCGGGCTGGGGACCAGCTCGCCGGGCGGGGTCATTTCAGCGATGACATGCGCGGCAGCCAGCAGCATCTCGTGTGTGATGCGCGGCGCGTTGGCATCCACTGCACCGCGGAAAATGCCCGGGAATCCCAGCACATTATTCACAGACTTTCCATCCGCCGCAAACGCCGCGCCGTGTTCCATGGCAACATCCGGATCGATCTCGGCATTCGGGTTGGACAGGGCAAGGATGATCTGTCCCTTGCGGACCATCTCAGGCTTGATCAAATTCGGCGCACCGGTGGTGGCCACCACAATGTCACAGGTTGCCATGATCTCCTTCAAGTTGGATTTTTTGCCCCCGGCTTTTTCAAACCTGTCCAGGGCCTCGGGACTCAAGTCCGCGCCATACACCGCATTCCCGGTCAGGCGCATCATCATCTGACCGATGGCATGCCCGGCCGCCCCAAGCCCGATCTGCCCGATAACCGCCTTTTTCAGATCCGTGCCTGTTTCACGGGTGGCAACCAGCAAGGCGGCGGTGCAAACCACCGCGGTCCCATGCTGGTCGTCGTGCAGGACGGGAATATCCAGCATGGCCTGCAGTCTTTCCTCGATCTCAAAACAACGCGGTGCGGAAATGTCCTCCAGTTGAATGGCCGCGAAGGTCGGCGAGATGGCTGCAACCGCGGCAATGATCTCTTCGGTATCCTTGGTGTTCAGTAAAATGGGAATTCCTGAAAGCCCGACCAGGGTTTCCATCAGCATGGCCTTGCCTTCCATCACGGGCATGCCCGCCAGCGGACCGATATCGCCAAGTCCGAGCACCGCCGTGCCATCGGTGACGATGGCCACCATGTGACTGATGCTGGTATACAGGCGCGCCATGGACGGGTCTTTGGCGATCTTCAAACAGACCTCCGCGACACCCGGCGTGTATACGCGGCGCAGCGTGGTCAGGGAATCGATCGGATAGCGCGAGCGGATGGCAATCTTGCCCTTTTGATGAAGTTCCAGCACTTCATCGCGCACCTGGATGACGAGCGTGCCCTCATTCCTGCGCATGGCCTCCACGATCAAATCGATATGCGCCTCATCCTCTGCGGAAATGGTGATGTCACGCACCACATTTTGAGAGGTCTCCGTGACAAGCACCAGACTGCCGGTGTGCCCGCCCGCATCGGCAATGGCGGTCAACAACCTGGCCAGCACCCCTTTTTTCTGCAGGTTTCGAACACGCACCGTACGGATCAATTTTCTTTCCCAGGCCATGGATAACTCCTTTCGATCATTCATCTGCGCAAAACGCGAAGATGCTTTCTTTATTCATTTTAACGTAAATGCCGCGAACAGATTCAATAATTCGCGGCATGGGTTTTATGTCAACAGCCCGGGCAGATCGGCAAAGGACCGGATGACGCTGCAATCCGCGTCGGGGAAGAGCCGGCTCGGGTCGTAAAGAACAGGCATCAGTCCCGCACGACGCGATCCAACCACATCGGCAAAATAATTGTCGCCGATGTAGGCCGTCTCCGGCGCGGACGTCCCGGCCATTTCGAGAGCCCGTTCAAAGATCAGTGTATCGGGTTTATAGGATTGCACCTGACCGGCTGCCAGGACAAAATGAAAATAGGCATCCAGCTTCAACCTGCCCAATTCCTCCTGAAACGGATCGTCGCGGTTGGAAACCACACCCAGCCGATACCCGTCCTCCTTCAAAGCTGCAAGCAGCACATGAGCATCCGGTGGCACATGCACCTCGGGTTTATAGGAGGTATCCATGTGCCTGGAGACCTGCGGCGCCAGATCATCCGCATCGGATTCGGACAGCCCCAGGGCCAGCAGGCGCCGCCGGGCAAAATTCAACCAAAAGGCCTTCAGGTCACCGTTGAATTTTTTATTATCGGCCTGCACCTCCGGCGAACTCGCAAAATAGCGGTGCTCCCAATGTTCGGCACGAATGCGATCCTGCTCGGAAATATCCACGCCAAGGTCACGAATGTATTTCACAAAAACCTCCCCGCCAGAGGGGAGGTGATGACGGAGGGTCCCATCCAGATCGAACAGGACCGCTTTTATTTTATTGGAAGAATTCAAAATGCTCTCCGTTTTGGATTTAAAAGGGGATGACCTTACCCCCCGATATGGGACATTTCCACTTTGGGCAGGGAGGTCGTATTTTCGGAACGCAGTTCGGAATAGCGGTCGGCCCGCTTGCCCCATACCCGGGCGATCTCCCGTGAAAGTTCCTCATCCGTGGCACCGCCGCGCAGCATGTCGCGAAAATCATGACCTTTGATGGCGAACAAACAGGTGTACAGTTTGCCTTCGGCGGAAAGGCGGGCGCGGTTGCATGTACCGCAAAAGGCCTGTGTTACGGAGGCGATCACACCCACCTCGCCGCTGCCATCCTTGTAGCGCCAGCGTTCAGCCACTTCACCCTGATAGTTCGCGTCGAGAGGCTCGACAGGCATTTCAGCATTGATCATTTTGATGATCTCCGCCGCTGGGACCACATCGTTCATGCGCCAGCCGTTGGAATGACCCACGTCCATATATTCAATGAAACGCAGGATATACCCCTTTTCACGGAAATAACGGGCCATCGGCAGGATGCTGGATTCATTCAGCCCGCGCTTGACCACCATATTGACCTTGACGGGAGTCAGGCCGGCTTCAGCGGCGGCATCCATGCCGGCCAGCACGTTCTCGACGGCAAAGTCCACATCGTTCATGGCTTTGAAGACCTGATTGTCAAGGGAGTCCAGGCTGACCGTGACCCGCTTCAATCCGGCTTCTTTGAGGGCGCGCGCCTGTTTGGCAAGCAGGGCCCCATTGGTGGTCAGGGTCAGGTCAAGATCCGGGATGGAGGACAGCATCGAGATCAGCAGATGCAGGTCACGGCGAACGAGGGGCTCACCGCCGGTCAAACGGATCTTGCGGACCCCATGGGAGGCAAAGATGCGCGCCAGCCGTGTGATCTCTTCAAAGGTCAGGATCTGATCGCGCTTCAGGAATTGATAATCCGGGCCGAAAATCTCCTTGGGCATGCAATATACACAGCGGAAGTTGCAGCGGTCGGTGACGGAAATCCGCAGGTCGCGCAGGGGTCGATTAAGAGTGTCTATCAGGGTCATGGTGATTTACCGGTGAAAATACCTTGTAAATGGGTCATTGGTCCACGCATTATAACAATAATATATGAGACCGATCCGTGTGATTGACGGGGGATGGTACCCGTGCTATCATCGTTTATTATCATTTATTTCATTTATTTCGAGGAGTTATTATGAGTTTTGAATTTATTTTACGCATTATTGGAATGTTCGTTCTTGCGGTCGCCGGCGGATATTGGGGATTCGACGTCGCAGTAGCCAATCCATCCACAGATCCTTTCAGCACCACGATGATCTTCGGCCTGGTGGGAGCCCTGACCGGCCTGATTCTCACGCCCTACTTTACCACCCGCCCGGCCCGTTACCTGCGTTCCCTCCTGGGACGTCTGGCCGCTGAAAGCCTGTTCGCGGCACTGACCGGACTGATCGTCGGCCTGTTGATCGCAGCCCTGCTCGGTTTCCCACTTTCGCTTTTACCCAAGCCCTTTGGAGAAGTCCTGCCTTTCATTGGCGTCCTGGTCTTTTCCTATCTGGGGATCTCACTTTTCGTCATGCGTCAGGGTGACATCATGGGACTGTTGAGCGCATTAAGCGGGCGCGGCGAAGGCGGTGGTTCATCTGCCTGGACAAACCTTAACCGCAACATCTTACTCGACACCAGCGTGATCATTGACGGCCGCGTGGCGGACATCGCCAAAACGGGATTTTTACCCGGGACCCTGCTCATCCCGCGCTTCGTGCTGAACGAGCTTCAATATATTGCCGACTCCCCCGACGGTCAGCGCCGTCAGCGCGGACGACGCGGCATGGAAGTGCTAGCCGAACTGCAAAAGCTCCCCAACATCCTGGTCCGCATTTCGGACATCAATGTGGACGGCGTGCGCGAAGTGGACGACAAGCTGATCGTGCTCGGCAAACAGTTGAAGAGCCCCGTGCTGACCAATGACTACAACCTGAATCGCATCGCCGAACTGCAGGGTGTGACCGTGCTCAACATCAACGAGCTGGCCAACGCCGTCAAATCCGTGGTTCTACCGGGCGAGGCCCTGCGCATCAACATCATGCAGGAAGGCAAGGAACACAGCCAGGGGGTGGGCTACATGGAAGACGGCACGATGGTGGTGGTGGAAAACGGCAAGGATTACATCGGCGAGTACATGGACGTGAACATCACCAAGGTGCTGCAAACCGCTGCCGGCCGCATGATCTTCGGCCGCGTGGACGAGGAAGCTGCTGCAAAGAAAAAGAAGTAAATTATCCTTGTGGACAATGAACAGGGCGCGCAGGCCGCGTCCTGTTTTTCTCTAACCATCCCTTTCATCAATATTCATCTGTGGTTAAAATAAACTCATGCTGAAAATCTACAACACCCTCACCCGCAGGACCGAAGAATTTCAAACCCTCGAACCGAACGTCGTCAAAATGTATGTCTGCGGTGTGACGGTTTACAACGACGCCCATGTCGGCCATGCCATGTCGGCGCTGGTGTTTGATGTGATCCGCCGTTATTTGGAATATCGCGGCTACACCGTCAAACATGTCATGAATTACACCGATGTGGACGACAAGATCATCAACCGCGCCAGACAGCTCAACGAGGACCCGCTCAAACTTTCACAGCGCTACATTGAAGATTACGCCAACGACCTGAAGAGCCTGAACGTGCTGCCCGCCACCTCCAATCCGCAGGTCAGCAAGACCATGCCGCTCATCATTAAGTTCATCGAGGGCCTGATCCAAAAGGAGCATGCCTATGCCGCCTCCAACGGCGACGTGTATTTCAGTGTCACCAGCGATGACGACTACGGCCGTCTCTCGGGCCGCAAGCTCGATGACATGCAGGCCGGCGCGCGCATCGAAGTGGAGGAAGCCAAGGATCATCCCATGGACTTCGCCCTGTGGAAGGCCGCCAAGGAAGGCGAGATTTCCTGGGACAGTCCCTGGGGCAAGGGCCGCCCGGGCTGGCACATCGAATGCTCGGCCATGAATCTGGCAGAACTCGGCGAACAGATCGACATTCACGGCGGCGGCAATGACCTGATCTTCCCGCATCACGAAAACGAGATCGCGCAAAGTGAAAGTTATACCGGCAAAGAATTCTCACGTTACTGGGTCCACAACGGCATGCTGCAACTCGGCGGCGAGAAGATGTCCAAGTCGCTGGGCAACATCATCAGCATCAAGGAATTTTTATCGAAGCGCGAAGCCGATGTAATGCGCATGCTGGTATTGAACGGAACCTATCGCGCGCCCTTGCTTTTCAATGACGAAACCCTGGACGCCGCGCAGAAAAATGTCGAGCGGCTCAAATCCGCCCTGCGGCCTGCTCCCGCCTCCGCAAGCGGACTCAGCCCTGAGGCGGTCTCCACTCTCGCATCCGCAGCCGAATCCGGCAAAGCCAACTTTATCGAGGCCATGGACAACGACTTCAACACCGCAGGCGCCATTGCCGCGCTGTTTGAGATCGCCAAAGCCATCAACACCGCCCGTGACACCGGCGCAACGAATGAACAACTCAAAACCGCACAGGGCATTTTCCGTGAATTGGCTAATGTGCTGGGACTGAGACTCGAAGAGAAGCAGGGGTCAAGCGGCCAGGATGCGCAGGTCAACGCATTGATCGCGGAACGCAATGAAGCGCGCAAACAAAAACAGTGGGCGCGGTCGGACCAGATCCGCGACCAGCTCAAAGAGATGGGCGTGACCATCGAAGACAGCAAGGACGGCACCACCTGGAGATGGGGATAATTGCTTTCACAGGGACACAGCGCTGTGTCCCTGTTTTTTTATCTAGTAAAATCAGTCTCATATGAAAGAATTCATTTATTCCCGCAATGCAGTCTATGAAACCCTGCGCGCGAAACGCAGACAGGTCTTTTCCATCGAGATCGGCGAAGGGGTGCAGGACAAGGGCAGGATCGAAGACATCCTCAAGCTGGCAAAGGAACAGAAGGTCAAGGTCAGCCGCGTGCCGCGTCCCAAATTGGATAAGGTGCATCAAAACAATCAGGGGGTTGTAGCCGAGGTCAGCGGATACCCCTATTCGGATGTGCTCGATATTCTGGAATGGGCAAATGGCGAACTGCCTTTTATTCTGATGTTGGATTCCCTTCAGGACCCGCAGAATTTCGGCACCCTCATCCGCACCGCGGAGGCGCTCGGCGTGCATGGCGTGGTCATTCCCACGGCCCGTTCCGTGGATGTGACCCCTGCGGTGGTCAACGCCTCCTCCGGCGCGAGCGAGCACATGCTCATCGCCCAGGCAAACCTGTCCCAGACGATCGACGCGCTCAAAGAGAATGACATCTGGATCGTTGGATTGGACCAGGCCGGGGCGGAGATCGAAGCGGGCTCGCGTCACCTGAAAGGCGCATTGGGACTTGTTGTCGGTTCGGAAGGCGAAGGGCTGCATGACCTCGTCCGAAAGAAATGCGACATCGTTTTGAAACTGCCCATGAAAGGCAGGATTGAATCATTGAACGCCGCGGTCGCGGGGTCCGTGGCGCTCTATCTAGCGTATCTATCACGTTCGTAAAGGCGCGTCGCGACGCGTCCAACAGGAGAAGGAATGCCTCAAGCAACCTATCATTTTCCAAAGGGATTTTTATGGGGGACGGCAACCGCTTCGCATCAGGTGGAAGGCAATAACACGAACAATAACTGGCATGCCTGGGAGGAAGCGGGACACACCGTGCACAAATCAGGTGCTGCTGCCGATTGGTGGGGTGGACGCTGGCGCGAGGACTTCGACCGCGCCGCTGAAACGGGTCAGAACGCGCACCGCTTCTCGGTCGAATGGAGCCGCATCCAGCCCACACCCGACAGCTGGGATGAGGAAGCCATCGAAAAATACCGCGCCATGCTGCGCGGACTGAAGGAACGAAACATGACCGCGCTGGTCAGCCTGCATCATTTCACCGATCCTTTGTGGGTGACCGAACGCGGCGGCTGGGAAAACGGCGAGATCGTGGCCTTGTTTGAAAGGTTCACACGCAAGGTCGTGGATGCGCTGAAGGAATATGTCACCCTGTGGTGCACGATCAACGAACCGAATGTCTATGCGTTGAGCGGCTATGTGCAGGGTGTATTCCCGCCCGGAAAGCAGGATCTGAAATTATCCATGCGCGTGCTGGGCAACATGATCCGCGGACATGCCGCCGCCTATCGCGCCATTCATGAATTACAACCCGAAGCACGTGTTGGATATGCCTTGCATTACCGCCCGATGGTGCCGCGCATTTCGTGGTCACCACTGGACAGGCTCATGCGCAACATCCGCTACAGCGGACTCAACATGGGCTTTCCCTCCGCCATCTCCACCGGCGTGATGAGATCCCCTGTGGGCAATCAGAGCATTCCGGAAGCCAAAGGTACGCAGGACTATCTGGGCTTGAATTATTACTCGGTGGACACCGTCTGGTTTGACATCACCCGCCCGGGCGAGTTGTTTTCCAACAGCGGTTATCCCAAAGATGCCGACATGAGCGACACAAACTTCCTAGCCAATATTCCTGAAGGCCTCTTCAATTCCATCAAATGGATCGACCGCACCTATCCCCATCTGCCGATCATCATCACCGAAAACGGCGTGGAGGACTCCGATGATCACATGCGTCCGCGTTACATCGCGCAGCACCTTCACCAGGTCTGGCGCGCGGTCAATTTCAACTGGCCGGTGAAGGGTTACTTCCACTGGTCCCTGGTGGACAACTTCGAATGGGAGCGCGGCTGGACCCAGCGCTTTGGTCTGTGGGGACTCGACATCGACACGCAAAAAAGAATCCGCCGCCCGAGCGTGGACTTTTACGCCGGGATCTGCAAGGAAAACGGCATCTCTTCCGACATGGTGCAAAAATATTGTCCGGAAGTATTCGACAAGCTTTTCCCATCATAAGAAGGCACGCTATTAAAAGGTGTATGAAGAGTATTCTTCATACACCTTTTTTGTTTTGCCCTGACGATAGAAAAGAAACTTTGTTCTACTATGATAAAATCGTTTTCTATGACACACGCCGAACAAATCGCATCCCAACTCAATGTCAAGCCGTCACAAGTGACGGCGGTTATCAATCTATTGGATGAAGGCAACACGGTTCCCTTCATCGCCCGCTATCGCAAGGAAATGACAGGCTCTCTGGATGATGAGCAAATTCGCATCATTGCCGATGAGCTCGTCCGCCTGCGCGGACTCGACGAACGCCGCGTTTCCATCCTTGCCTCCATTGAAGAACAAGGCAAACTCACCGACGAATTACGCGAGAGCATCAATGCCGCCGTCACCATGACAGCGCTTGAAGACTTGTACGCCCCCTACAAAAAGAAACGCCGCACGCGCGCCATGGCGGCCCGTGAAAAGGGATTGGAACCACTGGCTGAGTTAATTCTCAAGCAATCCAACAGCGGTTCTCCTGAACAACTTGCAAAGAAATTCCTCAACGAGCAAGTGGCAGACATCGAAGAAGCTTTACAAGGCGCACGCGATATCGTCGCTGAAATGATCAGCGAAAATGCAAATGTCCGTGCGGCCACCCGTGAGAAGGCACTCAAGTTTTCCACGATCCGCTCCGAAAAGATCGCGGACGCCGCCGATGAAAAACGCGTGTATGAAAGTTATTATGATTTCTCCATTCGCACAGACCGCCTCCTGCCGCACCAGATCCTGGCGCTCACTCGCGGCGAAAAGGAAGGCGTGCTGCGTGTGCATGTGGATGTTCCCGAACGCGATTGGCTTGACGCAGTGCAATCCGAATTCGAGCAGGATATCATCAGCCCTTTCGCGGATCAACTCGCGCTTGCCATTCAAGACTCTGCTGAAAGACTGCTGCTGCCTGCCATCGAACGCGATGTCCGCCGCGAGAAAGGTGAGACCGCCGACAATCATGCCATTCAAGTCTTCGCCACCAACCTGCGCGCCCTGCTTGGACAGGCTCCGCTTGCGGATCAAGTTGTGCTTGGCATCGACCCCGGCTTCCGTACCGGCTGCAAAGTCGCTGTCGTGGACGCCACTGGCAAACTGCTCGACACCGGCACGATCTATCCGCACGAGCCGAAGAACGACTGGAAGGGTTCGATCAACACCCTGCAGGACATGATCAATCGCCATCACGTCACACTCATCACCATTGGCAACGGCACCGCTTCACGCGAAACCGAAAAGCTTGCTGCTGAACTGACCAGCCATGCGCCCAAGACAAAATATCTCATCGTCAATGAAGCGGGCGCATCGGTCTACTCCGCATCTTCCCTTGCCCGTCAGGAATTCCCCGATCTCGATGTCACCATTCGCGGCGCAGTGTCCATTGCCCGCCGCGCACAAGACCCGCTCGCTGAACTCGTTAAAATCGATCCCAAATCCATCGGCGTGGGCATGTATCAGCACGATGTCGATCAAACCGCGCTCACGCACGCGCTTGACGGTGTTGTCGAAAGCGTGGTCAACAGCGTCGGTGTGGATGTCAACACCGCCAGTTCCGCGCTGCTCACGCATGTCGCAGGCATCGGTCCAAAACTTGCCACTAACATCGTCACTCATCGCGACGCGAACGGCCCCTTCAAAACCCGCGCCGCGCTGCGCAAAGTTGCCGGGCTGGGGCCCAAGGCATACGAACAAGCCGCAGGCTTCATGCGGATTCGAAATGGAGCAAACCCGTTGGATGAATCAGCGATCCATCCCGAGTCTTACGAAATCGCGGAATCCATTCTCGCTCGCGCCGCACTGACAACTGATTCGCCAATCCATGAGCGGATTATTGCGCTGGAAGCGCTCACTGCGAAAATCTCACTCGAAACATTGGCCGGGGATTTAAACTGCGGCGTGCCCACGCTGAAGGACATCCTCGAACAACTTGTCCGCCCGGGCCGTGACCCGCGCTCCGACACCCCTGCTCCCATCCTGCGCTCGGATGTGCTCAAAGCCGAAGACCTGCTGACCGGCATGCAGCTCAAAGGCACCGTCCGCAACGTGGTGGACTTCGGCGCCTTCGTCGACATCGGCGTCAAGCAGGACGGCCTGTTACATCGCACGCAGATCCCCAATGGCACCGTCCTCAAAGTGGGAGACATTATCGACGTGGAGATCCAAAAGATCGAAGCCGAACGCGGGCGCATCGGGTTGGGCTGGGCGAAGTAACAGGGAACATGCACCTGCCGGATTCTTTTACCGCAACGATCAGGAGCGTCTTCAAAAAGGACGGCGAGAAATTTCTCGCTGTCCTTCCTTCTTTAATGGATGAAGTCTCCCAGCGCTGGGGGCTGTCGGATATTCAACCCGTGCCCAATTTATCCTTTCACTTTGTGGCTTTTGCACGGCAAAACAGCGGGGAGGTCATCCTAAAGATGGGAATCCCCAGCCATGAGTTGACCAGTGAAATACTGGCGTTGAAATTATTCAACGGCGATGGCGCGTGTCAATTGCTCGAATCCGATGAGGAGCGCGGCTTCCTGCTGCTGGAAAGACTCAAACCCGGAAGGATGCTCTCCGAACTGGAGGATGACGATGAACGCACCCGGATCGCAGCCGATGTGATGAGCAGGTTGTGGCGGGAAGTTCCGCAGGAAAACAACTTTATTAAATTATCCGACTGGTTTGACGGGTTGAAGAGGATCCGTCCGCATTTCAACGGCGGGACGGGGCCATTCCCGAAGGAACTGCTGGAACGCGTTGAATCCTTTTTGCCCGATCTGTTCACTGACAAAAATATCAAACTAATCCACGGCGATTTTCATCACTTCAACATCCTCTCCTCCGAACGCGGCTGGCTGATCATCGACCCGAAGGGAGTCGTTGGACCTGTTGGATACGAGGTGGGTCCGCTCATGATCAACCCGTGGAACCGCATTTCGGACGGAAATAGCTTCAAGGTCCGGGCAGAGAGGCGGGTGAGCATTCTCTCTGAAAGATTGGGCTGGGAGCGCGAAAAAATCATTAAGTGGGCAACCGCTCATGCCATCCTTTCGGCATGGTGGAGCATTGAGGACGACATGGACGGAGAGTACTCCCTGCAGTGCGCGCAGTTGTTCTCAGGGCTTAAATAATACGACCTCCCAAAAAGGGAGGTCGTGTTTCACAAACTACATTACATTCCAAGTACACTAAGAATAGCGTAAGCGAGGGCTAACCAAGGAGCCGCAACACCAAGGACAGGAACGAAGGTCGCAAGACCAAAGCACACGAAAAACAACCACATACACCAACCGGAAATTGTTTTGGGGAACGATACTTTCATTTTACACTCTCCATGGTAGTAGATTTTGGCCGGCCTAACGACCTGCCTGAATATGATAACCCCGCACCGATTAATAGGTTGCGAAACCCGGATGGTACAATTAAGCAATGTCTTCCCTGAGCATTCCCGCAGAATTCACTTTACACCGTAAAAATTCCTATAACCGGAGTTCAGCCAACCGCTGGGTCATCTCTCACGCGCGCCCTTACGCCTGGATCATCCTCATGATCATCATCGGGGCGGTCGGCAATGCCGCCCTGGCGGCCTACGTCCCGGTGCTGACCGGCGACGCCTTCAACGCCATGACCAGGTCCACGCCGGACACCTCGGTGCTCCTGCCCCTGGCCCTGACCATCGGCATCTCCCAGATCATCCGCGGCATCCTGCAGCTTGGACGTAACTTTGGCGCCGAGCTCATGGCCCAGCGCATGGAACGCGACATCCGAGACGAGCTGTATCTGTCCCTGATCGGCAAGAGCATGACCTTTCACAACCTGCAGCCCGTCGGCGATACGATGGCACGCGCCACGAACGATGTTCGCGAGGTGAACTTCATGTTCAACCCCGGCGTGAACCTGGTGGTGGGTTCGTTCATGTTCATTCTGATGCTGTTCTTTGCCGCGCCGCGTTATCATCCGGCGCTGCTGCTCACCCCCACAATCTTCACCATCATCTATTTTATTGGCCTGGCGCGCTACCTGAAAACACTCGCGCCCATTACAGACGAGGTACGCGCCACCTTCGGGGATATGAACACCCATCTCTCGGAATCGCTGGATGGCGTCGAGATCATGAAAGGGGCGGCGCAGGAGGGCGCGGAGGTCGATCGTTTTGTGATCAATGCCCGCCGCGTACGCGACGCTTTTGTGAGACAGGGCGATCTCGAAGGACGCTACATCGCCATGCTCCTGCTGGGCACCGCCTATGCGGGCGGACTGGTCCATGCGCTTTTGCTCTTCCGCGCGGGCGCCATTGACCTGGGTGCGGTGATCGCATACTTTGGGCTTCTGCAGCTTTTGGGTTTCCCCACCTTCACAGCCACCTGGGCCTATTCACAGATCTCCTCGGGACTTTCCAGCGCCCGCCGCATTCTGGAACTGATCAACCGCGAATCCAATCTTGACCAAAACGCATCCGGCCTGACCTCCAGCATGCGCGGCGAGATCGAGTTTCGCAATGTCTCCTTCGCCTATCCGGATACAGAACCCGTTCTCCAAAATATATCCTTCAAGGTCAAGCCCGGACAGACCGTTGCCATCGTCGGGCAGACCGGCGTGGGCAAGACGTCCCTCGTCAAACTGATCAACCGCACCTACGACGTGACTTCAGGCCAGGTCCTGGTCGACGGGGTGGATGTGCGCGAGTGGAACCTGGCCGCCTTGCGCGAGCAGATCTCGATCATCGAACAGGACATCTTTTTATTCTCGCGCTCCCTGAGTGACAATATCGCCTTCGGCAAGCCCGGCGCGACCAAAGATGAGATCATCGCCGCATCCATTGCCGCACAGGCACACGATTTCATCCTGGATTTCGACCAGACCTACGGCACG
Source organism: Chloroflexota bacterium (assembly GCA_021414245.1). Taxonomy (GTDB): domain Bacteria; phylum Chloroflexota; class Anaerolineae; order Anaerolineales; family Villigracilaceae; genus Villigracilis. The sequence continues at coordinate 13,141 of JAIOOU010000010.1, forward strand.
ATTGCCGGGGAACGCGGTGTGACCCTCTCGGGCGGACAGCGCCAGCGCATTGCCCTCGCGCGTGCCTTCCTGACCGATCCGCGGGTGCTTGTGCTGGATGACTCCACCTCCGCCATCGACTCGGCCACCGAGGACAAGATCCAGCGCGCCATCTCCAATGCTGCGCGCGGACGCACCACCTTCATCATCACGCACCGCCTTTCGCAGATCCGCTGGGCGGACCTCATCATCGTCTTCCGCAAGGGACGCATCGCCGCCCTGGGCAGCCATGATGAATTGATGAAGACCTCCGAAGCATATTCGAGAATCTTCAGAGACTGATTTTCAACAATTTGTCCAAACGGGCCCTGGCCTGCTGGACATGGAAAATAGGAAAGAGAATTTATGGGTTTCTTTGCCGGACTGGACGACGAAAAATACGACCGCCAATATACCGACCGGGTCCTGACCAGCCGTATTGTCGGCTTCTTCAATACGCAGGTCAATCGGCTTTTGATCTCTTCGGTCATCATCATTATTCTTGCCATTATCGGGGCGGCCCTGCCCGTAATCGTCAGCCGCATGGTGGATATGCTCAGCGAGCGACCCTCTCTGCAGGCCATCACCCTGGTGGGACTGACCCTGATGGGAGTTGGAGTCGGCTTGTGGGGACTGAACTGGGCGCGGCGGAGTCTGATCGTGCGCGCAGTCGGGGATGTGGTCCTCGAGCTGCGCAAGCGCGCCTTCCGCGCCGCCGCCGAGCACGACCTCTCCTTTTACGATCAATTCTCGTCAGGCAGGATCGTCTCGCGCATCACCTCGGACACGAACGACTTCGGGCAGCTGGTGGTGATCATCACCGATGTGGTTTCGCAAATGATCCAGGCCATTATTCTGGGAGTGGTGCTCTTCCGGACTGAATGGCGCCTGTCTCTGCTTCTCCTGTCATTCATGCCGTTCATCTTCGGGGTGGCAGCCGGCTTTCGCGCGCTGGCGCGCGTGGTCACCAAACGCGGCATGAAAGCCATGGCGGATGTCAACGCGGCCATCAAGGAAACCATCAGCGGCATCTCGATCGCCAAAAACTTCCGCCAGGAAGACAGCATCTTCAAATCCTTCGACGAGTCGAACCAGCAGTCCTATCAGGTCAACATCCGGCGCGGTTTTGTGCTTTCGCTGGTCTTCCCCACATTGAATGCCCTCTCGGGAGTTTTTGTCGGCATCCTGATCTATGCGGGCGGCATGAGCGCCGAGCAGGGTCTGGTCAGCATCGGCGCTTGGTATCTGTTCATCATGAGCCTGGACCAGTTCTTCTTCCCGGTTCTGAACCTGACTTCATTCTGGGCGCAAATCCAGGGAGGTCTCTCAGCCGCAGAAAGAGTCTTCGCCCTGATCGACGCGGATCCGAATGTCGTTCAGAAGGAAAAGCAGGATGTGCCGCGGCTGAAAGGCGAGATCAAATTTGAAAATTTCGATTTCAGTTATACGGATAAGGAACCGATCCTGCGCAACTTCAATCTGGTCATCCGACCCGGGGAGACTCTCGCCCTGGTCGGGCACACAGGCGCGGGCAAATCCTCCATCGCAAAATTGATCGCGCGTTTTTACGAATTTCAGAACGGAAATCTATGCATAGACGGGCGGGACATCCGCACCTTCGACCTCGGCCAATATCGGCGCCAGTTGGGGATCGTTTCACAGGTGCCCTTCCTTTTCTCCGGCACGGTGGCGGATAACATCCGCTACGCCGCGCCCGGCGTGCCGGAAGAGGAGATGCTCAAGCTCGCCAAAAAGATCGGGGACGGGGAATGGCTGGAAACCCTGCCGGACGGCCTGCACACCGAAGTCGGCGAACGCGGAAACCGCCTGTCCATGGGCCAGCGCCAGTTGGTGGCTTTGATGCGCGTGCTCGTCCAGAATCCCGCCATCTTCATCCTGGATGAGGCCACCGCCAGCATTGATCCCTTCACCGAATGGCAGATCCAACAGGCGCTAAATCTCATCTTGAAAAACACGACCAGCATCCTGATCGCACACCGCCTGTCCACGGTCAAAGCCGCGGACCGAATCGTGGTCATGCAAAAAGGCACGATCATTGAGGAAGGCAGCCACGACGGGCTGTTGACCCGCGGCGGTCACTACGCTGAACTGTACAACACTTATTTCAGACATCAAAGCCTGTCTTATGTAGAACAAGCCAGAGAGATCATTAAATAAAAAATTGGGTCATCAGACAAATGCTGATGACCCAATTTTTTATTGGGAAATTTTCCTTCCAGCATTCTTTTCCGGAACAATGGAAGATGACAGCAGCTCGGCAAGCTTTTGCGCGCCCTCCGGACTGGCCACGGCAATAATCTCGTCGAATTCCTTTAGCGTGCTGTCGCCGCGCGGCAGGGTCATGACACCATCGCGAATGATGGCGGCGATCACGCAATGCTCGGCCAGGTCCATTTCCTTGAGCTGAACACCAATGGCTTTTGCGCCCGCAGGCACCTTTTCCTCCACAACCGCATATCTGCCTTTGCGGATCTTGAAGAGGGTCATCATGTCACCAAGGGACATTTCCTCCTGAATTAAATGTGCCAGCACATCCGCCTGATTAAGGGAAACATCCACATGAAATTTTTCGTCGAACAGCCAGGCGTTATTCGGGTTGTTCACGCGTGCGATCGTGCGCGGCACATCGAACATTTTCTTGGCCAGGAAACTGATCGCTAGGTTCATCGAGTCATCGCTTGTGACCGAGGCAACCACATGCGCCTCGCGTATACCGACCGCCTCCAACACGGCCGGGTCAATCGGATTGCCCTCATAGATCACTTCCGTGGGCAGCTCCTGGTGCAAGAGGGAAAGCAGGTTGCGACGGTTCTCGACCAGCCGCACCTTGTATTTTTCATTGAGAAGCAAGCTTGCCAGACGCGCCCCGGTGCGTCCACCGCCAGCGATTAAAACATACATGTTAGGCCTCCACTTTGCCGGCCAGCAGGGCGGTAAATTCACTGATGCCGTCGTAGGTACTGCTGATGTTGAGCATGTCTCCAGTTTGAAGAACAGTCTCCGGGGCGGGAAGAGCCGAACGGCCAGCCCGGGTAAGAGCCACTGCATGGCATAATTTCAGGGGAGCCATTAATTCCCCGAGCGTGCGCCCATTCCATGTTTCCGGGATGCTGATCTCATACACTTCCACTTCACCGTTCCCGGCGGAAAAAACAACCCTTTGTGACGGATTGATCAGCAATTCCTCCACCCGTTGGGCCCCCCAAAACGTGGAGCTCACGGTCTGCAAACCAAAGGATTCGATGACCGAACGCAGGTTTGGGTCATAGTTGCGCGCCACCACCACCGGCACATGATAATACGTGCGTGCGGTATGAGCCACGACTGCATTGAGCGTATCCGAGTTGGTTACAGCAGCAAGACCATCCGCCTCTTTAATGCCGGCGCGGTCCAGCACGTTCTCCGCCAACCCTTCCCCTTCGAGGGTGCGTCCACGAAAATCGGGGTGCAGGCGGTTAAATGATTCCCTGTTGCTGTCCACCACGGTAACGTGATGGCCGCCTTTAAACAAGCGGAAGGCCAACTCCGCGCCCACGCGGCCGCATCCAACAACAATTAAATTCATAAGGCTTACTCCTTGTGTCCTTCGTGCGAATGAATTGATTCATGCACGTGATAGGGTACATCCGTAACGACGACCCCGTGTTTGTTTAAAAGTTCGCTGCGCAAAACATTCGCTGTCTGCATGTGCAGCAGATTATGCCATCGTTTTGATGGGATAAATTGAGGCACCACCACTGTGATGGTCTCGTTGGACTGGCGATTCGCAATGACAACCTGTAAATATTCGAGCAGGGGTTCGATGAAAAGCCGATATGGCGAATCGAGGATAACCAGACGGGTCCCCTCCCCCCAGGTGATCCACTTCTTTTGGACCTTCTCGGTTTCAGCGGCATCCAGGGATATATGCACCACCGTCACATCGTCGGAAAGCAGGCGGGCATAGCGCAGCGCATCCATGGTGCCTTGATGCACCCCGCTGATCGGCATGATCACGCGATGACGGGTCTGCCGCGTGGGATTGCCTGAAAAATCCTCGAGTGAAAGGCTGCGGGCAAGTCCCTTGTAATGACGGTGAATGGTAAAGAAGATCATGACCAGTACTGGCGTAAGGATAAGCACAAACCATGCGCCTTCCCGGAATTTGGTAATCGCAAAAACGAACATCACCACCAGGGTGCAAAATGCACCAAAACCATTGACCAGCATCTTGGATTTCCACTTGCCGTCAAAACGCAGAACCGAACCGCGTTCGACAATCTCTTCCCCATCCTTGAGGCGGCCGATTTTCAACCAACGACGTGCCATGCCAAATTGAGATAAAGTGAAGGAGAGAAACACACCGATGGCGTACAGCGGGATCAAAAGTGTCACACTTGCCTTAAAGGCGATGATAAGCAGGGATGCAATAATGGACAATGTAATGATGCCATTTGAGTAGACCAACCGGCTCCCGCGAAAAGTTAACTGGCGGGGGAGAAAGCCGTCACTGGCAGCCAGGGCGCCCAAACGCGGGAAATCTGCAAAGGCGGTGTTGGCTGCCATGATCAGGATCACCGTGGTTCCCCAGATCGTGGCAAGATAAGGCAGGCCGCGCCCGTCAAAGACAGTACGGGCGAGCTGCGAAATAATCGTTTCTTCCTCTGAAAACACCGCGCCGATCTGTCCGGTCAGGTGCGAAATGCCAAGAAATAACGAACCTAGAATCACCGACATCCAGATCAGGGTAATGCCCGCATTACGACTGCGCGGCTCGTTGAATGCTGTAATCCCATTGGAGATGGCCTCCACTCCGGTCAACGCCGTGGTGCCATTGGCAAAAGCGTGCAAAATCAAAAAGGCTGTAATTCCCGATACGTTATGCATAATGGCCTGGGAAGGCGGATCAATCACAGTTCCGAGGGAGCCCGAGAGGCCCCGGATAAGACCAATCCCAACCGTAATTAACATCATGACAATAAAAAAATAGGTTGGAACCGCAAAAGCCGCGCCTGATTCTTTTACCCCTCGCAAATTAACAAGCATGATCAGGATTACCGCGCCAATGGCGATCTCGACGCGATACGGATCCATCGCTGGATAAGCAGAAACGATCTGCGCCACGCCGGATGAAACCGAGACCGCCACAGTAAGGATGTAATCTGTGAGCAGGGCCGCACCCGCCATCTGGGCCGGCAATTCACCCAGATTATCACGCGAGACAATATATGCACCGCCGCCGCCGGAATAGGCATGGATGGTCTGCTGATAGGAAATGGTCACGATTGCCAGCAGGACAACAATGGCAATCGAAATTGGAAATACATAACCGAAGGCAAGTGTGCCGGCCGCCGCCAGCACGCCCAGAATCTCCTGGGTGGCATAGGCCGTGGAAGAAAGCGCATCGGACGCGAATACAGCCAGACCAACAGCCTTGCCAATCGTTTGGTGCGGCGCATCAGCAGTGGAAAGGGGCCGTCCGATCATCCAGTGGCTGAGGGAACGCGGTGGTGTGTAGTCGCTTTCGCGGTGCATGATTTCGGTTTGATTATTTTCAGGGGTTAACATTATTCTCACTTGGGGTAATACATGGTTCTGACTTTATGTTACAAACGGACGTGATTATAGTACAAATCCATTTTTACAACACTGTCTAAGGAATTTGATAGGGGACATCGGTAACGACCACCCCCGGTCTGGAAAGCAGTTCCTTGCGGAGCATATCCGCTGTTTGCATGTGCAGCACATTGAACACCCGTTTGGATGGAATAAATTGAGGGACCACGATTGTGATGGTCTCGTTGGGCTGCCGGCTGGAAATGATCTCTTCAATATAACCCAGCAGGGGTTCCAGGAAGAGACGATACGGAGAATCCACGATCACCAGACGCATCGCCTTTCCCCATGTGCCCCACTTCCGCTGGATTTTTTCCGTCTGAACAGGCTCCATGGAGACATGCACTGCAGTGACATCATCCGACAACATGCGGGCATATCTTAATGCGGCCAATGTTCCCTGATGCAGATTACTGATGGGGACAATCACACGGTGGCGGCCTTGATATGGCGGAGGCTCACCATAATTTTCGAGCGACAGGCGTTTGGCCAGCGCGGAATAATGCCTGTGAATGAAGGTGAATACACCGATGAGGATGGGGATCAGAATTAATACAATCCACGCACCATCCCGGAATTTTGTGACGGCAAAGACAAGCATGACAATGGCAGTGCAGATGGCGCCAAAACCGTTGCTGACCATCTTGTAAAACCAGCCTTTTTCATATCGAAGCGGATGTACAGATACGGAAGCCGGTGCATCAGGTTGAAGCCTGCCAACCCTCCACCAACGACGCGCCATGCCCGTCTGTGCCAGTGTGAAAGAAAGGAATACACCTATGGCATACAGAGGGATCAGGCGGGTGACACTGGCCTGGAACAGGACAATCAATACACTTGCCATACCGGCAAGCGAGGCGATACCATAGGAGTATACGAGTCGGCTACCGCGATAGGTTAGCTGGCGGGGCATAAAGCCATCCTGGGCAAGCATTGCACTGAGGCGCGGAAAACCGGCGAAGGCAGTGTTGGCAGCCAGGATCAGGATCACTGTGGTAGCCGTGATGGTCAACAGATATAGGAGACCGCGCCCGGTAAAAACCGTACGGGCTAATTGGGAAATCACAGTTTCGGTTTCAGAAGGAATGGCATGGATCGAACGCGTCAGGAACGAAATTCCGAGGAACAAAAACCCAAGGATAAACGCCATCCAAACCAGGGTAATCCCGGCATTACGGGACCGTGGTTCCTTGAAAGCCGTAATCCCGTTGGAGATGGCCTCCACTCCTGTCAAGGCAGCCGTACCACTGGAAAAGGCATGCAGGAGGAGAAAAGCTGTAACACCATTGATTGGTGTGCCGAAATGTTCAAGTTCCGGCGGATCAGATACTGTTCCCAACAAACCCAAAGCCCCACGGACCAATCCTGTTCCAATCGCAACAAGCATCATCAAGATAAAGAAATAACTGGGAAAGGCAAATGCCGCGCCCGATTCCTTCACCCCACGCAGGTTTATGATTGTGATCAGGAATATGCATGCGATCGAAATAGGCACACGAAGGGAAAACAATTCCGGATAGGCGGATACGATTTGAGCAACGCCCGAAGAGATCGAGACTGAAACCGTGAGGATATAATCGATTAATAAGGCGGCTGCGGCGATCAGCGCCGGAATTCTCCCAAGATTGTCAAAAGCCACGATGTAGGCTCCGCCGCCATCAGGGTAGGCATGAATAATCTGTTCGTATGAAACAACAACGATCGCGAGCAAGGCAATAATGACAATGGAAATCGGAAAAACATATCCAAAAGCGATTGTGCCGGCAGCGGCAAGAATCACAAGGATTTCCTGCGTGGCATACGCTGTGGATGAAAGAGCATCAGATGCAAAGACCGCCAAGCCAACAGCCTTGCCAATGGTCTGATGGGGTGCATCAGCAGTTGCAAGGGGCCGGCCGATCAAATAATGGCTAAGGTCCCTGGGCGGTTGGTAATCTGTTGTTCGCTGAATAAAGGGGGTGGACTTGTTATCTTCAGGGTTAATCATATGGACACAATACACGTCCCAAATTTTTACATGGGCAAGGCGTGATTATAGTCCGAATCCAGGTTTTAGACAGGCTTGGATTCTTTCGGTTGTGCAAGGGGAATCTGCAAAAAGAAGGTGCTTCCGCCGCCCGGCGTGCTTTCGACCCATACTCGTCCGCCATGATTGGCTGCAATGGACTGGACAATGGCAAGCCCCAGGCCGGAACCGGGCTGGGCGCGTGCCTCGCGCTGTTTGCCGCGATAGAACTTTTCGAACAGCCGTGGCAGGTCCTCGGCCAGAATGCCAAAGCCGGAATCTTCCACCGCGAGGGTTAGAAAACCCGGCTGCGACGATGTGCGAATGATCACACGTCCATTCTCAGGCGTGTATTTGATGGCATTCTCCACAAGGTTGTAAACAGCCTGATGCAGCAACGCCTGGTCTGCTTCCACGGCATGAGGCATGTCTTTGGAAAGTTCCACACTCAAACTGATATTCTTTTGGGCGGCCTGCAATTGCAAAGCACTGGTTACCCGCTCCAGGATATCCAGCACGGTCACACGCTCAACCTCCAGCCCCACACCCAGGTCGATCCGGCCCAGGTCAAGCAGGTTGTTGACCAAACGGGACATATTTTCCACACCCGAGATCATCTTCTTCACATAACCGCGCTGTTGATCGTTCAATTCGCCGACCATTTCGAGCATGGTGGCATACCCGCGCATCAGGGTCAGCGGGGAGCGCAGGTCATGGCTGACCGTGGCAACGAACTCGGATTTCATCGTATCCAGTTCCTTAAAATGGGTCACATCGCGCATAATGCACACGCGCCCGATCTGACGGCCCTCCACCATGACTGAAGAAGCAGTGGCGAGGTAGGTTCGCTGGTCCGCCAGAACGATCTCGGCGGATTGATTTTCCGTGGTGGTGCTTTGCAACAGCGCCAGCAGGGACCGGATTTTCACGACTTTTTCCGTTTGCATGCCAATGCCGGTATTTTTATGTTCTGCCTGACCCAAAGCCACCGCAGCAGCACGATTGGTCAACAACAGCCGGTTGCGATGATCGGTCACCAGTACGGGGTCAGGCGTGGAATTAAGAATGGCTTCCAGTTGCCGGCGTGAGGCTTCCACATTCAAATACAGGTGGGCATTGGCAACCGCGAGTGCGGCCTGCCCGGCCAAAGTGGTCACAAAGCGCACGTCGGCATCCGAGAACATGCGCGGCTGTTCAAAAGCGGCCCATACAACGCCATAGTAACGGTTCTCATGTTTTAAGGCCACGGCCAGTATAGCCAATGGCTGCGTCATGGATGGGTCAAGATCAAGTTCGCGTGAACGGGTTAGATTCGGCAGAACGATCCGGTCCTGACTTTGGGCAAGGATGAGAATCTGATCATCAAGATGAACGTATTTGTCTTTTGCAGAGCCAAGAGCAAAACGGGACGGTAACTCCACAAAAGTATCGGGCAGGATACTGGGTGAAAGTACCACACTAACCGAACTGGCACCCGTCGCAAGAATCGCATCAAGAACCGGCTTTACAGCATCCTGCATCTCCAGGCTGGAGGCCACACCCTGACTGACCCGCAGCAGACTGTTGATCTCTTCCAGGCGGGCCTGCAGACTGGCGCGCATTTTTTCAAAGGCGCGGCGCAGCTGCCCGACTTCATCCACTCCCTCCACCTGCAGGGGATGATCGAGATTTCCCTGTGCAATCCGGTTGGCTTCCGCAGCCAGGCCCTGCAGGGAACCCGTTACCACGCGCAGCGCGATACGCAAAACAACCAGCGCCACAAATGCAAGCAGGATGATCATCAGAGATAGGGGCAGGGCAATATTCAGCGCAAGTTGTTGAGCCTGTTGAGCCGGCACCGTCAAGACGATTGCCCAGGGACGTCCCGGTATCGGCTGGTAATACACAAGTTGACGGGTGCCATCCGCGGCCGTGTCATCATACAGGATCGGGTCCGCACTGCGCGGGCCGTTATAAACCGCCGTCCGCTGGGTCGCATCCGAGTGATAGATCATGCCGTTATTTTCATCCAGCAAAAAGCCCGCCCCGCCAAGGGTTTTCATGTTGTTGATATTTTCGATCAGGGGCAGGGTGAGAGGATTGGTCTCAAGAGTTGTGCGTCCAACGAGGATTCTGCGCACCTGCTGGCCGGAGTCACCCGTTACCGCGACCAAAAAGGAAATTCGAGCCGACCCCCCCGCCGATGAAGCAGGGATGGAATAGATCTGGGTTAATACGCCGCCGGAAGCAAGAGCCAGTCCGGCTTCTTCAGAGGGATTCAGTTTGGCACTGGCTGTTTCAGGGTAACCAGCCAGTGGGCTTTCACCACTGACATCAAACACAAACATCTCATCAAAATAAGGAGCTGCTTGAACTTGCGAGCGCAGGATGGATGTCAGTTCCCCCCCGGAGGCAGTCAATAATCGCGGGTCAGAAGCCAACTGCACGGCCAGATTCTGGCCCGTTTCGAGAAAGAACGGCACACTTTGGGCGGCGGAGGTACCCGCACTGGAAAGCCGATCTGCTAGCATTTGACGTGCCGCGCGGCCGGCCACAACCCAGTCCCCGACCAATAAAGTCAAAAGCAGGATGGCGATAAAAGTTCCAACCGCGAAGATGAAACGCGCCTCAAGGCTCATTTCGCCCGGCGATGGCTGCAAGGGCTGTTTCCCACCCCAGGCATCCGGGAAGGCAAACAAAACGATCTGCGCAACCACCCCACCCACAAGCACTTCGCCGCCAAAAGCGAGAGCCACCACACTCATGTTGCTCAACGCAAAATCCAACCGTGCCGTGGCGGGCACGGAGACGTCCAGGCCCCACTGCGTGAACAGCGCGCTGATCACATAAAACAACAAGTGCAACGGAATTAACAACAATGCGCCAACGACTGGCTGGCGCAGGAAACGATATGCAGGCGTACGGTATCGCTGGCGCATGTTGATCGCGAACCATGCGCCCATAAAGGCAAATTCAATAACCGAAAAGAAGGAGTAGGTGTCCCAGGTGCCGCGCACAAGACCGGCGAGCGCACCCAGAATGGCCGCTCCAAACGGTCCAAGCAAAGCGCCGCCCAACAACACGGGAATGGCCGAAAAAACCATCAGGGCCGAGCCGGGTGCATTGGCGGGCACCCCGGGTGGAGGTCGGGTGGATGCGGAGGAAAGCCGCAAGCCGATGAACAAGGCGGCCAGAACGGTCAGGATCAAAAAGAAAAGAAAAAATCCCCACTGACGTCCCTTCCACGCCGGCTGATAGATCCGCCATCGAGAAAACCCATAAGAGAACACCCCCAACAGAAGCATCCACACGACCCAACCGGGCAGGGTTGGAAATGCCAGAAAAGCCACACCGGAAAGGAGTGTGAAGAAAAAATTCATCGATGGAATTATAGCTCCAAATAATTACGATTGAAGGGAGGTGGGTGTTTGGGATTTGGTGCTGGAATAGGCGCCTTGATATTTTTCCGGAAGCAGGTCCGCCAACGCCTGCATGATCTGACGCGTGCCCAAAGCCACCGCATCCTGCCGACCCTCTGCCTGCCCGGCCAACTGGAAGATTTTCCCGGCCTTTACATGGACACGCGCCCGCCGAAATTTTTTCATCCGCCCGTAGACATTTTCATTTTCCGTGCCGGTGATGGCGATCGGCATAATGGGCACGCCGGATTTATAAGCAAGGAAGGCCGCACCGCCGGTACCTTCCTCGAGCGCACCGGTCAGCGAATACCGGCCTTCCGGGGCGATGACGATCACACGCCCCTCTCTGAAGCCATTTAACGCGGCACGCAACGCGCGGGTATCCGCCTGTCCGCGATGCAGCCAGATAATCCCGTACCCATCGATCAATTTCCCAAGGATGGGCAGGTCGTACAATTCGATCTTGCCAAGCGCATCGGGAGGAAATGGAAGCGTGGAGATCAGGGCTGGCACATCCGAATCACCCAGATGATTAATGACCACCATGAGTGGTCCCGACTGCGGGAAATTCTCCATCCCCTCGAACGTGACATGCAGGCAGATCTTCGCGACAAGTTTAAGGAAACGATGCGAGAAATTTCGGAAGGCACGCCGCGCGGGAGTCAGCTTTGGCAGACGGGTTAATTCAGGCCGCCAGATCTCGCTGACCGGCTTCGGAAGAGGATCATTCATTGGGCTGCGGCTCGACCTGCGTTAGATCGATGATGGCTGGATTGCCTGTCCCACATAGACGCCATGATACTGCTCAGGCAGCAAACCCGCGATATGCCGCATCACCAGGTCGGCATTGACCTGACGGGCTTCCCTGCGCTGTGCGCCCTTTTGTGTGATCGGAGGAAAAACGATCGGCTGACCGATGCGCATTTCAAGCTGCGGCTTTTCGCCACGCCTGGCGCGCTGCCAGAAATCATCCGTGGTGCCCACCAGGCCGACAGGAACAACAGGAACCTGCGCATGCTCGATGATATAGCCAACCCCGGGCATGGCTCGTTTCATGGCCGGTTCGTGGGAACGTCCGCCTTCAGGGGCGATGACCAGCGGACGGCCCTGCTGCAGGATCGCCTGGATCTTATCGAGCAGCACACGGTCGTAATCCCCGCGATGAACGGGAACCACTCCATAAAGGGAAAGCAGGGTGCCCTGTCCCTTCTTTTCAAAGACATCCGCCGCACCGATCACTTCCGGCTGTCGGGGCCAGAAACAAACCACCAGCGGCGGGTCGAAGATCGAAATATGATTCATGGCAATGACGTAGGGTCCGCGTGACGGAACGTTTTCCAACCCCGCAACTTTTACCCGTCCCAAAATATTGAACAGGGTCCGTATCCCGAAACGCAGATACAGGCGATTGACCCGAATATAAAGGGGAATCCGGTAACTTTTTATCGCCATAATTCAGCCCGCATCATTTTTCACACCGGATAAAAGACGATCATTTACATAATGCAAGCACATTGGCAAAGACCTGTTCCACATCCAGTTTATCCGAATCAATGATGACCGCATCTTCCGCTGGCCGCAGCGGCGCCACGGCTCGGGTGGAATCGATCCGGTCGCGTTCAATTACCTTCCTGAGGATCTCATCGTAATCGGCCTTGTCACCACGGGCGATCATTTCATTAAACCTGCGTTTGGCGCGTTCCTCGGCGCTTGCATCCAGATAAACCTTGAGGTCCGCCTCCGGCAGGACAACAGTCCCGATATCACGGCCGACCATGACCACCCTGCCGCGCATGCCAATGCGGCGCTGCTGCTCGGAAAGGGCTTTTCGCACACCAGGGTAGGCCGAAACAATGGAAACATTCCCGTCCACTTCGTCACCGCGCATATCCCAGGTGACATCCTTTTCGGCGATGATCACATCGCAGGCGCGCCCGTCGTTCTTCGAGGGCGGGCGGATATCGATCTGCGCTTGTTGAGCCAGTTCCGTGATGGCTGCCTCATCCCGCAGGTTCATGTCCTGCTGCAACCCAATCCATGTAATGGCCCGGTACATGACCCCCGTGTCAAAAAAAAGATAACCTAATTGATCGGCAAGTTTCCGCCCAAGCGTGGACTTGCCTGATGCAGCAGGACCATCGAGCGCAATGATGGAGGGTGGGGATGTTTTTGTCATGAGGATAGCCGCCAAATACAGGGATTTTTATTTTTGATCGGTCAGGGCCGCATCAGGGTGCGGAGGGAGCGGGTGAGTCCAGGAAAAGATCTTCGCGTGCCCACAGGATGATGGTCTCGCCGGATTGCGGCATTTCCCGCAGGGTGACCCAGCGGACCCAATCCGCAGATTGGGCATCGTTCCATAAAGGGGTCTGACGCCAGGAAAAATCCTGCCCTCGGTAGGCGGAGACCAGGACCGGGTCTATTTCAAAAGGGGTGATGACAAGATAAGGCGAACTGGATACATCCAGGGACTTGGCCTTGATCACCTGATGATCACGCAACGCCCATTCCAGTGCCGCGGAATTCAATCCTCCGGTAATAACCACCGGCGCAGCATCCTCATGACCCAGTCCCCAATCCGAGACATCATTGACAGTGGCTTCCAAAATATCCGCCTGCAGGGGCATTTCCGGCAGCCACCACATTTCGGGATTGTTTAGTCCGCGCAGACCCGCCGCACCGAGGGTGCCGCCAAATCCGAGCACACCCAGTCCAAGCGCCAATCCCCAGGTTCCACCCAGCCGGGCAACCCGTCCGGACCAGCCGGCTGCAACCAGAATGAGACTCAATACGATCAACAACAAAATCCCGATCAGAATCCAAAAACCTGTAATGAATTCACGGGAGTCCTGTGGATGCCAAACCAGGCCGGAAAAATTGATCCATGCAAAGACCCAAAGGAAGGCAGTCAGGGCGATCACACCGGCCACTTCGGTTCGCTCCTGATCAAAGATATCCACATAACGAACGAGTTCCAGGGCAGCCAGTGCCACTAGTGGAATGAGGGTCCATGCCAGATCGGTAACCTGACGGGACGGTGCAAAAATGGCCAAAAGCAGCGAAATCAAAAACCAAATGCTCAACGGAATAATGCGAACACTTGCCTTGCGCCAGCCGCGCACGATCGCAAATAATGCCAGCAGCAGAGTCAACGGCTGATAAACAATCATGGACAATAACAACCTGCCGGCCCGGACATTGGATGGGATCAACCAGGTATCCACAAAGGCCTGAATGGACGAAAGGGCTGCGCTGATCCCATTGGGGACGATGAAAAAGAGTGTGCCAGCTGCAAGAAAGGCAGCTACAAAGGGAAGGGCTGCCTCGCGAAGGGATTGCCGAAGATCAAAGGTGGAACGTTCGGAGTCTTCAGAGACAATACGGGGCTTGACCGCCTGCATGATGGCCCAGGTGATGCCAAGCCCAAGCAGGCCCGTCCAAATGGAAGGTCCGCTCAGGAAAGCCAGTGCCGAAAACACACCGGCAGGTCCTGTTTTCCTTTCAGTGAAAAATTCCCAGGCCACGATCAGGAAGAGGATCGCAAGGATGGGACTGGCCGCCTGACGGGAGATGGCGGTCAAACCGGGGTCGACGGCAATAAAGAAGGCCAGGATCAGGCCCGGGCGTGGTTTGATGCGGTTCGATAACCGGGGAACAAACACCAGGGCGCTGCCTGCCAGGGCCGGGATGAGTCGCGCAAGGAAGTTCGTCCCGCCGCCGTTGATAAAAAACAGGATCGAAGTCGAAAGAATATATAAAGGGTGGGGACTCAATGCGGGCTTGAGGCCCTGTGCAATCTGAAGAGCCTGCAAGGCGGAGGCCGCCTCGGCGTCCGTAAGAGGCATGGCCCCCAGATGGGTGAGCCGCAAGCCAAGGGCGAGAAGAAAGGCCAATGTGTAAAACAGGCCTTCATGTTTGAAATGTCGGTAGGTCATAGGGTCAATTGTAATCGGTTAAATTGAGGGAGACACGCCGGTCCTTTAGGGCGGATGCCGTTATTGTTGCGGCACTTCGTAAATCACCACGTCATTTTTCTGAAAGATGGGCTTAAGATGGGTCTGGAATTTCTGTTCGTTGACCGGCAGGGTTGAGCGTTCCGTGGGACCTATGTAAATATAACGAATGTTGTATTGTTTAATGATCAACTGTGCCTCCTCCCAGCGAAGAGTGGAATAAAGTTTTTTGATGTCGTCCCGGCGGGTACCCTGTGGACCGTAGCCGCCGCGCCACTGGTCTTCATGACCCGGCCAGCCCAGCACCGTTTGCAGGCCTGTATAAGCAGATATGCGCGCATATTCGCTTTGATAGCTGTCGCCGACAGCCTCGGCGATCACGCCGTCCGGAACGGTGCGCAGGAACTCGATCGCAGCAGCCTCATCCGGGTTGTCACGTTTGATACGGTCAAAGTCATCCAAAGTAAAACCAAAAGATGGATTAAAGTTGTTGGTCTTTGTAAGCAGTCCCAGGGCCGGATACAACAATCCGGAAAAAATCACAAGGCTGATCAGGATGCGGAAACCCGTATGGAAAGCGCCGCGGCGCAGGTTTTGCAGCAAATGGACCGTGGCAAATGCCGCCGCGAGACTCCACAACATCCAGGCCTGGTAATAGAACTTGAAGACGGTATTAATCCGATAGCCAAAATTATCGCGCAGGTAAACAAAATCAGGGATCAAAACAAGCAGGGTGCCCAGGGTCAGGATGAGGAAAATAAAACGGGTCGGGGTCTGACCGGGGGAAGATTCACCATCAGATGCGGGTGCCGGCGAAACAGGGTTTTCAATCCCACGGTCCCGCGCGAACAAAAGGGAACTGGCCGGGATCAGAACCGCAAGCAAGGTGATCAGACTGCCAATGTAACTTAACCTGCGCAGGGAGGTCGCGGTGAAAAACTGTGAGGCAGTCAGTTTTTGGGATGCCAGAAAATTAACGACAAAATCTTTTTCGGTATAGGAACCGATCCAGGCGATCAACCAGGAAGAGACCCACAACAGAAGTGCAAAACCCAACCCAAGGGATAAGCCAAGTTTCCAATTCGAGGGGATTTTTTCAGCGCGCCATGCATACATCAGATAGGCAAAGATCGGAATCAGCAGGGTTCCCCACATGACCCACAAGTGCATGCCGCGCGTGGGATACATGAGATTGGGCAGGATTCCGCCAGCCTGGGACGAGAAACCCAGATAGAAGGGGAGATATAACAGGATCGAAAGAATGCCGAGCGGCAGGGCAAAAACGAGCAGGTCTTCCAGGCGTTCCCAACGCCAGCCATCCTCACTCGCGCGCCAGATGACATAGGCAGCCACGATCAGGGTCGCACCAACAAGAATATCCCAGGTATTGAGGAAGGCCAGGCCCCCAATGACAAGGGCCGAAAACAAAAAGCCCGCGTAATTGATATGCAAACGCGCGCCAAACAATTTGATGGTACCGCGCCAGCCGCCCAAAAAGAGATTCAAAGCCACTGCGATGGCAAGCAAATTGAACGGGATCGCAAGCACATGCGGGTGAAGGTCGCCGAGCAGGAAGGAGAAGAATGGGAATTCATCGATCACTTCCAGAGGCTGTTTCAACATGTCGTAATCCTGAAGCACGCGCGAGGAACGCCACCACCACAGGTACCGGTCGGACATGAATTGTTCGTTGAACCACTGGCCGATCGCCCCAAGGTACCACAGGGAACCTCCAGTTTGTTTTTCAGTCATCCACCAAAAACCGAGGCGCTGCCATAATCCGCCCGGCAGAACATGAGAAGGAGGCAGGGACAATTCCTTCATATCCAGCCAGGTCCAGAATCGGCTGGTGGTGTATTGACCCGCATCCGCGTTCCTTGCCCAAAGGAATCCGCGGTGATGCAGCACTTCCAGCAGGGCACCGAAATTGGAAACCAGCAGAAGGAAAAGCGGGGCGAGCAGGGAATTTTCAACCTTCGCCTTGCGCGCGGCACTTGAAACGGGATGTGGAAGCAGGTTGTACAAAATCCCATAAGCGCCGATCGCCCCCAACGCAAAGATGAGCGAGGTCATCAGATTATGAGCCATGCTGCCCGGAATGCCGGACACACGTGCCAGCATGGCAGTCATTACATAGCCAAAGTAATAATAGGAAATGGCATAACCGGAAAGCCAGGGATCCTGCGGAGGGAAGACAGGCGAACGCAAAATGCCATTGATGAAAGCCAGCTCCATCGGCCTTTCCGTACCGTTCAATTCCGGGTTGGCCGAACGGACAAAAGCCAGAAAGGCAAAGGCAACAAAAAATATGATTTCAGTGGTTACAGCAAGCGAGGTGTTCTCTTTCAGAAAATCGAGAATCGACTTTTGGCGTCCGGCTGCAGCCCAGGCACTGATCCCGATCAGCAGGGCCAAAGCCAGCAGGACTCCACCCATGTCATTTTGCGCAACGCCCAGCGAGGCAAGCAGCCAGAAGATATATCCCCAGACCAGCAGGCCCGCAGCACGTGACAGGGTGTAACCTTTGTCCGCGAGGGCGGGGAATAGAAAATGGACCAGCGGAAAAGTCAGCCAGCCGAGCAGGGTCAAAATGAGATACCAGGTGATGAATGCGGTCATGAAATCTTTCAGAGGGCACGCTCCGATTACGGAGCGTGCGTGAGGTCATGCCAAAGGGGGGAGAATGAATTTTCCGGAAGGGTCAGGCCCAAAGTCCAGGACCGAAGCGACCGCCGACAAATTGATGGGGCCGAAGATGTGAGGAAACAGATCGGATTCGGAAATACCCGGGGTGGGAGATCCGGCAGGCGGTTCCCACTTAAGCCCGGGCTTGAGTTGGGTTTCATCAAGCTTCAGCAAAACAAGATCTGTTCGTCCGCGATAAAACGCATTCGCGACATGCAGGACCTGTTTCTCAGTGGAGCAGTGAATGAAACCTTCCGTGCCCAGGCTCGGCGCAACATATTCACCGCGCGCCTGGGCATCAGCCCATTCGGCGCGGGAGGTAATGTGCAGGATCATGGCAGCACCTCATAGATGGTGGTGTGGTTCTCGTGATAGACCACCTTCCAGTATTTGCCGTTGAACTGCTCGAACTTCGCCAGGCCGTCCGGAGCACCGGCAACCACTGGATAGAGATTGCGTTCAAGCTGGCCGACAACAATATACTTAACCTGATATTTTTTCAGGAAATCACGTGTGAATTGAATATCGGCAGAATTGTAAAATGCGGAGACTTCATCCACACGGTGCTGCACATCCACGGCCGCGAAACCACGCTGCTGGCGCTGGTGCCAGTTCCAGCCGACGACACCCGGCAAGCCGGTATAGATCGTCATGCGGGTGCACCAACGGTATTCACTGCAATTGCCCTCCACAAGAACCGGCGAACCCTGGACGTTTTCCTGCAGCCAGCGGATGGCATTGTAATCTTCGCCCAGGTCCATCACCTCGCCATCCCAATGCTGGGAGGTCTTCATGTAGGTCATGCTGTCAAACGAATGCGGCGCCTCGCGGTTGAGTCGGTCGCTGATCTTGTCAGTGGTGGCCGTCAGAGTGAAGAGAAAGGCCCCTGCGAACAATCCATATAGACCCACCTGGTAAATGGTGCGCCAGCGCAGGCGCCAGAACGGGAAGACATCAAACAGCCAGCCGAAAGCGGCGGCAGCACTGACCGCGAAAAGCATCCAGGTTTGCAAATATAGTTTGAAGACGGTGTTCATGCGGCCGATATCGCCCACCAACACCACCACTTCCACGGCCAGGGTCAGCACCAGCCCCGTACCCACCATTAATAATATGCCGCGTTTCACGTCCGGCATATCCGGGCGCAGGATCAGGACCCCGGCCCAGGCTGCAAGCGGCAGGGCCAGCCAACTGATGCGCACGCCCTCCACGGCAAAATAAGCCAGCAGGGCAATGATCACAGCCAGGCCGAATTCGATCAAGACGGAATACTTGCGCAGCCTGTTCAAATGCGAAACCGGTGTGGAGGCCATCCATTCGCGTGTTTCCCAGGCCATCCAGGCGACAATAATAAAAAGGAACAGTCCCCATTGGGTCAGATAGGAGGAGATCGGCGTGTGAGACCCCATCCACGGATTCACTGCGCCGTAGTCAAGGCTGTACCATTTGGTGAACGGGGAGTAAAGCAGCGAACCCAGGGCGTACAGGAAACCCACCCCGCCGACCGAAACAAGAATGCGTCCCAGCCAGTCCGGCAGATTGAACCGGTTGTTCCATTCGACATTTCGATAGAGCGTATACATAACTGCCAGAGCCGCCAGCGGGAAGAAGGTATACAGGTCCCAGGTATTGGTGGGACGCAATGCACCGATGATCAACGCACCCACCCCGAAGGTGGCGGCCCATTCCGCACGCGACATTTGCGCCCGTGATTTGATAAAGGATACGGCCCAGGCAATGATAAACAAGGTCAATGGCATGGCGATCATGTGCGCATGCATGTCACTGTACAGGAAGGTAAAGAGCGGAAATTCCGTGATCGGCTCCACATCGTTGGGTGCCGGGATCACACGACTGGGGATCCAGTACCAGTCCCCAGGGCCGATCGGCAATTGAGCACTGCCAAGAGTCAGAGCAAAGCCTTTCAATGCCCAGATCCATTTTTGAATGAAGTTAACATCCACAGGCACCGTGCCGCCTGGCGCGGCCACACGGATAAAACTGTTGAACAGCAAACGGATCGTCCCGAGATTGCCGAGCAAAACGGTCATTGTGGAGGCCGCCAGACCGGAAACCATTCGCAGGTCCACGAAGGGAGGCCTTTCGCCGTCTTCCGCCGGGCGCAGGCTGTCCAGAATATTCCAGCCGATCGCAAACGCGCCGATCCCGATCAATGCAAACCAGGTGGGCAGAATAAAGTTATAGGCAATGGACGGCACCACGCCGAGCAATTTCACCGGCGTACCGACCAGCACAAACCCATAATAATAGTAATTGATATAACCGCCCGCGTACCACGGATCATAGGGCGGGAAACTCGTACTCTTCAAGACGGCATTGAAATACGAAAAGTCCATTGGCCGCTCACCGCCCTTGGATGGATGCCAGAGATCCGGATTGCCGAGCCGGATGAGCAGGTCGATCAGGAAGAAGACAAGGAACAGGATCTCCACCAGCACGAAGAATCTGCGATTTGAATTCCAATCCTCTTTGAACTGGTCCTTGCGCATCATCCACAAGCCGATGCCTGCCACTGCGACAAGAACAAACGCCACGCTGATGGAGGCTCGCGAATAGGGGATGCCGACCGAACCAGCCATCCAGGAAAGCCAGGCAAGCAACGCCAGCCCCACAATGCGTCCAAGCGGATAGGAATATTGACGAATCCCCGGCAGGGTCAGCCGCGCAATCGGATAGGCAAAAAGCCCAAGAATAAACACAAACCCATACCAGATCAGAACACCGACAAGCGGATATTTGTTCTGGATCCAGTCGTAGCTAAACAACTGCTTCCATGTGCCGCCGGCGCGCTGCTGCACAAGGCGGGCATCCGGAAGCATAAGGTCTTTAAAATTATTTGCATCCTTCGGCAGCAGATGGGGAACGTTGGTCAGGTCCACGGCACCCAGCACGGACTGCAGTTTTTCCGCATCAAAATCGGCAGTCTTTTTAAAGATCAAGACCTTGGGATGATCATAAAATGTAAAGGCTTCCTCGGCGGACCCGTCGTTGATCACCAATGGACCGAGCGTCGGGTATCTCTCAAAGACCTGCACCAGTTCAAAACCCAGAAGGCCCTGATATTGACCGGGCTGTGCGAACCGGTAGCATTGAATGATGTTTTCCCCGACCGGACAACCAAGCAGATCGCGGTAATACAAAGTCGTCAGCGGATATCTTTCCGGCAGGCGCGTGATCTGCGCATACTGATGGTTGGTGGGAATGACGATATAGTCCGACTTGCTCAACACGTCCACAAACCGGGCAAGCTTGTCGGGATTATCGTCCCAGTACACCTGCAAATTCAGATCGCCGCGATACATGCCGCCAAAAGGATCATAGCCGTCAACCCGGAACGGCAGCCCCCAGTCGTAATCGGTCTCATTGGCAATGCCCGCGCCGCTTAATACGAGACCATTCCCCTGCGTTTCAATCTTCAAAATATAGGAGCGCCCGACACTCAACGGAACCGCGTGATCGAAAGGGAAGGTTACTGATGGTCCGCGCGAGTCTGTGGAAGATGCGAAATCCACAAGCCGGGATGAGCTGGCCAATGCAGCATCCGGGGCATCTGTAGAGAACAGGGACACCATTACGATCGAAGGTGAAAGACTCGCGTCAATGGCATGTCCGAACACGATTTCGGAAACCAGTCCATCGCGGTTAGGGGAAAAGGGAATGGAATACGGCGCACCGGCCTGAATAACCGTGTCCCCCGGGACGGAAAGAGGCTGGTTATAAAATCCATCTCCGCCTGTTCCAATATGAACATTCACGGGACCCGGTGCATTTTGAAAAAGCCAGCGTGAAGCAGCCATACGCGCCTCGTCACGCAGATAAATACTCTGAAATGCAAAGGCCCAGATCGTTGTGGCCGCCAAAACAACCACACCCAGCACCGCAGCGGTGACCTCGAATGCCCTGGAATGCATCTTTTCACTTTTCAATTTCGGCAGTTCGAACAGAAACCAGGCGGCCATCATGCATAAAAGCGGATAGACCGGGAGTTGATAGCGCATGGTCGGGTTGAATTGCATGGACTGCCACGTAAAATAAAACGCGGTCCAGCCCCACAAGAGCAGATGTTTCCATTCGCCTTTGACAATGCGCCAGCCCATCAACAGGAAACCTGCCCAGGCAAGGATTCCAAGCGGAAGTCCCAAGCCCCAGACCGTCAAATTGGCGAAGGAATACAAATGTGTACGCCGCGCCCATTGCAGGTTCCACGGCAGGTCCGAATCCGGCGATGCCTGTCCGCGTACTTCACGGATGTTGGAGATCCACTGCGGGTTAAGACTCAATCCATTGAAGGCATAAGGCTGAAAGATCCGAAAGGAGATGATCGTAACGATCCCGCCCGCCACCAGACAAATGGCGATCAGCTTCAGGAAATCGGCATTCATCTCCTTTTTATTCGACAGATAACGAACAGCAAAGGCGCCCGGCAGCATGAACGCGAGCGCGGTGGCATTGATCTTGGAAGCCATTGCCATGCCAAGCATCAACCCAAATCCAACACTCAAAAGGAAAAGGGGATGGGTCAATACGCGCAATACATAGGGCCTGGCTTTAGGCTGGGGCTCATCCTCCGAAACAGGCGGATCAACCCGCTCGCGCACTTCCGAAATCCCCACTGCAAACAGGATCGCCAGGAACATGAATAGGTTTGTAAACAGATCGGTGGTGAAAAAGTGGGATTGCTGGATCTGCATGACAGCCAGCGAGGAAAACGTTGCTGCAAACAGGGCAATTCGCCGTCCATACAGCCCCGAAACGATCAGGTACAACAAAAATATCGTGAATAGATCGGCCAGCGCGGACATTTCGCGCGAAAAATATTTTATGGATTCCAATCCGTCACTGCCGATCATCTCGGCCACCGAACGGACGATTACCATCGGGAACGTACCGTATACGAAAAACGAGTATCCGCTGTTGTATGGATTGAGGGTGGATGTGGCCGTGTCGAAATATTCCCCAAGGGTCATCCAGCGTTTTAGATCCTGCGGGCAGGCATCCACGGGCACATTCGGAGTCTCGCAGACATGCGCCCGCATGCTTCCCAATACTCCACTCAGGAACAATTCATCCGGATGTTGATGGTATCCCTCCCCCCATTCCACCCCGCCAATTCGGAGGTACCCGGCCAACAGCAGGACCAGAATAAAAAGCAGGTCGTACAGCCATGTGCGTTTTTCGTTTTTAATGTTTTCCATATTAATTCCGGACCGCCTCGTCAAGGAATCGCCAGGGGATCAATTCATGGTCCCATGCAATCCCAAGGATCGGACTATTGCCCGATCCTCAACACCATAAAGTCCTTGTCGGCATAACTGGAAGTATAGCGGCTGAAGTCCCCGTTGGGATAGAGAACTTTAAGAGCTTTCTCAGTTTCCACATCTTCGAGTTTATAAATGATCAACTTCGGACCGGGTATATTAACGGTGGCGGCAAATCCCTCGGGCCAGAGCGCAAAGTCCCGATTCGGGATCCCCGCCCATACCCCTGGCAGACGCGTATCCACCCAGTATGGGAAGGGCACGATCCAGACCGTATCGGTCTCGCCATATTTATCGCGAAACTCGCTGATCAATTTGCCCATTTCAGAAGTGTTCCAGGCGCCGTTCCTGAATTCCACATCGAATTGATGGAAAACCAGATCGTAATTTTGATAAGCGGAAGCGGCGAACAACAGCCCGGTCAAGGCATAGGCGAAAATAACCCGCTTCTTTTCCGCGCCCAGGCTGGATACAAACCCATCCAGTGCCAGCGCACAGATAACGAAAACCACCACCGCCGCACCGCCCGTTCGATTCAAGGAGGGGTTTTCGTCCGGAAAGGCAAGCGAGAGGACGGATGGCATCAATAAAATTGGAATGGAAATCAGCAGGAAGATGTCGCGCCAGTCACGTTGACGGATGTAACGTGCGATCAAAAGAATGAAACCGATCGCAAACAATGCCGCGGAGACCACGTCCAAGGCCGGGCGGCCGGGCACGGAATGCACCCAGATCCCGCCATTGTCCCAATTGAACATCAACATTCCCTTCCATAAATTCGAGAGGAAGATCTGCCAGGCGGGACCAGGCAGTGCCGTTTCAGCCGAGGTCAGGCGGGTCATCGCACGATACCCGAAAATCTCCGGATTCGACAGCACATATCGAAAGAGCGGGATGAAGATGAACAGCGAAGTGACAATAACGATCACCAGCCACCACAAGGCCTGCTTGTGATTTTCCCTTGAACGGAGATGCAAGGCATAGATGCCAAAGGCCACCACTACGAGAATGGGGGCCATGCGGAAGGGACTATATCCATGCAAACCCATGCCAAGGAAAAATCCGGAGAGCAGGAAATCATTCCGGTTATGGGTACGCAGGCCGCGGAGAAGGTAAAAAAGAGTGGGTGCAACAAAGAGGGGATATAAAGGAAAGCGCAACCCGATGCGAGAGATCACATTCGGCCAGTAGGCGATCCCAAACAGGAAGAGTGCAAACAATCCCACTCTTTTTCCGCCATACTCCCTGCCCAACAAATAAACATATGGGATGGTGAGAATCCCGATCAGGGCAGTGCCCAATTTGAGGCTTATAAAGGTAAGGCCCGTGCCAAAGACCTTGGCAACCAGCAGAGTCCAATACATTTGAAAGGCTTCACGGCCGGTATTGCGGGGGAAGAAAACCTTATATTGACCCTGGGTGATGTCATACACATCCAGGATCTTTTCGGCATGGTCACTAAAAGGTTCGGCGGGGACGGAAGTGGTCCGATACAATCGGAAAAACAGCGTAATGGCAAACAAACAAATGACAAGCACGCTCCACAGGATCCTGTTCCTGCGTGCCTCCGGGCTGTTATCCTGTTCAACCTTCGGGACTTTGATCCACAGGCCGTAAAAAAGAGCGGCAATCGCGAGGAGCCAGAGCAGGGTATTGGTAAATGTGAAAACCCCTTCCCCGAAACTCCAGAAGGCCGCCGCGGCAAACCCAATCGAAAGCAAAAATGGGACGAGACGCGTGCTCAGATCATCGGAGGTTTGCCATGCAACAGGCAGGGCAGGCAAATGCCATTCGTTCTTTAAATACGCCCAAATGCAAATACCGGCTGCCAGGACATACAAGGCAATGGCAATGTTGACCTGTCGGTTTTGCGGCTCCAACAAGACCTGCCCGCCAAGGGCCAGGACCAGAGCCACAATGGAACGCCACGGAAAATAGGAGACGCGTGCGGGCTCCTCAGGCGCGGGCTCCTGGATATATTGTTGGGCAACTTCATTTGCAAGTGCACGGTCAAGTTCTTCACGCCGGCGTGCATCCCAGAGTGAGCGGATAAAATTAATAAAAGAAGCCCGGTCCCTGGTGACAGACTTATAAAGATCCAGGACTGTGGGTTCCTGGGATTCAGGCGACGGGTCAGTGGGAGGAGTGTGTATTTGATTATCCATAGGGGTGGGGGATTTTCTAATTCCTGCGGGCTATATAAAATGTATATGCTCCATTGGGATGCTCCGGAGACTCCACAAACCTGCGCAGGAACTGTTCGGTAAAATACAAATTCCAGCGGGTGGGCGAGAGGATCCAGCGTTTAAAAAGAAAATGCACTACCAGACTCGGCAGACCAAAATAATGGCCCCATTCTAACACGCGCAAGGCCTGCGGCGAAAAATAATGCCACCAGCGCACGAGGGTAAATCCGTTCGCTTCGAGACGTGCCTGCCAGACGGATGGATCGTCACAATGATGATGACGCGAGATTTTGTTGAAGAATGCCCGGTATGCATTTCCCAAAAAGCGCAGGCCGATCGCATCCAGAAAATTACTGACAGAAAGTGTCGGCAAAAAGTTGTGGTTCGGCACACAAAAAACAAAAGGGGCGCCGGGCTTGAGCACGCGCCCGGTCTCCTTCACCACCTGATCCAGATGAGGGATGTGTTCCAGCACGGAATTCGAAAAAGCAGAGGCAAAATACGCATCCGAAAACGGCATGCCGCCGCCGTCTGCCTCGACCAGCACATCATACTTTTGGTAGGGCTTCGCTTCGTGGATCGGCCCATGCCAGGGATCGAGGCCGACATCGATATTGTGATCAAAGGTCAGGGCCGCAAAATTTCCGTCGCCGCAGCCCACATCCAGGGTCGGGGAGGGCAGGTCAATATCCTGGTAATAGGCACTTTCCACCGCGCGTAAAAATGCACGGAAATACGGAAGGCCGCTCAAGTGCAGGAAGAGGAAGTCTTTTGGTTTTTGATCTTCGGTTTTGGGTTGCTGGTGATTCATCGCTTCATAAGCCTTTGAAATAGATTTTCATATTCTTGCGCAATAGAATCAGGGTTGTAGGATTTCCTGATCGATTCGACATCCCCCCGATATTTTTGCGGATCATCCAACACGGCCAGAATTGATTCTGCCAAAGAGACCGGATCGCCGATTTTGGAGACCACTCCCATGCCGTGCATTTGGACAGGCCTGCGCACTCCAGGCAGGGCCGAGGGAACGCTCGGCACGCCGTTCATCATCGCTTCGATCTGCACCAGACCAAAGGCTTCGGTGGAATTAAGGGACGGCACTGTGATCACATCGAGGTTCGGATATAACGAAGCCAGTTGGAGAGGGTCAAGATTGCCAAGAAATGTCCAGTGGCCTGAGATTTCATATTCTCGTATTTGAGCGCTCAGGCGGTCGAAGTAAGCCTGTTCCCCCATGACATTTTCATGCTGTCCCGCATACAGGACCTGCGCATCCGGATATTTTTTCAAGACCGCCGGCAGGGCCTCCAACAGAATCTCCACCCCTTTTTCAGAAGCAAACCGGGTCACCATGCCAATGACTGGCTTGTGTTGCCTTGTGCGATGCTTTTCAGCGAAAGCGGAAACCGCTTGAGGTGTTGGAAGCGGCAATTCGACCGGTGGCAGGATCGGGGTCAGTTTTGATGCGTAACGCGAAAGATAGGGTGAATGATCGGCGTAATCCCGGGTGTAGGTCACGATGTGATTCGCAAGGCGTCCCGCCATGTTGTTCTGAAAATCCACAACGAAATTCACAAGACGGTTAAACCAGGTACGCTGAAGAAACAAGTCGCAATGATAAGTCAGGACCACCGGCTTGCCGAAGAGACGGGCGCGGGCGGCGACGCCGGGCGCGTCAAATTGCGGAAGATGCAGCTGGACCACATCGTGCTGTGCAACAAGTTTGGTGGCGACGAAACCAAAGGTCGGAGCGATCACGCCCTTGCTAACCCTGGCGGCCACCGGCACACGAATGACGCGCACGCCTTCCATCATCTCTTCACGGGGAAGGGAGGGGTCATACTGGGTGGTCATCACGGTCACTTGATGTCCGCGCCTGACAAAGGCCCGTGCAAGACGTTCCGCATAGATGGTGAGACCGCTGGTGTGCGGACGATAATAGGTTAGAACAGTAAGTATTTTCATAACGCGCTGGCTATTATAACGCTAGAAATTGTACAGACATATTTTAGAGTCCTGAAATACAGAAACTTTGTTCCGTTTTACGGTGTTTTAAACAATAGATTTACCTCAAATCCGTTTACCCAAACAAGGAGAGAATAACAATGGCAACAAAAAAAGCACCATCCAAGGCAGCGGCTGCATCCTCGAGCTCTGCATCATCATCCAGCAATGACATGAACGCCATGTGGAAATGGCTGTATGTCGGAGGCGTCCTGGTGGCATGTCTCGCCAGCGCTCTCAACTTCACCGCCGCAGACCCCTACCTGGGCTGGGCGCTGACGCTGATCGGCATCCTCGTCGCCATTTTCTATTTCGACACCGCCGATTTCATGAACTTCGGCCTGCGCTACCTGATCGTGCTCGCTGTGGCTGCGGCCGCCCCCCTTGCCAGCCTGCCTGCCGTCGGTGGTTTCCTCTCAGGTTTCTTCAACGGCTTCGCAAGCTTCCTCGGCCCGGTGGTTTTTACCATGGCCATCCTGTTCTTCTGGAAGAAATATTTCGGAAGCAAGTAATCGTCTGAAAAAAGAGCCGCCGATCTCTCGGCGGTTCTTTTTATTTAAATAGTTCCATGTTTCCCTGCACCCAGTCGAATAATTTCTGCACACCCATTTCCACATCGATGCTGGGAGACCAACCCAGATCCTTTGCGGCCTTGCTGATATCGGCATAGAAAACACGCTGGTCGCCAGGACGCCAGTCACCGCGCGCCACTTCAATGCTCTCGCCGATCAATTTTTCAAGCTTCGGGCCGAACTCCGCCCAGACCGACATCACGTTCCGGGGTCCGCCGCCCAGGTTATAGACCTGTCCTGCCGAGACATCGATGTTTTTGATGGCCAGATCATAGGCGTTCAGCAGATCTTCGACATGCAAAATATCGCGGACCTGTTTCCCATCCCCGTAAATGGTGATGTTGCGTCTCATGACCGCGGCGATGATGAACCAGGCCACCCAGCCCTGATCCTCGATGCCGAACTGGCGCGGTCCGTAAATGCAGCTCTGGCGCATCACCACGGTCGGCAGGTCATACATGCGGGCATAATCGCGCACATATTGATCGCCGGTGCCCTTGCTGCATCCGTAAGGTGAATGAAAATCGAGGGGCTGGGTCTCCGGGCAGCCGTTGATCAGGTCCCTGTATCGCCAGCGCGTCTTTTCCTCGGTCAACTCGACATCGTCCATGCCGCCATAGACCTTGTTCGTGGACGCATAGATAAAAATGGGTTTTCTGCCCGACAAACGCGCAGCCTCGAGCACATTGAACGTGCCCAGCGCGTTGGATTCAAAGTCATCCCGCGGATTGACGACCGAGGTGGTCACCGCGACCTGACCGGCCAGGTGCACGATCACATCCCACCGTTTGGCTGCTTCGGCAATTCGATCGGCATCACGCACATCCCCAACGACCACGTCGAACGCCTTCTCTCCAAATTCCTGTTTCAGCCATTCCAGATTACGCGGCGCCCCGGCCCGCGCAAAATTATCATAGATGGTGACCTTCTCGCCGCGTTTGAGCAAACGGTGGACGTAATTCGAACCAATGAACCCGGCACCGCCGGTGATAAGATATTGTTTTGCCATGGAATTTTCACCTCTTGTTATTGTTTAATACCGACTGCAGGCATTCCAAAAACAATTTGTCATTACTCAGAGTCAGCTCGTGGTGGAGCACGAGAAACATGATCTACTTTTCCTCGACCTGCTCTTTGCTTCTCAGATTCATCAGTTGCAGGTACACGCCGGAAAGGGTCTGTCCCTCGCGCATGAATCCGATCCCGCCAATGATGCCGCTGTTCAAATAATTGTACAACCGTGCGGTGAGTGCCACCGCGAAGGATGTGGACTGATCATTCGTAAAGAGGAAGAGCGCGGTGCTAACCGCTCCTTCAAAAGTGCCCACGCCGCCCGGCAGGGCCGGGATGGCGCCACCGAAAGCGGCTGCGCCCAAAATGAACAAGGCCCACACCGGCTGTGCCTGCGGAAAGAAGGCCAGAATTATCAGGTAATATGCCACCAAAGCCATCAACCAGTTTATGGTCATATAAAACAAAAAGCGGATGAACAGCCAGCCGTCGGTAAGAACACCCAGGCCGTCCAAAAACGACTCAAGAAAGCTGCCGCCGAATTTTTGCAGAAAGGGCCAGCGTACACCCAATTTATGAAAGGTGTCGAGAGCCCATTTATTGTTGCGGGCCAGCAGGTACATCACGACCAGGCCGAAGATCATCACGGCCCCGACAATATATCCGATCCGTGCGGAATCCGGCGAATCCGTCACATATGGCAGGGCCCCCAGCAGAATCGCCGCCGAAAAAACCAGATCCACCACGCGCTCGATGATGATGGTGGGCAGGATCTCACTGAAGGCCATCCCCGATTTGCGGCTGAGCAGGAAGGCGCGTCCCACCTCGCCAAGCCGGAAGGGCAGGAAGGTATTCAGCAAATACCCCTCGCTCGCGGAAAAAAGCACATCCATATATTTTGGCTTGTCGCGCATTAAAGTCTGCCAGACCTTGGCGCGCATAAACATCCATGAAAACGAGAGCACCACCGACCCGGACAGAATGCGATAATCCGCATGCCGGATCGCATCCCACATGGCTTGAAAATCAACGAAATACAGGATCGCCGCAATCAAGGCAATACTGACCAATGCACCGGGAATTAAACGCTTTGCATCTTTCATCTTTTTCACCATCTTAATTTAACGGGGGCGGGGCAATCCCGCCCCCGTTAAATTAATCGTCATCCAGTTTCAACACAGCCATGAAGGCATCCTGCGGGATCTCCACACTGCCGACCATCTTCATGCGTTTCTTGCCCTTCTTTTGTTTCTCGAGCAGTTTCTTCTTGCGCGAGATGTCACCGCCATAACATTTTGCAAGAACATCCTTGCGCGTGGCCTTGACGTTCGCGCGTGAAATGATCCGCCCGCCGGAGGAAGCCTGAACGGCCACATCGAACAACTGACGCGGGATCAGCTCCTTGAGTTTGGTAATGAGGCGCTGTCCCTTGTGAAAGGCATCCTTCTCGTGAACAATGGCTGCCAGTGCATCGACCGGTTCGCCGTTGACCAGGATCTCCAGTTTCTGCAATTTGTCGGCGCGATATTCGAGGAATTGATAATCCAGCGAGGCATACCCCTTGGTACGTGACTTTAACAGGTCAAAGAAATCAATGATGATCTCGGCAAGCGGGATTTCAAAATCAAGCTGCACCCGGTGAGGGGCGGGGTATTCCTGTTTCTTGAAAATGCCGCGGCGCTTGGTGACCAGTTCCATGATCGGGCCGTAATAATCGGTGGGCGTGATGATCTCGATGTTCATCCATGGCTCGCGCACTTCCAGGATCTTGCTGGGGTCGGGCAATTCAGCGGGTGAGTCGACGGTCACCACTTCATCCTTGATCATCAGGACTTCATATTCGACCGAAGGCGCGGTAAAAAGCACATCCAGGTCATATTCACGCTCGATGCGTTCCTGAATGATCTCCATGTGGAACAAACCGAGAAATCCCGCGCGGAATCCAAAACCCAGAGCCTGCGAGGTCTCGGGCTGGAACGTTAATGAAGCATCGTTGAGCTGCAATTTATCCAACGACTCACGCAGGGTGGTGTAATCATCCGCTTCGACCGGATAGATGCCTGCAAAAACCATCGGCTTGGGGACATGGTAACCCGGCAAGGCCTCTTCAGCAGGCGCAGACGCGAGCGTTATGGTATCGCCCACACGACATTCATGCACGGTCTTAAATCCGGTGGCGATATAGCCCACTTCACCGGAACCAAGCACATCCACAGGTTTCATGCCCGGGGCAAAGATGCCGATCTCCACGGGACGCAGGTCCAACTTGGTGGCGAGCATGCGCAGCACATCCGTGGATTTGATCCTGCCTTCCATGATGCGGACGTACGCGATCACACCTTTATATGAATCATAATGCGCGTCAAAGATCAGCGCGCGGACCGGTTTATCATCCACATCCCTGGGGGGCGGGATGCGTTTTACAACCGCCTCAAGGACCTGGTCCACATTCAAGCCCTCCTTTGCCGATATGCGGATGACCGAATCAGGGTCGACGCCGAGCAGGCTGCCCACATCTTCAGCCACCTCATCGGGACGGGCCGAAGGGAGATCGATCTTATTGATCACCGGAACAAGTGTCAGGTCGGCATCGAGCGCCTGATAAAGGTTTGCGAGAGTCTGGGCTTCGATCCCCTGCGTTGCATCCACCACCAAAATCGCGCCTTCACAGGCCTTCAACGCGCGGCTGACTTCGTAACCGAAGTCCACATGGCCGGGCGTGTCAATCAGGTTCATTTCATATTTTTGATTGTCCTGTGCGGTATAAAACATGCGAACCGCCGAGGATTTGATCGTGACGCCCTTTTCGCGCTCGAGATCCATGCTGTCGAGGGCCTGTTCGGTCATGTCGCGCTCGGAGATCGCGCCTGTTAATTGAAGCAGGCGGTCTGCCAGCGTGGACTTGCCGTGGTCAACATGGGCGATGATGCAAAAGTTACGGATATGGTCGGTCATACTTCTTTCAAAAGTTCGATTCTGTTTCGGATTTTTTTGGAATGCCCTGATTTGCTTAAAAACTTGTATTCAACACCATTCGGGCGGAGGAAAGTATACCCGATTAAATAAAGAGACAGTCACCGCATGCAAGGGTGACTGTCTCAACGGATGTTCTGTTATTTCCTGGCGGGAAACCAGCGCGGCAGATCCCGTTTATTTCGGAAGATCGCCGCCCCCGTCACCAGGATCCCGAGGAAGTAGATAACATAGCCCAGGTTGGAAAAACTTAAATAAATGTCACTTGTATCGTATCCATCGTCCGCCATTTGCAGCAAAATACTTTGATCCATTATGTTTTGCCATAACAGAAGGACCCCCAGGATGACAATCCCCACGCAAATGGACCGGAAACTGGAAAAAAGGCCTTTCCGGCTGGTTAATCCGCGGACCATGAGCAAAACAAGCCCGGTGAACATGACCATGTTCACGATGAACCAGATCATTGTGGATGTGTACTGTTCATCAGTGGCGTTATACATGGCGTCCGAGCCGAAAATATAATCTATGGAGGAACCGATGTTGATCACACCGATAAGGATGATAAAGTAGAAAAGGGCGGTGATGACCGGCGAGTAAACGGTTTGATTGCTGACCGGCCTCATCCCCAGGGCCTTTAGCAATTCTTTGGGGGTGGACAGCAGCTGGGCGATCGTATCCAGGCCGCGCACACCGGGGCGAAAATCGATCCACTGGATCTTGGAGAGCTTTTCCGCAATATTGTCGTTGGTTTGAATCAAAATAGGAAAGACCATCTGGGTTGTCGGAACCGCCTCGGTGTCCGATTTGAAACGTGAGATTAATGCGAAGACCGCTTTCGCATCCTGAATTTTTTCCACCTGCGGATGGCCGTACTTCTTCAGGGTGTTGATCAGGTCCCCGGCAATAACACGATCCTGAACCGCATAGTCCACATAAAATGGGACTGGGGCGGGGTTCTGGATCTTGGGGTCATGCGGATTGATGTATTTCGGGATGATGGCCTCGGGCCTGCCCCACCTTTGCATGGCTGGCGAACGCAGGATGAAAAGCAGCACCAGCCCAAAAACCAGTCCCAGTCCCACATATACATCCAACGTATCATCATCATAAACGACCAGGGAAATCAGGGAAGCGATCGGCAATGCCCATAATGCAGTCTGCACTTGGGTGAAATTAAACTTGCGCCGGTAGATTAAATAAGGCAGGGGAACCAATACCCATGGAATGAAAATAGTCCAGATCTCTGAAAGCGACAACAATGCCACGAACACACTTACCGCGATGGCTGTCCATACGATGAACGGTGCCTTGAAACCGGTCTCGGGCACGGGATGCTCCTCCTGGATTGGGTTTTCCAACTGGAAGAATAACTCCTTCAATCCGGCTTTATAACTTCCGCGGAAATCCACCCACTCGAACTTTTCCAGCTCCTTGGGCAGGTCCACTGCTTCAAAGATCAAAAGAATTACACGCTGTTTCGTATCCAAAAAATGATGCCATTCCGAAGTGACGTATTTCGACGCCAGCGCCGCCCTGGATACCACCAGCAGGACCGTATCCGAATC
Source organism: Chloroflexota bacterium (assembly GCA_021414245.1). GTDB lineage: Bacteria > Chloroflexota > Anaerolineae > Anaerolineales > Villigracilaceae > Villigracilis. Next base: position 46,409 of record JAIOOU010000010.1, read on the forward strand.
ATTCAAGCCCTTTTCGATCTGCTCCCCCCACGGCGCACCGGGTATAAGAGCACGATAATCCAGCCAGACGGTATATTTTTGGGCCTCAAGTTTGCTGACCAGATCATCAACAAAACCAAGTTCACGGCGTGAATAACTCATAAAAATGTTTTTCGTCATGGACCTCTCCTTATAGGGAATGGGGAACCTTGTAATTACGGAACAAAACCCGCCGGCTCGATTTTAGGTTCGTATTTTACATCCACAGCCCCAAAACATGCCAAAATAACCCCAAAGAGTGCGTGCAGCCTTTCACACAGTACGGATAAATGGAGCAACCCGGAATTGCAAAATCCGTAATTAACACTGTGTGCATTTCAGCGCACAAAGGAGAGAAAATGTCAGGTTTACCCATATTTTATTATGTAATTGCAGCACTGGTGATTTTATTTGTTTTGTCGGGCATACGTTTCATTCCCAATAACCGGATCGGTGTTATTGAAAAGCGCTTCAGCGGCAAAGGTTCCGTGAAATCGGGCTTTATCGCGATGAACGGCGAAGCCGGCTACCAGCCGCGCATCCTGCGCGGCGGCCTGCATTACCTGATGCCCATCCAGTATGTTGTCCATACCATGCCCTTGGTGACGATTTCCCAGGGCAAAATCGGTTACATATTCGCCCGCGACGGCAAACAATTGGACCCCGCCCAGGTCCTGGCTTCCAACGCCAGCGTCACCGACTTTCAGGATGTGGAGGGTTTTCTGAAAAACGGCGGACAGCGCGGTCCACAACGTCGTATTTTGCGTGAAGGTACCTATGCTTTCAACCTGGTACAGTTCATCGTCATCACGGAGGAAAGAATTTACACCCTGCCTCTCAGCCGGGAGGAAGGCGACACCATTCGCAGTATGGCGGAAGTGATCGCCCAACGCGGCGGCTTTCGCCCCGTGGTGATCAAGGACACGGACGATACAATCGGTGTGGTGACCGTGCATGACGGACCCTCGCTTGCACAGGGCGAGATCATTGCCCCAGTCGTCGGTGATGAGCCCGCTCAGGCAGAGACCTATCATAATAAATTCCAGGATGCAGATAACTTCCTGCGCGCCGGCGGCCAGCGCGGACGACAGTTGCAGGTATTGGTCGAAGGCACGTACTATGTCAATCGCTTGTTCGCGACTGTGGAAACAATTCAAAAAACGGTCATTGAAGTCGGGAATGTGGGGGTGGTCGTTTCCTACACGGGGGAAGCAGGCTCAGACCTTTCCGGCAAGGAATACAGGCACGGTGAGCTGGTCTCGAAAGGGAACCGCGGTGTGTGGAGCGAACCCCTCCTGCCCGGCAAATACGCCTTCAATACGTATGCGGGCAAGGTGGTCTCCGTCCCAACCACCAATATCATTCTGAAATGGATTCGCACCGAAGCGGGCGCACATCGCTATGATGAAAACCTGACCGAGGTCTCACTGATCACCAAGGATGCGTTCGAACCGTCCCTGCCGCTTTCGGTGGTGGTGCACATCGACTATCAAAAAGCCCCGCTGGTGATCCAGCGTTTTGGTGACATCAAAAAACTTGTGGAACAAACCCTTGACCCGATGGTCTCCGCCTACTTCAAGAACGTCGGCCAGACTCGCACCCTCATCCAGCTTTTGCAGGACCGCAGTGCGATCCAACAGCAGGCCAGTTCCGAAATGAAGGAAAAGTTCGCTCATTACAACCTCGAGCTTGAGGAGGTCTTAATTGGCACACCCTCCTCCCCGGAAAACGACACCCAGATCGAGACGATCCTGAACCAGCTGCGCTCGCGCCAGGTGGCCGAAGAACAGGTCGAGACCTACAGTCAGCAGGAAAAAGCTGCGGTCAAGGAACGTGAACTGCGCGAAGCTCAATCCCGCGCCCAGATGCAAACAAGATTGACCGAAGCCGAATTGAACATCAACATTCAAACGGACCAGGGCAAGGCTGAGTACCAGCGGTCCATTCAACAGGCCCAACAGATCCGCGCGCTGGCCGAGGCCGAAGCCGAAAAGATCGCCCGCATCGGTATCGCACAGGCGTTAGCCACTGAGGAACAGGTTCGCGCATATGGCGGGCCGCAATTCCAGGTGACCCAGCAGGTGCTGACCCGCTTTGCCGAAGCCATTCAAACCTCCGGCGTGGATGTGGTCCCGCGTGTGGTGGTTGGCGGCAACAACACCGAAGGCGGAAGCACCTCCAGCAATGTGATGGAAGGGCTGTTGACCATGCTGTTATCGGAGCGTTTCGGCGCCACGGGCAGCGAATCCGCCCAAGCCCCGCGCTCTCCCGAAGCAGATGCCCTGCGGGCGCAGATCCGCAAGGACATGGAGAAGAAGAAGTAAGCACCAATCAACATAAAAAAAGCCACCACTTTACGTGGTGGCTTTTTTTATGTTTTAAAACATTAAGTATCGAGCTGATGCCATAAAAATCATGGCCAGGAACATGCTGGTCACATGAATAGGAGATACTCTTTTTATTCTTTTCTGGATTGCCTGGATTTGGGCAAGTTGATCCGTTGTTGGCTTTTCCTGAATCTGCGCCCCGATCCGGCCGAGCCTTGCATTGCCATTCCCGAAGATGGCGCCGGACACGAAGGCAATCAAGCCAAAGCCTGCTCCAATGCCAAAACCAATTCCGGCAGAAGATCGCATCCATGAAGATGAAAAACCATTTGAATCGATCCAGTAAAGCATGCTGCCGGCAAGTATGGCTGTTACAGCGGAAATCGTGATAAAAATATGAATACGCAAGGTATTGGTCAAATATTGTGCAAACCTTTGTCCAGCCTCGGCCGTGGCTTCAATCCCGCGCCCAATGAAAAGAGACATCAGGATGGCGCTGCCTCCCCAAATGATCGCTGCAACAATATGGAGTAACCTTAACACGAGCATAATAAAGTTCATCTTTCTTCTCCTTTGACCTATAGAAGTGATTAATGAATATCATACTTATATTGAATAAAGTTATACTTTATTCAATATAAGTATGATATAATAGAATTCAGAGAATGTCAAGACCCATGATGAAACAAAACCCACCCAAGAGAAATTATGATTCCCGGCGGCGGAAAGCCCAGGCTCTGGAAACACAAAGTCAAATTCTCGAGGCTGCCAAAAGCCTGTTTTTTGATCGGGGATATGTCGGGACCTCGATAGAATCCATCGCGCAAAAGGCGGGCGTTGCCCCCGAGACCATCTACTCCGTATTCGGTAGCAAACGAGCGATCCTCTCACGATTGGTGGACATATCTGTTGTTGGTGACGATAACCCCATTCCCCTGCTGGCGCGTTCTTATATTCAGGAAGTTGAACTGGAACAGAATCAACACCGCCAAATTCAAATGTTCGCAAAACGAATACAAATCATCATGTCAAATGTGGCGCCACTTTTCGAAGTCATGCGCAGTGCCGCAAAAATGGAACCTGAGATCGATGCGTTACTAAGAAAATACCTGGAAGGTCGCATTCAGGGAATGGGTCATTTTATAGACTGCTTGAGTGCCAATGGAAAATTGCAGGACAACTTAAGTAAACAAATGGCGGTTGAAACAGTCTGGGCGCTGACAAGTGCGGAAATTTACAACCTGTTCATTGTGGACCGCAGTTGGCCGGGTGAAGAATACGAGGCCTGGCTTGCGACAACACTTACCAGGCTGTTACTTCCTTAAATAAAACAGACCGACACGTTGTGTCGATCTGTTACCTGACAATCCTTATTTCATCAGATTTCTCAGCACCGTGTGCAGGATGCCGCCATTGCGGAAGTAATTGACCTCCACATCGGTATTCAACAATACTGTCGCTTTGAACTCGATCACTTTTCCATCGGATTTCCTGGCCTTGACCGTGATCTCGCTTTGCGGCTTGATCTTGTCGTTCAGCCCTTCGATGGTAAACAGCTCGCTTCCATCCAGACTGAGGGACTCGGCGTTTTGTCCCTGGGTGAATCTCAGCGGAAGCACGCCCATGCCCACCAGATTCGAGCGATGAATGCGTTCGAACGATTCGGCGATGACAGCCTTCACACCCTGCAGCATGGGTCCTTTCGCAGCCCAGTCACGGCTGGAGCCTGTGCCATATTCTTTTCCTGCAAGCACAATGCTGGGGACGCCTGCTTCCTTGTACTTCATGGCGGCATCAAAGATGGACATCTCCGTGCCATCAGGTTGATGTTTGGTCCAGTTGCCTTCCCTGGGTGCCACCATCACATTCTTTAAACGGATATTTGCAAAGGTGCCGCGCGCCATGACCAGGTCGTTGCCGCGTCGCGTACCGTATTGATTAAAGTCCTTGGGCTGGACGCCGCGTTCCTGCAGGAATTTTCCAGCCGGGGAATCCGAGGCGATGTTGCCGGCCGGGGAAATGTGGTCTGTGGTAATGGAGTCACCAAAGACACCCAGTACACGCGCATCCTTGATGGGCTGAATGGAGGGACTGGCAAGGGTCAGGGTTTGGAAATAAGGAGGGTGATGAATATAAGTCGAGTCGTCGTTCCATTCGAACAAGTCGCCTTCCTTGACCTTGATCTCCTTCCACATGTCAGAGCCGGAGAATACATCGGCATACTTGGCCTTGAACATTGACGCTTTGACGTTGGTCTCGATCGCTTCGCTGATCTCCTGCTGGCTGGGCCACAAATCCCTGAGATATACAGGCTGATTATTTTTGTCCGTGCCAAGCGGCTCCTTGTTCAAGTCAATATCCACCGTGCCCGCCAGAGCATAAGCCACCACCAGGGGGGGCGAAGCCAGATAATTCGCCTTCACGAGCGGATGCACGCGTCCTTCAAAGTTACGGTTGCCGGAGATGACCGCAGCCGCCACCAGGTCGGAACCGGTCACAGCCTTGGCAACTTCGCCGGGCAGAGGACCCGAGTTTCCGATGCAGGTTGTGCAGCCATAGGCGATCACATTGAAACCAAGTTTGGAAAGCGGGTCGATCAGTCCGGCATTCTTCAGATATTCGGTCACGACCAGGGAGCCGGGCGCAAGCGAAGTCTTGACATAGGGTTTGACGTTCAAGCCCTTTTCCACAGCCTTCTTTGCGACCAGTCCCGCAGCGATCATGACGGAGGGATTGGAGGTGTTGGTACAGGAGGTGATGGCCGCAATGACGATCGCGCCGTGCTTCATCTTTTGGGAGCCGCCATTCGTCCCGAAGGTGGCCTCGCGATTCAAAGCTTCCCCGGAGAGTTCATAACCGCGGTCTTTTACCGGCGCAGTCAATGCTTTTTCGAATACGTCCTTCATATCGGAGAGGGCCACACGATCCTGCGGACGTTTGGGTCCTGCCAGGGAGGGCACCACGGATCCTAGGTCCAGTTCGAGCGTATCGGTGTATTCCGGGTCTGGCATGCCGGCCTCATGGAAAAGCCCCTGGGCACGCATGTAAGCTTCGGTGCGATCCACCACCTCGTCCGGCCGGCCAGTTAGACGCATATAGCGAAGCGTCTCTTCATCCACAGGGAAATACCCCATGGTGGCGCCGTATTCGGGGGCCATGTTCGCGATCGTGGCGCGGTCCGTCAGGGACATATTGGCAAGACCTTCGCCATAGAACTCGACGAACTTGTCGACCACGCCTTTCTTGCGCAGCATCTGGGTGACGGTCAACACCAAATCCGTGGCGGTGACCCCTTCACCAAGCCTGCCGTAAATTTTGAAACCGATCACATCAGGCAGCAGCATGTCCATCGGCTGGCCGAGCATGACGGCTTCCGCTTCGATGCCGCCCACGCCCCAGCCCACCACACCCAGACCGTTGATCATAGTGGTGTGCGAGTCGGTGCCTACGACGGTATCGGGGAAGGCAAGCACGTCCCCTCCATCGACCTTGGTCATTACAACTTCGGCGAGATTCTCAAGATTGACCTGGTGCACAATACCCGTCATGGGCGGTACCACGCGGAAATTGCTGAAAGCCTTTTGTCCCCACTTAAGGAACTCATAGCGTTCGCGGTTGCGGGTGAATTCGACCTCGGTATTACGGTTGAGGGCGTCTGTCGTGGCGAAAAAATCCACCTGCACGGAATGATCAATGACCAGGTCGACGGGCACGAGCGGATTGATCTTCTTCGGGTCGCCGCCCAGGCGGGCGACTGCGGCGCGCATGGCAGCCAAATCCACCACGGCGGGCACGCCGGTAAAATCCTGCATGACCACGCGGCTAGGCAAAAACGGAATGCCGGGGCGGGCGCCTTTGGGGGACCAGGCGGCGATGTTCTTCACATCGGCTTGCGTGATCTCATTGTCATTGCACTGACGCAGGGCGGCTTCCAAAACAATGCGGATGGAGAAGGGCAGTTTGCTGAGTTTGGTCAGGCCGGCCTTCTCGAGCGCATCGAGGCGGAAGATGACGTATTGCTTCTTTCCCACTTTTAACACGTCACGGGACTTAAACAGATCTTGCATAGGATACTCCTTTGGTGATGAGGATTTCGCAGACCGCTTTGCACGGCCCACACTCACACCACAACTTTGAAGAACTCAAAGGAGCGCCTTTGACATCCTTATTTCCATGTGGTGGGGTTCTTATTCAGATGTCATTGCTTCGAATGACATGAACTCACAATTTTAATTCCTTGCGGAGCAGGTCGACCAGCTTCTTTTTCTCGGCATCCTTCAAGAACGAGGACTCGGCAGCCAGCAGGACGGATTTCTTCAGGTCGTCCAGTGAAACTTTCAGGTCATCGCAAACATGTTGATATTCATGCGCAAGGGTGATACGCGAAACACTCGGATCGTCGGTATTGACCGTCACCTTCAAGCCCGCGGCCAGCATGCGCGGCAGGGGATGATCCAGCAGGGACTTAACCACACCGGACTGGAAATTGCTGGTCACACATACTTCAAAGATCGCGGCGCGTTCCCGCGCCAGAGCGGTCACATTCTCATCTTCCAAAACCCGCACGCCATGACCAATCCGCTCCGCGCCGAGATTCTCGATCGCGTCACGCACGTTCTCCGCCGGTCCCCACTCGCCCGCGTGGATCGTAATATGCAAACCAGCCTGCTTGGCTTCCTTGAATATGTCACGGAACGGATCGGATTTGAACTCCGCCTCGTTCCCGGCCAGGTCCAGGCCGAGCATGCCATCATTAATATGGTCTGCGGCCAGCCAGGCCACCTGCTCGGCAAGTTCCGGGCTTTCGTGGCGGTTGACCGAGGCGATCAACCCGACCTTGATCTTGTGTTTTTTACCAGCTTCCATCGCGCTGGTGGTGACCCAATCCATCACATCGTGCAGGGGGAATCCCTCGGCGCGGCTGAGAGCCACCGGGGTAAAGCGCAGCTCCAGGTAACGGACATTATCCTTGGCCGCATCCTCGACCGCCTCACGGGTGACACGGTGAATGACATCCGGCGATTTGTAAAAAAGACGCAGGGTCTTGAATTTATCCAGGAAGTTTGTGAAGGTCATCGGGTCCTGGTCCTGCACCTGCACCAGGCCACTTAAATTGAACATGCTCGCAGGGACCGTCACACCGTGCAGGCGGGCAATGTCGAGCATGGTCGTCAAACGCAAAGAACCTTCCAAATGGCGGTGTAATTCCACCTTTGGAATGGAAAAATATTGATTAACCGGTACGGTTTCGTCGGGTAACAATCTGCCTCTAAAATTTAGTGACGTTTTCTCTTCTTTTTATTACCGCCGAGTTCGATCTTTAAATCGCCGGGTGCCGTCACACTTTCGTTGGTCTCGATCGGAGTGATCTCGATCCGCCTCGGGCGGGCCGCAAAAGCGCGGCCGATCACTAGACTGCGCACGTCCTCCAGCAACTGCTGGAACATCTCGGACGCACGTCCTTTATATTGTACCAGTGGGTCCCGTTGAGCGTAAGCCTCGAGACCAATGGAAACCCTCAGGGCCTCCACCTTGGTCAGGTATTCCACCCACAACTCGCTGAACGCGCTTAATAGGAGCTGGCGATGGACTTCATTAAGGACATATTTGCCGATCGCCTCGACCAGCAGGGCGCGGTCAGACTCGCTCAGGCCTGCCGCAGATTCATTGAGGCGACTCTCCCCGAAGGCGATACGTGCGGCGGGGCCGAAATCCGCGAGTTTCGAGGCATTTTGACTCAGGCGCGAATATTCACTTTGACCCCAGGTGGCGCGCAGGGTTTCCTCGGCCGATTCGAGGTGATTCATCACCTCTTCATCAATATCTTCAGCCTGACGGTTTTCCAACAACTGCGCCGCCAGGAAAATATAGGAGAAACGCATGAATAACTGCTTGACCTGTTTGTGCGTTCTCTGGTCAAAAGTGGAACGCGTACCCTGGGACAAGGTCAACAGCAGACGCAGTTTGCCGGTCTCGGTATCCACGGATTCGCGCTGGAGCAGGGCCTCCATGTCGCGTTCGATCTGGGCGTTCAACCGCTGACGTTTGTTTTCCAATCCGGTTTGCACCGTTTGCAGGATCACATCGGCCAGGTCGTCCCAATCCGAAGGCATGGGACTGGGCCAGGGCAATTGCTCGCCGATGCGGTTCTGGATGGCGCCGATCAGACGGCCCGCGTTTAGGGCGGTCAACTGCTGGGCAACCATTTCCTGGACGTCTTCCTTGATCGAATCAGGGTCGTCGCCCAATGTGCGCATCATTTCATTATTTAATTTCAGGGGCAGGCGCACGAGCGCGCCGATCTCCTCAACGATCTTCTGGGGACGGGGCACTTCCTCGAGATCACGCAGACCTTCAAAATAGGCATCCAGGGCATCATCGCGTTCGCTGACCTGCAGGTCCAACGCTTCGCGGGTCTTCTCGATCTGCGATTCGATCGCGCGCAGGTTATGTTCGCTTTCGGCCTGAATCGCTCTCGAGATCACATCCAGGGTCGAAGTCCGCACGTCGGAGGTGATCTGCCCCAGAATTAATTTAAAGCTGTAGGAGGGAAACAATCCGTCCTGTGCATCAAAGGGAGGCTGGACCTGATCGAGCCAGGCCAGCAATTTCCACGGACCTTCTTCATCGGCCAGGCCAATATCAATGCGCTTGGTGATCTCATCCTGGAGCATGTCGGCCACATCTTCGCTGAGGTCTTCCTTGACGAAGATGCGGTCACGCTGGGTATAGATTTGCGAACGCTGCTGGTTGAGCACATCGTCATACTCAAGCAGGTGTTTGCGGACATCGAAATTCGCGCCTTCCACCCGGGTCTGCGAGCTTTCGATGATGTTGCTGACCAGGCGCACTTCCAGGGGAAGCGCCTCATCCACCTTGAGACGTTCCATCATCCCGCTCACCTGTCCGCCGCCAAACATGCGCATCAGGTCATCTTCCAGCGAGAGATAAAAACGCGACGAACCGGGGTCACCCTGACGGGCAGCGCGGCCGCGCAACTGGTTATCGATGCGGCGTGCTTCATGCCGTTCCGAACCGACCACGTGCAGGCCGCCCAATTCCTTTACACTTTCCATCTCTTCAAAATATTGCAGGAAAAGTTTCACTTCGCCTTCGTAAATTCCATATTGCGAAGGCTCAACTTTAAGCAGGGCCTGGCGGCGTTCCTCAAGAGTCATGTCAAACGGGTCGTTGTAGCCCGCCTTGCGCAATACGCGATGCACGGCCGAGATGACTTCCTCCGCCAGCTCACCACCCAGTTTGATATCCACACCGCGGCCGGCCATGTTGGTGGCAATGGTCACCGCGCCAAAGGCGCCCGCGCCGGCGATGATCTGTGATTCTTCCGTATGCTTGCGCGCATTCAAAACCTGATGAGGCACCCCGCCCATGATGACCGCCTTCAGGCGCGGACCGGATTCCTCCGGCAAATTCAACTCTTCAAGCAGGGTCTTCAAGTTGCCCGGTTCCTCCGGGTTGATGCTGGTCAGGCCGTGCGGCTTGATGAAGTTGCGCAGCCCATCAGGGGTGATCTTTTCAATGGGCTCATTGAACGGGGTGAGTTCGGCGATCAAACGACCGTCCTCTTCCAGGTCTTTGGCCTTCATATAAGCCCGCCGCACGAGAGTCACCTGCAGTAAACGGCGAACAGGCTCGGGTTTGAGTCGACCCGAGAGCCGGTCTGATGATTCCACCGAAGTGGTGCCCACCAGCATCGGGCGTCCGAGCGTGTGATAACGGATGATCTCCGTCACAATGGCGCGCAATTTGGCTTCGGCGGTGCGATAGATCACATCCGGATAATCTTTTCTGCGAAAGAAGATCTTCCCATCCGCATCGCCGCCCTTGGCTGTGTAATAGGAATATTGATAGCCTTCATCGTCCCTGGCCTTTTGCTCGATCAAAGTCGCATCGGCGCGCAGGGACTGGTATTCAAGGTTTGTGGGGACGGGAGCCACTTCGATCTTATAGATCTTGCTGAATTCCTCCGCCTCGGTCAACGCGGTGCCGGTCATGCCCGCAAGTTTTTTGTACATACGAAAATAATTTTGCAAAGTGATCGTGGCATAGGTCACGTTCTCGGGCTCGACCTTGACGCCTTCCTTGGCCTCCACTGCCTGATGCAGGCCATCGCTCCATCTGCGGCCCGGCATCTGGCGGCCGGTGAATTCGTCCACGATGACGACTTTGCCGCCCTGCACAAGATATTCCTTGTTGCGAATGAAGAGGAACTGCGCGCGCAGGGCCTGTTCGAGGAAGCCGGTCAGGCGGGCCTGCTCCGGGGTGAGGTCTTCGGGTCGGTCGGGATCGAGGAGCGGCTGGCCCAAAAGGGCTTCCACGTGGCTGACACCAACTTCGGTCAGCGAGACGTTGCGGTCCTTTTCATTGATCTCGTAATCTTCAGGCCGCAACTGCTTGACGACCTGTGCCATGACCGTATACGTTTCCAGATCACCGGAGGAGGGACCGGAGATGATGAGCGGAGTACGCGCTTCGTCGATCAGCACGTTATCCACTTCATCGACGATGGCAAAATAATGACCACGCTGCACGCGATCGCTTAATCTCATGGCCATGTTATCGCGCAGATAATCAAAACCGAATTCGGAGTTCGTGCCGTAGGTGACATCCGCGTTATAGGCTTCGACGCGGTCCACCAGGCGCAGGTGGCGCTGGTCTTCATGCGGAGACTCTTTTTCAAAGTCAACAATAAAGGCTTTCTTGCCGTTCTCGGTGGCTGCGGCCATCTGCAGCACGCCCACACTTAATCCCAGCATGTGGAAAATGGGAGCCATCCAGCGCGCATCGCGGCGGGCCAGATAGTCATTGACAGTGATCAAATGGATCCCGCGCCCGGTCAGCGCATTGAGATAGATGGGCAGGGTCGCCACCAGGGTCTTGCCTTCACCGGTCTTCATTTCCGCGATGGAACCGCGGTGCAGAACCGCGCCGCCAATCATTTGTACATCATAGTGCCGCAGGCCGATTGTGCGCTTGGAGGCCTCCCGCACGGCTGCGAAGGCCTCGGGCAGCAATTCATCCAGGGCCACCTGCAGGGACCGGGCTTGTTCCTTCTCGTCCAGCCCTTCGATATTTCCAATCAGATCCGCCAGGCGCGCCTTGAATTCATCCGTTTTTGCGCGCAAAGCCTCGTCACTTAACGCCTCGAATTGCGGCTCGAGCGCGTTGATCTCGACTGCAAGTTCGCCCAATTGTGAAACGGTCTTCTTTGTGGGGTCACCACTGAATAATTTTACGAAGTTCTTAAGCATGATATCCCTTTCCAGAAAAGGGATTATAGCATGGGAGATATTATGGAAAATTTGAGTTTTATTAATGTTTAAACGGGCATTTTCAGCCTGTATTCCTTATCAGAAACGAACGTTTCATACGCATCCCGCCATTAAAATATCCGGGTGCGCTTCAACCGGATCACCCCCATGAGGTTGAAGCGCACCCTATCCCCTTTACCCCTGCACCGAACCTAAATGGAAGAAAGGGCATTCCATTTATTTGCAAAACCGACACCGAGTACATTGTAGACATTCCCTGGCCGTCGTTCAATAGACAAATGTCCTGTTAGACAGGCATTTGTACTGAATTTGGCCTCAGGCCTTGAACCGCGGCGCCTTTTTTGTTACTCTTTATGCACTCATGAGGAAACATGGATAAAAAAATACGCGTGTCCATATTGGACGATCACCAAAGCATCGTGGACGGATATGTATACCGGCTGGACAAGGACCCGCAGATCGAGGTGGCGGCCACCCTTAATTTCGGCGAGGATCTGGAACCGGCTCTGGCAAAACATCCCACGGATGTCCTGCTGCTGGATGTAAACGTTCCCGCCTCGGCCGGGAATCGCAATCCATACCCGATCCTGTATGTCGTTCCCAAATTACTGCAAATCTACCCGCATCTCAACATCCTGGTCATCAGCATGCACGCTGAACGCGGCTTGATCCGGGCCGTGATGGAGGCGGGGGCCAGCGGATATATTCTGAAGGACGATCAAGCCACGATCAAGGATTTGGGAAGCGTAATCAAATCCATTGCCGCGGGCGGGGTGCATTTCAGCCAGATGGCCCTTGACCTGTACAGCAAACATTTATTCAGGGAAAACAACAGCCTGCCCACCCCGCGTCAACTGGAGGCGATCTCCCTGTGTGCAGCCTACCCGGACAGCACAAGCATGGAACTCGCCCAAAGGATGAACATCAGCAACTCAACGGTGCGCAACCTGCTTTCAGCCGCATATTTAAAAATGGGTGTGCGCAGCCGTGCCGCAGCCATCGCAAAGGCCCGACAGATGGGATGGATCACCCCAAATCAGCCTGAACCTTCGTAATTCCGTCCATTCCTCGGCGAGTCCACCCCCAGGGCCTTGCAAGCCCTGGGGGTTCCTTTAAAAAATCATGGGCTATAATCATGTCTGACCCCGTACCAAGATCAACCAAAAGGCCATCCCTGTGAAAGGGTGACATGCAAAAAGATCTTCATCATCATCGCTGGACCATTGCTAAAGTCTCCCTGTCTGTGTTTGTGCTTTTCATACTATTGTTTTTCACCTACGGGATCTTCGTGTGCACGCCCTATATGGGTTTTTTGTTTAACCCTCCGGACGGAAAAATTCTTTCGGTATATGTTGCGGACAGCAATCTCCATACCCTGCAGACTGGGGATACCCTCATTCAGGTGGGTCCCATTTCGTGGCACGATTTTTATGAAGACCGCAGACAGGATCTTTTTGAAGGCTTAAGACCGGGGGATATCGTAAACATTACCGTCCAACGCGCACACCTGATCGGCGCGGACCTTCACATCCAGCCGGCACCGGATACTGGGACAACAGTTCATGTAAGCTGGACCCGTCCCGCAGAGTAAAATATGGAATAACAGGAATTAACAATGCGTCTTTTAGCCAATCTTGAAAGACAAAACAAGCCGCTCCTTGTTTTTATTGGGTTTGTTTTAATCGGTGTCATCGGCTTGATCGATTACGCGACTGGAGCAGAATTCGCCTTCTCAGTATTCTATATGCTCCCAATCTCCCTTGTGACCTGGGCTACTGACCAGCGCTCTGGCCTGCTGGCTTCAATCACCAGCGCGGCAATCTGGTTTGCCGCCGATATCACGACGGCGCACTCCTATTCCTCCCCCTTTATCCCGATCTGGAATTCGCTGATCCGTCTGGCGTTTTTCGTGATCATCACACTGCTGCTGTCTTCCTTGAAGCGTTCGCTCGAATTGTCGCACACGGATTTCCTGACCTCCGCAGGCAACGCGCGCTTTTTTTACGAGATCGCACAAATGGAGATCAATCGCCTGGAAAGAACCCGGCGTCCATTCACAGTGGCCTATATTGACCTGGACAATTTCAAGTCTGTAAACGATCAATTTGGGCATGCGGCGGGCGACCAGGTGTTAATCGCTCTGGTAGGCGCGATCCGAAACATGGTCCGCAAGACCGATCTGGTGGCCCGGCTGGGCGGAGACGAATTTGCAATCTTGTTCCCGGAGACCGACCAGGAATCCGCACGGGTCATTTTCAACAAAGTGCAGGATTCGTTTTTGAAGGTCATGCGCCAGAAGGGCTGGCCCGTGACCTTTAGTGTCGGGCTTCTGACCTGCCTGACTACGCCAGATACCAGCCAGGAACTGGTGAGAGTGGCTGACCGCTTGATGTATACCGCCAAGGCCGACGGGAAGAATACGGTTAAATACGCTGCATATCCGGATGGGTCAAAGAGAGAAAGTTTTATATCTGTTGATTGATGCGGAAAATCCATTAATTCGATCTGCACTGTCAGGCTATATTTTGTAAAAAAAGGGGAGACTAATACATGCCAGGCATCTGCTCTTACAAAGAGACAGTCCCTATAAAGGGACTGTCTCTTTGTTTACTTCGTATTCAAGGATGGGATTCCTGTATTTAACCAAACATGCTCAGGAAAACAGGTGTGATGGCCGGGTCGAAATGAATCCCGGACTGGTCGCTGATGTATTTCATGGTGTCCGTCTGGGACCAGGCGGAACGGTATGGGCGCTCGGAAGTGAGCGCATCGTAGACATCCACCAGCGAAAACAGGCGTGCAGCCAGCGGAATATCCTCTCCGGCCAGATGGTCGGGATAGCCGGAACCGTCCCATTTCTCGTGATGAGAACGAGGAATGGCCAGAGCGGGCACCAGATGTTCGATGGGCGAAAGCAATTCGACTGCGATCAACGGATGGCGGCGCATGACCACCCATTCCTCCTCGTTCAACGGGCCGGGTTTGAGCAGGATATTATCCGGAATGGCCACCTTGCCAATGTCGTGCAAAACAGCGCCGCGGCAAATGTGACCGAGCTCGGGCTGCGAAAAACCCATGCGGCCGGCCAGCTGATAGGTCAACTCGGTGACGCGGCGGGAGTGTTCCTCGGTTTCCTTATCACGCAGGTTAATTGCACGCGACCAGCCCTCAATGGTCTTGTCGTAGGCCATGGTCAGCTCGAAATTGGCTGACTGCAAATTCTTGAAGAGCATGGCGCTGTCGATCGCGATCGCAGCCTGGCCTGCCAGCATGTTCATGAAGTTCAGCCAGTCCACATCTGATTCAAGGAGGGCGCGATGGAAGATTTCGAGCACACCCACCGGCTGTCCCTTCGCGAAAAGCGGCACGGCATAATAGGCCCTGAAATCCTCCTCGGCCAGCATGGGCGAGCGCAGGAAGGATGTCTTGCGGGTTCTCAAATTGGGAATGTAAAAAACCTTGCGTTCCGAAACTGACTTTCCGGCGTACTCTTCGCCGATGCGCAGGCGGGTGTACTGCAAAGCCGGAGTGTTAAAGCCCGAGCCAGCCGCGAACTCAAGGTATTCAGTATGCGGATCAAACAGCAGGATGCAGGCCGCATCGATCTGGAGCTGCTCGCGAACGTGATCAAGGATCACAGCCAGGGTGGCGCCCAGGTCCAGACCGGACGTGATTGCCAGATCAATGGAACGCAGGGCGGCCAGTTTGTTGAGTTGATGTTTGATCTTTTCTTCGGATCGTTTGTAGCGCGTAATATCCCGCACGAACATGATGCTCTGGTCGTTATTGACCGAGACCAGGCGGGCTTCATACCAGCACTTGCCGGCAGGGGTGGGCAGATAATATTCAACAAAACTGACCTTGCTGCCCGCACGCAGCTTGCTCAACACGTCGGCAATGCGCCTGCCTACTGCCGGGGGCAGGACATCCTGCATTCTGCGCCCCAAAAATTTCTCCGGAGGCACGTACAGGTGGGTCGTATTGCCGGCCTTGTAATCCAGAATCATCCCGTCTGCATTCATGACAAACAACAAATCATTAAAAGCCTGGAAGACGGCATCCAGTCTTTGATCGGAATCAGGCAGGTTTCGCAGGGAAAATTCTGTGATCATTTTTTGGCAACCACATCATGCACGGACTTGAAAAGGCGCGGGAATCAAATGCCTGTCAATTCTCCACGGATTAATACGTGCTGCTCAGAGAACGATTGACCTGCTTGGCCAGGTCGGAAAGCGAATTGGCCCGAATGGAGACGATCAGGTCGCGTTCCTCGCGGGTAAGGGGAAAGGTCTCGCCGAGGTAACCTTTTTGCAGGGCAACCTGCGGGTCCTGAAGCAGCATGGAGCAGAATTGTTTGTTGACGACAGCGGCGGCAAACACCCGGCTGATCCCGGATGAAACGGTGGCTGTGGATGTGATATTCATCGGCAGGGTATTTTGGAAAGTAAGTGGAGCGATCATGATTGAACACCTCTAGTCATAAATTGAATGTGAATGGAAGATCCGGGCGCCTGTCGTGCAAGCATCCAAAACGCGCCGAGGGCGATCAAAACGTCACCGAAGCTGAAGGCAGCCCGGGAGGGGAACCAGGCCGGGGTCAGGAAACGATCCGCAAGCCATTCGAAACGGGTATCCTGCGGGTGCAGGAGAATGTCCTTTGGGCCGATGCGGCTTCCGGTTTGGACATCCAGAAGTCTCTCCCGGGAAACAAGCTGGCCGGCTGTGTCCGGACTGACCGGCATGAAGCCGCTGTTGGCCGCCATGACCAGCAGGTTGAGTGCCACACCCCAAATAAGGATGGGCATGCCCGCAGTGCGTCGGTTGAGCCAGGCAAAGATCAAAAGCAGGGCCTGGGTGGTCAAGAGGCCGGCCGCGACCCAGCCATTGGAAAGTCTTGGAAGGGAAACCACTGTGAACTGCAACAGGAAGGCGAAAAAGGCCAGCCAAAACCAGCTGAGTTCGGGGATGCGGTAGGGGCTTCCTTGAATTCGCGCCCACAGCCAGCCTGCCAATAATCCACATGCGAGGGAAAGTAATAAGATCATTTATATACCGGGGCCACCACCATCCAACGGAGCGCCTGCGCTAACCACCAACATGGCGAGGGCGATAATCGCCAGGATCATTTGGATGTGCTGACGGTTGATCTTTTGAGCAGAGAAGGCGAGGAGTGTGAGTTTGTTTTTCATGGTTTTGATATCCTTTTGATGAATTTGGTTTGTATGATTGCTAAAATATTACACCCCCCCAGGCTTCAAAACAGGCTTCAAAATGGCCTTAAAATCAACCAAAAAACAGCCCGGTTTGGGCTGTTTTTTGGAAAAATCTACATTTTCTCTAGATTATGAGCCGTTGATACAGGTCCCGGGTCTCCTTGGTGGGTGGGAGCCCGAGCTGGCGTTGCATGGTTTGCTCGCAGATCTGATAGGTTCTCATCACGGAAGCACGATCCCCCAGGCGGTGATAAATCTGCATGGACAGGGAGTAGGCCGCCTCAAAGGTCAGGTTGTAATCCAGGGCGCGCTGGCAGGCAGCCAGGGCCAGCTCGGGCCGGGCCTGTTTTTGGAAGAGTTCAGCCAAGGCAATCAAGGCCGAGAGGTAGGCCTGACTGAGGCGCTCTCGTTCCAAGCTGGTCCAGTCAGCATAGATGTCCTTTAAAAAAGGCCCGTGTACAAGATCGACCGCCTTCTGATAAAACTCGGTTTGTTCCCCCAACCTGGTGGACGATCTGGCCCGATCCAGGAAGGATTCAAAGGCCTCGACATCGTATTCATAGTCCAAGGCATGATTAAAACCATAGTAAATATCGTCAAAGGCGATCACATCCTGGCCGACCGCGCGTCTCAGGCGATAGATCTCATTTTTAAATCGAAGTTTTAATTTTTGGGGATCATCCACATCCGGCCAGAGGGCCTCCCCGACCTGTTCCTTGGTGAAGGATTTCCGGCTGGTAAGAAAATAAAAAAACAGGTCGCGCACCGATTGAGTCTGCCAGTCCGAAAGGGTTAAAAGTTTCCCACCTACATGGACGGAGGATTCACCCAGGGCACGGATGACCAGATGCGCATTGGGAATCTCGACCATATGCGCCATGCGGTGAAGCTGGCGCCGCACAGCCGGCATTTTATCTGCAAGACGGCCGGCCCGGATAAGCAGGTCGCCCATTGTACGACCGATCTCCGGGTCCTTCTGCAAACCATCCAGCCATTCCTGAGCCTGATGCACAGCGACCAGGGCGGCATCCGAGACCTGCCCACGGGTGCCAAGCAGCACATTGATCTTCTCCCTGGATTTGATATCGTTCCGGGCTTGATGGTATGCAGCTGCCAGCCAAATATGGCTGGCATCGCTCTCCTGTTTACGTCCATCCTCGGAGAAACAATGATCGGCCTGTTCCAACTCCAGGACTGCCTGGGGAATACTACCCTCCAAAAGAAGAAGGCGTCCCAAACTGAGGCCAAACAATCCTTTTTCATAGGTCGAGACCAGTGATTCGATCATCTCCCGGGAATCTGAAATCAAATAACGGGCATCGGCGGCATTCTTTTGCAGCAGGGCAAGATTGATCCGGGCAATAATCAGGTAAAAAAGCAGGAACCGGTCATTCATGCCCCGGACAATTTCCTGTGCATGCAAATAATTGCTTCGGGCAACTGCAAAATCCTCAAGCTCGGTATACAAGTCTCCCAAACCAATCGCAATCAAAGCTTCCATGCGGACATACCCGCTGCGTTGAGCAGAGATCAGCCCCTCCTCAAATGCAAGAACAGCTTTTTCATATTCCGCTTGAAAATGCCTCAATACGCCCAGGTTGTTTAATAAGTTTGCCTGCCAGGATAAATTGCCTTCCTGCCGCCAGATCAGAAGGGCTTTTTCGTAGGCGGTCCCGGCTTTTTCATAATTCCCGATTGCGTTATGGACCATGCCGATTTCCATCAACAGAACCGGTATGTTGGATACGCTGTTCAAGTGAACATAACGTTCGTGGGATGATTCGAAAAACTTAAGCGATTGACGGGCCTGCCCCAAACGATATAAGGCCAGCCCTTTGACCCTCAAGGCTTCTGCAAAGAACAATTGGTAATCATCCCTGGTTTCGGCCGAAGCTATCACCTCATCAGCATCGCGAATTGAGGCATCATAATCCCCCAAGAAACGATACATCGCAGCTCGTCTTGTCAAAGTAAGAATCAACCCGGGGTTATCGCCAGTTTGTCGAAAGGTTTGTTCGGCTTGATTAAGCAGATCCAACCCTTCGCGCAGATTGCCCTTCATATAGGAGATCACGCCGCGAATTGAAAGCAACCCGGGCCGGGTCCGCGACAGGGAGGGAGGCAGGTCGTTGACCCAGGATTCGAGCGTCACCAGGGCGCGCTGCAACATGAACATGCTGGCCCGCTCGATCATTCCGGCCAGAACATCATTGTCGTTCAATTGCCTGTAGATGTAGTGCGCCTTTTCCCATTCGCCCAGGTCTTCATAGGCCTTTCCCAGGCGCGCAAGCAGCGGACCAATCTCTTCGGGGTGTTCCTGCTCGAAGCGGCTCCGCAAAAAATCACGGAAGAGATGATGGTAGCGCAGCCATTTCCCGTCCGTACCGACGGGAAAAACAAAGAGATTGTTCTGCACAACGGAATTGATCAAGCGCTGCCAGTTCTGCGCCGTGGGATATAGAGGTCCCAGGACCGACTGGCAAAGGGAGGCATCAAACTCCTCCATCATGGAGCTCCTCAACAAAAAGACACGCAGGGCCGCAGGCTGCCGATCCAGGACCTGCTGGCCGAGAAAATCAGACAGGCCAACTCCTGCATTCAGGGCGGGCCGGATCAGGTCCACGGAGGATGCGCCGATATCGGTGAACTGCAAACCTGTGATCCAGCCCTCGGTCCTCTCGATCATGGCACGGGCTTCTTCATCAGAAAGATGCCGGCCTTCGTTTTGCACGAACAAGGCCTGAATCTCATCTAGGTGAAAGGCAAGATCGGAAAAACTTAATCCACTGACCTGGTCACGGGCCACCATCAGGGGCAGATCGGGCAGACTGGTCAGGGTCCGCGAGGAAATGATCAGGTGACAGTTTTCGTCCATCAATTGGACAAATCTATTCAGGAAGGCCTGGATCGGCTGAACATTGTCCACAAGATGAAAATCATCCAGCACCAGGATGAAATGTTCGTGGATCTGTTCGTAGGTTTCATTGACCAGCGTGACCAGCACCCGTTCCATATCCTGCTCGAGCGAAGTCAAACTTCCAAGCATGGATGCGGACTGGCTGCCGAATTTTGGAAAACGCTCCGCAATGGACGCGATCACATACGAAATGAAACGCTGCGGATCGCGGTCCATCTCGTCGAGAGCCAGCCAACAGCAGGGCAGTTCGCTCTGACTCGCCAAATCTATCAACAGGGAGGTCTTGCCGTACCCCGCGGGCGCGGAAACCATGATTATTTTTTTATCGAGGGATTCAAACAGGGCATCCAGCAGCCTCCGGCGCGTCAGGAGCTCGGCCCGGCGCCGTGGAGGAATGATCTTGGTTTTGCTGATCGGGATGAATGACATATGCGGCCAAATTATCTTGTGAAAGGAAAGATAAAAGCGATTTGTCGCATTATTTTACCTGTAAACGGTTTTTTTCAAACAAATCATCAATACTGCCATGACATTATAATCAGCGCGCCTGTGGCCGCAGGTGAAATCGGGTTTGAAGGCCGCTTCCAAACCGCCGACAACACGCCCGCGTTTTTTAAGTTTGAATGATATTTTGTTCTTGAACATGCGTGCTATAATCGCTTCAGCCCGTTCCTTCATTTGATACCCCATGTCCTTCGCCCACCTGCACGTCCACACCGAATACTCCCTGCTCGACGGCTTCTCGAACATCAAGAAGCTGGTCAAACGCGTCAAGGAACTGAACATGGAACATGTGGCCATCACGGACCATGGCACCATGTTCGGGGTGATCGATTTTTACAAGGCCGCCAAAGCCGAGGGCATCAAGCCCATCATCGGACTCGAAGCCTACATGGCGGCCCGCACGATGAAAGACAAGGATTCCAAGCTCGACCGCTCCTCGTCGCATTTGCTCCTGCTGGCTGAAAACGAGACCGGCTACAAGAACCTGCTGAAGATCGCCTCGGCCGCGCAGATGGAAGGCTTCTACTATTATCCGCGCATCGATCATGACTTCCTGGCTGCGCATGCGGAAGGGTTGATCGCCACCTCGGGCTGCATGTCCGCGGAAATTCCACGTTCACTGCTGAATGAAAACCCCGGGGAAGCCGTCAAAAAATGGGACTGGTATGCCGATGTCTTCGGCCGGGACCGCTTCTTCGTGGAATTGCAGCAGCACAACATCAAAGAGATCACCGATCTAAACAAAAAGTTATTAAGCCTGGGCGCGCGCTATTCGGCAAGATTCATCGCCACCAACGACGTGCATTACGTTAATCAGGCGGATGCGCGTTTGCAGGACATTCTGCTCGCGATCCAGACCAACTCCCAGCTGAACGATCCCGACCGCATGAAGATGAGTGACGACTCGTATTATCTGCGCTCGCCCCTGGAGATGAACAAGCTTTTCGCGGAAGTTCCGGATGCTTTAAGCAACACCTTGTTGATCGCGGAACGCTGCAATGTCAATCTGGATTTCAAGGGCTATCACCTGCCCGATTTCTCGGTTCCCGAGGGGTACACCACGGAATCGTATCTGCGCGCGCTCTGTCAGCAGGGGGCGCGGACCAAATTCAGGGACGATGCGACCAGCTCCAGGGTCCAGGAAAGACTCGAGTACGAATTAAGCGTCGTCCACACGATGGGATTCGACGCCTACTTCCTGATCGTGTGGGACCTGTGCCGCTTCGCCCGCGAGAACGGCATCTGGTACAACGCGCGCGGTTCCGCAGCCGGTTCGATCATTGCCTACACCCTGGACATTACACGGGTCGACCCTCTGGAACACGCGCTTATTTTCGAACGCTTCCTAAATCCCGGGCGCATTTCCATGCCCGATATCGACCTGGACTTCCGGGATGACCGCCGTTCGGAAATGCTGGAATACACCGCGCAAAAATACGGCGACGACAAGGTGGCGCAGATCATCACCTTCGGCACCATGGGATCCAAAGCCGCCCTGCGTGACGTGGCCCGCGTGATGGAAATTCCACTGCCCGAGATCGACAAGGTGGCAAAGCTCGTGCCTTTCGTTTCGGGGCGCGCCACCACCATGAAGGACGCAATGGAAGTGGCGGAATTTAAAAAGATATACGACACCCAGCCGCATCTGCGTGAAGTGATCGATATCGCTGCGCGCATGGAAGGCACCGTCCGCAATGCAGGCACGCATGCGGCGGGCGTGGTCATCTCGGATAAGCCGATCATGGATTATCTGCCGCTGCACCGTCCGACCTCCAACTCCGAAGAAACACCCATCAAGTCCGTGACCCAGTTCGAAATGGGCATTCTCGATTCATTGGGCATGCTGAAGGTGGACTTCCTTGGCCTGATCACATTGACCGTGATGGCGCGCGCCTGCGACATGATCGAAAAACGTCACGGCGTCAAATACGACCTGAACAACATTCCCATTGATGACCCGAGGTCATTTGAATTAATGGGCGCAGGCCAGACTGCGGGCGTCTTCCAGGTGGAAGGCGGCGGCATGACGCGCTGGCTCGTGCAAATGAAGCCCAAGAATCTCGATAACATCATCGCCATGGTGGCCTTGTACCGCCCGGGACCGATGGCCTTCATCCCCGATTACATCGCGCGCATGCACGGCGAAGCGGAAGTGGAATACCGTCACCCCTCGATGGAGCCCATCTTCCAGGATACCTACGGCATTCCGGTGTATCAGGAGCAATTGATGCGCGCCGCAGTGGAACTGGCGGGATATACGCCCTCCGAGTCCGATGAACTGCGCAAGGCCATTTCCAAAAAGAAAAAGGAAGACATCGACAAACATCGTGCCAAGTTTGTCAAAGGCGCGGTGGATAAAGGCATGGATCAGTCCACGGCGGATGCGATCTACATGGATTGGGAGGAGTTCGCGCGCTACGGTTTCAACAAATCCCATGCAGCCGATTACGGCGTCATCGCGGTGCAAACCGCGTACTTAAAAGCCTGTTATCCCGCCGAATACATGGCGGCCCTGCTTTCCGCCTCCGCCGGTCAAATTGAAAAGGTCGCGTTCTATGTGGCGGATGCCCGCATCATGGGCGTGCCCGTGCTCGCGCCGGACGTGAACGCCTCGGGCTGGGACTTTGAGATCGAGGATATCGACGACAAACCCTCCATCCGTTTCGGCCTCGGCGCGATCAAGAACGTCAACCAGGCCGCAGTGGAAGCCATCTGCGAAGCGCGCAAGGAAAGCAGGTTCACCGACCTGAACGATTTCGCGCGCCGCGTGGACCTGCGCACCGTCGGCAAGCGTTCGCTGGAATGTCTCATCAAGGTGGGTGCGCTCGATCAATTCGGCAATCGCGCCTCCATGCTCGCCTCGCTCGACCGCATCCTCGCCATCAGCGCCAATCATTTCCGCGCCGCCGATGCGGGGCAGATGAGCCTGTTTGGCGCATCGACCGGCATCATTGAAGAGATCCACCTGCCCGAGATCAAGAATGTGGACAAGCGTGAAATGCTCAACTGGGAGCGCGAACTGATCGGTCTGTACATCACCGATCATCCGCTCAACGAATATCAGGCCACGCTGGCCCAGATCGTCAGCTATTTTTCTGGTCAGCTGCCCGAAGCCACCCACGAAGAAAAGGTGCGCGTGGCGGGTCTGGTGACGGTGGTCCGTCCGTATACCACCAAGACCGGCAAGGCCATGGGCTTTGTCACCATTGAAGACATACAAGGCAACATCGAACTCGTACTTTTCCCCAAGACCTGGGACAGACACCGCGACGCGCTTTCCGTCGGGCAGATCGTGATCATCGAGGGCAAGGTCGACCTTGCCAACCTGCCGCCCAAGATCCTGGTGGATGTCGTCAAGACCGAGATCAAGGTCACCTCGGCCGTGGATGAACTGCTCGAGACTCCGCCCGCGCCCGCGGTCCCGCTTCCTTATAAATCGACAACTGCTGCCGCGCAAAAAACGGCCCAGCAGCCCAAAGCGACCCCGCCCAAACCCGTTGTGAATCAAACCGGCAACGCGCCTCAACATGTTGTGGCCGAGATCGTCCCGGATTATGTCCCCGGCGATGACATGCCGCCCCCGCCCGATAATTTCCCCGACGGCTGGGACACCGAATGGCAGCCGTCATTTGACGAAGTGGCCATTGCCGCAAAACCCGAACCGAAATTCAACAGGAACGAGCAAGTGACCCCGCCTTTGGCGGCTCGCGCCGCCCCGGCGTTGGCAGTTGTCGAAGAACTGGAGCAGGCCGAAGACCGGCGTGAAGCGGTCATTCAGTCCATGTATGTGCCGCTCGTCAAGGAAGATAAAGACAAGGAACATCCGCCGCAGCAGATCACGATCATGCTGCGCCCGAGCGGCGACAAGGAACGCGACAAGCGCCGCATCAAGACCCTCTACGGCACGTTGATCTCGCATCACGGCCGCGACAAGTTCAGCTTCCAGATCTTCGAGAACGGCAGCGGACACCTGATCGATTTTCCGAACGACACCACCCGCATCGGACCCGAACTGTTCGAGCGGCTCAGGAAGTTGATGGGCGAGGAAGGCTGGCGCGTGGAACCGATCACGTTTCAGTAGAAATTAAAATGACAGTCACCTCTTTGCGAAAGTGACTGTCATTTTTTATACCCGGGATTAGAATGTGAACTTATGAATAGAAACCATCTTGAACTCGCCCGCAAATTGGGCAACCCGATCATTGAAGGCAATCAGGTCACCTTTGTGTGGAAGGGAAAGTCTGCGCCGCATCTGATCGACGATATCCACGGCTGGGAGGACGGTCCGCAAAAGATGAAGCGGGCCGCTCCCGGATTGTGGACCCTTACCCTCGAACTCGATCCTGCCGCGTATCTGGAATATGCCTTTTACGATCCGCGCACGAAGAAGCGCCTCAAAGATCCGCTTAATAAAAACACGGTCTTCAACGGAATCCGGCACTACAACCATTTCTTTTACATGCCCGGGGTGCGTCCCGCCTCCTTGGCAGTGAAACGCAGGGATGTACCGCACGGCAGGGTCACCCGCCACCTTGTGGATACCTGGATGGTCGAGCAGGACGGCAGACGTGAACTGTATCTGTACCAGCCGCCGGTCAGCGGACCTGTGCCGTTGCTGCTGGTTTATGACGGTGTGGATTATCTGCAGCGCGCCCTGTTGAATAATATTGTGGACAACCTCATCCATAAGAAACGCATACGGCCGATTGCGATGGCCTTCCTGCAAAATGGCGGCAAGCACCGCGGGGTGGAATACGCCTGCTCGGATGCCACCCTGATGACGATCGAACATTCCGTCCTGCCGCTTGCCGGAAAAAAATTAAACCTGCTGGACGTCAAAACAAACCGCGGAGCGTACGGCGTGCTGGGCGCATCCTGGGGCGGGTTAATGTCCCTGTACACGGGTTTGCGCATGCCCGAGATCTTTGGCAGGGTCATCTGCCAGTCGGGCGTGTTCGAATCCGAAGGCAGGGATTACGCGGCCGTGGATTTGGTCCGCGCGAAACAGGCGCGTGAGATCAAAATCTGGATGGACATCGGTCACTATGACTGGCTGTTGGAGGATAACCGCCGCATGCAGCCGCTCCTGCAGGAGAACGGGTACGATGTCACCTACCGTGAATTCGTAGGCGGGCACAACTTCACCTGCTGGCGCGATGAAGTCTGGCACGGACTCGAAACCATGTTTCCGGTGAAGTAACCAAACCCCTTTTCCCTGTCTCACGGGCGGTTTAATAGCCATTTTCCGTTTCGGAAACAACCTCAAAATCATTTACAAATCACCCATTCTCCATATAATCCATAATGTTCATGGTTCATGAAGAACGAAATTAAATTTACCGAATATAAGGATCAATGGATTAAAAAAATGGAGAATACAAATCAAAGCTGGGGACTCTCGTCCGCCATCGACCTGTACGAATGCGACCTGGGTCTCATGCAGGATGCGGAAGCCATCAAGGAGTTCGTGCGCATCCTGTGCGACCGGATCAAAATGAAACGCTTTGGTGAGACGCAGGTGGTGCACTTTGGGGACGATCCGCGCGTCAATGGTTTCAGCATGACCCAGCTGATCGAGACCTCGCTCATCTCGGCACATTTTGCCGAAGCCACCTGCGCGATCTACCTGGATGTGTTCAGCTGCGCGCCTTACGACCCGAAGGATGCGGCCGAGTTTGCACTGGAGTATTTCAAGGGTAAACGTTACAACCTGACATCCGTCGAAAGAAAATAACCCGTCAACCATAATAAAAAGGTCCGGCATCTGCCGGACCTTTTTATTATCCATAGCGGACCGCATTACAACGTTCACAGTCCGGACGGCCGCAAAGCAATATATACGGGTTTTCCGTAAGCTTTTCCAACACCACATTGATCAGGCTTTTCAAATGCACAGCCTGCACCCGCGCATCG
This sequence comes from Chloroflexota bacterium, assembly GCA_021414245.1. Classification (GTDB taxonomy): domain Bacteria; phylum Chloroflexota; class Anaerolineae; order Anaerolineales; family Villigracilaceae; genus Villigracilis. Next base: position 72,594 of record JAIOOU010000010.1, read on the forward strand.
CCGATCTGTACCCGCCGGGTATATTTTTCGATGAACGGTTCAATGACGTTGAACCCCTCGGAGTCCCCCGGAAAACCGGGGCATTCCACCACGCGGTCCTGCAGCAATGCCCAGCGGATGAACTGCAGCTGCCCGGCCAGTTTCTCTGCGTAATGAATGCTGGTATTCACCCTGTGGTCCACACCCAACAGCAGCACCCAGCCGTCGGAGTCGGCCAGCGCGCCGATCGGCGCGAGCGGATCGAAGAGGGTCTGCCGGTTCAGGATCGCATCCGCACGAATACCGGTAAAGGATTGGATCGGATGCATGGAACGCTTTGCCCCGGGCTGCTTGCGCATCACCTCGGGCAGCACACCCATGGTCGGGTCAACCGGCATGTTCGCGTGGAACTTCTCGGCCATCTTATTCAAATCGGTTTGCGAGCCGTAGGTGATCCCGTTGCGCGGAGGGCCAACATCCGGATTGAGCATGGTCTTGTAGGTAAAGGCCGGCATGATGACTCCGCGGATGGAATCCAACAGGGCGTTGAGCATTGTGTCCGCGCCACCCTGGATGGGGCCGAAGGCTCTCAACGAGGCGTGCGCGATGACAAGGCTTTTGGTCAGACCCAGTTTGGCAAGACCAGTTTTCAGGTCAGAAAGTGATACGGGCAATTCCTATTTCCCCTTCCAATCCGGTTTGCGTTTTTCAATGAAGGCCTTCATGCCTTCCTTTTGATCATCGGTGGAGAAGAGCGGGTAAAAATTCCGTTTTTCAGTTTTAAGACCTTCGGTCAGGGTGCCTTCAAAAGCGGCGTTGATCGAGTCCTTGGCCATGCGGATCGCAAGCGGAGCGCGCCCGGCGACTTCTTCGGCAAGCGCAACTGCCTCCTCGAGATAACGATCCGCCGGGACCACCCGATTCACCAATCCAAATTGAAGCGCTTCGGA
>JAIOOU010000015.1 GCA_021414245.1 Chloroflexota bacterium
AACTAATCAATGAATATATTTACTTTTACAACTATGAGAGAATACAATTGAAAACAAGACAGACACCTTACGAAACCAGGTGTCTGTCCATCTAACTCGTGAGCGCTTTCTTTTTGTGTCTGCCTTACAGGGGTCAATTCAAATGCGGGCTTTTTTTATACGTAGCTCATGAAGACCTGATTGCCGCCCGCCTCTTTCGCGCGGGCCATGGCTTGAAAGGCCTGCTGGATCAAGGGCTCCACCTCCGTGGAGGTGGTGACGCGCGCCACCGAGGCGATACCCGCGCTGAGTTTCACGTTGACCGAGGTCTTGCTCTCGACTTCGATGCGGGTGCCGCGGATGCCGGCGATGATGCGCTCGGCCACCTTTTCCGCGTCCGCGCCGATCACGCCCGCCAGCATGACCACGAACTCATCGCTCTCCCAGCGGCAGATGCAATCGTAGGGGCGGCTTTTCTCGCGAATGGTCTGGGATAACACCCGCAGGACCTCATCACCCAGTTCGGCGCCGAAGGTTTCGTTGATGCCTTTGAAGTTGTCGATATCCAGCGCGATCAAACTGACCGACATGGAGGCCCGGCGCGAACGTTCGAGTTCCCCGGCCGATTGCTTAAAGAAGGCGGCGCGGTTCATGAAGCCGGTCAGCTCATCATAGGCGGCCTGGTTTTCGAGTTGGTTCCGGGCCGAGGCCAGGCTGCTGGCCAGGGAGATGATGCGCTCGGCCATGCCCACCTTGTTCTTCAGGTCTGCGGGTTTAAAGGGCCGCTGGACGATGTCGTCCGCGCCGGTGGGCACGCTCTCGTCGTCCGTGTTTTTGGCCGTGGTCAGGACGATGTAGACGGGCACATCCAGCTTGGCGGCGCGTGCGCGCGGGATGAATTGCGAGGTGCGCAGGTCGCTCGTGTCCCAATTGGCGATCAGAAAGCGCGATTCCCCGGACTGGACGTACGGCCAGGCCTGCTCGATGGAGCCCAGCTTGATCAGCTCGGTCCGCTTGCCGTTCAAGGCCTGCTGGATGAGCGTAAGTTCCTTCGGGTCGTTCTCTAGCACCATAATCTTCATGGGGGCACCTTTTCAACTATTATAGCAGGATGTGTAAAAGGCCAGCCGGCCAATTTTCGGTCGTATGCATATTGCGGGGCATGGATTTCGGTTTCCGTTGACAAATGCCCCCTCCCATAGTAACATTTGCCCCGCTTTACCCCCAAACGCCGAGGTAGCTCAGTGGTAGAGCAGGGGACTCATAAGCCCTTGGTCGGGAGTCCAAATCTCCCCCTCGGCACCTGACAAGATGATCTGATGCGGATCATCTTGTTTTATTTATACGGTATGAATGTCTCAACGCCCGGCGGGGGGTGCGGATGTAATGCCCCGTTCGGCGAGGGTCTTCGACCCCGCCGAGACTCGCGACCGAAGGTCTCCTGCCCCTACTCCCAACCCACATCGGATAAGAGAACATCGTTCTCCTCCCGCGTTGACCAATACAATGCGGAAGAAAATCTCCAGTCTTCCGGGCGAAGAACCAGTCCTTTTCGGCACGGATTATGATGCAGATAATCGAGTTTCTGCCTCCAAAACCCTTCTGAAAATACCCCGATTGGATGCCGGGTTGGCTGCCAGAATCTACGCTGCCGGTCCTGCCCCGCGTTTTGACGAAACACATCTGAAAAGTTTGCGGGGAAATGTGCGGCGCAGTGATCAAGGAGTTGCCGTCCCGTGAACTTTCGCAGATCGTCCAGCGTATGCTTCAATCGCTCCGAATCAAAATCCGCATCAAACAGGAGCGCATGCAAATGAGTCGGCATGATCACATAGGCATTGACGGCCAGATGTTTGTTCTTAATGCAATGATTAAAACTGTCCGTGATGATCTTACAGGCGGCCTCTTCCACAAAGACAGGCAGCCATTCGACCACCGTGAACGTTACATAATACAGACCCACATCCTGGACGATCCGATACCGTTCCATCGAAAGGATTATATGTGGTTCGCAGACCTGCGGTCAATTCCCGGCGGGGTGGGGATGTAATGCCCGAAAGGGTACACCCGCGCCGAGCGAGTTGTTCGTGCGAGCCGTTCGGGGACCTGCGGTCCATACCCGGCGGGGTGAGGACACCCGCGCCGGGCGAAGCGAGCAAGCTTTATTTTTTAACATCACCATCATGGGAATCTATTTGAATTTCGAAAACAGGCCTATCTTTGCTCCAATAAGTTACATCCCAGTTATCACGCAAGATTAAAGAAATTTGGCACTGATTATTAAAATGAAGGCGCACATCTTTTCCACCGTTGTCTTCCGCTAACTTTAGTGCATCTTCATACTTAACAGTTAATTTTCTCAGATCAATTTGATTCCAACCTAAAATCGGGCGAGGAAACAAGCCAGCCATCGCCGCCTGGCTCTCATGGACCGCGCCGCCTTTTATCTGCTCTGGCAGGGCGGCATGAGGTTGGGAGAAGTCGAGGAATTGCGCCTGGAAGACTTGGATTTCGGGCAAAAAAGGCTCTCTGTGCGCGACGGCAAGGATCGCACGATCTATCTCACCGAAACGACGATCCTCGTCGTGGCCGCCTATCTGGAGGTGCGCGGGAAGAGCAGCACCGACCATATATTCCTCTTCCGCAATGCGCCGCTCAGCAAGGATCTCATTCGATCCCGCTTGAAAACCATCAGCGAACGAATTGGCATGAAGGTGTACCCTCACCGCCTGCGGCATACTTGTGCCACGCAGCTGCTCAATGCGGGCTGTCGCATCACCTCCATTCAGCGCTTCCTTGGGCACAAGGACTTGAGTTCCACCCTGGTTTATGCCCGCGCGCACGACCAGACAGTCGCGGATGACTACTTCGCCGCCATGCAAAGAATCGAGGAAAGACTCCAAATGGTATCAGAGCACGTTGAAGAGAATGTTCAGATTGTAAAAGTACAAGCAAGGAAACAACTGTTATTTTTTGTGGAGCAACTCGCTCAACCTGAAATCAGTTTCTCTGAGAGGTTGAATATTTTAGCCCAATTGCAGGTCTTGTTCTGTACAGGACAAGACTACAGCGAACAAGGAGAATCATATGGAGTTTGAGCGTTTCTTTTTTTTATCCTTTGGTATCCACCACCATTTGCCACGCCTTGAAGTCTCTCCTAGATCCGAACGATGCACAGCAAATTCCGCAACAAATAACGCTATTCCAAATACCCACCACGACCAATTCTTAAACATGAAAGGCTTTAGAAAAACCATTGAAACTACAAAAAGTATTATTACAGATCTGTTGCTACGTATCGCGCCAATTTTGCTTAGCCAAGCATCCAAAAAAATGCTTGGCACGAGCAACAAAAAGCACATCACCATCGGAACGAGGATATATTTAGAAACGTCTTCCATGCTCAACCTCTTTTGGCTACTGACAATAAGTTGTGGCCTGACAATAAGGACCACCAGGTGAAGGTGCCGGAAGTCTCACCGGCACTTCATAAATTGCATCTGATAATGCTCCTAAGACAGATGCACTTGAAGTATAGACAGCTGCGGGCTGCCAGACACCTACAGTTGTTAGGGCGAGTCCTATTGTATCCACATGTCCAGCCTCGTCTACCGAATAATAAGCGCTCGCAATGGTATGATAACCAGCTAAATAACCGATCCCCTGTCTACTAAGAGCTAGCGCGTTGCGAGCCGATTCAATACCAAGAATGCTGAGCAGAAGACCTAATGAGGCCCATGCTAGTTTTTCTGGATTAATACGTAAAATATTGAAATATATATTGACAGCGGGACGAGGTGTAAAATGACAGTTTGGCTGTGTTGTCGGGCAATGAAGTTCAAAATCACCATTATCAAAGGGGTTACTTAATACAAAATTAAGGTCTAGATTCTGATGATTTGAATGCTGCCCTAAATCATCTTCCAAGTCACTGTTGTCATTATCATCTCCACCTCTAGAAGAGTTATCGCCACGACTACCCCGGCCGGGTGGCATATATATTGGCTTGTTTTTACATCCTGATTCTCCTAATCCACAATCAACACTATGACCTGTTGGATCATTATATCGAATAGGATTGTTTAACCCGTAGCTGTAATGGTTGTAGGCTTGCGGGTTTTGTGGGTCTGGTACAATGCTGTCAGGCTGGGAAAAATGGGTAATATAAGGCGAATAGAAACGGGCCTTATAATCCATCAACCCACCGATGCCAGAATCAAGCAACCTTTGACCCGTATATCCGAAATCAGAACTTGGATCATTGGGTGTCGTGACATTCGAGCGGACTCCCCCAAATGGTAAATATCGTTGCTGGCTTACCAAGGTTCCGCTAGTATCCGTTATCGCAACCACTGAACCTAGGTGATCGGTTAGGAAATATTGTAGTCCATTCGCGTCGCGCATCACAGTCTGCCCGCCGAAGGAGTAATACTTCTTCACGGCTGTACCGGTCACTTCATAGGCGCCGCCGAAGTAATACGAGGTCAACACGGCGGATTGGGGGTCCCCGCTTTCGTCATAGGGAGTGATCAACGTGGCTGTGCGCAGACCGTCGCCGTCGTAGGCAAAGTCCCATTGCATGGCAAGTCTGGTCACCTCATCACAAGTCCCTTCGGCCAGTTTCTGGATCGACGAGATGCGATTCTCGGTGTTGTAGACCTGCTTGTAGATCACCCCGTCCTCCGTGCGGCAGGTCATATTTCCGTTGGCATCGTACGCATACTCGGCCAGCGTGGACTGGGCATCGTCCACAAGTGAGATCACAGCGTGCGGGATGGTTTCGGAGTATGCATAGGTCCGCTTGACCCAGCCGGTCGGGAAGGCAGTCGGGGTTGGGGTGGAGGTATAGATCGAGGTGGGAGCCGGGGTGTATGTCGGCGTACTGGTCCCATTCGGGTTCACCTGTTGGAGATAGGTGTAAGTGTTCGCGGTCAAATTGCTAGTGAGGGAGTTGTAGTAATAGATCGCAATGCGTCCATAACCGCCCGAACCGCCCGGAACACCCTCCCAGGTCGAGGGAGAATATCCACCTAATGTGGTAATGCTTCCCGAAAGGGTAATATTTGCCCCTTCAATACGGATGCTCCCGCCTGATCCGGCTCCGGAACCGTTGGTGGAATTCCCTTTGGCGCTAATTGTCCCTGTAAAATTAATTGTTTGTCCTGCGATCCAAAGGATACCGCCGCCTTTCTCGCCCGGAGATCCAGGCACCCAATTGCCGCCTGCCATATGGCCGGTGTTTTCCCCGCCGCCTGAACCATAAAACAAGGTCGAAAGATTAGGCAGGCCATAACTCTGACCTCCTGCGCCAATTGCAGTGGTTCCATTCGTGCCATATCCACCGCCGCCACCGGGAGGCCACTTAGTCCCTTGCACTGATCCTCCGGCACCATAGCCTTCATTTCCTCTAAATCCCAGGCCATTTACCGAAATCACTCCATTCCCGGACAGCGTCCCGTTTACACGGAATGCCATTAATCCATATTTATTGCCGTCATAGGCATTCGCAGTTAGTGTCCCGTTCACCGTAACGTCACTGTAATTGGGCACCCGTATCAGACTGACCGACTGTGTACTTCCAACGCCGCTGTCGTCGTTTGCATTCACCCCGTAATAATTAACCTTGGAAGACAGGAAGTATACGGTGGATCCAACAATTCCGCCAACATGCACGAGTTCGTAATTTCCCTTATTGGGGCCAGAGCCATACAAATGAATCAGCATGACTTCATCATTTACAGATAGACAATTGGATGTGGGGTTCGTGGTTAACCGCGCCCACGACGATGACAGCTCCGCAACACTGTAGGTTATCCCGTCCGCACAGGTTCGGCCATTGCTGGTATTGCTATTTATATTAAAGGTCACGCCGGAACCCACTGTTAAGATACCGTCTTTCCCATTACCGGCGATCGAGGGGGTTGCAAAGCTGATCGGGGTTGAACTCGGAGTTGCGGTTGGAGCCTGTCCGAGTACGCCAGTATAAGCAGCAGGATTGCTGTTCGAAACCGACAACGCGGTTTGGTAATAGACCGCGATGCGTCCGTAACCGCCCGAACCGCCCGGAACTCCCTCCCAGGTCGAGGGGGCATATCCACCTGCTGTGGTAATGCTTCCCGGAAGGGTAATATTTGCTCCTTCAAGGCGGATGCTCCCGCCTGACCCGGCTCCGGAACCGTTGGTGGAGTTCCCCTTGGCGCTAAGTGTCCCTGTAAAATTAATCGTTTGTCCTGCGATCCAAAGGATACCGCCGCCCTTCTCACCGGAAGATCCAGGCACCCAATTGCCGCCTGCCATGTGGCCGGTGTTTTCCCCGCCGCCTGAACCATAAAACAAGGTCGAAAGATTAGGCAGGCCATAACTCTGACCTCCTGCGCCAATTGCAGTGGTTCCATTCGTGCCATATCCACCGCCGCCTCCGGGAGGCCAATTAGTCCCTTGCACAGATCCTCCGGCACCATAGCCTTCATTTCCTCTAAATCCCAGGCCATTTACCGAAATCACTCCATTCCCGGATAGCGTCCCGTTTACACGGAATGCCATTAATCCATATTTATTGCCGTCATAGGCATTCGCAGTTAATGTTCCATTCACCGTAACAGCACTGTAATTGGGTACCCGAATTAACATCACGCGGACCTGACCAGAGCCCACGCCCACACCCTGATCACTGCGCCAGCTTGAGCCATACCATTTTGTTTTCTGCGTCGTAAAGTTAATGGCGGTCCCGTTCACCGAGGCAATGCGCAGGAATTCATAGGAGCCAGCGTTATAACCGGTCGCGCTGTCTCCGGCTAGTTGAATTAGAAGGACTTCATCACCCACCGCAAGACAGGTTGTGTTGGGCGGAGTGACGGGTGTCACAGTACTGGTGGGCGTGGCTGTGGCGGTTGGGTTGATGGCCGTATCAACCGTGGCCGCCGTGTCACCCAGTTGAGTCACATTGTAGGCCACGCCATCCGCACAGGTCCGCCCGTTATTGCCGTTCGTACCGGTATTGACATTGAAGGTATTGCCGCTCGCAACGGTTAAACTGCCGTCATTTCCAGTGCCCCACGGCTGCTGCCCTTGTGGCAGGGGCGTAATGTTGGGAGTGGCAGTAACCACCGTGGCGGTGGCGGTAACAGACATCGGGATTGGGGTCGGGAAGACTCCAAACACGGCCTGCACTTCCGCATCGGTCAAGGAGCGGTTGTAAAAACGAACTTCATCCAGCGAGCCATGATACACATTCGCGGCGGCGCTTGAACTGAAAGTCAAACCGCTGGCGCTCATACTGACGGTGCCGGTCACCGATTGCGAGGCCACCAGCTGGCCGTTAAGGTAGAGGCGCATCTGTCCCGCGGCGGAATCATACACACCCGTGACCATCGTCCAGGTGTTGACGGGCAGGACCGGGCCATACAAGGTGTTGGGGGTCAGGTCACCCACCTGGAAGGCGATGCTGCCGTTGGCATTGCTGTTGCCCGGGTTGGCCGTGGGTGTGGCTGTGCCTTGCGTGGAAACGGTGATCAAACCGTAGTCCTTATTGCCCGCGCCTTTTTGAACGATGTACTGCGTACGGCTGGTAACCAGCGAAGCCGGATTGATCCAGGCGGAAATGGTGAAACTGCCATTCTTGTTGACCTCGGCCTGGTCTGTGATGGAAGCGTAATCATTTACTCCGTCGAAGAAGGCGGACGAGCCCTGAGCCCCGGAGGATTGGATGACCGGCCCGTTGGTGAGGGTGGCATTATTCGCGGTAACGTCTCCAACCGCATCGTCATACACCGTTGTGCCTGCCGAGCCTTCGAAGGACCAATACGCGAGCAAACTTCCAAATTGAGGAGTGGAGGTCGGTGTAAACGTAAACGGCGTCGGCGTGAGCGAGGGGGTAAAGGTTTTCGTGGGCGTACCAGTATTGGTGTTGGTTGCGGTTGTAGTTGCTGTATAAGCGGGAGTATAAGTCGGCTCAAGCCCATTTCCATAAGGAGCCGCAGGCGGAGTGAAATTCACCGTCCAACGAGCAACACCTTTGCTCAACCTGATCTCGTCCAACCAGCCATTCAAGTAGTTATCGCTGCTAGTGGTGACCAATCCAAGTCGAAGTCCTCCGGAAAAGTTTGGCATAGGGTCTGTATCTGTTGTGGTTGATCCTAATTGAATTCCATTAACAAAATGCATGTAGCCCGCAGTTCCATTCTTTACAATCGCAACGTGATACCAGGTGGCAGAATCAGGATCCCATGGTTGGTCAACCTGAACAATATTCACGCCTGCGCTTCTAACTGTAAATCTAAGATTGTTGCTCTGCAAACGGACCGACCAAGTATTATTTGCATCTCCAAATTGCTGAATCAGTCCAACGGTCCCCGTCCCGGGATCTACGCTGAACCGCACCCAAAAATCAACTGTCCATTGATCGGTATTCGTACCATTGTCCAACTGCCAATCAATACTGTCTGGGGAAGAAATATAATCTCCCGAGCCATCAAACAATGCAGATGCGCCATCGAACTTGGATTGGGCGGTATCGATCTGGGCATTTCCATTGGCCGTCCACACTTTGCCTATTTGATCCATGATCGATGTTGAGGAATCAGACCCATTCAAATGAAGCATCGACATGGTATATGCATCAAAAGATGGTAGTGGAGTCAGGGTTGCCGTTGGTGTTGCTGTTGGGGTTGGCGATCCTGCAGGCGTATTCGTAGGCACTTTAGTATTGGTAGGGGTAAAGGTTTGCGTCGATGAAGCAGTAAAAGTCGGAGTGAATGTATCCGTTGGCGTCAATGTATCGGTGGGGGTATCCGTGTCCTGCACCTGCCTGACCGGCATGGCCAGGAATCCGCCGGAGCCCGCTGCGTTGTTCAACTGCGGGGAACGGTAGGAGACTGGTGCAATCAGTTCAAGCGACGCCTTGGAATTCAACGCACCGATCGGGGTCGGGGTGACCCAGTTGTTCATCTCGGTGATGTTGCCGACCTTATCGTATTCAAACTGTTGATCGTACTTAATGGCGCTTGTATTGCCGGTGGTGAAGGCGCTGGCCGTTTTCAGCCGGCTTAAGAAGTCGTAGGTATATTGGTGGGTTTCGTTCAAGGCCGCATCGGTGATGCCGGTGATGTTGCCGGCCGGGTCATAGGTATACCCAAAGTTGATCAGGTTCCCGGTGCTGACCCGTGAAACCAGGCGGTTGTTGGCGGAATCATAGCTGTTGGTCACCTCCAGGCCGTTGCCCAGAGTTTGTTTGGTGACCTGACCGAGCACGTTATAAGTCAAATCCACAAGCGAAGCCGCAGGACCCGCGCTGGAATTTAGCTTGTCCGGCCGGCCCAGGGCGTCATAGGTATAGGATAGTACTTCTCCATCCGGATAGGTCACTTGAAGCGGGCGGCCCAGCCAGTCCGATTCGGTTGTCATGGATCGGGGCGCAGTGGTGCCTGTAAAGGCGCGCTGCTCGGTCACGGTTCGTCCAAAATTGCTGTAGGTCCAGGAAGTGGTCCCACTGCCATCCGTCATGCCGGTCCGGAAGCCATACAATCCCAGGGTGTTTCCGTAGGTGTTGCTGGTGTTCACGCCGCTGCCGGTCTTGGTCAACAGACGGTTCAGGGCATCATAGGTAAAGGACAGCGTCTGGGTGCGGGCATCGGTTTGCTGCTGGAGGGTCCCGGTCGGATTGTATTGATAGGTCCAAATCCCCATATCCGGATCGTCCATACCGGTCTTGCGGCCCAGCCAGTCATAGGTCAACTCGGTGACGTTGGACTGCGCATCGGTAACTTGCACCAGCCGGTTCAATTCATCGTTGGCATAACGGGTCGTTGCATAGACCGTGGAACTGTCGCTGTACTCGCGCACCAGGGTCAGCCGGCCGAGACCGTCCGTGGCACGTTCCGTCTTGTTTCCCTTTGGGTCGATGCTAGTGGTGGTGAATCCATCATAGGACGTAGTGCTGACGATATTCCCCGGTTGGGTGACCTGGGTCACGCGGCCCAACGCATCGTATTGGGAGGAGGTGTATTGTCCCCAAAGAGGCGATGTGTAATACCCGCCGCCCGCATTTACATAATACGGGGAACTTTGCCGGGAGACCGCCCCCTGCGCATTGAATTCGGAATCGGTCACCAGGATCTTGTCGACATCATCATCGAAGACCTGCATCTGGATCTGGCGGCCCATGCCGTCGTAGATGCCCCACACCGAACGATAGATACCCGCTGTGGTATCCAGAATCTGCATCTCGACACTATAGGGAGCCGGGATGGATCCGTTCCCATTCGGGACCGGGTAGGTGTACCAGACGGATTCATCCTGAACACCCGGCACCCGGATCGAAAGCTGGCGCCCCAGGCTGTCGTACGTGGTCGTGGTAATCCAGCCATTCACATCCGTGGTCTGATACGGCACGCCAAGACGGTACAAATAAGACGTCGAAGTGTCCTGTCCCATCGGGTTGGTTTGGGTGACCGGATAGGATTGGAAGGTGGAATCGTAAACCATGGAGGATTCCTGGGTCCCTCCGGTTGGTTTCACATTCATAGTGCCGTACGAAGTGTATTGGATCTGCCTGATCACATTGCCGTACACATCGTAGTCGGCGCCGGTATCCACCGTGCTGTTTCCGCTGCCGGTCAGGCTTTGGGTCAGGGTCAGATCGCCCCATACAGGCGCAGAATTTAATTTGTCGTCATAATGATAGCGGGTGTCTGTCAGCGTGCTGTTGGAGGCATTCACCACCAGGACACGCGAAGCCTTATCAAGGATGTACTTTGCGGGGTCCGGGTTGGTCAGGTATTCATAATAGGTCTTGCGATAGGCGGCGAGCCCAAGATAATCGGTTTGCAAAAGCAGGTTGCCGGTGGACGGATCGCGGGAATACACCACCTTGGAAGCCGGGACAATGGCGCCGCCGCTGTTGACATAATTCACTGTCTGGAACAAATACCGGTAATTCCAGCCTGAGAAAGGCGCCTTTGAATTATCGGTCACATAGGTATTCGTGGTCCTGCGCAGCACTGTCGTGCCGCTCAGGGATTCCGTTTTTAGTTCATAACCGGTATCCAGGCCCTGGGTGCCAAAATCATGTTTGGTCTCGAGAATGACCGCATTCCCATTGTTGTAATCAAGCTGTTTTTCCGAGGTGGAGGTGTATCCGATCAGATCGCCCAAGTTCGCATTTCCCCCGGAACCTGTGTACACTGGCGTGGTGTACGTATAGCTCTGCGCGGCAGCTGTACCCAGTCCGCCGTTTACATTAACATCCTTGACACGGTAGTCATACCAGGAATCAATGCCGCGGCCATCCGTTTCATAGCTATAGGTCAGGAGTCCGCCCGTGCCATTGTTGATCACCTGCAGGCGCGGATAGGTATACCGGTCGTTCGAGGTCCCGGTCACATTTCGATTATCCAGGTTTTGATAGGTGAATTTAATGGTCGGCGCTGTGATCGCCGGAACGGCCTGTCCGCTTTCGGAAAAGCCTTCGCCACTGATCTGAATATCGGACAGCGTCAGGGTCCCATTTGCGTTGGGCACAGGCGCCAATGAATAATTAAAATCATATGTGCGAATCAACTGGCTTGATCCCCCGCACAACAGGCATTTGATCAGGATCCGATCCAGGTACTTGCTATCCAGGTTATCCCAAATATTAAAGGTGGTCGGGACATCCCCGATGCCCGAACGTGGTGCAGTCACAAATTCGACCTCATAGCCGGGCGACAAAGTCCCCGCCGGACCTTCAAACCCCGTATAGGCGATCGTATGCAGGTAGCTTTCACGGTCAAACGGCGCAAGCATTGTTGCTCCGGATGGCTGGGTTTCGGTATATGTATAGGAAATGGTGTTGCCGTGCGTGTCCGTGATCCGGTCCACGCGCCAGCGCAGAGCCACCAGATCATCCGCCTTGCCGGCATATCCCAGGGTGGCATAGGCTCCGCCCGGGGTGGTGCAGGGATTGCCGGTCTTGCATTCATAGCCATACATGAGGGCCAATTGTTCCGAATCCGTGTTCCGACCCAGGCGGTAACGGGTCCCGTCCGTGGTGACCACCTCCCACCATTCCCCGGTCTTATTGGTGACGGCGCCGGCGTTGCCAAGCGCAAAATTATGGCGCTCTACATACAGGAACGAACCCTGTTTGGTGTAATACCGATTGGGGTTATTCGGATCCACCAGCAATTCATAGACCGTGCCATTCAGGGTCAGCGCAAAACTATTAACATAACCGTATCCATTTTCGTTCGTAATGATCTTGCGCACGATCTCGATCCCGTCGATGTTCCAGCCCACCCCCACCCAGGGAGCCTGCACATCGCCCAACACCCCGTCCACGGTGGCGCTTGAATAGGACAGGGAAATGTCCGGAGAAACTCCGGCCCGGCCGGGAGGAGTCCAGATCGGCACACTGTAGCGGGAGGCGCCGGTAAACAGGGATGTATAGGGTTGGTCGAACAAAAGCACGTTGGCGCCGTTTTTCGGCAGGGAATTCCCGAGCCCGGCCCCCCACGTGGAAAAATGTGCTGCGGGCACCGTCACCGAATTCGTGGCAATATTCTGGTCCACAATGGGCACCTTCACCCAGATGTTATTTTCCTCATCGTAGGTCGCAACATACGGTTCCTGATCGGCGGGAATATTTGCCAGGTCTGCGACCCCGTCCAGGTTGATCTCCAAATATGCGGGGCTTGCGAAATCCGTTTCCACCTTTTTGGTGAGATTAATATCCTGTTCCCCCAACTGACCGCCTGCCATCGTCGCAGGGGCGGAAGTTTGAATTAGGTCGAGATTGAATTGAAGTTTCGGACCCTTGGGAAGATTTGCCGGGGTAATGGATACCACCGCATCCTGCGAAAGGACCTTGTCTCCAAGATAAATGGAATAACGGCCGGCCGATTCCCACCCATCCCCGGCTTGATCGGGGACAATGATCAAAGAATCCGGGTTGACAAGGGAACTGCCATCGGCAAAGCCCAGCTCCGCGGTTTGTGCGCGTGTTTCACCCTTCAGGTCATATTCAATTTCCGCATTATGAATGGAAAGCCTGCCTGCTTTATTATTCTTAACCTTGAGAATATAGGAAAACACCGCCTCTTCCCCCGCCTTGAGCAATCCCACCTTGTAAGTCACCGCACCCGTTATAAAATTATATTTCACCTGTTTGTTCGGGGAGGAACCAAACTCAAGCCCTTTTTCCAACTTGTCGTTATAGGTTAAATTTGTCAACTCGGATTCGGAGCTGTTGCGCACCCATATATTAATGGTAATAGTCCGGCTGTTATCGACCTCGCCCTTGCTGGTTGAGATCGAGAATTCCACCGGATCCTTCCCGGGTGTTACCGGTTTTGGCTCATCGGCCTGCGCAGAGAAGCGGGTCGGATTCGAGATCGACATACTCGGCTGGTAGTGTACAGGCTCCATGGCGGGCAGCGAGTTGCCCGCCGCTTCCGCTTGTTGCGCAGCAGGCTCATTGGAACCTGGCGGCATAGCCAGCGCGGTCGTTGGAACGACCGCATTCATCAACACAATGAATGTCAACAGGACGCGAGCAAAAGTTTCCATGCCGGGTTTGAACGAGTATGTCATGGTGTCTCCAAAAGGAATGAAATTGATTGGTTTTTTTAGCTGGCGGCACGTTGCAGCCCCCCAGCGGAAGGCAAGAAGGATACGATTAATGTTATTTTAACAATCCCCAGGCTTCAAAACAGGCTTCAAAACAGGCTAAAAAATCAACTAAAAACAGACTTGTAAAGGCTGTTTTTGTAATAAATCTACATTTTCTAAGAATTATCTGGACTAAAGATTTTGCTTACTCGCCCAACCACGGACTTTGCCCAGCTCCCCGTCGAGACTTGTGACCGAAGGTCTCTTATGCTGCGAAATGGCGTGGACATTTTCGCCCTGCAGAAGTTGATGGGACATTCGGATCTGCAAGTATTGCGGCGTTATCTGGCCCAAACCGACCAGGATATTCAGGCTGCTCATATGAGAGGAAGTCCGGTGGACAATAATCTCTGACCTTCGACTGTAAATATAAACCGATCAATCGACAAAACAATGCCCGGCGGGGTGGGGACACCCACGCCGAGCGGGGGACACCATCCCCAAATCCGACATGATAACTTTATATTCACAGCATAAATCTGGCTGTCGTATTTGGGGAGGGAAGGGTGGGGCAAGACCCATGCCCGGCGGTGTGAGGAAATCAAACAACCCCTACGCAGGGGTTGTTTGATTGATGTGAATTTCAAACCTGCGGTCAATTCCCAGCGGGGATGATACACTAAGTTCCGCGGCGAACAATTGAGTAAGCTTTTATTAATCTACATCAAAAATTAGTTCGCCAATCACTGTGCGACCGCGCAATAGCTTTACTTGATATTTTCCAACCGAAAGATAATCTGGGACATTAATAAATATTTCACCTTCATTGAAAAACTCAGTGTCTGTGTAAATAGGCTGTTTTGATGAAAGAGCATCGGATATTGACAGAGAAAGTTCCACCGATGTTAGGTTGGAAATTAATTTACCACACAAATAGAAATCCTCTCCAACTTTATAACCCTTCCTATTAACAAAATTTCCGTTCTTATTTACACAGGTTCTAAAATTAACAAGCTTGACCATCTCGTTTTCTGGAGTAACTGAAGGCAGGTTTTCATCAAGGAAATACAAGCCAAGCCAAATAAATACAAACAGTCCACCAAGAACTATAAATATTGTTAGTATTTTCTTATCAATTTTCACTTTGGCCACCATGAAATCGAATATATCTTACTTACATCCGAACTGCTCAATCCACCTTGTACACCAAAACTTACTCCAGGAGGTGTTGGGCTAAACGAAAGGTTGTAGGCACTTTGATTTGAATATATGGGCAACTCATACTTATTTCTTGCAACACTATTGCCATTCAAAGCGTAACTTACACTTCTTCCTTTGCCCAAGCCTACAACTGGTATTGGCTGCAATGAACCACTACCCCCCAAATCCAAATTAAAACCTGACAAGAACGGTCCAACCTGTTTTGCATCTAATGGAATACCATGATACGTACTTGTTCCTATTGAAAAACTCTTGCTTACAAACGTGGGTGTTCCTGCATACAAGTAGGCACCTTGTGTGCGAACTCTATACAGGTCTCCTTGAATCCAATCAAAGTAATACGATGTTTGATTATAATAACCAACTTCTGCCGCATCGCCAATTTGAGTAGAATTTCCATATGTAACTCCAACTACCCTAGGCATCTGACTTGTTGTGTTATTTACTAGAGTATCTGCGCTTGAACAGCGCAACTCATTTCCTGCTTTGCATAAGAGAAAATCTGTTCGCTGCCTAAAATAGGTTGCCTTTATGTTATCACTATTGATGATGTCCTGAGTGACATTACAACCGCCGGCCATTTCACTACAAGGAGAAACTACTCGATGCCCTGTGGGGTCATTTAGATTGACAGGATTATTCCCTACATAGCTGAACCGATTGAGTCCCTGCGGACCACCGGGAGTAATCGTATCCGGTTGTGTAAATCGCCCAAGATATGGCGAATAGAACCTGGCATGGTAATCCATCAAGCCCATGCCGAGATCTCGTTGTCCCGTATAACCGAGGTCCGTTTGGGAGATGGCGCCTGCATCGGTCCGCTCGGCGCCGAAGGGCAGGTAGCGCTGCTGGGTTATTAAGATTCCATTACCATCCGTTACACCTGCACTTGCGCCAAGTGCAAATGTCGCAACCAGGTTTTGGAAATCTGCAGTTTCGCTCGGCGAGGGTCTTGCGACCGCAGGTCTCAAAAAGATTATATGCGGTTCGCAGACCTGCGGTCAATGCGCGGCGGGGTGAGGACACCCGCGCCGAACAAATTATATCCAGTTCCGTCCCCGTCCTGACCTGCGGTCAATGCGCGGCCGGGCAGGGACATCCTCCCGATTTCGACAAAGAGGTTCCTGTTCGTTGAAAACAGGTTCCAGATTCCGAATAACAAGTTCCTGTTTGCCGCAAACAGGTTCCTGTTGGTTGAAAACAGGTTCTTGATTCAAGGGAATAAGTTCCTGTTCGCTTTGAAGAAGAGCTTGTTCCCAAGAAACAAGTACTTGTTTCCTGAAAACAAGTTCCTCATTCCGGGTAACAACCAGCCGGGGCTTTGCATTTACTGCGCGGCGTGCGGGCATCCATGAAAAAACCCTGTACAATCAAGGGATGCATTTCCATCTGACCACGCACTCGGCCTTCTCCCTGCAGGAGGGACTCGCCTCCCCGGCCGAGCTGGCCCGCGCCGCGCAGGCGCAGGGCATGCCCGCGCTGGGACTCACCGATCACCGCCTGCTGACCGGGGCAGTGGAATTTGTCTCGGCCTGCAAAGAGGCCGGGGTCCAGCCGATCCTCGGGCTGGAGATCGACCTGGAACACGGTCCGCTGCAATTGCTGGCCGCCAGTGCCGCAGGCTGGTCGAATCTGTGCCGGTTGAGCAGCGCGCTGTGGGTGCGGGAATCTCCGGAAGCCATTTGCACAATGAAAATGCTGGAACCCTACTGCGCGGACCTGATCGCATTAAGCGGGTTCCAGCTCGAAGAACTCAAACAAATTTTCGAGAGCCGCCTGTATGTTTCCCTGGCCCATCCCTCCGGGGCGGGCCGTCTTTCTGAAACCGCGCGCAGATTAAACCTGGCGGCTGTTGTGACCCACCCGGTGTATTACCTCTCGCCCGAACAGGCCCGCCTGCAAAAAACCCTGACCGCCATTCGTTTAAACCAGCCGATCAAAGCGATCCCCGATAGCGCACCCGCCCCCGCCGACTCGTATTTCATGAGCGCGCGCGAAACAGAGCAGCGCTTTCGCGACTTCCCGGACGCCCTGGCTGCCAGCGCCGAGATCGCGGAGCGCTGCCGCTTCGACCTGCCCCTTGGCCGGGCCCGGATGCCGACGGTGCCCCTGCCGCCCGGGCAGACCGCCAGCCAATTCCTGCGTCAAAAGGCGTACGCAGGCGCACAGACCCTGTACGGCGAAGTCACAGCCCGCATTCAAACCCGCCTCGACCATGAACTGGAAGTGATCGCCCGCATGGGCTTCGAGCCGATCTTCCTGATCGTGGAGGGGGTCCTCGATTTTGCGCGCCGGACCGGCGTGCCGTTCTCTTCGCGAGGCTCGGCGGCCTCCTCGCTGGTGGCGCACTGCCTCGGCATCACCAATCCCGATCCGCTGCGGCTCAATCTTTACTTTGAAAGGTTCCTCAACCCGGCCCGCACCACGCCGCCCGATATCGATACCGACCTGTGCTCGCGCAGGCGCGACTCGGTCATTCAACACGTCTTCGATACCTACGGCGAAGACCGCGTGGCCATGGTCGGGACCATCAACCGCTTCCGTCCACGCTCGGCATTGGGCGAGGTGGCCAAGGCGTATGGGCTTGAACCCGCCAAAGTGCGCGAGATGGTCAACCAATTACCTTATGGATTTTGGGCGCGCTTCGAAGAGGCGCAGGAAGGGCAGGCCGCGCCTTCGCCCTTTGCGGACCTGCACCTTTCGTTTCCGGCCCATCACCGGGTCTTTGAAGATGCCGAAGCCATCCTGAAACTGCCCAGGCATTTATCGGTGCACGCGGGCGGTTTGATCGTGGCCCCCGGCAAATTGACCGATCTGGTGCCCGTCATGCGTTCCGGCAGCAAGGGCATCCTCATCACCCAGCTCGACCTTGAATCGGTCGAAGCCATGGGGCTGGTCAAGATCGACCTGCTCGGCATCCGCGGGTTGACCGTGCTTGGGGATGTGGCCGAGTTCATCACCGAAAGCCGGCCGGACCGGTATGCCAACCTGGTCTCGGCCCTCGAGGAGATTCCCTCCACGGACGATGAGACCTCGCGGCGCGTGGAAACCGGCGGGACCATCGGATGTTTTCAGATCGAAAGCCCGGGCATGCGCGCCACCCTGCGCGAGATCCACGCCCGCACCGAAGACGACATCATGGCGGCGCTGGCGCTCTACCGGCCCGGTCCGTTGACCGGCGGATTGAAGGACGCCTTCGTGCGCCGCTTCAAGGGCGAAGAGCAGGTCCGTCACCTGCACCCGGCCCTGGCGCCCTTATTGGATGAAACCTTTGGCGTGATCCTGTATCAGGAACAGGTCTTGCGGATCGCGCACGAGCTGGCCGGCTTCAGCCTGGCGGAGGCGGACCTGCTGCGGCGGGCCATGAGTCACTTCGACCCGGGCAAACGCATGCAGGAACTGCAGACGAAATTCGTGCGTGAATCCGAAAGCAGGAGCGGCGTGCCGGCCGCGGTGGGTGAAAGAGTGTGGGAGATGATGGCGGCCTTCGCAGGCTATGGATTTCCCAAGGCACATGCCGCCTCCTATGCAAAGGTGGGCTGGCGTTCGGCCTGGTGCAAAACCTATTTCCCCGCACAGTTCATGGCGGCCGTGCTCGCGAATTGGGGCGGCTATTACAGCCAGCGCGTGTACCTGAGCGAAGCGCGCCGCATGGGACTCTCCGTCCGGCCGCCGCATGTCAATGGGTCGCGGGGCAACTTCACGGTCCGGAACGATGCGCTCTACATGGGCCTCGATCAGGTCAGGGATCTGACGCGCCGCACGATCGGGCGCATCATCCAGATGGCCCCCTTCCACTCGCTGGATGAATTCCTGTCACGCGTGGACCCGCGCGAACAGGAGGCGGTCAGCCTGGCGCGCGTGGGCGGCCTCGAAGGCCTCGGGTCCATTCCTTCGATCTTGAAACGACTGCAAAGCGGCTGGCAGGCCGGCCAGATGAGTTTATTCGCCTGGAATGGAAATGAAGAGGATTGGACCCTGCAGCAAAAAGTGGACGCGCAAATCGAGCTGCTGGGCGTGAGCTTGGACGCGCATCCGCTCGAGCTGGTGGCTGATTCAGTCTCGAAGAGCGGCTCGATCCCGATCGCGGATGCAGCCGGGAAACCCGGCCAGCGGGTGACGCTGGCCGGCGTGCGCCAGACCTCGCATCGCAGCCGCACGGCCAAAGGCGAAGCGATGTTATTCCTGACGCTCGAAGACCTGACCGGCTCGATTGATGTGATCGCCTTCCCGAACGTCTATCGCACAGCGAAGGATCTGTTGAACTCCAACGCGCCGGTGCTGGTGACGGGCATGCTGGAAATGGACACGGCGCGCGGCGAGCCGTTTCTGCGCGTGGAGAAGGTCGAGAGGATCGGGAAATAAAACAGCCGGCTGGGCGCCGGCTGTTTTGCTTAAGTTTTATAGTGGTCCGCCGTCGGATTGATCGCCCGGCAGGTTCGGTGTGGGTGGTTTATTCATGCCACCCGGGAGATTGGCCGCTTCGCGAATCTTCTGAACCGCGGGCAGCAATTCGCCATCCCCGACCGCCGCGGGATCCGGTCCCGGTCCTACCGGGGGAATGCGGATGGGGCGCCATCTCAAATACAGGAGCAGGCCGGCCAGCACGATCACGAAGATCACACCGGTCCCAATACCCCACAACCAGGGCTTGTCACAGAACACGCAGATCAATACCGGGGGGTCGAGCGGGACGATCCCACCCGGGTACGGGTATGGATACGGCTGCGGGTATGGATACGGATACGGCTCGGGTGCGACCATTGTGGGCGTTAAGGACGGCACAAGCGTTGGTGTGGAGGTGGCCGTCGGCAGGGTGCGGCGCTGGGGAGTGGGCGTCTTCTTGTTCTTATTCGGACATTGGATGGGCATACCTTGAACGTCGTAACAGCAGGTTTCTTTATTGGGATCACACTGCTGCTGCGCTGCGGCCGGTTGAACGACCGTTACAACCGCCCCAAGCACCAGCAGCAATCCGAGAAATAATAAAAATACAGGCTTCAACATTTTCTTCTTCATCGTCTTCTCCTTCTTCCTTTCGGCAATCTCTCTGATAACCCTACTATACTGCTTTATTGGAGGAAGGCAAGTAGCCCGTCTGTCCTATCGGGATCCAAAGCTGTAAAACCGTCGCGGGCGGGATCACCAATCGTGATTCTTTTCATATCCAAGCTTCACCAACAGGTCACCGGCCGCATCCTTGAAGATTCTTTTGTGCTCGTCGTTGAAATGCTTTTTCCATTCACCGGTCCTGCCCGAGCGGAAGGTCGGGGACTTCTGCGGGTTGATCGAGGTCTCGAGGGCCTCCAGGATCAGCTCCCGGCTGGCCGGAAGCGGGGCGCGGGCGAGGAAATGCTGCAGGATGCGGGTCAATGCTGCGGCGCGGTCAAGGATCAGGTCCTCGAAATGGATCGACAACACTTCGGGCCGCTCGAGCCAGCCCAGGTACGGGGCGAAGCGTGCGGCGATATCCGGGAACTCCGCGTCCGAATCGGGACGCCCGAGAATGCTGACCTTCAAGCGCGCGTTGAAATCGGGCAGGGACTGGTAGTACTCATGATGGACATGGCGCGCCTCCATCTCAGTCACATAAAACACATGCGAGACGACCACATCGCGCGGGTCGCGAAAGATAAAATAAGGCACAAAGGCCGGCGAAGAGACGCGCTGGACGGCCTCCGGCCGCGCAAACAAATGGGCGGATGCGACATCCGCGGGGCGAAGCGAGTCCAGCCACGTCAGCGCCTGTTGTGGGGTGCGTTTTGCCCCGCTTTCGCCTTCGTATTCGGCGTAAAATGAATGCAGGCGTTTCGAGAACGGCGCGACCCTGGAAAAGCCAAGTAAAATCTGATCCAGCAGATGCGTGCCGCTTTTTGGAAAGGAAATGCCCATCAGGATCGGCCAGTCCAGCTGCGGTGCGGGCATGGAGGAAAAGCGGACTTTTTGCATCCGTTTTTCAGCCTGGTATAAGATCGAGCGAATGGACGTTTTCAAGGTCATGCAGGTATTTAACCACAGATTACAAGCCGATAGAGACCGATTCCGAACTTCAGGGTTATATAGTCGAGGACCTTTATTTGAAACCCACCATTTTCAACACCCCTGTTCTAAGCACGATCTTTCGCTGGAAGGCGGAGCTGATCCTGCGCCTGACCGGCTGGCGCGTGGAGGGGAAGCTGCCCGACCTGCCCAAATACATTCTGATCGGCGCGCCGCACACCTCGAACTGGGATTTCGTCCTGTTCCTCGGGATCATCTTCCATCTCAAGGCCAACGCCAAATTCATGGGCAAGGCCGAGTTGTTCCGGAATCCGTTGTTCGGCTGGTTCTTTTACTGGTGCGGCGGCATTCCGGTGGACCGCAAAAAGTCACAGGGGCTGGTGGAGCAAATGGTGGAAGCCTGTCAAAAGTCCGGCGAGTTCATCCTGACCATCGCCCCCGAAGGCACGCGCCATTACGTCAGCGAATGGAAGATGGGCTTTTATCACATCGCCAAAAGCGCGGGCATCCCCGTGGTGATGGCGGTCGTGGACGGCCGCAAAAAGACCGTGCAGGTCGGGCAGGTGTTTCAACTGACGGACAACATGGAAGCGGACCTCAAGACGATCAAGGGCTATTTTGCCGGAGTGACCGGGATCAATCCGAGAAAGAAATACATCACCCTGAAGGATTAACAGACAGGAAAGGAACCATGAAAATCAAAATCCGTTTGGCAGTACAGGTACTCTCGCTGCTCCTGGCCGGGGCGGTCCTGAACGGCTGTGCCCTCTCGCATGAGCCCATCTTCCGCATCACCAATCCGCAAAACAATAATACCTTCCCGGAAAACGCATCCTTCGCGATCCATGTGCGGGTCTTCAGGGATTCGCATTCAAACTTCGGCAACGGCAACTGGACCGGGTACGAGTGGACCATGTACGACGGCAACGCCACCATTGCGAGCGGGTCCGGGACCGTTGCGGCGGGCGAATTCGATTTTCCGATCTCCTCCGCCCCCACCGGCCCGCACTATGTCCAGGTGCGCGCACGCGCATTTGGCCCCGACCCGGATTACGCTGACCTGCCCAACAATCCATACCGGGTATACAGCGACTGGATGCTTTCCAACGAAGTGTGTTTCTATGTCGGCCCCAATCCGCCGCCTGATTTCTGCCAGATCCGCACCATCGCCTATCCGCTCACGGTGGCCAGCAATACCCCAAGTCCCCTGCCGCCGACCCCCACGCTTGAGCCGACTGCCACGCGCGTTCCCCCGATCCCGACCCGGCACAATCCCAACCAGCAGGGCGGAAGCGGCTGCTCACAATATGCAGACCAGACCGCCTGCAACCTGGCCGGCTGTTCGTGGAATCCGCAAAACTCCTCCTGCGGCATCATCCAGTAACATGATTCTGGACCAAATCAGCAATGCGCGGCTTTATTATCCGCTGCACCCGGGAATCCGCCGCGCCTTTGAGTACATTGATCAGATCGATACTGCCGTTCTCCCGGCCGGAAGATATGAGATCGAAGGCGACATGTACGCGCTGGTGCAGGAATACCAAACGAAATTAAAGGAACAGGGATTTTGGGAGGCGCATCGGCGATATACGGACCTGCAATATGTGGTGCAAGGCGCCGAGTGCATGGGATACGCAAATATCCATCATCTCCGGGCGGGCGAATATGAT
Source organism: Chloroflexota bacterium (assembly GCA_021414245.1). GTDB lineage: Bacteria > Chloroflexota > Anaerolineae > Anaerolineales > Villigracilaceae > Villigracilis. The sequence continues at coordinate 22,455 of JAIOOU010000015.1, forward strand.
CCCGCCAGGGACTTTCTGCCTCTCGACGGAACCGGGGATGTGTTCACCCTGCAAGCCGGATGTTTCGTGCTTTTGAATCCCGAGGATGCCCACATGCCCGGCCTGGCGATTGGCTCCCCCGCCCCGGCCCGCAAGATCGTGGTCAAGATCCCCGTGAATTGGGAATAATCAAGAATGAATAAAAACAAAGTGCGCAGCTTGGCTGTCGCACTTTGTTTTTATATTGCCGGCACAAGGGTCCCGGATTCCGCATCTATTCCTCCAAAAGAAAATCCCCGCCTTCCAACACTCCCTCCCGGATCACCTTCATGGACTCCGACCCGGTCAACTCCTCCAACGCAAACGACTTTAATTTGGTCTGCGTGGTGCGCACGGACGGCTCGAGAAAATCCCCGAACGGCAGTGACGTTCTGAACAGCTGATAATACAAAAATCTGCGCGCATTGCGTTTGAATTCGGCCGGGACGGCAATTGAATCGGCCGCCAGAAATTCCCTCATCTTTTTTCTCACATCTTCAACGGTCTGCGGAAAGAACACGGTCGGGTACTGCGTGAACCTGGCCCGGCCCGCGCACAGCACCGCCGCGCCCAGGATGGAGGCTTCCAGGCCGATGGTCGAGTTATAGACCATCACGAACTTCGACTTCTGGATCAACTCATACGAACTGAGCGTCTCCGTGGGCGAAATAAAGATCAGATTGGGCAGGTCCGCGGCCCGGCGCGCCTCGACCCAGCCCGCCACCGTCTCGCGGCTGGCCTTGCGCACGCGGGTCTCATCAGGATGCGCACGGATCACGAACAGGGTCTCCGGATGCAGGCGGATTTCCTCCAGCACGAGATCCAGCCAGTCGAACATATCCTCAAAGACCGTGTTGGCGTGCGGCTGGCTGGTGTCAAAGATCACGTTCGTAAAGACGGGCACGATCTGTTTGAAACCGGCGGCCTTCTTCAGGAACGGCTGGTCCAGTCCCTTCATATCGGCCCAGAACTTAATGCCCGCCATGCTGAAATCGCCCTGGAAGCGTTTTGCGAGATACGCATCCAGCTTCGCATTTTGTGCGGCGTTCATCTCAAACGAATCGGGGATCGTGATCGGGTAGGCGGTCGCTTCACCTTCGGTGAAATACGCCGTGGCAGGCTGCAGGCCGACCTCATGCGTGACGACGCGAATCCCGCGTTTTTGCGCGAGGGCACGCGCCGTCGCTTCGGGAAAGAACTGCCCGTTGAAAACCAGAACAGCCCGCGGTTGGGTCCGATCGAGCAATGCATCGAATTTGCGGGCCACATTCCAGGCCGAGCCGATATATTCCCGGAAAAGATAACGCGTTGATTCATCGTCATTCAAATGATGGACCCTGAGGACCCATCTCAGCCCGGGCAGACACAACGCCCCAAGCGGAAGTTCCCCCCAGAAAAAGCGCATCAATTCATCGACCGTCAGGCTTGCCACGGCTTTCGAAAGTTCTTCATCCCGTTGATAATTAAACCAGTCTGGATTCGTTCCTGTGTACAGCGTCTTCGATTGATGGACACAGGACTTGCACGGCGGGGCTTTGCGGACGTTGTCGCGGTTGGTTCCCAGCACGCAGTGACTCATGCCGGAGTCACAGGCAAAATATACGACTGGGATGCCCTGCAGGCGAAAGGCCCACGAAGCCAGCAGATGAAATCCGCTGTTCCAGGAAAGATCGTCAATGCCGGTCGAGGCCTTGAAGAAGACCACCGGCGCACCCTTCGGCGCAGGCTGCCTGCGGGCCACTTCGCGCGCCACGGCCGCGATCTTAAGATTGTTGAGTCTGCGGACCAGTCCGCGTTTGATGCGTTGGGTGAGGAATTCTCGAAGCATGTTATTTTCCGCCCCAATCTTATCAGTAAACTTCACCCTCCATCGATCCGTTTCACCTCCATCGCAGCCGGCGCCTGATCGATGATGCGCGGGTTGAGCACCCGTTCGAGCGCCGACCCGAGCATGGCGAATGCGAAACCGGTCAGCAGCAACAGGAAGATCGGAGCCAGCACCCAGAACGGGGATCCATACAGGGCACCGTGCGACAACCCATCATAGATGATGCGCCCCCACGACGGATAATTCGATTTGATGTTGAAGAATCCCAGCGTGGCTTCGAGGAAGATAAAGCTGGGCACCTGGGTCACCAGCTGGGGGATCAGGACCGGCAGGATGCGCGGCACAAGATAGCGGGTGATGATCCTGAAATTGCTCGCGCCGTATGAACGGGCCGCCTCAATATACAGGGCCTCCTTCGCTTGCAGCAGTGCCGAACGAAAGGTCTTGATCGGCGCCCCGAAGGCATTGATCACCACCACGACCCCCAGGATCACCCAGATGTTGATCCCGAACAGGGCATAGGCCAGCACGGCGATCGTCAGGCCGGGCAATACCATGTTCACTTCCGTCAACCGTTGAATGAAATTATCCAGCCAGCCGCCATACCAGACCCCGATGGCGGGCAACAGCATGGCCACGAACAGCATGATCAGGGTCCCGAACAGACCGATCAGCAGGGCAAAGGGCATGCCCCACAACAACGGCACGACCAGGTCCCTGCGCCAGTAATCGGTGCCCGCCATTCCATATACCTGTCCCAACAGCACCAGCTGCGGGTGCAGATCACTGTCCTGTTCGAACAACAGACTGGTGATGACCAGCTGATAGGTCCCGGGTTCCGGAATCGGCCGGTCCACTGCGGGCTTTGCGAACAACAATGTAAAGGCGGGGGTTGGCTGGACCGCCTCGCGCACAAACCATCCCTTCCATTGCGGGTCCTGGTCGAGCAGTTTCAGAGTCGGAATCCCCGATTCAAAATCGTAACTCGTATTTCCCGCCACAGCCTTGGGTTTAAGGCTCAGATGTCTTCCATCCGGGGTGACCCAGACCATTGATACAAAGGGCATCTTCTCCTTGTAGTCCGCATTCAAATAAAGAAACACCTCGCTTGGAATTTCCCGATACGAATAATCGAATGTAAAAGTGCTTGTTTTTTCGATCCAGCCGTTTTCAAGGACCCGCAGGCTCGTATGGACCTGTGGACTACCCTCTTCGAAGATCAGGCTGGACAGCCTGGGAACGGCGCTGAACAGATTCGTCCAGGATGGCGCCGCTGTGCGCGGGGAATAACTTCGGCCGGAGACCCGGCTCGTATCATAAGCCTGCCCATACTGCTCATAAGGCAGGGCAGTCACTGCATAGACGGAACCTGCGAACATGATCGCGATAACGGTCAAGCCAAAGATGGCGGAGGGATATCTGCGAAGTTCATGAAGGAAAAATGCGCTGCGTGACCGCAAACCACCGATGACCTCAAGCCAGCGCCTCAATCTTTCCCTCCATGAGATATGTTTCGATCGCACGGGACCCGCTAACTGGTCCGGTTTACGTGAAGATTCCCTGCGGGCCGGGGCTTCAGACCGGGCGACCCAATTCCTCCACAGGGATCGGGTCCTGACTTTGGGTTCGACCCCACTTTGCGGCGGGAGTAAATGAATGCGCGGATCCACAAGTACATAGGCAAGGTCAAGGAAGAAGACCATGGCCCCCAACAGATAGGCAAAGATGACCACGATCTCGATCACCAGCATCAACTGTCCGGGAGCGACGGATTCGCCCCAGAAATCCGGCAGGGCCTCCTTGATGTACAGCCAGCCGATCCCCGGCCATTGGAAGACCACCTCCAAAGCCACGGTCAACTGCCAAAACCCGATCAAGAGGGTGGCGAAACTGGTCATCACATAGGGCAGGGCCGGCCGCAGGATGTATCGATTCTCCAGCACCCGCGACGGCAGTCCCTTGGCGCGCGCCAGATCCACATAATCCTCTTCGGAATAAAGGATGAAGAAAGTGCGCCATGTGGACACGACCTGAAAAAGCAGACTGAATACAATGGCGGAGACCGGCAGGATCATATGCCGGGCAAGATCCAGCGCAGCCTCAACCGGGTCCTGCGATTGGACAAAATCGAACTTCCCGCCCACTGGCAGCCAGCGCAATCTCACGGCGAAGAAGGCGATCAATAAAATGGCGATCACCCAGCTCGGGACGGAGGAAAGCGGGGAAAGCGCGGAAAGCATGCGGTCAAGCCAGTTGCCGTAATGCCGCGCAAGATACAAGGCAAGCGGCATGCCGATCAACAGGATCAGCAGATAGGATGTCCCGACCAGCAGCAGGGTATTGGGCAGGTGCTGCAGGACCACATCCCCCTTAAGGACTTGAGCCGAAAACCCAAACCCGGAAGGGTCCGCATAGCTCACGCTTAATCTGCCCCAGTTAAAGGTCAGCGCCTTCAAGGTCCACAGCAGATATCGGGGGAGATAAGGCAGGTCAAGTCCGGCATCAGAGCGCAGTTCCTTTTCCAACGCCAGTGCCTCCTCCGGTAGTGCGGACCCAAAGGGTATGGGCGGGATCAATCCTTGAAAGGCTGCAGCACGGATATATTGAGTGACCTGGGATTCCAGGCTGGATTGAAAAGGCGATATGGCCGGTCCCAACCCGCGCGGGGAGGGCGTGTTCGCGATCAGCAGGGTCGCAAACACTCCGATAAAAATGGTGAGCGCGATCGACAAGACCTTGCCCGCAAGGTAACGAGCTGCACTCCACCACAGGCGCGTACGGGAAGGAAGTCCCTGGTTTTTTTCCTGTTCCATGCAGGAAGTTATACAGGACCCGGCGAACATTTTCATCCCTCCCCGGTAGGGACTTGAACAGGACTATATTACGTGTTTTGGCCTGCCGGGGAACCCCTTAAAAAGAAAGGCGGCTTTTGCAGCCGCCCGATCCATCACCAGTCATTATTCCTTTCGTACCCCAGCCTGACCAGCAGATCCCCCGCCACATCCTTGAACAATTTCTTATGCCCTTCGGTAAAATGCTGCCTCCATCCACCCGTCTTTCCCGAGCGGAAGGTGTGACTCCTGCCCGGCTGAATGGCTTCCACCAGGGCGGAGAGGGCCTTTTCGCGTGTGACGGGAATCCTGTAGCCTGTCTTCTCCACTTCATCCAGCATGGCGTTCAAGGTGGCATCCCGGTGATCGACCACCTCCTCAAAGCGGATGCACATGACATTCTTTTGTTCCAGCCACTCGAACACCCCTTCGTAGCGCTGTTGGACACTGACCATCTTCAAGCCGTCCCGGTCAATGCCGGTGATGGCAACGTTCAGCCTCGCGCCGAAGTCGGGCAGGGAGTTGTAGTAGGCATGCATGCCGTGTTCCTCGTGCATATCGGTCGCGAAGAAGACCTGCGAGACGAGCATGTCCCTCGGGTCGCGATACATGAAATAGTTCACGCGCCCGGCCGCGGTTAAGAGGGAGGTGTTTTCCCTGGTCGCATCCAGATATCCCCAGCCGATCACCCCGCGCGGAATCCGTTTCAGGTCCGCAAGAATTTCATCCGCTGTTCGGCGGCCGCCCTCGTATTTCACGGTGCGGACCGGCTCGGCGTCCACATAACGATAGGGCATGATCTGCGTAAAACCGTTCAGAATTTGCAACAGCAAATGCGAGCCGCTTTTGGGTTTGGAATTACCAAAGACCGGCGGCGCTTCATGAAAAGAAAACCGCCGCCATCGCAGGATGGCTTGAGCGGTTTTCCCATAAGGACGAAATGTTCTGCGGATTTCTTGAGATAAATTCATTTTAATAATTTACCACAAAGGACACCAAGGAAAAAGCCCTCGTGTCCTTTGTGGTTAAAAAGGTTTATTCACTTACAACGCGGCGCAGTTTCTTCATCGAACCCTTCTCGGATTCGTAGACCTTCTTCACGCCGTCCCCGAGGGAGGCCTCGGTCACACGGATGTATTTGACCAGTCTCTCGAAGCCGCCCGGCTCAACCGAGGCGGCCTGGTCGCTGCCCCACATGGCGCGATCCAGGGTGATGTGGCGTTCGACCGAGGTCGCGCCAAGCGCGATCGCAACCGCGGAAGGAACCAGCCCGACCTCGTGACCTGAATACCCAATCGGATTCTTCGGGAATTCCCTGCGCAGGGTTTCGATCATCTTGAGGTTCAATTCTTCAGGTTCACAGGGATAGGTGCTGGTGCAGTGCATGATCACCAGGTTGTCCTCGCCGATGACGTTCACGCCCTTATGGATCTGTTCCATCGTGGACATGCCGGTGGAAATAATGATGGGTTTGCCCGTCTTGCGGACATACTTCAACAGGTTGTGATCGGTCAGCGAAGCGGAAGGGACCTTATATGCGGGAGTATCGAACTTCTCCATGAAATCCACCGAGGGCTCATCCCAGACCGAAACCATCCAGTCGATCTTCTTTTCCCTGCAATAGCGGTCGATCTCGCGATACTGCTCCTCGTTGAACTCAACCTTGTAGCGGTAATCCAGATAGGTGATGTACCCCCAGGGCGTCTCACGCATCTGCTTTTGCTGTTCCGGGGGAGTGCATACCTCAGGGGTGCGTTTCTGGAATTTGACCGCATCCGCACCGGCATGCGCCGCGGCGTCAATGATCTTCTTGGCGACTTCCATGTCACCGTTGTGATTGATGCCGACCTCCGCGATCACATAGGCGGGATGACCATCCCCCATCATTCGATTTCCAAATTTAATTTCACGGGCCATTCTTAATTCTCCTTTTTTGATAATTGCTTCAATACCATTTCACACAATTCACGGATCGCCCCGTGACCGCCTGGTTTCGTCAGGACAAAATCCGCCGCGCGGATCACTTCAGGATATGCATCCGCAACCGCCACGGACCAGCCGGCGATCTCAAAACAGGGCAGGTCGTTCAGGTCATTGCCGAGATAAATCACATCCTGCGCCTTGAGGTTCCTCTTTTCAAGGATTTCGCGCATCACCCCGCCCTTGTTCTGCATGCCCACATTGTGGGTTGCCTCCACCCCCATCTTTTTCGCGCGCGCCAGCACGACCGGGTTCGGCTCCGAGGACAGGATCATGACTTCCACACCCAGTTCGTGCAGCTGCCGGATATGCATGCTGTCACTGCGCGAGGCGAGCACAGACTCCCTGCCCTCCTGATCCGTGATGACCAGGTTGTCGGTCACCACGCCGTCGAAATCGCAGAGGATCATTTTCACCGCCGCAGGCATGCTTCTGTGCTCCGGTCCCGGGGAGACCATGTCCAGTCCGCTGTATACGACGGCCTCATACTTGGCCCAATCGGGCAGGCTGTCGATGTCTACCGTATATTTCGGGTCGATCAGCAACGGATAGATGACGTCCCCGGTCAGGGATTTCTTTTGTGTAATGGTGGCTTCGCGGATCGCATCAATGTGACCGGTCTGCCAATAAACAGGCGGAAGGATCTGGCGCGGGGCATTGTAAGGTTCGTCGATCCCCTCCACTTCAAGCAGGGGTTTTAAGGGTCTGTCTTCCCCGTTGAAGCGCCACATCTTAAAGGGATTTTGAGCGGCCGGAACCACCCCGCGCACACAATCGGCATTCTGGTGCTCCATCAGGATGCGGATGGAGTCGTCCACCAGGGCACGCGGGCGAATCGGGGATGTGGGACGCAGCTGCAAAATAATTTCGGGACGGTAGCCTTCGACATCCTCCAAAAACTTAAGCGCATGTTCGAAAACAGGCAGGTCCGTGGTTTTATCCCGGGCAAGTTCAACCGGCCGCAGGAAGGGCGTCTCGGCACCATACTCGCGTGCAACTGCCGCAATCTCCTCATCATCCGTGGAAACGATCACGCGAGTCACCAGGCTGGATTGTTTCGCCGCGGCAATGCTCCAGGCGATCAGGGGATAACCGGCAAAGGAACGGATATTTTTGCGGGGGATGCCCTTTGAACCGCCGCGGGCGGGGATGACTGCAAGGATTTTGTGGGTCATAGATTCTCCGCTGGGAGGGTTTCCTCACGCAGCCTGATCGGATTACCAGGCCGTCCAGCCGCCGTCCACAATGACGTTATTTCCGGTCATATAGGAGGAGGCATCGGAGGCGAGGAACAACAGGGCGCCGTTCATTTCATCCTTTTTGGCCATGCGTCCCAAAATGGTTTTGGCCGAATAATTCGTTACAAAATATTCCTCGTGATCGTTGAAGACACCGCCCGGAGTGAGCGCATTGACGCGAATCTCGGTCCCGGCATAATAAGCGGCAAGGTACTTTGTAAAACCCATCACCCCGGCCTTGGTGGTTGTATAGTAGACGGGTTTATACGCCACGCGTTTTCCGTCTTTGATGTAAATGCGCTGGTCCGGGCCGTTCAGCCCATAGGTGGAACAGATGTTGATGATACTGCCTTTTTTACCCTGCGCAACCATCTGCTTAACACAGGCTTGAGTCACCAAAAACATGCCGGTCAGGTTGACGTTCAAGGCCGCGTTCCACTGTTCGAGTGGATAGTCCTCGAATGCGCCCGGGGCAATGCCTTTGGCAGCGGCATCCGGGTCGAATTTGGGATCGAGGGCGGCCGAATTCACCAGTACATCGAGCCGGCCAAAGGTCGAAAGAACCGAGGCAACCATCGCATTGACCGAGTCAGGCTTCGTGATGTCCACTGCAATGCCTTTGGCCCGGTATCCATCTTTAACCAACCCATCCGCCACCTTGACTGCGGCATCGCCATTCAGGTCAGCCACCGCCACGGAAGCACCGGCTTCGGCCAGGGTTTTGCAAAACTCGGCACCGAGCAGGCCGATGCCGCCCGTGACCAGCGCGATGCGGTCCTTCAAATTAAATTTATCCAGGATTGTCATTGGAACCTTCTAGGGTTGGGCCGCGTAGATCTTGTCCCCATGCGTATCGTGGACAAGGTACAGGCCGTTTGATAATTGCATATAGATCGTTTGCACATCTTCGGATTCCGAGCCGAACTTGAACAGGGCCAGGACGGCCTTTCCGGATCGCACATCCTTTTGCAGGGCTTCCACACCCTGGGCATATCCTTCCCGCGGCAGTCCGGTGACAGGGTCGATCAGGTCGGGCAGGACATGGCTGGGGCGGCCCGCATAAAGATAGACTGGACCGGGCTGGTTGGTGTAGATGCGGATATCCTCCGGCAGCCCGCTCAGGAAATCCATTGCCTGTGAATCATACCATTGGAAGGAGGCATATCCCTGCCCGCCTTTATGCAATTTTGCGACCGCGCCTGCGGCATCGTAGGCGGAAAGGCCAAGGATCAGGACAGCGCCGGTCACAACCAGGATGCGCACGGCCTGCGATCGTCTTTCCCACAGCCAGCAGCCCAATACGACCAGCAGGATCAGCAGGGATACATACACAGGCGAAAGAATGCGCAGTTTGAATTTCGTGCTGGCATCGAACAGGAGCATCGTGGCAATGATGGAGGCAAGATACCCAAGGATGTACAGTCCATTGGCAAAGGCCAGCACTTCGGGCCGTTCACCGGCGGGTTGAAAAAATTTCTTCAGTCCCTTCCAGGAAACCCAGATCAGGAGGGCCAAAGCCAGAGTCATCAAAAACACGGGAAAGAAGTCCGGGATTTTGATCAACGCCCGCCGCCATGCCTCCACGGGAATAAAGAATTCGGAAAAATTATGGATGCCGGTTTGAATATTTTCCGCGGTGATGGGATGATAGACCAGGGTGCGGTTGGTGGCATTGTCTGCGACGATCTTGTTGCGAATGCTCCAGCCCAGAAGAAAAGGAAGCGCAGTCAGGATAAATATCAAGGCTGCGGTTAACCTTTTTTTCCAGGTATCATGCAGCAGCACCAGGGTAATGAGAAAGGTCAGGAAAAGCGCAAGGCCAGCATAGCGGGTCAGATACGCAAAGGCCACGAGACAGGCGGCGGCCGCCAGCCAGATGTTCTTTTCAGATCGAAAGTATTCGGAAAAGGCGAGAAAAGCTGCAAGACTGAAGAAGATATAAAGCGGCTCGCTCATGGCGACCGCATGGACATTGAACAGGGAGGCATTGACCACAAACAAGATGGCCAGTACCACGCCGGCAATTTGTGAGCGGGTCATGCGCCAGCCCAACAGGCCCAGCAAAAATGAGTTTGCGCCAAACAGAATGGAATTCAGAAAACGCGTGCCACGCAGCGGATCAAGCCCGCCCAGACCGATCAAAGCCAGGATGGATGAAAAACCGGGGGGAAAATGGGTCACGGGTTGATTGGAAGCCAGCCAGGCTTCGCGATACCCATTCCCCGCCAGGATGCTGCGCGCGCCCGCAATATATGCGATCGAATCATCCGAAAGACCCAGTCCCTGCGGAGTCGCATACAGGATGAGGGACGTTCCCAAAACGGCGAGCAGGCCAAGGGTCAGGAAAGAAGCGGCGCGGGATTTGGTCATCGAAAACGAACAGGTGACAGCCGCTTTTAAGAGCGGCTGTCACCTCCTCATTCATTAAATTATTTTACAGGCAGAATGTAGCCCTGTTCTTCAAGATACTTTATGATAATGCGGGCATTGTCTTCGGGGGTGGAGCCAAATCCCTGGAGGGTGATCTCGGGATTGATCGGCGGTTCGTAGGGATCATCGACCCCGGTGAAGCCCATCGGCTTGCCATCCACCATGGCCTGGCGGGCCTTGGCATACAGACCCTTCACGTCGCGCTGTTCGCAGACCTCGACGGGAGTGTCCATGTAGACTTCGATGAAATTCTCACCGACCATCTTGCGGGCCTCCTCGCGCGTGGCGCGATACGGGCTGATGGCTGCGCAAATGACCGCGCCGCCGGCATGCACGATTTCGCCGGCCACAAAGCCGATGCGGATGATGTTGGTATCACGGTCTTCCTTGCTGAAACCAAGTCCCTTGGAAAGATGCGTGCGGACCACATCCCCATCCAGAATGGCGGTCTCCCGTCCGCGCTCGAGAAGCAGCGTGGTGAGGACCTGGGTGGTGGCCGATTTTCCGGAACCGCTCAAACCAGTGAACCAGATGCCAAATCCCTGTTTGTGGCGCGGAGGATACATCTCGCGCAAAATTTCAGCGGTCTCGGGGCGGGTGAACCATTCCGGGAGCAGCTTGCCCTTGGCAAGATACTCGTCACGGACCTGCGTACCGGAGATGTTGGCGGTTTTGGCGCCCTTGGGCACATCCTTCTCCTCGACGTAACGGTCTTCATCGGGAAGATACACCAGCATTTCGAACGGAACCATTTTGACGCCGATCTCAGCTTCGTACTGCTTCATGATCTCCTGCGCATCATACGGACCGTAGAACGGCTTGCCCGTGGAATCATTTCCCGGCCCGGCATGATCGCGTCCAACCACAAAATGATTCGCGCCGTGATTGCGGCGGATGATGGCATGCAAAAGAGCTTCCTTCGGACCGGCCATGCGCATGGCGAGCGGAAGCAGGCTGAGCATGGTGTTTTTCTGATCGTAGTGATTATCCACCAATGCCTTGTAGGTGCGGACACGGGTGTAATGGTCCACATCGCCGGGTTTGGTCATGCCCACGGTGGGATGAACCAGCAATGAACCATTGACCTGTGCGGCCGCACGCTTGGTAAGTTCCTCATGAATGCGATGCAGGGGATTGCGGGTCTGAAAGGCAACGACGTTATCGTGTCCCATTCCTTCGAGCCGGGCACGCACCTGTGCGGGGGTCAGACGTAAATTGACAAAGTCATAATACTTGGGAAGGTTGACGACCTTCATCGGGCCGGAGATGCAGACCTTGCTCCAGCGTCCCATTTCCGAAACCATCGGATGTTTTGTGTCGGTCGTGCCGTATGCAAGCGAGGCTTCCGTATCCGCATCCCAGTGATAAACCTCTTCAAGGGTCATGACCGCGATCAGGTCAAAATTTGCGCTTCGCAGGGCCAGTTCCTCGCCCACGGTCGGCAATTCCTTGGGATCGGCCGTCAGGGTGATGGGAAGCGGGAAGAGGGTCCCATCCGCCAGGCGCATTTCCTTGAGCACGCGGTCATAGTCCGCCTTGCCCATGAACGTGGTCAGCGGGGAAAATCCGCCGGTGGCGATCAATTCCAGGTCGCACATGTTGCGCATGGTGATCTTGATCGAAGGCAGTTTGCCGGCGCGGGCAAGAAGTTCTTCGCGTTCCTTGCCTTCAACCACCAAATTGACCAGTTTGCCGCCATACGGGGGGATAAGTTTTGCTTTTGCCATTTTTTCACTCCAATATTTTTGTGCAGAAACGAGAGGAAACCCGGATCGTTACTGCTAATTTTCACACAAGCGCAAATTATACTCCAAAATTCAGCGAATGAATTTTGGAATTTCAAAACAGATCCTGATCACCCACCAGTCTGCCTGGGATATAATCGCCTTCATGAACTCCAAATTTTTACGCAATCTTTCCTTTGGCCTGATCGTCGCCGGTTATATCTATTATGTTTATCGTTACATTATCGCCACCAGTTTCGTGATTGGCGGCACAACGTATTACGTACTCTTTGACGACGCAATGATCTCGATGCGCTATGCCTACAATCTTGCCCACGGTCTGGGTCCGGTCTGGAATGCGGGTGAACACGTGGAGGGCTTCACGAATCCACTTTGGGTTGGGATCATGGCCCTTGTGCATCTGCTGCCGATCGGATTGAACCAGACCAGCCTGTACATTCAGATTCTGGGCGCCTCATTCCTGACCCTGAACCTGTTTCTGGTCAGAAAGATCGTCGAACATTTTACAGACGACCTGCCAGCCATGCTCTCCGCCGTGGCATTGACTGCATTCTACGCGCCGCTCAACTCCTTTGGATTGCTCGGTATGGAGGTCAGCCTGCTTGTTTTCATGCTGACCGCGGCCGTCTGGCTGGCCCTGAAAAGCGGTCTGCGTTTCAATGTGTGGATCTATGTTTTGCTGGCCTTGTCCACCCTGGTGCGCTTTGACATGGCAGTCCCCTATCTTGCCGTCGGCGCAATCCTGTTCATCGTGCAAAAGGAGCATCGCAAACAGCATTTGATCTGGGGGTTGGGCCTGCTTGTGCTCTTCCTCGGAAGCCAGACCCTGGCGCGCTATATTTACTACGGGGCGCTGCTTCCGAACACCTACTATCTAAAAGTGGAAGGCTGGTCCTACAAACTGCGCATGCTGCGCGGACTGTATGCGCTGATCCAGTTTGCCTATTATTCAAACTGGGTATTGATCATTTTGCCATTTACACTTTTTCTCTTCCGACGCGACTGGAAGGTGACTCTGCTCACATTTGTTTTGCTGGGGCAGGTGGCATACAGCGTCTATGTGGGCGGGGATGCATGGGAAAATCACGGTGGTGCCAATCGTTACATTGTGATCGCCATGCCGGTTTTCTTTATTTTGTTCAGCTGGTCGGCAACCGAGCTGCTCAAAAAGGCGGCCGGTCAATTCCTCGCGGAGACCCAAACCCGAAAAAGAATCATTGATGCCGCCTGGCGGACCGCATTTGTGGCCGGGTTTATATTTTCCATTCTAAATTTCAACGCCCTGATCGGCGAATGGAAATCCATCGAACGCTGGGACCTTGTACGCCGCCCGGATTATGTGGCCGGCAGCGATCATAATTTACAGCTCGCGCTGGCCATCGAAAAAGTGACCCTTCCCGGGGCATCCGTGGCAGTGGTTGGAGCCGGGACGATCCCTTATTTACTGCCCGACCGGTATGCGATCGACATCCTCGGCAAGGCGGATCCCTATATTGCCCATCAAACCGTCCGCACCCCAATGAGCATCCCCGATATCCCCTTCATGCGTCCTGGGCACATGAAATGGGATTACGCCTACACCTTCGGAAAGCTGAAACCCGACGTGATCGTCTCGATATGGGAGGGAACCAGCGCGGAAGCCGCGCCCTATCTGGAGAAGGACTATGTATACGCCCTGATCGGAGAAAAATTAAAGGTGTATCTATTGAAAGACTCCCCCAACATCCTTTGGAATGAAGTGATTGCCAAATAAAACAGACGGCGGATTTTCATCCGCCGTCTGTTTTATTTGATCGGCACCACCTTGCCGGTTTTTTGAGATTCATGGGCTGCAAGCGCCATTTTCAGGGCAAGAACCCCATCCTTCAAACTGCAAACCGGTTGGGCATCTCCGCGCACGACCTCCAGAAAGTGTTTCGTTTGGGAGAGGAACAGTTGATTGCGCTCGAACCCCTCCGGCAGGGCGAATGTCTCGGTAACAGGAGCAGGCGGAAGGTCGGAATAGGAACCGAAGGCGGCGGGCATCCTTTGCAGGGTGAGATTTCCGTCCGCATTGTCCCAACGCATCGTGCCGCCGGTTCCCACGATTTCAAGCCGGTGCACGGGCGGGCGCTGAAAATAATTGACATGCACACCGCCGATCGCCCCGTTCGAGAATTTCAAACCGATCTCCGCCGCATCCTCCACATCCAGCTCAAGCGGGGAAAGGTGCCCGTTGAAAGACCAAAGAGAGCTCACATCCCCCAGGATAAATCGAAGATAATCCAACGGGTGCGTGAGCGTAACGATCACTCCGCCACCCAGATCCGCACGCGCAGCGTAACTTTGGCGATAATCCTCCCAGGGATGCCAGTTTGGCAGATATTCCCCCCAGTGAACATGCACGCTTAATACTTTTCCAAGCGAACCGGCCAGAATTAATTCACGCGCCTTAACCAGGGTTGGATGATAGCGAAATTGAAACCCAACCAGGATCCTGCTGCCGCTTTTCTCGGCGGTTTTTTGCAAAAGATCCAGGCTTTCCAGCAAATGGGATACGGGCTTTTCAAGCAGGATGTGACAACCGGCCTCCGCAGCGGGGAGCGCCACATCCAAATGCATTGCAGTCGGGTTCGAGATCACCACGGCATCCGGTTTATGCTTCTTAAACGCCCCGGCCAGCTCGGTCTCAACGGGGTATCCCGCCAGATCATCATCCGGAAGAGTGGCTTTGCGGGAACGAAGCAGGACAATATCCTTTTCGCCCAGGGCAATTAAATTTCGTAGATGGCGCCGTCCTATGGATCCAAGGCCTGCAATTAAAAACTTCAAAAATCCTCCGTTAATGATCCCGGCCGCAACCCCATTTATTTTCTGTAGGACTTGTCAGCGGCAAGAAAGCTCTCCAGCAATTCCTTCCTCAACTGTTTGGCAAAGGATGGCTCAGAAGGATATAGATCATCAAGCTCCTCGGGGTCATTTTCCATATCATACAGCTCAAAAGTTTCCTCAGCTTCATAACCGGTGTAATAAATAAGTTTGTGATTTCCCTTTCGCATCGCTACGGTGGCCTTGTGAAGAGGTCCAAACGCGGAACTGAGTTTTGCCTCCACGGTAAACGTAGCCCTGTCCAGATCCTCCACTCCACCCAGGCCGGGAAGGGGTTTTCCCTCGCTCCAGGATGGAATCGGCGTGCCCGCCAGGCTTGCAAAAGTCGGAAGAAGGTCCACTGCATTCGTGGGGGAGTAAACATCGTGGCGAATCTTCTGACCCGGGGAGGAAATCAACAAAGGGACATGAATGATCGGCTCATATAGAAGGGGGGTCTCATGGTTTTTCTCCCCGCGTTCAAACATTTCGCCATGATCAGAAGTGACAACCACATAACTGTTCTCAAGGATACCCGCCTTCTCCATTTTATCCATAAGTTTGCCAAATTCCTCATCCAGTGAAGCAATGTATTGATCATAAGACCTGCGGGCGACATCTAGGACACTTTGCGAGAGGTGATCAGAAAGCCTATGAGCTGGCTTGTCCACAGGTACAAATCCATCACTCACAAAGTATTTGTTGAATTTACGACTTGGGCGGTATGGAGCATGAGGGGGAAACAGGTGCAGATAAGCGAAGAACGGCGACGGCTGCTTTGGTAAAAGCGCGGCCAGACCGCTCAACAAATTTTCCAATCGAAAATAAAGAGGGTAATTGATGACATGCGGAAGACCTCTTGGATACCCCTGCGAATCTAGCAAAGCCGTCTCCCGTGAATAGGATGCGTTTTTCAGGGATTGCAGGATGAGCGCCACCGGGGGGCCGCCGATCTTAAAAACAAAGTCATCCAAGGCACGTATGGCCAGGTTCCGGTCTCTGGGAAAATAATTCCCTAGCAGGGAATTATTTTCCCCAAAAGTATCGGAGGGCAAAAAAGTATCAATATCGGCATCGAACTGGGAAACAATAAAACTTGACCAAATATTCTGGGGAAAAGCCAGGCGGTGGTAATCATCCCCGAGGGTCCTGAAAATATTGTTTTCCACCAGACTGCGTTTCACCACACCGCTGTAATTAATGGCCCTGTGTGTCCATGGGTATGTGCCTGTCAGGAGCGAAGCGGTGCCGGGAATTGTGTAGTTCCCGCCGGAGTGATGGGAATGATAAACATTTGCCCTCTCGGCAAAGCGCTCCAAATTGGGCGCTGTCTGACGCGGATACCCATACACAGAGAGATTCCTGGCGCTCATGGCATCAAACACAAAAATGATCACATTCGGTTTTGATGGAACGCCAAGTCGCAGGTTTTTATCCAACCAGGAGAATGCGGAAGGCATGAGAACGGCAGGAGCAATCGCCCCCATCAACTTTAAAAAACTGCGGCGACTAATTTTTGTCATTGAAATCCCTTAACCAACAGTATTCGTTCAAAAAATATTCCTAACCAGCACAACCAGAAGGGAAATTACGCTGACCGGAATCCAGAAATATAAAAAAATCACAGCCCGATTTGAAAATTCCCGCACAAATCGCTCAAGAAATCCAATTCTGGCAATCAAAAACATGAAAATAAAAAACGCCAGGGCGGCTCCCAACAACTTCAGAAGCAGCTCCCTTGGGGAAAGGATTTCGCCGGGAAGATTATCATAATAAAACATCAAGCTTCCCAGACAAAGCAAAACCATGGAACTTCCCTTTACCACAAACTGATCATAAAACCATTGGGCCGGCAGGATGATAGACAAAGCAACCGGCACCATGAGCACCAGCAAACTTTCCAAGAGGTCAACAACCGCCATATATGAAAAAAAAACACCAATCTCCCCCACCGTGGAGGATTGAAGCAAACTGGGGAGCCTCCAAAAAAAGAGCAGGAGGGACCATGTGTATACCAATAAAACAATCACCGCATATACCGGTGCGATTTGTTCCAATTTTGGAATCTTTTTTACAATATTCAATTTAATACCTGCCAGATCATTAAATGATGCCTGTTAAAATATTATACCAGCAACCTTTTGCGGGCTAACTTGGCTATCACGCACATCAAAGATATAGTTTTCATTTTTATCAGTCAACCAGCAGATTAACCGAACATTCGCCAGACTATCAAACAACCTTAAACCTTAGATGTAGGTATTATTGTAAATACAATAAAAATAATAGAGCACTCCAAAAACAACATGAAGAATCCAGCCTGCCTTTACTAGAAAGTTAATCCATGGTTGTTTCGGAGGCATTTCAAGATAAAACAAGGTGGACACCATAAAAAGGAGCATCAACGTTATTTCGCCGCTCCATCCGAAATTTCCATCCATACGGCGAGGGCCACTTTCAGCAAAAAAATAAGTAAAAAACAAACCAAACCCAAAAAGCAGCCATGCAAGCATGATGCGCTCATCTAGTTTCGCCTGCTCGTAATAAACAATCAGAACCAGCATGGGAAACAGGGCAGACAAAATCAATTTAAAGATTAAATGATCCGAATAGGCACCCATCACACCCAACGGAAGAAATATAATGCCACCCTCTTCATTAGCAAAATAAGTCACAAAAAACTGCCAGATCAGGAATAACACGCTTGGCAAGACAAAGCCAAAAAATAAACCGGATAAATTCACACGCCTTCTCTGCATCAATCTGTAAACTGCGAAGCCCCCAAGGGCGGGTAAAATACAAATAGCCAGACTGGGTTTTATATAGGCCGCAATCAAGGAAACAACGCCGGCAGCAATGATCCGGCCTTTTTCCAGCGGGATAGAATGATCAAAACATGCACAGGCTAGAATGACTTGCAACAGGGCAAAGGGCTTGAGCAAAATAATAGTCGGGCTGTGGTAGGTTGTGATTCCCACATACCCAAGGTACATATGATGATCCCACGGCCAGAACAGGCTGATGGGGGTCGCGATACTTATTCCCAGGATGATCAACAAATCCATCCAAATCGGCAATTTTCTCTTTATGAAGACAGGCCAAAACCACAAAAACAAAACCAGGGCCGCCAGTTCCGAGAATAAAACCGAGACCACAAACCCGATCTTTTGAAACCCAAATCCAGTTAGCCAGTTTACATACACAAGCACATACTGCCAGGCCGAATGCGCGATTGTAAACGCAGGCAGGCTTGCAATGCCCCTATCCCTGAGCTCCTGCGCATAAAATGCATGCAGAGGAAAATCAGTGCCGGGTTTCTGGTATGCATTCAAATAATATACAGGGGAAAATACCGCCAGCACCAGGACAAATAGAACCAAATAAAAGTTCCATTTTTTGGAAACATCGAATTTCATACTTCCCCGCTGTCAAGCAAGTGATTTCTCATATTTCCAAGCGACAAGGGAATTACCTGCGACCTCATCAAAGATCAATTTGTCCCTTGTAGTAAATAGCCGGGTCCAGTTGCCCGCCTGGCCTTTTGGAAGAAACGAGGCAATCCCGTCATCACGTTTGGCTTGCCATTCCTCATCGGGATTCGATGCCATTTCAGTTTTAATCGTCTTCTCAAGTGACCGGCTAATCCTGTTTACACCGAGGAATTTCCAAAGCCTGCCCATCTCGTCAAATGGAGCAGCCAGCAAATCCTCATAACGTATTCCCAAAAAATTATTACCAAACAGCCTATGACCCTCGGTTTGCGTCTCCTGCAAATTAGCTACCCACCCTTTTGCCACCCGGCGGATAAAGGATTCAGTAAAAATGGAACGGGTCCCATTGGTAAAAGGAGTCTGATCCCTGCGCAGGTCTTCAATAATGCGCCTGTCCTCCGCACTCAAAAACCGTGACTCTTCCACAAAATTCCGGAAGCGCTCCGAAATCAACACATCCCGCCCATCCCGAACGAGGTGGACCAGTTTTGCGTCCGGATAGACCGCGTGCATATCACGCACAGCTTGCCCATGAATTGTCGAGGAGGGGCTTTTATCCCCAACAATCATTTTGCCTTCCCTGGCCGCATCACGCTCCATAATGAAATCCGCCACAGCTCGCAATACAAGAGGGGATAAATCCCGTCCTTGATTCCAGCGGTTGGACTTACGCGACAGCCATTCTTCCGCATCGGGTGTGTTCACCAGTGACTTGAGCAGGGGCTGGCGTGTGAAGAAATGTGCCTGATAATTACAGTGGACTTCCGGGTGCAGCCGCACAAGACGCATGAGCAGGGTCGTTCCGGAGCGTGCATGGCCGAAGACAAAGAATTTCTCCCGCGGGAAGAATTGCCTGATCTCCGCAACCTCCTCAAGCGTGATGGCTGGAATTGGGTTGCGGTTGTTCCTTTTGGGGTCGCCCTTGACAAGGATGCGTGCGGCATTTTTCAATCGAGAAAGCATTGTTATAAAGTCTCCAAGATTTTTATCGAAGCAAACCTGGGACTAAAATATTTCCATTCCCAGATCAGTAATCTTTTAAAGCAGGCAATCTCAGGGCTTACAATATTTCAAATCGATCATTGACTTGATATGATCCTGCACATCTTGCAAGGCACCCAGGGTGCTACAGACCTGCCGGGCAACATACTTATCTGATCGGATCACGCTAGACAATGGAGCCAGTAAATCTTCATGACCTGTAAGTGCATAAGCCTCAAGAAAGGGAAGCCATTCAATCAGATCATTCGGGCGCTCGCCTTCTCTAGACGCTTCCAATCCGAGTTTTACAATCCCTTCCCAATCACCCTGCTGGCGGGCCAGGGATGCCTTTTCGTAAAAGTAGCACCAGGTATGTTCCGGCTCCTGACCCAACAGGGATTCCGGCACATTCTGAAAAGAGTCATGTATCCTTATATGATCTGGTTCGGAGTGAGACCCAATCGTAAAAAACAAGGGGTCTTCATAGGTAGAATATACTGGGGAGTTTCCATCAATCACCTGCACACAGGAGTTCAGACCAGGCTGTGTCAAGATCAAGATATGACTGGGATCAGGATAGGTCTGCACCAAGGAATACGGGTCCGAAAATTTTTTCCTTTGGCTTAAAACATCGAGCACCGAAGTTCGATCCAGAAGCATGGCAGAGATACCGGTTTGAAACGGATTGTCTGACGAGCCTTCAGGAAAATATATTTGATTGGCCGGCCCCCAAACAAAAGAGGTCTCCCGAATCCCACCGCTGGGATAATGTGCAATAATCGTGGTGCCCGGTTCAAAATTCGGAACACGCCAGCTGACCTGCCACCAGAATGAGCGTATCTCTTCCACCGAATTAGCGAACCGGGTTGCGTTGGCATAATGCGTAGCCGTTGCGGAAACAAGCAAACATCCAAGGATGGCCATTTGAAGGCGGCGGCTCGACACCCATGAAATCAATGCAACAATCAGAATGGCTGCCCCGCCCGCACTCACGAACCCATATCGAGAATATTCCGGGAAAACCACATGACGATTTGCAAGGATCACGAATACAAGACCGGCGACCACCCAGGCAGCCCCCACCCAAATTCCCTCCACGGCGAAATCGGGCCGGTCCGATCGTTCTTCAGCCAACCCATTAATCGCGGAAAGGACAGCATAAACAAGAATCAAAACCAACAAGGATAATCCAAGGGCAATCGCACTTTCCCGCAGCCTTAGATCAAAAGCCATTTGGGAGAGCGGAACGGTCCAGGCGAGGACGGTTACATTGGCCGCATCCTGCAGAAGATATACCAGCCAGGTCAATATTGTGTGTATCGGATCCGAAACCAGAACCGCAAGTTGTGCTCCCACATCTGTAGATTTGCGCTCACCCTCAAAAATGAACAACCGCCAGAATAGAAAGACAAATGGAATAATGGCGTATGGGAGCCAGGATTTAAGCATTCCAAGGAGACTCTTTCTTCCAATCCCCGTTTCACGCATGAGAATCATCAGGATCAACAAAAAGCGAACGATCTCAAAGCCAATATAATACTCCATCTGCCCAAGATAGATCCATCCAGACAGGGCCGATCCCAACCATAAAAGGAGACGGGAAATACGGTTGATCTCATAAACCGACTTAATACTCAACCCGATGGAAAAATATGCAAGCCAGACGCCAACAAAGTGCGATTGAAAATCCACAGGTGTGGGTTGGGAAAGAAAACCGGGGTAAACCAGAAAAAGGAGAGCTGTTAAAAAAGTTCCCTTTTTATGAGCCGGCCAGACCAGACGCAGCATCCACAGCATTGTGAGTGCCCCGGCCGCACGGAAAAGATACGCACTCAAGGCATAATAGAAAGGGGCTCCATGAAATAGCATGTAGAGCGGAATCATGATCAATGCCCGGAGCGGACGGGTGTCAATTACATATAGCTGATTAAGAATTTGGGGGCCGGCCACCCTAGCCGTATACATTGAATACCAATCGTCGTCATAATAACCGACACTTTTTACATGAGGCAAGTACAACAATGCAGCAATAATAAAAAATAGAATTCCTACAATCCATGATTCGTACCGAGAAAAATAAGATTTCATTGGTTACCTTGAAAATTGATTATTAAAGTGATTTTACCATTTTGCCGCATCTCCATCAATTTCATTAAGACGGCCCCCTGATTCCAGCGATTCGATTTGCGCGTCAGCCATTCCTCGGCTTCCGGTGTATTTACCAGTGACTTAAGCAGGGGCTGGCGGGTAAAAAAATGCGCCTGATAGTTGCAATGCACCTCGGGGTGCAGGCGGGCCAGGCGCATGAGCAGAGTGGTCCCGGAACGGGCGTGGCCCAAAATAAAGAATTTCTCGCGCGGGAAGAATTGTTTGATCTCGGCAACCTCCTCCGCTGTGATGGCAGGGATGGAGTTGCGCTTATTTTTTTTAGGGTCGCCCTTGATCAGGATCCTTGCGGCGGTTTTAAAACGGGACAACATGATGATCGAAACTCCAAATCGCTCTATATCCGGGGAGGCATTTCATGCACAGGACAGGATCATTTTACCGGAACACATTCCGGCCCGGGTGCCTGGATCAAATCCATTTTGCTGATCAACAGGCTCCCATCATAATCATTCAATTGATACAGCCAGTACGTCGGATTACCGCTGGCAGAGGCGGGATCCGCGTCTCTAGGATATTTTCTCTCCTCCGCGGCCACCAGGTTGGGTCCGCAGTCATAGAGCGTATAGATGGCCTTCGAATTCCACCAGCGATCCTCAAAATAGACCAGGTCACAATGGTTGACGGAATTGCATTGTGCATCATTCGAGAGTAAAGCCCACGACCGACCGAGATCATTCAAGACCTGGGCATCATTGATCCCGGTGTAAAACTGCTCGACCATGGCAATTGCAGGAGCATTGGACCGATCGGGCTGCGGGGTAGATATCGGCGCAGGGGCACAGGCGGCCAACAGCGTAAAAACCAACCAGATGGAAGCAATCATTCTTTTTGCGATCATTGTTTTACCTTTTCCAATTCAACATTACCAGTCCCGTCAGGCAGACCAATATCCCCAGGATATTGACCCAGGAGATCCTGTCCTTGAAAACAAGAATGGCGACAGGGACAAGGATCAGGGAAGCCACCACATTGACCAGCACCGCGGCAATGCCCAGGTTCCAGCCTGCGCGGTAGGTCAGCAGGAACCCAAATTCGATCCCAACGATGGCAATGGCGAGCAGGAAACTGGCCCAGTTAAGTTTCTTCACTTCGAAGGCGAACCCGGCTGGGGCGGGGAAAAGAAGCGTGACAAGGATCGTGATCCCGATTGCAACGGCATACGTCACCACAAGCGAGACCGCGAAATTAATGTTCGAAGGGATGCTCCGCGCACTGAAATGATAAAGCGCACTCGAAAGAATGGCCAGCGTGATCGAGAAATAAAAAAGGAACATGTTTTTCCGCCCGGTCATGCCGGTATTCCTATCTTCAGCATTGGATCAATGGACAAAGATCGCCTCAGATTCGATCCAAATGGTGATCGTCTTGGCCGGATCCGTCACACAAATAAGGCTATCGCCGGTTTTCGCCACCGATGGCTGCTTGCCGGTCACCCAGGCCCAACCCCAGTAACAACCCGCGAGGACCGTCACTTCCGGTTCATCAAAGCGGTCCAGATAATAGCTGTAGGTAACACATTCCTTCTTGTCATTGGGCGAATTCATGCCAAAGGACAGGTTGAGCGAACCGCCGGATTTATTGATAAATCTGACCTTGACCAGCGTTCCCAGGGGTAATACGGGCGGCGGCTGGTCACAGGGACCTGCGGTTGCCGCGGCCGGATTGCCGCCTGTGGTGTTGACGGGAGCCAGGGTGGGCAGAAAGGTAAATGTGGGTTGGGGTGTTGCTGTGGGAGGCAGAGGCGTGGAAGTGGCCGTGGCAGTCGGCATGGCCGCTGCGGTTTGTGTGACGGCCATCCACGCATCCGCAACCGCTGTGCTGGCGATCTGCTCCGCAGTCAGGGTCGGCTCTGGGGCAGGTCCGCAGGCGGACAGGATGATTGCGATAAGAATTGACAGGACGATCGGATATCTCGTGTTCATTTTGTTCTCCGTATCCTTATTTTTACCATGAAAAAGAGGACCCGCTGGAAGCGGATCCCCGGCAGTGTTATGAGCCCAGGACCTTTAAAATGAATTCAGCTGTGCGTCTTCCCGCTCCGGCATCCGTGAATGTGATTTCATCTTCGATGAATTTTCGGCGTTGAGCAGAATCCACTGATTTATCTTTCAAGTACATATTCAACGTATCGCGAAGTTCGGTTTCGTTCATTGCCACCCGCCCGGCTTTGGCATCACGGAAGCGCTTATGCGTGGGCCAATTACCGATGTCCTTCAACGAAAGCGAGAATTTCCGCACCTGGTTCCAGCCGCCGGGGGTATCGATGGTTGCGGCGATCATCGGGGTGTCATGCACAGCCGTCTCCACCAGCATGGTCGAATAGACCGTCACCACCACATCCGAATAGGCCATCATGGAGGATTTCTCGTCCATGTCTTCGCCGCCGTAGTAGCCAAGCGACCCGCCCAACGCCACAGGCTGAACCACATGCACATGCCGATATTTCTTTTCCAACTCAAAGACCTGCGCGCGTTCGTCGGCGAAGATCTTTGGCTTGTCCTGAAAGTGACTGGGGTGCAGGCGGATCAACAACTGTGAAGGTTCTGCTAAAGAATCAGAAGAAACCAGTTTCGCCAGCGCTTCGATGTTCGGGAAGTTCGGCGCAAAGTGGACAAAACTGCTGGCGTACGAGATCAACTTGCGGTTCGGGTCGAGCCCGTGCAGTTTGAAATATTCGTCGCGCGGCATAAGCCATTGTTTGCGGAAGTATCCGTCGTATGAAGGGATGCCGCCGATGTTCACATGCTCGGGATTCCAATCTGAACCTTTGACGAGTTCCTCTTTTTGCAATTCAGACCAACACGTCGCCCACTGCACGTCCGCGCCTGAGATGTTGTAACTCGACGAATTGTCCCAGCCGACGATGACGGTCATGTTCGGGATGCCGCGTCGGGCGGATTCACGCAGGAGATAACGGTCCATGCGCCAGCCGGGAGTCGAAGCGATGACCATGTCAGGTTGGTATTTGTCGAAGAGGTCAGTGTACAGGCCCGGGGTCGGAGTGAAGCGGTTCTGCATCCGCACTAATAATTTGCGGGCGAAGGAAAAATTCCGCAGGAGCAGAATCATCAGCGCGGAAGGAATCCAAATGCCCAAACGGAATTTCCAGCCGTTCTCCGCCCAGACTTCCCAGATGTGGCTGTCCATGGCTTCGGTGTTGATGCGGCGTGAGCCGCCGACGCGGCGCAAATAGATGAGCAGGGATTGAAGACGCGGGCTGACCTTTTTGGCGTAGTCATTGGCTTGCTTTAAGCGCAAGCCTTCGAAGCTGAGACCGGGGCGTGCAAAGCGGGCTGCAATTTTGTCCTTGGTGTCATCGTCGGTGAGGACGACGATCTGGACGCCCGCAGCAAGCAGGGTCTGGACGACGTCGCTTTGCAGGAAGTAGATGATTGCCATGCCGTGATCGGCGGAGATGAAGATACGTTTGGTCATTATTCCTTGTTTGAATTAAAAGTCGCCTTGGCAAGACTTGAAATTTGTTGTTGCTTATCGGGCAAAACACAAATCTTCACGGCAAACGACCAGCAAATTCAGGGAAGTACATAGCCGTTTGAAACAAATGCATCAAATGTTTTTGCGAATTCAGTGATCGAGACTCCATAAGTTTGTTTAAAAGCACTGTCAAATGACAATGTTCTTATATGAGACCAGAGAATGTCATATTGGTCACCGTATAAACGTTCAAGCAAAATAAACATTTGCTCTCCTTCGACATACCAGCAGCCTTCGTTATCTCCATCTTGAGGAACATTAACCAGGTGTTCATAGGTGTAAGAACAAACGCCCAGGGATGGAGTTGTGTCAAGAGGTGTATATCCTAATGCAGCCTCCTGTTTCCTTGCACGCCATTCAGCACCACCTTCTACGACAATGACAGGCAATGGTTTATTAAATTTTCCTCCCAGCCAGGCAGCCTGTATCAGATGTTGCAACTCATGCGCGAGATCCTTCACCCTTTCACCGACACTCCAATCGGACCCGGGTTGTATATAAATCACAATCGCGTTATATTTTTCGTAGGCTTTTCCCCGAGCTCCATATTTCCAGCCATTTACCAGGTCCTTCTCGCCCGCAGCAGCTCCGTGTTCGACCTCCCACTTCACCAAATCAGTTACGTTATCGTACACTTCAACAGAAACTTGACCAAGTGATGCTTCCCTGGGCGCCCACAGCAATACCTGCTCAAAGGCCGGGTCTAGATCGGTTTGCAGAGACGCTGTGCAGCCATAATAATTTATGGTCGAATCCGGTGCGTTTTTTGCATGAGACACGACATCCACACACGGCATAGCTGATGGCATCAGAGCAGGCGTAGACGTAGAAGCAATCGTCGGCCATGCAGTGGGATTAGCAGCCTCCATAGGCATTATTGTTTTGGCGGAAGTCGGTGTCAATCCAACAAGGCCGCTGTCACAGGCAGCGGAAATCATAGAACTCAAGATCAAGACGAAAAGTAATTTTTTCATGCCTGACTAACCATTCTGGTAAAAATAATACCGGCCAAATACCTTGTTGTACGCCGCCAGCAATATCTCCCTGATGAAATCCAATCCAAATTGGACATATACTGGAAGTCCAATGATACCAAAAAGACATGGTGTTTTTTGACCAAGGTCCCGCTTGAATTATAGACCAGGAAATGATACAAAAAAGCAATGCACTTGGCAGTCCGACGATTTTCCACATGAAAAAGGAGCCAGAAAATGAAGAAATCCGGTTTTTTCCTTCATCTGACCATCGCCGCGATCATCCTGATCACAACAGTCTCTAGCTGTAAATTTCCGCCGGGGCCTACACAGTACACCGAATTTTATGTAAGTGTTAAGGGCAGTGATTCTACCGGCAAAGGCACCAAATCCAACCCATGGCGGCACATCCAATATGCCATTGACCATGCATCGGCGCAGGGCGGCACCACCCTCCGAATCAATTTAATGAAGGGGATCTACCAGGAAAACCTTGTGATCCACAAACCAATGGTGATCCTGGGTGTGGGAACAGGCAAGGCTACCACCTATCCGGATGATGTGAACTACCCAGTTGAGGAAGTTTCCATCATCTCCAGAAAGGATACCAGCAAGCCCAGCATCCTGATCGAGAACGCCACTTCCGTTAACTTGCAAACCCTGGTGGTATTCGGGGGCGGGGTCAGGGCAGTGAACACCCGTTTCATCATGTATAACGTGGAAGTCACCTACTCCCTCGGGCTGTATGCGGTCCAACTCGAGAACGTCTCCATGTTCTATATCGAAAAATCCCAGATCAAAACAGCCATCAACACCAGGTCAGATTATGGTCTGGATATCATGGCTTCCAGCGGAGACGTTATCAATACCTACCTGGGGGACCTGTTCGACCACACGATCAACGTCAACTCCACCGTACTTGGCAGCAAAGCTCCCAACCCCAACAGTCCACTCACTATTCAATCTATTAATATCCGCGATTCTTCCATTGCCGGGTCCAATATTTACTACGCCGACGGCATCCGCATTCAGGGTCCCAATAATGTGAAGATCATCAACACCAAGATCACCCGCACGCATGCCAACAATGCGGCGGCAAACTCCGGCACGATCTATAATCCGCCATACGCGGGCATCTCAGCCGGGGGCTGGCTCACAGAAGCCCAGGGGCATGCGCTGGTTGAGATTGACGGTGTCACCATAGGGGGATTCAATGTGGGTATTGGTTTGAACCCGGAAGGATACAATGTAAAAGTACAAAATAGTGCCATCTCGGGCATCAAATACGATGTGGAAACCAAATATAACGGTTACAGCGGCGTCTCCGAACCCATCATTGATTTTGGCGGTGGCCCGCTGGGCAGCGCGGGGAAAAACGATTTCGCGGCAGGGAACCCCTACGCATTCTATAACGACGTTCCCTATCAGGTTGATGCCTGCTTCAACCAATGGAATGTCGCGATAAACCAGGTTGACGACCTGCGCATCTACGACAAACTGGATGTCGGCACCAAGGGACGGGTGAGGTGGAACTGTTCGGCCGACCTCATTTTGATTACCCCTCCCACCAGGTCAGACTTGCCAACCCGAAACACTCCCACGCCGTTTTCATTCAAAAGATCTGTCCGTGTGACCCGGGATGCTCTTTGCTTTGTCGGCCCCGGCGAATCCTATGGAGTGATCAGCGCGATCAATGCGGACTTGCAGCTTGAATTGCTCGGCGTGGGCGCTGGGGGGGATTATTATGTCGTGACGAATCCCTTATATTTGGTCCCTTGTTGGGTGCAGACGAGTTCGGTCGAATTTGATGGGAACCCCGGTGAGCTGAGCATCATCCCGATCCCAACCCTGACCCCGATCCCTGCGCAGCCGCAAAACCCGGACGAACAACCAATCACTGAAACACCAGGCCCGTCGAGAACCCGTCCATAAATCCGGAAACAGGTCAGGAAGCGGATGGGATCATCCATCCGCTTCCTGACCTTAACACCAATTTACAATTGAAATGTTCAGGAATAATACCAATTGAAGATCTTGTTATATATCGCCAGCAATATCTTCTTGATAAATCCAATTTCCAACACGCGCTTGCCCAGGGAAACATCTTTCGTCCCCTTCGGGGACGATGTCTTCCCCACATCCTTTAACTCCCCACGCAAATACCCCAGCGTATTGGACATGTTCATCGCCAGCGGATCGGAGACCATCAGGCGCAACAGGCCCGCGTCGTTCATGCGCTTGTCCAGCTGTCGGACCTGGCCCATGGGCTTGTCCATGTCAAAGGGCAGGAACTGCTGCAATGTGGATTTGTACGCCGTGAACTGCCAATGCGACGCGCCAGCGAGCGCGGTCACGCCTTTGTACTGAATACGCCAATCTTTTGTCTCAGCGTATACTTTCTTATTCTCTTCCTCGGTCTGCCCAAGCGAGAGATTGAATTCCAGGAAGGTTTCCCACGGGATGAATTGACCTTCTTCGAGTTTGGCGTTTGCCCGCGCCCACTTGAGAGTCGATTCGTAAAACTCCGGCGGCGTACGGAAAGGGCGCGCGGTCACCATGCCGACATTCGGGAAGGTTTCAAGAATTTCCACCGAACGCGAAAGCCAGTTCGGGGAAAATAAAACGTCCGCATCGGTATAGGCGATGATCTCGCCCGGCGCGCCGGTCAACATCACATTCCAGGCGCCGCCCTTGCCCATGTTCTTCTCGGAGAGAATCAAATATTGAATTCGCCCCTCTTCCTTTTCTTTCACCAGGAAATCACGCACTTCGGCGCATGAGCCGTTATCGAAGACCATCAAATCGAATGACAGCCCGGCGTCCCTGCGCATGGACCCAAGTGAGACCTTCAACACATCGAGGGTCTCGGCGTAGAATCCGCTCAGAAAGGGAATGTAATTAAGCAGTGCTACCGTGATCCGCTCCGGGCGGGCGACGTCTTTGACGAACTTGGCGGGGTTTTGACCTTTTCGCATGTAACGATTTCCGATTTATGATTTTGGATTTACGGTTTGAAGAGCTTTGTGATTCGCTTCTTCCATCGCTTGGGGCGGGCTATATTTTCGATCATATCTTCAGGCAGGAAAAAAAATATTGCTCGTAAGAATAATTCAATCTTACGCATGAAACGCAGGTAAGAGAGCTGCGGGCGGGCAAGTTTACCACCGAGAAGACGGTGCGTTGAATCCAAAATCGTATAACGGATATTCGCCTGCCCGCCTGCCAGGCGGATATTCTCATCCGTGTCCGGATGATCGTAATGCGACCTGCCGCCGGGCAGGTGGCTATAGTCATGGTTCTGATGCACGATCATCACCGAAGGCGTGCAGTCGATCACAGGCCAGCCTTCCCTGCGCGCTTTGAAGATCATCCAGTTGTCCCAGCCCGCACGGCCGATGATGAAATCGGGAATATCCTGATAGGAGTCTTTGGGAAAAAGAAAAAAATCGCTTCCAGCGGGACGGTGAAGCTGGTCCTGTTTGCTGACGGATTCCCTCAGCCCCGGCTCCCAGCCTGTGGTGAAATCGATCGGAGCCGTGATGTCATAATCCCAACGCTGGCTGAGTAAAACAAATTTGTCCTTCAGCTTCGCAACCTGCCTGGCGGCTTCAACAAAATCGGGCATAAGGACCATGTCCGCATTGATGATGCAGAGCAGGTCACTGCTGGAATTTTCGCGCGCCAGCCGAAACATGGACGAGATCAACGGCGTGCCGGATGCATTGCGGGCAACATTCGGCAAATGCTTCACGCCAAGTTCCCTGGCGGTTTCGGCCAGGCCGGTCTCTTCACCCAGCAAAATAACCTCGACCTCTGGAAGCAGGGCCCATGAACGAATCGCATTGCGCTGGATCATCGCGATGTGCGGATCCGTAAAGGGTTTGGGAGCGGAGAAGAGGGTGATTAAAGACATGTTCAATGTTTGCAAGTTTACAGGTTGAAACATTCAAACCTGCTAACGTTTCAACGCCCTTTTGTCGATATCTTTCAAAGTCTTGTGTTGCACACCAGAATTGATCTTCATCAAATCTGGATTATCGTGGACCAGGTCCAGGACTTCCTTCCAGGTGAAATCATCCCGGCCGTCGAAACGGCTGTATACCTGACGCATGAATTCAAGGTCTTCAGGAGTATCCACCGTCCAGCGGTAATCGCCGAAATCCGTGGTGTGTTGGAGCAAGGCAACGCCAAATCCGCGCGGAGAGGTGCCTGTCTCAAGGGTCCGGCTTTGTTTGGACAGCTGGACACCTTCATAGAGATACGGCATGGCATGTTCCCGATGTTGGGGTTCCCTGGCTTCCTTCCAGGCTTTTTTCAGGGCTTTGAAAGTGCAGGCTTCCACATCCAGGCCGATGGGATAGGTGCGGGTCCACGGCGGCGGCAGGCGGTTGCAGACAAAATCATATTCACCTTCAAGCAGCGTGTTGACCACATCGTCGATCAATTGCGGATCAATGACCGGGCAATCCGCGGTGATGCGCACCACCACTTCCGCTTGGGCTTCGGACGCGGCCTGATAATACCGGTCGAGCACATCGAATTGACTGCCGCGGGTGAAGGGAATCCCGCTCAAGTCGCAATACTCCGCCACGGGGTCGTCTGAGACGTCCGTGGTCGTGGCGAAGATGACCTCGCCAAGAGTCTGCGCCCGCGAGGTGCGTGTGTACACGCGGGTCAACATCGGCTGGCCTGCAAGATCGGCAAGAATCTTTCCAGGCAGGCGGGACGAGCTCATGCGTCCTTGAATAATGGCAATGGTTTTTAATCTCATGATTATTTGAAAGCCAGAGTTTTTATTTGAGCCTATTATTTTACTCGCAATAACTGGGCACGATCATGCCAGTTGGCTCAAAATTGTCGTGCAGCTATTCACAAGTGTCCGGAGAGGTGGCAGGCATTAATGGAGTCGCATTCCATAAATATAGTGCTTCATATTGTTGGGCTACAGGATGGGTGAAGTTTTCATGACAGTCTATTTATTGTCCATCTCTCGCGTACAGACAAAACTACAATCAAAACCAAGGTGATCAACGTCAAAGCAAGCCCCACCGTCAGAACCTGCAGGTATAGCGGGTCCACATGATTGGCAATAACAGCCTGTGTAGATTTGACCTCCACATCCAAAAGCCCATTGATTTCATTCACCCGCCAGAAATTGACATGCATATACAAATCATTCAACAAGGGAATAAGCGAAAACACAGCCAACCAGCGAAAGATCCCATCCTTCCTGATATCGAGAAATTCCTGAAAATAAACAGCGGCAACAATCATCAATAATGTCAGGGGAAGACTGACCATGCGGGCGGAAACCCGCTCACTGGCAAAAAGAGGAATTCTATAAAGCGTATATCCGTATAAATTTCCGATGGACAACAAGAAGACCAAACCGGTCGGCACCAGCAAGGGCGAAAATCTCCTTTGCCCCCCCCATTGATCTCGCAGCCAGAAAAAAACACCAAAGAAGAGAAGAAAACATGCACCCACAATACCGATAAAATAGTCGAACTCCCAATATCCAAGCTTTTCCGATGTGATCCGCACAACGTAAGTGACCGGGCGCAATACCACCAGGGCAGACGTAAAATCACCCAAAGACGGATATCCGGAACGAAAATCAAACTTACCAAGGGAGGAGGTGAACGCCCCGATACCAAGCAAAGGTGGAAGCAGACGAACCGCGCCGGCAAAACCTGAAAAAAGAATCGCGGTCAAGATCCACTTTTTGTTCTGCCAGCAGGATAGTGCCAGGAAAGCTAGAAACAACATCATCCAGGTGAAATGATGTTGCGACCCAGCTAGGATCGCATATAAGGAAAGGAAGGCCATGCCCGCCACCCAAAGATACGAAGCTCCGTGATCCAGAAAATGGAATATCAGGATGAAAAACCAGGGAAATAGAAAATAACCAGCCCAGGTTATGTGACCGATCACATAGTGCGCCTGGATATATCCATTGAAATTGAAAAGCGAAAACAAAAACAAATAGGCCACAAGGGAAAGCTTGAATTTACGCCGTATGTACAACAGACCAGCCGTGGCGATAGTGTATTGAAGGAGCAAATCCAGAAAGATGAACTTGCCTATGTCAATCCAGGGCAGCACCATCATTTGAGGAGTTGTGACTACATCCGGAAGTACAAAAAAACGGTCGGTGACCCCATGAAGGCACTTTTCGCATTCAATATGCAGGGGCAGCACCCCATCATGGAGTGCATTGCGGACAACCTCATAACGGGGGAAATTGATGCTTCCCCAATCATGAAAATCCAATGGGGTTTGAAGCCAGTTGAAAAGATTTCCCCAAACTAGCACACCAGCCAGATAAACAAGGATGATGAAGATCCAGCTCGCTGCCGGGAATTTGGCCTCCTGCCCATAGTCAAAAAACAAGTTGAAAATGCGGGAAAGGCTTCCATCTCTGGATTTATCGACAGGATCAATCATTGATAGCCTCGGACGGGATTGGCAAGGGAGTCACAAATCCCTTGGCGCGGAATTTTTCAATATAGTCACGCACCATCCAATAATCAAGACCCACTTGTTCAGCAATCTCAAAAATAGAAAGCTCACCTTCAAAACGCATCATGATTTTTTCGATGGCACGATTGAGCGCCCAGTTCTCACGCCAATCGACCCACAGGCCATTGCCGCTCAGAAATACCGGACCCCGGAAGGTGCGCTTGGGAATGTAATTGGTGGCGTACATGCGAATCACCTGCTCGGCGGTTTCGGCGGCGCCGACCAGCATGTCATCATGAATGATATCGAGGTTGTCGTCCGTGGTGTGATACTCATCGTAGGGCCAGCGGTTGATCGAGATACAAGGCACATTGACGCCGGGTCCGTTGATGACACGTTCATCGTTGGCGGGAGCTGCGGCGAACTCGCGTTCATCGTGCGCGACATTCCGGACCACATAATTGGTAATGCGGTCGAGCAGATGATCGTTCTGGCGGGTATGATGCCAGGCGATCCTGTTCCTGTTGCCGGTCATTTCCATGAAGATGCCGCCGCGCAGATTTTGAATCAGGTGCTCGTTGTGCGAAAGATACACGATGGTGCCAATCGTTTCAGGCCCGAACCAAAAACGGACGCTCATCGAACCGGCAGGCAGCGGTTTTTCGGCGAGTCGACGCGCCAGCTCAATCGTGCTGACCACGCCCGCGCCGTCGTCATTGGCCTGCATGGGATGACAGGTATGGGCCTGCACAATGATCTCGCCTGCCGAGGCGGCCGGTCCGCCTTCGGGGTGAATGACGGCGGTCGCCATTTTGAATCCCTGCTTCGGGTCGGTGATGAATTCAGACTGGATGACTGCACGGTATTTTTTGTCCCGCGGAAGCTTGTCGAAAACATTCTTTGGCAGGCAGAAGCCCCAATCGCGGTCGTAATATTTGAACACCCACGGAATGGTATGCGGGCGCTTCTCGTTAAAATACAAATGCGGCTGGAGTTCTTCAAATGAAAGCAACCTGTCGACGGGCAGGGAGTACGAAACGATATGCAGCGGATTGTTTTTGAAATCCACCACGCGTTCGCCGCCCTCGATCTCCAGATAGGCTTCATGCACCAAATATCGCTCGGGCACCTGCCAGGTCCACGCCTTTTCGAGCGGAGCATAGGTCTCGATGGTGTAGTTGGAGGAATCAGGCATGTAGGAGCCGACGATCTCCAGGGTCCTGTCATGGTCCGCAGAGGCGAGGGTGCGATGCAGCGGGTAAAACTCGGCGAGGATGGATTTCAGGGAGGTATAGGGTTTCATAAATCACCTTTATCGGCAGGGCGTTCCCGCAGGATTAATATTTCGGCTCTTCAATATAATGTAGTTTCTCGGGCTGTTCCCGCACAATGACGGACATGTTATCAAAGAATTCGTTTGCAGTCAGATAATGCACCTTGGCCGCTCCCACCGGAATCTCCTTGATCACGCCTGCGTGCAGCAGGTCGTTCATGCCCGGGACAATATAGGTCTTGACGCGCTCGTTCAGGCGCACGAACATTGAATATTTCTTGATCTGCGGTTTGCGGTCATAGCCCATGTAAATTCCGGCGAACTCCTTGATGCGCCGATAGTCACAGCCGACGTTATATTCAATATAATGATGCATGGAAAACGAATTGTTGAAATCCAGGCCGATGCTGATGATGGTGGCGTTCAATTTGTGGAACAAGGCAAAGGCGGAGTTCGGCCCGTAGGCCTCCACATCCTCGGTCTTCGAAAATTCATCGGCGCGCGGACCCAAAATGGAGAAACTGTAGATCGGATGTGGAGTCCGCTTTGCGTCAGGCCTGAGGCGTGCCTGTTCGGTGATCATGCCCATCTTTGAAGGCGTCTCGATCACGTCGAAGTAATGGGTCTCGGTCCAGGATTGAAAATTAAAGGCGGGAAACAGCACCGTGCCGTCCTTCCCCACCAGTTCCCTCATTACATCGATGACCGTATCCACGCCGCCTTCCACACCGCCCAGCGATTTATACGAAGTGTGCACCACGATCGTATCGCTTTCGATCTTGATTTTCCCAAACCCATCCAACAGGTCTTTCTTATTGAGCATGTTTTCCTCCAAGGCTTCGATAGACATTCATCAACGCTTCAGAATTCTTTTTCCAGTCCGCCCGCATCTCTGCGGACTGCCGGCTTGCGCGGCCGATCCCCGGCAGTTTCTCCTTTTGGGCAATGGCCGCCAAAATGCGTTCAGCGAGATGATCCGCATCCCCATCGCGGAAGAGCCAGCCGTTCTCATCATCCACAACCCACTCCTTGTTGGCGGGAATATCCGAGACCAGACAGGGAAGTCCGCAGGCCAGGGCTTCCATCAACGAAACAGAGGAACCGTCCACATGCGAAGGCGAGATGTACAGATCGGTCATATGATACCAGCGCGGCAGGTCGGTTTGGGAAACCTGCCCGCCAAAGGTGACGCGGTCCAGCACGCCGCCGCCCAGCAGGATCTGGCGAATGCGTCCACCCTGCGAACCGCCGCCCAACAGGATCAGGTCCACGTGTTCGTTTTGCTGCGCCACTTTGACAAATGCCCGTGCCAGCACATCCACACCGTATCGGGGCTCCCAGGAGCGATTGCAAAAGAGTGTGAACGTCCCGGCTTTTCCCGGTTTTGGCCCTTCCATGCGAAATTGTTCGAGATCGACTCCCCATGGAAAGACGATCGTTTTATCGGGGTCCATTCCAAAGACCACGGCCTGGTCGCGTGTGACCCTGGCATCGCTGGTGAAAAATGTGGAGCGCTTCAGTGTGTAGCGCGTGACCCACTCCCACCATTTGTTGCGGTGGACATCGTCCATCAGGTCAAAACCCCAGGAGATCGTGAGTACGGGACGAAATCCGCTGAGAATTGCAATAAAGGCGCAGGTTTGGATCGGGCCGGCATGGATCAGGTCCGGTTTGATCTCGCGGGTCAGGCGCCGAAAATCGATCAACAACTTAACCAGATCTCCCCAACGGAAGGGTCCGCGTCCACCCTTCCAGATCACCTGATGCACTGGTTCCGGGACGGGACGGTCCTCGACCTGGCGACGATTGCCCTCCAATTGCACAAAGTACACCTCGTGCCCGCCATCTGAAATGGCTTTTAGAAAACGATGGTCGTGCGTGGAGTAACCGAGGGAAAAATAAAGGATTTTCATAACCAACTCGCAAGGCCACAACAAGGCCGTGTCCCTGTATTTATTATGAGCCGAGATCCGTCCAGCGCAGTTCCCTGCCGAGAGGCATATCGATCAAGGACCGGGTGCCGATCACATTTTGGATCTGGTCCGGCTTGATCGCTCCGGGCGTGGCCGGGCGAAGTACGTCGATCATGTCACGGGTGAAAATTTCACCCGCCTTGATCTCCCGCGCAGCCCGCAGACAGCGGCGCTGCACGATCTGGGTTTCCTGCTCATTCTCCGCAATGAATTTATCGGGGCTTCCCAGGGAACGTTCGAGCAGGCGCGTCTCTTCGACCATCCTGGCCCAGTTCTCCGGATTCATCGCAAATTTGTGATCGGGTCCCTCGCGGTCATTGCTGTCGGTGAAGTGACGTTCGATCACACGCGCGCCCAAAGTGACCGCGCCGAGCACGGGTGCCACCGCATGGGTGTGGTCGGACAATCCCAGGATCACATCCGGGAACATAGTCCCAAAGGTCTTGAGGACATTCAAATGCAAATGGTCATAGTTATTCGGGCTGGCGGTGTAATTGGTGTTGCATTGCATCAAGACCAGCTGCTTGTTGATCTTTAATATGGCATGGACCGCCTTTTGCACCTCCCCGATGGTGGAGGCACCCGTGGCAACAAAGAAGGGTTTACCCTTGGCTGCCATGCGCTCCAGGGCTTCGATCCAGTCGATCTCACCGGAGCCGGCTTTGTAGACCTGGACATATTGATCGAGGAAATCGATCGCTTCGAAATCATAGGGGGAGGAGAAATAGTCAATGCCCACTTCATTGCATTCCTCCACGAGGGTCATGGACCACTCGAACGGGATGGAGGCGCCCTTGTATACCTCAAAAACGGACTTCTTCCACGAAGCCTGGTGACTGACCTGTCCGCCGCTCATGGCCTTGAAGCCATAATCCGAAACGATCTTGGGCGCGTCGAAATTCTGGAATTTGGCCGCATCCGCACCGGCCTCTTTTGCCAGGCGAATCAACTTCCTGGCGCGCTCCATGTCACCGTCGTGATTGGCGGCGATGTCCGCGATGAAGTAGGTGGGGTGATTTAAGCCAATGGTGTGTTTGCCGAACTTGATTTCCATACATCCTCCATGTTGAGTGGATAAAGGTGCTCAAACCTGTGGATAACTCGTTATTCCCTGTGGATAAGCAGCCACTTTTCAGGCTTGGAAAACGATTGGGCTGTGGAAAACCCGGGCAGGACCGGGAATATTTGTGGAAACATCAGGGTTTATTGTGCATAACCACGGATTTTCTGTGGATAACCCTGCTGGTATTGCAGGTAAAACTCGTTCAATCCTGTGGAAAACTCGGGCAGAGCTTCGCCCAGATCTGTGGATATCTTGTTGATGGAAAGGCATAAATTGTTGGAGCGGCGGGCATTTAAACTCGAGGTGTTGATGGACTTGGGTGAAATTCCGGCCTCCCGCAAGTTGAACTTGCGGGCAATCTCCACCCCGAACTGGTATTTGCTCATCGCCTGCGGACCAGCCAGGTGATACAGACCCTTTAAATTCTTTTGAAGCATTTTGACCAGCGTACGAGCCGTATCATTGACCAGCATCGGACAAAACTTTACATCTGTAAATCCGCTCATGCTCTTGTTATTGGTCAGGTTGTGAAAGAAGAATTCGGCCAGGCTTCTTTTCCCGGTCAAACTCCAGCCGTAGAAATTGACGCGGGCCACGATGGCATCCGGGTTTTCGGCTCGGACAGCCCGCTCGCTATCCAGCTTTGTCCGCGCATACACACTGAGGGGATTTGGCTCATCCTCTTCCTTATAAAAAGCATCCGTCATTCCGTCAAAGACGGCATCGGTTGAAATGTGAACCAGGGCAATCCCGCGCGCCTTGCAGATCTTTGCAAGTTTTGCGGGCGCGTCCGTATTCAAACGGCGGGCCAGGTCCGGGTCTTCCTCGCATCTGTCGAGGTCCGCGAGAGCCGCGCAATTGATGATCCACTCTGGCCTGGCAGTCTGAATGGCCGATTCAATGATCCGGGGATCCAACAGATCCCCATGGATGATCTTAAAAGGGGCATGTCCCAGCCTGCCGCGGTCCAAACCGAAGATCTGGTGCGTGTTCATTGTCTCCTGGGCGAGATTGATGCCGAGCAAACCGCTGGTTCCGGTGATGAGAATGCGCGCCATGAATCCTACCCCTCGAGCTTGCCCTGTTTGAAGAGTTCCTCGAACGGCGCGATGTATTTTTTGATGCCTTCGATATCCAGCCACTCCGAATT
Source organism: Chloroflexota bacterium (assembly GCA_021414245.1). Lineage (GTDB taxonomy): Bacteria > Chloroflexota > Anaerolineae > Anaerolineales > Villigracilaceae > Villigracilis. The sequence continues at coordinate 60,403 of JAIOOU010000015.1, forward strand.
GTTATCACTGGAGTAGTAATAGCCTTCCTTCAAGGATTTCCCCTTCGACTGCCAGGAATATCCGAACCAGGTGGCCTCGGCGGGCTGCACCACGAACATCGTATCCAGTTCAATGGTGTGCCGGGCCTCATCCTCCGAGATCAGCATTTCGTGCAGCTTTTCACCGGGGCGGATGCCAATCATACTGATTTCCGCTTCAGGAGCGATGGCCCTGGCCAGATCCACAACCTTGGTGCTGGGAATCTTGGGAATGAAGACTTCGCCGCCTTCCATTTGCTCGATACAGGTGATGACAAATCGCACACCCTGTTCAAGGGAAAGCCAGAACCGGGTCATGCGGTCATCGGTGATGGTGACCTTGCCGCCAGCACGTTGTTTGAGAAAGAGCGGGACGATCGATCCGCGCGAACCGACGACGTTCCCGTATCGCACGCACGAAAAGCGGGTTGCTGACCCACCGGCATAGGCGTTGCTTTGAATGGTCAACTTCTCCCCGGCCAGTTTCGTGGCACCGTATAAATTGGCCGGACTGACAGCCTTGTCGGTGCTGACCATCAGCACTTTTTTCACGCCGGCATCCAACGCAGCTTCGACCACGTTGGCCGTGCCCATAATGTTGGTCTTAATGGCTTCCATCGGGTTGTACTCACAGGCCGGGACCTGCTTGAGGGCCGCGGCATGCACCACAATATCCACGCCATGCAGTGCACGCACAAGCCGTTCCCGGTCACGGATATCGCCGATGAAATAACGCAGACGGGGGTCGTTGAATCCGCCCACCTGCATTTCATGCTGCTTCAACTCATCCCGGCTGAAGATGATGATCTTCCTGGGTTGTTTTTCCTCCAGCAGGATTTTGGTGAATTTCTTTCCGAACGATCCGGTTCCACCGGTGACTAAAACAACTTGATCTTTCCAGTTCATAATGCGTTCTCCTATTTACCGGCCCGAAACAGGCCCGAGTCTTTCGTGACGAGAATTGTGAATCGGGATTTCATTATTTCTTCACAACAATCAATGGATACTGACCGTTCTCGGCAAAAAAACCCGGGAACACGCCTTCCAGCCAGAATACAAACTTCAAAAACATCCTGCCTCCAAAGGGGCGGACGAACCAGCGCAAGACACGCGTGCTGACACTGCGCCAGGGCTTGATCTCAATGGTCATCTTCGAGCCGATCTCGCGTTTGAGCCATTGGGGGGTCATTTTTTGAACAAAGGTTCCAGCCGGGTCTTCCTCGCTCAGCCATTCCTTTTTCTTTTTCTCGCTGCGGCCGGATAGTTTGCGCATCAACCCGATCAACGGTTCCGCCATGCGGCTAAGCAGGGGTTCATGCCAACCGTTGACAATGGCTGCGGTGCGTCCGCCCGCCAGCACGCGGTGGATCTCCCCATAGGCGCGCGGGTGTTCCGTCAGCGCAAGGTGGTGGATGGCATGCATGGAAACAGCGCCGTCAAAAGACTCCGGTTTGAAGGGCAGGTTCGCCAGGTCCCCCACGACGAACAGGCCGTGATCGCCGATCCGCTCGCGCGCTTCACGCAAAGCCTGAATGGAGATATCCAGACAAACGCGTTTCTGATATCCCTGCGAATAGAGCTTGTATTCCTCATATTGCACGGGGCCGGAGCCTGCATCCAAGAGGAATTTGCCGGTGGGGATCAATCCATTCATCACCCGCAGGCGGGTTTTGTGGATGTATTCGCGGGAAACAGGACGCAGGTCTTCATAACGGGCGTTTTGATACAGCCCATCCTCCTCCTGCTGCCAGCCGATCTCGTCGTAGAACTCGCGTACTTTTTGTTTGGTTTCGTTTGTCATTTGATTTCATTCCGCGGGAAGGGAAACCCGCCCCAAAAAATTATTTCCACGTAAATGGTTCGTTCACCAAAAAGTCGAATGTGTCCTTGAATTGCGCGAGCCCCTCCGGGCCGAGCACTTTTTCCAAAGGCCAGACCGCCAGGTCATCCCAAAAATTCATCAGGCGCCAGGGGAAGGGACGCGGGTATTCAAAGAAAAATCGATAGGCATAATTCCAGGCAAACTCAACCTGTTTCTCATTCAATTGATGGCCGGGAATATCAGCCAGCACCTTTTCCAGGGCGGCGTAATATTCATCCCAGGTATTCGGATCGAGCGTAAAGCCGCGTCCGCGGTAGTGGGTTTCGCCGCAGGAAATAACGGGACGCCCATTCATCGCGGTTTCAAGTCCGACCGTGGTGGTGTAGGCCAGCCCGACATCGGCGATCTCGATCAAATCATACGTGTTGATCTTGTCCAACGCCCCGATGACATGGATATGGCCAGGCAGTTCCGGCAGGGCCTCACGCACCACCGTACCCATGGACTTGGCCTGCGGCACAAGTTTTTCACCCGGATGGACCCGGATCACCATCTGCACATCGGTCCGTTTTGCAAAATATTGAACGGTCTTCGTGATCCATTCGGTCATCGAAGCGGCGAAGATATCCCGTCCCAGGGTCAGGCTGTCGCCGAGCACATTGGCAGCCAGCATCACCACAGGGCGTTCATCCAGGCCAAGCAGTTTGCGGGTCTCCTGCGCGCCTTGCGAAGAGACATATTGCCACAGCCGCTTGGATTTGCCCCACACACGCGCACCGCGGCGGGCATTTTCCAGGTCGGCCACGCGCTCAAACATCTCCTCGGTCACAGGCAGATGACAGCGCGCATCCACGATGTAATCGGTATCCTGCTGCATGATGGATGAATTCTGGGCCAGCCAGATCTGTTCACGCTGGTCGTTGAATTCGTATGTGACCGCGTCCATGCCCAGATGGCGCGCCACGCGGAAGACAATTCCCATCTCCAGAATCAGACCGTTGGGGATCAAAACCACATCGGGTTTCCTGGTTTGCATCCACTCAAGCGCGGTTTTGGCAGCGAAGGTATTGCGTTGAATCCGCAGGTCATACAGTGCGCGGTCGCCGGCGTTGTTCATGTCCACTTCTTCGCGCATCAGGGTATATTGCACATCCCAAAGGGAGATCTCCTTCACGTCCGCCTGGAGACTCTCCGGAAGAACAGCAGCAGGCTTGAGGTCCAGCATGGAAGCGTGCTCTATTAAGGGGGACAATGCCGAAAGGGCGTCCTTTGTATGAAGCACACGCTGCCGCTGCGTGAAATTGTCCTTTTCCTTGTTCCATTCCGAATACGGCAGGGTTAACAAAGTGACTTTGTGCCCAAGGCCGGCCAGGACCAGTCCGAGATAGGCGGATTGCTCGATCCAGTAATGAAGCGTGGCAAAGAACAAAACATTTTTTCCGGGTTTCGCTTTCCCGGCAATCGGTTCAACGACCGCACGCGCCGCAGGCAGGGATTTCTGCAGGCGATCCAGGTTGAAATGATCCTTGCGGGGGCGATTCTTCTGCCGAAGCATCCAATCGATCTCGGCCGTGAAAGGCAGGTCGCCCAAAATATTTTTGAGGGTGGGTTTGGCAGCCACTAATCCAACTTCTCGATCTTCCAGGCAAGGCGCGGACGCACCGGTCCCACGCGCGGTTCGGCCCACTGCGTACCCGGCGCACCGGAAATGTCCACGTTGAAGGCAAGCGCGTTCTCGTCCATGAAATAACGGCGCACGCCAAAGGAGCTTGCGTTCACCCCCAGGCTGTAGCGGCCTTCATTGAAAATGTCGGCGGGGATCACACAGCGGCTGACATAACGGCCCGACTTGCGCGAATCGAATTGATCGAACAGACGCGGCTCGTCGGTATCGAAGGATGTGAGCACATATTCGCCGCGCATGGTGCTGAGATAGAACCCGATCCGCAGACCGGTGATGGGTGCATCGAGTTGATATTCAAATTCAACATGGACCGGTTCGGTGGAGCGGACCGTGTCCACGACCTTCCCGCTTCCATTTCTGACCTTCAAGCTGATCGGCCTGAAGGGGGCACTCGCAGCCGGGACCTCATCCGCATCCCACAGGCGTTCGCCCGCCTGGGCCTGACCGGATGAAAGATAAAAGTCAACGGCTTCCTGCGTGGGGGCACGCATCAGCAACTGACCCTTGTTCAAGACGATGGCTTCCTGCGTGAGCCGCAGGATCGCGGACATATTATGGCTGACGAATAAAACCGTGCGGCCCTGCTGGGCCACATCGCTCATTTTGCCCAGGCATTTGCGCTGAAATTCGGCATCGCCCACTGCGAGCACTTCATCCACCACGAGGATCTCGGGCTCAAGATGCGCCGCAACCGCAAACGCCAGGCGCAGGTACATACCCGAGGAATAGCGTTTGACGGGTGTATCGATGAACTGGCTGACCTCGGAAAATTCCACGATCTCATCAAACTTGGATTCAATCTCGGCGTTCTTCATGCCAAGGATCGCGCCGTTCATAAAGATGTTTTCCCGGCCGGTCAACTCGGGGTGAAAGCCCGTGCCCACTTCGAGCAGCGAACCCACCCGCCCGCGGACGGAGACCGTGCCGGTGGTCGGCTCGGTCACACGGGACAGGATCTTGAGCAGGGTGCTCTTGCCGGCGCCGTTGCGTCCCACAATGCCGAGGACCTTGCCTTCCTCCACATCAAAGGAAATATCCTTCAAGGCCCAGAAGGAGGCTGAATTGGTGGTGCCGCGGGAACCCTTGCCGGTCAACGCCTTGTAGATGCGGACGGGGGTCATGGCGGCATCCACGAGCACTTCGCGCAGCATGCCGTACTTGAACTTGGTCTGCGCCGCGCCGATGCGGTATTGCTTGCCGAGATTTTTTACACTGATGGCGGTAGTCATATCAGATCGTATCCGCGAAGGTCTTTTCCATGTTTCGGAAATAGAACAGACCGCTGAACAGCATGAGGAAGGAGATTGCCACGGAAACCCAAAGCGATGCGTCCGGTCCATTGCCCGAGCCGAGCAGGGCCCAACGGAAACCGTTGACCACGCCGGCCATGGGATTCATCGAATAGGCCAGCTGCCATTTTTCCGTAACGACAGAAGAGGAATATGCCACCGGGGTGATGAACAGCCAGAATTGCGTCAGGAATGGAAGCGCATAGTTCACATCACGATACTGGACGTTGATCGCCGAAAGCCAGAGGGAAACCCCCAGGGCCGTGATGATCGCCAACAGCAGAAAAAGCGGCAAAGTCCACAGACTGGCCCAGGAGGGAGTCACCTTGTAATAGACCATCAAGCCGATCAGTACAACGAAGGAGATCGCAAAATCCACCAGTCCGCCCAGCACGGAAGCCACCGGCAGGATCAATCTGGGAAAATAGATCTTCGTGATCATGTTATGGTTCGAGGTTAGTGAACGGCTGGCTTGATTAAGCGCAGCCACAAATAGACCCCAAGGTAAAAGCGCCGTATAAGAAAAGATCGGATAGGGAACGCCATCGCTGGACACCTTCGCAACCTTCCCAAAGATGAATGTGAAAACGATCATCGTCAATACAGGCTGGATGATCGCCCATAGTGCGCCGAGCAAAGTTTGTTTATAGCGGACCTTGATGTCGCGCCAGATCATGAAGAAGACCAGCTCGCGATAGATCCACAGGTCGCGCAGATTCAATGCGGCAAGACCCTTGGAGGGCTTGATGTAAATGGTGGTGGGTTCGTGTTTTGTAATTTCAGTCATTTTATTTGATCATATCCCGATTGGCCTTGAACCAGTCGATGGTCCTGCGCATGCCCTCTTCAAAGGAAACCTGCGCGCTCCAGCCAAACAATTCCTTTGCCCGCGAAACATCCAGTCCGCGGCGGGGCTGGCCGTTGGGCTTATCGGTTTGCCAGGCAAGTTTGCCGCTGAAACCGGTCATCTTCACGATCATTTCAGTCAAATTCCTGATTGAGATCTCATAACCGGACCCCAGATTCACGGGCAGGTCGCCGTTATATTTTTCCGCGGCGGTCACAATGCCGTCGGCGGCGTCTTCCACATACAGGAATTCACGCGTGGGAGAACCGTCACCCCAGACCTGCAATTCCCTGTCGCCCCGTTCGCCGGCTTCCACGGCTTTGCGAATGAGAGCGGGGATCACATGCGAAGTCTGCAGGTTGAAATTGTCGCGCGGACCGTACAAATTGACAGGCAAAAGATAGATGGCGTTGAAACCATACTGCTGACGATAGGTCTGTGCCTGCACCAGCATCATCTTCTTGGCCAGACCGTAGGGCGCGTTGGTCTCTTCAGGGTATCCATTCCAGAGATCATCCTCCTTAAAGGGCACCGGGGTGAATTTGGGATAGGCACACACAGTCCCGGTGGCAACGAACTTCCCAACGCCATGCTTGTATGCATGATGCATCAGTTCGACCCCCATGATCATGTTGTCATAGAAAAACTCGGCCGGATGCTCGCGATTCGCGCCAATGCCGCCCACATTGGCGGCAAGGTGAATCACAATTACATTTTTGACATCCACGCCTTTAAGCGCATCCGCGTATAAACGTTCGATCGCCTCGCGCTGTGTCAGGTCGTAATCCTTTTTGCGCGGAACGAAAATGTCGGTTGCGCCGCGTCTCTTCAAATTCTCAACGACGAACGAGCCGAGAAACCCGCCGCCGCCGGTGATCACCACACGTTTGTTCTTCCAAAAATCTTCCGCCATATATTCTCCTGTTCTGTTCATTGCACAATGAACTGCGCATTTCGATATCGATCATCCGTGGGATTGCGGATCAGGCCGGATTTCAACGCGAACAAAACCTCGCGCACGCCGTCATCCACGGTCAGGGTGGTGCCAAACCCCAGCACGTGTTTGATCTTCTCAAATGAGACCGTGATATCGCGCATATCGCCGCCGAAGGTCAGGTCCTTGTATTCGACCACCGTCTCAGGCATGCGTTTCAACACCAGCTGGACAATGTCATTTTTCGAGTAATTCCCGTTTTCAGCACCGAGATTAAACACCTGTCCGCGCACGATTTCCCTGTCCGCTTCGATGCCCATGATCACCCCGCGCACCACGTCACGGATGTGCACAAAGGAGCGCGAATAGCCACGCTGGTAAATAATCAGCGAGCGTTTCGTAAAGGCTTCCAATACGAACTGGTTGACGATCAGGTCAAAACGCGTGCGCGGGGAAATTCCATACAGGGTGGCAAAGCGAAATAAAAGCGGCGCACAAGCGGAGTCCTTTTTGGAAAGCAGGAACTCCTCGCTTGCGATCTTTGTTTCCGCATAGATCGATTGCGGATTTAAAGGGGACTCTTCGGTCACCGGCCGGCCGTCCTCAGACAGACCGTAGTTGCTGTAGGTGGACGCAAACACGAATCTTTCCACGCCCAAATCTGCCGACTGGCCGTAGACACTTTTCGTGGCCTCGACATTGTATTTCCAGGCCACCTGCCTCCCCACCGCCTGACAGGCCGGAAAACCGACGATGGCCGCAAGGTGGATCACGGTATCGGGCTTTTGCCAGCCCCGTTTGAACGAATCCCGAACGGTGCGCGGCTCGGTCACATCCGCTTTGACAAAATGAAAGTTGGGGTGATTGAGAAACGGGACAATGCCCTCGCCGCCGAACAGCAGACTGTCCAGGACGGTGACCCTGTAATTGGCACGCAGCAGTTCCGAAGTCAGAATGGAACCGATATAACCCGCGCCGCCTGTGATCAGCACATGACGATCCGTCATTCGATTCCGTCCAGCTTTATCTTGTACCCATCCAGGATCAAGGCGGGTGCGGACTTGTCGGTCACGACGGAAATTCCCTGTTCCATGCAGGTCAATTTACAGATATCCGCCACATCCCCTGAACCGACGATGCGCACCCGGTCATATCCGGCCTTGCGGATCTTTGCGACATGATCCTTCACCCGCTGACGGGTGCGCCGGTATACGGAAAAGGAGCGTTCCACATAATCCACGGCCAGACGGGCACGCAGGGCCAGCCCTTCGGGCGTGATGATGTAGCGGAGCTTTTTGCGCTCGGCACGGGACACTTTAACTGCGCCCTTTGCGATCAGCCGTTTTAAATGCCAGTTGACCGTGCCCACAGCCACACCCAATTGGGTGGCCAGCGCGGATTGATTTACATCGGGATCGCTCTCGATCTGTTCGAGCAGGGATAGTTCGCGGAGTTCGTCGTTTGTTGATTCCATGGATTTCACATTCCAAAATTCAGTCACTGAATTATAACTCCATTCAAGGCGTGGTCAAGGCGATAAACGGCGGGACCGGGCTCGATTCCCTGAATTGGGTTGAACATCAGGTAAAATCATGTCGCTATGGACATAAACACGCAATTCGATGAAGCAGGTAAAACATATCAAAAGACCCGCATGGCCCATTGGGATGCCATCGCCAAAAAACGCGACCACTGGCGCGGCATGGGCACCTGGTATCACCGGCGGCTGATCGAGATCTATCAATACATGGTCAACCCCAACCAACGCATTCTTGAGATCGGCTGCGGCACGGGGGCCCTGCTTGCGCATTTGAATCCTTCTCATGGAGTGGGGATCGATTTTTCGCCCGAAATGCTTGCGCGGGCAAAACGACTTCATCCTGAATTTGAATATCACCTGGCTGATGCGCACGATCTGTCGGCCATCGCCGGCACATTCGATGTGGTCATTTTTTCGGATACTGTCAACGATCTGTGGGATGTGCAGCGCGCCCTTGAACAGGCGAAAAAATTCTGCGCCCCACACACCCGTCTGATCATCAACTTCTACAGTCATCTCTGGCAATTGCCGCTGACCATTGCGCAAGGCATCAATCTGGCGGTGCCGATGCAAAGCCAGAATTGGCTGACCCCTGAAGACATCGACAACATGCTGCGCCTGGCGGGTTTTGAAAGCATCAGCACCTCACGGGAAATATTGTGGCCTCTTCCGCTCGGCGGGTTTGCAAACCGGTATCTCGTCAAACTTTGGCCGTTTCACAGCCTGGCACTCTCGAACTTTATGATTGCCCGCCCCGCCCCGCAACCTGCACAAAATCCCAGTGTTTCCGTCGTGATTGCGGCCCGCAATGAGGCTGGCAATATCAAGTCCATTTTTGAACGTGTGCCGGTGATGGGCAGCAAAACGGAGATCATCTTCGTCGAAGGACACTCGCACGATAACACCTTCGAGACGATCCAGAATGAAATTTCGCTTCATCCCGGGACCCCAAGCCTGCTCTTCCAGCAATCAGGCATCGGCAAGGCAGACGCGATCCGACTCGGCTTTGAGAAAGCCAGCGGAGACATCCTGATGATCCTCGACGCAGACCTGACTGTCCCACCCGAAGATCTGCCGCGTTTCTACGATGCGATTGCGTCTGGAAAAGGTGAATTTATCAATGGCGTTCGTCTGGTCTACCCCATGGAAAGGGAAGCCATGCAAACCTTGAATTTCATCGGAAATAAATTGTTCAGCATGACTTTTTCCTGGCTGCTGGGACAACCCATCAAGGACACCCTATGCGGGACGAAGGTCATGTGGCGGGAGGATTATGAAAAGATCGCCGCAAACCGCTCCTATTTCGGGGATTTCGACCCGTTTGGCGATTTCGACCTGATCTTCGGCGCGGCGAAACTCAACCGCAAGATCGTGGACCTGCCCATTCGCTACCGTGACCGCACCTACGGAACGACGAATATTTCACGCTGGAAACACGGAGTACTGCTGCTTCGGATGGTCGCCTTCGCGGCACGCCGGATCAAGTTCATATAAATTCCCCTCAGGATGGTCACATGCCCCCCAAATTAAAGTTATTACCCGCCAACCAGTACAAAGGTGTAAACCAGTACGACCCGATCAAATATTATTATTGGCCCGTCCTTGGCCGGATGTACCGTCGACGGGTCGAACTGGCCCTGGGCGAATGCACGGGGGGTGAGCGTGTCCTTGAGGTCGGATTCGGCACCGGCCTGGCCTTCCCGAACCTGCATGATATCTACAAGGAAATCCACGGGATCGATCTGACCGCGGATATTCAAGCGATCGAATCGGTTTTCAAACCGATGAACATTTCCCTTTCCTTAAAAAAAGGGGATGTGTCCAAAATGCCGTACGCGAACGACTACTTTGACACGGTTCTGCTTGTCAGCATCCTGGAGCATCTAAAACCGGATGAACTGGAGCAGGCACTCACCGAAGTACGCCGGGTGCTCAAACCCGGCGGGCAGATGGTGTACGGCACCCCGGTGGAAAAACCCTTCATGGTGTTCATGTTCCGTTTGCTGGGGCACAACATTCGCGACGAGCATTTTTCAACGGAAATGGAGATCGCCTCCGCAGCTCACAAAACCTTCTCCAAAGGTGCGGTGATTCATATGAAAAGCACGCCACCGGTTGCAGGGGCAGTGTATACGGTTGGAAATTTCATTAAATAATCAGATCTGCCATTCATGCGATTCTTACTTCCCAAGGGTTTTTAGGAGGTAAGTAAAGAACAGCCTCAGATGCGGCAACAATCCGGGATTATATGACCGGATTCGGGCAGGATCACTCGAAAAGGCAAACAGGATACTTATCACAATCGAAAGGATAATCAGAAAAACAGCCGTGATAGTATATAAGTATTTACTGATAGATCGCTTTCCAAATTTCTGATAAGCCCTCCAAAACCCTATTACGCTCAACAAAACAAGGGTTGGTATGACATCCATAAAATAACGCATAGTTGCATAAAACACCAACAACACCGTAAGGAATTCCAAAACAAGAGCGCCGATCAGGCTGATCAGCAGAAAATCGAAAAGCCTTTGACGATCTTCATTTTCACCCAAACGTGTTTCTTTTCGTCGCCTCCCCATGTCACTTATAAAATCCGACCCCCAAGTAAAAAACCCAGAGATCAAAGCAAACAACAAAAAGGGCGCACTGTAAATTATGCCGGCGATTCGTTCTGCATTGTAGATCGTATGATAATAATTGTTGAAATTCGATATGAATTCCTCATTCCAGATCTGTCTAAAAAAAGGAAAAACACCAGTAAAACTAGGCGGGTTGAATAAATACACATATAGGTTTGGGAAAATATATGAGGTTGAAAAGAGAACGCTGTAGAACTTGCGCTGATTTAGCATTGTTATTGCATAACGAAAGCCAAATTCAAAAACAGAGTCAAAACGCACAAAATTATACCAACCCAGACTAACTGCTACCACAAGCATTGGGATAATCAATCCTGCCAACGCCTTGAATTTCTGGGGGGCTGTCATTCCTGATCGTTTTTTACTCAGGACCCAGAGAATAACCATCACCGATAAAAACGATATAGGCAATGCCATGATAATCCGGGACCCAAAGGCAAATGCCCAAAATGTTCCAGCTAATGTCAAACGCCAAGCTGAAATTGCCGGTCTATCCAAGCCACTAAATACAAAATACAGACCGCCAATAAAAAAAAACTGGTCGCTAGCAATCGCAGCCTCATAAATTCGCGGGAGACTCAGCATCGACGGGATCGGATGAATAAACGCCACCAACAACAAGGTTGGCATAACAATCCATGGCGACAACTCATTAAAAAACCGGCGCCAAATTCTGAAAATGAAAAGCGATTGGAATACGACTAACCCCGAAATAAACAGGAAAGTCAAATACTGGTCGCCTATTTCCCCCGAATAAAAAAACTTTATTATCACAAGAAACACGGCTGGTACAGGACCCCAGTAGAGATAGACTTTTTCTTTATACAAGCTCATATCCCAAATTTTATCAAGTTCCTGCAGATCCAATCCCTTTGCATTTTGGCGGGCATCTGGCTCATACGGATCAGGAAGGGCAAGTAGCACGGGACTGGCTTTAGTGTCCAAATATAAATGACCTTCTTGAAAAGCATTTGCAAGCTGATAGTAATAGTTTGTTGTAGGAGGCCAATCCTTCCAATTACCCAGACTGATAAACCATAAAAAACCAATAATAATCAGAATTCCACAAAGAACAAAAGCTAGATAAGCGAGGCTGGTTTGGAAAATTGCTGACCGAGTCATAATATATCCTTTCAACCTCCAGACATTGGTTGTCAAAATAAAGGCAAACAGAATCAAGACACCAACCACAAGAACCATAATTCAGTTCGCGCCCCAAGACGCATTTTGATCGAGGCCGATTTGGCTGGCAAAGACTGCTGTGCCGATAATAAGTAGGCTTGTAATAATCCCGCAGGCTGAAATCCATTTGTTTTTCATGTAATTTACTTCCACTACAAAACATAATAGATTAAAGGTCCCCGCTATGCAGACGAAAATAATTTTCTGACTTAATGAACCCGCTCATAGATACGAACTTCGGGGTTGACCGCATAGACTGAAAAATTGGGCAGATAAGGGGGTAATTTATAAACAAAGTCCTTCAATAATCGATACGATGTAATTTCGCCCGCCAACAATTTCCTGAAAAAATCACATTCCACCGGGTTGGACTGGCAGATGGAGTCGTTATACAGTCTTGAATACGTCAACGAATCGATGACCAGATAATCCACCTCGCGCTCGATCAACCCCTGTTCGCCCTGGTTATATTCAATCTTTCCGCCCGTGGGCACCACATCATCAGGGTATTTCAGGAAGAAGATCGGGTAATTATGCGCCTTGTAAAATTGCTGCCGGTTAATCAGCGGCGGATACAGGGTGTATTCAATAATCTTGTTTTCCCCCGGCAGTTTTGCAATAAACTCGCCGGCGGGCATGCGGGCATCGTTCATGAATAACAAGGCCGTGCTGACCAAACGCAATCCGGAATAAGCGAAACCCGCAACAAGCAGAAGGCCCACGGTCATAGGCACAAACTTTAAGCCCTTTTCCTGGGCGAGATCAAGGATCTCCCGAACGAACAAAGCGCCGAGAATTGAAAGGAAAGGCACAAAGGGGATGAAATAACGTTCAATGTAATTTACCGAAATCAGGAAGGGAAGATCAAAAATCAAAACGGTTAGCACTAGGATCGTGATCGCCCCGGCCCGGTTTTCCTCCATCCGCACTTTTCCAGCCCGCCACAAAATCAATTTGGATACGAACCAGATAAAACAAATGATAAAAAGAAGGTAGACGAAAACGCCGACGGCTCCTTCAAATACCGGCCATTGACCGACCAGCCCAATGGCATTCCCGGAATTAAACCCATATTGAGGATATCTTTGAAGCGCCGGGATGACGCGCTTGAAATAATACGCCATCCAAAGCAAGGCCTTGGGTGTGCCGAGCGCATATCCGCCAAAACACAGGCCGCCGCCAATCAGTAAAATCTCAATCGAACGAAACCAGTCCCTGCGAACTTCACTCCAATTCAGAATTACAAACGTGGTCAGCGGCACAAGCAACAGGCTGCCGCCGGTAAATTTACTGGAAGCAGCCAGCCCGACCGAAAGGAACGAACTGTAAATCCATATTCTTGACCGGGTAAATTGATATTTGATCGCAAAAAATATACATAAAATGGTAAAGAACTGGAGATATAGATCGTTATGGGCGAATCGTCCATTGGTGGCAGCCACTCCGCTGGCGACATAAATCAATCCCGCCAGGGCGGATGTGTATAGATCCGCGCCAATCATACGCGTCAGGTAATAGATCAAAACGCCGCCAACGGCTCCAAGCAGGGCGGAAAAAACACGGGCAGCTATGAAAAAATTAGATTTGGAATATCCCATCCCATAAACGATTTTTCCGATCGCATACATTACATATTTGGGAAGGGAGGGGTAATTAAAATCCGGTTCCGTTTGGTCAAATACCAGCTCACCGTTCAGCGCCTTTTCAACACGCCATACCAGTTCATCCGGATTCCACAGGGCGGGCACTCCCCAATTTACACCGGGAATTGAGGCGGCCAGGAAAAGAAAAAAAATAAGCACCGGAAAAATTATCCGGTTTCGGTTAACAAATCCTGCCAATCGCTGTTGCATTTAATGGGCCTCCTGTCCAACCAAAGATCATTAATTCTTTGGGGATCGCGCAAACACGTGGATCAAGGAAACCGAATCAACCGACTCGTTGCCTGTGATAAAGTCCGGCCGGATGCGCGAACGAGACGCTTTAAACTCCTCTTCCAGGCGCTCCAAAACCACCACGTCCACTTTTTGAAAGTATTTATTAAACACCGCCAGATAATCCTTTAACCGAAAACGATTGAGATTACTTGTCGGATTCAAAAAATTCCTCCACACATTCCCTGAAAAGGTCAGCATTTCAAAGGGATGCTTAAAATAATGATCCCGCAAATCAACAAAGTGCAATTGGCAGCCGGTTGAAGAGGTCAGCCTGGCAAGAGCCTGTGTAATGCCATCCACATCATCCAAATGTTCGTAAACCGATGTGCTCAGGACATAATCAATGCCGGAGACCTGTTTTTGGATGTCAGCATCGCGAATATCCCCGTGAAGCAAGGTGATAAATTCGGGACGGGGCCTGACCTCCCCGCCATCCATCACCAGGTAGTCCCGGTAACCAGCAAGAAGCTCCAAATTACGTTCCGCATCCAGCAAAACAAAATGGTCGCATAGCACAACATGGGACGCGCCTTTGCCGAGCAACTCCACTCCAACGGCAAATCGTCCGCCATAGCCAAACACAAGCACCCGTTTGCCCTGAATGGACTCTCCATTCGCTGAAAGTACCTTTACATACTGGTCCACGGCAGCCCGCGGGTCACTGGACTCCAAACCCGGGCGGATGATCCATCTTCGTTTTAAGAGAAAACGGGCCACATTTTCAGGCAGGAAGTGCCGGACAAGGCGAAGAAAAACATATTTAATATTCACAAGGGTTTCCTTATGGCATTTGGGCGGAACAATCCACCGGCCCGTTTTTGGGCACCAGCAACTGCACACCAACTTCTTTTAAAGTGACTTTGGGTTCATAGTAGCACAGGAGCGGATTCGAAACCCATTTTACCCAGGCATTATTTTCTTCGCCAAACTGATACGTACTGTCCTTAACCGGAGTTCGCAGCAATTCTGAAACGATCAGGGAAAACCGCCGGGTGGAGATATCCGCATAGAAATTATTGAAATAATTCGAGTCGGAACTAAGGGCCTGGTCCATCAGCAATTTTTTGTCATAATCAGCGATGAGGGGCACATCCTTTATATAGCCAAAGGTCAACAATTGACGCTGATCCATAAAAAGGACATCCCCGTTAGGTTTGGCGGCACGTACTTCCGCCTGGATGATCTGCAGGGCAAAATCGATCTTTTGAGGGGACGGCAGCAAATCCAAGGCTTTTTCACTGGGGGCATCCACAAGGGTCTTGATCGAAGCCGTATCCTCGGTAAAACCATAAGTGCGCATGCTCTGAAGCGGCACGACTGCCGAATTCACAAGCGCAAGGACAATCACCCCCTTGATCAGCCCGGGAACGGCTCCATTTAGGATCCAGTTACCTGCCTCATTATTCCATGCGACCACGCCCATAAAGAACAAACCGATCAGGAACATGTCCATGTTATGAAGATCGCCGCCGCCGCCGATTTTCGTACTGGCAACCAGGCCAACGATCAGAAAAGCCAGCAGGGGGAGCAGTATTGAAATTTTTTGAAAAAGGTTGATCTGCCAGATATTTTTTGCCGACACATACAATAAAATAAAAACCAGCGGACTGACTGCAAACAACAATGCGAGCACGATCCCGTTCCCATATGTGGCATTGGGCAGCAATCGATACCAAAGAAGAGGCTGAATATTTAATTTATCGATCACAAATTGAATAAATGGTGGATATGTGACTTCCGCACCATCCTGCGCAGGCGTCACGGCTGGTACCGCTTCGGCGCCGGATGGTGTGGAAGAGAAACTAGGTATTGAAACAGCCGCCCGGCTTATAAAATCCCACGACTCCGGCAACATTCCCCCTAAATACAATCCGCCAAAGATACCCAGGACTCCCAACAGGATGGCACGTTTAAAAATCGGAAGAGCAGTTTTTCGGTCCGGGAAGGAAGCGGAGACAACTTCAAGCATGAAGATCCACATTCCAGGCGCAAACATCCATGTATATCTACTCGCCTGGGCAAAATATCCCGCTCCAATTACAAGGGGAATCGCAAACCATAATGGGGATCGCCATGCAAGAGCGACCATAATCGCGCAAACTACAAGTGGCGGGTGTATCGGTCCCTGCTTGAGAAAAAGATAAGCCCAAAGAGGGAGAAGCAACCAGGACAAATCCCCGCGGGTACGAGCGCGAAACAGGACAAATCCAAGCAGGAGATAGGGAAGGACCTGGGTAAGCGCCACCCAAAGCCTGACCGGGCCGATCGTGATGCCGGGAATCAAAAATGGCAGTCCTCCGATCAACTGGCGCCCAAAATCAAGAAAAACCGGGATACGGCTGTCCATCGGGAAAATATACCGGTCACGGGCAAACATAACAGAATAATCCCACAAGCGGTTTCCTTCCGACCATCCCAGGGAAAATGGATAATCATTCACCAGCTTAAAGGAGGAGAAAATGGAAAACAGGCTTGAGGTGAGAATCAGCATGGACAACAACTGTTTCCAGTCCGCAAGACGGTCATTTTTCGAGGCAAGGATCGCAAGCAGGCAGACCACAATGATCCACACCAGAATACGGATATAAAATTTTTGAAGGACCAGTCCCCACAGCGTAAATTGAAAAAACCAGACCGGGACACTGAAAATGGCAAGCCAGATCACCCAGCGAAACACTCCCAATTTCTCCCGCACGGAAAGAATGCGGTTGATATGTTTTGCGAGCAGATCCGGTCTCCAGATAATCACGGAGGAAAGCACAAGAATCCCGGCACAAATACATACGAACACACAGTAGAGCAGAAGCCAGGTACGCGAGAATTCCCCGATCCACACCCCGCTACCCCAGGCAATCTGATAGAACTCCCCGCATGCCCGCCACAGCACCCATGCAACGCCTCCGCTAAGGAGGATCTCTTTTGGATATTTCATGACAGTTTTCATATTTTCCAATTCAATTCCTTCACGAGGCACATTTAAGCCGTGTCGCTCTAATCACCAGGCATGGATATACCCCTGCCAAAGGGCGGATATTCCTTATGGTTTTCTTCATACGACCCTGCCCCGACCGGGATAAAACAATTGTAATATAACTCACCCCCATCAAACCCTGAAACAACCGTTCTTCTTATCCGGGCAATTTCAATCAAAGGGATTCGGGCACCTTGTCCGGCTCTATCGGGTGGAAGAATTCTGTTCGGGCTGCTGTTTATCTGGTTTTTTCCAGGCGCCTGAAACAACCAGATAAACCAATATTATGGCATTCCACAGATAGAATAAAAGTCGCGTACCCAGCATAAGAGGGATAAAGACGGCAGAACCGTAGCCAAAAAAGGAATATAGATATACAGCGCTTAGATCATTAACCCCCAACCCTCCCATGATTTGAATCGGCAGCAGGGAAAGTATTTGCTGCATCAGAATGACAAAAAGAACCGCGACGGCCCCGACCGGAAAATTCATGGCACGTGCCGTGGCCAGGCTCCAGGCGATTGTGGCCAACATATAGACAAACGAGCCAATGATTGCGCGGCGGAGGGATCGATTCAAAAAGTGACTGTCCGATACGACCAGCGATTCTAGGGCATCCAGCAGCCGTGCGATCAGGGAAAAGCGGACAATATTGAGATTGACCAAAAGAGTGCGAAATGCGGAGAAGAAACGCTGGCGCAGGAAAACGATGACAAAAAAGCCGCCAACGCCCAACATGATGCCGGCCAGCAAAACGATGAGCAAAAAATGCAAGGGCACGATCAAATCCCAGACGGCCCAGGATGCGATCAGGAGAAACAAAAAAATCTGGATCATATCCCCCAATTTAACCAGCAGGAACATGGCCAGTGCGCGGCTGGCTTTGATCTCGTGCTCGGTGGTCAACAGTGTAAAAAAGGAGGCAATTCCCGCCCCCGCCGCCAGCAAATTGGTGACAACATTCTGGATCAGGATCACATTGAGCACGCTGCCATAGGGCAATTTGTCATCCACCAGCAAATGATATTGAAATGCCTTTGCCATACTGGTCAGGGCAAACAAAAACATCGCGAGCAATAACCAGCCGGGCGAGATGCCGCGAAATACCCGCACAAATTCATCCACCGATGTATTCAGCAGGAGGACGAAGATAAGAATTACCGCAAGGAAAAGCTTGAAAATATTAACCCAGCGCGTGCGGGCTACCCTGGGAGGTTTCGGAGAGTTTGAATTATTCTTCATGTTTAAGTGATCCGGGTAATCAAGAAACCTGTTTGATCATTCCCATAAGACAAAGTTGAACGGATTTTTTTCTGAGGCGATCATCCTTCATAATAACGAAGCCGCCATCATTTACATGACTAATTTACACGACGGTTTTATTCAACAATAAATCTACTGGACGGCATAAGACATAATAACGTTCTGCCAGGTACAATATTTAAAAAAACAGGCCATACAGGACACCGGTTCCGCAACCTGCATCCAGCACACTTTCAAACGGCAATCCATCCAGTAACTTAAGAACAAGTCGGCGGGTGTGACGGGCAGTTGGGCCATAGACCTTCATGTCGTCCCATGTCCGCCAGCTCTGATCATAAAATTCAGGCGAAATTGTCGTCAGACATGGCTCTTGTGTTCACACAAGAATTCGTTGCAACCGATCGGTGTATTGGTGCCGCGTACCATCACAACTTCAAACCCGATCTCATTCAAAATCCGCGTCATTTCATCCACACTGGCGTATTCATAGGGAAATCCGCCCACCCAATCCACGACATTATGCCAAAAATCCATTCCGCGCCGCATGATGAAAGGATTTTCAACCGTCGCAATGAACTTGGCAATATAAATGACGGGAGCAAAGACCCATAACAGGACTTTTTGCCCAACGGTCCCCATGCGGCTGTATATCCATTTGACGACCCACCATGCTCCGGAGGACCAGTGACGATTGTAGATCGCGATCATGAATTGGCCGTCGGGTTTCACTAGCCTTGCAGCGTTTCGAATCGCGGCGCCCATCGAACCTGTATGATGCAGAACCCCCCAGGAATAGACAATATCAAATTCCCCGAAGGAATTCATCTGTTCGACATTCAATACAGACGCTTGCTGAAATTCCAGATCCACAGGGTCATTCAACCAGATTCCGGCATTCTCACGCGACACCTGAATGGAAACAGGATCGATATCCATGCCCCGCACAGGCGCACTTCCGAGCCTGGCCGCCGCGATCGTGAACAGGCCACTGCCGCAGCCAATATCCAGAAACGATCTTCCTTTCAGCCCGCCCTGCCCAAACAGGGAAAGCAACGATCGTTCCGCATCCTCAATGTGCGTCTCATTCATCTGACGCGAAAACGAGGCCCAATTTTCACCAAACTTAAACATGATATCTATCTCGTAATCATATCAGAAGAAGAACTAAAAGAATTTAGAGAGAACGAATTTAGTCGATAAACTTCCCTGCTTACACTTTGCAAATGAGCCTCCATATGATAATTCGCCTGGAAAAACTCAGAAAAATCTCCTTTCATCGGATATAAGTAGTCGCCATAAGTACTACTGATAACAGGCAAGAATGGAGAGGTTTGATCGTTCTCAAAAACAATAACCAATTCTGGAGGATCTTTCCTTAAATCACTCAAAAAACCTTCAACCATTTGCTGAGTGGTATATCCTGGGGTGAATAAAGCGGCAGTTTGATATAAGTATTTTGTGGGTGCGTCACGCTGCGACATAAAGTTGATACTGCCGCCATGTCCCCAAACCAAAACCTTATCTTCAATACGTGTATTCTCCCTTACATATCGATCCACTAAGGGAATTTTTTCGACACCGTTTGCGCGTCGAAAAATCAGCGTATTCGCAATATTAAGGTATTGGCTAATAAAATTGAAATTCAACACCAGAAAACACAATGCCAGCTCAAAAAAAAATACCAAGTCCAGCGTCTCATCTTTTCTCATCAAGGCCCTACTTATAAGAAGTCTTTGAATAAAACCTGTTAATAAAATTAAACAGGGTATCCAGTTTATAAAATAATGTTGAAATCCGCGTCCGGAAATACTAGTCAATGCAATTTCAATTGGAATCCAAACAATTAATAATGTGACGATTCGTTTTTCATTTTTATCCGGAAACCATTTAAATAAAGCAGCCAAAATAATAATCAAGTATCCACCGACCATCACCCATGAAAACAGAGGATTTTCCGGCCAAACCGCTATACCAACCGAACGATGAAACCTGGAATATGCAAAATTGAAAACAAAAACCTGATCGATCAAATCAGGCAAGCCACTGTTAGCTCCCCAATAAATAATAACCACCAGAGTTACAAAGGCAAAGCCCGCCAGGAACAAAAGGAAACGCCTTTTGATGAGGGCAACCTCAACTTCATGAATTTCAACAATCAGCATTGACAGCATGATGGCCACTGGAACACCAATATTATTCGGTCGCAACAGGAAACCGCACGCTGACACGAAACCAATTACTACATACCAAATTTCCTTATCTTTAGCCTTGCATATATAAATAAAAACAGCCAAACATGTGAAAATAAAATTATATTCTTCAGTTAAATTTCCCTGAACCAGCATATTTAGAAAATAATAACCAGCAACACATCCTACAAAGGCAGCAAGCATCCCGCCAAAAGAATAAACCACTTCAAAAATCACAATAAAAGCAAACGTTAGTAACATAAATTCAAGCAACCACACCCCCCAGACTGAACCATGACCCATCCAAAGCCCCAACGCATCCAGATAATAAATTAAAGGGCCCTTATGGTCCCACACATCCCTATAAGGCAATTTTCCTTTCAATATCTGGCTGCCAACATATAAAAAGACCCCGCTATCTGTATTAGGGGGAGCATAAAGTGGGTTGATATCCAGCATAATAATGGAGACCAAAAAAACAGAAAACACAACCACATATAAGCTCCTGACGAACCTTGCTACAACAGTTTTATCCTTCAATTTTGAAGACCCCAAACGCCCAGCATCGCCAGGGCATACAATCGTTTCCCATGATCAACACGGGCGGCGCGATGTTCCTCAAGGATGTTCGACAACGCCGCCGGCTCAAACCACTGTCGCAGCGGACTTCCCTGCGCCAGCAGCAATTCACGCGACCAATCATATAGCGGCCCGCGGAACCAGGCGGAGACCGGGATTCCAAAGCCCTGTTTGCCGCGGCCCTTAATGGAATCCGGCAGCTCTTTGGCAAAGGCCTTCTTTAACAGGTATTTCCCGCTTCCGCCTTTGACTTTGAGATGGTCCGGGACACGGGCGGCCCACTCCACGATCTCATGATCAAGGAAAGGCGAGCGGCCTTCGAGGGAAGCCGCCATCGTCATGCGGTCAGCCTTGACCAGCAGATCGCCGGGCAGATAGGTGTGCAGGTCGGTGTAAAGTGTCTTGTCGAGATAGGACCCCTCAATGGAGTCAAATTGTTTTGCCAGCAGGGACTGGGCGTTGTCAGATTGAAAATGGAATTCGCGCTTCCACAACCCAGCCCGTTGGACCGGCGAGAAATACGATCCCCAGCGCAAAATGCTGGCACGCCGGTCGATCTCGGGAATCTGTTCGAGGCGTTTGACTCCATTGATCAGGCTTTGCCCGATGGGACGGTCTGAATTGTCGGGAAAGAGGCCTGCAATGGACGGAACCAGGCCGCGGGTCAGAAAGCGAGGCGCGCGCGCATAGAGGTTGGCAAAACCGTCAAGCCAGTAGCGTTGATAGCCTGCAAAATCCTCATCGCCGCCATCCCCATTGAGCGCGACCGTCACATGTTCACGGGTTAGAACGGAAAGGTGATAAAGCGGAATCGCGGACGCATCCGCAAAAGGTTCGCCGAAGTGGGAGGCGATCTTCTGTAACGTGGACGGAATATCGCCGTAAGTGAGCGTGAATTCATGATGATCGGTTCCGTAGCGTTCGGCGACCGCCCGGGCATGCGGCAGCTCGCTAAAATTCTGCTCGGCAAAACCCGCGGAAAAGGTCTTGACCGGTCCGCTGGCAAACTCGGACATGAGCGCCACGATGATGCTGGAATCAATGCCCCCGCTCAAATGCGCGCCCAACGGACGTTCGCTCAGCAAACGCATCCGCACAGCATCGCGCAGGCGGGTTCGCAACTCCTCGGCAAGTTCATCCTCCGTGGCGGTCCATTTGGGTTGATAGGTGTAATCCCAATACCGTTGAATGCGCTCCCGGCCGTGCTCCCACACCAAAGTGTGCGCGGGCGGAAGTTTATAAATGCCTTCATAGGCCGTCAACGGGTCGGGAACATATTGCAGGCTGAGATACAGGTCAATGGCTTCAAGGTTGACCCCGGGTTTGTTCGGCAGGGCGGTCAGCACCGCGCTTAATTCGGAACCAAAATAAAGCGTGCCGTTTTGAACCGAGTAATACATGGGCTTCTTGCCGAGACGGTCGCGCCCCAACAGCAGGCGCTTCCGTTTTTCATCCCACAATGCAAAGGCGAACATGCCGCGCAGGCGTTTGATACATTCGTCGCCTTCATCCTCGTAAAAATGAACAATGCATTCGGTATCTGTCTTTGTCGAAAGGCGGTGTCCGCGGCGTTCGAGCTCGGCGCGCATTTCGGGATAGTTGTAGCACTCGCCGTTGAAAATGATCCAGATGCTTTCGTCTTCATTCGCGATCGGCTGGTCGCCGCCGCTCACATCGATGATGGCCAGGCGGCGCATGGCCAGGCCCACTCCCGCATCCACGTGAAAGCCGTCGCTGTCCGGTCCGCGATGGGCAATGGCCGCGTTCATCCTTTCCAGGAGGGCGCGTTCCGGTTTTTGGCTGGTTGAATGGGAGAGTCCGCAAATACCACACATAAGTTTTTTATCCAGAAATTATTTTTGAAGGGAAATTAATATTTGGGAATACTGACGGGCGGCATTTTCCCATGAATAGTCCTGTTCGACCCTGCGGCGGGATGCCTGCCCCATCTGCACGCGCATCTTTTCATCGACGATCAGCCTGCGCAGGCCGTCCCGAAGGGAATCGACATCCTCGGCATTCGCCAGCAAACCTGTCACGCCGTCGAGGACCAGTTCCTCACTGCCTGCAATGCGGGTGGCTACCACCGGCAGTCCGCTCGACATGGCCTCCAAAACGGCATTGGGCATGCCCTCATGCCGTGAAGGGAAGAGGAACAGGTTCGAACGATGATACCACCGAGTCAACTCCCCGCCAGACTGCCAGCCTAAAAAAATCACCCGCTCGCTGATGCCCAGCTCGTGAGCCAGTAACTTCAATGTTTCCATTTGCGGGCCGTCACCGGCGATGCGCCATTCCCATTCGAGGTCCTTAAGCTGGGCGAGCGCACGCAGGCCGAGATCCAGTCCCTTTTGATAGACAATGCGGCCCACGGAATAAAGCCGGGCCGGGGACCATTCCCTTGAATCGTTGGTATATTGCGCTCCATCCACTCCATTCGGAATGATGGGAATATCCTGATGCGGGTCAAAAGCAACAGCCAGATCGCGCAGGCCAATGCTGTTGGCAATGACCGCATCCGCATTGTGCCAGATGACGCGCAGAAAAGGGCCGATCAATTTATGAAAGGTCTTGAAGTCATAGGGACGAAACCCGGGCACATCCCCGCCACGCAGGGAGACAATATAGGGGATGCGATATCGTTTCTTCAAGAGCCAGGCGATTGCGCCCGAAGGCACTCCAAAAAATGCCAAAGTGGCGTCCGGTTTGAGTTGGGGCGCCAGGCGCAGGGTCCGCACGGAAGCGGACACAATGAAGGCCAGCTGCTCCAGCGCTGTGGAACGGTCCTGCCTGCGGCGCAAGGCGGGGATGCGGTGAATGGTCGCGCCATTTTGAACTTCCATCTTTGGCTGCCCGGCAAAATGAGCAGTCACCACCGTAACCTCGTGGCCGAGAGTCACAAGACAGCGCGTAATATTTGCGCTGGCATTGCCTGCCCCGCCTCCGATCGGCGGATACTCACTGTTGATCAGTAATATTCTCATATTACTTGAAGGTTACCTGGGGACATTCAGGTGCATTCCGCGGGACAAAAACCTGAATATTTGAAGAATCCAAAGTAAGGACCGGTTCATACTCGCACAATAACTGGTATGCCACGGACTGATTCCAGACATTGCTTTCCTCTGCAAAATCGCCCGCATTGGCATCCAAATTCTGTTTTCTGGCAACGATCGCGGCAAAGCGATGATTCTCCAGGTCGCTGTAAAACCTTTCCAAATATGGAAGATTTCCGGAGATCGCCATTTCCGTCAGGGTGATGACTTCATAATCCTGAACGATCGGAACCTTCGGGATCATTCCAAAGGTCAACAGGTGTCTTTCATAGATGAACAGGACCGGTCCCTTTGCGCTGTAGGATTGGACCGTGTTCCGCAAAGTTGCCAGATCATGCGAGGCCTGTGCCTGGTCGTAGCGAACCGGCGGAACGACCCGCGACAGGGAAAATACGACCGGGATGATCAGGAGAAGATTCATATGGATCAACGAATGATGGACCGTACCGGAAGGCATGGGAGCGGATTCCGATCCAATGCGGTCGTTTATAAAATACGCAGTGATCAGTCCCAATAAAACGATGTAGGCGTCCATGTTGTGAAGGTCCCCGCCTCCGCCAATTTTTGTGCTGACCACCAATCCCCCGCCCAACAGGATCGCTGTCATGGCGGCAAGGCCCGCCCAGCGCAGGGGATGCAGGCTCGTCCATTTCCCGCGCAAACTCCAGATCATCAGGGAAAGGGGCGGGAGGGAAACCAGGAAAATACCCGGGATGACCCCCAACGGATTGGTGTCGCTTGGCCACCAACGATACCAAAGCAGGGCCGAGGTAAAGCTGGAACCAAAAGCGCTCAGGTCCTGATTGCCGGATATTGAAATATAAAAGAACTGACCGGCAAATGCGAAGAGCAGGCCGGCAATCCCCCACAAAACTGGCGTTTGGACATAGCTCCAGAATTTCCCGTTTTTATCGAACGGCTCCTCCAGCAAATAAATTGCGATGGCAAGCATGGCCGGAACGGGAAACCAGTTGACCCGACTCATGCCGGCCCAAAACGAAGCCAGGATGATCGCAAGGAGGGAACCAAATTTTTGGCGGGGAGATATTCCTGCAAAAATAATAATGACACACACCAGCAGGTGATAATATACGGCCCCCTGAAAAAGGAACAGGGCAAACCAGCCGCCAATCAGAATTTTCATGACGAGGTCCTGCAGTTTCAAGCGGCGCACCAGGGCAAGCGAAGTCAATCCTCCCAGGCTGATCCACAGAAAGGCCTGCCAGAACCTGGCCATCCAGAGTGTGGTCCCGCCAAACAGAAAGGGGATCGATAAAAGAAAATAGCGGGTGCCATGCCAGACGGAAAGGGGCAGGCTGATCCCATAGATGGATTTGCTAAAGGGCAGGGAGCCGTAATAAAACCGGCTGGCTTCCGACCATCCCAAAGAAAACGGGTACCGGGTTACAGGTTGAAGAAAAAAATACGATTGAAAGAGCACGCCCCCAAATAATAAGGCCAGTCCAAAAGAAGCCATCCATGAAAGACGGGAAAGGATTTTTATTCCGGCAGCCTGAAGAAGGGCCAGCCAAAACCAAACCCACAACAAGGGAAAAAGGGAAGGGACCGCCTTGCCAAAAAAATCATATTTTGCATACCAGAGGGCAGGAATAGAAATGATCAGCAGAACCGTGCCCGCCAGCTTCCATAACCATCCGGAGCTGGGGAGTTCAAGCCGGTTCCAAAAATCCTCGCTTTGTTCCTTGCGCAGGAGAAAATAAATCCCTGCACTCAGGTTGACCGCAAAGACCGCCATGACCAAAACCCATTTGTAACGGGAACGGATCTTCAACAACGCCTGGGTTTGCTGCTCGGTTTGATAAATTGCGGCGGCACTTAGGGCCGCTGAAATCACAAGAAATGACTGCCAAAATTGTCTGGGGGATGATTTCATGAATATACCTTTGAGGACAGGAAGGGACCCTGCCAGCCGGAGCCATTAAATTCCAAACAACCGGAAAATCATTGGGAATCAATCTTTTTTTTGTTCATGGCCGCCAAAATGGACGGTAGAAAAAAAGCGCCCGGCAGGCTGGTCACAATAAAGAGGATGCGTATGAGCACGGCAACAGCAAGACTCTCGGACTGACTCAATCCTCCGAACTTGAACAACAGGAAGGTCAAGGATAACTCCTGTATGCCATATCCATTCACCGAAATTGGAATGAGGGTCACAAAATAGGTAAAACTCCATAGACCTGCGATCAACCAATAGGAGACATGCCGCCCCATTCCGGATACAAGCAGAAAGACCGCCAGAAAAATGAAGAACATGTTACCAAAAGTGGACATCAACGACGCAAACAATGCCAGAGGTTTTTTAAACCAGATTCCGAAGGTGCCGAAGGTCCGTTTCGAAAAATCCAATCCTTTTTGGAACAAGGGGGCAAAGAAACCGCTCTGCAGGCCGGCCCCGCCTGCGGAAAGAACCGGGACCAGACCGAAGGGAAGTGTGACCAGCATCCCGGCCATGCCGATCAGCCGGTCGGCTACCATTGAGGCAAGGCAGATCGCGCGGTCATAGCCCAATTGCATCACACCTGCCAGGCGGACCACATCACCGCCGATCGTTGTCGGCAAAAAATTGGATGAAAAGAGCCCCGTGAACGTGATCATGGCCGTCTGCCAGAACGTAATATCGAGCCCCGCCGAACGCAGCAGAACATGCCAGCGCTCCACCACGAACAGCCTCGAAAGCAGCATGACCACCACCCCGGCCAGCAGATAGGACATAGATATGCTCTTAATCGCCGAGGCAATATCCTGCCCGCTTTCCTCCTTCAACAGCACCACCAAAAGAACAAGAGCCAGCAGGCTGCCTGCAAAACGGGCGATCGACTGGCGGTTTTTCCTGATCCAGTCAATCACTTAATCACCAATCTTTTCAAGGTTGATCATCGTGCGGATCGTATACGTGGGTTTCCTTTGGGATTCATGATAGGTGCGGACAAGCAACTCCGCGATCAATCCCATCAAAATGGACTGAAAACCCATGATGGAGAACATAATCGCAAGTTGAAAGAGCGGGGAACCAAGAACAGCCACCGAATCGAAAATACGGCGAATAAAGAGATAAACCATCAGGGCGCCGCCGCCAAAGATAAAGGCCATGCCCGTTCCGCCAAACAGATAGATTGGCTTATTGGCATAACTCAGTAAAAATTTGACAGTGAACAGATCGAGCAATACCTTCACGGTTCTCTCCAGACCATACTTGGCCTTGCCAAATTTCCGGGGGTGGTGATGGACGGGCAGCTCGGCAATTTTTGCTCCGACAGAATGTGCAAACACCGGGATAAACCGGTGCATCTCGCCATACAACCGGAATCCGGCCAGCGCCTCGCGACGGTAGGCCTTCAGCGTACAACCGTAATCATGCAGATGGACTCCGGTCACCCAGGAGATCAATCCGTTTGCCAGAACGGAAGGCAGAGTGCGGGTGATGGCGTTGTCCTTGCGCTCCTTGCGCCAGCCGCTGACGAGATCATAGCCCTCGTCCAGTTTGGCGAGCAGCATGGGAATGTCAGCGGGATCGTTCTGCATGTCGGCGTCGAGCAAAACAATGGTCTCCCCGATCGCATGGTCAATGCCGGCTGCAATCGCGGCGGTTTGTCCAAAATTTCGCCGGAAGGAGATCACCCGGAGGTGCTTCCGGTCCCTTTCAGCATGCTCCCGAAGCACGGACAGGCTGTTGTCACGGCTGCCATCATCCACAAAGATCGCCTCCCATGACTGGTTGATGGTCTTCATGATCGGTTTGATCGCATCCAGCAAAAGCGGGATGTTGTCCTGTTCGTTGTATACCGGAATTACAAGTGATAGTTTCATTTATTTCCTATGAAAAACGCGCAATTGGGATCCTTCCAGACAGGAAGTCCCCACTGGGGACCGTTTGAACTCGTCAAACATTTCTGGATTTAAGAACTCTTTCCATTCGGCAGTAAAGCGCCAGCTCTCGATAATGAAGTAGTCGGCAGACGCCTTCCATCCGGCATCCATTTCCTCATTCCAATAGCCAAACTTAATCAGTTCGGCTGTATTCCCCTGGCTTCTAAAAGCGTATCCGTCATTGATCTGCGCCGGAAAAATATCCGCTTCCGGAAGATAAAGGAGCGGCGCAGTGGAAAGTCCGCCATTCCAATAGACCAGGCTGCCTTGTGGAATGAATTCCTGCAGATAGGCACCGATCTGTTCATTTGCAAGGATAACATCAGAATCACAATCGTGTGCACCCGCACTTCCATGCAAAACAGGAGATAACACAAGGCCCAGGCCAAGAACCAGAACCACAACGAAGGAGCCAAACCCGGCCCTTTCCCGCCCCATCCAATTCCAGATCACATACCCGGCCAAAATGATCAACCCGCCCAGGCTGAATCCGAAAAAGGTTGAAACATACTTCATCGCCAGGTTATTACTGATGTGAAACCTGTTCGACAGGATATCCCACCAGGTCACAAAACCGGGCAGAAAATGCAGGTCCCGCATCCTGGGGGCGGGCAATTGCAGAAGAGGGGAACCAATATCTTCAACAGCGGAATACCCGATGCCGGTAAAGATCAGCATCAAGACAACGATCAATAAACCCTGATTCAACAGCGGCGGATCCCAATTCCATGATCCGGCCACGACCACCAGAAGCAGGATGCCGGCAACATTGAAAAAAGCAATGTAGGGGGTGAAACAAAAAACACAGTAATCCTGTCCAATAGCCGCCAGGGAATGCATGATCGCCAGCCCCCAAAACAATGTCAGAAGAAACAATCCCATCCGAAAATCGACCCGGGACTTCCAACTGTTAAATTTTGGCCAGAGGAAAAGGACTGCGATGCTGCCTGCCAGGGCAACAAAATGAAAACGCAACGCCTGGAAAATTGAAAGCAGCCGGGAAGCCAGGGACATATCCGGTGACCAGCTGGGCGTACCGCCTCCCTGAAAGGTTGCCTCTGCAGGCAATTGAAGTAGCGGCACCCAGCTCCACAACTGCAGGATCATCGGCCAGTAGATGACATGCGCCAAAACCACAACGGCCAGACCGCTGATCAGCAGGCCGGCTGCTTTCCGGCCGTGCTCCCAAAATGCATAGAGCGCCAGAAGCGGCAGAACAGGCACCATGTTCTGGCGGACCAGAATCATGAGACCGGCCAGAACGCCTGCCAGAGTCAATTGCCAAAAAGACCGGTTTTCTCCAAGGGAAAAGAAAAGCGCCCACGCCAGCAGGCAGGCAATGGTGCTTTGCGTTGCTCCCCCGCTGTAAATTTTGATGATCATGGGACTGAGCGCAAACACCCATACCGTGCCCGCCGCAAGCCATTTGCCGCCAATGCGACGGGAGGTCAACCAGGTTCCAATCACGGCCATCATGCCAAAAAAGACAGCCAGATAACGGCCGGTTCTCAGGCCCGCTCCAAAAAGAAGTTGAACGTATCCCGGAATTAAAAAGGCCAGAGGGGCCTTGTTCGTTACAATACCGGGGTCAAAGGGATGATATTTGCCGGTTGCGAATAGCATCCCCTTCAACAAATACGCACCTTCATCCAGATTGGAGACTGTTGTGTGGGCGAACAACACCGCCTGAATTAAATACACCAGCAGGCCCAGCAGGGCCAGGACGTCTGCAGTCCAAACGGGCCAGTCAATTTTCTGAAAAAGCGCAGTTCTTTTCATAAACCTTGGTCAAAGGGGAAATGGATCAACCTTGTTTTAAACGTGCCAGATCCGAATCCACCATCATGGTAACCAGCTCCCTGAAGGAAACAGCCGGTTCCCACCTCAAGGCCTTGCGCGCCTTGGAGGGGTCCGAGATCAACAGGTCCACTTCAGCCGGGCGGTAGAATTTTTCATCCTGAACGACGAATTCCTTGTAATCCAGGCCAACATGGGAGAAAGCGATCTCGCAGAACTCCCGCACGGCGTGGGTCTCACCGGTGCCGATTACATAATTATCCGGATGATCCTGCTGGAGCATCAGCCACATGGCTTCCACATAATCCCCCGCAAAGCCCCAATCCCGCTGGGATTCCAGGTTCCCAAGCCGTAATTCCTTCGTCTGCCCGAGTTTGATGCGCGCCACCGCATTGGATATCTTCCGGGTCACGAATTCCAGGCCGCGCCGCGGACTTTCATGGTTGAATAAAATTCCGGATGTGGCAAACATGTCAAACGATTCACGATAATTCACGGTGATCCAGTGACCGTAGACCTTGGCCACACCGTAAGGACTGCGCGGGTAGAACGGCGTATCCTCCTTTTGCGGCACTTCCAGCACCTTGCCGAACATTTCACTTGAGGAGGCCTGATAAAACCGGATCTTGGGATTGACAAACCGGATGGCTTCCAGCAAACGCGTCACACCCAACGCAGTGACATCACCGGTCAGGGCAGGCTGGTTCCAGGAGGTGGGCACAAAGGATTGCGCTGCGAGGTTATACACTTCACCGGGCTTATATTCTTCAAGCAGGGAAAGCAGCGAACCCTGGTCCTGCAGGTCACCCTGCACGACGGTAATGTCGTCCAGAATATGTTTGATCCGTTCACTGGTGACCGTGCTCGAGCGGCGGGCAACACCGACCACCTGATATCCCTTTTTTAATAACAACTCGGCAAGATACGAACCATCCTGGCCTGTAATGCCAGTAATTAATGCAGTGGGCATGACAACTCCTTATCCAAAATTCAGTTGCTGAATTATACACTAACTCACAAACGCGCCCTTCGATCACGCAGGACCCCCCAAGCGAAGATCAAAACCCACAGGGAAAGAATGATCGCCATCATTTGAATGAACGGCACCTGGGGTCCAAGAGAAAGATAGCGGCTCGCATACCATTGACCGAAGACCATAAGGAAAGCAACTTCCATTGCCAGCACACGCACAACCCAGGCATTTTTCGATTCCCGCCACCAGACCCAAACGTTCCCGGCCAGGATCGCCTGCCATACGAACAGGATCGCCCGATAGCGTGGATTGTCCCACTGATCTCCCCCGCCGCGCAGGGCCGTGATCAGGATCCAGCCCCACATCCCCAGACTTAACCAGATGAACAGCCTGCGCTTCGATTCGGACCCCAGGCCTGCAGCCGCGACAAAGGCCAGGACCAGCGCCGGCAGCATGGCATACCAACCCAGGGCACGCAGGATCCCGATGATCCGCCACACCGGCGTGGTCGGTTCAACAAAGGCCGCCGGAAGCACCGGCTGGAAGATCCCATACACCGTCACAAAAGGCAGCCGCAGGGACTCAGGCATCTGCTCAAACAGCCTTTGGACCTTGCCCGAGCCGCGTTCCAATTTATACACATCCCATTTGACCGCCGAGCGAATGAAGTTATTAATGACCCGCAGCGGCGCCCCGCCCCCCAAATTGCCCGATCGATTCAAACCGGAGGAAAGCAGAAACAGCCCAAGAATAAATACAATCACAACACCTGCGATCATCCACCAGCGGATGCGCCCGCGCTCACTGGTGAAATACGCCCACCCCGCCAGGATCACGAGCGTGACCAGGGCCACGCCGGGCGAAACCAGCAGCATGCCCGTAACTCCAAGTCCAAGCCAGATCCATGAATTTCGGGCGTGCGTATTCTGCCAGTCGATGAATCCCCACAGCACAAACGCACTGAAGGCCCATAAATACGGTTCGCGCATCGCGGACCCGCCCAGCAAAACACTCTCAGGATAAAACGCATAGATCCAGCCGGCAGCAACCACAACCTTCTGCCCCCACTGTTGAATGACCGCCTTCCATAAAAACGGCAATGCCAGCGCCGCCATGAAAGCGGACAGGAGCACCAGCATCAAGGGACGGTGCGCATCGGGAGAGACGTATCGATATACCAGCGCACTGAACGCCAGCAGCCCGCCGTATTGATCGTAGGCATAGCTCTTACTGAACGCATCAAGAACAGGATCATTGGAACTGGCCAGGTCCCAGGCCTGCGCATCGCGCCGATGCGCGTCGGTGTAGACAAAGCCCGCGCTTTGGTCCTCATCGTCCACAAAACCGTAGACTGGCAGCGCCAGATACGTGGCCACACCGCCTGTAAACCGCAGGATGAACGCCAGCGCAACCAACCAAGCCAGGGTCTTTCCTCCGCCTGCCCACCTTGTGGACCAGACCAGCAGGGAAATGCACAGAAGAAAAAGAAATGAAAATCCCAGCCAGCCGATCAGCCAATTGCCGGACTGCAGGGACGATAAAACCGCTCCCAACCCGAGGGAGAGAGGAAAAATCCAAATGAAATCTCGTGAGTTGAAGTTCTTCATATCCCCACTTTTACCACGAAGTGATAAAGAGCGCAGGGCAAATTACAAGGATACTTTGACAATTGCAGCATTAGTGATTGTGGATATAATTCCATGCACAGCAGGCTATTTGATAATCAACCCCATATGAAAAACAAAACGTTCAACATAATCTTGCTAGCGGTAATCATTCTCAGTTCTTGTACTTCAGCAATTACGTCAACACCTTCGATATTTACAACCACTCCAACAGCTACAGTCACAGTTCTACAATCTGAGATTGCAGAATCACAAGACAACCCATTTATTGAACCATATCAAGATGTTCGGTCTAACGATCTAACAAAACTTAATGAAAATCTAGGTGAATCACTCATTGAAACTTTGTGGTTCAATGAATCAACAAGATGGCGCGAACAAGACAAGAATACGGCACAGGTCATTTTGAAATTAGGAATGAATCCCGGGCTTGGCATTCGCGCCTTGCATTCTGAAGGCGTTACAGGTAAAGGCGTAACTGTCGCAATTATTGATCAAAATATCGTTTTGGATCACCCGGAATTTCTGGGCAAGATAGTCAAATATTATGATGCAGGAACGAATACGTCTTCGCATGAGGGAAGCATGCATGGACCTGCTGTCACTAGTTTGTTAGTCGGTGAAAATATCGGTACTGCTCCGGACGCAAAGATCTACTATGCGGCAGTGCCCTCATGGTTGGATGATGCACAGTATTATGCAGACGCCCTCGATTGGATCGTTGAAGAAAATAAAAAGCTTCCAGAAGGTGACAAGATCCGTGTGGTTTCAGTTTCCACCATGCCATCCGGAGTATGGGCACTACTCCACAAGAATAATGATACATGGGATGCCGCATATAAACGGGCATCAGATGCCGGGATTCTTGTTCTCGACTGTACATATGAGCAAGGAATTACTGTACCATGTACATATGACCTGCACGATCCAGACAATGTTGCGAAATGCATCCCAAACTGGACTGGCCCCACCGACTCTCCACATAAACGTGTAAACATTCCCACATCCAGAACTACTGTAGAAGAATATATTGAAGGTAATTTCTCTTATCAGTTTACCGGAAATGGTGGTCTCAGTTGGTCTGTTCCTTATCTAGCTGGAGTATTAGCTATGGGCTGGCAAATCAATCCGAAGTTAACAAACGATCAACTACTAGAAATGATTTTCGCTTCGGCGTACAAGACAGATGGCCCCGCAGACATTATTGATCCGAAGGCTTTCATTGACATGATTAAAGATACAATCAAGAAATAAGGCTAACAAAGCAGAGGCTGGACAGGTGGGATTCTGCGGCATTTTCGAGAAATCTTTCTGACCTCAATTTTTTCCTATACGAGACCTGGACCTCGTATAATTATTTCCTCCCTCTTTACCCAAGTCAATTGCTCCACATCCCTGCGCGCCTGAGCACCCAGCTCACGCCTGCGCGATTCATCCGCAAGCAAAGACTCAATTACTGCCTTCCACTTTCCAATATCATTAGGTTCACAAAACACCGCATTCTCATCATTCAACACTTCACGAATGGACGGCAGGTCTGCTGAGACAATGGCACGCCCCGAGGCCATGTATTCGAACATCTTCATCGGGTTGATCACCTCGGCGATGTCCTGTCCGCTGCTGGCGGAGATCGAACGGCCGTACGGCATGAGCAGCACATCCGCCGCAGCCTGATGGAGCGGGATGCTTTCATGCTTCACGAAACCCGTCATGGTCACGTTGATCATCCCTGCTTGAGTCAATTTGACGCGCCAAAAATCCACCAATTCAGGTGTGCCGCCAACCCACAGAAAATTAACCTGCGGCATTTGCCCTGCCAGTTCAAACAACAAATCCGCGCCGCGGCCGGGGTAAATGTGACCGGTGAATCCAACCGTCAAACCAGCCGGCAGATTCAGTTGACGTCTTGCTTCGGGCGGATTCGGCAGCCCGTCATATTTCTCCAATTCGACACCGTTTGGCGCGATCAACAGCGACTCATCCGTAAACCGAATCCGGGTCGAGCGTTCCAGGGCGATTCTCAACGCGGACGTGGTGACCGTCATCACCTTCCTTCCTTTGGCCTGCCAAAATCGACGCAGCCACCAGGCGCCCATCACTCCGGATACATCCGCGTGCATTTCGAGCACGACAGGATAACCCGCCCACAAACCGGTCACAGCGGATTGCGGCAGCCAGGTATAAATCAACTCGGCGTTGAATTTTTTCGCGGCGCGCAGGGCATGGAAGATAAAGTCAAAGCGTTTGAGATGCCGTTCGGACGGAAGCAGTTCCAGGTCCGGGACGAGGCGCAGACCATAATGTGCGGCGAGTGATTCGCGGGAAACGGATTCTGTTTCGCGAGGCGCGAAGATGCGGATCTGATGTCCCAATTGCATCAGTGCCTGAGCCACCTTCATGGCCTGGATGGAATTTGCCGTCAGGGACGGAATGCGCGAATTAGTGATGATTGCGATTTTCATGTTGCCGGATCTCTCTCAGCCCGCGCAGGACCATGATGCCCACGGAGGCAAGGTAATAATAGGAAAGCAGGGCTCCCGCGGCCAGGATCCCGTATCCGGGAATCAGCCAGAACGCCAGCGATAACTTGATGCAGCCCGCCGCCAGCGTGGTCCAGATCGGAAAATCGGGCAGGCCCAGCGAGAGCAGCAGCGGACGATTCCAAAAGAGGGTGTAGTTAAAGACGAGGCCAATGGTCAAGGCAACCAGCGCCGGGTAGGCTGCGATATATTTTTCGCCTGAATAGATCAGGATGATCCACCGTCCAAAAAGGGCCAGGCCCAGACCCAGGGCAAGGTTGATTGCAAAGGAAAGTGTCGTGACCCTGCGGAGAAAATCCCTGAGCTGGGGCCACGCCCTTTGTGTAATCAGACGATTGATCTCGGGGAACGTGGTTGAGATCAGCGGGTCCGCCGGAATGGCGAGAAAACCAGCGATGGTATACGCCACGCTGTACAGCGCGACCAGCTCCGTGGGAAGAAAGAGCGCCACCCAAAGAAGCTCGCTCTCGCGAAAGATCTTGATGATGGTCGCGCTAATGTTCGAACTGACCGCGAAACGAAGCATCTCACGCGTGGACGCAAGAACCGAAAATGAAACCTTCGACCAGCCCGCGCCGAGGATCTTCCGCAGCTGAATCTGCGCAGCCATGAACAGGCCCAGCCCGAGGATGATCTTGCCAAGCAGATAGGCGGCCAGTACAACAGGCAATGTCCCGTTCCATAAAAACGCCGCACCAATGACGAGGGTCGCAATGACGTTTTGCACCAGGTTAAACACGCCCTGCAGCTGGATCCTATGCGTCACCTGCAAAATTCCCGTCGAGGTTTCCACGTTGAAATTGGCAAGCAGCCCGACCGCATAAACGATGAACATCCATGCGAAGCCCTGTGATTCTGTAAAGTATTTCTGGGCCCAGCCCGCCGAAGCCGCCACGATAAGAAATGCAAGCAGGGACACGAATGCCTCCGCCAACCCTGCGGCCTTCATGACCGCCGAGGCCTTCTCCTTTTCCCCGCGCCCGAGATATTCGCCGCCATATCGAACCACCAGCTCGCTCATCCGGAAGGAAAGCAGGCTGTTTACGGTGGACGCATACACCATTACCACGCGAAGCAGGCCATAAGCTTCCAACCCCAGCAGACGCGTCACCATGGCTCCCTGCAAAATGGTCAATCCCAGGCTGAGGGTGTTCGTGCTGAACAATGCTCCGCTGGAACGGAGCACTCTGGAAAGCATGGGATCGTTTTTTATTTTGGAAAGCAGGGACATTCGTGGAATTATAAACGCTCAGGCGGTTATAAAAGACCCCGGAGTTCTCAGAGAACTCCGGGGTCTTAATGTTCTACGGCATCAAAATCTCTTTGGCCCATTCGCGCTCGGCATAATACCAGTCGATCAGGGTCCTGATCCCGTCGCGCAGGTTCACCTGCGGATTCCAGCCCAGGAGTTCACGGGCCTTGGTGACATTGGCCTGGTTCATGAACATATCCGCAAGATTGGGCGGCCCATACTGTACCTTGGCCTGTTTGCCGGTCAACTCTTCGACGATCTCCACCAGTTCATTGATGGTCACCACTTCATGACCGCCCAGGTTGATGACCTCATATCCCAACGGTTTCAGCGCTGCGATCGTGCCGCGTGCAATGTCGTCCACATAGGTGAAGCCGCGCGATTGGCTTCCATCCCCGTTGATCCGGACCGGTTCGCCTTCGATGATCCATTTCACGAAGCGGAAAATGGCCAGATCGGGTCTCCCGGCGGGGCCATAGACTGTGAAGTAACGGACAACGGTCACATCGATGTCATAAAGATGATGGTAGGAGTGTGCCAGCGCTTCCGCGCCTTTTTTGCTGGCGGCATACGGCTGGAGCGGTTCACTGCTGGAGGCGGTCTCGGGTGTGGGATATTCCGGATTTTCGCCGTAAATACTGGAAGTCGAGGCCAGGATGAATTTTCTGCATCCGAACTGACGGCAGACCTCGAGCATGTTCAGGGTTCCGGTCACGTTGGATTCGAGAAAGGCCCAGGGGTTCTCCACGCTGTAGCGGACGCCTGCGCGGGCTGCGAGGTTGATCACACCGTCAATCTTTTCATTCCTGAACAGATCGATCGAGGATTTGTCTGAAATATCGGCCTTATGGAATTTAAATCCCTGCAGGGCCTGGAGATTCCTCAAACGATATTCCTTGATGCGCGGATCGTAGGCGTCGTTGATATTGTCGATCCCCACGACCGTATGTCCCTGCTCGAGCAGCATGGTGGAAGTCCGTGCACCAATGAAACCGGCCGCGCCGGTTACGAGATAATGTCCCATGTCGTCACCTTATGCGTCATTGCAAGGGCAATGAGCTCTATAATCTCTCAACCTTTTCGCTGTTCTTGCCGAGTTTGCCGGTGGCATTGCGGGAGTCGAAAACGAATTTTGCAGAGTTGATGATGGCCTGATAATCGTAGACCTTGTGATTGGTAACCACCACCACCGCATCCGCTTCCTTGACGGATTTCATCAGGTCCCTGACACTGTCCATTTTCCAGCCGTCGTATTCGTGATGAATGTGCGGGATGTACGGATCATGATATTCCACAATCGCGCCTTTCTTTTGCATCAGGCCGATCACATCCATGGCCGGGGATTCGCGCACATCGTCGATATCCGGTTTGTAGGCCACGCCCAGCACAAGCACTTTCGAACCTTTCAGGATCTTGCCGCGGTCGTTCATGGCCTCCAAAATGCGCGAGACGACATAACGCGGCATGTTGGTGTTGATCTCGGAGGCCAGTTCAATGAATCGCGCATTGTAATTAAAGGACTTCATCTTCCAGGAAAGATACAGCGGGTCGATCGGGATGCAGTGACCGCCCAGGCCCGGTCCCGGCGTGAATTTCATAAAACCGAACGGTTTCGAGGCGGCAGCATCGATCACCTCCCAGACATCCACACCCAGGCGCTGGCACATGATGGCCAGTTCGTTGACCAGGCCGATGTTGATCATGCGGAAGGTATTCTCCAGCAGTTTGGACATTTCCGCGGCTTCGGCAGTGGAAACATGATGAACGGTCTTGATCGCGCCTTCATACCAGGCCGAGGCCACTTCGCCGCAGGCTTCCGTGATCCCACCCACCACTTTGGGTGTATTGATGGTGGTGAAATCCTCGCGGCCCGGATCCACCCGTTCCGGGGAAAAGGCAAGAAACCAATCCTCGCCGACCTTCAGGTCATGTTCAATGCCCAATTTCGGCAGCAGGACTTCGCGGGTCGTTCCGGGATAGGTGGTGGATTCAAGCACGACCACCATGCCTTTGTGCATATATTTCGCCAGTTCTTCGGTGGCGGAAACAATGAAGGTCATGTCCGGGTCGCCGGTCTGGCGCAGCGGGGTTGGCACGCAAATGCTGACCGCATCCATATTTTTCAACACGGAAAAATCGGCGGTGGCCGAGAAATGCCCGCTCTTGACCAGCTTCGCAACCGCCTCGGATTTCACGTCCGGGATATAGGACTCGCCCTTTTTGAGCGCATCGACCTTGCGCTGGTCCGGGTCCACACCGGTGACATGAAAGCCCGCCTCGCCAAACACAACCGCCAGAGGCAGGCCGACATAGCCCAGGCCCAGGATGGCGATCGTGGCGGATTTATCTTTTAGTTTTTTTATCAGAATATCTTTTGTGGTCATTTTTTCCTTCATGAGGCAAACAAATTTATTATTTAAAACAGGCTCAACTGTTTAGGCTTATTAACTGGGGCTTCCACAACCTTCTTCCTTTCCTTCACCACCGCGGGTCTGCCCAGGGCAGTCCGCGCTGCCTGAAGTAATTCAGGCAGCTTGGCGAAATCCGCCAGAATGGTCGGCTTGAGCGCCGATTGATGCAGGGCAGCCGCAGGATGAAACATGGGAATGACAAACCGCTCACCCACTTTTTGCATCTGCCCGTGCACCGCACTGATCTTAACTCCGGAAAAGAACTTTCCCATCGAGATGCGCCCGAGCGTGACAATGATACTCGGATTGATGGCTTCGATCTGTGCCTCGAGATACTGATCGCAAGCCTCCAGTTCATCCGGCTGTGGGTCGCGGTTGCCGGGCGGCCTGCATTTTACGACATTGGCGATGAACACGTCCGCGCGGGTGACCTCCGCCTGAGCCAGGAGCTGGTCCAAAAATTTGCCGGATGCGCCCACAAAAGGATGTCCCTGTTCGTTTTCGTGAAAGCCCGGGCCTTCGCCGATGAACATGATCTCAGCATCTGCAGGCCCGTCTCCCGGCACGGATTTCTTGCGCGATTCATGCAGGGCGCACTTTGTACAAACGGATATTTCATCGGCAAGCCGGGACAGGGTCTCTTCGGCAGTCATTCAACCTCCTGGCAGTCGATCCAGGGTCATGAGGATCGCGTCTTCATTATTATCCTTGTAGTAGGCTGCGCGGCGTCCGCCTTCTTCGTAGCCAAAGTTGCGATACATTTCCAACGCGGCCAGGTTGCCTGCGCGAACTTCCAAAAAGGATGTGATCGCACCTTCCTCCCTTGCAGACAGCAGGGTATGCATTAGTAATTTCCTGCCGAGTCCACGCCGGCGGTATTCGGGATGCGTGGCAATCGTGGCGATGTGGATCTCATCCACGATCAACCAGGCCACCAGCATGGCCGCAATCTTTCCATCCACATCCATTACCCAACAGCGCGAGGCCGGATTGTCTGTCAACTCATATCGGAAGGAACGTGACGGCCAGGGCAGACTAAAGGAAGCCTGATCGATCTCGACAACCTGCTCCAGGTCCTCCAGGATCATTTTGCGAATGACTTCGCTCATTCGATCGGCGTTCCGGCAACATGCAGATACACCGGAGCCAGGCTGGCCGCATCGTCGACATCATTGTTCTGCCAGCGCGCCCAGGCAAGTTCCGCCAGAATGGCCGGACGACGCACACAATTGACCGGCGAAGCCAGCAGCACGTTGACCCGTTTGCGTGCCAGACGAGTGCGATCCTCCGATGATAACTCACCCACCACATAAGTCGGACTCTCGATTGCGTCTGCGAGCTCCTCCACGGT
This sequence comes from Chloroflexota bacterium, assembly GCA_021414245.1. GTDB lineage: Bacteria > Chloroflexota > Anaerolineae > Anaerolineales > Villigracilaceae > Villigracilis. Next base: position 100,190 of record JAIOOU010000015.1, read on the forward strand.
CCCGCTTCTTACAGGACCCTGAACCTGCCACCCATTCTTCACGTTTTTATACTCACTGAATGCGATCCGCTTGCGCCCGGCCTGAATGACCGTGATCAAGGGATTTCTGCCTGGGGGCTGCGCGGCTGCGATGATGTCCAGAGTGGGGATTCCCACCACCGGCAGGTGGCGCGCCAGCGCGATCCCTTTTACAAAAGACAACCCAACCCGCAGGCTGGTGAATGAACCCGGACCGACAGCCACTCCCAAAACGCTGACCATGTCCATCGAAATGCCGCAGCGACTCAAAAGTCCCGCAAGAGCCGGCGCCAGCTCGGTGGTGTGATGCTGACGGGTCGTCCAGGTCATTTCGCCCGGCACCTGTGACCCGTCATATAAAGCCAGCCCGACCTGCGCAGTGGAAGTATCAACAGCAAGCAGCATTATCCGGCTCCAAAGGATTGGCGGATGCCGTCCAATAAAACATCATATCTTTTTCCGTTTGCATGAAAACGCATCTGGCGCTGCTCATCCCCGATGTGATCGAGGTTGATCCACAAACGGTCCTTCGGGATGAGGTTTCCAAGCCGCTCGGGCCATTCAATGATCAAAGCGCCCTCCGTCAGCATGGTATCCAGGTCCAACTCCTCGGCTTCCGGAATGGACTCAAGCCGATACGTATCGAGGTGAAAGAGCTGATCGCCGTTCGCGCGCCGATACATATTGACGAGGATAAAAGTGGGGCTGGAAACAGAATCGAGGGAACCCCAACCCTGCGCAAGTCCCTGCACAAAGGTGGTTTTCCCGGCACCAAGATTTCCCTGCAGGCAGACAACATCCCCTGCCTTGATCTCACTGCCAAGGCGCATGCCGATCCGGCGGGTTTGCCCGGGGCTGCGGCTGAAGAAGTCAACGGTATGTGCATCCAGAATGGGCATTGCGGGAGAATTATACTCCCTGACAAATGGCGGGATAAACCACGCAAAAAATTCGCAGACCCCATCCTTCCATGAATTGGAACGGTGCGATCCGCGAATTTTGGAAAAGGAAACTTTTTCGCTATAACTTTAGCCTGGCGGAAATGCGCGAAGCCAGACTCCCGCGCCAGTTTTGCAGAATGGCTTCCATGTACAGTGCCTCGAGAGCGCGCACCTGTCCTTCGATGGAGAATTTTTCGCTCAACTCCATGGATCGTTTTCCATAGCGGGCAAGTTTTTCAGGGTCAGACAGCAGGCGCACCAGCGTGTCGCTAAAGGCGTTCACATCCAATGGCGTCAAATGACCGTTCTCATTTTCCACGATCATGCCTTCGAAGGCTTCATCCTGCACCGCCACCAACGGCAAACCGGAGGCGATCGCTTCGATCACGGAGATGGGATGAACCTCGGTCGTGGAAGCGGAAAGGAACACGGTACCGTCATGCAGCAGGTCCGGCAGATCGGCGCGGCCAACCATGCCCAGGAAATGGATGCGATGTTTTACACTGGTCGCGGCGGCATGTTCCTCCAGCTTTTTGCGCGCACTTCCATCCCCGGCAAATACAAGATGGGCTTCCGGGATCCGGTCCGCAAGAAGCGCAAAGGCATCGATCAGAAAATCGAGACGCTTCTCCGGGTCAACCCGCCCAACGGTTAAAAGGACCGGCGTATCCGGCTTTAACCCGAGCCTGTTTCGAAAACTTCCGGGATTCTTGGCCGTTTTGAAATTGCTCAGGTCGATCCCATTCGGGATGGTATAGATCGGTTTGGTGACCTTCTGCTCGAGCAGCAGACGGTGGAATTTCGGAGAGGGCACCACGATCTGATCGCCGAGATTGGTGGAGGTGGTGCTGAACCAGCGCGCGGCATGACGAATCAGGGCGGTGCCGCCGATGATCTTAAGATAATGGGTGTAATCGGTGATCGAGGTGTGATAGGTGTAGATCAAGGGCAGGTTCTTCGTGGAGGCTGTGAAATAAGCCAGCAGCCCCACGGTCAAGGGACTGTGTGCATGCAATACGTCAAAGTGTTTGCGGGTGAGAGACCAGGTGCTGCGTGGAGTCCCCAGCACGGCCACATAAATGGGAGGATCGTTCAAATACTTCAAGGACGGCAGGCGCACCACACCGGGTTTTTCATCGGTATAGCCCGGGATTCGGGGAGCAAAAATGGTGACCTGATGTCCGCGCTTCTGCAACCCTTCTGAAACCAGCTGCAGGGAAATGGAAACACCATTCACCTGCGGGGCATACGTATCGGTGAACAGGCCGATACGAAGGGAGGCGAGATTTTTTTTCAGATCAGATTCGGTAGGGGAATTGGCCATGCGGCATGTCTCCAGCGCTTTAAATTATCCCCGAATGGCGGGGTAAAAATATTTTATCTCGATATCAGTTTTCATCCGGATTTTTCTGCAGGGAAACAGACGGTTCTTCATGTTTCGTCAAATTGGCCTTTATGCGCTTTGCCAGTTCGCGACGGGTCAGCAGGACACGATGCTGGCAGCCTTTGCATTCGAGGCCGATGTCCGCACCCAGGCGCACCACTGTCCACTCATACGAGCCGCAGGGATGGGGTTTCCTCAAACGCAAATGGTCGTTCAATTGCAGGTCGGGAAGCATGCCCAGGATTATACCGCCATGGCAAAGGCGCACGTCAGCGGCGGGTTAAGGGAATGTAAACAACAAACAAATTATTCGGTCCACTATCACCCCTGCCGGAACCCGTCCATGCCGCTTAAAATGAACAAAGATTGTATAATCCCAGCATGAATAAATTCAAATTCTTTCACCCGGTGGAAGTCCGATATGGGGATTTGGATCCGCAGGGGCACGTCAACAACGCCAAGCATCTCACTTTTTTCGAGCAAGCCCGCATTGCCTACATGATCGAATTGGGGCTGTTCACAAAAGACCAGTCTTTTATGGAGATCGGCGTGATCCTGGCGGATATTCACATTGCCTACCTCGCGCCGGTTTACTTTGGTGAGCACATCAAGGTTGGGGTGCATGCCGCGAAACTGGGCAACAAGTCCATGACCTGGCTGCAGAATATCGTGGACGCCAAAACCGGCAAGGAACTGGCCCGGGGCGAAGTGGTCATGGTCACCTACGACTACAGGGAAGCCAGGACGATCAATATTCCGCACGAGTGGCGCGAGAAGATCAAGGCCTTTGAAGATCAAACCTAAATATTGGAACGTACTGCCCTGCAGACTTTCCAACAAATTCCTGGAGCAGTCATGTCCCTTCCTGCAATTAACGAAAAATATTTCACTTCCTTCCTGGTTGACCTGCTCAACATCCACTCGCCGACCGGTTTCGCAGACCCGGCCATTGAATTTGTGGAAAAGGAATTATCCAAATACAAACAGCTCCAGCTTTCACGCACGCGTAAAGGCGCACTGGTTGCAAAATGGGAAGTCAAGAGTGACCTGCCCCCGGTTGCATTAACCGCCCATGCGGACACGCTTGGCGCGGTGGTCAAGGAGATCAAACCCAACGGACGTTTGAAGTTGAGCCGCATCGGCGGCATCCAATGGCCGAGCGTGGAGACTGAAGGCGTGTGGATCATCACCTCCAAAGGCGATCGAATCCGCGGTTCGGTCCTGATCGATACGGCTTCGGGTCACATTTACAGCGCGGCCGGCAGCAAAACCCCGCGCAACGACGCGCACATGGAGGTGCGCCTGGATGCGCGCACAACCTCCGAAAAGGAAACCCGTGACCTGGGCATCAACATCGGCGACTGCGTGGCCTTCGATCCGCGCGTGGAAGTGACCAACGGATTCATCCGCTCGCGCTTTCTGGACGACAAGGCTTGCGTGGCAAATCTCGTGGCGGCGATCAAGTCAATGGCAGAAGCAGGCCAAAGTCCGGCCCGAAGCGCGTACTTTCTCATTTCGAATTATGAAGAGGTCGGTCACGGCGCGGCAGCCGGCATCCCGGATGAGGTCGCGGAACTGGTGACCGTGGACATGGCCGTGGTCGGCAGCGGACAGGAGTCGGATGAATTTCATGCAACCCTGTGCATCAAGGACAGCAGCGGGCCCTATCACGGGGGCTTGAACAAAAAGATGCGCACGATCGCGCAAAAACATAGCATCCCATATAAAACGGATGTGTATCCATTCTATGGTTCGGACGGTGAAGCCTTCTGGCGTGCAGGCGGAGACGTGGCGCTCTCGCTGATCGGTCCCGGCATCGACGCCTCGCACAATTACGAGCGCGCGCACATGGATGGGCTGAATGCCACCACGAACTGGATCATGGCCTACCTGCTCGAACATTAAAAACCTGTAAGGTAATGATTCCGGCAGAGAGGCTATCTGCACAGAAACACTTTTAACAAGAGGATAGCCATGCCCATAGAATCAATTGACGCAAAGATCGGCTCGTTCGCCCCTGACTTCAAATTGCAGGCCACCAACGGGCAGGAAATCGCCCTTTCGGATTTTCGCGGAAAATCAAATGTGATCCTGTTTTTCATCCGCGAGACCACCTGTCCACAATGCCGCACCCACGTTGCCCAGCTGGGGCGCATGCAGGACCAATTCCGCGAAGCGGGCGCGGAGATCGTTGTCATCCTCGGGAACGATCTGGACACCGCAAAAATATATGCGGACGGGATCGACCTGCCTTTTCCCATTCTTTCAGACCCGGAACGCAAGGTCTATCACCTGTACGAACTGGAAAAATACTTCCTGCTCTTCCAGCGCACCGCCTCGCTGGTGGTGGACAAGCTCGGCATTGTTCGATATCTCAAACGCACGACCGTGCCGAACGTCTGGCTGCAGGAGACCCGCGAGCTATATGGCTTCGTGGACAGCCTGAACCTGGCGCAATAATTCAATCTGCAGATTTCAAAAAAGACTCACGAGTGTGAGTCTTTTTTGTTTACTTGTCCCCTTCTTGACTGTATACTTGACTTATGAAACTGGATGCCGCCCTGCCCCTTGTCGCCTTGAAAGAGGTCCCCGCCATTGCGAAAGCCGCGCAAGAGACCGGATTCGCCGCGTTGTGGACCCAGGAAACCCAGCACGATCCCTTCCTGCCCTGCACCTTGATCGCGGAGCACTCCGCGGACATGCAGTTTGGCACAGCCATCGCGGTCTCCTTTGCACGCTCGCCCGCGAACCTGGCCTATACCGCCTGGGACCTGTCGGCGCAATCGGGGGGAAGATTCATTTTGGGACTGGGCACCCAGGTCAAGGCACATATCGAACGCAGGTTCGGCATGACCTGGCCCGAGTCTGTGACCGGAAAACTGCGCGAACAGATCCAGGTCATCCGCGCCTTTTGGGACCACTGGCAAAACGGCACGAAATTGAATTTCCGCGGCGAATATTACAAGGCCACCTTGATGTCGCCCTTCTTTAATCCAGGCGCGATCGAACACCCGGAGATTCCGATTTACATTGCCGGAGTCAACACGGGACTGGCCCGGCTGGCGGGCGAAATGTGCCAGGGATTCCATGCACATCCATTCAACAGTTCAAGATATATGCAGGAAGTCATTCTCCCGGCCATTGACGAGGGACTGCAAAAGGAGAGCCGCAAGAGGGCGGACATCGCAGTCTCGATGACGGCCTTCGTGGCGACCTCGCCCGAGGAAGAGTCCTTTGCGCGCATGCAGATCGCCTTCTATGCCTCCACCCCTTCCTATAAAGCCGTCATGGACCTGCACGGCTGGGGGCAGACCGCTGAAAAATTATCGGGCTTTGCCGCCAAAGGGGAATGGGCCGAGATGCCCATGCTCATCACCGATAAAATGCTGGATGAATTTTGTCTGATGACCAGTCAGGATAATCTGGCGGACGATCTGAAGAAACGTTTCGGCGGCATCGCCGATCGACTGACTCTTTACACGCCGTTTGTCCCAAAGGAAAAGGATGAGTGGTGGAGAAGGCTGGCGAAGGCATTTCATTCGTTATAAAAATGAAATCCTCCCGTGCTTATTCCTCCCCGCAAGACCTGCAATCCATACTTGCGCTGTTGAATATAGCACGGCCCGTTGAGCAATTGACCGACTATCCAAACAATGTAGACTTGCACGAATTACTACAGTCCGCAGCAGCACAGGCGAATACACGTCTCTGGTTTGAAGACGAGCAGCCGTCCGGCTATGCACTGGTGGACGAATACAACAACCTGCTCTTTGACTGTCTGCCAGGTCAACTTGATGCACTTGGCGATGAAATCATTGAATGGGGATTAAGCTGCCTTAATAGCGGGGCAACATCACTTGATGCGACCGACCGCGAAGGCGATACAACCCGGATTGCATTTCTTGAAAAGCATGGTTTCGTGAGAACTCCCACGGAAACCATTTCCATGCGCCGCGATCTGGACAAACCGATTCCAAACCCTGTTCTGCCCGCAGGCTTTACCATCCGCCCGGTAAAGGGCGAAGAGGAAGTTGAGGCATTGGCAGAACTTCACCGCCATGCATTTGGCACGGATCATGTCACCGCCGAAGTGCGGCGGACATGGATGCGGGTCCCAGAATATGATCCCGCCCTCGACCTGGTTGCCGTCGCACCGGATGGGACTTTTGCTGCATATTGCATGTGTTCCATCAGTCGCGAACAAAATCAAACCACCGGTGACCTGGCGGGCCGGACCGACCCAGTGGCAACTCACCCGCATTATCAAAAACTTGGCCTGGCACGGGCATTATTATGTACAGGTTTGCGCCTTCTCAAGGAACGGGACATGAAAGCAGCAGTTCTCGGCACTGGCGGTGACAATATTGCCATGCAAAATACCGCACGTTCTGCCGGATTTTATATCAGCCACAAAAAGATCTGGTTTGAGAAAACCGTCAAATAAATAAAGGATTTCGCCGGCTGTCAAACCAGATCCTGCACATTGATCAAATCTCAGACAAGGAGAAGCCATGAACATTTTCACCTGGATTGCCGCGGGTATTGTCATCGTCACATTGATCTATGTAAGCTTTGTCCTCACCGTGGCTGACTGGTTCGCCGATCTTCGCAAAGGACAAGCCGTCTCGTTATTACCCGAGCGCGCAGGGCGCACATGGCCGCTATGGACGCAGGTTCTCATGATCGTCCTTGGCATGGCGCTTTGCGTCCCCCTTTTCTACTTTGGCTGGATCCCGCTGTTTCCTGTGCCACCCAGCCTGGCGCTCACTTTCGGTGTGATCGGTTTGCTTTTGTATCTGGCCGGTTTTACCTTTGTCATTTGGGCGCGGCGAACCCTTGGAAAATACTGGGGACTAAGCACCAGTCTGCAGGTTAAATTACAGGATGACCATCAACTCATCCAGAACGGACCCTATGCCTTGGTGCGTCATCCGATGTATTCCGGCTGGTGGGCGGCCATGCTCGGATTGACCTTGTTGTATCCGGTCTGGGCAGTCTTTCTGCTGTTCCTATCTACATTGATCTCCTTCCTCGGCCGGGCCCGCCGTGAGGAATCCGCGCTCGCAGAAAGATTTGGCAATAGTTGGGTAGAATACAGGCAGCGAACCAAATTCTTGATCCCATATATCTACTAGGAACCTTTATGAATTTTAACGACTACCAAACCAAATCCCGCGCCACCGCAAAATACCCGGCCATCGGGCATGCCGTCATCTACCCCACCCTGGGACTGGTCAACGAGGCCGGCGAAGTGGCTGGAAAGATCAAGAAAGTCTTCCGCGACAAAAGCGGCGAGATCAGTGCAGAAACGCGCGAGGCACTGAAAGCCGAACTGGGCGACGTGCTTTGGTATTTGGCGCAAACCTGCACCGAACTGGACCTGTCCCTCGACGAGGTGGCTGAAGCCAACCTTGCAAAGCTGCTTGACCGGCAGGCCCGCGGTAAAATCCAGGGCGACGGGGACAATCGCTAGCTTTAAGGCACGCAATTTGGATTATTCGGCTCCACGCTGCATGAAGGCACGGAGGACCCGCTCTCCTTGGTGGGCTTGCCATAGGATGACGGGGGAATCACCGTGGCCTTGCCCAGTCCCGAAGGAAATTCCGGGGCAAGCGTGAAAACCGCAGCCGCCGGCAAGGTTGATGTCGCCTTGACCAAACCACACGGCAAAACCGGAATGCTTTTCGTGCTTGTAAAGAAATAAGTCTCTCCGGGGGCACCCGGAGCAGGCGAGAGAACTTTTGCATACACCGTTGCAGCAAAGTCCACCCGTCCTTCGCCAAAATCAATAATCGGCGAATCTGGGGCCGGCGCCGAACCGCCGCCATCCGGCACTGAAATGATCCGGTCAGCATCGTAAGAAACCGGCAGGGCATCCGGAATGGGTTTCAGGCTGACGGTGGCTTCCGTTATTTTATTTCCACCATGGTCAAATAATTGATAGGCAGCAATGATGCTGTTCATCCTCAACCCCTCTCCAGGCCCGCTGACCCTCAAAGTCAACACAGGAGCGGGGCAGGAACCGCCGTAATATAACGGATTGGGGGAACCGTAAATATCAAAAACCGGCTTCTCACTTCCATAATCACAGGCTGAAAGCCCCAAGAAAACCATCAGGCACAAACCGATCATGGATCGTTTTTGCATGGGTCGCTCCTTTCACTTTGGCGATTGACTATATCTTCCGCTTTTTCGAGCCAAAATACAATTCCCCCAAACGGCCCTCCCCGTATTTGTGACACACTTCTCACAAGCGTTAAGAAACTCTAACCTTTTTCCTACACGGACTCACCCGCCTTTTTGGTACAATGCCTGAAGAGAAATAGGAGATTATTATGGCTGGCATGGAAAGATTTACACAACGAGCAAGGCGTGTCCTTAGCCTCGCACATCAGGAGGCCGAACGCGCCCGCCAAAACAGCATTGGAACCGAGCATCTTCTTCTGGGATTAATGGATGAAGAAGGCGGCGTGGCAGGCCGTGTCCTGCGCGACCTCGGCATGACCCCGGACCGCGTCCGCGAGGTCGTTCAGCGCGTATCCGGCACCTCGACCAATTTTGACTCCAACAAGATCGAGCTTTCGGCGGAAACCCAACAGGTCCTGGAATTTGCCGTGGATGAAGCCCGCCGGCTCAGTCATCACTATATCGGTACGGAACATATCTTGCTTGCCCTGGTTCGCATTGAGTCGACCGGCATGGAAGCGTTGCGCAGACTCGGCATCACCGCGGACCAGATCCGCAGGCAGACCCGCCGCGTGCTGAACGAGACCGCATCCTCCTCCCCGACACCTGCCGGCCCGCAACCCGGCAAGAGCAGCTCTTCGGCATCCAACCCCAAAACCCCGCTCATTGACCAGCTCGCCACCGATCTGACTTCCAAGGCCGAGGAGAAAAAACTTGACCCTGTGATCGGGCGCCAAATGGAGATTGAACGCGTCATTCAGATCCTGGCGCGCCGCACCAAGAACAACCCCGCCCTGATCGGCGAACCCGGCGTCGGCAAGACCGCCATCGTTGAAGGCCTTGCCCAGCGCATCGTGGACGGCGACGTCCCCGCTCCATTGATGAACAAACGCGTGCTGCAACTTGACGTGGCTTCGCTCGTCGCCGGCACCATGTATCGCGGTCAGTTCGAGGAAAGACTCAAGCGCATCATTGACGAATTAAAACAATCCGGGGCGATCCTCTTTATTGACGAGGTTCATATGCTGGTCGGGGCGGGTGCCGCCGGTTCCTCCGTCGACGCGGCCAACATCCTCAAGCCAGCCCTTTCGCGCGGAGAACTGCAGGTCATCGGCGCCACCACCCTGGATGAATATCGCAAACACATCGAATCAGACGCGGCCCTTGAACGCCGCTTCCAATCCGTGCAGGTGGACGAACCCTCCGAGGAGGAGACCATTCAGATCCTCAAGGGCATCCGCGGTGCATACGAAGAACATCATCACCTGGTCATTTCTGACGAGGCGCTTGAAGCCGCCACGCATTTATCCTCGCGCTATGTCACCGAACGTTTCCTGCCGGACAAGGCCATTGACCTGATCGACGAATCCTCCTCCCGTGTGCGCATGTACAAGAGTCCCGCGGCGAAATACGCCAAGGACCTATTTAGTCAATTACGACAGGCCCGCCAGAACCGCTCGCTTGCCCAGGAAGAAGGCAATTCCGAGGACATCAAGGAATGGGAGGAACGCGAAACCGACCTGGGCCAGCAGATCGAACGCCTGCGCACCGGCTGGGACCGCGCCAACAGCCCTGTGGTTTCCGCTGAGGATATTGCCGAAGTGGTCTCCATGTGGACGGGTGTACCACTCATGCAGCTTGCCGAGGCGGAATCACAGCGCCTGCTCAAAATGGAAGATGAATTACGCAAAGGAATTATCGGTCAGGAAGATGCGATCATCGCCATCTCCCGCGCGGTCCGCCGTGCGCGTGCCGGCCTGAAGGACCCCAAGCGCCCGATCGGTTCGTTCATGTTCCTCGGACCCACAGGTGTCGGCAAGACCCAATTGACCAAGTCCCTCGCCAAGTTCATGTTTGGCAGCGAAGAAGCCGCCATTCAACTGGACATGTCCGAGTTTATGGAACGCCATACCGCCGCCCGTCTGGTGGGTGCCCCTCCCGGATATGTCGGCTATGAAGATGCCGGTCAATTGACCGAAGCACTGCGCCGCCGGCCGTATTCGATCGTTGTCTTTGATGAAATCGAAAAGGCACATCCCGAAGTGCATAACATGCTTCTGCAGATCATGGAGGAAGGCCATCTCAGTGACGCAAAGGGCCGCAAAGTGGACTTCCGCAACGCGATCATCGTCATGACCTCCAACATCGGCGCGGACATGATCAAGAATCAGACTTCACTCGGTTTCGCACTCAAACGCGATGAAGCCACCGAGGAAAAACTTTCCTACGATGACATGCGCAAGAAACTGAACGAATCGCTCAAGCGGGCCTTCCGCCCCGAGTTCATCAACCGCATGGATTCGGTTGTGATCTTCCGCGCACTCAACAAGGAAGACATCCAGAAGATCGTTACCCTTGAACTAGCCAAGGTCTCGGAACGCATCAACGAACAGAATCTGGTCATCACCGCCTCCGAAGAGGCTCTGGCCTCCCTCGCCACCCAGGGTTATGACTCCGAATTCGGAGCCCGTCCGCTGCGCCGCATCATCCAGCAAAAGGTCGAAGACCCATTATCAGACCGCCTGCTATCGGGCGAATTCGTGAACGGCGATTCGATTGACGTGGAAGTCAACGAGGACGGCGAGATCGTCCTTACCAAATCGGAAGAAAAGCTTCCGGAACCCAGCGTATAAAAAAGAAATATAAACAGGGACACAGCTTGGCTGTGTCCCTGTGGGATTTAAATGAACAAACAGGAACTCCTCAAACAAGCCGACTACAATTTCCAACGCGGCAACCGGGAACTGGCCAAAAAGTATCTGGCGGACCTGCTTGCCAGGCATCCTCAGGAAGAGGCCGCCTGGGTGCTGCTCGCACGTGTTGTCGAAGAAAAGGAACGCAAGATCGAGTGTCTCGAGCGTGTGCTGCGGATCAACCCCAACAACACCGAGGCGAAGATCAACCTGACCCGCCTGAAAACTTCGGACAAGACTCTGCCCCTGCATGTAGCTGCGAGTCCATCCGCATTTGTTATTGCTGACCCGATTCGAAATATTCTGCGCAGTGCGGCCGTCATCCTGGTCCTGTTTCTGGTTTTTGGCACAACCACCTATGTATTCGCCCGAAACAACCCCGAATCCAGGGTGGCAAAATTGATCCTGCCTGCAACTCCTACCCCATTGGCCCAGCCTCTGGCCGATGACATCGCCCCGCAGACCCGCGCGGAAGTTGGCGCCCAATATCCTGAGTATGTTTCGCTTGTCGACACGTTGATCAGTTTTGCGGTCAACAACGCCGAAGGCGGCATGGAGGGCGCGCCGGAACGTCCGGGCGCTCCCATCATGACCTCGGAACTGGCGGCGGCTCAAGCCAAATCCGCCATTGAAAGCGCCCTGCCCCCACCCGGCTCACTAAACACAGCCACCCTGACCGAACAACAAGTGACCTCCTGGCTGGCTCTGGAAATGCAAAATAGTCCGGACCTGCCGCTGCACGACATCCAGGTCTATTTGCGGGATGGGGAGGTGCAGGTTTGGGGAGTTGTGGAAGGCAGCAATAATTCCACCTCCGCGCTGGTGACTGGGAAGATCAACCTGGATACGGACGGCATCCCGGTCATAGAGGTCGACTCGCTTCAGATCGGCCAGCAGGTCATCCCCGACATCCTGCTTCCGCAGGTCGAGACCTGGTTGAATCAAATGCTCCTTGAAAGCATCAACCGGCAGGTCCCCGGCCTTAAGATTATGAACATCAACATCAGCAGCGGGCTGATCACCGTATCAGGAATGCGCTAGAGAATTCAAAAGACCGCCCGCGGGCGGTCTTTTTTGTTAAACTGTAATATTCTCTTAATAATATTTGGCCTGCCAGCCGCGTCTTAGCCTGCAGACAGGCCCGTCAATTTTATTCACTGAACCGTAAAAGGAGGCTTTATTATGAACTCAAACCACGAAACCATCACACTGGCCGGGGGATGCTTCTGGTGTCTGGAGGCTGTTTTCGATGAAATGAAAGGTGTGCTCTCGGTGGACTCAGGCTATGCCAACGGGCATGTCCCCAACCCCACTTATCGTGCCGTATGCAATGGGGATACCGGTCATGCGGAAGTGGTACAGGTCAAGTTTGACCCGTCTGTCATTTCCTTCCGCGATGTATTGAATGTATTCTTCGCCATTCATGATCCCACCACCTTAAATCGCCAGGGTGCCGACACCGGTCCGCAATACCGCTCCGGGATCTACTATCACACACCCGAACAAAAAGAGACTGCAGAGGCGCTGATCAAGGAACTCGATGCACAGAAGATCTGGAACGGACCGATCATCACCGAAGTGCAGGCGCTCAAAAATTTCTACATCGCCGAGGATTATCACCAGGAATACTTCGTCCGTAACCAGAACCAGCCGTATTGTCAGGCTGTGGTGGCGCCAAAGGTGTCCAAATTCAGAAAACATTACCTGGAGTTGTTGAAGAAGCAGCCCGCCTAGATTGAATTGGAGGAACACGGATATCTCCGCTTTATCCGTGTTCCTCCGTGACCAGGAACGGGGGAAAATCTTTGTTATACTAATAATGCATATGAACGACTCTACTCATCCCACTTTTCACGTCCGCGATGTACCGGTATACGGCGACGCCATCCTGGCGCCCATGGACGGCTATTCCGACTGGCCGTTCCGTTCGCTTTGCCGCGAGCTGGGCTCGGCCATGAGCTACACCGAATTCGTCAAAGTGGAAAAGATCCTCAGCCGTTCCAAGGAACCCGCCAAACGACTGTACTTCACCGAAATCGAACGTCCCATCACCTTTCAAATCTACGGCGACGATCCCGATCTCATTTTAAAGGCTGCGCTCAAGGTGCAGGAACTCAACCCCGATATCATTGACATCAACATGGGCTGCCCGGCCAAGAGCATCGCGGACCGCGGAGCGGGCGTGGGCATGATGCCCTCGCCGCTGCGGATCGCACGCACCTTCCGAAAACTAACCAGGGCCTTGCGCGTTCCGGTCACCGGAAAGATCCGTCTCGGCTGGGATAAAAACAAAAACTACAAACTCATCGCGCGCATCGTGGAAGAGGAAGGCGGCTCATTGATCGCCGTTCACGGTCGGACAAGGGAACAGCGTTATACCGGCAACGCCGATTGGGATGCCATTGCGGAAGTCAAATCACGGATCGGGATTCCCGTTATCGGCAGCGGCGACGTAAAAACCGTCGCTGATATTGAGCGCATGAAAAAGCATACCGGCTGTGACGCGGTCATGATCGGGCGCGGCGCACTCGCCAATCCGTGGATCTTCTCGAGACTCGACCGTGAACAGGTCTCCCCCGCGCAGGTTCAGGACACGGTCCGCAAACATCTTGCCAGAAGCGTTGAATTTTACGGCGACGAGGACGGCTCGCGCCTGTTCCGCAAATACGCCGTGCAATACCTGCTCATGCAAACCCTCACGCGCGAAACCCGCAAGCAGATCCTCAAGCCCATGCCGTCGGGCGAATTTCTTGAAATGCTCAACCAGGTCTACACGGTCACGGCATAACGTATAATCACATTATGATTCTCGATCTTCCCTTAATTCTCGAAACCCGCAGGAACCATGCGCTTGAACACGCCACGCTGCACATGCTCTCCCATGGCGGACATAAAGGCAATATGGCCGGACATTCCAACCCGACCGGCTTTTATTTGCTGGGGAATTTTTCAACCGCGGAAGTGTGGTCCGCAGCAACCGAAGCGCTGACCCGCCTGCGCGGCGGCGAGAGCGGATTGGCTGTCCACGCGGGCTGCGGCACCAACCTGGCCACCAGCGCGCTTCTGGCCGGGACCTTTGCCTGGCTGCCGCTGCGAAGTACAAAATCCACCTTTTGGCGACTCCTGCTCCTGCCCCTTGCATTGACCTTTGCCGCCATTGGTTACAGCCTGAGCCGCCCGCTCGGTCCCTGGCTGCAAAAATACATCACCACCGAAGCGGACCTGGGCGACATGCAGATCATCGACATCATCCCCGTCCGCAAGGGCGTGCATAGAATTATCACGAAGTAGGGACACAGCGCCGCTGTGTCCCTACAATCACCCATGCCAAACATCTTCTTCCTGCACGGCAACGACGAATTCGCCATCCAGCGCAAGATCAAGGATTTCGAAGCCGATTTCGGCGATTCCACCACAGCCGGTATGAACACCGCGCGTCTTGAAGCGCGCACGATGACCGAGAACGACCTGAACAATGCGGTCAACGCCATGCCCTTCCTGGCGTCGAAGAGACTCGTCATTCTTTCCAACCCGTCCGCAAAATTCAATAATCCCGCCGCGCGTAAAAAATTCGAGGAGTTCATCAGTAACGCGCCGGACACCGCCAAACTGGTCATCCATGAACTGATCGAGCCGAAGGAAGTTGAAAAGCACTGGCTGATCAAATGGGCGGCGAAAAATTCCCCGCTTGTAAAACTGCAGGCCTTCATGCTTCCCAAGCTCAGGGATATGGCAGGCTGGATCGTGAACGAAGCCAAAAACCAAAACGGCCAGATCGAACCGGCTGCGGCCGCCCATCTGGCCGAAATGGTGGGCGTGGACACCCGCCAGGCGGGTATGGAAATTGCCAAACTGCTGGCGTATGTCAATTGGGCCAGACCCGTGCGCGGGTCCGATGTGGATGCGGTTTGCATCGTCACCTCCCAGCAAAGCGTGTTCGATTTTGTCGACGCATTATCGCAGGGCAACGGCCGGGTCGCGCAAAAATTACTGCACCGGTTGCTCGAAAATGAAGATCCGTTTTCGTTGTGGGGCATGGTCGTGCGCCAGTTTCGCCTGTTGATCCAGGCGCGTGAAATTCTGGACGGACGCGGAAACAAGAACGATGTGGCGCGGGCCCTGGGTGTGCATCCCTTCGTTGCCGAAAAAACAACGGGCCAGGCCGCACGCTTCTCGATCGAATCACTTGAAAGTATTTATCACCGCCTGCTTGTGATCGATGAACAGGTAAAAACAAGCCAGGTCACACTGGACCTGGCTCTGGACACGTTGATCGTTGAACTGGCGGGAAAATAGTTTTCAGAAAAGCGTCTCCTGGATCGCGCCGCCTTCCAATCCCTTCCATCCGAATTCCTTTAAATAAATACGGCCCCGGTCATTAAAAAAGACCTTCTCCTCTTCGAGCAAAAGACGCTGCCTGCGCGCGCCTGCACCGTCCCGCTCGCTGATCTCACCCTTCGAGTTGATGACACGATGCCATGGCACATCGTCCGGGCAATGCGCCATGGCGCCGCCCACCCACAGTGGGCCGAAAGCCGTGTAGGTTTCAATTTCCACACCGGGCGGAGGTGGAAGCATTTTTGCGATCTGGCCATAGGTGGCGACCCGTCCGCGCGGGATTTGACGGACCAGGTCCCAGACTTGCTGGTAAAAGGCCTGGGCATTGGGAGGGGAGGTAAATTGGGGCATTAGACCATCCTTTCAATAAACTCGATCAGGAGACGAATTCTCCGCCGCTGACCTGCTGTTCGATCAGGGTCCGCGCGGGAGTGAATTTGAATTTGACTTCCATGCGCTGGAAACATCTGCCGCCGCCCATCAACACCTTGCGGGCGTGGAAGACTTCGCCGCCATCTTCATATTCCACGCTGGGGTCGTTATCCAGATCCACACGGCCTTCGACAAGTTCCCCGCAACGCAGGCATTTGACCGTGAAAAGGTAATAACGTTTTTCGGGTCTGACGGGCTGGCTGTTGAAAAGTTTTTTGAGGAAGCTCATTTTTTATTCATTCTGATGTCAGGCTCCGCGTGGTCGCCATATCCATACAACTCGACCTTGAATGCGGAAAGCGAAAGGTTGATATCCCTGATAAAGACAAGCAGGGAGGCGATCAGGGAGGCCATGCAGCACATAAAGATCACGCTGATCAACCAGGCGTCCTCCAGCCCGAGCAGAGCGGTGATGAACAAGGCAATGATCAACAAGGCCGCACACAATACACTGACTGCAGCATAAAGAATGGACATGCGGATCAAACGCGCCTGACTCCACAGAATGTCGATCTGCGCCAGGGTCTTTTCCCTCACCGGGCCGTGAATGGTCTCGGAAAAGGCCAGCAGGTTTCGGGCCCGGTCAATGACCCGCGAGAGACGGTTGGTCATGCTCAACAAAAGCAGGCCGACTCCCGAGATCAGGATGACAGGTCCTATGGCGGTTTGAAGAACGGGAATTAATTTGGCAATGGATATCATTTCAAAAGCTCCATTTCTTCAAGACATCCATCGCCTTGTAATGGGTCAGATCCAGTTGTAAAGGGGTGATCGAGACATATCCAGCGCGCAGCGCGCCAAAGTCCGTGCCGGGTTCGTCCACACCGGTGGGCGCTTCGCCGCCGATCCAGTAATAAGGCTTGCCGCGCGGATCGATGCGCTTATCCAGGGCATCGCGATAGACGCGCAATCCCTGGCGGGTGATCATGAATCCCTTCAGTTCGTTCTCCTTCAGGTATGGGACATTGACGTTCATCACCACACCCTCCGGCAGCCCGTCGGCAATGACTTTCTCGGCCACGCGCCGTGCCACGGAGGCGGAGCAGGCATAATCCAATATATCTTTAAAGCCTTCGGGGGAATCCAGCGAAACTGCGATGCCCTGAATGCCGGCAATGACCGCTTCCATCGCGGCGGTCACGGTTCCTGAATACGTCACATCGTGACCAAGATTGGCATTCGGATTGATCCCGGATACGACCAGATCGATCTTTTCTTCGATCAGCCCCAGGATGGGCAGGGCCACGCAGTCCGAAGGGGCGCCATCAGACATAAAGGCGGATGTTCCGTCCGCAAGCACGGTTTCCCGTACGCGCAGCGGCCTCTCCATCGTCTTCACGTGCCCCGATGCGGACCAGTTCTTGTCCGGGGCAAAGACGGTCACTTTGCCAAGCTTGCGCATTTCCTGCGCAAGGGCCAGGAGACCAGGCGCCTGCACGCCGTCGTCATTGGTTACAAGGATATGCATGAGTTGATTTCCGACTTCCAGTTTTGAATTGATAGCGCGATTATAACCCCATCATATTAGACAGAAGATCACTTTGGATGATCATAAAAACACCCCCCATTCAAGAATGGGGGGTGTTTTTATGATGTACTTATGGCAAAGCCAACGCGATCAGTGTAAAAACCAGGGAAACCAGGAAGGACTTGCCGAGCACCTTCAGAGCCTGCAGCCTGACCTGTTTCAATTCATTTGGGTTTTCGATCTCTTCCACTTTATCTGTTAGTTGACGTGAACCACGTCCTGCGAGGGCCACTCAGGTCTTGTCCCGCCACTGGAAGAAACCGGCAGCAGCGGAGCCGAAGGGTAGAATCAAGCCCAGGCGCCAGACCTTGTCCGCGCCGGTGATAAGAAGGATCGCGAGCAGGACCAGGCCGAGAACGAACTGGAGGATTCCGAATCTTAGTCGTTTGCGTCTTTCAGCCGGGCTGATATTGGCAATACAGACCTCATAAGCACCATCATCATCTTCCGGGGAGGAAGATGATGGGTTAATATCAAAATTTAAAAATGGATGTATTGATCCTGCCTGCATAAATGAGACTCCTCTTGATGAATACAGCCATGACGCTGCATGACGGGTTTTTCATACAAACCGGTTTTCACAAAAAAGACGCCGGAAGAATATCAACATCTTCCGGCGTCCTGATCGTTCAAATGTTTTTACTTTTTATGACGCAAGCCGCAGCACGACCCCGTTTTGCGAAGGATCAACCAGGAGCAGGCCTTCCTCTATCTTATTGGACGGAATGCCGGCCTTGTCCACCCGCGCGATGACATCATCCAGGGCCTTTTGATTCGGCAGGTTCACAGTGAAATGGCGCAAACCGACCGCATCGGCAGGCGGAGGCGGGGCGTCTTCCCCCTGCCAGGTATTCAAACCAAGGTGATGATGATAGCCGCCTGCGGACAAGAAACCCATCTGGAACTGTTTCGCAACGCCCATCACATCGAAGCCGATCACGCCGTGGTAGAAGTCCACGGCCTCCTGAATGTTGCGCACATGCAAATGCACATGCCCCACCCGGGTTTCAGGCGGCACAGGGACATCCAGGCGGTCATCCTCCTTCAAATTTTTGAACAATGCCTCCACATCCAGTGGCTCGCGTCCGTCGCTCCAGGAGCCGTCGGCACGGCGGGTTTCATACTTGCCGTCCTTCATGGTCCATGAACCGTCCTCCGGGGACTCGGCATACAACTCAATGCCGTTCCCTTCGGGGTCATCCAGATAGGTGGTCTTGGTCATGATGTGGTCGGTGGGGTAATTGCGGTATTTATACACGGACAACCGCGCCACGGCCCGTGCCAGTTCGCGGCGATTTGGAAACAGCACGGCCATATGATACAGGCCGGTCACGCCGCGGTATTTTTTCAGATTGGGTTCCTCGGTCAGGCGCAGCAGGTCCGCACCGCCGGCGCCCAGCCCGGCCTTGTTGCCTTCGCGCCAGTGCAGCTGAAAACCAAGTACCTGTTGGTAGAACAGAAGCTGATTCTCCAAATTGGCAACTGTCAACGAGACATGGCCCAGCAAGGTGGCGGGATGAATCGAGAATTCAGTTTGAGCGGATGTGGTTGTCTGTGTATTCATTTTCTTCCTCTAAAGGTCCATCGGTCAATATTTTTGGGGTCAAACCGGATGGCCTATTTTACTATTCAAATCGGATTAATAACCGACTTCTTCCTTGACGATGATCATCGTAATACGATTGGGGCGGATCTCTCGGTTGACGATCAACACTTTGCTGATCGCAGTGCTGACTTTATAAAGATCCTGCATGTGCTGTTCTTCGAGGGGAAGGACATGTTCTTCCAGGCGGCGAAAGCCTTCGCTCAAATCTTTTACGATTTTTTGGGAACCAGCCACCCAGATGACATTGCCCGCGCCGGAGGCATACGGACCCAGCTGGCTGCCGGTGTTGGAGGCGATCAATACATGGCCGTCCTCGGTCACCGCATGGACGCTGCCCGCGGCATAATCCGGGCCACTGATCATCTTGCGGATCTCACGACCCTGGGTCTCGCGGTTCATCGCGAACATCTTCGGGCGCAGCGCGTTAAATCGTCCGGATTGATCGACCTCATCCTTGATGCCGGTTTGTTCAAGGGTTACCGAGGCGCCAAGAAAGACCTCTGATTCTTCAGGAACCAAACCAAGGAACAGCCGCTTTGCGTCAGCGGCATTCTCGGCAACCAAAACATGAATACCGTTGGCCTCGAGGGCCTTTGCAGTCCGCTCAATCTTCTCATTGGTTGCCTGTTTGGCAAATTCTTCGATTGGAGTGGATATGATTTTTTTATTTAAAGTTTCCATATTATTTATCCTAATATCTTTACCGTACTGCCCCAATTCGTACCCAGCGCACCCTGCAAAACGATATGCAGCAATTGCATCCCTTCGATCTGACGCGCGCGATGTAATGGACCGGTGTCAACAGTGCGCATGCCGCCATCGGTAATCAGCTGGGAGACCTTGCTCTTTGCATCGGCGTCATCCCCGGCAATAAAGACATCCAGTTTCTGACCGGCGGCTTCCCCTGCAATCAATGTGCCTGCAAAGGTGGTATTGAAGGCTTTCACGACCTTCGCGCCGGACGCCACGACTTTGGCAAGATCCTCCGCTGAGGAGGAATCAGCAGCAGTGGCGAGACCATCATAGGTGGAGTTCAACGGGTTGGCAATATCCACCACGACCTTGCCGGCGAGTTTTGCACCCAATTGTTTTGCGATCTCCATGTTGGTACCATACCAGACGGCCAGCACAACAATATCCCCCAGCACGGCATCTCCCAGGCTGGCCGTGGAAACGGTCGCGCCTTTCTTTGCGGAGGCTTTCACTTCCGCCGCGGTCTTCTCCGCCACTTCAGGATTCGCATCCACAAAAGTGACCGAGTGTCCGCCCGCTGCTGCGCGGGTACCGATCCCGCGTCCCATGTTTCCAGATCCAATAATTGTTACGTTCATCTTGACTCTCCTTGAAATGTTTGATAACATACATTTGTTGCCTAAACAACAGATGTTGCTAATTTACCTTTTCGTACCCCTTCCGTCAACCAACAAAGAATTGGAAGTGTTGACTAAGCAACAAAGGAGACCATATGTTGCCAAACTCTGATGAAAAACTGGACCCGCGCGTCATTCGGACCCGCGGCCTGATCCTGCGGTCCTTTGAGGATCTGTTGGGCGAAAAAAATTTCGAGAGCATCTCCGTGCAGGATGTGACCGACAAGGCCCAAGTCAACCGCGCCACCTTTTACGCCCACTTTCAGGATAAATACGCCCTGCTCGATTATTCGATCACCCAGATGTTCCGGCAGGAGATCAAGAAACGCACCCTGGACGCCTGTCACTACACACACGACAATTTAAGAAACCTAATCCTGGCGGTATGTGAATTTCTGGGCCGCATTCACACCAGCTGCGCCCAGCCTCACCAGCAATTTGAATCGCTGGTGGAGACCCAGATCAAGCAGCAGATATTTGAGCTGTTATCGCACTGGCTGAAACAATCCAATTCGAAAGTGTCTGCGGAGATTCCCGCCACCGTGGCCACCTGGGCCATCTACGGGCTGGCTTCGCATTACAGCCATACGAAAAAGCGCCCCGTCCTCGAAAAATTCGTGGACGAAGCGCTTCCGCTCGTGGCGGTAAATCTGGAACAGTTTGCATGATCAAACCGGGACATGGCGCTGCCGTGTCCCGGTTTGATTTAAGCCAATGATCGTTTGAAATTCAGGAAGGCATCCTCCTCGGCGGGGTCGGTGCCGTAAGCCATGGCGAGATAATAGGCCATGTAGTCCCCGAAAATGATCAGGGTCCATAAATGGGCAATGACCGAGTTGCCGCGCGCATCGATCACATCCGTGTTTAATGCCTCAAGCATGAAGGCCTGGCGCATCAAGTCCGAACGCAGGCGGTTGCGCGGATGGTCACCGGGTGCGCGCATGAAGAGGGTCATGGTGTGGGCGTTCAAGGTCGGGTTCGGATTGAGCGTGGCGCCCAGGGTGTTATGGGTGGCTTCCGGAATGATCTCAAAATTCGCCCCAGCCTTGGCGAGCTGATTGATCTGGGTTTTCCACCTTCTGGCAACAGGTGCAAGGGTCTCCGTGCCCACAAAGGTGACCCAGCGCCCCACCAATTGACCCGCATAGCGTTTGGCGGGATTCCTGGCGGCGATCACCTCCGCGACAATGTGCTGCTGGGATCTCTTCATCATCGCAATGGCCTCTGCAACATCAGCGGCAGGATCGGGAATCAAACCAAGGCGGGAGAACAACGCCAGCAGCAATCCGAATGGAAAAGCAATCCCCATGGTGTCCATGCCGGCGTATTCGTACTTCCAGACCGGAAGTTTCTTTTCCAGCGCACGTTCGCTCAACCTGCCGCCAGTGGAGAGCACAAGCAAGCTGCAATCATTTTTTACAGCCGCGTCAAAAGACTCCAGCACTTCCTCTGTATTCCCCGAATGAGAACAGCAGATGACCAGGGTCTGTTTATCCTTTGCGAACGCAGGCAGGCCATAGCCGCGGTGAACAACCAGGGGCAGTCGAATGCCTGACGAAACAGCAGCAGACACCAGTTCGGCAGCGATCGCCGAGTCACCCATTCCACAAATCAAAATGTTTTGGATGGTCTTGAAATCGGGAAGAGGCTGTGCCATCCCCAAGTCCCAGGCGCTTTGCAACTGGTTAGGCAGACCGTCAATTTGAGCCAGCATGTTGTGTGTGTCGATTTTTTTGAAAAGCTCGAGGTCGTCCAGGTTCATTAACTTGCATCCTTGATGAATTTGGTCAGGTCCTTCTTGAGGGTCTTGAGTGACGGCATATGGACATACATCATATGGCCCGCTTCGTAATATCCCATGCTGATGTTTTTTCTCAAAGACTCATCCAGCCCGAGATGGTCAAAGGTGTATTCGGTCGCGGAATAAGGCGTGCCGAGGTCGTAATATCCGTTGGCCACAAAGACTTTCAGATATTTATTGAAGGTCATCGCGCCGCGCAGGGTCTCGGCCACATTGACATATTGATTTTGAAAATAACTGTACGACCATTGCATCCAAACCTTGTCGCTTAGAATTTCATAAGGTGTATCGGTCTCGAATTTCAATTCGGTGCGGACATAATCATTGAAGGCGGCCGTATAGGGTCCGTTGACCTGCGCGAAGAGCGGGTCATATTCCGGTGTGGCGGTGACTCCGATGCGGTCCATGCCGGTGTAGCGGCTGTCCAAACGGCCGACGGTCTTTCCGCGCTCGCGCAGGAGCTCCTTGAAATAATGCTGGTCGAGGATGCGCAGGTTGCTGCGCTCGATGAATTCCTGCGAGATGCCGGTGTAGCGAGAAAGTTTCTCGACAATGCTGGCGCGTTCCTCGGGCATGAGAGCGGCACCCTTGAGCAGGGCGCTGGCATATTCGCCCCATGCAAATTCCCTGGCTTCCTTGAGCACATTTTGCAAAGAGGCTTTGAACTTTAATTTTCCGTGATACCAGGCCGTGGCCGCATAAGCCGGGACAAAGAGAATATAAGGGAGATCATTGTTCAGGTTGAAATCAATGGTGGTGAAATCCAGCACGGCCGAGATGAGCATCAGCCCGTTCAAGAGCAGGCCGTGACGGTCCTGCAAATATCCGGAGAGACCCGCCGCGCGGGTGGTCCCGTAGGATTCACCGGCCAGGAATTTCGGGGAAAGCCAGCGATGATAGCGCGTGGTGTACAGGCGGATGAAATCACCGACCGAGGCGATGTCCTTGGTGAAGGTGTGCCATTCCCTCGACTTCTCCCCTTCCACAGGGCGGCTGTAGCCGGTGCTCATGGGATCGATAAAGACCAGGTCGGTCTCATCCAGGACCGAGAATTGATTGTCGGTTATTTTGAAGGGAGGCTTCGGCATCTCGCCTTCGTCGGTGAGGACCACGCGGCGCGGTCCCAACAGACCGAGGTGCAGCCACACGGACGAGGAGCCGGGTCCGCCGTTGAAGGAGAAGGTGACCGGACGTTTGGATTTATCCCTGACGCCATCCATGGTGTAGGCCACGAAGAAGATCTGCGCGCGGGCTTTCTCGATCTCCGTGTCCTTCTCCTTGTCATTGACCTCCTCCTTGAGCACCATCGTACCGGTGGTGACGGTATATTTGATGACCTTGCCGCCGATCTTTACGGTGTGTTTGGTTTCGACAAGATTGTCCTTGGGGACAGGCTTGTCTTCCTTCTTTTCTTCGGGTTTGGTTTCGGTTTTATCAGCCACGCGGGTCTCCTTGGAAAAATATCCGGAAATTTTATTTGATTTGATTGATCAGCGCGTACACATCTTTTTTATTCCATCCGCTGGTCTCTGCCAGTTGCGCGGAAATTTCCTTTGCAGGCCTGCCTGCCTTCAATTCCTTCTTAATGGCTTTCAGCAATTCCGCCTCGGTCCATTGCTGTTTCTCCCCCGCTGCGCGTCCCTCAATGACCAGGGTGAATTCCCCGCGCGGCTCTTTGGATCTAAAGTATACAAGCGCCCCGCTGACGGGTCCGCGCCAGAATTCCTCGTAGAGTTTGGTCATCTCGCGCGCCACGCAGATGCGCCGGTCACCCAGAACGGCGAGAATATCCTCCAGCGAGTCGAGGATGCGGTGAGGGGATTCCAAAAAGATCAGGGTGTAGGCCAGATTTGAAACCTGATCCATCGTCTTGCGGCGGTCAGTGGCTTTATGCGGAAGATATCCGAGATAGAGAAAGGAGTCCGTGGGCAGGCCGGAGACAGTCAACGCGGCGATGGGAGCCGAGGGACCGGGAACAGGCCGGACGTCGAAGCCTGAAGCGAGCGCCGCCTTGACCAGTTCATAGCCCGGGTCATTGATCGCCGGAGTCCCGGCATCCGAGACCAGAGCCACATCCCCGCCGGCCAATGCCTCCAGAATGCGGTCCAGTTTGTGAATCTTGTTGTGTTCAAAATAACTGGTGAGTGGGGCGTTGATCTCAAAATGTTTCAGCAAAGTGCCGGTGTGACGGGTATCCTCGGCGGCGATCAGCACCGATTCACGCAGGATGCGCACCGCACGCGGGGAGAGGTCTTCCAGATTTCCGATCGGTGTGGCGACGAGATAGAGGATTCCCATGCAGATATTTTATCACCCGCCTTCTTGAAAAGAAAACCGGGCGCTTACGCGCCCGGTTCGATTATCCACACCCTTTTAATTTTATCTTGTAGATCGCACAGCCTGCGCCTCCAGGGGGAGGGGGCACACAACATTGATTGGCTGCGTCAAAGTTGGAGCCCTGGGAACATTTGCCCAGGTCACTCTCCGCCACCGGCGGCGGAGGAACACAAACCTTTAAATCATATTCCAGGAACCCAGGGCCTGTGCATAACAGAATATGTTTTCCGTCACTGGCCTTTTGAGAGACACAGGAGCCAGCCGGATCAAGCGGCTCGAATGTGGCCCCATCCGGGACAACGATCGTCACATAGGGATTCTTCTTGGCGCAAGTGCTATTCGTCTCCTTGATCTCGGGAGGAGGGGGAAGAGGCACATTGGGTCCGCAGGCGGGTGCAAAGGAGGAATTAACGGTTTCCAAAGTGGGAGCTTCCGTTGATGCAGGGGCCTCGGTGGAGGAACCTTTTCCCGGTGCGAATAATTGATTACGCAGCAGGAAGCCGCCCACCACCAAAACCAGAAGGACAATGCCAGCCACGACCAGGCCCATTTTTCCACGGGCGGGGGCGCTTTCAGCGGTTTGTTTGTAGATGCCGGAACGCAGCCCGGCGTTCGTGCCAAATGAAATGTTCCCTTCGTTCCCGAATGCGACCAGGTTCAATGCCTTGGCCAATTCAATGGTATTTGCATACCGCAGGTTTTTATCCTTTGCCAGGGCCATCTTGATGATCTCATCCACTTCGGGAGGCAGGGTGGGAAGCACCTTCAAAATTTCAGGGACTGGTTCGGTGATGTGTTTGACGACCACGCCCATGGGTGTATCCGCACTATAGGGCTGCTGGCCGCTCAACATTTGATAGACGATCACGCCCAGTCCGTAGACATCACTGCGTTCGTCGATCTCGTTGCCTTGGGCCTGTTCGGGACTCATATAGGCGGGCGTGCCGATCACACCGCTGCCCGTCAAGCCCCCGCCGGCTTCCGTCAATTTGGCCACGCCAAAATCGGAAATAAAGGGATCCTCGTTATTATCAAAGAGGATGTTATCGGGTTTGAGGTCGCGGTGCACAATGCCTTTTTTATGGGCATAGGCCAGACCCTTGGCGATCTTTTCAATGACACGGGCCGTATCCTGAACGGAAAAATTTCCCTTGGCGATCTGGTCCGAAAGGGAGCCGCCGGTCATATAGCGCATCACAAAATACGGCTGGCCGTCCTCGTTGCCCACATCGTAGACCGGCACAATGGCGGGATGTTCCAGGCCCGCCACCATCTTGATCTCGCGTTCAAAGCGGGACCGGAACTGCGGGTCATGCAGCATTTCGCGCGGCAGCACTTTGATCGCGACTTCGCGGTCAAAGCTCGGATCATAGGCACGGTATACGGTTGCCATGCCTCCACGACCGAGTTCGGATTTAATTTCGTATCGACCAATTTTTTCTGGGAGCGCCATGCGGCCAAGTATAAACCAGATGGATGGTATGACGCAAGCAACTGGATAATTCCGGCCCGATTTCATCCAAGACGAACAACGATGAGTTTCGTACCTGTGATTCCATGACATCCATCATGCTGATTCCGAAACAACTACGTTTGTTTTAATAAAAATCTGTGCAAATCCGTATTGTTATCCAGCTGAAAACAGCGACAATACAAGGCAGATAAGTACAAATTCAAAAGGTCCTCATGATCAAACAAATGCCCGCCAAAACCAGTCCCTCCCGCATCCCGCCAAACTCCCTTCTGTTCGAAAAGATCATTCCCGCCCTGCTGATCATGCTGGGCCTTGTCACTCTGGGATTGATATTGTTCGCCGCGGGCGTTTTGCTTGGGATTATTCAATTCTAGGTTTACAGGAGAAAAACATGTCCATCAACCAGATCCTTCCATTTCTTTCGACAGCCATCATGCTTGGTTTCACCATTTATGTATTCCAGCGTTTCTTTGTGCGCCGAAATCCCGCCTTTCTGTACTGGGGCATCGGACTGGCCATGTTCTGTGCGGGCAGTTTTGCCGAGGCCTATTTGTCCCTGGCCTGGAACAAATCCGTTTTCTTTATCTGGTACCTGTTCGGAGCAGCACTGAATGCCGCCTGGCTCGGGCATGGGACCTTGAATCTTCTTGTGAAGAAATCATGGGTGCACGTTGTTACCGTGGCGCTGGTCGCAGGAAGTTTGTTCGCCACCTATCTCATGCTGCAAGCCATGCCAAAACTGGACACCGCCGTCTTTACGACCGACAAACCCGTCAGTGAACAATATGGAACCAAGGCCCTTGAAGCCGGGCAGGCCGCTCCCGCCGGCGCGCAAACGATGACCACCACCTATCGCGGCCGGGAAGTCACCGCTGTCCGCGGACTGCTGCCTTTGGGGACCCCCGTGCGCCTGACCACCCCCTTCTTCAACATCTATGGATTATTCACCCTGGTTGGCGGGGCGATCTGGTCCGCCTATCTTTTCTGGCGCAAGCGCGTCATGCCCAACCGGGTGATCGCCAATGTCTTGATCGCAGCAGGTGCCCTGTCCATTGGCTTTGCCAGCACACTGACCCGTCTGGGGTACGGTCAGTACCTGTATTTGGGAGAGTTGATCTCGGCAATTCTGATGTTTGTCGGCTTCCTTTACGCTGCCAAGCCGCAGACCGACGAAGAGCTGATCCAGAAAAGAGTTCCCGCTTCGGCTGACTAGCCGACCCTGAATCAAAAAGAGCCGTGAATTCACGGCTCTTTTTGATTCCCTGCTTATCGAACCGCATTCAGGGATTGATAGGTTTGCAAAAGACTGATCAATATTTCATCCGTGAAAATATGCATTTTCCCAAAAGTCTCCGCGGTCCGCCCGGAGGGGACATTCGCATCCCCGTAGACTTTCATGACTGATTCGATCAGGACATTTCGGAAGAACAGGAATGCCCTGGCTGCATCCACATAGCTTAAACTATACCGATGCGCACGGGAGGCATATTCATAGCCGATGGCATAGGCTTCGGAGTCGGCTTCCTCCCCTTTCGTGGCAATATATGTCATCAAACCGTGGAACAGCGAACGGGCACTCTGGCGGTATTGCGCGCGCGCATCCTCATCCAGCTTTTGATACCACGATTCGGCCTGCAGGCGTCCTTCCGAGATCTGCATGCGGACGGTCTTAATGACCTCCTGCATCATATGCTCCGGTTCGATGGAACTTGTGCGTGTCCTTTTATAGGACTGTGCCCACAGGGTGATTTCACTCTGCTTGTAGCGTCGGTGGCCCCCCTGCGTTTTGTGTGTGGGCAACACGCCCTTGTCAGACCAAAGCCTGACGGTGCTGGGATGCACGCCCAATATTTTTGCGGCATCGCTCAATGAAAGCCATTCGTCGGTCATCCTGGATGATCCCTCCATTAATCCACAGCCAGAGCCACTTTCTCCACGAAGGAGGGCTCTTCAACACTTTTTTGAAATTTTACGACATCGATACGTGTGAGCATGATCGCAGCGATCAGCAGCATCAAAGCCTCGATGCCAAACACGACAAGATATCCGCTCAGGGCCTGACCGGAGGCCTGTGTGACCACATCACGCACCACGCCGCCCAGAATGGACCCTGTCAAACGCGAGAGGGCATTGGAGAATCCCCAGGCACCGATATACAAGCCGATCATGCCGGGGGCGGTCAGATCGAACATCAGGGACAGGTTCGCCACGGTGGAGAGTCCCGTGCCAATTCCCAATATAGTCACGCCTGTGTAGAAAACATGCCTGCTGACCATGAATCCGCTGACCACGATCACAAGAAAACCAAGCAGGGCGCTCAAATTGCCGGCCTGTGCAATGGCCTTCTTTGCAACGCGTCCCTCGAGCGCACCCGCGATCAGAATCGCGACCAACACAAATGTACCCCAAATGGACGTAATGCGGGTGGTCTGGGTCACGGTCATTCCGAAAGCCTGGGCGCCGAATGGTTCCAGCAAAACATCCTGTCCAAGAATGGCGGCGAGCAGCAAAAGCAGATACACAAAGAAGATGCGCGCCACCGGGTTGGCCGTGATGGCAGACATCATTTGTTTCACTGTATAGGATTCGGACGAGGCATTGGCGGGGGAGCTGCCTGAGCGGGGTTCCAGCCGGATCAGGCCGAGCAGGCCGAGGGTCAGGGCGGAAGCGGCTACAAATTCAAACGCGCGGATCAAGGCCTGCGGTGTGTATGGGTCCACCATGCGGCTGATGCCGATGGCAGTCGCAATGATCGCAACGATCATCATGAACCACATCGTCGCGATGGTCCGGCCGCGGCCTTTATCGCCCGAGAGTTCGGAAGCCAGGGAGAGATAGGAAACACTTGAGAGGTTGTATCCCATGCCCCAGGCCCCGAACGCCAGAATCCCGGCCAGGATTCCAAGTCCCATGTTTTTATTCATGAGAAAGGCAACCTGTGGCGAGACCATCAGACCGATCACACACAGGATCAAGCCGGCCAGGATGTATGGCGTTCGGCGAAATCCAAGGATGGGATGCCGGTCTGAATACGAACCGATCGCCACCTGAATGGGCGAGAACAAATACGGCAGGGAGGCCAGGATCGCGACCAGGGTGGCCGAAATGGAGAGTTCCTTGATCATCACACGGTTTAATGTGCTGTTGATCGGGACCAGGGTCATTGCGACCGCAACATGAATAAGGCCGAGTTGAAAGCGCTTGAGAAACATGATCACCTTTTAAATATCGTGAGGGCGCTTGATACGCCCTCACCTTTAATGTTTTGGATTGTACTTTTTTAGGAAAAAAAAGCAATGTAGATTTACATAGAATTTTATCGGGAATTTGTGAGTATCAGACGCGTCACTGTCGGCTGAACTTTTGGATCAAGTTTTTACATCAACTCCGGCAAAGGGTCATGCCCTCCAAAAGTCAGGAAGACTTTAAAGGCGGCCGCGCCATGCGGGTCAAGGAACTGTATCTGCCTGCACCATCCAACAATCTCCAGTCTTTCAACAGAAATAAGATCGGGATTTATTTACGCCTGTGCCTGCGCTTCCTTGCGGGACCTTCGGCCTGACCATTGCAGCCCGAGACCAATCACCACGAAATAAGCAAGATAGGCGATCATTTCACTTAAGGTTGGGCTGGGGTTGTAACCGAACAGGGCCCCAAGCAATTGTCCCAGCGTTGACTGTTCGCTGATAAACGAATTGAAATCCCAAACATGGTCAATGATGGCTGGAATCCAGCCGACTTCGGTGAATTCGTGCACACCGTGCGCGAACAGCCCGGCCGCGAAAAGCACCAGCATCACGCCCGTCACCTGGAAGAAACGCCGCAGGTCCAGGCGGACCGTACTGGCAAAAATGGACCAACCCAGCAGGATGGCCGTGCCGAGTCCGAGCAGAGCGCCGACCATGGTTTGCAGAGAAGTGGAAACAAAGACCGAGGCGGTCAGAAAGAGCGCGAGCTCAATGCCTTCGCGCAGCACGGCAACAAACGCGACAAAAAATATGGCGCGTTGCCCAAATTGGGAGGCACGCTGAAGGTCGGCTTCGAGGCTGGCCTTCAAGGTCCGCGACTGGGTGCTCATCCAGAAGATCATCCAGGTCAACAGCGCGGCTGCGATCAGCATGGTGAATCCTTCAAAGATGGCTTCCCCGGGGTCCTTCATTTCAAGGCCCAGGGTGGTCAACAACACCGCGGTCAAAATACTGAGAACACCCGCACTTAAAGTGCCCAGCCAGATGACAGGCACGAGGTCAAGGCGTTTCATCTGGCGGACGGCCCCCAGTAAAATGCCAACGATCAGGGCGGCTTCAATACCTTCACGAAGGGAAAGCAGGTAACTTGGCAACATGTAAAATTCACTCCATCATTTTGGTTTACGATCGCGCAATGAACTGCAATGTTATAATTCATCCAATTACAACAATCCAGATATTTATAGTATTCTTTATTGACACCCCCTTGCAACCAGAGTTCAACCTGGTTGATACTTTTCCGGAGTTCCAAGAGTTAATGACCGCCAGCCCCGCAATGCAACGTTATGCCGCCGAGATCTTCCGCCTGCAGCAGGATAATGAACAGGTGTCGCTTTCGCTTTTAAGTTCCCATGTGGAATCCTCCGCCCAGGCCATATCCGCGATGGTCAAACGGCTGAACAAAGGCGGTTACCTGATCCATGAACCTTATCGCGGCGTACGTCTGACCCCCGAAGGCGAAAAGATCGCCATGCCCTCCCTGCGCCGCCACCGTTTGACGGAAGTCTTCCTGGTCAAGGTGATGAAATATGACTGGGCATCCGCCCATGAACTTTCTGATGTCTTCGAGCGCGGAGTCAACGATGAGATCGAAGCCCGCATGGATCAACTGGCCGGGCGCCCCACCCGTTGTCCGCACGGGGAGCCGATCCCATCCAGGGAGGGCATCCTGCCTGCCGTTGTGGACATGCCATTGGTGGAAGTCCCCTCCGGTTCAGATTGCATCGTCAGCCGGGTACGCACGCATAACATGGAAAAATTAAATTACATCGGGGAGCTTGGCCTGGTCCCTGGAACTCCATTTCATCTGTTGAGCTGCGCTCCATTCAAGGGGCCATTGCGATTACAAATGAAACCGCAGGATCATGTCATCGGATATGAACTGGCTGGCTCCCTGTGGGTGGAGGTACAAAAACAGGGGGAAGGCAACAAGTTACCGCCACGGAAAAGTGCCTGACGCTACTGACAACGAAATGCCCGGTCCATGGACCGGGCATTTCGTTGTCAGGGAAAAAACATAAACTTGAGGTTCTATAAATTCTACAATTTTTCGGATGCAAGGCGGGTAAGGTATTGGCCATAATGTGTGCTGCTCATTGCCCTCGCCAGACCGAGAAGTTGATCGACAGTGATATACCCCATGCGATAGGCAATCTCCTCCGGGCAGGAGATCATCATCCCCTGCCGTTCCTGCACAGTCTGAATAAAGCCGGCCGCCTGGAGAAGGGATTCATGAGTGCCTGCATCCAGCCAGGCAAATCCGCGTCCCAGAACCTCCGTCGTTAATTGGCCTTTTTCAAGATACCGCCGGTTGAGATCCGTGATCTCCAATTCGCCGCGGGGGGAGGGCGTTAATCGTGAGGCGATCTCGCATACCTGGTTGTCGTAAAAATAAATCCCGGGGACCGCATAGCGGGACCGGGGATGCGCCGGTTTTTCCTCCAGGCTTAGGACATTCCCATCCTGATCAAACTCGATCACCCCGTAACGTTCCGGGTCATTCACCGGGTAGGCAAACACGCGCGCGCCTTCCTGAAGATTGGAACAATTCCGCAGAGTGTCCGGGAGCCCATGACCGTAGAATATGTTATCGCCCAGAATCAAACAAACCGGTTGCTGAGCGATGAAACCCCTGCCGAGGACAAAGGCTTCAGCCAGTCCGCGCGGCTCGGCCTGCTCGATATAGGAAAAGGACAAACCCCATGGATTTCCATCACCCAGAAGGCGGCGGTACTGCGGCAGGTCCTCCGGCGTGCTGATGATCAGTATCTCCCGAATGCCCGCCAGCATAAGCACCGAAAGGGGATAATAGATCATGGGCTTGTCGTACACCGGCAAAAGCTGCTTGCTGATCGCCAGGGTTAGAGGATGAAGGCGGCTTCCCCGCCCCCCCGCAAGAATAATTCCCTTCATTTTGCCTTCTCCCTTGTTGCATAATTTTCCGTCAGCCAGGCTTGATAATCGTTCTGCATTTGAATGGCGGCAAGCCATTCCGGGTTGGCAAGGATCCATTGCACGGTGGCGAACAAACCATCCTTTAAGGAATATCGCGGCTGCCAGCCAAGTTCGTTTCTTATTTTCGCGATGTTCATGGCATAGCGGCGATCATGTCCGGGGCGGTCAGTCACAAATTTAATTAACTCCCGATGCGTTCTCGCACCTGGTCTTAACTCATCCAACAGGTCGCAGATCGTTTCCACGATGGTCAGGTTGGCGGGCTGGTTGTTTCCACCAATGTTATAAGTTTGGCCGGAAACACCCCGAACCAGGATTTGATGGATCGCTTCGCAATGATCATCCACGAACAGCCAGTCACGGATCTGCTGGCCATCCCCATAAACAGGCAGCGGCCTGCCTTCCAATGCATTCAAAACGACAAGGGGAATTAATTTTTCCGGAAACTGTCGCGGACCATAATTATTGGAACAGTTCGAGATCGTCACCGGCAGGTGATAGGTATGATGATAAGAACGCGCCAGGTGATCACTGGAAGCCTTGGATGCCGCGTACGGAGAGTTTGGAGCATAAGGGGTCGTTTCGGAAAAAGCAGGTTCATCCGGATTCAAGGAACCATATACCTCATCCGTCGACACATGATGAAAACGTATATCCGCGATCGGCAGGGCCTCTTCCACCAGCCAATATTGTCTGGCCGCTTCCAGCAGAGTGAACGTGCCGATCACATTGGTCCGGATGAAGGGTTCAGGACTCAGGATCGAACGGTCCACATGAGACTCGGCGGCAAAATGGACAATGGTATCAATTCGATGGCGCCGAAGCAAATCATTCACCAGGTCACGATCGCAAATATCGCCCTTGATAAATGCATGACGATCCACAGGCAGGTCCCTGAGATTCTCAAGACTGCCGGCATAGGTCAAGGCATCCAGATTTACAACATGAACTCCAGAATCGGCATTTAGCAAATAACGCACAAAATTGGAGCCGATAAAACCAGCCCCACCGGTAACCAGGACCCTGTTCATCATGCTGCGATCTTCCTCAAGGCCTCGCCAAACCTGGCGATCTCATCCAGCGTGTTGTAATGCGCCGCACCTACACGGACCATGCCGCCCTTATCCAGCAATCCCAATCTTTCCACAACGGCAAGAGCATAGTAATGACCGTCCCAAACATAGAAGCCCGCATCGCCCAATTGTCTGGCGACCTCATTGGGATGCCTGCCCTCAAGCGTGAATGATACGGTGGATACACGTTCATCCAGCCGTTTCATATCGGTCAGGCCGTAGATACGTGTGCCGGGCACGTCGCTGATGGTTTGAATTAAAGCACGCGACAATTCGAATTCATACGCCTTCAAAGCGGACATGGCCTGCTTGAAAATCAATCTGCGGCCGCTGAAGCCCGCCTCTTTCCACGGTTGGGCCTGATCCTGTCCGAACTGCTTCCCGATCCACTCGAAGTATTCCAGGGCCCCCAGCACACCTGCGATGCCTTCATGATTCTGTGTACCGGTCTCAAATTTATACGGGAGCTCATTCGAGGCAGGGCGCACCTTATATGGTTTCAACCCGTTCAGCAGGTCATATCTTCCATACAAGGCCCCCGCATGCGGACCAAAAAACTTATACGAGGAACATACCAGAAAATCACAACCCAAGTCCTGCACATCAATGGGACCGTGCGGCGCGTATTGCACCGCATCGATGTAAACCAATGCCCCTGCTTCCTTCGCCATTTTGGTTAACTTGCGGACGGGATTAATGGTCCCCAATGCATTCGAGGCATAACCAAAGGCCGTGATCTTCGGTTTGCGCTCCATGGCTTTGGCGAACTCGTCCACTTTGAGGGTGCCGTCCTCCACATCGATATCGATCCAGGTGATCTTGCAACCCCTGTCCTCCGCCACCAGCAGCCAGGGCGAAATATTGGCATCATGATCCAGGCGGGTGACCACGATCTCATCGCCTGCGTTCAAGTTCCTCGCCAGCGTGCGGGAAAAATAAAGTGACAGTGTGGTCATGTTGTTCCCGAAGATGATCTCCTCGGGCCGTGCGGCATTGAGAAAATCGGCCATGGCCGCGTGTGCTTCGTGCAGGGTCTCGTCGGATTTCCGGCTCGTCTCGAACATGCCTTCATGATTGGCGTTGTTCTCCAGCAGGTATTTGTTAATACGGTCCAGGCTGGGCTTGGCGATCTGTGTCCCGCCCGGGTTGTCGAAGAAGACGGCAGGGCGGTCCAGGGAGGGAAACTGCCGGCGGATCAGGTCAAGGTCAAGAGGCATATCGGACTCCATTAATGAAATGTAGACAAAGAGACTGTATACTTAAATTGTACCCCACACAAAAGGAGAAACCATGTTCGACAAAATTCTACTGGCAGTCGATGGCTCGGAGCACGCCCTGCACGCCGCCCGCACCGCTGCCGATCTGGCGCGGTCCATGAAAACCAGTGAGATCCGCATCGTCACAGCATATGATTTCATTCCACCCTACCTTGGCGAACCCAACATGCAATACGCCATTGATGCGCGCATGGAATCCGCAAAAACCATCATGCAAAAAGCCGTCCATGCAGTGGGAGACGTTCCGTGCGAGATCCACACTGAGTTGATCGAAGGCCCGGCCGCTGAGGCGATCATTGATGTGGCTTCGACCCGCAAAAGCAACGTGATCGTGATGGGCTCGCGCGGTCTGGGTACCCTGGCAGGACTGCTGCTCGGCAGCACCAGTCAAAAGGTTGTGGCTCACGCCCCCTGTCCTGTTCTTATCGTCCGCTAGCACGCCTCTCGGCTTCCAAAAATTCCTCCGGCGTATTCAGATTCCAAAAACACAATCCTGACGGGTCCAGATCTTTCACTTCATCCGCAGTTAATTCACGGACTTTCACTTTGGGAAACCAGGCGATGACTTTCCATTGATCCGCATCGATGGCTGATTCGATGGCAGGCAGGCAGGTTTCACGGCGATACAAGGCATGGAAGGGTTCATACCCTTCCCCCGTTTTTGCGATGACCACATCCGCATCTTCCCTGACCATGAGACTGCGCGCGCCTTCGAAAAAATTCGGACTCGCGAAAGGCATGTCGCAGGCGACCACCGCCACCAGGGGGGAATTGGCAGAGGCGATCGCAGTATAGAGTCCGCCCAGGGCGCCCCGTCCGGGCTTGAGGTCCGGGATGAGGCGCAGATTTAAAAATCCATATTCGGCGGGGCGGTTGGTCGTTACAATCACTTCATCCGCGATGGGCGCCAAGGTCCCGATCACGCGTTGAATGAGCGGGTGTCCCAGAAATGGTTTGAGGGCCTTGTCTTCACCCATGCGGGAGGATTGTCCGCCCGCCTGAACAACAACGGTTAACATGGGTATATTATAGTAGGTAGACCTATGGAGTCGCAATGAGTTCACTCGCAAAACAACTGGACAGCTTAACGGTGGAAGGCAGCCTATACGATGCACTGGAAGATCATTCCGTGCGCTGTCATGCCTGCGGACATCACTGTCTGATCCACGAAGGCAGGCGCGGAATCTGTCAGGTCCGTTTTAATGAAGGCGGGAAATTACGCGTGCCATGGGGGTATGTCGCCGCACTGCAAAGCGATCCGATCGAGAAAAAACCTTTTTCCCATGTACTCCCCGGAACCAATGCACTGACCTTCGGAATGCTGGGGTGTGACTATCATTGCGGCTATTGCCAGAACTGGCTGACCTCCCAGGCTTTGCGCGATCCCGCTTCGGATGTTTCGGCGCAGCTGGTAAGGAAGATCAGCCCGGCACAAATGCTCGAGCATGCAAAAAGAACAAGGGCCTCGGTGATGGTCTCCTCCTATAATGAACCGCTCATTACCAGTGAATGGGCTGCGGCCATCTTTAAAGAGGCAAAGCTGGCGGGCTTGAAGTGTGCGTATGTATCCAACGGCAACAACACACCGGAAGTCATGGAATATCTGCGGCCTTACCTGGATGCCTATAAGGTCGACCTAAAATGCATGAGCGATAAAAACTACCGCAGTCTGGGCGGCACCCTGCAAAATACCCTGGACGGCATCCAGCGTGCCCGTGAAATGGGCTTATGGGTTGAAGTGGTGACCCTGGTGATTCCCGGCTTCAACGATTCAAATGAAGAGTTGTGGGATGCAGCCCGTTTTCTGGCCGGCCTTTCCCAGGACATTCCCTGGCATGTAACCGCCTTCCACAAGGATTACAAAATGACCGAACCCGTGAACACGGATCCACAGACATTGATTCGGGCGGCCGAGATCGGACGCGAGGCCGGGTTGAGATATGTATACGCGGGAAATTTGCCGGGAAATGTGGGAGAGTATGAAACCACCTGTTGTCCGCAATGCAGCACCCGGCTGGTGAAACGAAGCGGGTATGTCATCCAGGAATACAAAATTACCGGCGAAGGAAAATGTTCGAAATGCGGGGAGGAAATCCCGGGCATATGGCCCAAAGACCCTTCTACAGTAGGGTTATATGGAAGCGGCCATCCACTGCCCGTATGGTAGAGTGTGTTTTGTTGTATAATTTGTCCGTCAGGAGGTATGAGGGATTTTTTCTTATACCTCCATAATCCACTTATCTCTCTAAGGAGGAGAACGTGAAAAGAAACATTTCTGTTTTGCTTTCGCTGATCGTGCTGGCGGGCCTGATGCTTGCAGCCTGCGGCACCCCGGCGACCGAAGCGCCTGCCGCTGCCACGGAAGCACCCGCGGCGACCGAAGCGCCTGCCGCCTATGAAGGCATGAAGGTTGAAGCCGCCAGCTGCGATTACGGCGGTGAATTCAAATCCATCGAAGCGGTAGATGCGTCGACCGTCAAGATCACTCTCTGTGTGCCTGACCCGGCCTTCCCCTCGAAGATCGCCTTTACATCCTTTGCGGTTCAGCCTGCTGAATACCTTGAATCCACTGGTGGAAACGGTGATTTGCTCGAGAAACCGATCGGCACCGGCCCCTACATGGTCGATTCCTGGGTTCGTGGTGACCAATTGATCTTAACCGCCAACCCCAACTATTGGGGCGAGAAGCCCGCTGACAGCACCCTGGTCTTCAAGTGGAGCACCGAGTCTGCCCAGCGCCTGCTCGAACTTCAATCCGGCACCGTCGATGGTATCGACAACGTCGGCCCCGATGATTTCGCGACCGTTCAGGGCGATTCAAACCTGGCACTTTATACACGCCCGGCCCTTAACATCATGTACATCGGTTTCAACAACAATCCGCAGGTCGAAGGCTTTGACAACACCAAGAATCCTTTGGCAAACGAAAAAGTACGCCAGGCCATTGCCATGGGTATTGACCGCCAGCGCATCGTAGATAACTTCTACCCGGCCGGCTCCGAAGTGGCAGATTACTTCACCCCCTGCGCCATCCCGAACGGTTGTATTGGCGACAAGTGGTACGGTTTTGACGCCGCTGCCGCAAAAGCTCTTCTCACCGAAGCCGGTTACCCGGATGGTTTCGAAACTGTTTTGAACTACCGCGATGTTGTTCGTGGTTACCTGCCCGACCCGAACGTGGTTGCCCAGGACCTGCAAGCTCAGTTGAAAGAGAACTTGAACATCACCCTTAAGATCGAAGTGATGGAATCCGGTGCTTACCTTGCTGCCGCAGATGCCGGACAGTTACAGGGACTTTACATGCTGGGTTGGGGTGCTGACTATCCTGATCAGACCAACTTCCTCGGCTATCACTTTGGTGCCGGCGCTTCCAAGCAGTTCGGTGATAAATTCGACGACATCACCAGCGCATTGGATAGCGGCGCCCAATTGGCCTCCGACGCCGAGCGCGCTCCGTTCTACGAAGCCGCCAACAACGCGATTCGCACCCATGTACCCATGATCCCTGTGGCCCATGGCGGTTCCGCAGTTGCCTTCAAAGCTTCAGTAACCGGTGCTCATGCCAGCCCGCTTGGCAATGAGAACTTCTCCGTCATGTCCAATGGTGGCGACACCTTCGTCTGGATGCAGAACGCCGAACCGATTTCCCTGTACTGTGCTGACGAAACCGATGGTGAGTCACTCCGTGCCTGTGAAGCGGTTACTCAGTCCCTGCTTGGCTATGAAACCGGTGGTACCGCGGTCGAACCTGTTTTGGCTGAATCCTATGAAGCCAGCGCAGACCTGACCGAGTGGACTTTCCACCTTCGCCCGGGCGTCCTCTTCTCAGACGGCTCCACGCTGGATGCGAATGACGTGGTTACCTCGCTTTCCGTCCAATGGGATGCGGCGAATCCTCTTCACACCGGCAATACAGGTGCGTTCTCCTACTGGAGCGGCCTCTTCGGTGCATTCCTGAATGCTCCTGCCCAGTAAGATCAAGATCTAGCCTCATTATATATAAGCCCCCCGCCAGGAGTCCTGGCGGGGGGCTCCCCCAATTGCCATGACCACTTATATTATTCGACGACTTCTGCTCAGTATTCCGGTGCTATTTGGCATTTTATTTGCAACCTTTGCACTGGCTCGCTTGATTCCGGGCGATCCGTGCCGTGCCATGCTTGGAGAGAAAGCCACCAAAGTGGTCTGTGATGAGTTCAACCATCGTCACGGGCTGGACAGGCCAATAGCAATTCAGTTTGGAGTCTATGTAAATGAAATTGCTCATGGCGAATTTGGAAATTCCTTCCGCTATTCCAAACCCATCACTGAATTATTGATGGAGCGCCTGCCCATCACTGTTGAATTAAGTTTTGCGGCATTATTCGTCAGTATCGTTATCGGGATTCCATTGGGGGTGATCTCGGCAGTCCGCCATAATTCATGGGTGGACGTGGTCACCATGATGTGGGCCAATGTGGGTGTGTCCATGCCGGTTTTCTGGCTGGGATTAATGCTTGCGTATGTTTTTGCGCTCACATTAAAAGATACTCCGTTCCAACTGCCGCCCTCCGGCCGCCTCAGTTCCGGAGTTACCACGATTCCTTTTTTTGTGGCCTGGGGACTGCAAATGGGCAAGGATTCTTTTGGCTATAATATCTTCGATTTCTTCAGCCGGATGAATATTTTCAATTCCGTGCTCACCGCAGACTGGGTGGTGCTCAAGGATGCGATCAAACATTTAATTCTTCCCGCATTTGCACTCAGCACGATTCCCATGGCCCTGATTGCACGCATGACCCGCTCCGCCATGCTGGAAGTACTCGGACAGGATTACATTCGCACAGCGCGCGCCAAAGGACTGGCGCGGCGTGCGGTTATATTGAAACACGCATTTCGCAATGCCCTGCTGCCTCTCGCAACCGTGATCGGATTATCCCTGGGCGGCCTGCTGGGCGGCGCCGTGCTCACGGAAACCGTGTTCAATTTATCCGGTGTCGGCCGCATTCTTTACGATGGCATCACGGCCCGTGATTATGGTATTGTGCAGGGTTTCACGGTGGTAATCGCAATATTCTTTGTGGTATTAAATTTGATCGTGGATATCTCTTATGCTTATCTCGATCCGCGCATCCGCCTTAACTAGGACCTGACATGGCCTCCCAAACTGTCCCCCCCCTGAAACTGGACGCTCCCGAAGCCCTTTCCCTTGATTCGGTCAGTCTCTGGCAGATCACCCGGCGACGGCTCCTCCGTCGCAAATCATCCATCGTTGGAATGGTAATTCTGGCGATTTTGATCGTGATCGCCCTGACGGCACAATGGATCGCGCCTTACAGTCCAACGCTTTCCATGCTGGACACAACACCAGCGCAGAATATTCAAAAGCGTTCGCCTCCCTGCATTCACATGTTCGGATGCGCACAGGACCAGCCTGAACATTTCATGGGCACCGACGGAAACCTGCGCGATGAGTTCAGCCGCATGCTTTATGGCGCCCGCTTGAGTTTAATGATCGGTCTTTCCACGGTTTCATTTGCCATTGTCATAGGAACCATTCTGGGCGCACTGGCCGGGTATTTTGGGGGCTGGGTCGATAATGCCATCATGCGTATCATGGATGTGCTGCTGGCTTTTCCATCCCTGCTGCTGGCGATTGCCATTGTTACGGTTCTTGGTCCCGGATTGATCAATGCCCTGCTTGCGATCGGCATCGTCTCCATTCCAGCTTATGCACGTGTAGTTCGCGGCAGTGTACTCTCCGTCCGCGAAATGGATTATGTCTCTGCATCCCGTGCTTTGGGCGGCAACACCTACGAAATATTGTTCAAACGCATTCTACCAAATGCATTGACACCGTTAATCGTACAAGGCACGCTGGGGATTGCCTCGGCAATCCTGGATGCGGCGGCCCTGTCCTTTCTTGGTCTCGGAGCCCAGCCCCCAACACCGGAATGGGGAGCCATGCTCGGCTCGGAACGCAACCAGGTCTTCACTGCCCCACACCTGGTCTTTTATCCCGGTCTTGCGATCATGCTGACCGTGCTGGCTTTCAATCTGCTAGGGGATGGTCTGCGCGACGCACTCGACCCGAGACTTGCCCACATAAGTTAAATCAAAAACACGGCCGCAGAGTTCTGCGGCCGTGTTTTTGATTTAAGGACAATTACTTAAACATTCCCCAGACGGCCAGCACGCTAAAAATAATGATCACCAATGCTGTGCCCAGGACCACATCGCGATATTCGCGTGCATCCTCCAGCTTTGGGCCAAGGAATGTGGCGGCCACTTCCCAATTGGGGCAGGCGAACCAGGCGAAGATCGCGCCACCCAACAGGCCGCCGACATGTCCCCAG
Organism: Chloroflexota bacterium; assembly: GCA_021414245.1. Classification (GTDB taxonomy): domain Bacteria; phylum Chloroflexota; class Anaerolineae; order Anaerolineales; family Villigracilaceae; genus Villigracilis. The sequence goes on from JAIOOU010000015.1 coordinate 141,186, forward strand.
TTATCGATACCGGGCGTGAGGCCGATGAACAGATTGATGGCAATAATAAAGATCGAGTTGCCGATCGCCTGGCGGGCGATATTGCCAAAAAGTTTTCTGTTTTGGTAGAAGAAGATCAATTGCGCCGCGACCAGCCCAAAGACCGCAGTGGATGCGCCGACAGAATATCCATTTTCGCCGGTCAACAGGAAGGAAAAAACATTCCCGGAAAACGCACCGAGAAAATACAGGAGGGCAAATCTGCCATGTCCGAACTGGCGTTCCAAAAAGGAACCGATCGAAAGCAGGGCATACATATTAAAGAATATATGCGGCACGGAGCCGTGCAAAAATACCGGCGTGATGAAACGCCACAATTCGCCCATGCGGATGGCGGAATTAAAACGTGCGCCATACACCTCCAGCCAGTCGATTTGATTGGCGGCATAACCCAGGACAGCCACACTTGCCAGCTGCAATATATAAATGAAGGCTGTGAAGCCGATCAAAGTATATGTCACTGTGGGGGCAAGGGAGGGCAAAGGGACACTGACTGTCTGGGGAACAGGAGCAGGCTCAATGTTAAAAGGTGAAGCGGGGATCTGATTCACAATGTCACCTTGCGATGATGCACGCGCAAATGTTCGGCCGCGATGATGGCGCGCACCTTGTCCACCGTGTCATCCAAATGAAAATCCTGATTGACGATCACATAATCAAATGCTTCAATGCGCTGCAGTTCCTTGCGGGCGGTGGCGATGCGCAGGGACAGGGAATCTGCTGTTTCCGTTTTTCGTTCGCGCAGACGGCGCTCCAATTCCTGTTCGTTCTCGCAGGTGATGAAGATCAGCAGCGCCTCCGGGGCAAGCTTGCGCACGGATTCCGCACCCTGCACGTCGATGCGCATGATCACATCCTGCCCACTGGCAAGCGCTCCGCGGACCTCAAATTTTGGAATACCCTTGTAATCGCCATAGACGATCGCATATTCGATCAATTCATTTTCCTCGATCATGCGCGCGAACTCATCCTTTGAAACAAACCAATAGTCCTTTCCGTTTGTTTCATTTTCACGTTTTTCACGTGTGGTGGCTGTGACCACGAAATGAAGGGGAAATCCCCTCTCAATCATTCGCTGTACGACGGAATCCTTGCCGACCCCGGATGGGCCGGAGATCACAATAAGGAGTGGATCGGGTTTTCGAAGTTCGAAGTTGGCTGGCATGGGTTTATTTTACCAAAGAGACTGTCGCATCCCTGCCAATCCGGATTCCCGTTTCAGGACTCAGCCTGCGGCTTGATTCGCAGTAAAATTGACATATGCCAACCTATGATTATATATGTAACGCTTGCGAAAAAAGATTTGAAGTATTCATGACTTTCAGTGAATACGGAAAAAAGCATGTTCAATGTACCCACTGCAATAGTGAAAACGTCCGGCGCCGGATGACGAAGGTGCGCATTGCCAGGTCCGATGAAAGCCGCATGGAATCCATGGCCGATGATTTTCCCGGACTGGACGGCCTGGAGGATGATCCAAAGGCACTGGGTCAGATGATGCGAAAAATGGGAGGGAAAATGGGCGAGGATCTACCCCAGGAGTTCGATGAAGTGGTGGACCGTTTGGAGGCGGGACAAAGCCCGGAAGAAATAGAATCTGCCCTGCCTGACTTGGGCCTGGATGATCCCGGCGAAGAATAAGGGTTGCAAAGAACTTCACGGATTATCAGCAAAATGCGGACCTCAGATATGGGTCCGCATTTTGCTTTCATATATAGGGCTAGATTGACATATCGCTATGCTTATATACCTATATATCCCTTAAAAATGCAATAGAATTCATCCAAATTGTCGTGACTTTTGTCACATGCCTTTTATGGCAAATTAACTTGTCTTTAATCTTCGAAATGCTTAGAATTCCGAGGTAATTGCTCATAAAGCCAAAGTAGAGATCACCTGACCAAAGGAGGTCCCCACAGGTAGTATTTTGAACTGACTCTTTGTTCCACCATGAAAAAAGGAGAATACCGCAATGAATTACAAGAAAATACTCGTTTTGCTGGGTGTAATGATCGTCGTCGGCGCTGTTTTGGCGGCCTGCGGCGGTGCATCCAGCCCCACTTCGGCTGCGACAGAAGCCCCTGTTGCGCCGATTCCAGATACCCCTTATCTGGCTGACTGGCAAGGCTCTGCCCACGCCAATGTTGCGGATGAACCCTTCCGCCATTGGGATGATGCCACTGCCAATCCCGACGGTGTGCCCACCACCTGCGCCAAGTGCCACACCAGCGCTGGCTACCAGGATTTCCTCGGCCTGGACGGCTCCGAGGCCGGCAAGGTTGACGCCGCAGTACCCGCTGATCATTCACAGGGTATTCAATGCGTAGCCTGCCATAATGCCGGCACGATTTCCAAGACCACCGTCACATTCCCCTCCGGTGTCACCATCACCGCTGGTGATGATGTTCGTTGTATGGAATGCCACCAGGGTCGTGAATCCAAAGTCAGCATTGACAAAGCCATCGCATTATTTGGCGAAAATGTCGACCTCGACAAGGTGCCCGCGCCCGTCAAAGATGACGCCGGCAAGGATGTCACCCTTGGATTCAAGAATGTTCACTACTACGCCGCAGCCGCCACACTTTATGGCAGCATGACCCACGGCGGTTACGAATATGACGGCAACACGTACGACTCCAAGAATACCCACACTGAAGGCTACGATTCCTGCACAGGCTGCCACAATCCCCACACCCTCAAGGTGAAGGTCGATCAGTGCGCGAACTGCCATGAAGGCGTCGCGACCGTGGATGATCTCAAGAACATCCGCATGGTTTCCTCCGCCAAAGATTATGATGGCGATGGAAACTTGGAAGAAGGCATTTCCTTCGAGATCCAGGGTCTGCAGGAAATCCTGCTCGCCCAGATCCAAACTTATGCCAAGGATACCGCTGGCGCTGAAATCAACTACGACGCTGCCACCTATCCGTATTTCATGGGCACAGACGGCAAGGCTTATCCGAACTGGACACCCCGCCTGCTCAAGGCCGCCTACAACTACCAGGTTTCCATGAAGGATCCCGGTGCGTTCGCCCACGGCCCCAAGTACATCATCGAATTACTCTTCGACTCGATCGCCGACCTCGGCGGTGACACCAGCAAACTGGCCCGCACTGATGCAGGTCACTTCGCCGGCAACACCATGCCCTTCCGCGATTGGGACCTCAACGCAGACGGTTCTCCAAACTATGTTGTACCGTTCGCCTGCGTGAAGTGCCACACCGCACAGGGTCTGCCCACCTTCCTTAAGGACGGCGGCACAACCGTGATCACCCCCAACGGCACGACCTCCATTACCGGTCTGGCCAATATGCCCTCCAGCAATGGCTATATGTGCTCCACCTGCCACGACGAAGCCAATTGGCCCAACCGCTATGCGGTTGCCTCCGTGGTCTTCCCAAGCGGCAAGACCGTAAGCCTGGGCGGCAAGGATGCCGATGGCAAATTCGTTGCTGACGACTCCAACCTTTGCATCTCCTGCCATCAAGGCCGTGAATCCACTGCCAGTATGAACGCAGCGCTCAAGGGCAAGGATGCCGATGCAGTCGACCCGGCTGTGCGCTTCAAGAACATCCATTATTTCGCCGCAGGTGCAACCCTCTTCGGCGGGGATGTCCAGGGTGCCTACCAGTATGACGGCAAGCAATACGTCGGCCAGAACATGCACGCCAGCGCCGATGGCAAGATGAACAAGTGCAAGGACTGCCATGATGTCCATGCCCTTGAACCGAAGCTGGAAGCCTGCCAGACCTGCCACGACACCACAGACCCGACAACCATTCGTGAAACTGATGTTGACTATGATGGCGACGGCGATGTAACCGAAGGCGTCAAGGGTGAAGTCGATACCCTCGCAGAAGCCCTCTATGCCCAGATGCAGACCTACGCAGCCACCCACGGTGGCCCGATCGAATATAAGGGCGATGCCTACCCATACTTCTATGGTGCCGATGGCAAATCCTATGCCACCTGGACTCCAAAACTGGTCAAGGCCGCATTCAACTATCAATACAGCCAGAAGGACCCCGGCGTTTACGTTCACAACAACAAGTACATCATCCAGATCATGATCGACTCGATCCAGGATCTTGGTGGTGACGTGAGCAAGTACACCCGCCCGGAAGTTCCCGCAGCCAAGTAAGAATACAGTATAAAAAAGGCGGGCGCATTGTGCGCCCGCCTTTTTTATCTCTTATTAATCACACCAAAAGAGTGATATTCAGCACTATTTCTCCATGATGACCTCCCGTACAATATGGGGCAATTGCCCCATATTTTTATTGCGACTATAATTATGGCAATGGTTGTAAAACAACAAATAGGAGAATGCATCATGAGCTTTAGAAGACAATTTCAGCCGCCACGCTCCTGGAACCTGCTCTTGATCCTCGGGATTGGTCTTTTTATTTTTGCCCTGGCATCCCTCGTGACCCCTGCCCAGGCCGCGCCGGTCCCCCAAGGGGAGAAACCTGCCGACGATTTTTGTCTGGCCTGCCATCACGAAGCGAGAATTAAAGTCACCCTGGGAACCGAATCACTGCCCGTCACAATAAACTCAACCCAGTTTAAGAACTCCGTCCATTCGGAAGAGGGCATCCATTGTGTGGACTGTCACACCAACATCAGCGAGTACCCCCACCCTGCTGTCAAGCAAAAGAGTGTACGCGATTTCACATTAAGTTTTTTGGACACCTGCAAGGATTGTCATGAGGAACAGTACACAAAAGTCCATGACAGTGTTCATCAGGCCGCCTTTGACAACGGCAACAAGAATGCCGCCGTCTGCATGGATTGTCACAACCCACACACGCAGACCCGCCTGACTGGGAAGACAAGCGGGGAACTTACCTCCTCTGCACGTCTCGCCATTCCGGAAACCTGCGCAAAATGCCACAGTATCATCTACGATACATATAAAACAAGCGTGCATGGCAACGCCCTGACCCAGGAAGGCAACACGGACGTACCCACGTGCATCGACTGCCACGGCGTACATAACATCCAAGACCCCACCACGGTCACATTTCGCAACAGCACCCCATTCCTGTGCGCCAAGTGTCACACCGATGCAAAGATCATGGACAAATACGGGATCTCCACCAATGTGGTTAATTCGTATGTATCCGATTTCCATGGCACGACCGTGAAATTATTTGAGGAGCAATTCCCGGGTCAGCCGACCAACAAACCCGTCTGTACCGATTGTCACGGTGTGCACAATATTTCCAAGGTGAATAACGAGCAGACCGGCGTATCGCTCAAGCAAAATCTGTTGACCAAATGCCAGCGCTGCCACCCGGATGCGACAGCCAACTTCCCGGATGCCTGGATGAGTCACTACGAACCCAGTCCCGAACATTTCCCGATCGTTTACTACGTCAATCTCTTCTACAAATTCTTCATCCCCGCCGTGCTTGGGGGCATGATCTTCTTCATCCTTACCGATATTTACAGGCGCATTGCGAACCGCGCGAAAGGAACTAAGCACTCATGAACAAAGTAAATCAAACCTATCTGCGCTTTCCGCTCGCGCGGCGCATCGAACACTGGGTGATGATGCTTTCCTTTGTCACCCTGGGCCTGACCGGCATCCCGCAAAAATTCTCAACCTCCGGTATTTCCATCGCTGTGATCGGAGCACTTGGCGGCATCGAAGTTTTACGCACAATTCATCATACGGCCGCGATCGTGATGATGCTGGGATCGGTGTGGCACATGCTTGTAATGGGCTACAGTGTATTCGTACTCCGGGATAAGATGACCATGCTGCCCAGTCTGCAGGATGCAAAGGACGGCCTCCAGGCCCTGTTGTATAACCTGGGCTTTGCCAAGACCTACCCTCAAATGGGACGATACACATTCGAGGAAAAAATGGAGTATTGGGCCTTTGTTTGGGGCGCAGCCGTCATGACCATCACTGGATTCTTTATGTGGAATCCGATCACAGCCACACGCTTTTTACCCGGCGAATTCGTCCCGGCCGCAAAAGCCGCACACGGCGGCGAGGCAGTGCTGGCGGTGCTCGCCATCATTATCTGGCACATGTATGGCGTGCATATCAAGCGCTTCAACAAGGCCATGTTCAACGGCCAACAAAGCGAAGAGGAAATGCTGCACGAGCATCCGCTGGAGCTCGCAGATATCAAAGCCGGGATCGCGGATCGCCGGCCCGATGCCGCCACCCTGCGCAAGCGCCAGATGATCTACTACCCGGTCGCGGCCATTCTGACCCTTGCCATGCTCGGCGGGATTTACGGATTCATCAACAACGAAAAGACCGCCATTACCACCATCACCCCCCTGACAGAGACACAGATCTTCGTGCCGCAAACGCCCCAGCCATAACAACATCAAGACCCTAAATCTCTGGAAAGATTTAGGGTCTTGAATTTTTGGAGGAACCATGAAATTACGCGAACGAATATCGAAATTCTTTTACCCGGAACCAGGCTCCCCCCCATGGAGATTCATTCTCCCCTTTGCATCCCTGGTGGTCGTGTTTATTCTGGTTGTCTTCGGGGGAATTCACACCTGGGAATACACCAACTCGCCAAAGTTCTGCGGCACCGCCTGCCACACCATGCCTCCCGAGGATACGACCTACAAGCTGTCACCGCATTCGAACGTCACCTGCGAGGAATGTCACATTGGCCGCGCCTCCTTTGTGGATCAGGCCATGCGCAAGACCCAGGGCATCAAGGAAACCTACTACGAGATCTTCAAGCTTTATGAATACCCCATCCGGGCCAAGGCCCTGCGCCCGTCCCTGGATACCTGCGAAAAATGCCATCGCCCCGAGACCTTCTCCGATGACAGCCTGAGACAGATCAATCACTTTGGAAATGACCGGGAAAATACCGCGACCAGTATTTACCTCATCATGAAGACCGGCGGCGGGGATGCCCGACAGGGAAATGCGCGCGGCATTCACTGGCACATTTCCAGCAAGGTCCTGTATTATTCGGATGATGAACTCAGCCAGACCATTCCCTACGTCCGCGTATACAATGATGATGGCACCTACACCGAATATACGGATGTGGAATCCGGGTTCGACCCCTCGACCATCGATGAAAACAAACTCAGGCAAATGGATTGCGTAACCTGCCACAACCGGGTTACACACAATTTTAAGGAGCCTTCCAAGTCTGTTGACGAATCGATGTCAAATGGCCTGATCGATCCGTCCATTCCGCTCATCCACGCCAAAGCAGTGGCCGTGCTCAGCGCCAAATACGAGACACGCGACGAAGCGGTCAAAGCCATCTCAGCCATCGAGGATGATTACAAAAACAATCTATTCGACTATTACAGCACCAACGGGCAGGCCATAAAGAACGCGATCACTGAAATTCAAGCCATTTACGACCGCACCGTTTTCCACGATCAAAAGATCGACTGGACCACCTATCCGAACAACCTGGGGCACATCAACGCACCCGGCTGTTTCCGCTGCCATGACGGCAAGCATTTGAATGACAAGAATGAATCTGTGCGCCTGGAATGCAATGTCTGCCATGCGATCCCCGTGGTTGCAAAATCTGACGATTTTGTGACCCAGATCGAGATCAGCCGTGGACCCGAACCCGAGACACACTTCAACCCGAACTGGATCAGCATGCACAATCAGGTGCTTGGCCCCTCGTGTTCGAACTGCCATACCACCAAGGACCCCGGCGGGACAAGCAACACCTCCTTCTGTTCCAACAGCGCCTGTCATGGGAATGTGTACACCTACGCCGGCTTCGATGCACCCGCCCTGCGGGAGATCATTAAGAGCCAGCTGCCTCCACCCGAACCCGCACTGGAAGTGCCCGTGCTGACAGAGGACCCAACCTATGAAAATTATGCCGGCGTGCTGCTCACCATTAAATGCACAGGCTGCCATACCGAAGGCGATTCAGCTCCAAAGGGACTGAACCTCTCCAGCTATGCTGCAGCCATGAAAGGCGGCGAAGACGGCCCCGTAATCATCCCGGGCAATTCAGCAGACAGCCTGTTGGTACAGATCCAATCCGCAGATCATTTTGCCAACTTCACCGTTGAAGAACTCAACAATATCATCAAGTGGATCGACGCGGGCGCTCCTGAAAAGTAATCGCAGCCGATTATCCGCACTTAATATAAAACAAGGCAGTCCGAAAACGGACTGCCTTGTTTTATATTAACCGACTACCTGATCAGGCTCTTACCGTCTCATCCGCATTTACCTGCACAGTCTCGTGCTCCCCACTGACCAGGCGATGGTCCACGACCCGCAGATATTTCACTCCGAGCGAGAATGCCAGCAAACCGTAGGATATGATTCCCAGGCCGGCCGCCCACTCAACAAGAGATGGATGATATGAAGTATAGGAGATTGCCGCTTCCCCGGGCAGGTAGGAAATGACTGTCAGCAGCCCCACAAGGTTCGTATCGTAACGGAAGGCCACCACACCACCCACAACCATTGCGAATGAGAGCATTCGCCAGAAGGGCGACAAACGCGTCGGTTTGTAGAGCAGGAGAAAGGTCGGGATGAGCGCGCCGAAGATCATCTCACCGAACCAGAAGTTGAAGGAGAGGGTCCCCTTGGTGAGCAGCTCAAATGCCTCTGTCCGTCCCGGCTCGTAGGTATAGGTTTGAGCGAGCCAGTCCCAAAAGCGGAAGTAAAGATACCCGATCATCAAATAGCCGAGGAATTGGGCCACCCGCTCGACAAGAATATCGTTGACCTTGGCCTTGGATGTCAACCGCGCCGAGAGCATGGAAGCCAGCAGGGTCAGGGCAATACCGCCAACAATGGCCGAGAACATGAACAAAACGGACATTTCAGGCTTGTACCAGATCGGACGCGCCTTGATCACACCGTACACCGCACCCAGCGAGGATTGATGCAGGCTGGAAAGGCCGAGACCAATGATGGCCAGCACCGGCGCATAATGATGGACCTGTTCCATTTTCTCCGCAATGCGCGGATATTTCCTGCGCAGCCATTCGAAGGATGCAAGGATGGGCATGGTTTCAAAAAGAAGCACAGTGAGATACAACATGACGCACATGGTCACTTCCCAAAGCAGGGAGTGCGTATTCCAATACACCAGTGACTTCCAAAACCGGTCGGGACGGCCGATGTCGAGGATGAGGGCCAGCATGGCCATGGTGTATCCGATCAGGCCGACGAAGGTGGCTGTGCGTGCGATCGGGGCATAGCGTTTGAGTCCGAAGAGGTACACGCCCGCACACAGGCTGAATGCACCTGCACTCACCGCAATGGAAGACAGGTCGATCGTGATCCACAAGCCCCAGGGGACGAGGTCCGTCAGGTTCGTGATCGAAAGTCCAAACCAGAATACGGAGAGACCCGCGATCACGGCTGTGAACATCAATGCTCCCAGGAAGAGCAGCCACAAACCCCAGGGCCTGGTGATATTCTCGCGAATGGTCTTAATAATGGTACTCATATTAACCCTCCACTACCCTTTCTTCGGTAACGGGCAGATAGTACACACGCGGGTTGGTTCCCAGGTTTTCGCGCAACCGATAGCAGGGATGCGCCCTAAGGATCTGGCTGACATTCGAATTGGGATCTTTGAGATCGCCGAATGCACGAGCACCGGTCGGGCAGGCCACACAGCAAGCGGGGGTAGCTTCCGCGTCCACACCGGGGACGAGGCCGACAGCCATGCCGCGGTCAATGCGGTTGTAGCAGAAGGCACACTTCTCGGGCACACCACGCGGGCGCCTCTCCACTTCCGGTTCCCCCCATTCAGGCACGGCGGGGTTATCACCGGTAAAGGCTTCCCAATTAAAGGAGCGCGCATCATAGGGGCAGGCAACTTCACAATACCGGCAGCCGATGCATTTGTCGTAGTCCATCATCACAATCCCGTCATCGCGATAATAGGAGGCGCCTACAGGGCAGACTTCCACGCAGGGCGCGTGTTCGCATTGCATACACGGGCGGGGGAGATACACCATCTTGCCATTGATCTCGCCCGCGTTTATAACCTTGTTCCATTGAATATCCGGGTTGATATCGTTGTGCGCGTGGCAGACCAGGTTGCATTGGTCACAGCCTGTGCATTTTGACTGGTCGATCACCATGGCCCATTGATGCTCGCCTTGTGCTCCGGTAGAGGCTTCCACCTTCGTGATCGCCTTTGCCCCGGCAGCCACGGCTACGCCAACAGCTGTGAGCTTGATGAAATCGCGGCGGCTGAAATTATTTTCCGTCATGGCGCACATCCTCGGATTTCTTCAGTAACAGCCGGTACCAGCGCTCCAACCAGGGAGCCAGCACCATGCCAGCTGCAAGCCCGACCAGGGCAGCCAGCCCGGCATATCCGATCGGGGAAACCGGGGTGGGTTCCGGAACGATGGAAGCCATTTCCACAGCAGGGGTATTTTCGACAGCATGCGCAACAGCGGAGACATTCGTGGTTTCCTTGGTTGCAACCGCGTCGCCTGGCGTATGCATTTGATCCGCATGGCAGGCATTGCAGGTCTGTACACTGGCTTTGAACGAATGATCGGCCACTCTGTGGATGTCCGTATTCGCCTCTTCAAGGTGCTCGAGATGACAGTCAATGCAGGTGACGCCCTGTTTGCTGTGGATCGAGTAGGGGAAGTTCATGCTGGCTTCCTCATGACAGCTGATGCACAAACGGGAGGCGTCCTTCGAATTCTGATCCTTCAAATTAACCGTGATCTTCAGCGAGGCATTGTGCGGGTCGTGGCAGGAGGAGCAATCCATGCCCTGTTGATAATGGGTGCTTCCTTCCCAGGCCTGCAGGCCAAACCGCGTATCCGTATGGCAGGTTCCACAGGTATTTGGCGTGGAATCCACGCTCATGGTGGTCCTGGGATGCTGTCCGGTGGTGTCGGTATGGCAGGCGGCGCAGGTCACACCATCTTCCTTCCAGGTACCGGTCGCCTCGTTATAGCCGGTCACATGGCAGGTTAAACAGGCACCCGGCTTGCCCTGATCCGTCCATGCATTCACGAAGATCGGGTCATCCGTGGCGTGCCCGTGCGGACCGTTCTGCCAGCTCATTTGGACATTCTCGTGGCAGTCGGCACAATTGGTTTTCTCCTCCTGGGCAGGCGGAGGGGTCTCGTCCTGGGCGGAAACGGCCGCCAATGCGGCGCCCGCAAACATTACTGCAAACATCAATGCGATCAGAAATTTTCCAAATCGTGGGAACATTCTCGTTACTCCTTATTAAAGATGGGCATGCAGGTGTTTCGGGGCCGGCACCGGCGCATCCAAAAACACTTCACAATCGAGGCAGGCTTCACGCAGATAGCCATTCGACAGACGATGCGTCTGCCAGCAGGGTTGGTTGTCCTTTTCAGCACGGAACTTGATCTCCTCCGTGGAAAGCCCCTGTTCCTTCCAGCAAGGCATCTCATCCTTAACGAGCGTCTTGCGTTCCAGTTCGGCTTCGGCCTGCCAGCGGGCATCCAGCTTGCGAAGAGCGAACACGACCAGCGCAGTGATCGCCAGCGGCACGATCAAACGGACGAACAAACCTGTCAACACAGCGAGAATAGTATTCATGGGAACCTCATTTGAGCCAGTAATTGGATTCTTTGCGACGTAACCATTCGCCAACCAGCATCAGCAGCCCAAAGGGCAGGATGAGGCGGAAAACGAAGAGCAGGAAGATAATCTCTGAACCGTTCATGGCATTCTCCTTTCTTATTCTTTCTTGATCTTGACTACACTATACGGCTTCCTTAAAACAAAGTAAATTCGGCTCCACCCCCATCTTGACCGAAGGACTCACGCATCTTTTGGGACCTTTTGCCTGCTGTGCACACCCCAGTCATTTTCGACCCTTTGGGGGATTCGCCCCATAAAAAAAGAAGGCCACGCTTGAAGCGTGACCTTCCGGTTCATAAGAAACGGGTGTTTCCTACGCCTTGATGATTCCCTTGCGAATCGCGTACCGCACAAGTTCGGAACGCGAGTGCAGGTTCAACTTTCGCATGATGTTCTCCCGGTGACGTTCCACTGTCTTCGGGCTGATCACGAGGGCCTCCCCGATCTCGTCGTTATTGGCCCCCTCCGCAAGATGCGTCAACACCTCGCGCTCGCGGTCGGTCAGCCCATCCAGGCTGATCTTTTCCTCGGCCGGACGCTCCGCACTTAGATAGTCGCGTACCAGGAGTTTCGCCATGGACGGATACAGATAGACTTCTCCGGCTGCCGCAACTGTAATGGCTGTGATCAACTCCTCCGGGGCGGCCCGTTTCGGCACGTAGCCCGAGGCGCCCGCATCCAGCATCTGGAAGAAATATTCTTCATCTTCATGAATGGTCAGGGCCACGATCTTGATATCAGGATATCTGGCCTTGATCGCACGGGTGGCTTCGATGCCGGTCTTGTCCGGCAGGCCGATATCCATCAGAATGACATCCGGCTTGAATTCCCCGGCTTTCTGCAGGGCTTCCTCAGCTGTGGCCGCCTCCCCCACAATTTCCATTTCGCTGTGACCGCTTAGGAGCATTCTCAGCCCCGAACGGACCACTGCATGATCATCGACCAACAGAAGGCGCGTCATTGGTTTACCTCAACTTTTACAATGTGATAGGGAATCCTGGCTTCCACTTCCGTTCCGTAATGCGGCCGTGAATGGATCTGGACTTCGCCGCCCATCAGCATGGCGCGCTCCTCCATGCCGGCCAGTCCCAGGGAGGTGCGACCGATCCGGCTTTGGACGGAATCCATGTCAAATCCCACGCCATTGTCCCGTACCAGGATCAAAACTTCCTTCTGGCGGTAATCGATCTTGATATTAACGTTGGTGGCCTGTGAATGTTTAATGACATTGTTCAGGGATTCCTGCACAATGCGGAAGATGGTGATCTTGACGGCATCATCCAGTACGGGCTCATCTCCATCAATGTCCACACGGATGTGCAGGGAGGTCAACTCGTGCAGACGGGTCGCGTACCACCTCAACGTGGCGGACAGCCCCAGGTCGTCGAGGTGCGCAGGCCGGAGGTCGGAAATGATGCGCTGCAATTCCTTTAAGGATTCGGAAGTCAGGGACTGCAGCTGCGCAAGGGTGTCGGTTTGCCTTTTGTTGTTGAGTTCATCCGCCAGTCCGCGCAGGCCCATGCCGATGGCGGTCAGGGACTGGCCGGTCTCATCATGCAAGTCGCGTGCAATACGCTGACGCTCGGATTCCTGGGCAGCCACCACTTTGCGGAAAAGTTCAGCGCGCAATTCCTCGCGCTGGCGCGCCTCATGCAGCCGGGCCTCCTGCAGTTCCGCGATCTTGTGATCGCTCTCCACCTGAAAAGCGCGCAGAAAACGGATCACAAACACGGCGGCAAAAACAGCCGTGATTGCGCGCAGCACCTGAATGGGGAATCCGAAGGTGACAATAAAGAAATCTGAATTAATAAAATTGGAGGGAGGCAGCAGGCTTGGCGCAGGAAAGAGCTGCCCCACCAGACTGTACCAGCCGAATGCGATCGAAGCCCACAGGCTGTCCCGTCCAAAACTGACCAGACCTGCATGACGAAAGGCGCGCTGCTGGACCACCAGTCCCGACGCAGCCAGCAAGCCGGCCGGTATGGCGATCGCATAGCGCGTCCATGCATCGGCAATGGCGGGCAGGTCGCTTTGCAAATACTGCCCCTTGAAAGAGACCAGGCCAAAGACCCATACGGCCTCCAGGGCAAGCGGGATAATCAGGCTGACCCGCCAGGTCGATTCGCTGCCAAGCACCAGGTAGGAACCAAAGGCGGCCAGGGATAAAAAGGAGAATGCCAGCAGGACCAATGAAAAAAAGGAGAGCACATCCAGCAGGTTCTGGCTGGCAAAGCCCAGGGAGGTGAACATGCTCAACCATTCATGCACGGCATGCACGAGGCCAAATCCCGCCAGCGGACGCAACGCCATGCGTAAACGCGCATCTGTTGAACGGCCGCCTTCCATTGCCACCAACAGCCCCATGCTGAAAAAAGCAAGGCCGTAAAAAAAGTAGATGAAAATGAAAGGCGGTTGATTTATCATGATTCGCCGGCCGGCCCTGGAAAATCCATGCAGGATATTTCCAGGGCCCCGTTAACTACTCTTCCTGATGCCGGATGCGTCCGCCGCACACACGGCAGAAACGGTCACCGGGCTTGGCGCGTGTGCCGCACTGCGGACAATAGGTGTCTTCCTCATTTTCCCCGCCTTCTGTATTGGAATGAGCCCTGCGCCGCGGCTTTTTGGAGGAACCGCGTCCCGACTGCCAGTAATAGGCGAAGCCGCCCACGATCATCACGACTCCGAGTCCGCCCAGGATGTAGGGCAGGTAATTGCTCAAGGACACGCGGCCGGGTGTGGTTTCATCGACTGGAGCGGCCGGTTGAACCGCCTGGGAGGAAGTGATCAAGGCATCCGTGGATTTTTTATAATCCAGGTTCAGCGCGAACTGCTGTCCAGCCGTCAACTTGACAGGCTCGCCCGTATAATATTTAAGATCGCCTTCCTGCAAGATGGATGTCAATTCGGGCGTGGTCGCCAGGGAAGTGGTATCCAACGGTTCCAGAACGCGGAGGTTGAAAGTATCCACGGCATAGGCGCCGTCCCACAAATAGGAGAAAATCCGCTGTTCGCCATTAAAAGAGAGCGGTTGGTAGTATTCAAAACGGGCCGCCGAGGATGTCAGATTGATCGTAAACACCCGCCACTCCCCATCAGCAGTCGGGCCTTCGAAGTCTGTAATGTTCACCAGGCTTCCGTTCACATCATAAGCCGCCACTGCGATCAGGTTGGCATCCTGGGGAATGCGGAAGGTGACGCTGACGGGAAACTGCGTGTTCTCCGCTACAATAAAATCCGTGATCACGAGCATGCTGGGCTGGTCATATTCCGGCCACAGCTGCACGTTCACACTGGCGAGGGTCACATTATCTTGAGCTGACACCACTGATGGAAATACAAACAACACCCCCACAGCCAATAACAGGAAAAACTTGCGCATGAAAGCCTCCAAACAATAAGAGTTTCATTTATCTTACCATGCGCCATTTGCAATGAGCAGAAACGAAGTCACCTCCTATAGCGGAAGAATGTCACCCTTTTTATCGGCATTTACTGGATCGCACTGACCATCTGCCAGCAGGCACGGTTGTACGGCGTGGAAATGCCGTGCAGTTCAGCCCGGCGCGTAACAGCCCCGCAGATCGCATCGATCTCGGTGGGCGCCCCACGGCTGACATCCTGGTACATCGAGGAGTGATTCCCCGCAGTGCTGCGCGCCACCTCCTCCGCAGCACGCACAGGATTACCAAAGGGCAGACGGACCCGTTCTGCGGCCGCCACCTGTGCAGTTTCCCGGGCCAGGGCTGCCATCATTTTATGCGCGGCGGGGTGATTCAATAATTCACCGTTCGGTATCCGTAACAGGGCGGTCAGGGGATTAATGGCGGCATTGATGACCAGCTTGCCCCAGATCAGCGAGCGCGCATCGTCGACAACATGCAGATTGAAATTTGAGGAACGTAAAGCCGCTTCAAGCGGACCGAGGGCCTGATTCTGTTCAAGGGAGATCACGCCCTCCCCGCCGGCTCTCACCAACCCCGGACCCAGCAGGGTTGCCCCCGTGGTGGTCACTCCCAATGCGACCCGGGCAAACCCAAGGTCACGCACGAGCGTTTCGCGGTTGCCCAATCCATTCTGTAAAGTCACAGCCAGTCCATCCGTTGCAAGGGCCTCGCTCAATTGATGGGCCGCGCGTTCCGTCTGCCAGGATTTCACCAACACCAGGGCATATTTTGACCCGCGCACTTCGCGTGGGTCGTCCGTCACATGCACGGGGTAAGCACGCTCTTCACCATTGGAGTCCTTGATGCGCGCGCCATGCTGCTTTAATTCGTCAAGACCCTTTCTCCAGGTGCCCAGCATGTGTACGCAGTGGCCGGCTTCGCTTAATCGCGCTGCGAATAATGTGGCCAGTGCGCCTGTGCCAACCAATAAAACATCCTGTCTCATTTTATTTCCTTTTGAAAAGCGGCCCACTCTTCATCTGTCATCTCAACGGTATGTTCAGGGGCGGGAAATCGTTTGGTTTCCACATCATCGATATATTCGAGGAAGGCCTTGTTCATCTCTTCATGGAAGTTCGCGTACTGCTTGACGAATTTTGGCGTGAAACGTTCAAAGAGGCCGAGCAGGTCATGCGTGACCAGCACCTGGCCGTCGCAGCCCGCGCCTGCGCCGATGCCGATGGTGGGAATGGAAATTTGTTTGGAGATGTATTCCGCCAGTCGCGCAGGCACGGATTCCAGCACGATGCCGAACGCGCCCGTCTCCTCGAGAATCTGCGCATCTTCAAGCAGACGTTTCGCAGCGGAAGCTGTTTTGCCCTGGGCGCGGAATCCGCCCAACTGGTGCACGGATTGCGGCGTGAGGCCGAGATGCCCCATGACCGGGATGCCCGTCCCGACAATCGCACGGACCGCATCCGCCCGCTCGCGGCCGCCCTCCAGCTTGACCGCATCCATGCCGCCCTGCTGGAGAAAACGCCCCGCATTCCGCACAGCCTCCTCCACGGAGACCTGATAGGACATGAAGGGCATGTCGCCAATTAACAGCGCGGTCTTTGCACCGCGCGCCACGGCACGGGCATGGTGAAGCATTTCCTCCATAGTGACAGGCAGGGTGTTTTCGTAACCCAGCACCACCATCGCCAGCGAGTCACCGACCAGGATGGAATCCACGCCGGCCTTGTCCATGGCCAGTGCGGTCGGGTAGTCATAGGCGGTCAGCATGGTGACCGGTTCGCCGCGTTCTTTTTTCTGGCGAAAGGCAAGAGTGGTCACCTTCCTGCGCGAAGCATGGGTTGTGTTTGTGGAAACGGGTGTGGTTGTCGACATAATGGTACCCTCCGGTAAAGGTAGAGTCCGCTCTGCGTGCTGATCCCCTGAATGTGCACGCGGTTTGGGTTGGATTGATTTTGTTTCGTCACGTTCACAAGGATACGTGCGATGCCTGTATTATTCCATAAAAACAGAATTTCGCCAACACAGGATTTCTGTATATATTGACTGGGGGACAAGATGGTTTCTTACGGTCTGGGTGGAGTTTTCAGGACCCGCAGCAAGAGAAGTATAATAAATTTTTCGAGTATTTTCTTCCAAAAAAATCCGGCAATTTGAAAATTTCCGTTGTTATATAACAGGAGGAAATCATGAAACCTGACAGCCAATTCGTCCGATGGGGAATTCCAGGATGGACACTTGCCATTTCGTTTATTATCTTTGCCTTGTTCGACAACAACTCCAAAATTATTGTAAATACCGCGAATTTATTCGCCACCCAGGGTAATGGTGACAATTTTTGGGCGCTGCTTTTTGCGGGGGTTCTGACAATTGGCGCAGGCATACCTGTTGGATATTTAATTTATCAAATATATTTTTATCTGCGATGGGTCTCGCCGGTTTCCAAAAACGGTTTTTGGCCTCCGGCGATTCATGGCCGAATGGAGGAAATGAATGACAGTCTCCGTGAAATTAAAAAACTAACACTGGGGTTTGGGGAGCCGTGGAGGGAGGGCGTCATAAAAGACACCAGCGATCACAGAACTTTCTGGCATTATATCAACCCATTGCTGCACGAAGCCCTGGTCAAAATCGATAGGAACGATGTGTATTACAGGCATTTGGGCTACCTGAAGGAAACACTTCATTCGTTGGGGGCAAGTCATCTCGGATTCCTGTTCGGATATCTCATATATTTGGACATGAAACTGGCAAGCAAAGAATTAACCGCGGGAGACATAGCCATAATCCTAGTTTGCACAGTTTCCAATTATTTTCTTATTACAAGAGGGGAACAAAACCGCCGAAAACAGAAAGTTGAAAAGAGGCATTTTTTTGACGCACAGGCAGAGCTTTTTACTTCAATGTTAATATTTGTTTATGCAACATTAAACCCAAATATCAATCAAACTTACTCCCCCTTTATCACTGGGGCAATCCTGCTCGGCCTGGTGGTCATGTGGATACGCAGCGTCGGAAGCAATGACAAAGACGGAACGCAACCGCAGGACGCAGGCGAAAACGAAGAGCGGGCAATGATCGGGGTGGCGTTTTTCTATCTGGCGCTCGTTGTCTGGTGTCTATATGTTTCGAATGAATACGGAATCATGTCAAAAATGGTGAACTGGTCAACAATATTTGGAGTAATCATTTACAATTCAATCACAATCGCATTTCTGAAAATAAAACAGAATACGGTTGACTCATTAACCATGGTTCAATACTATTTGATAAAACTTCTGGCGAATGAAAAGAGATAGGATTCTTGGCCAATATTACGCTTCTCATTTGCACAATTTCATTTTTGACATGTTTGGATTGGAACACCACCCTTGCGCCCGTTGATTATGCAATAATCAGCAGTATAATTTGATTAATCCATGAAGAATTGTGTGAAGGAGGAATATCCATGCGAAGAATGTTCGGTTTCATCATCGGAATTTTGGTGGGCGCCCTGGTGGGCTCGACGGTGGCCCTGTTGGTGGCGCCTGAATCCGGCGAGCACCTGCGCGGTCAGATCCGTGACCGCGGACAGGGATTCCTGAATGACGTGCGCCACGCGGCCGACTCACGCCGCATCGAATTACGCAACCGGCTGGACTCGCTGCGGGCTCCCCGGGAGATATAAGTTTGTATAAGGATCGGGCAACCCGGCCCTTATATGATTGATTTGTAAAACTCGGCCACCCTTTTCATATTCATTCCATATTCCGCGCGTGCGGAGATCATTTTGGCGTTCAGACCTGCGGCTTCCCGTCGCAGGTCTTCCCTTTCCAGGCCCAGCAGGATCGCATCCGCAAGGGCCTGCGGATCGTTGGGATCCACCAGCAAACCATTCCGCCCGTGCGTAATCCACTCGCGAATCGATTCAAGGTCCCCGGCGATCGGGAAACATCCGCAGGCCATGCCCTCCAGCAGGGAATTCGGGGTGCCGTCGTGAATGGCCGGCGAAACGACAATTTGCACGCTCCGAAACACCTCCCCCATTTTGTCATGCGAAACCGGCGCCAGTAATTGCACCGCATGCCCAATGTTCAATTCCGTGATCCATTCTTCAGCCTGCAGTTCCCCCAACATGGATGCGCAAACAAATTTTGCATCCGCCCGCTTTGCAAGCACGAGAGGAATGGCTTTGAAAAAGACATCGTTGCGAACGTAGGCCCGAAATCCGCGCGGATTCAGGATGATGGGACTCTTGACCGCCTCGGGGGGCGGATAAAAGATCCCGCCTCTGACTCCGCCGTTGCCGGGTGCGACCAGGGTGGGTTTGTCGGCCGCCAGGCCCCACTCACGGGCAAGACGAATATCACGTTCCACATCCGCATGCAGGCCGTCGACGGCCAGCATCACCCGCCGGGTTTGACGTTTCATGAGCGGCGTGGATGGGGCATGCAGGGTAAAGTCATTCCCCCAAATCGAAACGATCAATGGCTTGTGCATGTGGGCCGCAGCAGCCAGCATGCCCTCATACGGCACACGCAAGGCATGCACGAGGTCCGGCTGGACTTCATTGATGAAAGCCCGTAATTTCTTCGCGGAGCGGGAAATGGTCAACGGGCCGAGCCACTGCCTGACAAGAGTCCGCAGGCCGAGGGTCCGGGAAGATCCGCTGCCAGGGCGGGAAATCCCTTTCCTGACCGAACTAAAGGCCACAGGCGTGAATTCCAGCCGTTCGACGGGAAAATCCAGGTCACATTCAAAGGTGGAGGCCAGAAAGACCCGGTCTCCGCGCTCAACAAAATAGCGGATCCAATTTTTGGAAATGGGAGAACGGCCGTCGGCCACAAAGAGAATTTTCATGGGGTTCGTTGATTATACACATTGCCCGCATTCGGGAGACGTAGTATAGTAGCGAGATGGGCCCAAAACGCATTCTGGTGGTCGAAGACAGCATGGACACCTACGAGCTTGTGCGCTTTATCCTTGAACGGAACGGCTATGAAACCTTTCTGGCGATGAATGGGCGCGACGGGGTCAATGCGGCCGCCCTGCAAAAACCGGACCTGATCATCATGGACATGTCCCTGCCGGAAATGGATGGCTGGACCGCCGCCAGCATGCTCAAGAAAGATGAACAGACCGCCGCGATCCCGCTGATCGCATTGACCGCCCACGCCCTGCCCGGCGACCGCCAGCGCGCCATGGATGCCGGCTGCAACGAATACATCACCAAGCCCATGGACCTGACCGAACTGACGGGCGTGGTAAATCACTGGGTCAACAAACGGCCTGTCATTTGATATGATTCCTGCATCCTGCGGGATTTGATATATCGGGTACATCACAAAAAATCTTTCGAACAAGAGGAAATGTCATGAAACAGATCTGTGTTGTCGGCGTGGGATACGTCGGACTTGTCACCGCGGCTTGTTTTGCCGATCTCGGCAACCGCGTAACCGCACTGGATGTAAATGAACAGCGCGTGGAGAATCTCAAAAAAGGCATCATGCCCATTTATGAGCCGGGTCTCGACGAACTGGTAAAACGGAATGTCAATGCCGGGCGGATCACCTTCACCACGTCCTACAAGGAAGCCTTGAAGGATGCCGAATATGCCTTCATCGCTGTGGGAACCCCCTCCGGCGAAAGCGGCGAAGCGGACCTGCAATATGTGGCCGCCGCCGCCACTTCGATCGCCAGGGAAATGACCGCGCCGCTGATCATCATCAACAAATCCACGGTTCCGATCGGGACCGGGGATTGGGTTGCTGACATTGTAAAAAAGTCCCAGCCCAAGCCGATCGAATTCGCCGTGGTTTCCTGCCCCGAATTCCTGCGCGAAGGTTCGGCCATTGCCGATTTCACCAGCCCACACCGCACCGTGATCGGCTCCATGGACAAGGATGCCGCAAATAAAGTGGCCCACCTGCATTTGCCCCTGCGCGCTCCGATCGTGATCACGGATTTGAGAACCGCGGAAATGATCAAATATGCGAGCAACGCCTTCCTCGCCACAAAAATCTCCTTCATGAACGAACTGGCTGACCTGTGTGAACTGGCCGGGGCGGATGTCAAGGAAGTGGCGGCGGGTATGGGGTACGATGCCCGCATCGGCCGGCACTTTTTGGATGCCGGCCTCGGCTGGGGCGGCTCCTGCTTCCCCAAGGATGTGGAAGCCCTGGCCTTCATGGCCAAGGAGAAGGGACTCAACCCACGCATTCTCAATGACGTCATGCAGGTCAACAATGACCGCCGCAAAAATGCAGTTGTACATATTGAAAAAATGCTGGGCGGAAATCTGAAGGGCAAGACCATCGGCCTGCTTGGGCTGGCCTTCAAGCCAAACACCGATGATATGCGATACGCGCCATCCATTGACATTTCCGAAGCTTTAACCAAGGCGGGCGCAAAAGTCCGCGTGTATGATCCGGTTGCCATGGAGGTGGCCCGCCCATTGCTGCCAGGCTCGGTGGAGATGTTCAAGAATTCCTACGATCTGGCCGCGGGTTGCGACGCCTTGATGGTCATCACGGAATGGAACGAGTTCAAGCAGCTCGATCTGGAAAAGATCAAGGGATTGCTTAAATCTCCCATCATTTATGATGGCCGCAACATCTATGACCCTCAATTAATGAAGGAAATGGGCTTCACCTACCGCGCCGTAGGAAGATAGTCGGCTATTCGTAGGAAAGTAGTTCAAATATCGTTTAGTTTCCAGGTCGGATAGTCGGGTACAATAGCCCGCTATCCGACCTAATTTTTCAACTCCAGGCGAAACCAAAACACATGAACAACACCCCACCCGTTTGTAATTACGAAGGCTCCGACTACCAGCAATCGTTTTGGGAGCAGGGCGGGCGCGAGTACGAAGACCGCGCCGAAGCCATTGCCTTAAAAAGAATGCTGCCCCCCGGGGGAAAACTCATGCTTGAGTTGGGAGCCGGCGCCGGCCGGAATACATCACGCTATGCGGGCTTCGAGCGAATCGTCCTGCTGGATTACTCCACCACCCAGCTTGCCCAGGCCCAGGAAAAATTGGGACCCTCATCAAAATACATTTACGTTGCCGCGGACATTTACCGCCTGCCCTTCCGGGGCCGTCAATTCGACGCAGCCACAATGATTCGCGCCCTGCACCACATGGCAGATGCACCCAAGGCTCTGGGCCAGGTCCGGAACGTGCTTGCACCGGGAGCCGTCTTCATCCTGGAATTCGCGAACAAACTCAATCTCAAATCCATTCTTCGATACTGGGCCGGAAAGCAGGATTGGAATCCGTTTTCGCTGGAACCGGTCGAGTTCGTAAAATTAAATTTTGATTTTCATCCGCAGGCGATTCGTGCCTGGCTGAAGGAATTGGGCTTCTCCATTGAAAAAACCCTTACCGTTTCACATTTTCGAGTGGGTCTGTTAAAACGGGTTGTTCCGGCCGGGCTGCTGGCCGCCCTGGATGGGCTCTTCCAACCCACCGGATCATTCTGGCAGGTCACGCCCAGCATATTCGTAAAAGCCAGAGCCGGAGGAAACGATGTTGCGAAATCGGACGCATTTCCCGTCCCTGTCCTCGATCTGTTCAAATGTCCGGACTGTGGCAACGAAAAACTGGAAGACAAAAAAGACCATTTGTACTGTTCGAAATGCAGCGCGCAATGGGCGTTGAGCAACGGCATTTATGATTTTCGCGAGCGATTGAACACAGCCAAAAAGTAACCTGTATAAGGCCGGGAGACAATCAAATATGGCGACACTGCAACGGAAGGTCGAAAATCCACGCAAGCACGGAGTGGACACCCGCGGAATGCTGAGCATCGCAACCATGTTCGTCAGCCTGGCCGCGCTGACCGTCTCCATGGGCGGTGCAGGAAAATTGATCCTTGACATCTTCGATGATGGACTGACCAGCAATCTGGACGGCATTCTGGTCAAGATCCTCGTGCTCGGCCTGACCTTTTTCTTCGGCTGGTGCATTGGATTGGTCAGCATTCGCGCTTTTGCAAACCTGGTCTATCCGATCATTGTCAGGATCTATGCCTGGGCCAGCCTGGTCGCAGTCTGCATTCTGTATATCAAGGTGATCCAGAAGCTGTACCTGCAGCTATATGACGGAATGCATTTCTGGGCCTATCTGATCATCCTGCTTGGCGGGCTGTTTGTACTGATCAGCCTGCACCTGCTTATCGAAGGCCATGACCTGCGGCCCTTCGCCATTCCCCTGCTGATCATCAATGTGCTGCAACTCTTCGTGATCGTCGTCCGTTATGTTTTCGCCAAAAACCCAAATGGTTTCATGTTGTTCGCGGATTTCACGATCTTTGGCGTGATGATCCTGATCTCGGCCCTCATGCTGATGCATATCGGCATCCTCTCGCCCGTCCGTGAGCAGATCAACAATCTTTTTATCAGAAATGAAACCCCTGGTAATGAGGTAAATGAAACAGAATAATAAAAAGGTCCTTCCTGATATCAGGAAGGACCTTTTTCTACTTTAATAACGGCAGGCGGATGACAAAGGTGCTGCCCGTGAAATTCACCTCGTCCAATCCTTCACTCTCCACCCAAATACTGCCCTGTAGCGCCTTTACGATCCCGGAAGCGATGGCCAGTCCGAGGCCCGCCCCCCCGCCCTTGTAATTCGTGCGGCTGGAGGAGTGCAATTCCACCTTGCCCAATTGATACAGCTTTTCAAAAATGATCTGGTGGTGTTCAGGGTCAATGCCAATGCCGGTATCCTTCACACGGATTTCGGCCATTTTGCCCGCGCGAGCCTCCTCCACCACCGATGCGGAAACCGTGATCGCCCCTCCGTCAGGGGTAAATTTAATGGCATTGACGATTACGTGGTCCAACGCCTTCTTCAACAATTCGGTGTCCGCAAGAACAGGAGGGATGTTCTGCACATTCTCCTCGATCGTAAAGTTCAACTGGCGGGCAGTCAGGTCCGCCGCATAATCCTTGTGGATCAACCTGAGGACCAGACTTAAATTGACCGGCTCAACATTTGGGTTGACCACCTGGCTGTCCAACCGCGCCACATCCAGCATGCTGTTCACGATCTGATGCAGGCGGTTGGTCCCCTGCAAGACACCGTCCACGGCCTGGACCAGCATGGGGTTGGCCTGAACCGCCGGGTCGATCTTGATCATCCCCAGGTATCCCAAAATGACCGTGAGCGGCGTGCGTAATTCATGGGCCGCAACCTGGATGAAGGCTGATTTGTTCTTGTCATGTTTTGCGAGGGTCTTGTAGGCGATGTTCAATTCCTCGACCCGCTGAGCCACCATGCGCTCCATCATTTGATTGATGCTGGTCATCTCATCGTACAAGCGTGCATTTTCGAGAGCCACCGTGGCCTGCATGGCAAACGTGGTGGCCATTAAACCATCATCATCGTTAAATGCCCGGTTTGAACGGCTTAACAGAAGCAGGCCGTTGACCTTGGTCTTTGAATATAACGGGACTCCCAGCCAGGAACGGTCACGGGGCAGCCAGTCCGGCTGCCGCCAGCCCGGAACGGCATTCACATCGCTGACCAGGAAAATCTCTCCCCGGTCTGAAACCACCTGATAAAAATCCACGCCGTTGATCTGCAGGCTGAAATCGGAGGCATTCACCCCCTCCGGCAGACCCTTATGCGAACGCAGGCGCGGCACGTTATTTACGTCCTCCATCAACAAAACCCCGCGATCATACGGCACGACCTGTTGCAGCTGATCCAGGATCTCCTGGGGAATTTTATCGATGGTGGTCAATGAAGATAACTGGCGGGATGAACGTGCCAGCGCTTCAGCTCCGCGACGCCGGTCCTGTTCTGTCTCAAAGAGCTTTGCGTTTTGCGCCGCGGCCTTTTCCGCCACATCCCGCGCCCGGGCAAGTTCCACGGCTCTTTCGCGCGCTTCACTCAACAGGCGCTCCACCTCCCTTTGTGCATGCTCGCGCTGCTGTACAAGCATGGTCCGCAGGAGGGCGCTGGAAAGCAGGTTCCTTAATCGGGTATACACATCCCAATCGGTGGAACCCATCTCCACCCACATAAAACCAAAACGGTTGGAAGCCAGGGTTAGCGGCATGACGACCGCATCATAACGATGATCTTCTGGGGTCTTCCCGCGCGGTACAAGCCTTCCGGTCGCAAGAGTGGATTTTTCACGCGGGATCTCAAATTTATTCTGATCGTACTGCAATAGCAAACGGTAATTTTCAGGGGGAGCGGAAGCCACGGAACCGGGCGTGCTGATCTCGCTATAAAACATCACATACCAGCGTTCCAGTCCAAGCATCGGGAAATTTTTGGTGATCGCCTCGCCGATCCCGTCCAAGGTCATGGCCGGCGCCATTGAAAAGCTGAAATTACTGAGCGCCTCTTCCTTCTGTTCAAACTGCAAGCGCCGATAAGCTTGTGCCCGCTGGGAGAGTTCCCCCACCAGGAGGCGCGCCTGTTGAAAAAGATTTTCTGCGCGCAGCATGGTGGTGGTATTGCTGGTGATGCCTCCCAATGCATATCTTCTAAATGTGGAAATTACATTATGCCAGACGGTGGAATCATAATTATTACGCTGCAGAACCTCCACCATGGACTGTATCATTTTCAGGAAGGCATCGCTTTTGTCTGTCTCATGCAGGCTTGCCAGAAACACATCCCAGGTCCGGCCGAACACGTCAATAAATTGAGCCTTGACTGGGGAATTTTCCGGGATGCTTGCCGCCCCAAACAAGGCGCGAATGGCGGCATCCCGTTTGTTTTCCAGGCGGCCCGTCTGTGCCACCTCCTTCGTGAGCACCTCCGCCCTCTTCACATTTTCCGGCAGACAACCGCAGGACCAGCGCACCACCAGAGGGGCAGGCAATAAGTTTACATCCTCGACCCTTTCCCCATTCATACGCTTTAATAAGGATCCAAATGCCCCCACGCCGGCTTCATAAAAATCCTGGTGCACTGTGGTGAGCGGCACACCCATCGATTGGGATTCACTTACATCATCAAAGCCCGTCAACGCGATCGTGTCCGGCACCTGGATCCCGCGCTGCTGCAAGGCCTCCAACACACCAAACGCCATACGGTCATTGGAGGCGGCGATGGCTTGAACACGGATCCCTCGTTCATCAAGCAGGGTCCGGACTGCCGCGCGGCCGCTCTCAGGGCTGTAATCCCCTTCGACCACAAGATGCTCGTCAAAACGAATATCGTGCGCTTTCAGTTCCTCCTTATAGGCATTTAACCGCTGCTCGGATTCAAAGGAGCCCTGAATACCGGTGACAAAGCCAATACGCTTGTACCCGTGCACTTCAATCAAATGGCGGATTACGGCACGCATCCCGCCGGCATTATCGGAAACATGGGAGGAAACGCCCTCCGCCTGCACTACAAAGGATGCAATCGGCATGGGGGCAAACATCCGGCAGAAATTCCGCAGCTCATCCGCAGAAGGACCGTGACCCATATCCGCAGCCAGAATGATTCCATCAAACTGGCCCGGCTTGATCAGGTCATAAAGCCCGTAGGATCGCCCGCCATTTCCCGGTCCGTCAAGAACCGCCGGTTTCCCGCCGGCGAAATAAACCACGTTCATGTCATGCGTCTTGGCGGAAGCCAGCACACCGGCCATGAATTCAGCACCCCATACGCGGCTCAATTGCGCGCCAAGCACGGCAATTGTCTTTCGTTGCGCGGCAGATCCCTGAATTATCGTCATCTTTTGGTGCCAAAATTATACGATATGAAACACAAATCAGAAATGACAAATCCGTAAAGAAAGACTCCCGCCGCGGAAAAACTCAGGCACGGATCATGGTCAGGAGCATTTTAAATTTCCGAACCGCGAACAAGGCATGCGGTTCATTGGCCGGCATGATGATCGCGTCACCCGCCTTCAGGTCAAAGCGCCTGCCGGAGATTGTCACCTGCGCCTCCCCATCAAGAACCTGAACCAGCGCGTCAAAAGGCGCGGTATGTTCGCTCAAGGCTTGATCCTGGTCAAAAGCGAACAACGTAATGTTTCCCCCGTCCGTTTTGGTGATCTGGCGGCTGACCACGGACGCATCCTGATAACCAGCCATATCGATCAAATTCAAAACCTGTGACTTTTGTGCTACAGACATTAGTTCCTCCTTGGAAAAGACAACTCTGACCCGGGATCGTTTTTTGACCCGCCAGAGCCAGTTTTGTGTGCGAAAAACACGGATCTACAACATGTCCATAATTGACAACCCTATAATACCGCGTATATGTAAAAACGCCATAAACATAAGGGACGAAGGAGGCCCGAGCCATCCTTCGTCCCTTATGCAACACTTCCAGCCTTGGCGTGATTAATTCACACCCATCCTGCCTAGGGTTATTTTATTTCAATCTGATAGACCGAATTCTTGCGGGTATAACGGGTGGTGCCCGTCACGATCAAAACCGCCTCTTCGCCGTCCTGCAAGGACAAGGGAATCTCGGCCAACTGATCGGAAGTCAGTTCGATCGACTCAACCGTGGTCCCGGCGCCCTTCTTGATAAGGGTTAACCGGAAGGTCTGCGGGATGATGTTCTGAACCCGCGTAAAGCCTTTTGCCTCCCAACCGCCGTCGTCCGCTTCAAAATCGGATTTGTAATCGATCGCATCCACGGAGACATCGTCCAGCAGAAAACCCTCCCCGGTGACTGCCGCATCCGTTACATATTCAAAGCGGACTTGAACCTTCTTGCCCGCGTACTGGGAAAGGTCGACCTGCTCCTGGATCCAATTATTCGTTGCGCCGTTGTACCCCCAACCGTACGAATTCCCCGAAGGATTTTCGTCCGTTCCGGAAGGCGTGGTGATAATCTGCCAATTCTTTCCGTCTTCGGAAACCTCCAGATAAAGGTAATCGTAATCCTTTTCCAGGTCGTACCAGGTACGGAAGGAAAAATTCAACGGGCCGCTGACGTTCGTAAAATCGAATTCGCGAGTCAGGGTCATGTCCGACTCGTTGCCCAGATTTGTCGCAAACGAATAGGAACCGGAATAGGGGTCAACCGGCAGCATGTGGATGGCGGTGGAGCCGGTGAAACTCAGGGTATGCTCGCCCGGGCAGGAAATATTGATGTAATCAATTCCAAATTGGTGAACATCGCGGGTGATGGCAGATTGCGGGCAGGTGGAGATCGTTTCGGTGTCCGATGTCCGGGGGGCATCGGGGTAGTTATGATAGGTATAGCGCCCGTCACCCACATTGCCGTCCAGCAGATACATGGCCGCCGCCCAATCCATGAAGACATCATCGGCCGTGATCAACCTCCCCGTTTGCGGGTCAATGGCGTTCAGGGTCTTGAGCGTGTCATCCACGCTGGCAAGATCGTTGACCGGGTTGGCAGTCAGGGCCTTGGTGGCTTTTTCTCCAAAGCGGTCCAGGAAATAGGTCAGATATAAAAAGCTCTGTCCGTAATGGGAGCCGAAATCAGGCGAATCATTGGTAGCCCAGTCATTAAGCTGGAGGTCGGGCGATTGAGCGTAATACCAGTCCGCGCCGCCGACGTCATAACCGTTCAGGAAGGCCCCAACCTCGGCAAATCCCTCATTGATCCAGGACACATCATTCCGATCGGTCGGGAATTGGATCATGTGGACGAATTCATGGGCCAGGGTGCTGTAGGCGTATTCATCTCCCAACGGCTGGGAACTGGTCAACACATAGGCTTCATGCCCGTTGGAATATTGGCGCACTAATGGATTGTACTCATCGGAGGACGAATAATAACCACCGATATTGCTGCCGAGGTTGCCCGCATAGAGAACATAAATGTGCGGATCGCCATCGACGCCCGGGGTCCATTCGCTGCCGAAAAACTCACGGTCAGTCGGGATAATTTTCTGGTCGAACTCGTCCATTAAGGCCTTCATGTCGTCTTTATTCACACTCTCGGGGTTTTCCGCCCAAAAATATGTAAGCGGTGTAATATTCATCAAGGTCATCTCGACTTGAAAATTCTTATTTGTATCCGCATTGATCAGCCAAAACTTCTGCTTTGCACCCACCTGAAGGGGCGTGGTCGGCGCGGGCAGAGTGGTGGGGATATTGCACTTGCCCTGCAACCGACAGGCCAGTTCATAGACATCATTTTCAGGTATGACCGATTGATCCAGCAATTGAATGGTCTCGTCCGAGATCGTATCCGGTGAGGGGCGGAAGAGTTCCAAATCACCTGTTGGGGTGTTTCCGTCGATCTGGGGAATCAAGGGATTATCGGTAAGGGTCGGGACCACCTTCGAGAAGGCGTAATACCCGTATCCCGCCATGCCTGCCACAAGCACACAAATGCAGCAAAGCAGGATCACGATCCCGATCACAATGGCAGTACTGCCTGATTTTTTTTCGGTCGAATTATTTTCAATCATTTTTTCCTCTGGCACGTCAAAGATTTGTTTATGATACCGCTAATGAGTAAATACAGGATTAGGAAATTAGTCCCCTTTCCCGTAAAAAAGGAGCGAAGAACGGCAATGCCGTTCTTCGCTCCTTTCATTTCATCGTAATGGTTTTACACTTCCACTTTGTGCTTTGACTTCTTCGCCGACGCCGCAGTATGGAATACGATCTTGTTTTCCCTCGCGTCCACATCCACGATCACCGCGACACCGTCCTTGAATTTGCCGCCTAGTAATTCCACCGAGAGCGGACTCTCAACGTATTTCTGGATCGCTCGGCGCAGCGGACGTGCACCGAAAGCCGGATCGTACCCCTCCCTGGCAAGCCAGACCCGGGCAGCGTCCGTCAACTGGACGGAAATGTCGTGCTCGTTCAAACGATCCTGGACTTCCTTCATCTGCAGGACGACGATCTCCTCCATTTGCTCCAGGGAGAGCGGAGAGAACATGATGGT
Source organism: Chloroflexota bacterium (assembly GCA_021414245.1). Classification (GTDB taxonomy): domain Bacteria; phylum Chloroflexota; class Anaerolineae; order Anaerolineales; family Villigracilaceae; genus Villigracilis. The sequence goes on from JAIOOU010000015.1 coordinate 171,034, forward strand.
CTCGTCCACCCGGTTGAGGAACTCGGGGCGGAAGGCACCCTTGAGGGCCTTCTCGATTTTATCGTGCATGGCACGTTCGTCATCATCAGCTTTTTGGGTGAGGAAGCCAAGGGTGCCGCCCTTGGTCACATATTCAGTGCCCAGGTTCGAGGTCATGATGAGAACCGTGTTGCGGAAGTCAACCACCTTGCCCTGGCCGTCCGTTAATCGGCCATCATCCAGGATCTGGAGCAGGGCATTCCACACTTCGGGATGCGCCTTCTCGATCTCATCGAAGAGCACGACACGATACGGGCGTCTGCGGACCGCCTCCGTGAGCTGGCCGCCTTCCTCGTACCCAACATATCCGGGTGGGGCGCCAAAGAGGCGGCTGACCGTATGCTGTTCACGATATTCGGACATGTCGATCCGGACCAGCGCGTCCTCGTCATCGAACATGAACCAGGCCAGAGCTTTGGCCAGCTCGGTCTTCCCGACTCCGGAGGGACCGACAAAGATGAATGAACCGATCGGGCGGCTGGGGTCCTTCAAGCCTGAACGCGCACGGCGGATGGCATCCGACACGGCGCGAATGGCCTCCTGCTGGCCGATGATACGTTCGCCCAATCGGGCTTCCATGTGAAGCAGTTTTTCGGATTCAGTTTCCAGCATCTGATTAACCGGAATGCCCGTCCATTGGTGCACCACCGAGGCGATGTCGTCCACATCCACAACCTCATCGAGCTGGTGTTCGGTTTCCCATTTATCGCGCTTTTCCGTATATTCGGATTCAAGCCTTAATCGCTCGGCCTTTTTCTGCGCGGCGCGTTCGTAATCACGTTCCAAACCGGCCTGCTCCTCTTCAGCGCGCAAGCGGTCCACGTCGGTCTTCATGCCCTTCAGGTCGGGAGGCATGGAATACAATGCAACACGGACCTTTGCGGCGGCCTCGTCGATCAGGTCAATGGCTTTATCAGGCAGGTGCCTGTCTGTTACATAACGATCAGCCAAACGCGCGGCAGCGGTAAGGGCTTCATCCGAAAAATGGACCTTGTGATGCGCTTCATAACGGTCGCGCAAACCATGCAGCATCTTGATCGTGTCGTCCACGCTGGGCTCGTCCACATGAATGGGCGCGAAGCGCCTTTCGAGTGCGGCATCTTTTTCAATATGTTTGTGGAATTCATCAAGCGTGGTCGCACCGATGCACTGCAACTCGCCGCGCGCAAGCGCGGGCTTGAGCATGTTGCTCGCATCCATCGCGCCCTGGGCTGCCCCTGCCCCGACAACCGTGTGCAATTCATCGATCATCAGGATCACATCGCCCTTGGCACGCTGGACTTCATCCATGACGGCCTTGAGGCGCTCTTCAAATTCACCGCGAAAGCGTGAGCCTGCGATCATGGCGCCGAGGTCCAACGCCACCACACGCTTGCCGGACAGGATCTCCGGGACATCGTTGGTGGCGATCTTTTGGGCCAGGCCCTCTGCAATGGCGGTCTTGCCCACACCCGCTTCCCCGATCAAAACCGGGTTATTCTTTGTACGACGGGAGAGGATCTGGATCAGACGCAAAATTTCCTTGTCACGGCCAATGACCGGATCCAGCTTGCCCTCACGCGCAAGCTGGGTCAGGTCACGGGAATATTTTTCGAGAGTACGATAGCGCGTCTCGGCCTGCGGATCGGTCACGCGTTGACCGCCGCGCAGGTCCTGGATCGAATCATAGACACGGTCACGGGTCAAGCCTGCGCTCTCCAAAATACGTGCAGCCGGGGTATTGCGCTCGGTCAAAATGGCCAGGAAGATGTGTTCCGTGGAAATATATTCATCCTTAAGACGGTTGGCTTCCTCGTTGGCCAAATCGATGATCCGCTTCACGCGGGGGGTAATAAAGATCTGTCCGGCACCGCCCCCAAAAATATTGGCTTTCGGGCTGGCACGCAGGGTGGCGTCCAGGCGTTCGGTCAGGGCCTCGGCGCTTACACTTAACTTTTCAAGAATCTGGGGAATCACACCGCCCGGCTGTTCGATCAAGGCCAGCAGAATGTGTTCAGTATCGATCTGATTATGTCCATAGCGCTGGATGATCTCGGCGGCACGCTGCGCGGCCTCCTGCGCTCTTTCGGTAAATCGGTCAAATCTCATCATGGGAATTATCCTTTTCTAACAAATAGACCCTAAAGGTCTCAATGACCTTTAGGGTCTATTGTGACAGGGGCGATTATAACAAAAGCCTGATTTACAGATTGTAAATGGGGCGTAAGAGGTATGTTAGATTTTCCGGGAAAACAGGCAAAATATCGTCAAAAGCAGGGATTATCAAGGGTCTTTTTGTTTACCCCTGCAAAACATGGGGCTATAATACCTCTAATGTCCTCCATTACCATCCCTGCACGTGCGGATGCACACCCCAAGCTTCGCACTTTGAACATTTTGCGTGACCTGCCTGCCGTGGCAGACCTGATCGAGATCTGCTTCTCCAGCACCATGGACAGCGAAGGCAAACGCTATGTACAGGATATGCGTCGTGCTGGAAATGACAACTCATTCATTAAATGGGCCAACCGCGCCGCCGAAACCACATCCCTGCCTTTGAGCGGCTATGTTTGGGAGGAAAACGGCAGGATCGTCGGCAATGCCAGCCTGGTCCCATTTCGCCACAACAAACAACGTCTATACCTGATCGCCAACGTGGCTGTACATCCGGACTTTCGCCGGCATGGCATCGCCCGCGCCCTCACCGAACGCGCCCTGCAGCACGCCCGCGAAAAAAAGGTAAGTGACATCTGGCTTCATGTTCGTGACGACAACGCCGGTGCCATGGATTTGTATTCAAAACTCGGATTCGCCGAACGTGCCCGGCGGACAAGCTGGCAGGCGGTTACGGATATCCATACTCCGGCCATGAACACGGATATTGCCATCACGAACAGACACCCCCGGGACTGGCCAACCCAGCAACTCTGGCTCTCGCGGCTCTATCCCGACCTTTTGGCCTGGCACCGCAATTGGAACTTTCGCTCCCTGCGGCCGGGTTTTTGGAACTGGCTGTATCTTTTTTTTGTGGATATCAATATCCGCCAATGGACCGCGGTCCGCAGGGATCACCTGGAGGCTGCACTGGCCTGGATCCCCTACGGACGGGGTGAATCGCTTTTCGTCGCAACAGGTGAAAGGTCGGACCCTGTGGCGGTGACCGCCCTCCTGCTCCAGGCGCGCCGTGACCTGGCCCATTCCCATCCAAACATTGCCCTCGAATTCCCGTCCGGGGATTTTGACGGTGCCATTCTTGCCGCGGGGTTCAAGGCACTGCGCACTTTAATCTGGATGCAGGCAACTTTGTAATTTATTTTACGTATTCATAATAAGCCTGCATCATGGCAGGTATAAACGGATTAATAAATAAAAGGAGTTCAGATGATCAAATTTGTTATTCGCTGGGCGATCAACGCCGCCGCACTTTACGCCGCAGCGTTGATCGTACCAGGCATTGATTTCGAAGGCGACTGGAGGGGGATCGTGTGGCTTGCCCTGATCATCAGCCTGCTCAATGTCCTTTTACGGCCGCTTCTCAAACTGCTGACCCTGCCCCTTATCATCCTCACCCTGGGCCTGTTCACCGTTGTGATCAATACAATTGTGCTCATGCTAACCAGTTCGATCGGCCAGATCTTTGGTCTTGGTTTGACGGTGAATGGTTTCTGGCCCGCTTTATTGGGCAGCCTGGTGATCAGCATCGTAAGCATGGTGATGAGCGCAATCTTCCGCGACGAACTCAAAGGCGGAAAAAAGCACAATTAACGCAAACAAAAAGGGGCCGCTCATAGTGCGGCCCCTTTTTGTTTAACTGCAGATCTAGCTGACAAAGGGGGAGATCGTTTGAAAGATAAGGGCAAAAAATTGGTACTGGTTATATGCCAGCAAGGCCAAAAAGACGAGCATTCCCAATTGAAACCAGCGGTTTCCGGCCAGAGGCGCCAATCCGAATGCTACAAAAAAGATCAACGCATATCCCCAATCTGGTGAATATAGAAACGGTTCATACCCATAGCTCAAATGAAGGGCAAAGTTGAAGAGCAGGGACAGCGCAAATGCAAGGGACAGGTCCGCCTTGCGGGTGCGAACGAGGTTCCACAGGAAACTCAAGCCCGCTGCAAAAAGAACAACCGCCCAAATCATGACCAGAAGATTGCCCAGGCCTGCATAATTACTATAGGCAAATGTGCCGGGCGAGATCTCAAAGAAATTAAAACGGGGAAAGGTCCCACCCACGCTCTGCGTAAAGATATGCGGCCGGGGCGCAATGATCGTATAAAGCAGAATCGTACGGGCAAGAAGAATGATCCGTCCAAAAGTCCTCCAGGAAAAATTGGAGAATATCCAGGATGAAAATTCCTCCTCAGCCTGCACCCCGGATGGAAGAAAAAACAATTTACTGGAGGGGTACCAGGCTGCATGTGCCAGGCTCAGGAGAATTCCCACTGAAAGCGTCCAGGCGGCAAAGCGGAAGACTTCCTTCCAGCGCGGACGTGTAACCAGGATGCCAATAAAATTTTGAACAAAATTTGTCAAAGTGATGCCAAAGGTCAACAGGCCGGATGCCACCAACGCCCCTGTGGCACTCTGCGCCTGCAGCAACAGCAGGAAACCGATCAATGCGGCAGCCGAAAAAATATAACTCTCGACAATAGAACCAAAGAAAATATGGGCTGTGCTCATACCAAACAGGCCCGCAATTAGGGCAGCATAAACGGAATTTTGAAATTCCCGTTTGATAAACATCCAGGCCATAAATACACAAAGCGCGCCTGCAAAAGTATTCAGGAGAATCGCAGACAGCGGAGGGTAATGAGTAAATACATTCATCACCCAGCCAAGCGGACGAAAAATAAAATAGGCAAAGGGATGCGGACCGCGCATTTCGATCTTATATCCGCCCGGATCTGAAATGCGCAACATCCATGTGGAGTTATCGGCATCGAGGTAATTATCGGTTGTATCGATGCCGGCCTGATTAAGTTTTAAACCAATGAAGAAGTACACCGCAAAAAAAAGAATGGCCAGCAGCAGGCCCGGCAGATGTTCCCTCAAAAATCCACCGACGTCAATCCGGTTAATTTTAATGTTTGGGACTGAAAGAGATATGTTCCTTCCGGAAACGGCCTCTGAAACCGAGAAGACCACAAAAGAGAGTGCCGCCGTCGACGTCAAAATGAGCAGGGCCTGGTCCAGGAGCGGCCGCTCAAACAAATCAAGCAGAAAAAAATCAAACAAAAATGCGATCGCAAAAGCCGCCAGGATGGAGAGGAAAAGTTTGAGGATTAATTTCATTGGTGGGAAGGTTTACAAACTGGCGATCAGGAGGAGGCGAAGTTGGCAGCCAGCCCGCGGAGGATAACAAAAATAAACCAGGCATTATTCATCATCATCATCCAGACAAAACCCGTCAGGATGGATTCAAACCAGCGCCGGCCGGAAAGACTTGCGAATGCAAGCGCGGTCCAAAAGACCAGCAGATAGGTCCAGTTGGTTGAATACAGGAAAAACTCCTCGCCATAGTTCATGTGCAGCACGAAATTAAATACAAGGCAGCCAAGCAAACCCAGCATAAGTGGCATGTGGACCGAGGATTTCAGGCCCTTGAAAAAGAAGAAAAGCGCGCCTGCAAGCAGCAAAACCCAGAATATAAACGGTATGTATCCCAGGCCGGAATACCAGGCGTACACATGGTCATGCAAGATAAAGGTTTTGAATTGAATAAACGGCGTCGGGCTGGCAGGCAGAGTATCTTCAACTGGCTTTGGCGCCACAACACCATAGAGAAAGATGGTCCGGCCAAGCGCACTGGCTTTTTCAACAACCTGTTGAAGCGGGCTTTTATAAACCGGCTGGGAATAACGGGATTCGAATGAAATATCCCTGGGTACGAAAAAGAAACTTTGATTTTTGGGGTAAAGCATACTGACCAATGCGGTCAAAACCACACCGGCAGCAAGCAGGGTCATGCCATATTGCACCAAACGCCTGAAACCAAATTTATTAAACAACAAGGCAATCATGGCCTGGGCAATATTGGTGATTGTGACGCCAAAAACCAGCAGACCGGCCGGCAACAGCACCGAAAACCTTTTTTCCCCGGCCTGAACGAGAAGCAAAAAGAAAATCAGCGAAGTCACGCCGAATATATAAGTTTCCACAAGCGAACCGAACAACAAATGCGCAGAGGTGGCGCCAAGCATTATCGCAAAGAGGAATGCGTAGGTATCCTTTTGTGTCGCCCGTTTCACAAACAGCCACGCCATTAACACGCATAAACCGCTCATTGCTGAAACAACAAGGATCGGAGCAATGAACCATTTTTCAGCAGTAAACAAGCCTACAAACCGGACCAGGGGCCGCAAGGTAATCAGCACCAAAGGGTGAACCGAACGTTCCACACGGCCGCCCTCCGGATAACCCAAAATGGTCAACCACAGACCGGAATCCGCCCGGAACAAGAGGCTATTGATGCTGAAAGTCGGATGATTGAGGGCCCGCGCCATCACAAAATTCACCATGGAGAACATGGCCCCTGCATAAATACCGGGTAAATTCTCCTTGAAAAATGCAAACAGACGGGTTTGTCTCAACAGGATATAAAATCCACGCGACTCAAACTGTTCCAGGACTGGAATACCCCACACGCCTGCAACCACCGCTGCGGGGAGAAATAAACCAAGCCAGGACGCCGGCATCTGGATATAGCTCATGTGGAACATGGCCGGAAACAGCACAAGGATCTTAATGATTACAATCAGAAAAAACGGCAGTATTAGCGTCAACAGTATATTCAAGATGTTGTGAAGAAAACCATTCTGGAAGGAATGAATCGCACGCCGAACAAGATAGTATCCCGTCAGAATGCCCAACATGGAGAGAACCGTTGAAAAAACAAGGACCTGGAAACCGCCTGAAAGCACATTATTAAGGGCGCCGATCACCCCATAAACAAAAACAAGGCTGAATATAAAACCAAAAAAATAATTACACAGAAAACGAGCTGTTCGTTGACGTTCAATCGCCGGCACGGCAGGCAGCATCAGGGCATAAAGGACCACGGCAAAAGAAAACATCCCCAAATAATAGACCCGTGAGACCGCAAAAGGCAGCCCGACAATGCCCGCGACCAGAAGGGCTGCTACAGCCAAACCGACCAACACATCCTTGTGACGTTGAGCCAGCCAGTCCCAGAGCCGCGGGAATGATCCGAATAAAAGGAATGCAATTGCCAATGCAGGCACACCGACAAGAAAGGCGCGGTCTGATGCCTGCCGGTAGCCGGTGTAATCAAAAAAAATCACCGCGGACGAAAAGCTGGCGGAAAATGCAATCAGGACACTAAAGCCCATTCGAAACAAGAATCGCAGGATGTTCATCTGGCAAACCCGGTTGAATTGAATCTCTATGGAGACCATAAAAGGTCTCCATAGAGATTCAATTATCTATTTCAAAGTCCGCACAAGCTCGAGAAATTCAGTCCATTCCTCTTCAAAGAAGTGCACGGTAACATTGTTCAGTTCAACATGGTAGGTCACTTCCCCATCAGGCTCCTCAGCCTTCCAGGCGATGAAATTCTCGGTCTCGGCGATGGTGGTGGTGCGGGGTTCACTTGTATTGCTCATGTGGATCTCCTATGGTTGATTACTGGTTGGTCAAAGTGGGCATATGATAACGCTCACGGATTCACAAATGGACGAGGCCGGATCATTTCGTCCGGCTGCGATTCAGGCCCAGGCTGCGAAAGAAGCGGCGGATCGAAACGAGGAACTTTGCCCCCGGTGGAGGAGGCGGTTGATGAGATTCCGGTTCTGGCCAGGGGTCCAAATCCAGCATTTTCCGCATTGTATATTTCCATAACAGGGCGGCGGTGGCAAGAAGAGGAGCGGCCACGACCACGCCAAGCAAACCGAACAGATTGGCTGAAATGATGGCGGCAACCAGCACTGCAGCCGGGTGGACTTTAAGTGCGGCAGAAAGAATTCGCGGGGAGATCAGGTTGTCAAAGACCTGATCAATTAACAGGGCAATCACGAGGACAAGCAGGGTGTAATACAAGGGTGAGAGGCCGAATAACTTGTAAACTTGAAAGTAGGAGACCAGCACGAGAATGGTCCAGTTAATGGCCGGCCCAACATAAGGAACAAAACGCGCCAACCCCGCCACAAATGCAAGCGTGATTGCATAATGCACGCCCAACACACTGAGCACGATCGAATAGACGATCACTGCCAGGAAGAAAATAATGACCTGTCCGCGCAGAAACGCATTCCAGACACGGCTTAGTTCGCGGCCCAAACGCTCGATATCCCGGGAGTATCCGGGGATGTCCACCGTAATCATGGGTCCGTGCAGACCACCGCTCTCGGCAAGGATAAAATATGAAACCAGAACCACAAACAGGGTCCAGCCGAAGAAATTGGCTGCACTACCCGCCACGGTCCCGACCAGTGCACCCGTCCGGCTCAAAAGGGGCTGAATCAGGCCAAGGATTTGGCTGCTTAATGCCTTCAGGTCTATGACACGGAAATCTATTTTGAACGGTCCAAATTGGTATATCTGACCGGATATGTTTTCTATCAATCCCGGCAGGTTTTTAATGGCATCCTGAATAATGGAAACCAGACTTTGCACCTGCTGCAGCAATCCCACGCCGCCCAATGTCAAGAGGCCCAACAGGAGAACAATGACCAGCAGGTAGATCACTCCAACAGCCAGATTCCATGAAAAACGCAATCGGTTTTGAATAAAAATTGCAATGGGGTGGAATAAATATGCCAGAACGAGCGCGATCAACAGGGGGGAGATGACAAATTGAAATTTAACCAGCAGGGCGCCGATCACCACCACAATGGTCAACGCCACGACCAGTTTCATATTGGTTCCCCAGGTCGGAGAGCTTGGGTTTTCAGGTTGAGTCATGGAGTTTCTTCCAATCTATGCATATATTTCGCATGTTTTGATTCTATCAAAGATAAGTGATTTTACAGCATAATATAAAAAAACCCGCGAGTTTGGCTCGCAGGTTTTTTTGGGGTCTTCAGGGTTTAACAACCGGGGATGAAGGGGAGGAACGTGCACCAACGGTAGGTGGCGTCCACCCACCAGAGAAAACCACCGCACATGCACAGGAATAACAATACGCCGACACCGATCAGAATGGGGGTCATATTGGTCTTTTTGGCCGGAGCTGCCGGAGCGGAGGCATAAACGGGTTGGGGTGGAGCTGATTGAATGGGGGGAGGAACCGCCGCCTGGACCGCCTTGCGGGAAACGGCCACTGTGGCGCCCGGATCCGAGTTGATCACATCATACATCAATACGATCTGCTCACCGAGGGACACAACATCCCCAGCTTTCAGCACAACCGGGCCGGCCAGCCTCTGTCCATTCACAAAGGTCCCATTGGTGGAACCAAGGTCCTCAAGTACATATTTTCCGCCCTGGAAGGAAAGGCGGGAGTGCTTGCGTGAGATCTCTGCATCATTGATCGCAACTCCGTTGGACGAGTCGCGCCCAATCGTGAGTTGATCCCCGGAAAGAGGAAAGGTGACGCCGGGTGTGGGACCTGACCGCATTACAAACTGAAATTGAGACATTTTCTTCCTCCAAAATAAACAATCGCAAGTATTTTCGCCTAGTGTACAATCTTAGCGCGAAAAAGTCAAATCGCTGCACTTTCCGGTTCTATTTATTGTCAACTTCCTCGATCTTCGGCGTGACCTTGCTTGCACGGGGCAATACCACCTGAAAAACGGTCCCCACGCCGATCTTGCTCTTGACCTCAATGCGGCCTCCATGTCCCTGAACAATCTGCTTGCAAATGGAGAGACCCAGCCCGGTGCCTGCCACACGTGATTCGTGCTCGCGCACCCGAAAGAATTTCTGGAACAAATGCGGCAGGGATTCCTCGGGGATCCCCAGCCCTGTATCCTGAACAAACAGGGTGATGTCCTTTTCTGACGCTTCCGCACGGAACAGCACCGTCCCATTGGGGCGGTTATATTTAATGGCATTGCTCAACAAGTTCAAAAGAACCTGCTTGACCTTGTCACGATCCGCCTCCAACAGAGGCAGCCCCTCGGGAGATTCCACCCGAATTTGGATGTTGTCCTCCGTGGCGCGGGAAGCCATCACATCCTTGCATTCATAAATGAGATCGGCAACGCTAAAGACCGTCTTGCGGAATTGAACGCGGCCCGACTCCAGCCTTGCCAGGTCCAGGAAGGAGGAGGCAAGCGCATTGAGGCGGATGGTCTCATTATGGATGTTATGGACGATCTGGCTGCGTTGTTCCTGGGACATTTCGGGGCGCAGGAGTAAATAGGTGGCCGTGCTCAGGGAAGCCAGCGGCGTGCGTAATTCGTGCACGAACTCGGAGATCAGGTCGGATTGCTGGAACAGGCGGGCATTCTCGATCGCCACCGCCGCCTGCGCCCCCAATACCAGCAGCATCGATTCATCGGTATCCGTAAATTTGCCCTTATGTTTGTTCAAGGCCTCCAGCACACCGACAATCTTGTTCTTGGTCACAAGGGGAATTCCCAAAAGGGATTCCGTGGACAGGCCCGTGGTATCCTCCACATTGGAGAAAAAGCGCGGATCGTCGTGCGCATTCATCACGCGGACCGTCTGTCTGTTTCTTACGATCCATCCCGCGATACTTCCATCCAAAGGGACGATGATCCCGCGCCGCGTGGCGTCATCCATGTTGGTGGAGACCTGGAAATACAACTGCTGAGAGACATCGTCATACAACAGGATGGAGGCGGCTTCCGCGCCGCTGATCTCGGCTGCAGCATGTACAATGCGCGAGAGCAGGATATCCAGGTCCAGGGTGGAAGCAAGGTCACGGGCAATGTCGATCAACCGGCGATAACCGTCCAAACGCTCTGTTTTGATTTCAGCCATGTAGTACTTTCTCCACGATCGCAGGAATGATCACAGATACATCCTCCAGGATCACCACATCCGCACGTACATTTAAATAAGTGGGTGTATTGTTGATAATGACCAGATGTGCGCCGCGATCCAAGGCCTGCATGGGCAAACCGGCCACCGGCAAAACTTCCAGCGAGGAGCCCGCCACCAGGATCAGATCACACTGGCGCGCCTCACGCTGCGCATTGAACCATGCATTTTGAGGCAGTTGTTCACCAAAAAGGATCACATCGGGTTTAAGAACCTGTGCGCATACAGGGCAATGAGGGATTTCACCTTTTTCAACGAAGGGTGCAAGATACGCAGCGGATTGTACTTGATGATAACACTGGGTGCAGGTTAAGGTTCTGAGGGTGCCATGCATTTCGATCACCGACTGGGAACCGGCTTTCTGGTGAAGGATGTCAATGTTCTGGGTGATGATGGAATGAACGCGACCGGCTTTTTCCAAATCAGCCAGTGCGTTGTGCGCGGGATTGGGTCTGGCGTTGAAGATCTGACTGGCCAGGGGCCGGAACCATTCGTAAAACTTTTCAGGAGCGGTACGAAAGGTGCTCAAGGAAGCGACTTCCATCGGCTCATCATGTGACCATAAGCCTGTTCCGGTGGATCGGAAATCAGGAATACCCGACGGAGTGGAAAGCCCTGCGCCTGTCAACACAACGGCGTATTTCGATTGGCGAAATAGATCCGCCGCAAAATCAATGCCGGCCAGTATCTGGGACGAAAACGAGGTCATCTCGCCTTTTCACGCTCGAGAATGCCATCTGCAATTTTCAAAATTTGCTGGGAAGTCATGTTGGTGGGCTGGCACATTACCGCCGAGGTCAGCATGCGTACGGCCTGCGGGAATAACTCCGGAGCCGGGGTAAGCGTGGAGGTTATGGAATGGCCCAAAGCTTCCTGGACCTGTGCCGCCGCCATTTGCGATTCGGAACGCTGCCGGTTATTCAAGACAACACTGATCGTCTGGCGGTCGATTTTCAACCCGGCGATCTCCTCAATCAAAAGTTTGGAATGTTGAATGGAATTGGGCTGGCCCTCGACAACGACGATCCGTTCCGTGCACATCGGAAGGATGCTCTGCACAAAATTGGGCAGACCGCTTCCCAGGTCGAGAACCACGAAGCGTGCCAGGGTCGAGAGGCGTACGATCAACGCCTCATAATTCTTGACCTGTGAAGTCAAAGTCACATCGCGCGGGTTTTCCGAGGCCAGAAGAAACTTCACTCCCGAGATATGTGTAACCAGGGCACCATAGACTTTCTCACGAGTCACCTCGACTTCGCTGCCCTGCAAAATTTCGTTGAGACCTTTCTGATTGGGCATGCCCAGGTCCATGCCGAGCGTTCCCCTGCCGGGAGTAAGCTCAGCCAGGATCACCTCGGATTGGGAACGGGTAAATAAGGCGGCCGCCAGATTGGAAGCCAGTGCTGAGACCCCCAACCCACCCCTGGCTGAAAGTACGCCGATTATGTAGCCGTGATGTTCCTGTGATCGGGTGACAATTTCGCTTTCCCCTTTTTGTGCATTGCGTGCCAGCAGGGCTTTTACGTGCGCCTGCAATTCAGTTGGATGTGTGGGTTTGGTCAGATAATCATCGGCACCGACTTCAAAACCCGTCACCTTGTCATCCAATTGGGTTTTGGCGGTAAACATCAGGATCGGAATCGCGGCAGTTGCAGGATTCTTGCGCAGCCGTCGTGTCACTTCATAACCGTCCATGTCTGGCATCATCACATCCAGGAGGATCAAACTGGGCCGCTCCTCGAGGGCTTTTGCCAGTCCCTGGGAGCCGTTGGAAGCAGCCAGGATCTCATACCCCTGTCTTTGCAGCATTAACCCGACAAGCCTGAGCGTGTCAACATCATCATCAACAATTAGGATCTTTTCAGCCATAGTTTCCTCTGCACCACAAAAACCTGCCCGGTAATTATAACGGACAACTTTATTATAATTCACCGACATCGTTATGCTATAATCATTATGCAAGGGAAGAATTCCCTTGTCATTCGGGGATGATCGGCTTCGACGGGAGAGGCTGGTTCCGGAATGCGAGCCGAGCGTGCGCCGAACTCGTAAACTCAGCGCAAACTTTAAGTGCCAACCGCACTTCATACGCTGCTATGCCCCTCGCCGCTTAAGGTGAGAGCCTAACAGTCAATCTCTTAGGAGATTGCGTCCGCCGTCACCGTTCTTCGCCGGGTGACGGGTCGGGCGAAACAAAGGCGAAGTGCTGCGTATGACTCTGCTAAATGCGCCCAAGACCAGCAGATGGTCACAGAGTTACCTGCCCGCCGAGATCTCTGTGATGACTACCTTCGGCAGGCTACGCTCGTAGATTTCCGAGGGTCGAATCTTTCGGACGCGGGTTCAATTCCCGCCATCTCCACAAGACTTAGGCCAGCAGTTATTTGCTGGCCTAAGTTTATTAAAAATGGAAAACCAACTATGAAAAGAATCTGCCTATTCCTTGGACTTCTCGTCCTTTCCGTTGCCTGCAATATCCCGACCTCCGCCCGTACGCCTTTGTCAGCATCAAGCACATCGACTCAGACACCTCCCGAAACCGCCACCCCGCCTCCCACGCTGGTCATCAGCCCAACGCCCGTTCCCCTGAACTTTACCGAGGAATTTAACAGCGACCTCAGCGGATGGACCTTCCTTCAAACCGGCGGCGAATCCAGCCCGACAACAGTCATTGAAAACGACATGCTTCGGGTGGAAATGGCCTCAATCCACACCTGGTATTTTGGGATCCACAATGCGAACATCTACGAAAACGTCTCTGTCGAAACCCTGTTCAATGGCTCACCCTCCGGGTCGATGGGACTGATCTGCCGCTACAGCGAAAGCGGATGGTATGAATTCAACATTGCCAGCAACGGGGTCTACAGTTTACTGTTGGGGAAATGGCTCAGTGACGGGGTCGCGCAATACCTCCCGATTGCAACTGATTCCAGCGTGTATTTGCAGCCCGGGAACATGAATTACGATATAAAACTGACCTGCCAGGACCAGACCATCCTTCTTTCCATTAATGGAAAAATATTCCGAAAACTGGACGTTGCCCATTACGGTCTCACGGAAGGCAAGGTCGGGATCACCGCGGCTTCATTTGAAGATGTTCCAACCACCCTGTTCTTCAACTGGTTTAAAGTTGACAGCGAGTAGACCCCGGATTCAATCTCCGCTGCAAAAAGCCGCCTGCATAATAAGGCGGCTTTTTTATGCATATCCTACATCCCGTTAACAGAATTCTTGTACAATTCGCTTAACATTACAACCATTGAATACCATCAGTAAGGAGTTACATCATGGGAAAAATTATTGGCATTGACCTGGGCACAACGAACAGTGTAGTCGCTGTAATGGAAGGCGGCACACCGACTGTCATCACCACTGCGGAAGGCGGACGACTCTGCCCCTCCATCGTCGCATTCAACAAGAATGGCGAACGCATGGTGGGACAAACCGCCAAACGGCAGGGCGTCATCAATTCGGATAATACCGTTTATTCCATTAAACGCTTCATGGGACGGCATTTTGAAGAAACCAGTGTCGAACGCGGCATGGTTCCGTTTAAAGTAACGGAAGGACCCTCCAATGATGTGCGCGTAAAAATCCCGGTCACCGGGAAGGAATACTCGCCGCAGGAAATCAGCGCGATGATCCTGGGCAAGCTTAAATCAGATGCCGAAGCCTATTTGGGACAGGCTGTCACACAGGCCGTCATCACCGTCCCTGCATATTTCAACGACAGCCAGCGCCAGGCCACCAAGGACGCCGGCAAGATCGCCGGACTCGAGGTCCTGCGCATTATTAACGAGCCAACGGCCTCCGCTCTTGCCTATGGCCTTGACAAGAAAAAGAATGAGACCATCCTGGTCTTTGACCTCGGCGGCGGTACGTTTGACGTATCGGTTCTGGAAGTTGGCGAAGGCGTGATCGAAGTCAAATCCACCAACGGTGATACCCACCTCGGCGGTGATGACTGGGACCAGAAGATCACCAACTGGGCCGCGGACGAATTCAAGAAGGACCAAGGCATTGACCTGCGGACGGATAAACAGGCCCTGCAGCGTTTACGGGAAGCCGCGGAGAAGGCCAAGATCGAGCTTTCCACCGTAATGGAAACCGAGATTAACCTGCCTTATATCACCGCCGATGCAAGCGGACCCAAGCACTTGCAGGTCAAACTCACCCGTGCAAAATTCGAGCAAATGACCAACGACCTGCTGGCCCGCTGCCGCAAACCATTCGAAGCCGCCCTCAAGGACGCAGGGCTTTCAGCTGACAAACTCGACGAAGTGGTTTTAGTCGGGGGTTCATCCCGCATGCCGATGGTCCAGGACCTGGTACGCAGCCTGACAAACGGCAAGGATCCAAATAAGGGCGTCAATCCCGATGAGGTAGTGGCGATCGGCGCCGCGATCCAGGCCGGCGTACTTGGCGGGGATGTCAAGGATATTTTATTGCTGGACGTCACCCCGCTTTCCCTGGGCGTGGAAACCATGGGCAGCGTTATGACCGTGATGATCGAACGCAACACCACCATCCCGGTCCGCAAGACCGAGACCTATTCCACTGCCGCAGATAACCAGACCGCCGTTGACATTCACGTGCTGCAGGGCGAACGGCCAATGGCGAATGACAACATGAGCCTCGGCAGATTCCGACTGGATGGGATCCCGCCGGCTCCACGCGGCATTCCACAGGTGGAAGTCACCTTTGACATCGATGCGAACGGCATCTTAAATGTCACCGCAAAGGATAAAGCCTCCGGCAAGGAACAAAAGGTTACGATCACCGCCTCCACCAACCTAAACAAGACCGATATTGAGCGCATGGTGCAGGAAGCCCGGCAGAACGAAGCCGCGGACAAACAGCGCCGCGAAGTGATCGAAGTAAAAAACAACGCTGACAACCTCGTCTATCAAACTGAAAAGGCATTACGCGACCTGGGAGACAAGGTCCCGGCTGCGGAACGCAGCTCGATCGAGACCCAGATCAACGAACTGAAGCAGGCCGCACAGGGCGAGGATATCGCCGGCATCCGGAAGCATACCGAGACCCTGCAAAATGCCTTTCACGCCTTGAGTCAACAGTTGTACTCACAAGGTCAGCCACAGGCGCAGCCGGAAGGCGGCCCCTCCACTCCGCCGCCTCATGATAATGGTGATGTCATTGACGGTGAAGTAAAGGAATAAAAAATATAAAACGGGCGACAATGAACATTGTCGCCCGTTTTGCTTTTCGGATGGGGATGAATTTCGAAACAGGGCCGGTTATCCCTGAGTCGGACGCGCTGCCGGGGCGGGAACCGGCTTCCTGTTTTGAGGAAAGAGTCGATCGATCACCACAGATAGAATGCGATAGATCAAAAGAAAAAGCAGACTTCCGGCGGATATCCAATAATAGCTTTGAGCCCAGCCTGCGCCGGTGTCTGTGCCGCTGAAAAGGCCATGAAATATCCCCATCAGATACATCAAAAAACTTCCATAATGAAGAAAGCGCCATGATTTCTGGCCGATGACCGGGCGAACATAAAAGCTGGCTGCCAGGATCGCCCAGGTGTAAAACCCAAGCTGTCCGATGCCGACCCAAAACGGACGATAATTCACGGTGCTGAAGGGAATCAACAATTGCAGGGGAGTGAAATTGATGTAATGATCCCCGAGGATTACGACCGCATGAAAAACAACAAAGGCCAGCCCCAGCAGGCTGACATATTCATGCAAGGCAAAGGCCGCAGGCGCCCCGGGCCACAATCTAGCCATCTTATTGGTGATGCCCAGGCCCAGCGCCATGGAAAGCCACAACAGGCTTAAAGACACAAAAGCCGTGGCACGTGATACATACCAATAGGCTTTGGGCGCATCACCGCCCAGAGAGAATGACATGTTGGGCAGCCAGGAAGGCAGAATCAAGACCGCCACCAGAAGTCCGACCGTCATTGCGACCAGAAACATCAAAAAGGATTGAATGTTTACCGATGACTCATACTCCACTTGTTCTGAAGAATTTACCGACATGATTTACTCCTTACAAATATTCGTTGATCCGCTGGCTGTACAGGGCGTGTCCATTCTCAAGGACAAGGATACCGGCCAGGTCGGGATCCGCTTCGATCCACTTCAGCCCCTCGTCGCCGCCCATGATCAAGACAGCCTTCGCGGCGGCTTCCGCCTCCATGACGGTCGGCGCGACCACGCTGACGGTCATGACATCCGTTTCAGCTGGCTGGCCGGTGAATGGGTCAATGATGTGATGACGAAGCCGGCCATTGCGCCTCCAGCGGCGGCGGTCCCTGCCGGAGGTGGCGACTCCACAGCGTTTCAATTTCAGGACCTCAAAATCTGATACGGACTTAAAGGGATCCGTCACGCCGATTTGCCACGCCTCGCCATCCAGGCGGGATCCGCTGACGGCGATGTCACCGGCGGCGTTCATAATGGCCGGTCCATATTTTTGCAACCGTTCCGCTGTCTGGTGCGCCGCCCAGCCTTTTGCAACCCCGCCAAAATCAAGATGCACTCCTTGCGGCAAACACAAGGTCCGGTTTGTTTCATCCCAGGTCACCACCGAAAGTGGGTTCACGGCCGAAAGCAGTTGGAGTCCGTGTTGATGTTGATCGCGCGGCAGGTCATCGAAATTCCGGTCATAACCCGCTTCGAGCATGGCATCCAGCACGGTCGGTGTGACCAACCCGTTCGTGATGATTTCTGCCGACAAGGCATATTGGAATACGTCCCAAAAGGTCTCGCTGACCTGTACAGGCTGGTCGAATGTCCGGTTGAGTCTCGAAAGTTCGCTGTCCGAACGGAAGCGGCTGAGAATCTGCTCCCATTCCTCGAACCAGCCCGGGACCTCGTCCAGAATCGCGGGCGGAGAATCCGCATCCGTCTCCAAAACGGCGAGCATGTCGCCACCCATGGCCCGGAATGCAAATCGGTGCAGCATTATGATGATTTCGTGGAAGTGACTGCGCCTCCACCACCGCCCCCTCCGCCTCCACCGCCGCCGCTATTCCCGCCGCTTCGAACGATGACCTGGGTCTGCGGGGCATTTCCACCGAATAATAATTTTGCATCCCCAAGCGGAGTTGGCTGGACCACAAGCATGGGGACGGCCGTCGGCTCAGGGGTAATCGCAGCCTGTTCCTGAGCACGCTTCGCAGCAGACTCCCGGTCCGGGCCGGCGAACATGTTCCAAAATGCCAAAGTCACCGCCATGGAAACCGTGGCGATCACGATCTGAATATCGTTCCAGTTTTTGGAGCCGGGTTTATTAGCCATGACATGCCTGCCTTTGCAGAAATTGAACACTAATCATCATGTTCTTCATGCTCACCTTCCCCGCCGCGGGGGGCGGAATTATTTTGACCTCCGTTGTTGTTGCCTTTCCTGGTAACAACCGGCTGATTTACCACGGTGACAGGAATCTTCGAAATGGACAGGATCTGCCCGTCAAAACCGACATAAACAAGGTCACCGGAGGAAAAAGTGATCAAATAAACATCCGTGCCGTTGAACTGGGTGATCTCCGCGCTAAACAGGTCTGTGCGGTTGATGACCTGCGAGGCGAGCGCAGCGGCGGCCTCAGGCGTGATCGGCGCTACTTGCGTGGGGACCGGTGTATTCACGATCTGGACCGCAGTAGGCTGGGCCTGTGCGACCTCAGGAAGAGATGCTGATTTGACAATATTTTGATAAGCAGATACCACACCGAACATAACGGCAAGCATAAATGTGGTCAGTGCAGCTGAAATAAACAGGGTGCTTTTACGCATGGGACAATCTCCTTTTACTATATAAAGGAACAGTCGCATCCGGCGCAAAAAAGTTATTGCCTGCCGCATTAGAAAAATCTTAGAAAACCGGGCTTATTCCCACATTTTATGTCCGATTAATTTTTTCTCATGCATGGGAATGCGCAAACATGTATAATCTTCCCATGAAAAGATCCACAAAAATCAACAAACTCTGGTTAATTCCGCTTGTCCTTCTACTGGGCATCGGCATTTACTTTATCCCCCCGGTGCACGACCGGCTCTCCACCCGGATGGAACTCCTTCGAACAAGGATCATTTACTTTTTCAAGCCCCCGAGCGAAGCAGTCTTTCAACCCGGCGAACAAAATCCGCTCACGATGGGGACCGCCCTCGTGGCCGCGCGCACGGAAATTGCCAGGACGATTACACCGCAGGCCGGCACATCCGCCGAGGGGACTTCGACTCCCACAGCGGGTCCCACGCTGACGCCGACGATCACTTCCACACCTCTGCCTGCCTCTGTTATCCTGCCGGGCGTGGTTTACGTGGACCAGCACAACCGCTGGAATTATTGCGGCCCCGCGAATCTCACCATGGCGCTTAACTTCTGGGGCTGGAAAGGCAATCGCGACGATGTGGCCAAGGTGGTCAAGCCCGGCTCCGGGGACAAGAGCAAGAGTTTCATTGAACAAGGCCTGCCAGACAAGAACGTGATGCCTTATGAACTGGTTGATTTTGTCAATGAAGACACCGAATTTCACGCCCTGGTCCGTTACGGCGGCGATCAAAAATTGATCAAGAGCCTGATCGCAGCCGGCTTTCCCGTCATTATTGAAAAGGGATATTACGAGCGCGATTACACCGGCAAGATCGACTGGCTTGGGCATTATCTGTTTACAACCGGCTATGACGATGCCAAAGGCGCCTTTACCGTGCAGGACGCCTATCTCAAGCCCGGTAAGAATCTCTTAAGCGATTATGATGACTTTCAGGATGGCTGGCGCTCCTTCAATTACTTGTTCATGGTGGTCTACCCCGTGGACCGGGAGAACGATGTGCTGAAGGTGCTCGGTCCCTGGACGGATGAAAGATGGGCAGCCCAACATGCGCTGGATATGGCCGACAGGGAGATCACAACCTTGAAGGGCAACAATTTGTTTTTTGCATGGTTCAATAAAGGCACGAGTCATGTGGCCCTGCAGGAATACGTGGATGCCGCCACAGCATATGACAAAGCCTTTGTCCTGAATGCCAACTGGAACACCACGGAACAGAACCGCCCCTTCCGCATGATGTGGTACCAAACGGGACCGTACTTTGCGTATTTTTATTCGGCGCGTTATCAGGACGTGATCAGCCTCGCAAACACAACCTTAAATGACACGATTTCGACTCCCACCCTCGAGGAGTCCCTGCTGTGGCGGGGGCGCGCCTTCTATCAGGTGGGGAACACTCAGGCCGCGGTGGATGATTACCGGGCCGCATTAAAAGTCCACGTGAACTGGGGTCCCGCAGTGCAGGCCCTGCAGGACCTGGGGTTGCAGCCGTGAAAATATTACACTTTGCCGACGCCCATATTGACATGGCCAATTATGGCCGTCACGATCCTGAAACGGGACTGCCCCTGCGCGTGCTGGATTTCCTTAAATCACTGGATACCATCGTCGAGGCGGCCGTCTCCGAAAAAGTGGACATGGTCATCTTCGCGGGCGACGCCTACAAGGATCGCTCTCCCGCCCCCACCTTTCAACGCGAATGGGGCCGGCGCATCATGCGCTTGTCCCAGGCAAAGATCCCGACCTTGTTATTGATCGGCAACCATGATATTTCCCCGTCCGTCGGGCGTGCACATGCGCTGCAGGAATTTAAAACACTGCGGGTCCCTTATGTGCGCGTGCTCGACCAGCCCTGTTTTCTTAAACCTGAAGATCTTTGGGGGCTGCCCATTCAAGTGATCGGCATGCCGTGGATCGCGCGTTCGGGGCTGATGGCCGCGACCGGAGAAACCAATTCCAGCGAAGCCTTTTCACGCATTGAAGGGAACATCGGGGAATTAATTGAAGGATGGGTGGAAGAGGCCGACCCATCCCTGCCGATCATTCTTACAGCGCATGCCTCCATCGAAGGCGCAAAATTCGGCGGCGAGAGACTCGTAATGCTCGGCAACGACCTGGTGCTTTCGGGCAGCCTGGTGAAGAATCCGAGATTCAGTTACGTGGCGATGGGACATATCCACAAGCCGCAGGATGTGAATGAAGGTCAACAGCCGCCGGTCGTCTACCCGGGCTCGATCGAGCGTGTGGATTTCGGCGAGGCAAAGGAGGAGCGATTCTTTGTCATCGTGGAAATTGAAAAAGGAAAAGACACCAAGGTGAACTGGATCCAGCTCAAAGGGGTCAGAAAATTCATCGACCGCCGGACAGTTCTCCGGTCCAGCGAGAACGTGAACGAGGCCCTTAAAGAAGCCCTGCCCGGTCCGCAGGAAATGTCCGGGGCGATCGTACGGCTGTCGGTGGAATATCCAAGAGAGTGGGATGCCTTGATCGATGAAACCGCCTTAAGAAAATATGCCGAGGATGTGTTTGAGTTTCATCTTGTGAAACGTCCGCAAAGCGAGTCCCGCGTGCGCATCGCCGAGGGACAGGTGGTCAGCAGCCTGAGTCCGCTCGACCTGCTTTCGCAATACTTTGACGCTGCCAAGGTGAAGGATCCGGATGATTTGCTAAACCTGGCACAGGGGATCCTGTCTGAAGATACGCTCGATTCCTGATACTTGACACCCGGCCCCTCCAACGTGATACTTGGGCATCCCACTTGCGCGAGGTCATCATGTCCAAGGAAAATTCACGCTATCGCTGGTTTGTCGTCGCTATTTTCTTTTTTTTCATGCTTTTGCACCAGACCGACAAGTTAATGATCGGCTCCCTGCAGGTGCAGATCAGTGAGACCTTCAATCTAAACAACAAACAATGGGGGCTGATCAATTCGGGTGCGCTGATCGTGGCCACCCTGCTCTACCCGATCTGGGGATATTTATACGACCGCTTCTCGCGCACCAAACTTCTTGCACTCGCATCCTTCATTTGGGGCAGCACCACCTGGCTGAACGCCATCGTGCGCACCTATGGAGGTTTTCTTTTCACACGCGCATCCACAGGCATCGACGACTCCTCCTATCCTGGTCTGTTCACCCTGATCGCGGACTATTTCGGTCCGAACCTGCGCGGCAAGATCTACGGTATTTTGCAGCTCGCGCAGCCTCTCGGCTATCTGCTGGGCATGATCCTGGCCCTGATCGTGGCACCGATGCTCGGCAGCTGGCGCGACGTGTTCTATATCACCGGTTCGCTGGGACTGGTGCTGGCCGTGCTGATCTATTTCGGCGTGAAGGAAATGCCGCGCGGGCAGGCCGAACCGGAATTCGAGAACATGCCGGAAATGCAAACCTTTAAATTTTCCTGGGCCGAAGCGAAGGAAATCTTCAAGAAGAAGACCATGTGGTTCGTCTTCCTGCAGGGTTTCGCTGGCGTCTTTCCCTGGAACGTGATCACCTTCTTCTTCTTCGCCTATCTTGAGAAGGAACGCGGTTACGACGCGAACAGCATCCTCTTCACCATGGCCCCCGTCATTCTGATCCTCGCCAGCGGATATTTTGTGGGCGGCGCCCTCGGTGACTATGCCTTCAAACGCACGAACAAAGGCCGCATCATCGTTTCCAGCGCCGGCGTGCTGCTCGGCGCAATCTTCATGTATTTTGCCATCAACACCCCCATTGAGGCCAAGAATCAATTTTTCATTCTGATGTGCCTGACCGCCCTCTTCATGCCGCTGGCCTCCGCGAATGTCATTGCGACTGTCTACGACATCACCGTCCCGGAGGTCCGCTCGACCGCGCAGGCCGTGGAATACTTCGTCGAGAACGCGGGCGCGGCCTTTGCCCCGATCATCACCGGTCTGATTGCCGACGCCTTCGATCTGAAGACTGCCATCCTTTTGATCTGTACTGTGGCCTGGGGATTGTGCTTCTTCTTCTATCTCGGCGCAATCTTCACCATCGACAAGGATTCGCAGGATCTGCGCAATCAAATGGCGGATCGCGCAAAATCCATGTAACAGGGAAATACGTTGTTGGATAACTATCGAGAAAAAGGCAACTTGACTATAAACAGGAATTTGCATTTCCTGTTTATAGTCTTTTTTCTTGCGGTCTCCATTTTTCTGACATTGGGCAGGGTGGGAACCGCATTCAAATCCTTCGCGCTGCTAACGCCAGACCTGGGTGTTTACGCCTCTCTAGCCGCCGCCCAGGAACAGCCCGAACTTTTCACCAGGGATCCTTTTTTATCCAACCAGGAAAATACCAATAGTTACACCATGGTCCATTTGCCATTGATCAAACTGTTGAAGCGGAGCTTTGGCAATTATGGAACAGCCTGCGCTTTCCTGCTTGCATTTTTTATTTTCATCCACCTGACCGGATATTACGTGCTGGGCATCACCATTTTCAAGAATCCGTGGGCGGGGATGCTGGTCTCGCTTCTAATCTCAACGCCGCTGATTACCTATTATGATTTTTGGGGGATCATCCTGGATGCCCTGCCGCGTTTTCTATATCAGGGTTTAATTCCTTTTCTGTTGGCCCTGTCCATTTTGCACGGAAACAATCCCAAGTGGTGGCCCTGGATCATGGGCGGACTCGGCCTGTTAAATTACGTTCATCCGCTTAGTACACCCACCTGGGCGATCTCCTTCATGCTTGCATTGTGGCTGTCCGCACATGACACGGGCTTTTGGAAAAAAGCCCGCATGATGACATTGGCCATCGCAGTTCTGGTGGTCATCCTGCTGCCTTTCCTGATGAACTATATCGGAAGTACGGTTACAGAAGCCCAAAATGTGGTCCAGTACGATCAAGCCATTACGATTCTGCGGGCCCGCTTTTCCACAATGTCTTCGCCCAATCCCCTCGTCATCCTGTTGAATTTTTTTGTAAGCAACCGGGGCATACTGCTCAACTTGATCTGGTATTTTGTTTGCGGGTTGGGGCTTGCCGGCGTAGTCCACGGCCTGACATCCCGAAGACCTTCCAGTGAACATGCCCATATGCTTCAGATTTCCGCATGGATGACAGGCGTTTTGATCGCGAGCGTGCTGCTGCCCGTCATCGAACAGGCCATATTCGCGCGCTTAAAACAGATCCCGCCTGAATTTGAATTGTTGCGAACACTGCGTTACATGATCCCGCTGATATTGCTTTCGGCTTTTTACGCGCTTTGGATGGGCCGGGATTACCTGCAGCAGAGGCTCCCGCCAGATTCAACTCTTCCAACCCGCCTGCTTGTCGCTGCCAGTCTCGTGCTGGTGATTGCCTGGAGTATATGGGGGCCGACCCAACAGCGTGATTTCCGCCAGGTGGTCCGCCAGAACATCACCTGTTGGACTCAGGCAAGGATTGTGTGCGACCTGCCGCAAAAAAGCATGGATTTTATCGGGGTGCTGGATGCCGTCCGCGAGAAAACCCCCATTGGAGCGCGTATTTTTTCCGAGGGACAGGAAGTGGCGGTTCGCTATTATGCTCTGCGTCCATTGGTGTATACCTACAAGGATGGCGCCCCGCTCGCATACACTGATCCCGGTCAGTTGCTGATCTGGAGCGAACAACATGAGGCCATGGACAAGCTCGCCTTCATTAGAAAATTTCCCTTTCGCAGGAACGGATTCATAAGGGGCATCGTGGAACTTGCGGAAAAAGCCGGGTCGGAGTATCTTATTCTCGCAGAACCTTACGATTCAAGTTTGTTTTATCCTGATTCGCTTTCCCTGGTTTATTCAAACGGAAATTACTCCCTCTACAGCGTCAATCCGGAATAAACAGGGGTTCCCATGCAGATCATACCGGTTGACCTTGGAAACAAAAGGCAGGTGGAGGATTTCCTCCATTTGCCTTTTTCCATTTACAGGGACACTCCTCAATGGGTGCCCCCTTTGCAAATGGATGAGCGCCTCCGACTTAACCCAAAGAGGTTCCCGTTTTACAAACATTCCCGTGCTTCATTTTTTCTCGCGGTCGACTCCGCCCGCGTCATCGGCCGCCTGGCCGTTCTGGACAACCGCCACTACAACGAATACAACCAGGAGGCCAGCGCATTCTTCTACTTGTTTGAATGTGAGAACAACGTCGAAGCTGCTCATGGATTATTCAACATGGCCTATGAATGGGCGCGCTCGCGCGGGTTGAACAGAATTCTCGGTCCCAAAGGCTTCACCCCGTTGGACGGCTTCGGCCTGCTGGTTAAAGGCTTCGAACACCGACCCGCCTTTGGATTGCCATACAATCCCGCCTATTACATTGATCTGATCGAGGCGCAGGGATTTGTCAAAGCCGGTGAATCCGTTTCAGGCTACCTAGGAACCGGCATTGTTTTTCCAGAGCGTGTCCACGAACTTGCCGAACGCATCGCCAAACGGCGCGGTTTGCGGATCGCACGTTCCGGCACCCGTGCAGAATTACGCACCCTGATCCCCTACATCAAGGAACTGTACAACACCTCTCTTGAAGGCACCACGGGCAACACTCCGCTGACCGGCGAGGAGATGAATACGCTCGCCAATCAACTGCTATGGCTCGCAGACCCGAAGTTAATAAAGCTTGTCATGAAGGATGACAAAGCCGTTGGATTCCTCTTCGCCTACCCGGACGTATCCGCCGCGCTGCAACGGGCCCGCGGCAGATTGCTTCCCCTGGGCTGGCTGGGTCTACTGCTCGAACGAAAACACACAGACTGGCTCAACATCAACGGCGCCGGCCTGCTGCCAGAATATCGCGGCTCCGGGGGCACCGCCATCCTGTACAGCGAGATATTCAAGTCGGTCAGAGAATCCGGTCAGTTCAAACATGCCGAGGTGGTCCAGATCGGCGTGGAAAATGAAGCCATGCAGCGTGAAATGGAAAACTTCGGAATCGATTTCTACAAGACTCATCGAATCTACCAGCGCGATTTGTAGAACTTCCGGACCCGACATCAGCAAAAGAGGGGATAAAAAACATATAGCCCGTGTGACACGAGTGGCATACAATGAAATCAAAACTGCACGCCGGGAGGATCCCATGACCATTATCGTCGCCGACACGACCTGCGGGCTGCCCCGCGATCTGCTTGCCCAGCGTGGCATTCCTTTAATTCCCCAGATCGTCATGTTTGGGGAGGAATCCTTTCATGATGACAGGGAAATGGATACGGCCACCTTTCTGCAAAAGCTCAAGGCGGCCAAAGACCTCCCCAAGACCGCCGCACCGGAGCCGCCCCTCTACTACCCCATTTTCAAACAGGCGCAGGAACAGGGTGAAGCGGTCATTGTTGTGGCCCCCACCGGCAAGGCCAGCGGAACGGTCCGCTCGGCGCAGACTGCCGCCGCCGAATTCCCGAAAGTGGATATCCGTGTGGTGGATACGCTGACAATTTCCTGCAACCTGGCCTCACTGGTCCTGGTGGCGGACGACATGGCCAAGGCCGGCGAATCCGCAGACAGCATCGTGGCAAAGCTGAACGTC
This sequence comes from Chloroflexota bacterium, assembly GCA_021414245.1. Lineage (GTDB taxonomy): Bacteria > Chloroflexota > Anaerolineae > Anaerolineales > Villigracilaceae > Villigracilis. The sequence goes on from JAIOOU010000015.1 coordinate 197,319, forward strand.
ATGATCCCGCGTGGACGGTTGTACTTCCTGGTGGATACCCTGGAATATCTGGCCAAAGGCGGCCGCATCGGCGGAGCAAAGCGATTGCTGGCGGAGTTGCTGGAGATCAAGCCCATCCTGCAGGTCAAGGATGGGCAGGTCGAATCCTTTGAGCAGCAGCGCACCCGGAAACGTGCCCTTGCTCGTCTGGTCGAGGTTGTGGCGGAGCAATGCCCGGGCGGCGAATCCGCCCATTTATGCGCCCTGCAGGTCGAGGCACAGCAGGAAGCGGAGTCCCTCGTCATGGAACTCAAATCACGGGTCAAGGTCCCGCAAATTCCCATTTATGAATTGCCGCCCGCCATTGTCGTGCATGCCGGACCGCGCGCGATGGGTGTCGGGTTTTTTATATAGCCTGCGGGCGGGAAGGCCCGCACACGGGGTGGTATAATTTTTTCGAATTTAAGATCTTGTGAGGAGTTTTCATGTCAGGTCATTCAAAGTGGTCCACCATTAAACGAAAGAAAGGCGTCGCGGATGCAAAGCGTGGCGCCATCTTTACGCGGCTCGCCCGTGAGATCGTGATCGCGTCCCGCGAAGGCGGAAGCGACATCGACAGCAATTTCCGCCTGCGTCTGGCCGTGGATAAGGCCCGTGCGGAAAACATGCCCAAGGATAATATCGAACGCGCCATAAAACGCGGCGCCGGCGAAGACAAGGACGGTACGGTCTTTGAAGAGATCACCTTTGAAGGCTATGGCCCGCACGGCTCGGCCCTCATGGTGACCTGTGTGACCGATAACCGCAACCGCACAGTGCCGGATATGCGGCATGCCTTCAGCAAATACGGCGGCAACATGGCCGAACCCGGCGCAGTGGGCTGGCAATTCGACCGCAAATCCTATTTTGCCTTTCCCTCCAGCCAGCTGTCCTTCGACAAGGCCTTTGAACTTGGCATCGTGGTGGGCGCGGACGATGTGGTTGATGGGGAGGACACAATCGAAATTTACGGTCCAGTTGAATCCTTCAAGACCATTGCCGATGCCCTGCATCAGGTCCATGTTCATCCCGACGAGGCCGGCTTGCGCATGATCGCCAAGCAGGAGATCGAACTCGATGTGGAATCCACCTTGAAATTCATGAAGATGGTCGAAGCTATCGAGGAACTCGACGATGTGCAGGATGTCTTCCACAACGTCAAAGTTTCAGACGAAGCCCTGGCTGCCCTCGAAGCCGCCTAAATATCATCATTCAGGCAGGGACACGGCGACGCTGTGTCCCTGCAATATTTAAATGACACTCGCCCTCGGAATTGACCCCGGCACCGCCACCACCGGCTATGGACTCGTACGCCTCACGCGTGACGGGGAACTGGTCGCTGTTTCCTATGGCATTCTCTCCACTCCAAAAGAATCCACACCGGGCGCTCGCCTTGAAATGCTCTTCGACCAGCTCAACGACCTGCTCAAGGAATACAAACCCGATACCGCGGCCGTGGAAAAATTATTCTTTCAATCCAATGTCAAAACCGCCATCGCGGTGGGGCAGGCGCGCGGTGTGATCATGCTTTGCATCCAAAAGGCGGGCATCGAACCCTTTGAATACACCCCCAATGAAGTTAAACAGGCCGTGGCCGGATACGGTTCCGCCGACAAGCGACAGGTGCAGGACATGGTGCGCGCCTTGCTCCAGCTGGAAAAGATCCCCAAACCCGATGACGCCGCCGACGCCCTGGCCATTGCCATCACGCATTTGAACACGAAAAGATATGAATAACCCGAGGCTGATCGTGATCGGTCTTCACGTTTACGGTAAAATACAGGCATGATAGCAACCCTGCGTGGAGAGATCTCCCAGATCGAAGACAATGCACTGATCATTGAAGTCGGCGGTGTGGGATTGAGAGTCTTCGTCCCTGCGCCTTTGCGAGGACAAGCCAAGGCCGGCGAAGCCGTATTCCTGTTCACGCACCTGGTCGTGCGTGAAGATGCACTCATCCTATATGGGTTTGAATCCCAGGGTGACCGGGAACTCTTCAACATTTTACTGGGTGTCGACGGAGTCGGTCCCAAAGTGGCCCTGTCGGTTCTGTCCACCATGACCCTGGATGCGATCCAGCGCGCCGTCTTTGCCGAGGACCCCGATCTCTTGAGCCGCGTACCCGGGGTGGGCAAGAAGACGGCACAAAAAATGGCGCTGCATCTCAAGGACAAACTCAAACCCGTGGACTCGCTTTCCAAACTCGCCTCCATCTCGGATACCGACAGCGAAGTCATTGCCGCCCTGACCGCGCTGGGATATTCGGTCGTGGAAGCCCAGGCCGCCCTCCAGTCCATTCCCAAGGATGCACCGGATGACACGGGCGAACGATTAAGGCTGGCGCTGGGATATTTTGGATAACAAATTGTTTTGATGTGAAAAATCCAGGAACTATTTTGATGACCAAATTAAAGACATTTATCCATTCCCGCTGGTTTCCCCTTGCTGCATTATTCCTGATCTCAGCCCTAGTTTATCTTCCCAAGATCAGCCAATTTTCCTATTATCGCGATGATTGGTATTACATGTATGACGGGCACATCGCCGGCCCTTCGATCTTCAATGAAATGTTCCAGGCAGACCGCCCCGCTCGCGGACTTTTTTTTGGCCTTTATTTTTCCCTTTTTCAGACAGACCCATTCCCTTATGCTGTGGGAGCCTACTTTTGGCGGGTGGCAAGCGCCATCGGTGCCCACTGGCTGTTGAGCCTTCTCTTTCCCAATAGAACCAAAAACAATCTGTTCATGGCAATACTGGTTTTGATCTACCCTGGTTATCTTTGGTGGGTGGCGGGAATTGAATATCAGCCAATGATTGCCAGTTTTTGCCTGCAAGTATTTTCCATTGCTCTTTCCCTGAAATCGCTGACCTCGGAAGACAAATCCGTCAAGATCATGCATGCCCTGCTAGCGATTGTCACTGGCTGGCTGTATTTATTATTGGTGGATTATGCGATCGGCATGGAAGTTTTCCGCTTTATATGCATTTATATTCTTTCATCCCGAAACAGCCTTGATACAATATTTAAGAGGATCAAAAACAGCCTGCATGCCGGATGGTGGAACCTACTCATCCCACTGGGATATTTATCATGGCGGATCTTCTTTTTCAACAGCGAAAGAAAAGCCACCGACATCGGACTGCAAATGGGACAGTTATTCTCTTCCCCGCTCACCGGCGCCTGGTGGTTTATCCGAGGGGTGCAAAGTTTTCTAAATGTCAGCCTGCTGGCTTGGACTGAACCGTTCAACAGGAGTTTTTTTGAGCTTCGTCTTCAGGAAATGATGATCGGCCTGACCCTGGCCTCTTTTACTGTGGGAATCTTTCTTATCATCAACTTCCTGCATTCACTGCCCGTCCACAATCCCAATGAAGAAATCTCGGCGGATGCAAGGATCTGGGTAAAAGAGGGCCTTCTGATCGGTTATGTCGGAGTCCTGGCAGGGATCTTACCGGTCATTATCGCAAATCGATATATCACTTTTGATCGCTTTTCCCATTATGCATTGCCTGCCTCATTGCCCGCATCGATCCTGATTGCCGTTGTGATCTTGAAGATCCCTTCCGAAAGATTTCGCGCCGGCATATTTTCCCTTGTTCTGTTCCTTGCAACTCTAACCCATTATTCTATTGCAACACAGGCCGTGAACGAGGAAAGAGCCATTCAAGATTTTTGGTGGCAGGTGACCTGGCGCGCTCCAAACATCCGGGAAAACACCTCGCTGATGGTGAACTACCCTTCTATAGAATATGGCGAAGATTACGAGATTGTTTCGGGTCCGGCCAATTTCATTTATTATGACGAGCAACTGCCCCCAAATGGGCTTGTCCGCTATCCCATTTCGGCAATTTCAATGACCTCGGAAGGCTTCAACAACATCCTCGCCGGAAAATTGAGTGCGGAGAGAATTGTACGAAGCCACACATTTTTACTGGATTATGGAAATATTCTTGTGATGAGCCAGCCATCAGCATCGTCGTGCGTGCATGTGGTCGACGCCACCTGGAGAGAGGTCTCGGTCTCAGAGCTAAATGGCATCTCCCTCTCCTCGCCACAGTCTAAAATTAATAATGTGGAAGTAAATGTCCCTGGCCATATACCGCCTGCCTCCCTATTTGGGTCGGAACCTGAACATGATTGGTGTTTTTACTATCAGAAGGCCACCCTGGCGCGCCAGTTGGAAGATTGGGTCCAGATCGCCGATCTGGGGAAACAGGCTGCGAAGGCAGAACTGCACCCGAACGATCAGATCGAATTGATGCCTTTCCTGCAATCCGCGGCCATGCTTGGAGATGAGAAAACGGTCAAGCAAATATCAACACGCGTCAACACCGAGCTGTTATACAAACAGCAAGCTTGTTTTAACCTGAATGCCATGGATCTGACACCTGAGATGCAAAGTTATACAAGCGATCTGTTTTGCAGCACTACGCTAAACCAATGACCTGACCCCGATTCAGGGTTGGCGCAGGCGATAGACTGTCCGGCTTCCCACCTTTGCATCTACATAATAGTTTTCGGTCACAAACTCGTAGAACTCATCCAAATTATCTGGAGGGTAGATCCATCCGTATCCTACAGCGGCTTGCGCGGCGCGTTTCTCGCTGTCGATGGGGAGCACCATATGCCAGTCCATATCCACGATCAGGGCAGGAGGATTATTTTTAATATCCTCCAAAAACCGGGCATTGATTTGCTGGGATATGTTAGACCTGATGAAGAGCGGATAAAACAAATATGCACTGGGCGATTCGCGATTTGACATGAAATTTTCGCCGGGCCACACCCCCCAAAAGAGGACCTTGTCGCCGGGGTTAGAATGGTTTTCAACGTAAGTAGAGATCCGCGAGCGAACCTCGGCCCCAAGAGTATCCCGCCTAGCCAGACGATTTAGTGCTTTTTGGTATTCTGCGGCCCGCCCGTCTGCCAGAAAGAAAATGATTGTCAAAAAGAGAGCCATCCCATTCGAAATCAAACCCCAAAGTTGATTTTCCCGCCTTTGAACCGGGATGTTGGCAGTTAAGAAATGAATCGTCAACCCGCCTAGCAGACTCATAAAAGGCAGCCAATTAATAAAGTAATGCGGATAGTTGCGCCTAGCAGGGTCGCTCAGAAAAATGGCCAGTGGCCACCCAAGCAGAAGAAAAGCATAAATAGGGAAAAAAGCGTCCTTTTTCAGCGCACGGAATCCGGCAAGAATATAACCCGCCACGGCAATCCATGAGATCGCACCAAAAATAGTAAAGCCCGTCATCAAAGGCGAACTGGAAGAAATGGATGTGCTGCTGTAAGCCATATTATAGAAAATGGATGCTTCCAGCAGGTCCTGGAAGAGTCCCTGTGACCAAAAATAATAACCGGTGATCAACATGGGCGGCAGGGCGCCTGCCATCAGCCAAAAGATCTGGATGGACACAGACTTGATATCGCGTTGTAAAAGCCGCAGTAAAAGCAGGACCAGGATCACGGCCATTTCAGTGAGGGCATTGTTTGGGCGAAACAAAAAACTGAAACTAAATACGACCCCAAGCAAAATATTGGGAATCCGCCGATGGGGGGTTTTAATTAAATTAAGAAAAAGCATGATTGAAAAAAAATGCAACGGGAGAGGATATTCCTCGGTAAAATTACCCCCTTGAAGAGTAATGTCAAGACCCGCAAGCCAAAGAAAAGTTCCCCCCAGTGCGGGCCAGGTGCCCCAAAGCTTCTTCAGAATAGAATACGAAAACAGAATCGCCGTGACTAACGATACATATTCAACGATCCACACCCCCCAACGCGAACCCCGCCCAATCCATAAACCGACTGCATTCAAATAAAATATGGCGGGGGGTTTGCTTTCCCACGCATCCCGATATGGAAGCCTGCCATGGGTAATTTGATCGCCTATATAAATATAAAACCCGTAATCACGGGAGGGAAGGCGTGTTCCCGGGTTGGATTGAACCAAAACCGTGAGCGTCAGTAGTGCAAACAAACCATAAAGAAGAATTTGCGAAAATACGGGAATCAAGGGTCTTTTTTGAGCTGCCATAGACCAGAAGTTTACCATTAGCATTATTAAAATTGAAGCGTGCAGTTTTAACACTCAAGCATGTATAATGCCTCACACGGAGGCGCATATGCCAAACAAAACCATTGCTTTCATTGGTCCCGGTGTCATGGCGGAAGCCATGATTGCGGGATTGCTGCGTCAAAAGCTTGCGGATCCGAAAAATATCATTGCCTCCGGTCCGCGCGAAGAACGCGGCGCAGAACTGCACAAGAAATATGGCATCAAAGTCACAACGGATAACGGTTCCGCAGTGCATGAAGCGGATGTAGTGGTGCTCTCTGTCAAGCCGCAGCGCTTGAGCGAGGTGATGAAGGGGCTCAAAGGCATCTGCAACGACGCACTGGTCCTGTCCATTATCGCCGGCGCGACCATAAAAAAGATCGGTACGGGCTTAAAACACAAATCCATTGTGCGCTCCATGCCGAATACTCCGGGACAGATCGGCGAGGGCATTACCGTTTGGACGGCTTCGAAGGACGTCAGCGGTGAACAACAGAACATGGCACGGTCCATTTTGAGCGCCTTGGGGGAGGAGGTCTTTGCGGAAGACGAGAGCTATCTCGATATGGCTACCGCCCTCTCCGGATCCGGCCCTGCCTATGTTTTTCTGTTCACCGAGGCTTTAATTGATGCCGGGGTTCACATGGGATTTCCGCGGCGCATCGCGGAGCAACTGGTCCTGCAAACCATCAAAGGGTCGGCATCCTACTATCAGAGCACCAGCCGGCACCCAGCCACGTTGCGAAATCAAGTCACCTCTCCGGGAGGGACCTCCGCCGAGGCTTTGTATTATTTGGAAAAGGCCGGCTTCCGCACCGCGATCTCGCGCGCAGTTTGGGCGGCGTATCAACGGTCACTGGAATTGGGCAGGGAAAAGCCCGGACACATTCCGGATGTGAGCGACGAGGAAGAAAAATAGATTCGCAAAGGAATCAATATAAATCAAAAGAGCCTGGCATCAGGCTCTTTTGATTTATATTCAACTAGCTCTTCAAGAACCTGAGGACCTGGGCGTGAATCTCAGTAGACTGCAAGGCTCCGCGGTGACCCAAACCATTGGTTTCAATGTATTGCGCATCCGTCCACGCATTGGCAATGGCGCGGCTGTCTTCCACCGGGGTGACATTATCGGACCGGTCATGGAACATCAGGGCCGGGATGCGGATCTGCGATACAAGCGATTCGTTCACGATCGCATCCAGCACATCCCTCCCAAAGTTTTCGGAGATCATATTGCGCAGGCCATCCATGACCTCGTCCGGTAAATTTGCCAGCATTTGAAAACGCGGGAGGGAATCCAAAAGCCGGTTGAAAGCGCCGAAATATACCAGCCTGGAAGGAGGTGGAAGATTTCGTTTGACGAGCGCATAAGAAGTGATCAAAGTCCCAAAGGAATGGGCAATGACCGCATCAAAGCGTCGTTCACGCTGCAAAATCAAATCCATGCTGGGTGCAATTTCAAGGATATTGGTCGTCTTTCCGTCTGACTCACCATGAGCAGGCTGATCATAGGCAACGACCCGATATCCGGCGGACAAGAGTGGTTCGACAAAGCCCGTCATTTGCGCGCGTGCGCCGCCCCAGCCATGCATCAACAAAACAGCGGGGCCGTCCCCACCCCAGGTGGTGACCGCCAACTCACCTCCATCAAACGGGACCCGATAATTATTTCCACGTTCAATGATCTCGCGGTCCGTGGATTTCACTTCATATTGTGATGGACTGAAGAATGCCTGATAGACCCTTTTTATGATCGCTTGAGACTTTGCTGCAGTTTCTAAAGTTGACATGGGTTCTCCTGTTAAAAATTTACTTACTACCTGGTAAGTTTTTATGGTAAAAAAAATTACACGATCAAATCCAGCTTCATCTGTTCCACGACATCACGGAATTTTTTGGTTCCCAGGGCGCGTGCCATCTGCAAGGCGCCCTGCAAGGTGGACAGGATCAAGGCGGCTTTATTTGCGGGATCGCCGTTGAATTGAAATGCGTCCGCGTCCCTGCCCTCTGCCAACGTGGCTTCCAACCAGTCGAGCAATTCCTTGTGCAGGATCTGGACCTCCTCCTGCAATCCACCCGGAATTGAATTGAACTCGACTTCCATTGACCCAACCAGACACACCTTGCCTTTGTCCGCGCGCATGGACGAGTAAATGCCAAAGAACCAATCCAATTTTTCGCGGGAGGGAAGATCCTTGACACGGGCATTATTGGTCCAGAGCTTGAACCGGTCGCGATAATGTTGGATGACTGCACGTCCCAGATCCTCTTTTGTGGGGAAGTGATAATGGATGGCGGCATTCTTTACGCCCAATTCAGATGCGATGTGTGCATAGCTAAAGCCGTTGAAGCCCTTATCCTGCAACAGGGACTCTGCCAAATTCAAAATCGTACGTTTGGAGTTCTCAATTTTCACCATTGGGGGATTTTACTTACTAGTTAGTAAGTTGTCAAGAGAAAATCACATTATTCTACAGCGGCAATTCCCCCACCTGGAACGAACAATACCAATATATTTAATTTCGAATAAAAACCAGCCGATGTACGTATATATCATGCAGGGCAACAACCTGAGAGGAATATCCGGCAGTGGCCATCGTTTTTCAAGTGAATGAGATAGAGCTTGTCACCAAGGCACAGGGCGGCGACCGAAACGCATTCAGCGAATTGGTCGGCATCCATGCCCGGGGGGTATTGAACGTTATCTTCCGCATATGCGGTGATGCCCAAATCGCAGAAGACGCCGCCCAGGAGACATTCATCCGTGCCTGGTCAAATCTGGGCTCCTTCCGTACGGACCGCGAATCATCGCTGCGCAACTGGCTGTATCGCATCGCGCTCAATACTGCAACGGACATGCTGCGCAAGGAGAAGCGCATCCTGCCCGGAGCCGTGGAGGATCTCCATCTGGCTGATCCACAACCCGGGCCGGAGAGTCTCTTAGTACAGGCAGAACGGACCGCCCAGGTGAAAGACGCGATCTCATCCCTGCCAGACGCCAGCCGGGCAGTGCTGGTACTGAAGGAATATGAGCAACTTTCCTATCGAGAGATTGCAGAGACCCTCGATATCCCAATCGGAACCGTCATGTCACGTTTGAATTACGCCCGTCGTTTACTAAAGGAAAAACTTCATGGACAAAAGGCTGTGTTAATGGAGGCTGAACATGTCTAACCACATGACAGAATGGTTGAATGCGTATCTGGATGGGGAGTTGAAGGGCGGACGGCTTCACCAGATGGAGACTCATCTTGCCGGTTGCCTTGAATGCCAGGCGGAATTGCAGTCCATGCAGAATCTTTCAAGTTTGTTGCATGAAGTACCTGCACCTGAATTTATGTCGCCGGATAGATTTGCAGCGCAGATCAGCCTGCGTCTTCCACACGAACATCCTCCAGTATTGAAACGCAAAGCACAGGAAGTGGGATGGTGGATGATTCCGGTCAGTCTGATGATGCTTTGGCTCTTCCTAAACACTTCAATATTGGTCAGTGAGGTGGTCTCGACTGCAAATGGGTTCGGTTTGTTGAGCGGCGTTCCCGCCTGGGTAGTGACAAATCCATCCGCTGGAGCAATTTGGACCGGGACACTTGGAGAATTCGGGCTTCTCAGCGGAAACAGCCTGCAATGGGCTGAATTCACGGAAGCCTTCACGAGAAGTAGATTGCCTCAGATCATCTGGCAGGCGGCGATCGCCCTGTTGTATCTGAGTTGGATTGCGATCTGGTGGGCGCGCCACAGGCCTCGGGAGTAGGGCCAACTCCTCGAAGGCTGAAGCAGGCCCACGGTCAAATTTGAACGAACAACATAGAAAGAAGGAAAAAAATGGATCCCACTAAAATCTTAAAACGCGCCTGGCACATTCTTTGGAGTTATCGAGCCTTATGGGTCTTTGGGCTGATCCTGGCCATGGCTGGAGCAGGCTCGCACGGAAACAGCTCGAACAGCAGCTCCCGATATGAAACCGACCCACATCGCAGCCAGCAGCAACTCCCCCAGGACATGCGTGAAGCATTCCAACAAGCCGGACAGGAAATGCAGAGACTCTTCGATCAGGGCCTGCCTGAAGCTGGAATTTCGAAAGAGGATTTAACAACCATCCTCTGGATCGCAGTCATCTTCGTGGTATTCAGCCTGATATTGGGAATTGCCCTGGCAATCGCCCGATACGTGTCTGAGACTGCCGTCATCCGCATGGTGGATGAGTACGAAAAGACCGGCTCAAAACTGACCGTCCGGCAGGGTTTCCGCCTGGGTTGGTCGCGTACCTCCTGGCGCCTGTTCCTGATCAACCTGCTCGTGAATCTTCCACTAATTCTTACCATGGTGTTGCTTCTTGGGGTTGGAATCGCGGTCTTCCTAACCCTGTCTCAGGGTAGTGAGCCGCCTGCAATGTTCATCATTGTCAGTTCGATCGGATTCCTCTTCCTGGTCATTTTTGTGGTCGCCATCCTGAGCATGTTCCTGCAATTGCTTAGACAGTTCTTCTGGCGGATCTGTGTACTGGAAGATGCCCCGGTGGGCGAGTCACTGCGCCGCGGATTCCAGCTGGCGCGCGAGAATTGGAAGAATGTAGGAATGATGTGGCTGGTGATGATCGGACTCGGGATCGCCTGGGCGATCGTGTCCATTATCGCCATCATCCTGACCCTGCCGGTGGTTTTGGTCACAAGTGTGGCGGGCGCCCTTGTGGCGGCAATTCCCGCCCTGCTGACAGGCGGACTGACCAGCCTCTTCCTGAACGGCTGGCTGCCGTGGATCGTCGGAGTTCTCTTTGTGCTTCCACTGTTCTTCACGATCGCATTTTCCCCCTGGCTCCTGCTTGGCAGCTGGCAGACGGTCTTCGCCTCCACCGTGTGGACTTTGGTCTATCGTGAATTAAAAGCACTGCCCGCATTGACCCTGCAGGGCGGAAATGCTCCAGCACAATCCACGACAGGTTGATCTGTATTAGATTTTTGAAATACACTATAAAACAAGGGCGACCTAAACAGTCGTCCTTGTTTTTACATAGATTTAAAAGGAACAGACAGCTTACACCCGTTCTCCTCGAAACTGCGTCTCATACAATTGACTATATAGCCCGCCTGTTGCGATCAACTCATCGTGCGTGCCGCGCTCGACGATCCGGCCCCGATCCATAACCAGAATCAGGTCGGCGGCCAGAATGGTGCTCAGGCGATGGGCAATCACAATGGATGTCCTGCCTGCCATGACGCGTTTCAGCGCATCTTGAATCAGGGATTCGGATTCGCTGTCGAGGGAACTGGTGGCTTCATCCAGCACCAAAATGCGCGGATTTTTCAAAATCACCCTGGCCAGGGCCACACGTTGTTTTTCGCCGCCGCTCAGCCGGTAGCCGCGCTCCCCCACAATCGTGTCGTACGTATCCGGCAGGCCCATCACGAAGTCGTGGATGTTGGCGGCGCGCGCGGCGGCTTCGATCTCGGACTGGGTGGCGTCCATTTTCGCATATGTTAGATTCGTGCGGATGGTATCGTGGAAGAGATGCGTCTCCTGCGTGACCATGCCGATCGCGGCGGCCAGTGAGTCAAGGGTCACATCGCGCAGGTCATGCCCGTCAATACGAATGACTCCGCCCGACGGGTCGTACAGGCGCGGAATCAGATAGGTCAGGGTGGTTTTTCCGGCGCCGGATGGGCCGACCAGCGCGATCAACTGTCCGGGCTTGGCGGTAAAGGTGATTCCCTCCAAAGCGACCTCGCGTGCCTGGGATGTTGAAGCAGGTTCGGATGAGTCGGACCCGCTTCCTTCCTCGGGACGACTGCCCGCTGCCATCTGGCCGTTCCTCCCTTTTACAGCAGCCTGCGGACCTTCGTCTGCGGACTTCTTTCCACCGGACATGACCGCGGTCACATCCGCCATGCTGCCATAGCGTTTGACGGTGCTCAGTAAAATATTTTCGTTGATCGAATATTTGAAATCAATATTCTCAAAGGCAAGCTCGCCCTTTACATCGTGCAGCACGAGCGCATCCTTTTTCTCTTCGATATCGTGCGGCAGGTCGATGATCTCGAAGACCCGTTCAAACGAAACCATGCTGGTGGAGAATTCAACCGGCGCGCCCGCGAGCCCCTGCATGGCACCGTACAAGGTGCCAAGATAGGAGCCAAAGGCCACAATGGTGCCGACCGTGAATTTATTCTGAATAACGAGCAGGCCGCCGAAGCCGTAGACCAGGGCCGTGCCCACCGCGCTGACCAGACCGATCATGACGAAGAACGAGGAACCGATCACGGAGCGTTGAATGCCCATGTCGCGCACACGGGCCGCGCGCTCCCGAAAGCGTTCGCCCTCTTCATGGGTGCGTCCGAATAATTTCACCAACAATGCGCCGCCGATGTTGAGGGTTTCGTTCATGTGCGCGTTCATTTGCGCATTGACATCCATGGCTTCGCGGGCAATGGTACGCAGACGGTCCCCAAGCCTGCGTGCGATCAGGTAGAACAGGGGCAGGACGAAAATACTGCCAAGGGTCAATCTCCATTCCAATGAAAGCATGACGATCAGGATGGCCAGACCCTCGATCAAATTGGTGACGATATTGACAATGGTGTTGCTGATGGCATTTTGCGCGCCGACCACGTCGTTGTTGAGGCGGCTCATCAACTCTCCGACCTTGGTATTGGTAAAGAACCGCAGGGACATGCGCTGCAGGCGGGTGAAGAGCGCCACACGCAGGTCATAGATCACGCCTTCGCCGACGGTCACGTTCAATTTGCGCTGAATCACGCTGATGCCCCCGTTCAGCAGGGGCACGAAGAGCAGGGCCAGGGCGAACAGGCCCAGTTTGTTCTGGTCCTTGCCGGGCAGGATCGTGTCGATCAGCTGACGAAAGATCAGCGGGGAAACCACGCTGAGCGCCGAACTGGCCAGAATGGTCAACAACATCCCGCCGATGTGACTCCAATATGGTTTTGCATATTGAAGCACACGCAATAAGAGTTCCTTTGTAACCTTGGGCTTTTCGTCGCCCGAACGCATCGCCATGAACCAGCCGCCACCATGCATGTGTGTAATCCTTTAATTGCTTAGTTTTATCGTCCGGTAGTTATAAGGCTATCCGGGTGATTCGGTCAACTGGAGGAAAGGGGAGGTTAATGAAAGTCTATGATGAAACGGCCCGGCGGGCGGTGCTATAATATTTTTGGGAGTAACAGCATGCTTCCAATTCATCATATCGAAAACTTCCTTAAGTTCACGCCGCCACACCTGCAGGAGGTCGTGCTGGAATTGCGGAACATCATTGCCGGGATCGTACCTGATGCAGTGGAAGTGGTCCGCTGGGGAGGGTTAAGTTATTTTCATGCAGGGCGCGGGGGGATTGTCAGTGCCGGCATCTGTCAGATCGGGCTCCACAAGGATCACGTCCGCCTAGCTTTCATCCATGGCGCATTTTTGCCCGACCCCCGCCACCTTCTGGAAGGAATGCCAAAATACAAGCGTTTTATCAGGCTTGAATCCTATAACGATGCACCCTGGGATGATTTGAAGGAGCTGATCTCCGCCTCCTCAAAACTCGATCCGCGCTCGATAAAGGCACAAGGCTGAGGAGCACATGAGCGGGGAGGTCATCGTTTCCCTCGGCCTGGAAGACGTGAAATGGGCCATGGAGTCTGCGCGAATATCCATCGAGAAATGGTCGGTCCGCGAGGGTTATTACGATAACCGTTTTGCCTCTCATTTAAAAGGGAAATTGGGTGAGCTGGCGGTTGAAAAATTTTTGCTTGAAAAGGGGTTCGAACTGGATTCGCATTTCCGCTTTCCGGAGCGTGAAAACCTGTGCGACATTGTTGTAAAGATCAGGAAATACACCAATGTCCGCAGGCTTGAGATCAAGACCTGGAGCGCAAGTTACTGGAAAGATCTTGGCCGCTGTGTCTCCGTGGCTCAATATCCGGATCTGATAAAAAAAGCCGACCTGATCCTCTGGTGCACAGTCGACTTGCTGGAGATACAGGAATTGCTTAAGATCCCAACACCTGTTTCCGCATCCCTGATGGGTTGGTCCGTCATATCTGAGATATCCAGGTCACCCATCAAATCCACCGGAACCGGCGGGATGCGGAAAGTAAAAAATCATCAACTGGCCGAAACTGACCTGCATCCCATTCAAACATTTCTGCAAGACGGCATGAAGCCTGCAAAATAAGGCGCAAGCACCTGCCAAATCCGGGTGATGTACAATAAGGGGCAAGGACCATTCGGTGACACCTCCCAACACCTCCTACAGCGCATTGTTACTGATCGCAGGCACGCTTGGCTTGTTTGTTGCGATTCTGATCCTTCAAACCCGGCGGGCCGCAACCGGCGCGCTGGCATTGATCATCCTGCTGCTCGCGCTGGCCTGGTGGGATATTACCTACGGCATCTTCTGGGCCGGTGCGCCGGGACCCACCAAATATTTCTGGCTTGACATCACCTATGTCGGCGCTGTCAGCGTGCCCGCGGCCCTGTTCATCTTCACTCTTCATTTGACGAATCAACAGGATTGGCTCAAGCGACCCCTGGCGGCTTTTATTTACATCGAACCGGTCCTGGTCCTGGCCGCGCTCTTTACCGACCCCTATCATGGACTCTTCTTTGCAGGCAAACGGGTGGAAAATAGCGCGCTCATTCTGGACGCCGGGCCTGTTTTCTGGCTCAATGTTGCCTATTCCTATTCCCTGATATTCTTCTCCACATTCCTGATCGTGCGTGCCTACCTGCGTTCATCAGGAATATACCGAAAGCAAATAGGCATCATACTGGCGGGGGTTGCCTTTACCTGGTTGAACAGCATTATCTTTGTACTGGGATTGAATCCGCTGCCGGGTGCCGATAATACGCCCTTCTCATTCACCGTCACCGCGTTGACATTTGCCTTCGCCGTCAGCAGATATCACCTGCTGGATCTGATTCCGGTTGCACGCGACAGCCTGATCGAAAAAATGGCGGACGGGGTGCTGGTCATCGATCCCCAAAACCGCATCGTGGATATGAATCCCGCCGCACAGAATTTGTTGAACATCAACACAAACCTGCTTGGCCAGTCCGTGGAACAGGCGCTCCGAAAATGGTCTCAATACCAAAAGGATTCACCCGATTTTATCCAGTTGCAAACCGAAATTGAACTGGGCGGAAGGCCCAAAAAACATGTGGACATGCAGATCACGCCCATACTGGACGGCAAGGGCAAAAAGCTTCTTGGGCGCCTGATCATTTTGCACGATATCAGCAAACTTAAACGGGTCCAAAGCGAGCTGCATCATCTTGCCAACAGCGACTCCCTGACCGGCGCCATCAACCGCGGTCATTTCATGGAACTGGCTGCAGGGGAGATCGAAAGGGCGGTTCGATACAAAAGAAAACTGTCCCTGGTGCTTATGGACTTGGATGTCTTTAAAAAGATAAACGACACCCATGGTCATGCAAGCGGTGATCAGGCCCTGATCACCTTGAAGGAGATGTGCACACAGGGTATAAGACCCATGGATATTTTTGCCAGGCTGGGCGGGGAGGAGTTCGCCCTGCTCATGCCCGAAACCCCGCAGAAAAAAGCGGCCTTTCTTGCCGAGCGATTAAGGGCGCGCATCGAAGCGACCACCATTAAAACCGACACGTCCGCATTCAAGGTCACCATCAGCATGGGGGTTACGGAATTCGGCAGCAGGGATTCCGACAGCCTGGAAGGACTGCTCCATCGGGCGGACCGCGCCCTCTACAAGGCCAAGGCAAAAGGACGGAACAAGGTCGTCATTTGGGATGCCAGGATGGGATAAACGATTCAAGAGGGGGTCGAAGTGGAAATGGGATAAACAAGGCGCGTGTCGGGCAATTAACAAAAAGGGATCGAAAAAAAACGGTCCCTTTTGCATACACGGCCGCAGAACTGCGACTTCATCCCATCTGATAAAATCGTCTAAATGCTTCAAGAGGAGAAATCATTGTGACAAAGAATACGCCAAACAAGACACCGGTCAGGATCGCAGCGGTCATCACCATGATCCTGCTTTTTTTTGTTGCAGTTTTGTCCGTTTTGTTGGAAATGGTCGCCTTGAATGGCGCCAGCGAAAAGCAGGGAATGTTCGCAATCGGCACCTCCCTGCTTTGCAACGGTTTGGGAATCGTTCTGTTCGGCTTGTTTTCAGGCTGGTTTACCAAATTCGTCATGGCCAGATTCAACTGGAATCCGACTCTTGCTGTTGTGATCGCAGTAGCGGCAGGCGTAATCATTGGCTCGGCCGCATCGCTTTTATCCCTTATGCTCTCCATCCCCCTTGCCGGAATCCAATAATTTTTTAATGACGAGACATAAAATCCATACATGAGCGAGAACAAATTATGAAAAAGAGCCGGTGGTCTTCACCAGAAAACAGGGTTCAGGTTGTCATTTTGGCGATTCTTGCCCTGACGATCATCATCAGGATCATGGCGCAGGGCGATCCACGCCTATCCATAGCCAACGATGATACTGCATCATATATATCGTCTTCAGAGGCCCCCTTGTCCTCCAGGGAGGCGTTTAGTGGCCGACGGCTTTTTACAACAAATCTGGTTTATCAAGTTCTAAAACCTGACCAGGGATACAAGATCATCGTCAATGGAAGCATCGACACGACCAAAAGACGGGTACAACCCAGTTTTGTAAAAATCGTTCTGCTTCAATTCATTGTGTCAATTGCATCCTGGAGCGTGCTGACACTTTCAATCACGAATCGCATCAAAAACCCTCTGACAAAAATCCTGACGGCAATGATGATCTCCACATTCGCTTTTGTCCCGCAAATAGCGGATTGGGACAGCATTCTGACATCCGAATCATTAAGTTTTTCCCTGCTGGCCCTGCAAACCGGGCTTTTGATCGAACTCGCATTCCGATTTGCAAAGGAAACCAGGCCCACCCTGTCCACAAGCCTGCTCACAGCCCTGTGGCTGGCCGTTGTTTTTTTCTGGACCTTTCTAAAGGACGCACATTTATACGAGATCCTGATTCTTTTGATCATGATCACTGGAATAATGGCAACCGGCAAATTTAGAAAATCAGGTGGAGTTTTTATAATCCTGGCGATCCTGTCTGGTTTTTTTCTGCTCGGGTGGATGTCCTCGGGAAACAGCGAGCGCACCAAAATTCAAATGATGAACGTTTACAAATCAGACCTCCTGCCCGATCCCGCGCGGGTCAAGCTGATGCAATCCAATGGAATGCCCGATCCCAAATCACCGGCATTTGACGACTGGTTTCCTGCGAACGCAAAAACCGCCTACATAAAATTCCTTGTTTTCCATCCTGGATACATCCTGACAAACTATCTTCAGGATACGCCATATGCCTTCTCCGAAAATACACAGGCGTACTTCAACACCCGTCCGCCATCTTCATTGCGAAAGTCATTGATGTCAACAGGTAATCTGCTGCACCTGGAAAACCCAATTCCCATGCTCGCAAGCTGCCTGCTCCTTTTGGGCATCCTTTTTATGGCATATAAAGACCGGTCAACCGAATCGATCGTATGGAGCTGGCTGGCTGGCTGGATGTTCCTGTCCGCGTGCGTCAACATGTTTGTCAATATTTTCGGGGATGTACTTGCACTGCCAAGGCATGCCCTGGTCGCCACTACCCTGTTCAGGTTGTTCATGTGGATCATCCCTCTTGTTCTTGCCGATCGGTTCATTTCCTCACCAAGGAGACAGCTTCAAGCAAAAGAGGCCTGACCGGAAAGAAAGGAACCGATGCAAATTATAAATATTGCTCAAAAACTCAGCCTTTTCAACGAACATTGGAGCCCGCGTATTGTTGGGGAAATGAATGACATGCATGTTAAGCTGGCAAAATTACACGGCGAGTTTGTCTGGCACCAACATGAGAACGAGGATGAATTGTTTTTGATCCTAAAGGGAAGGCTGCTTATCAAACTTCGCGACAGGGATGTCATTTTGAACGAAGGGGAGTTCACCATTATTCCAAAAGGTGTGGAACACTGCCCCGTTGCCGAGGAGGAGGTTCACGTGCTGCTGCTGGAGCCGAAGTCAACGATCAACACCGGGGACCAGTCCGGTGAAAGGACGGTGGAAGCCAAATGGATCTGATCGCGATCCTTGTGGGGCGGGCAGGCTGCGCACAATATCAAAAGGACAAGACTGAGGAAACCTTGCAGCGACATCTGCATGCCCTCATTGTCATTCGCGCACGGGTTGACCTGGAAGCGGGGTTGAAGAATTTATTAAGTTAATAAGGCAATTGATAAAAAAGAAAATATGTTCTATAATTGGGACATTACCATTGCCACCCTGACTTTGGCGTTAAGGAGATTGTCTTATGAGCAGCCTCGATCAAGCCGTTCAAACCCAGATCAACAACATTCAAAAGAAGAGAGGCAGATCTCTTGCCGAACTTGCCGCCATGGCGAAGAAAAGCGGACTTGCCAAACATGGCGGGTTGCGCAGCATGTTCAAGGAAAAGCTTGGCCTGGGGCATGGAGATGCAAATGCGCTGGTACATGCCATTTTCCAATCCGATGGCGCACGCGCGATCAGAAGATGACATCCTGAATGAACTTTATTCAGGATCAAAAGCAGGCTTCCGTTCCCTTCATGAAAAGCTGATCAAGCAGATCCATCAATTTGGGGATTTCGAAACCGTCCCGAAAAAAGGCTATGTTAGCCTGCGGCGAAAGAAACAATTTGCGATGATCGGGCCCAAAACCAGCACACGTTTCGAAGTGGGCATTAACGCAAAGGATTTAAAGAAGAGTGCCCGTTTGCTGGAACAGCCCACAGGAAGCATGAGCAATTACATTGTTAATATCAACGAGGCGCGCGAGATCGACTCACAGCTGGTCTCGTGGCTCAAATCCGCATTCGAAGGAGCAGGATAAACCATGGAAAAGATGATCAAGCAGGAGGATTTTCTGAATAATTTATTTGCCTTGCTCGAAGAGACCTTCGAGAAGCCGCGCGGCATTTATCTGGATAAAGACACGGCTCTTTTTCAGACGCTCGAAACTGTTTCTTCTCAAGAGGCATCCATTCCAGTCGGCGGCAAGTGCGCCTCACTAGCGGCCCAGGTTGCCCACGTGACTTTTTACCTTGAAGTGCTCGAACGCTATGTGGTCAATCAAGACTCCAGTCCGGCAGATTGGGGCGAGATCTGGCGCACGGTGGAAAAGGTCACGCCGGATGAATGGGAAACACTTAAGGGCAAATTGAACGACGCATACAACCGCATCACAAAAATGCTCCACGACAATGAGGTATGGAATGACGATTCGATGGGAGGCTCCCTGGCGATCGTGGTTCATACCGCATATCACTTAGGGGAGATCCGGCAGGCGTTGTGCGTATTGAAGAAATAACATGATGAAATGGATCATTGTGATTCTGGTCATCCTGAATGCAAGCTGGATGTTTGCTGACGGGCTGCGGGCCCTTCTGATCGGCGATTATGTCACGCCATCCAGCGGCCCGCATGCAGGTCAGCTGGGTCCGTGGGCTGCCCTCGTAAAAGCCGCCGGCATCGAACCCCGCTCCACTTTTATGAAAGCGGCCTTTGTCTTCTATGGAGCCTCATCATTGATCGTTGCCGCCGGGTTTGGACTGGACCAGCCCTGGGGGCGCAATCTGTTGAGCGTCGTTGCCATGTTGGGGTTGTGGTACCTCCCGCTTGGGACCGCTGCAAACATAATTACTTTGATCCTGTTATTTCTGATAAGGAGTTAAGCATGCCTGCACGTCCCCGCCATGAAATGCCTGATTTTTTCCAAAACGCCCTGCATGCGCGCGGGTTGATGACTGCCTATCTTGCCCGTCCACCCTACCAGCAGAACGACTACATAGGCTCGCTTCGCGTCACACGTGCAAGGCTCGAGACCACAAGGCAGAAACGGCTCAACCAAATGCTGGATGAACTGGAACGCGGGGATGTTTATATGAAAATGAAATGGAATGGTACTTAGCCGGGCCTTCCGCCCGGTTTGCTTTTATATGGCAAAATAGAGCCATGACTCAAAAAGACATCATTCAAAGAACTGCCGAATACATCAAACAGGAATTCAGCGACGATCCCTCCGGCCATGACTGGTGGCATATATACCGTGTCTGGAAAAACGCCGCCGCCATTTGCAGACAGGAAAAAGCCGACGCCTTCATTGTTGAGCTCGCTGCCCTCCTGCACGATCTGGACGACTGGAAATTCAATGAAAACGGGGATGAAACCCCGCATCGTGCCAAAGCCTGGATGAATCAATGCGGCGTGGATTCGCAAGTGAATGAACAGGTCTGTGAGATCATCATGCATATCTCCTACAAGGGCGCGCGGGTCGAAAACAAAATGAAGAGCCTGGAAGGGTTTATTGTGCAGGACGCCGACCGGCTGGATGCCATCGGCGCAATTGGCATCGGGCGCGCCTTTGCCTATGGCGGCTACAGGAACAGGCCGATGTATGATCCGGAATCATCCAATCAAATGCATGCCAGTTTCGAGGAATACAAGAACAGCAAAAGCGCCACAATCAATCATTTTTATGAAAAACTGCTTTTACTCAGGGACAGAATGAACACCCCGGCAGCAAAAAGAATGGCGGAAGGGCGCCATGAGGTGATGCTCCGCTTTCTCGATCAATTCATGAGCGAATGGGAAGGCCGGGATACAGGTGACGGTTACCTGACCAGCTCAAACACCAGTGAAGTCTCCGATTCGTAGTCAAGCACATACAACCTCGAGGCACGAGCCGAGACGGCCAGGCTGCGGAGCGAATCTGCCAGGTCACTTTTGTCCTCCACGGATGGAATGGCCACGATCAAATAATCGTAATTGACGCCGTTCCGGGCGCTCCATTCGTGAACACAATCCACATCCGGACAATGTTGGAAGTCAGTTAATTGTTCATACCAGGGGAAGAATTTCCCCTGCAGAGTCCATTCCAAACCCTGCAGGGTGGTCACGCTGTGCTGTTCCGTCAACGCAGGGAACCATTCCTGGGCCGGGTCTGACATGGAAAATTCGCGTCCTGTCGCAAGTAAAAAGTTTTTATTCCCGTCCACATGAGACTTGACCCAATCGATCATCTGGAGGTCACCCGTCTTCAAGCTAGTATTGACCAGTTGAAAATCAGAGATGCTGGCGGCAAGAATGAAATAAAACAACACACCGAAAACAAGGGTCCGACTTCCACGCTTCATCAGAATGATTTCGCCGCTTTCAGCCTGCATTCCACTCACCCACCCGGACAGGATCAGCAAACCGGTTCCCGCCAGCATGGATTCGGCCAGCAAGGCAACGCCATCCCCGCCACGCGTATCGATCAGGTAGGCAAGCAGAATCCACACAATGAAAAAGAAATTCCTGCGTTTGAATGAATCCCAAAGGCCGATATAAAAGAAAATCAAAGCTGGAAGAGCCAGGTAATTCCCCGGCCCGTGCAATTTAAGCACGATCAGGTAAAAATCAAGAGTCCGTTGGCTGGTTTGGCCGGCAGAGAGCAGGGGGGCCAATCCGTACCGTGACAGGATGGTCAGCCACCAGGGCGCAGTCAGGAGTGCAACGCCCAAACCCACCCAAAACGCAGACAGCATCCCGCGTTTGTTGCGTCCGTAAAAAATAAAAATGAGCGCGCCGCCCAACACGGCATGCAAGGCCGTCTGCGGATGGCTCAAGACCGCACCCGCACCGAACAGGATGGTCAAGATCAGGCTTTTCAGCGAATATCCCTTAAATAGTTGAACAGCCTGCCACAGCATCAACAACAGGAACAAAATGCCGAAGGAACGTGTGATCCCGCCGCCCATCACCTGCCAGACAAATGCGCGTGAGGACAGTGCATAAACCAGCACCGCCAGCGCAGCCGATGCGCGTGACTGTAAAATCTCCCCGGCTAATTTGTAAAAGGCCAGGATCGCAATGGTGTTCACAAAGGCCGGGAGCCAGAGCAGAATCTGCATAACCGGCACGGACAAAAGATCTGAAAGGCTGGCTGCAAAATAAAACCCGAGCGGAGGATAGGCATATGGGATGCGGGACAGGTTATAGGCGGTAAATTGAGGCAGAAGGTAATGGTTCGCCTTCAGATCAACGATCATGGTGTAAAACAGGCCGCCGTCGTTAAGCGGAAATCCATTTGTGATCACAGGCCAGAATCGCACGACCGCCCCAAAAAGCAGTGCGGCAAAAAGCAGCAGCGCGGGCCAATCCAGTTTACGATTCATGCACGCCTCACTGTATCCTGAAAATCCCGCGCAGGATCGGGGTCAATCCACTGAAGAAGAATTCCACGGCAATCACCATCACGATCAAACCCATTAAACGCAGCATGACCTTGTTGCCGTTCTCGCCGATGAGATGAGTCACCTGTTTCGCGCCAAGCAGCAGGGCGAAGGTGAGTGCGATCATCAGAAAGATCACCCCCAACACGATCCCCGACTCAACCGGTGACTTCGATTCGTTCATCAGGAGGATCGACGTGGTAATGGCACCCGGTCCGCAGATGATGGGAATAGCCAGGGGCGTGATGGAGATGTCGTTGATGTATTCGTGATTCGTTTCGTCATCGAACTGGGTGCGGGTCAGGCGTGCCTGCAGCATTTCGTAGCCCATGAAAAAGAAGATCACCCCGCCCACCACCCGGAGACTGTTCACTGAAATCGAAAAGAAACGGAAGATCCACTGGCCGGTCAACGCAAAGGCAAGCAGGATGACCAGGGCCGTGAAACTGGCCTTGCGCGCCACGCGCTGGGATTCCTGCGGCGAAAGCTTCGCCGTCATGGCGGTAAAGACCGGGATCACGCCGATGGGATTGACCATGGTGAACATGGAGATAAAACTGAGCAGAGCGAATTCAAAAAGGGGCGAAGCAGACATGGAACTCCTGGCAGGCGGCTGCAAATAGCAACGGGATCAACATGGATTTTAATGCCTTTATCCGATTCAACAGGAGCGGGTTTGCACGGTTAAGCGCGGGGGCTTTTCAAGGCCTTGACAGCCCTTCGATTCCGCGGATAATTACGTCAATAAAGGCTGTGACAGAGGAAAGTAACCCGGCGGAAGCCGCCAGAGATGCGCAATGAAGTGCTGAAAGTTGCGCTCGACAGAATCCGGTTGAAGTTCCCTCCTGAGCCGTTCAGGTGAATGGTCTCCTAGTAGTCTGAACCGTATTCCCAGCGTTATCCGGGAAGCTGATGAATGTCGGCGCAAAGTGAATTGCTCACGCAATTAATTTGGGTGGTACCACGGGAATTTCCTCCCGTCCCATTGTGGACGGGAGGTTTTTGTTTGTATAGGTTCCGTTGTGAGGGCGATTATCCTCGCAATGACGGAAAATTTGGAGGTTATATGTTGGATAAATTGAACGAGATCGAAAAAACCGCACTGGAAAGTCTGTCGTCCATCCGTGACCAGGCTGCCCTGGACGCCTGGCGCGTTGCCAATGTGGGCCGCAGTTCACCGCTGATGCAGGTCTTTGCCGAATTCGGGAAACTCTCCAAGGAGGAGAAACCAGTGATCGGCGTGGCTGCGAACCGCGTCAAGGTCGCGTTGGAATCCGCTTTGGAGGAAAAGACCCAGGCCGTGAAAAATGCCGCGCTGGCGAAATCGCTCGAAGAGGAGAAACTGGATGTGACCCTGCCCGGGCGTGAAATCAAGGTCGGGCGCCTGCATCCATCCACTCAGCAGCTTCGCCATGTGCTGGCGATCCTGGCGGAGATGGGTTTTCAAGTGTACACCTCGCGCGAGGTGGAGACGGATGAATATAACTTCCAATTATTAAACTTCCCGCCGCATCACCCCGCGCGTGACATGCAGGATACCATTTATGTGGAGGCAGGCGAGCGCGGCGATAATCCAATCATGCTTCGGACACAGACGTCACCGGGGCAAATCCGCGCCATGCGTGAATATTCCGCAAGGAATCCCAACAACCCGCCGCCGATCCGGATCGCGTCTCCGGGGATGTGTTTCCGACATGAGCAGATCACGGCCCGTTCCGAAATCCAATTCAACCAGGTCGAGGGATTGGCGGTCGGCAAGAACATCACCTTCGCGGATTTAAAGGGCACGATCGCGGATTTTGTCCGGCGCATGTTCGGGGAAGGCGCAAGACTTCGTTTCCGCGCTTCCTATTTCCCGTTCACGGAACCCTCCGCAGAAGTGGATGTGGAATGTTTCGTATGCGGAGGCAAGGGTTGCCAGGTCTGCAAGAATTCCGGCTGGCTTGAGATCCTCGGCTGCGGCATGGTCCATCCGAATGTTCTGCAAAACGGCGGCTACGACCCGAAGGTCTACTCCGGCTTCGCCTGGGGCATGGGACCCGAACGCCAGTTGATGCTCCGGAACAAGATCAACGATATTCGGTATTTCTGGGGCAACGACACCCGCTTTTTGGAGCAGTTCTAAAAACGTTTCAGCGCGAAGAACGCCAAGGTTCCTCCGCAGCAAATCAAAGGAAGTGAATTATGAAGTTACCAATTTCATGGCTGAAAGATTTCATTGATCTGGACGGGCTGACCGTTGAGGACATTGCCCGTAAATTAACCCTCGCCGGTCTGGAAGTGGACGAGATCCTGTATGCCGGACTTGAAATGCCCGTCTACAAGGACGGCGAAAAGCACGAGTTCAAGACCAACGGCCTCGCCTGGGATAAGGAAAAAATTGTTGTGGCGGAGATCCGCGAGGTAAAGGCACATCCCAACGCCGATAAACTGACCCTGCTCGACCTGTTCGACGGGAAGCAGGAACAGATGGTGCTGACGGGTGCGCCGAACATCTTCCATTTGAAAGGCACAGGCAGGCTCGAAAAACCCATCAAAGTGGCGTATGCCAAGGAAGGCTCCACGCTCTATGATGGACATGCCGAAGGCCTGCAGTTAATGACCCTCAAGCGCGCCAAGATCCGCGGCGTGGATTCGTATTCGATGGTCTGCTCCGAAAAGGAACTCGGCATCACCGACGAAAGCGACGGCATCATCCTGCTCGATGATGATGCGCCGGTGGGCATGCCCCTCGCAGACTATATCGGTGACGCGGTCCTCGACATCAGCATCCTGCCCAACATGGCCCGCAATGCGAACGTGATCGGCATCGCACGCGAGCTGGCTGCGCTGACCGGACGTACGCTCAAACAACCGCAGATCGAACTCAAGACCTCCGGGGAATCCGTGGAAAGCTCCGTGGCGATTGAGATCAGCAATCCCGAACTCAACCCGCGTTTCGTGCTGGGACTGATTCGCAACGTGGAGATCAAGCCCAGCCCGTACCAGATCCAGCGCAGGTTGAAACTCGCGGGCGTGCGTGCCATCAACAACATCGTGGACGCGACCAATTACGCCATGATCGAACTGGGCGAACCCCTGCATGCCTTTGATTACGACATCCTCAAGCAGCGCGCAGGGAAAAAGAAGATCAAGATCATCACCCGTGCTGCAAAAGACGGCGAAAAGCTCACCACCCTGGATGGAGTCGAACGCAAACTGACTTCCATGAATGTACTGGTCTGTGATGAAAAGGGGTCGCTTTCCCTGGCCGGGGTGATGGGCGGCTCCGAATCCGAAGTGTATGATGCCTCGAAGGAGGTTCTGGATGCAAAAGGCATCGAACCAAAAGACGGCGAAATGACGCAGGGAAAGATCACCTCGCGCGGCAGGAGCACGGTCAACGTGCTGCTGGAAGGCGCGGCCTGGAATTTCATCAACATCCGCCGCACAGCCAAACAGCATAATCTGCCCTCGGAAGCATCCTTCCGTTTCTCGCGCGGCGTGCATCCCGCACTGGCAGAGACAGGCGTGATGCGCGGCCTGCAATATATGGCCGCCTGGGCCAACGGTGTCGTCGCCCCGGGCCTTGTGGATGCATATCCGCTCAAGCCGAAGGATTCAGTGGTGGAAGTCACGCCAAAGGATGTGAAGCGCCTGCTCGGCATTGACTTGACCGCCGAAGAGGTCTCCGCGCTTCTGCAAAAACTGGAATTCAAAACCGAGATCACCAAAAGCGGACTGCGCGTCACGGCCCCCGCCCACCGCATGGACATCGACGAGGGCATGGTCGGCCTTGCAGATGTCCTCGAAGAGGTGGCCCGCTCGTATGGCTTCGATAACATCCCAACCACCGCCATTGCCGACGCACTGCCTCCGCAGGTTGGCAATCCTGTCCATGAGTGGGAAGAGCATCTGCGCAATTTGCTCGTGGCCGCTGGTCTGCAGGAAGTCGTCACTTATCGAATGACTTCGCCCGAACGCGAAAGCCGCGTAACGAAGCATGATGAGTATGTGCGCATCGCAAACCCGATCGCGCCGGAACGAAGCGTGCTGCGCCGAAGTCTGCTTTCCTCCGTCCTGGAGGTCGCCGAGAAGAACGCGCGCGCGGAATCCGTTGCCATGTTCGAAGTGGGCCCGATCTTCGAACCGGTCAAAAACGACCTGCCGAACGAACCACGCAGGCTCGCCATCGTGATGACGGGTGCCCGGATCGTATCCGCCTGGGATGTAAAGGACTCGCCCCGCTTCGATTTCTTCGACTTGAAGGGACGCATCGAACTCCTTTTGGCCGGCCTCCGTTTCACAGACATTGTCTACGCGGAAACAGTCTCTCAACCACACCTGCACCCGGGCAAATCGGCCGAGGTGAAAGTAAATGGACAGGTTGTCGGCGTATTCGGTGAATTGCATCCACTCGCAAAGGAAAAGTACGAGTTCGGCGAAGCGCCTGTCATCGTGGCCGAGTTCAACCTTGAGAAGCTGCGCGGAGCAAATCCCTCCTACGGCATCACGCCCGTCTCCGAGTTCCCGCCCATATATGAGGATATCGCCCTCATCCTGGATGAATCAGTGGCCGCCTCCACCGTCGAAGCATTGATCAGGCAGACGGGTGGAAAGACCGTGACCGATGTCCGGCTGTTCGATGTCTATCGCGATGAAAAGATCGGAGCCGGCAAAAAGTCCCTGGCATACAGTCTGACCTACCAGGCAGAGAAAACGCTGACGGATGCCGAAGCCGCCGCGATCCGCAACAAGATTGTTAAACGGCTTGAAAATGCCCTTGGGGCAAAGCTGCGAAGCTGATAGTACAAACGGGATGCAAAAAGAACTTGCATCCCGTTTTTATTCCATGTATACTGACGGCAGTCAATTCAACAAAGGAGAAAAGAGTATGGATACAAAAACAAAAGGTATTGTTGCCACGATTGCGTCGGTTGTTTTATGCGGCTGTCCGGGTCTGTTCATTTGTCTGTTCGGGGCGTTGACCGCCAGCGGGAATGGGACATTTAATGAGCAGAGCCTGTCACCGACGGTCGGTTTTGTACTGATCTGCCTGTCATTGATCTTCATCGTAATCCCCATCGCCGTGGGCTTCTTCATGCTGCGCAAAAAACCGGAAGCACCCGCCGGCAGCGAACCACTTCCGCCGGCTTCTTAGAATTCTTAATATAAAACATCCCCCGAACTCAAAATCGGGGGATGTTTTATATTTGGGAGACACGTATTAATTGACCACGATCGTCAACCGCATTGTACAGAACTCGGTTTTTCCGGTTTTAATTTTCCATGTGGTCTTGTAGGTGCCGGGTTCCGAAGGCGCCCTCATGGCCACCACGATCTCTGTGCCACCGTCGGGCGGAATGGAATGATCCAGATCATAGATCGCCGCCTTATGCAGCTTGTCTCCATTGATATAGCGATAATCCGCACTCTCTGAACTCCAGGCTTTCTGGCCAATGTTCTTCACCGTCCAGCGTGCCTCAAAATCCGCGCCCCGGGCAAAGACCGAGTTATCAGCCGGCGTTTGCGAATCAACGCGGCAATCATAGTCCAGGTCCGACCTTTGCACGACCGGAGTATTGGAAGGTACGGTGGGAGTGGCAAGAATGAAGATAAAGGTTGGAGAAGGTGTGTCCGTGACCGTGGCCGTTGGCGGCGGGGTAAAGGTGGGTGTGAATGTGGGCGGCAGCATCTGTGCCGTTTGCGTTGCAGCCGAATTTGCCGTCAAGGCAATGACGGTATTGATGGCGTTGGGGTCAAAGGCCGGGACAGGTGCGGAAGTCGGAGCAGGACCAAATGCTGGCACAGCACAGGCCAGAATGACCAGCACCGCCAACACTCCACACGATACTCGAGCTACCCGGGACATATCACACTCTCCTCAACAAATCCACTAAGGCTGTGAGCCAGGGACCACCACCTTGATCGCAACGTAGGGAGTGCAAAAATGAGTGCCGTTATTCAGCGACCAGGTCATGACGAATATTTTTCCGCTGTTCTTGGGGGCCACATTCGGTGCGGTGATTTCAACCAGCAGCGTGATGGTTTCACCCGGTTTGACGACCTGATTGGTTCCCATGCCATGCACGGAGGACATATCGTCACCCCGGAAATACTCAAATTCCCAATCCGCGCCCCAGGTGGCAGTGCCGGTATTCTTGATCGTCCAGGTCTTATCAAACGAATCACCCGGCTTGAAGACGGCGCCATCATAAGGTTTTTCAGCCACGACTGCACATGAATATTTGGAGGAGGTGTTGCTGCCGCCACCGCCGCCCCCTCCTCCGCCGCCACCACTGGACGGGGTATTCAACACAAGCGGCGTAACCGTGGGAACCACCGGAGTGAGTGTCGGAAAGGAAAGAGGAATGTCGGTCGGCGTGGGTCCGATCGGGGTGGGCGAGGCGTTTTGGGCAACGGCGGTCAGAGTCAACGCAACAGCTTGATCGATCAGGTGCTGCTGGGTCGCAATTGCCGCTGCAACCGCTGTATTAATCTGATCCTGCGCCTGTTCAGGAGTCTGGCCGGGCAGACAGGCTCCCAGCAGGACAGCGAGAACGGTCATGACAATCAATGTTTTTTTCATTTCATCTCCTTCACTAACTCTTAATAATAAGGCCCCAAGGGTTTCAGGTGAGATGCTGCATCTTTGGGGCCCTTTGCTCCATTTATTTATTCAGGTCGCCCGAGCCGATCCCGAGCGGCTTCCATTTATTTTCGTCCTTCAACCGATGTTGAAGACCATCACGATTGTGCAATTCGTCAAAATGTTCGGGCTTGATGAACATTTCCTCGCCGTCCAGCAGTCCTGTGAGACCGGTCTGGCCGGGTTCCGGTCGTTTGCTTTGGCAAAACTTGCAGGTCTTCGGGTCATGAGACTTGTATTCGGTCGGCTCTTCGTACGTGGTCACATAGCCTTCGTAATTGCGCACAATGACTTTGTGGTCGGACATGCTCAACATGTAATTGGGCATGACCGGAATCTTACCACCGCCACCGGGTGCATCCACGATGAATTGCGGGACGGCATATCCCGAGGTATGCCCACGCAGGCCTTCAATGATCTCGATGCCTTTTGCGACCGGGGTGCGGAAATGGCCCGAGCCTTCGACCAGGTCGCATTGATAGAGATAGTACGGACGAACACGGATGCGGGTCAGCTTCTGCACCAGTTCACGCTGCATGTGGACACAGTCGTTCACGCCCGCCAGCAGAACGGATTGGTTTCCAAGAGGAATGCCCGCACGGGACATCCGGTCGCAGGCTTCGGCAAGTTCCTTGGTGATCTCATTCGGATGATTGACGTGAATATTCAGCCAGAGAGGATGGAACTTCGCGAGCATGTCGCATAATTCCTGGGTGATGCGCATGGGCATGAAAACGGGCACACGCGATCCAATGCGGACGATCTCGATGTGCGGGATCTCGCGCAGGCGGGTCAACAATTCCTCCAGGATCTTGGGAGCCAGTACGAGCGGATCGCCGCCGGAGAGGAGCACATCGCGAACCTGCGGCGTGCGTTTGAGATAATCGATCTGCAGCTCAAAATCCTGGCGATTAAAGGTCTGGCCCGGATCACCCACAATTCGGGAGCGGGTGCAATACCGACAGTATGAAGCACACTGGGTCGTTACGAGCATAAGCACCCTGTCAGGATAGCGATGGACCAGGCCCGGCACGGGAGAGTGGCGGTCCTCCGCGAGGGAGTCCTCCATCATGGAGGTAAAGGCATTCATTTCCTCTGAAACGGGGATGATCTGCTTGCGGACGGGATCGTTCGGGTCCTCGGGATCGATCAGGGAAATAAAATAGGGCGTCACATCGACACGGAACAGGCCCTGTGTCTGCAGCGCCTTGCGCTCGCTCTCGGTGAGACTCAGGACTTTTTCAATATCTTCCACGCTGTTCAGGCGGTGGCTTAATTGCCAGCGCCAGTCGTTCCATTTTTCATCAGGAACATCCGCGTATATGGGGGCACGCTTGGAAATAATAGGGGTGGGCATTTTTCCTCCGAAATTTTTTATGGTTAAAAGCTAAAAGCGCATCTATCGTGCGCAAATGGAGGGTCATGATCAGGCCGAAAAAATCCGGCAAACTTGAGATACATCTTTAACATTGTAAAAGCAAACAGAAAGCGGGTCAATGTCATTATTTTTAGAGAGTACAATTGGGGGAGGCAAGGAGAAAATATGACCGTTGAAGGTACTCATAACCTGTGGGGGGACTTACACCGCCCGGATTTCACTCCAAAACAGGCGGATTTCAGCGTGCTCGGCCTTCCGTATGATGGACTGGCCAGCGCCCGAAAAGGAGCGGCGCTTGCCCCTGAACGCCTGCGCTACTGGTCACGCCATTTGACCCCCTTTAGTGAAGACCGGACCCGTCTGAAGGATATGACCATCTGTGATCTGGGGGATATTCCGATCAACGACCCCGCTCTGGACTATGTGCTGGTACGCCAAAAGGTGGCCTCCCTGCCCAACATCCCAATTTTGCTGGGCGGCGATCACTCCGTCAGCATCCCGATCCTTCAGGGTCAGCGCGAACGCTACGCGGGGCAACGCCTCGGGATTTTATGGATCGATGCTCATCCGGATCTGTGCGATGAATTCGACGGCTCACGCCTGTCCCATGCCTCGGTCATGCGGCGCGCACTTGAGGCGGGAATTGAACCCCACGATGTCTGCATGGTGGGCGTGCGTTCCTGGGAGGATCAGGAGATCGACCTGATCGAAAACAGCGGCATCCATGTCTACACCGCGGCGGATGTTGCCGAGCGCGGAATGCGAAAGGTTGCCGACAGCGTTCGCAACATCCTGAACGATTGCGACGTGATCCATATTTCCCTCGATATTGACTGCCTCGACCCCTCCGCCGCACCCGGCACCGGCATTCCCGAATTCGGCGGATTGACTTCGCGCGATGTTTTAACCCTGCTGAAATCCATGCAGGGTCTGCCGCTGGCCGGCCTGGATGTGGTTGAGATCGCGCCCCCGCTTGACCCCTCGGAAGCCACGGTCTTTGCTGGCCTAAAAATCATCATGGAGTTCATCGCGGTCATTGCACGTGACAGGCAAAAATAAGGTTCATTATGGAAATCAAACTGGACGAACTTAAAATTACAAACAACGAAGCCGAAAGGCGTTTTGAGGTTTCGGTAAATGGACTGCCATCCAAGCTGGATTACATTCTGGACAAGGACACTTTTGTCATCACCCACGTGGGCGTGCATCCCGATCTGCGCGGAATGGGTCTGGCGGGGAAATTGACCGAGGTCAGTCTTGAATTTGCAAAAGCAAGATCCCTGAGGGTCATCCCGATGTGTTCCTATGCGGCAGCATATATTCGCAGAAATCCAAAATATGCTGACCTGATAAAGGCCCACCCGGAAGCATGAGCCCGGCAATCTGGAATAAATTCCAAGACAACGCCATCCGTCATCCGTCCAAAGCTGCGTTAATCTATTTTCAACAAGGGACCTGGAAAACGGTCACATATGGCCAATTGCTCAGGTCAAGCCAGCGCTTCGTCTCCGGACTTTCAGCCTGTCACCTGACCTCAGGCATGCGCGCCGCCTTGATGACTCCACCCTCAGCCGACTTCTTCGCCCTGGCTCTGGCCATGCTCAACCTGGGCATCGTTCCGGTGATTTTTGACCCGGCCATCGGGCTAAAAAAAGCGGGGGAATGTCTCAACGAATCCCAACCTGAGATTTTTATCGGCAATCCGGTCACTCACACCTTGCGGATCATTTTCGGCTGGGGACGGGGTTCGGTCAAGCACAACCTATCCATCGGCAAAATTCTTAACTCTTCAACGCAGGCCGCCCCCAGCGCGGACCGTGCTCCACAGCCCACAGACCCCGCCGCAGTCATCTACACCAGTGGCAGCACGGGTCTTCCCAAAGGCGCGCTGTATACCCGGGCAAATTTTGAAGCCCAGTTGAAGATGCTGAAGAACACCTTCAACATTACCGAGGATGAGATCGACCTGCCGGCCTTTCCACTCTATGCACTGATCGATGTTCTGCTCGGCGTCACCTCCGTCATTCCCGACATCACTTTCCCCGTTCCCAAAAACATAGACTCCGCACGGACCTTGTCCGCCATTCAGGAATATAAAGTCACGAACACCTTTGCCTCGCCTGTCGTATTGGACAAGCTTGCAAGCTATGGCGTGCCGCACAACATCAAACTTCCCAGCCTCAAACGGGTCATTACCGCCGGAGCGCCCGCAACCATTCAGCTGCAGGCACGCTTTCGAAAACTCCTAAATGACAACACAGGACTTTTCGGGATTTACGGCGCCACGGAGACCCTTCCCATCGCAAAAGTGGAGAGCCGCGAGATATTCTCATTGAAGGAGAAAACTGGACGGGGCGCAGGGATCTGCCTGGGGAGACCCGTTGAAAACGTGAAAATCCGCATCATCAAGATCACGGATGAGCCCATCGGGGAATGGCGGGATTCGCTGACAGTTGGATCCAATGTCGTCGGCGAGATCACAGTTCAAAGTCCGGCCACGACGCGCAGATACATCCGGCGCGAAGATGCGAATCGTTTATCCAAGATCAAGGACGGGGATGAGGTCATCCACCGCATGGGAGATGTGGGATACTTTGATGAACAGGGCCGCCTGTGGTACTGCGGCCGCAAATCCCATCGTGTGATCACACAGGAGCATGTCCTGTTTACGGAACAGATCGAGGGCATCTTCAATGCCCATCCGCTGGTCCATCGCAGCGCGCTGGTGGGCGTGGATGAAAAGCCCGTTTTATGGGTGGAGCTCGAACAAAAGGCGGCTCAAGAAAAGGTAAAGGGTGAATTGATGAAGCTGGCAAAAGACCACGCTCAGGCATCCAAAATAAAATCTTTTCTTTTCATGAAAAGGTTTCCAACCGACGTACGGCACAACTCCAAGATCATTCGCGAGGAATTAACCTTGATCACAAAAAGGAGATTGACATGAAAGCTCTGGTCACCGGCGGGACCGGATTCCTTGGCGGGGCGCTCGCCCGCAGACTTCAGCGCCTGGGCTGGGAGGTCACAGCACTGGGCCGCAACGCCTCCAAAATAGAGGAGCTGAAAAGCGGGGGAATTCACGCACGGTCACTGGACTTGAAAAATCAGGAGGCGATGGCGGACGCCTGCCGCGATCAGGAGATCGTCTTTCACTGCGCCGCACTGCCTTCCCCCTGGGGTAATTTCGAGGCCTTTTATCAGGCAAACGTGATTGGAACCCGCAATGTCATTCGCGGATGTGAGCGGCACAAGGTCAAACGCCTGGTGTATGTCTCCACGCCCAGTATTTATTTTGATTACACCTCCCGAACCAATGTCAGGGAAACCGATCCGCTGCCTGAGCCGGTCAGCAATTACGCGGCTACGAAGATCCTTGCCGAGCAGGAACTTGACCAGGCCTTCGAGAAGGGACTGGCAACCATCGCGATCCGTCCGCGCGCGCTGTTTGGACCGGGCGATACCGTCATCTTTCCGCGCCTGATCCCGCGCCTGCAATCAGGCAGGCTGCCCATTTTGGGCGACGCAGAGAATGTCGTTGACCTCACGTATATCGATAACGTCGTGGATGCGCTTCTGTTGTGTGCGGAATCGCCTGATAGTACGCTTGGAAAAAAATACAACATCTCGAATGGCGAGCCCATCAAGATCTGGAAGCTGGTTGAGCGCATTTGCACGGAATTGAATTTGCCGCAGCCAAAGCGCAAGATCTCCTTCAGGACCGCATACGCGGCCGCGAGCGTGCTGGAGATGCTCTACACGCTCATCCCGACCCATCCAGAGCCACCCCTCACGCGCATCTCCGTCAGCATGATGGCCAACAGCACCACCCTGGATATCACGGCCGCAAAACAGGAACTCGGGTACCAACCCAAAGTTTCCGTGGATGAAGGCTTTGATAAATTCATGCAATGGTGGAAGAAAGCAAATCAAGGCCGCGAAAAACCATGAAGATCAACATCCTCCACGCAGGCTACTGTACGGCCCCCGAGCACATCGCCATTCATGGCGGACGCTGGCGCAGCATTCACTTTCCGGCCATGTTCGCGCTGCTGCAACACCCGCGCTTCGGTCTAATGCTTTTTGACACGGGCTATTCCCAGCGCTTCTTCGATGAGACCCGGAAATTCCCAAAACGGTTTTACCGCTGGATGACCCCGGTCAGCCTGCATGAGGAGGACCTGGTAGTCAATCAACTCACGAACTTTGGGATCCGGCCCGCGGACATTTCCCACGTCTTCATCTCCCACTTCCACGCGGACCACATCGCCTCCCTCCCCGATCTGGCCCGCTCCCGTTACGTGTATATGCCCCACGCTTTTGCACATCTCCGCACTTCACCTCCCTCCCAGGATATGAAACACGCCTTCCTGCGCGGACTGATCCCATCGGATTTTGATTCGCGCTCGCAAGTTGTCGATATGACCAGGCCCATTCTGCTCTCAAACGAATATGCGCCCTTCAAAACCGGATTTGACCTGTTGGGGGACGGGTCGATCTTGGGTGTGGAACTTCCGGGACATGCCCATGGCCAAATGGGGCTCTTCGTCCGCGACGAAAACGGGAAACTATTTTTCTTTGTAGCGGATGCCGCCTGGCTGAAGCAAGCCATCATCGAGAACCGTCCCCCGCACAGGATCGCCAACCTGATTTTTTCAGACCCACAAGCCTATCGCGAGACTCTCGGGGAACTGCACACCTATCATCTTACCCATCCGGACACACAGGTGATCCCATCGCATTGCGATGAGACCATCCGATCCCATGAAACCATACAGCGGCAAAATCCAAATGCAGCCCGGCGTTGAGCTTTTTACCCGCGAAAACATTCATTCCCTGAGCTGGCCCGCCACACTCGATGGAGAGTATGCGCGCAATTATCTCCTGCCGATGATGATGAATGGTCCCGAAATGTACATCAAAAATGTACACAACACCCGGTTGATGATCGCCAGAGTGGACGATGTCATCATCCCCCTCAGCCTGTCAGATTTTCACCCGCAGAACACCTACACCGTATCCCCATACAGTCACTACGTCTCCTATGGCGGATATGAAGAAGTAAAACACCTCAACAACCCGCTTCTTGAAGCATTCATCAGAGCGATCATGCACCCAGTCGCCCGGTACTTCCGCAGCGCGGACCTCGACAAGGTCGTATACGTTAACAATTACCTGCTTTCGACGAATCTATATCCGTCAGTAAGCAGCGGGCAGCTGTCGGTGTTGAGTGAAGCGCTGCCGGGCTGGTTCCCCGACCGGGCCATCGTGTTCAGATCCATCGACGCAAGGAAAAATCCGCAGCTGCTGGACATCCTGAATCAAAAGGAATATGAGCCGGTGTTGAGTCGGCAGGTCTGGTATATGGATCCGCAGGAGGCCAGCCATACCCGACAATACAAGGAGGATGTACGCGTGCTTCGGAAACACGGGTATCAGATCGTGGACGGGGCGGGACTTTCGGACGACGAACTCGCACGTTGTCTGGATCTATACAATCTGTTGTATCTGGAAAAATATTCCTTTTACAATCCGCAGTTCACGCTTGAATTCATGAAACTCGCACGCGACCGGGAGATCCTGCATTTGCGCGCGTTGAAACGCAATGGAAGGATCAATGCGGTCATGGGATTCTTCGTCCGCAACGGCGCAATGACCCAGCCTCTCTTCGGTTATGACACCAGCCTTCCGCAGGAAGAGGGACTCTACCGTTTACTAACATTGATCACCTTGCAGGAGGGCCTGCTGCGAAATCTGCTCGTGCATGCCAGC
Organism: Chloroflexota bacterium; assembly: GCA_021414245.1. GTDB lineage: Bacteria > Chloroflexota > Anaerolineae > Anaerolineales > Villigracilaceae > Villigracilis. The sequence goes on from JAIOOU010000015.1 coordinate 233,425, forward strand.
GGAGGTGTGGGAAAATTCAAAAAGGTGCGCGGCGGGAGGTCTGTGATTGAGTACAATGCCGTATTCTCGAAACACCTGCCCGTGCGGCGGCGGAGGCCCTGGCAATTGATCCGGGCAATTTCAAGCTATGCGATCCCATATTTTCAGAAGATGGATTTTTAAGCATGTTGAATTTCAGGAGATATTATGCAAGTTAACTTACCTTTAAAAATCATCGGGCTGGGACGATATCTGCCAAAGCGCATCGTTCCGAGCTCGGAACTTGAAACCATGTGCGGGGTCCCGGCCGGCTGGGTGGAACGACGCAACGGCGTGCGTGAGCGCAGATGGGTGACCGATGAGACTTCCTCGTTCATGTCCGCGCAGGCGGCACGCGAAGCCCTGCAGGAGGCGAAACTAAAACCGAATCAGATCGATCTGATCATCAATGCTTCAGGCACCGGCGAACAGGCCATCCCGGATACAGGCGCGTTGATCCAGCGTCAACTCGGGCTGGGGAATTCGGGCATTCCAGCCATGACCGTGCATACCACCTGCCTGAGTTTCGTGGCGGGCATGGATGTGGCTGCAAATTTTCTGCAGACCGGAAGATACAAAAACATTTTGATCGCAAGCTGTGACATCGCCTCGTGCGGCATCAACCCGAAGGAACCGGAATCCGCGTCGCTGGTCGGGGATGCGGCGGCGGCCGTGGTGGTGACCCGTTCCACGGACGGCGATCGATCCATGGTCCACCACGCGCATTTCAAGACCTACGGCGAGGGGGCCTATCTGACCGCGATCATGGGCGGAGGTTCGGCACATCATCCGCGCTTCCAAGGCCATAAACCCGAGGACGACCTCTTCCACATGGATGGCCCCGCCGTACTGCGCATGGTGCGCGGGATCGCCGCGGATTTCCTGGAGGAACTGTATCCCGGACTTTCAAAAAGTCTGGTGGACATCGACGTGGTCGTGCCGCATCAAGCCAGCAAGGTCGGCTTGTTAATGCTCGAACGCTTTGGCTGGCCCGGCAAAAAGATCATGAGCACCCTCGAAACCCTGGGAAATTGCGTGGCCGCCTCCATTCCCGCGACGCTCTACCAGGCTGTACGGGACGGCAATATTCAGCGCGGCCAAAAAGTACTCATCGCCGGTACCGGAGCGGGACTATCCATTGGCGGACTGGTATTAACGTTTTGATGTCATTGCGGGCATGTTATTTCGCACAATCTCCTGATATGATAAAAGGATATGGCTAGGATCCTCCTGACCGGTGGGCGCGCGCCCGCCACGCTTGAACTTGCCCGCGCATTCCACCGCGCAGGTCACACCATTTTCATGGCGGAGAGTTTGCGTGGACATTTGTCCCGGCCAAGCAATGTGATCAAAAGGAATTTCCTGGTGCCGCCGCCGCGCCAGCAACCGGTCAATTTCATCAATGCACTCAAGGCCATCATCGTTGAAAATAAAATAGACATGCTCGTCCCGACCTGCGAGGAAGTCTTCTATGTGGCCATGGGCCGTGAAAAGCTGCCCTGTTTGGTCTTTGTCGACAGCATCAACAAGTTGAACGATCTTCACAACAAATGGAATTTCGTGGTCAATGCCGTCGGGCATGAACTGTTCATTCCCGAGACCATGCTGATCAAAAATCAGGATGACCTGCTGCATGCCTATTCCCAGTGGCGCCAGCTGGTCATCAAGCCTGTCTACTCGCGCTTCGCCACGCGGACCCTGATCCGGCCCACGCTTAAACAGGCCATGTCCACCCTGAAGTTCAACACGAAATCCGCATGGATCGCGCAGGAATATATCCAGGGAAACCAGATCTGCACCTACAGCATCTGCCTGAACGGGCGCATCACCGCGCATGCAGCCTATCCCTCCACCTTCACTGCGGGACAGGGCGCGGCGATTGCCTTTAAATCCGTCAACCGTCCCGAGATCTTCAAATGGATCAAGACCTTCGTGGAAAAGAATTCCTTTACCGGCCAGATCGCATTTGACTTTATTGAGGCGCCGGACGGTCTGTTGTATGCGCTTGAATGCAATCCCCGCACCACCAGCGGCGCACACCTGCTCGCCTCGCATCCCAACTTCTTTGAAGCCTTCATCAACCCGAACATCCTGAGCATCCTTCCCCAAAAAAACCATTCCGCCATGCTGGGCACCGCAATGATTTCCTATGGGCTGGTCGACGCCTTCAAGAGAAAAAAACTCCGCGACTGGTTTATGACCTTTCTGACCAGCAAGGATGTCATCTTTGATATCCGCGACCCCCTGCCCTATCTGCTTCAATTCAGGGGCATTTGGACATATCTGATGCTCGCGCGTGCGCAGAAGATCACCGCATTGGAAGCTTCCACGTTCGATATAGAGTGGAATGGGGAGAGTGTGGATTTCGAGGAGAAAACCTCGCCACGATCAGCACAAACATAAGATATCAGAAAACAAAAAAGAACACATCCTGAATGGATGTGTTCTTTTTTGTGGCGGGGAGGGCGGGATTCGAACCCGCGACCGGTTTTAAAGCCGGCACTCACTTAGCAGGCGAGCCCATTCAGCCACTCTGGCACCTCCCCAGTTTTTTGTAGTAGCGACTTTTATTCTGCGGCGAGTCGCACAAGGACAGTTGCTAAAGCTGTCACTACGGATATTTCGCCTGGCGGAGGGGGTGGGATTCGAACCCACGTTGGTGTGACCCAAACATGTTTTCAAGACATGCGCCATCGGCCGCTCGGCCACCCCTCCAGGCGAAAGCGATTTTACCATATATCAATTGGCGGGGTGCTTTTCACCGCTATAATCAACCTCAATGGGACAACAAACGAAATATGATGTCATTGTCATTGGAGCGGGGATCGCCGGGCTGACTGCCGCGCTGCATCTGGTCGAACGCGGATTAAAGCCGTTGATCCTCGAAGCGGATGAACGCGTGGGCGGGCGTCTTTCAGGCGGGGAGGAAATAAAGATAAAGGACTGGAGCTTTCCCTCCGAACATGGCGTGCATGGCATCTGGTCCTCGTATGTGAATCTCAGGCACATGTTGAAACGGCACGGGGTCGTTTCGGAATTCGTCCCGGCCCGCGACGAGCAGTGGATCTATCGTACCGGCAATTCGGTGCGGCGCGTCCCGATCGGCAGGATGATCCGCGGAAGCATCATCCCCGCGCCTTTTCATTACATCCAGCTTTTCTTTTCAGCGCGCTTTTGGGGCATGTTAACCCTGCGCGACCTTTTATCGATCTTCAATGTCTGGTCCGTGCTGGTGATGGCCCTCGGCATTGACCCGTTTGTCGAGGACCAGCCGCTCGAAGGCTTGACCTTCGGAAAGGCGCTCAAAAACTGGGGACCTGCATTTCGTTCGCTATTCTTTGGTCTGACCCGAAACGGCCTGGCCACCGACCCCGACCAGGTCCCACTGGCGGGCTTCCTCGCCTTCCTGCGCTTCTACACGCTCATGCGCCGCGATGCCTGGGCATTTGAGTACCTTCCGGAAGGCGGCGGCCCGGTCTGCGAAAAACTATCCGCGAAGATCCTGGGACTCGGAGGCGAGATCAAATTCAAGTCCCGGGTGATGCGGATGGAAAAGAATGGGGGTTGGATCGCACACTGGGAGCAGGATGGACTCCCCGGCAGTGACCATGCCCCCTTCATCATCCTCGCTTCTGACTCACCCGCAGCGGGCTCGATCATCAAGAACAGCTTCCCTGCGGACAAATTCTTCTTCCCGCACGGGCTCGGCCACGCGGTGATCCGTTTGTGGTTTGACATCCAGCCCAGGCGCGGACCGGAGTCCGGCATGTTCAGCGGCGACTTCATCATGCATAATTTTTTCTGGCTGGAGAAAATTTACACGCCCTATAAACAATGGCACGAACAGACCGGCGGCTCGTGCATCGAGGTGCATGTCTACGGACCGCGCGAGGCGCTGGCCCAGCCGGATGCGATCCTGATCACCAATGTCATCACGGACCTGTACCGCGCCTTCCCCGAATTGAAAGGGCACTTGATCGTGCCGTATTTGCAGCGCAACGCAGCCACACACACCCTGCCGGAGATCGGCGCGCGCGGCACACATCTTGGGATCGAGACACCCTGGGAAAATTTTTACTGCGCGGGAGATTGGGTGCGTCACGAAACGCCCGCCTTCTTTTTGGAACGCGCCTGTGTGACTGGCATGGAAGCCGCCAATCGCGTGCTGACCGCGCGCGGATCGGAAACATGGGACATCAAATCCTCCCCGCCGCCTGAAGCGCTGGCCGCCTGGATCGAGAATTTGATGATGAAGGGTAGGAGGAATAGAAGGAAGAGGAGAATTATATAGGAGCAGGATTTCTCTGCTATTGCTTTTTGAGCAAACCAAGAGACAATCACCTTTAAGGTGACTGTCTCTTTTATAAACTAAATCACGCCCAATTTCTTCCCCACGGTCTTGAACGCTTCCAACCCTTTGTTCAGATCATCCTTGCTGTGGGAGGCAGAGATCATTACCCTGATCCTGGCCTTGCCCTGCGGCACGGTCGGGAAGCCAAGCGCCATGGCGAAGACGCCCGCTTCGAACAACTCACGGCTGAACTGCTGAGCCAGCGGAGCCTCCCCAAGCATGACAGGAGTGATGGGGGTTTCACTCACGCCGGTATTGAATCCCAGGGTCTTCATTTCGGCCTTGAAGTATTTGGCATTCTCCCAAAGTTTGTCCACCAGCTGCGTGGAATCTTCGAGCACATCCACCGCCGCGAGGCAGGCCGCCGCATCCGGCACGGTCACCGCGGACGAGAACAGGAACGGGCGCCCGCGCTGGCGCAGCCAGTCAATGATGACGGCCTTGCCCGCGACGATCCCGCCGACCACTCCAAAGGCTTTGGACATGGTGCCCACTTCCACATCCACTTTTCCATGCAGGCCGAAGTGATCGACGATGCCGCGCCCGCCCTTGCCGAGCACGCCTTCGCCGTGCGCATCGTCCACCATCAACAGAATATCGTATTTCTTTGCCACATCGTAAATATCGGGCAGGGGCGCAATGTCACCATCCATGCTGAAGACACCGTCGGTCACGATCAACGCGCGCCGGTATTGACTCAAGTTCGCCTTGATCTGCTCCTCCAACGACTTCACATCGTTGTGCTCATAGGGAATGATCTTCGCGCCGGACAGCCGCGCACCGTCAATGATCGAGGCGTGATTTAATCTGTCGGAAAAAATCACATCTTCCTTTCCAACCAATACAGGAATGGTGGCCAGATTGGCGGTAAAGCCCGATTGAAAGGTGATCGCGGCTTCCACACCCTTGAATTGCGCCAGGCGCTTTTCGAGTTCAACATGCAGGGACATGGTCCCGGCGATGGTGCGCACCGCCGCGGGGCCTACGCCCATCTCATCGAGGGATTTCTTGGCCGCAGCAACCAATGCGGGATGATTTGCCAGGCCCAGATAATTGTTCGAGCAAAAATTCAAAACCTTTTTTCCGTCCACGGTCAACCAGGCCCCCTGCGGCGAGCTGATGGTGCGGATGTTGTTGTACAGTCCCTGTGATTTCAGGGCATCGATCTCTTGCTGGATCCAATCAGTTTTCGACATGTGATCTCCTTGGTCAAGAATACAAAGCCATTATAGCGACAGAATAAAAAAATGGACATCATGAATTCATCATGACATCCATACTCATTCGGGCGGCAGGTTCAGCATTTTCACCTCGGCCAGCAGCCCCAGCTCCGCCAGGGCCGCCAGAACTTTTTGGATGGCACCTTCCCTGACCACCACTGCGGTCGGGCTTAACAGCTCTCCCAAAAATTTTCCCGCCCTGGACTTGCGCATCTCCTCCACAATCTCGGGCCTGCTGACTCTTAGCACCAACAGACTCTCCACCCGGGCTTCGGTGCCATGCGTCTCCCATTGTTTGAGCGCCTTTACCAGCGCAGGCGGGACGGTCTCATGGGTGTGTTTCACCAGCAACGCCAGAAGCTGCTCAGCTTTCAGCCCCTGCTGCCTGGCTTGTGAGAGGGATTGGGCCGTCACCCGGTATCCATAATCATCCGGTTTTTCATCATCCCATTCGCAAAAGCGCGAGATCTGATAACGCACGGCTCTTGAAAAGAAACGGGGCACTGTGATCTTCCCATTCGAAGCAACCGTAAGCTTTCCCTTTTCATCCTTCTTTTCGATGACAGGTGAAAGGCGAAAGGCGGTCACCAGACCGTTCTGCTCTGCGCAGGCCAAATCAGCCATGCCCAGCCAGTGCAGGGTCCGGATGAAATAGCGGATGAGCGCGCCGTCCACCTGGTCCCAATATGCGAAACCGCGCAGATATTGCCCATCGGATTCACGCTTAATGAACCAGGAGTCATAGTCTCCGGCGGGGCGTTGATAATCCGGGAATTTTTCCTTGACCGCCCGGATAAAGGCCGGCAGGCTCCACCATTTTCCGGAAGGAATTGCGTCCGTCAGATCCATCAGGAATTCGCGCGTGACCAGCGGTTGATTCTTCCACTCGCCTTCACAAAGAATGCCGGGCACCAGGCGTAATTCGTCAAAGGTTTGCGAGGATTGCCATGCATTCACGAGCAGTTTCAAGGCATCCACCCGTGACGCTTCCAAAAATGTTTTTACAGCTTCGGCCTGGGGGGTATTTTTTCTAACGAGGCCGGCTGCTTCCATCAACTGTTGGAGTGCAGGAGCCTGCTCCTGCCTGTCCAATGGCAGGCCGTTGGACTCCAGATTTAATCGCAAGGCAGCAAGATAGGTCGTCGCATCATCAAGGATATGATCGGAAGCAGGCATCTCAAACGCCTTTTCCAGCGGAGTTGCGGGACGTCCAAGCGGCTCATTCCTCACCGCGGGCATTTCCCCATCCGTTTCAAGTTTAATTAATTCATACAGATCGTCCGGGATATAGGCAAATTCCTGTGCGCCTTTATCCGCGTTGAAGAAGGCTTTGGCAAGCAGGCTGCGATAAAAAAGAGTTTCGGCCGGCGAGACCGTTTTCAGATGCGGGCGTTCCCGGTCACGCCGGGCCTCGCCCATTTCCCGGATCTCGCCAAACTTTCGTGCGAAGGAAACCCATTCCATTTTGCCACCCGACTCCACCAGGGCGAACAGGGCGGCGCGTGCATCGGCCGGGAGAATGTCAATGGTCTCGCGCACAGGCTCAGGGTCCAGCACTGAAGCGGACAACTCCTGGGCGGCGGGATCCACTTCGCCGGATTCAAGTTTAAGGCCCCACAATCCGGCCACGATGCGGAGATGTCCAAGATCGTATTTGAGCAGGGTGCGATAAAGATCAGGCATGAGATGGGTTTAAAGGAAAACAGATAGACGGGTGCGCGTATTGTACCTGTCTATCTGTTTGGATGTCCACAGTTTACGGCTTTAGTGCAGGTTGTTCTGCCTAAACATATTTTTCGCGCAGGACGGAGGAAATATAGTCCATGCTGGCAACGACGATTGCAATGGCGATCATCTGGGTGCTGGCGGCGCGGTAGTTAAGCAGGTTGATGTTCTGCTGGAGCAAAAAGCCGATTCCGCCGCCGCCCACAAACCCGATGATCGTGGACATGCGCACGTTGATGTCCCAGCGGTACATGGTATACGAGATGTAGGGCGGAATGATCTGCGGGATGACACCGTAGATGATCGTCTGCAGGCGATTGGCTCCCGTGGCTTGAATGGCCTCGAGCGGACCGGGCATAATGCTTTCGACCTGTTCGGAATACAACTTCGCCAGACTGACGATGGTATGCAGGCCAAGCGCCATCATGCCGGCAAATGGGCCGATGCCAACTGCTATGACGAAAACGATCGCCATGACCAGCGCTTCCACGGAGCGCAGGGCATTCAGAATGGTGCGGGTAATGCTATAGATCAGCATGCCGGTTGGAAGAGTATCTTTTGGCTTTGTAAATCCTGCCAGTAGAAGGCCCAAGCCGGCGCCCGTCAGAATGGGACCCCAAAAAGTATACTCAATGCGGCCGATCTGATAGAACCACTCCAGCATCCAGCCGATCAGCCCGAAGACCGTGGCGCCTGCAACCGCTCCCAAAACAAAATTAATGACCTTGACCCGTTCAGCCGGGTTTTTCTCGGCGGCGCGTTGACCGATCTGTCCGAGAAAACTTCCCAGCGCGCCGCCTGTGGCAAGTGCGCCCAAAGCGGGTGTAATGATGCGCAGGATATCGCTCACCTGATACAGAAAGGCTGCCAAAAAGCCAAAGGCGCCCATGCCTTTTTCCATGCTTAAGCTGAGGCTGCTGGCCAGGCCGGCCAATTGGAAGAAACCATAAAATGCGAGCAGGATCACAACGAACAAAACCAGAATGCGTGCCAGACGTTTGGAAGATGACGGGACGCTGATCTCCTCCTGCGGCAGGGCCCAGCGGAAGCCAAACCAGCACGCAATCGGAACCAGGATCACACTGACCAGGCTGACCGCCAGGTTATCAGATAAGGGAATGCTGAATCTGCCGATCCCGTTGACGATGTAATAGCCAAGTCCCATGCCGATCGGCCAGCCCAACACAGAAAGGGCCGCACTGGTCAACGGGCTGCGGACGGATTTCATCAGATTGCGGGCGGCGAGAAAACTGATCGGGAAGGCAAGAAAGGTTCCGGCGGTCGTGGCCAGCAGGGCCATGAATACCGTCTCAATGATCTTGTCCCAGGTGTCTTTTGCGTTTTGGGTAAAATGCGGCGCGCCAATATTCTCGCTGATGGTCACGCGGATATATTGGGGCGCGTTACTGGTGCGTTCGGGGATCAGGAACGGGGCCGTAAAATGTCCATCCCCATCGGTTGTAATGGATTCGCGGCCAAGTTCCACAATATTGGCCGGGTCATTCCCGGGCACGAATCGGATCGGACCTCCGGCATTGGCGGGAAAATTGAAACCCTCCACCAGAACCGTTTCGCCGGGATTCGCGCAGGCGGGTTCGATCGTGAGATAAGTTCTGGCGTTGTCCGCTTTGGGCAGGTTGGAGAGTTCATCAGCTGCAGGGCACGGAATATACAAAGGCGCATTGACGATGACCTGTTCCTGCTCATAACCGATGATGTCTGGCTGCGCCAGGGTGCGGGTGACACGCGTCAGGCTTTCCTGGCGCCTTTCACTCCGCAATTCCTGGAGATCGACCTTGGTGACATCAAAACCATATGCATAAATGAATAAACCCAGCAAAACAGCCAGGCCGATCTGAATGGATTTCCAGGGTGATGATTTTTTATTATTCATGGCTTACCCAACCCGCTCGGCATCGCGCCCGTAAATATCCTTGAATTTTTTATCATCGATATCGCGGGGGTGACCTTCAAAGACAAGCTGGCCCTGGTTGAGGGCGATCACGCGATCTGCATAACGATGCACCAGATCGAGGAAGTGCAAACTGCACAGGACTGTCACTCCATCCGTCTTGTTGATCTCTTCGAGATGTTTCATGATGCTGTGCGCAAGGACGGGGTCCAGGCTGGCGACCGGTTCATCGGCCAGGATCATGTTCGGGTCCTGCATAAGCGCGCGCGCGATCCCCACCCGCTGCTGCTGGCCGCCGCTTAATTCGTCCGCGCGGTGATCAGCCTTGTCGGCGATCCCCACCCGTTCAAGTTGTTTTACCGCTTTTTCCAGATCCTCCCTGGGAAAACGGTTCAACAGGCTCCAGGCTGGGTTGACATAACCCAGCCGCCCGGCCAGCACATTGGTGATGACCTTGGACCGGTGCACCAGGTTGAAATGCTGAAATACCATGCCGATCTTGCGCCGGATGCGCCGCATTTCCTCCGGGGAGGCGGCGGTGATATCCTCACCATCCCATAAAATTTGACCGGCGGTCGGGTCGATCAAACGGTTGATGCAGCGCAACAATGTTGATTTCCCGGATCCGCTCAAACCAATCACGGCCAGGAATTGCCCTTTGGGGACTTCAAAGGAGACATTATCCAGCGCCTTGACCCCCCCTTCATAGATTTTGGTTAGATTTTTTACCTGGAGCATGGCGGTCTCTCGCAATCTTGTAAAAGATGTTGTACCTTGTGCTTTCCCCCCAATTATAAAGAATAAAAAGAATTTTAGATAAAGGCGATTTCGGGCAGGGGGTGTTCTCCCTGCCCGAAATGTTACTGCAATTTGAAAAATATTATTTGGGAGCCTGATAGCCTGTAGCGGCGACCATGGCACGAACCATGTCGTACTCTGAGTCGGAGGCAGGTGCAATACCCGACCAGCCGTAGAAGTCGGCGCTGCCGATGGAAGTACCCCAAGCTTCAGTCCCTGCGAACGCTACGAGAGCCGCTTCAATTTGGGCGCGCACGTCAGCCGGGAAATCCGGTCCGAAGGAAAGCGTATCGTTGGGAATGGCCTGAGAGACCGCGAGGATGCGGACTTTTTGCACTACATCCGGTGCTTCCACACGGATGTTGGCTCGGGCATCCAAAATGCGGTAACCGTCGCACAGGAGTTTCTTGCCGTCCGCGTCGGGGGCACAGTTCGGAATGGATTCCGCGGGGATCTCATATTGATCCAGGCTGGTGATCTTGCCTGCGAGATAGTCATCATAGCTGAAGATGGATTTGCCTTCCGGGTTCAGCGGCACACTGTAGAAGACAGTACCAAAATCCACTTCTCCATTATAGACTGCGGTGACAGTCTGGTTATGACCACCGGTCTGAACCTGCTCGCCAGGGGTGATGCCGGCAGCTGCCAATTCAACCGTCGGGACCATGTAACCAGAGGTCGAGCCCTGATCGCCGTAGCCCCAGGTTGCGCCTTCCAGGTCAGCCAGAGTCTGGAATTTGCTGTCGCGTGCTACGATATATTCAGCCCAATAAACCGGATAACCGAAGCGAATGGCTTTGAAAGCCACATCGACACCGCACAACTGACTGGCGAGAGCATAGCCAAGGCCGGGGATGAAGGCCATGGTGTCTGAAGGAGATGCGCACATTTCCTCGATGGTCGCGGCATAGGAAGTCGGAACGGTCACTTCGAAGGTAAGGCCGGTTGCCTGATTAAGGGCATCCGCCATGACCTGTCCGCCGGTGACGATAATGTTCGCGTCCACGGATGGGACGAACAGAACCTTGATCGGGTGTTCAGGTGAACCAACAGCGGGAGCGGCAGGTTCGGTGGCGGGAGCTTCCGTGGCAACAGGAGCCTCGGTGGCGGCAGGAACCGCGGTGGCGGCGGAGCCACAAGCTGACAACAGCATCGATGCAGCAACGATGAGAGTCAACAGGACGAACACGAAACGTTTATTCATATCTTCTCCTCTATAAAAAGATGCACGAGTTACGGGGCGCATATCACCCCTGTCATAAAGATAATATCCTAAAACATTTGTACAAACAAGTACGCTTGTCTTAAAAAATGGTTACTCTTTTCACTATATTTTTCCGTCAAAGAATTATGATGAAAACGAATCAACTGGAGGCTGCCTTGTTCAATTCTCAAAACAAAAGACATCCCGTTTCCAACGGGATGTCTTTTGTTTTATCCTTTTACAACCTTTAATGCGTTTGGCAATATTTCAAAATTCACCCGGCGCAGGTTACTGCCAAAACTGGTAAATATCTCGCCGTCGGCGTGGATATAAAGCGGGCGGTCCGAGGAGAGGTTGAATTTCGTGAATTCCCCCATGCGGATCTGCTTGAAACGCATGTGCGTACCCTTCATGAATTCCGGCACCAGTCGAAACATCATGGCACGCGAGACCTTTTTCACGGTGACGAACTCCATCCTGCCATCGTCATTTTTGGATCCGGGGGAAAGCATAAAGCCGCCGCCCTCCCGCGGACCGTTGCACAAGGTAACCATCAGAACACTCTCCTCCCATTTTTCCGAATCCGTTTCTATTTGCACTTTGGCCGGGTTATGGTTAAGAAAGATGGTTTGAATGACCGCGGTAAGATACATGAGAAAGCCCTTGACGACAGGCAGTTTATGCGAACGAATGGTCACGACGGCATCGAAACCGATGCCGAGAGTATTATCAAAATATTCCCTGCGGCCATGCTCATCAGTCATTAAACCAATGTCAATTCCTTTGACGTTTTCAGCCTTGAGCGCATGGGCAAGCGCGTGAGCCGCCTTTTGAGTGAGCCCCATCGAATACGCAAAATCGTTTCCCGAGCCAATCGGCACAATCCCCATCGCGGGTCGTTTATTTTCCGGGACCTGCATCAGGCCGTTCATCACTTCATGAACCGTGCCGTCTCCACCCATGGCCACCACCAGATCGCAGCCCTCTTCCGCAGCCTGTCGGGCAAGTTCAATCGCGTGCGTGGGGTAAACCGTTCCGCTCCAGGTAAGTTCGCCTTCAAACTCCTGTGCAATCGGACGCAGGTCATTGGCAGTTTTCCAGGCACGTCCCATGTCTGCCATGGGGTTAAGGATGAGCTTTACTTTGCGCGGCATGTTGGCTCCTGAGTTTGGATGTATACCAGTACAACCCGGACGGGTTTATTTGGTTGCAAAAACACCGCAGCAATACAGCCCGGGCGCGTGTTTTTATTTGACCGGATCTATTCTTTTCGCGGAACTGTAATGGGATCCAGGTCCCCGGTCGCACCCCTGGCAATGCTAAAGGAACCCCGGTGATGTTTCTTGGCCTGATACAGGGCCGCATCGGCCGCGCGCAAGAGATCGCTCGCGTTTCTGGAATGAACCGGGTAGACAGCCACGCCGGCAGTAATGCCCAGCTTGATCCCGCCCGCTCCCGGAATGGGGGGAGTAAATCCCCGCACCAGATCAATGACCTTCTGGGTCACCCGATGGGCAACATCCTGGTTGGCCTCGCGAATGATCAGGGTCAGTTCGTCGCCACCGTAACGCGCAAGAAAATCCGTCGGACGGATGTTTTCGGCCAGATAGTTAAAGAGGGAACGCAGAATCTCATCCCCAATGACATGTCCATAGGTATCGTTCACAGATTTGAATCCGTCCAGGTCCATCATGACCACGGAAAATCCGGAGGACATTCTGATCGCATGCCGGATATCCTCCTGAAGGCGTTCATCCAGGGCGCGGCGATTGGGCAAACCTGTCACGCTATCCGTGTTGGCCTGTTCGGTCATTTGTTTATGCAAACGGGCATTGGAGATGGCCACAACGGCCTGGTCGGACAGTAGTCCCAGCAAACGCAATTCAGCCCTGGAGAATCCCCCGATCGTGGTTCGGGAAAGGTTCATGACACCCACCAGGCTGTTATTGAACACCAGCGGGATTCCAATGATCGAACCCTCCACGGCTGAATCCGACCCTTTATATAACGGGTTGTTGATCATGTCTTCAATAATGATCTGTTGTCTGTATTTCGCCACCGCCTGGGTCAGGGCATCCACCTGAGGCATGGTGATTGGTTTGTTTCGTTCCCCGCTTGAAGTGAGGGAAGCGCCAAAATCCAGTTTCCCCTGCGCATATAGAAAAATGTGCGCCTCCCTGGCATGTTTCACGAGTCTCATGGCCTCGGTCACAATGGCATCCAGCACGGTTTGATGATCAAGGCTGGAGGTCAGGTTCAGGCTGAGCTTCTTCAAGGCATCGAGTTCGTCCGCCTGCTGCTTCACCATGGTCATCAGGGAATGTTTGGAAATGATCTCCTGGGTGAAGGTTTTCACCTGATTGGATTTTTCGCGTGGATAAGGGGAGGATTCCGCGGCTTCAATAAGGACCTGAATCAATTTAATGATCCCCTCCTTTTCCTCGGATGGAATCGAAGCATCATTATTAATAATTTCCCAGGCCCGCTGGAAAACCCCGCTTTGATCTTCGCTCTTATTGTTCATATCAGCCCTATGATCATTCCCTTGAGAGGGAACGATGACGCGATGGCAACCTTAAACCCGAATCTGGGTAATTATATGGCTTTTTTGGCTTAAAACCGGATTGTGTTAGAATGACACACATACTCTTTTAATGAGGTTTCCCGTGTCTGACTCACCCAAACCTGCTCAAGCCACCCCATTGAATCCACGCCGGCGGGGAATCATCATCGGCGCATCGGAGGGTATGGGGGCCGCCCTGGCCCGCAAATTGGCCAAGGAAGGCTACACTCTGGCACTCGTTGCGCGCCGAAAAGATAAACTCGCGGCTTTGTGTGCAGAGATCAATGCCTCCGCAAAGGAAATTCGGGCATTGGCGTATGTGCACGACGTTGCAAACTATCACGAAGCCCCCATTCTGCTCCTCAAAATGGTCGCAGACCTGGGCGGACTGGATACGGTCATTTTCATGGCCGGCGTGAACTTTCCACCCGGTTTGAACAATTATAACTTCGAAGGCGATCGAAAAATGATCGAAGTGAACGTCATCGGCGCCATGGCCTGGCTCAACCCGGTGGCCGAAATGTTCCAAAACGCAAAGGCAGGCCAGATCGTGGGCATTTCCTCCGTGGCCGGTGACCGGGGCCGCATTGGCAATCCCGGCTATAACACCTCCAAGGCTGCGCTCACCACCTATCTAGAAGCGCTTCGCAACCGGCTGACCCGCCACGGGGTGAACGTTTTGACCATCAAACCCGGCTTCGTAAAAACAGAAATGATGAAGGCCGCGCAGGGCGCCACACCTTTTGCCATCGAACCTGAAAAAGCCGCGGACGACATCCATAAAGCCATGCACAAACGCAAACAGGTCGTGTACACGGCCTCCATCTGGCGCTGGATCATGCTGCTGATCCAGCACATCCCTTCGATCATTTTCCGCCGAATGTCCTTCTAGGAAACACTCCACCATTTGTTCGGAGGCCCTGGCCTCCATCGAACAGAAAACAAACAACATGAACCCACCTGATCAACTGCTGAATAAATTCACCCTCCTTGAAAATTTTGGCCATTCCCTTAAGGCCTCTTCGTATTGCATTCAACCCAAAACATCGGAAGAGATTTATGAGACCTTTCAACTGGCAAGGAAAAAAGGCCTCAGCGTCAGCACACGCGGCGGCGGACGCAGCTACAACGACGCCGCCCTGAACGGCGGCGGCATGATGCTGGACATGTCGGCGATGAAGCGGATCACCGAATGGGATTCAACGACCGGCGTGGTGCGATGTGAACCCGGTGTCACACTCCAAAAATTGTGGGAGCAGGTCCTGCCCGACGGCTGGTGGCCTCCGGTGGTCTCCGGAACAATGTTCACCACACTGGGCGGATGCCTGTCAGCGAACATCCATGGAAAAAACAATTTTCGAATGGGGCCGATTGGCGAGCACGTACTCGAATTCAGCGCGGTGCTGCCGACAGGCGCCGAAATCACGTGCTCTCCAAAAAAGAACGCGGATCTGTTTTACGCGATGATCAGCGGACTTGGCATGCTGGGTGTTTTCACCTCCATCCAATTGCAGATGAAAAAAATGCATTCGGGTTTGATCGAAGTGCATGCATGGCCCACGCGCACCGTGAAGGAACAACTCTCGTTGATCGAAGACAACGCGCCGAAATACGATTACATTGTAGGCTGGCTGGATACCATCACCATCGGTCATGGACAAATCCATGCCGCTAATTATTTGCCGGAAGGGGAGGATCCCGATCCGCAAAAGACCATGCGGCTTGAAAATCAGAATCTGCCCGGCCGCCTGTTTGGCGTGATGCCAAAATCGATCCTGCATTATTTCATGACACCCTTTGTGAACAATCTCGGCTGGTGGGGAGTCAACACCGCGAAATATATCGCCAGTTTGCGGAAACACACATTTCGCCAGCCTCACGCCGCCTTTCACTTTCTTCTGGATTATGTTCCGGATTGGGAACGTTCCGCCGGCCGAGGCGGATTGATCCAGTACCAATCCTTCCTGCCGAAGGAACGCGCGCTTCCAGCCTGGACCGAGATGCTGACTCTCGCCAAAAAGCAGGGACTCCCCTCCTACCTCGGCGTCACCAAACGTCACCGCCCCGATAAATTCCTGCTGACCCACGCCGTGGATGGCTTCTCCCTCGCCCTGGATTTCAAGGTGACCGCCGGCAACCGGGCAAAATTACATAAAATTCTGCAGGAGTATGACCGCATCGTTATTGCAAACGGCGGACGTTTCTATTTTGCAAAAAACAGCGAGACTTCCGCTGAAACCGCAAAGGCCTTTCTGGGTGAAGAGACCATTGCAAAATACAAAAAATTAAAGAAACGCTGTGATCCGAACGGGCTCCTGGAATCAGATTTGTATCGCAGAATATTTGGAGAATAACATACAGGGCGGGATGATCCCGCCCTGTATAATTTAATGCCATGAACTTTATTGTTGAGGACCTCGGGTTGATCGAATACGAAAAGGCCTGGAAACTACAGGATCGATATGCGGCGGAGATCGCGGACGGCAGCCGCCCGCCGACATTGCTTTTATTGGAGCACCCGCACGTTTATACATTTGGCCGAAAAGGCCATGCTGAAAACCTGCTGTGGGGTGAGGAACAGTTAAAGCAAAAGAGGATTTCGATTCACTGGGTGGACCGCGGCGGCGATGTCACCTACCACGGGCCGGGACAATTGGTGGGGTATCCATTACTGCCATTGGGGAAAATAAATACTGACAACAAACTACCGCAAGCAGATTATGTGGGGTATATCCGCAGATTGGAGAAAACTCTGATCGTGGCGTTGGCGCGGCTCGGCGTGGTGACAGGCCAAAGGTCAGGTTTGACCGGCGTGTGGGTGCAGGCGGATGTTCATTCACGCTGTCCAAGATGCCGCCCTGAAGATAAGGAGAAGCCGGCCAAGATCGCAGCCATCGGCGTCAAGGTGGATGCACAGGGAATCTCGCGTCACGGCTTCGCCTTGAATGTAAACCCGGACATGGATTATTGGGACGGCATCATTGCCTGTGGATTAAGTGAACCGGTGGTTGCTCTGGCAGATCTGCTGACGCCGGTCCCCGCCATGCAAAATGTAAAAGGGGAAGTGATCAATGCCTTTCACGAGGTGTTTTCAGAGCGATAATGATTAGCCTATTCGGCCACGGCCCAGCGGTCGCGTCCGTTCCTCTTGGCTTCATACATGGCCGTGTCTGCGCGTTTGAGCAGGGTTTCCCAGGTATCCACCCCGGGCTGCAATTCGGCAATACCGATACTGATGGTGATGTTGATGATCTGTTCATTCACATCGATGGGAGTCCCGCGGATCTGCTTGGACAGGCGTCCGGCCTGTTCAATGGCTGCGGTGGATTTGGAATTGGGCAGCAGGATTAAAAACTCCTCGCCTCCATACCGTCCAACCACATCGGGATGGCGGATATGGTCGCGCAGCTGATAAGCCACCTGGCGCAGGACTTCATCCCCGGCGAGATGCCCGTAGACATCATTGATCTTCTTGAAATGGTCAATATCCACCAGCGAGATGGAGAAAGGGGTGTTGTAACGATTGGCGCGCAGGATCTCATCCTGAAGCTTCCACACAATCATGCGCCGGTTCAGCAGGAACGTCAGCGCGTCCACCTGGGCCACTTCATTGGCCTGGACCATAACCCCTTCCATTTCAACCTGTTTGTTGCGGGCGATCTTTTTGGCGAATTCGCTTTCGATCTTGAAGAGCTTCACCTGCCGGTTTAACCGTTCGATGATCTCCCGGGTGGCCGAATCCATTTTGACCGGCTCGGCGATGAAAAGAAAACGGTCCTCCGGAACAGGGATCAACAAACAGTCGTAATGTAAATATCGTTCCGCCTCCACGGCAAGTTCGGCAAACCAGCGGTTTTGGGTCTTTAACTCCAGATGGGTTTCAAACAGGCGTGTGTCTTTTTTGGAGAAAAATCCCCGCAGATTACTTGTCGAAGGCGATGTTTTTTTGCACTCATCAAAGGCGGGATTCCACGAAATCAGTTGGCCGTCGCTTTCCAAAAGCACGGCCATGGCATGGATGTGTCCCAACAGGGCTTCCAACCCATGTTCCGAGATAATGTCTGCCATTTCTTTCATCTTATGATTGTATATCATTAGTTATATATTTCCGCCCACCTTACAAAAATAATAATGGCCCTTAAGTCATCCCTTTTGAAAACAGGGTTTTTGACCCTATCGGGCCCCTTTTCTGCCAAATTGACGCTCCAACATATCCACAGACAGGTGGATCATGGTCGGCCTGCCGTGCGGACAGGTGCGCGGAGATTGGCAGGCTTCGAGGTCATTTAGCAGGGCATGCTGCTCCTCGCTCGTCAAGGTCTGGCCTCCCTTAACTGCCAGCCGCTTGCATACGCGGGCGGCAAGTTTCGCCTCGACCTCGGCCTGCAGGGGTGTCTCGTCCTCCTCGAAATCCTCAACCAGGGCACGCAGCGCAGAGGAAGGGTCCCCGCCTGCGAACAATACCGGCATGGCGCGTACCTGAAAGGTATTGGTGCCGAACTCCTCGACTTCAAACCCAAAATGATTCAGGAAAGGCAGTTGGGATGTCAGAATCTTCGCGGACCCCGGAGGCAGGGTCACCACCTCGGGCGCGAGCAAAGCCTGGGATGGAATGCTTTTGCGGTCATGCTGGGCCATCAGCTTTTCAAACAAAACCCGTTCATGGGCGGCATGTTGATCAATGAGATACAGGCCGTCCGGCCCTTCTGCCACGATATAAGTTGAACCGATCTGGCCGATCAACCGCAAGAGGGGTACGCCTGCAAAGGACGGACTCCCGCTTTCCGATCTTCGATCCGTCGATTGGGCAGCGGTCTCTTCCCGACCTTGTGACTGATTCCCGCTTACCGGTATTTCATCGTTGTCATGGGCGATTGACCAATCGATGCCAACTTCCCTTCTTTCATTCGAAACCGGGCGTGAACCCCACAGCTGCGGAGAGACCGAGCTCACCGGGGTATAAGCCAGGAGCGCCTTGCGCGCGGACCTTTGCACGAAACTAAAGACCTTGTCCTGACTTCGAAAACGAACCTCCGCCTTGGTGGGATGCACGTTTACATCCACCTCTTCGGGGGCGATTTCCAAAAATAAGGCTGTGAGCGGATAACGTCCCACCATCAACAGGGTGTGATAGGCCTGCAGCAAGGCCGCGGTCAGTGAAAATTCCTGCACCCAGCGGCCGTTGACAAAAAAGGTGATCTCTTTTCGATTGGAACGGGTCAGGGATGTGGGGCTGACAAACCCGGTCAAGCCCAGGCCCTCCTCCTGCGCCATGACCTCGAGCATTTGCTTCCCCACTTCCACCCCATATAAAGCAGCCAGGATGGCGCGCCGGTCACCATCTCCGGCGGTTTGCAAAGTGGCCTGTTTGCCGTCGGTCACTTTGAAACGCACGTTGGGATACGCCAGCGCATAGCGTGTGATCAAAGAATCAATGGCACGCCTTTCGGTGACATCCGTCTTCAGGAATTTCAAGCGCGCCGGTACGTTATAAAATAAATTCTCCACACGCAGCACCGTTCCAACCGGGGCACCCACTTTTTCCACCCTGCCGGAAACACCGCCCTCCACCTTCAGGCGCGCACCCTCGCGGGCAGACTTGACCCGCGAAGTGATGGTCATCTGTGAAACGGAGCCGATCGATGCCAGAGCCTCGCCCCGGAAGCCCAGAGTCGAGATGTGGAACAGGTCCCCGGACTGGACCAGCTTCGAGGTCGCATGACGCGCGGCGGCCAGCTCCAGTTCGTCGGCTGCAATGCCAAGGCCGTCGTCCGCCACTTCGATCAAAGTCCGGCCCGCATCCACAATGGAGATCGAAATATTGCGCGCACCGGCATCCAGCGCGTTCTCGGTTAATTCCTTTACAACGGAGGCGGGGCGTTCAACGACCTCACCCGCCGCAATTTGCGAGGAGACTTCGGAGGATAAAAGGCGAATGGGCATTCGCAGATTATAATCGCGCAATGCGATTTACCACCGTTTTCTTCGATCTGGATGACACGTTGTATCCATCCAGCTCAAATTTGTGGAAGGCCATCAAACAGCGCATGAACGATTTTATGCGCGAACGAATGAATATTCCGGAAGCGGAAATCCCCGCGCTGCGCGAAAAATACTTTTTGCAGTACGGGACCACACTGCGCGGCCTGCAGAAGCATCATGATATTGATGTGGAGGATTTTCTGGCCTATGTGCACGACCTGCCGTTAGACCAATATCTCATCCCGGACCCGACTCAACGCTCGGTCATCGCATCCCTCCCGGCCCGCAAGCTGGTCTTTACCAATGCAGACATTCCCCACGCCGACCGGGTGCTGAACGCACTCCGCCTGCGCGATCTTTTTCCCACCATTATCGATGTGACGACGGTTGCGCCGTATTGCAAACCCATGCCTGAGTCCTTTGAGATCGCCCTGCACATCGCGGGCGAAACGGACCCCTCCCGCTGCGTGATGATCGATGACCTGGCGCGCACAACCCGCGCCGCACGCGTGGCCGGCCTGTTCAGCATTTTATACAACGGCTCCGGGTCCGCGGATGATGCCAACGCGCATTTTACGGATTGGAACGAATTGAGCGGTATTTTGGAGACACAATAATCATGGAAACAAACAAGGTGGTTATTGGCGCGCTGCTCTTCATCCTGCTGGTGATTGGCTCGAATTTCATCATGTATGGGATTGCCCGCGGTGCAGCCAGATCGAACCAAAAGGGTTTTCTGGAGACCCTGGGCCGCTCCCTGAACACATCCAATCTGAAAAAGAACAATTCCATGGATGAATTGCGTCAAAAAATGCAGGAACTGAACGGGGGTAAGAAGGAAGACCCGCCCGATTCTGAATAAATGGAACCTTTTTCTTACATAAATCGTACAAAGGATTCAGGGTGCTTTAATCCCTGACTGGTATCTTTCTGAAGGAAATGCGCCAAAATTGGAGGCCAATCGTGAATAAAACTTTAAAGACTATTTTCATCGTGCTCGTGGTGATCGTGCTTGCGCTGGGTTCGTTCGCAGGTGGATTCGTGACCGGGCACCTTGTGCCCTTTGTGGGCCTGCCCGGCCTGCAGAGTCCGACCGCGTCCGCGCCGGCCACTGCTTCTCCCGAAGAGCAGTCTGCAACCCCGGGTGAATACCAAAGCCTGTTCGGGCCGTTCTGGGAAGCCTGGAACCTGGTCCACCAGAATTATGTGGATCAACCCGTGGATGATGTGGCGCTCATGCGCGGCGCCATCAGCGGCATGATGCAGGCCCTGGGTGACAAGCATTCCTCCTACATGGACCCCAAGGATTTTCAGGAAGCCAACGCCAGCCTTGAAGGAGAATATGAAGGCATTGGCGCCTATGTGGATACCACCACAAAATATCTGACCATCACCAGCCCAATGCCGGGCTCTCCCGCCGAGAAAGCCGGGCTGCAGCCCGGTGACCAGGTGGTTGCGATTGACGGCGAGGATATGACCGGGATCGTTGCGGAAGTGGCTCGTACGAAGGTCCTTGGTCCCCAGGGCACCACCGTACATTTGTCCATTCTGCGCGAAGGCGCGGATAAAATCCTCGAGTTCGATGTGGTGCGTGAAAAGATCACCCTGAAATCCTCCAGCGGAAAAATGCTGGATAACGGCATTGCTTATATTCAGATCACCACCTTTGGCGCAAAGACCACGCCCGAGTTGCTGGCTGCTCTCAAAGATCTCATGGCCCAGCACCCGAAGGGCATCATCCTGGACCTGCGCAACAACGGCGGCGGATATTTGCAGACCGCAGTCGAGGTCGCGTCCCAATTTGTGGGCGACGGCGTGGTGTTGTATGAGAAATATGGGGATGGCAGCAAGACGAAATATGACATCATTCCCGGCGGCATGGCCACAGATACGAACATCCCCATGGTGGTGCTGATCAACGAAGGCTCCGCCTCCGCCTCGGAGATCGTCGCAGGTGCACTGCAGGATTACGGTCGCGCCAAGCTTGTGGGTGTCACTTCGTATGGAAAAGGCTCCGTACAGAACTGGATTCCGCTCACCGGCGATAACGGCGCGGTACGCATCACCATCGCCAAATGGCTGACCCCCAAGGAACACACCATCCATGAGATCGGCCTGACCCCGGATGTATATGTGACCATGACCGAGGAGGATTACAAGGCAAAACGCGACCCGCAATTGGATGCGGCAGTGGAAACCCTGCTGGCCATGTTGAGCGGATCCCCGGTCCCGACCTCGATGCCGACGCCGGCATTTCCCACGCCTTGATTTTCAAGCGAGGCATAGCAACAAAAGGAGAGTAAGTCATGATGTATTTCAATCCAACCTATCTGATATACATGATCCCGGCCTTTATTTTGATGGCGTTAACGTCATGGTATGTAAAATCGGCCTACAACAAATGGAGCCGGGTGCCGGCCCAAAGCCGGCTGACCGGCGCACAGGCCGCGCAGCAATTGATTTCCGCAGGCAATCTCTACGGCGTCCAGATCCAGGGCATTGCGGGAAACCTGACCGACCATTACGACCCGCGCAATAAAACGCTGAACCTGTCCCAGGGTGTGGCCAATGTGGCCTCGGTGGCCTCCGTGGCCATCGCAGCGCACGAACTCGGTCATGCCATGCAAGACGCGGAGGGCTACCTGCCCTTGAGGATTCGCGCAGCGCTGGTGCCGGCCGTCAACATCGGGTCCAACCTCGGCTGGATCCTGATCATGATCGGCCTGTTCCTGAACTTCACACAGCTGGCCTGGCTCGGGATTCTCGTTTTTTCGGGAGGTGCTGTCTTTGCCCTGTTCACCCTTCCGGTCGAGTTCAACGCTTCCGCCCGCGCCAAACAGCTGCTCGTGCAGACCGGCATCATTCAAACCGAAGACGAGAGACGCGGCGTCAATACCGTATTAAACGCGGCCGCATTGACCTATGTAGCGGGGCTGGTCACCGCAGTGATGCAACTCTTGTATTATGTGTCCCTGGTCGGCGGCCGCAGACGCAGATAAGCACACTACACACAAAAAAAGAGCAGGTGAAAGCCTGCTCTTTTTTTGTGTGTATAATCACTAGCAATGAAGAAACTCCTTGTCGTTGTCATTCTCTTTTTAGGCATTGCCGTGGTGGTGCTCAGTTTCGGCGAACTGGAAACCATTCTGCGCACTTTGCAAAAAGCTCATCTGGGATTCTTTCTGCTGGCGATCCTGATTCAGGTCGTATGGTTTTTCACCACCGGCCGGATGTATCAGTCCGTCTATCACCTATTGGGTTTGGATGAGACCATCCCGAACTTGAGCCGTATTGCTGCCGCCGCAAATTTTATCAATATCGTCGCACCGACCGCCGGCATGGGCGGTGTGGCTCTGTTTGCCAGTGAAGCACGCAGGCGCGGACATCCGGCCGGCCGGGCCACCGTGGCGGCCGCCCTCTCGCTTTCCCTGGACCATGCAGCCTTCCTGTGCGTCCTGTCCCTGGGTCTGATCGTACTGGTCCGCCGCAACGACCTGCATGCCGGCGACCTTTCGGCGACCCTTTTTATGCTGGGCATTGCCATATCCTATGCCTTCATCTTGTACCTTGGCTACCGCTCGGAGGAAAAACTCGGGAATTTTCTCGCAAAACTGGCGAACATGGTCAACCGGGTGGTAAGATTTTTTCGGAGGAAAGACTACTTGAGTGAGGCCCGCGCGCATGAGTTTGCCCATGAAGTTGCGGAAGGATTTTCCGGATTAACCGAGCAGAAAACAAGCCTGGTGAGGCCCGTCCTGTGGGGGATTCTTGACAAGGCCCTGTTAATGCTGGTCCTGCTCTGCTCATTTTTGGCTTTTGAAGTCCCCTTCTCTGCCGGCACGATCATTGCAGGCTTTTCGATCGCCTATCTCTTCCTGATTGTCTCTCCCACCCCTTCCGGTATCGGCATCGTCGAAGGTCTAATGCCGGTCGCGCTCAGCTCCCTGAACGTGGATTGGAGTCAGGCCGTGGTCATCACCCTCACCTATCGCACCGTTACGTTTTGGGTCCCGTTTGGGATCGGCGCCTGGGCATTCCGTTCGCTGCACGCTGCCGGGGAGGAACCGTCAACGAATGGGGTGTAACAAATATATCCCGCCATCCCTGTTCTCAAGGACAACTTCGAGTTCCGCGACCGGTGCATATTCAGAGGGAAGATAAACGTAATCATATGTATTGGGCTCGATCCAGATCAGATATACATCCCTGTCATCTGCAAACAAGATGTACCGATAGCTTTCGATGGAGTTGATGCTTTCCCCGGATCTTCGGGGGGAGGCCAGGGTTTCATGTTGAGTCTGAAAAGCGACCATTTCGTTATAGTTTGAAAACAAACGGAATTCACCCGCCGGAGGATTTTCCTTCCAGTACCGAAGGATCGAATTCTGATTGACTTCGCGGGTGTTGATCCAATTCTCCGGAATGACACCTGAATGCGCATTCCCCATCAGTCCGATGGTGACACTGAACTGCAAGGCGCTCAGAATGGCGAGAAAAACGGAACCTGTCACTGCCAATGGAAAATATGCGCGTGAATTGCCCTGGCGCAGGTGGCGCAATCCCAGTCCGATCACGGTTAAGAATAGAACAATCAGGGGAAAATAAAACGGCAATTGGAATCTCCCCCATAAACGATTGAAGTATGCGGTCAGGGCGTTGCCGAACAGGCCGAGCATATAGATCAATCCGAAGCCGAGCGTGGAAGCGATCAACGGAGAAAAAACCCGGATTTTTCCCGCAAGAATGAACAACAGGAGTACGGCAAGAAGGATGCTTCCCCAAATCACCACATAAACCGGGCCTGTAAGATGCCTGGGGAGCGGGAGATCAGGAGTGAACCAGGCCAGTATGCCAAAGGTGTATTGCGAAAAGTACTCCATAAACGACAGCGGGGGACGGCGCGCCCCTGTACCGGTCATCCATGTATAGATCATCCATAAAAATGGGGGGATGGAAAACAACGCAACATAGGCGGTATGCAGAATCCGCTTAAGGGCCGGCCCCTTCGAATAGACAAATACAGCCATCAGTGCAGTCAGAACCAGGGTGTATCCCAGATAGCGTGTCAGCATCGCGAGGGATGCAATCAATGCGATCAGAGTCAGGGTCGCCCATTTTTGTTTTTCCGCATAATCATGGACCAGCAGCGCAAACAGAATGGGAAAAAGGGAGAACAGGTAATCCGTGCCAACCATGAAAAAAATGGAGACAACCACTGCTCCGGTGTCGAGCAGAAATGCACCGAGCAGTGCGAAAGGATATTCCTCCTCGAAAATTTTGAGGAGGAATATCGATGAGAAATATGCGCTCAACGCAAAGGCTGCAAACTGGATGACATGTGCCGCGGCAAATGCGCTCAGGCCGGCCGGATGCAAAAGACCGATCAGCATGGGGTAGAGCGGCGGCCAGAAAGAATATGCGCCGCCGCTGTAGTCGACAAGGCCCCGTCCCTCGATCCAATTCACTCCCGCGAACATATATGCGGTTGAGTCGCTGGAAACACCCAGACCGTACTTTGATATACTCAGCCAGAGTGCAACGCCCCAACACGCGTGAAAGACAAGCAGGATCGCAAGTTTACGCCTGTAAGCAAACATTGGATGATTTTATCCCAGCAGACACAAATTAATGTCACCTTTGAAAACCTCCCGCATTCAACGATTACTGGACCAATGGAAACAGGACGCGGAGACCGCCCCGAATTTTTCGGCCTGGAAAACGACCCCTGCCCGTCCGGCCCGGACGCATCCCTTCCCGACCGATCTGCCTGCCCCGCTTCGAGAGGCGTTATCCTCCCGCGGCATTGACCAGCTCTACTCCCATCAACTTTCCGCATGGACTCGTTCGCGTGCCGGAAAAAACATCATCCTTTCCACAGGCACGGCCAGTGGAAAAACGCTGGCCTACAACCTGCCGATCCTGGCGGCCCTGCAGCAAGATCCTGAAGCGCGGGCGATTTATTTATTCCCCACCAAGGCTTTGGCTCAGGATCAATTCTCAACTCTTGAAAAATTTAATGCAGCAGCGGCCATCTATGATGGAGACACCCCGCAAAAGGACCGTCCCTCCATCCGCAGGAATGCCCGCATTGTGCTCTCCAATCCGGACATGCTGCATACCGGCGTCCTGCCTCACCATGCCAATTGGAGTGACTTCTTCACCCACTTGAAGTTCATTGTCATCGACGAAGCGCACACCTACCGCGGAGTCTTCGGCTCGCATGTGGCCAACGTCATCCGCCGGCTCAAGCGCGTGGCGGATTTTTACGGCGCAAAACCTCAATTCATCCTGGCTTCGGCCACCATTGGCAATCCAAAGCAGCTCGCTGAAAATTTAATCGAGGAGCCCGTTGAGTTAATAGACAACGACGGCTCCTCGCGCGGAGAGCGCCACTTCATCCTCTACAACCCGCCCGTTACGGATGCTGCCCTGGGATTAAGAAAAAGCAGTCTGCTAGAAGGAGTCCGGCTGGCCGGTGACCTGCTTTCGCACGACGTTCAAAGCGTGGTTTTTGCAAGGACACGCAGAAGCGTGGAGATCATTCTGACGTATCTGCAGGGCAATCACCCCAAATCTCAAAATACAAACCCGATCCGCGGATATCGTTCGGGCTACCTGCCCGCCCAACGGCGCGAGATCGAACAGGGACTGAGGGATGGTTCGGTCAAGACGGTTGTGGCAACCAATGCCCTCGAGCTGGGAATTGACATCGGCGGACTCGGCGCGGCGCTCCTGGTCGGGTATCCGGGGACCATCGCAAGTGCGCGCCAGCAGGCAGGTCGGGCCGGACGCGGGGATGCACCCGCGATCTCGGTAATGATCGCTTCGCCCAATCCGCTGGATCAGTTCCTGGCCCACCATCCTGAATATTTCTTCGGCAGTTCACCGGAGATGGCTCTGGTGAATCCAAATCATCTGTTGATTCTGCTCGAGCATCTGCGCTGCGCCATGTTCGAGCTGCCCTTTCAAAAAGGCGACGGCTTCGGCAGCATCTCGGACGAACTGCTGGATGAATATCTTGAATTTTTGGTATCCAATCAGGATGCGCATTTCTCGAACGAAAAATATTATTGGATGAAGGACCAGTATCCCGCCGCGAACATCTCACTGCGTTCCGCCTCGCCGCAAAGTGTGGTCCTGCAATCCACGGCCGAGGATGGCCGGCCGATCACGATCGGCACCGTGGACGGCGAGAGCGCCGCCTGGATGGTCCACCCGGGCGCGATCTACATGCACGAGGGACAGCAATACTTTGTGCAGGAATTGAACCTGGAAGGCTTTGTGGCCCAGCTGGTGCCCGTCGGCCTGGACTATTACACCGAGCCGCAAAGCAACTCCGAGATCGAAGTATTAAATGAAATCGCCCGTGCAGACATTCCCGGCGGCCTGAGGGCCTACGGTGAAATTCAAGTGACCACCCAGGTCATAGGCTTTCGGAAGATCCGCTGGTTCACCTATGAAACGCTCGGACAGGAACCTCTTGATATGCCGCCCTCCCCATTGCAGACCACGGGCTACTGGCTTTCCCTATCCGAACAGACTGTCGCGGTTCTACGCGACGCCGGGGCCTGGACCAACGACCCGAACGATTACGGCCCCGACTGGCCGAAGATCCGTGACCGTGTGCGCGCAAGAGATGGATACAAATGTCAGGTCTGCGGAGCGGTTGAAAGCGGACGTCAGCACGATGTCCATCACAAGGTCCCGTTTCGCTCCTTCATGCGCGACGGCATACTGGACCGTGAACTGGCCAATCGTTTGGAAAACCTGACCACGCTTTGCCAGAACTGCCATCACAAGGTCGAACAAAATGTGCGTATCCGCAGCGGACTGGCCGGGCTGGGCTTCGTGCTCGGCAACCTCGCACCGTTATTTTTGATGTGTGACACCCGTGATCTGGGAACTCACACCGACCCGGTCGGCACGATCGACGGCCAGCCCACCGTTGTTTTGTATGACCTTGTTCCTGCGGGGATCGGTTTCAGCCAGAAATTGTTTGAAATTCATGATGAATTAATTCAACGTGCATTTGAATTGGTCAGTCAATGCGAATGTGAAGACGGCTGCCCCTCCTGCGTGGGACCCGGCGGCGAGAATGGCATCGGCGGCAGGCAGGAAACTCTGGCGATCCTGAAATGCCTGACGAAATGAAAAAACAATTTAAAGGAGAATACCCATGCAATGGATCACCCGCTCTCACGTTCATGTGGACCGCGTCGCCTGCCCCTGGCTCATCACCCGCTTTATCGATAACGAAGCGGAGTTTTTATTCGTGCCGGCCAGTCAAATTGAAAAAGTTGCGAAGGAAACAGGCGCCATTCCATACGATGCGCCCGGCGTGGAACTGGGTCATGTCGACGGACGCTGCTCTTTTGAATCCATCATCCTCAAATACGGTCTGAAGGAACCGGGCCTTTTACGTTTGGCCAGGATCGTCCACGCTGCGGATGTGGATGCGGATATTGACACAGACCCCATCGCCCGCGGACTCGAAGCGATTGCCAGCGGGTACAGCCTGCGCTTCCCCGAGGATATGGAAAATCTCGAACATCAATTTGAAGTGTACGATGCCTTGTATGCCTGGTGCCGCCTGGATGTGGCGAAGAAATAAAAAGGAAAATCATGAACCAACCTCATCAACGCGACATCAACCTTCTTTTTTCCACCCGCATCATCCGGCTGTTCTGCTACGGCTTTCTTTCCGTGGTGATCGCCCTGTATCTTTCAGAGACCGGTCTGACCGAAAAGCAGATCGGCCTGCTCTTCACATTGACCCTGGCCGGGGACGCGGGTATTACCCTCTGGCTGACCACCAGCGCGGACCGCTTCGGGCGCAAACGCACCCTTCTGATCGGTGCGCTCCTGATGCTGGGCGCGGGGATCGTTTTCATCCTGACCGACAATATCATCATCCTGATGGCGGCCGCCATCATCGGCGTCATCAGCCCGAGCGGCAACGAGATCGGCCCCTTCCTTTCGGTGGAACAAGCCGGGTTGACCCAGATCATCGCGAACGAAAAACGCACAAACGTATTTGCCTGGTACAACATGCTCGGTTCGTTCGCCACGGCCACGGGCGCACTCGCGGGCGGATGGCTGGCGCAGCTTCTGCAAAGCGGCGGCCGGACCGCATTGGAGTCCTACCGCTTTGTTTTGATGGGTTACGCGATCGGCGGGTTGCTGCTTTTGGTCTTGTTCCTATGGCTGTCACCTGCCATTGAGATCACGGAGCCGGCAAGCACGGTAAAGCGCACCCTTGGTCTGCACCGTTCGCGTGCCGTCGTTCTCAAGTTAAGCGCCCTCTTCGCATTGGACGCTTTCGCAGGCGGCCTGATCGTGCAAAGCATGATCGCATACTGGTTCCATGTCAAATTCGGCGTGGACTCGGGCGTGCTGGGCAGCATCTTTTTCGGAGCCAATGTGCTCGCCGGAATTTCGGCCCTGCTGGCCGTGCCGCTCGCCGCGCGGATCGGCCTGATCAACACCATGGTCTTTACGCACATCCCCTCCAATATTCTCCTGATGCTGGTCCCCTTGATGCCGACTCTGCCTTTTGCCATCGGACTGCTGCTGCTGCGATTCAGCATCTCCCAAATGGACGTGCCCACGCGTCAATCGTACACGATGGCTGTTGTGGCGCCGGACGAGCGGTCCGCCGCCGCGGGAGTGACCGCCATTGCCCGTTCTGTGGGCGCTGCCCTCTCCCCATCATTGACCGGCATCCTGTTCAGTATTCCAGCCCTGTTCAACGCGCCGCTCCTGCTCGCCGGCGGGCTCAAGATCGTTTACGACCTTTTATTATTCAGGGAATTCCGCGCGGTCAAACCGCCCGAGGAAAGCAGCAAGGCTTAAACAAAAACGGAGAGCGCCATGCTCTCCGTTTTTGTTATCCGCGCAGGAACTTTTCGAATTCAGACAGGTCCACGCGCGCAGTCATGTCCAGGATCAGCGGCGTGACCGCCACCATTTTCTTTTTTCGCAGAACATACACGTCCGAATCCTCGTCCTCCTCCTTGAGTGAGGCGGATTCCTTGTAGGAGATCGAGCCGGGCACATCCCAGGAGTCCCTCACAGCCGGGACCGGCATATAGTATCGCTGGCGTGAAAGCCTGGTGGTCTGCCACGCAGTTTCCGGCGTCGCATGACTCGGGACTTCCACCTTGAGCAGGTCCACATCCATTGGGAATTTCTTTTCGAGCAGCAGTCTGCCAAAATAAGCGCTGAAATATCCGGCCGCTGAAAAATCGATGTCCTCCGAATGGGACAAATGATATTGGGTCTCGGTTTGCAATGAAATGGCCAGCGCGGGGACTCCCAGTGAGGCAGCCTCCATGGCCGCGCCCACCGTGCCGGAGATCGTGATGCCCGTGCCGACGTTCTCTCCGTAATTGATGCCGGAGACCACCAGGTCGGGTCTTTGCGGAAGGATCTCGAACATGCCATGCAGGACGGATTGGGCCGGGGACCCGCCGACCGCATACACGGTCCACTCCTGACCGTTGACCTGCATCTGCTCGCGGCGAATGATCCCGTCTGACGTGCTGGGCAGGCTGCGGCCCATGCCCGAGGATTGTTCGCGCGGGGCGGCCACGGTCACATAGCCGATCTTTGAAAGTTCGCCCGCGGCGGCCCACAGTCCGGGGGAGCGGATGCCGTCATCATTGGTCAGAAGAATGTGCGGTTTCTTGGTTTTCATAAGGGTCATTATAAACAAAAAACCACCCTTTGATTAAAAGGCGGCTTTTAGTGCTCCCGGCAGGACTCGAACCTGCGACCTATTGCTCCGCAAGCAAGCGCTCTAATCCACTGAGCTACGGAAGCGTTTTTTGTGCGGGTGGTATTTTACTGTAATGTGGGGGGGCGGTCAAGGTGGCCGGCATATTCGATGCTTTTTTACAGGGACCAAAACATGCAGAGTGGCTGTATGATTAGCCTGGTTCACAGTCCCGCTTCCCGGGCCGGGGATGGGAGAAAGCCAAAGGTATTAATCTTTTTCCGGGGGGAATTCCCCCCAAAGATTATGGCGGCCTCAGGCAATTGGATATAGAATGTTGGCAAGTGCCCTAGACAACTAAAAACAAATGCAGGAGAGTTATGATTATCCATTCCCCCATGGGTGAAGGTCTGCACTTTCCACAGATACGTCCGGATCGCCGCTGGATACGCTTTTTTGTAAAACACTATACCTACCTGGTCGGCATCGCCACATCCCTGATCATCATCGCTTCGTTGTACTACATCGATGTAAAAGTAATGTCCATCGCATTGCTGGGCTACTGGGTCTATGTTGGGGTAAAGGTTCGCAATCGCTCCAATCCCAAATGGGTTTCCCTCTACCAGTCCGTATTAACGCAATTTGTGAGGACGCTTTTCCTGATCACCGGCGTCTCGATCCTGTTGGGCTATGTATATACCCACACGGATTATCTTGATATTGTCAAAGTCGACACGCTCTGGCTGCTTTACCTGATGGCGATCTCTGTCATCAGCCAGCGGGGGTCAAGGATCTGGTTCATCCTGACTTTAACAGTGGTGATCATTTCGCTCTACATCGTCAGCCCTGTCGAGGGCAAAGTGATCCTTTCATTTCCTTTTACGATCACTCTTGAAATCATCTCAAAGGTTTTTTGGCTGGTTTCGCTCTCCGGTCTTACCTATATCCTGCTCAGGTACATGAGCGATGCGGTTGCCGACATCAACCTGATCGTCAACGTCCAGAACCACATCCGTGAAATGGAGGGAAAATTCCTGCGCTCCAACATGGAGTTAAACAAGGACGATTATCTTGAGAAAAGCGTGGAGATCATCAGGAACGACCTCCATTACGATCATGTCAATGTATACCGCCTGGACAGCTACACGGAAAAACTCACGTGTGTAGCAGCCGCCTGTCCTTCCGGGAAGAAACTTGTCGAGGAAGGGTACACCGTCAATATCCAGGAACAGGAGAGCATTATCGGGCATGTTGCCAAAACAGGGCTGCCTCATGTTACCAATCATACCGGGAAGGATCCGCACTACCTGCCGACCCCGGCATTTCCGAAAACGAAGTCTGAACTGGTGGTGCCCATCCGGTCGCGCAACCGCCTGTATGGCGTGCTGGATATTCAAGTCCAGCAAAGGGATTATTTTCTGGATCAGGATCTGAAGGCCCTGCAAATCCTCGCAAACAACATCGGCTGGGTGGTCGATAATTCAGAACAATTTGAACATTTCAACTGGATCAATCACATCATTCAAAAGATCGCGATGCCGATCTTTACACAGAACTACCTGGATGACACCCTGCAGGAGATCGCTGATGTGGCACAGCAGGAACTGGGCACGGATCTGGTGATCCTTTATTCATATGATCCTGACACCAAAGAAGGCGCGCTCGGACCGATCTACGCCGGCGAACCCATGCAGCCGGAGCTTCTCCAGCATGTCAGCCAGGAAAATGACAATGTGGTCCTGCGCCTGATCGCCAATGGCGACCCGATCTATTGTTATGAAAATCTAAATGAGCTGGTACTGACCGAACACCCATTATTCAGACCTTCCCCCACCCATCGTGCAACCGGCAGGCCCACCTTTATTGAGCGCGAGAAGATACAGGCAAACGCCATCATCCGGCTTTTGAACAACGAACAATGCGTGGGCATTTTATTCCTGAACTTCCGCAAACCCAGGACATTCACATTCTGGGACAAGCAGCGCTACTTTTCATTTGCCCACCTGGCCGCCCTGGCAATCCAGAAAATGCATTCCCAGCAGCACGAGATCAAATTGGAGATGACAGACCTTTCCAATCACATCCATGACACCCTGATCGGGGACACCCTCGGGCTGCATAAAGTTTTGAACTCGATGGACCTGAGCGGCAAATCCATCGATGTGGAAAAAATCCAGACTGCCGTCAACCTCGCAAAAACAATGACCGATCAACTCCATAATGACATACGCTACATCAGCGGCTTGTTGAAGGACAATCTGTCGAATGACATGCAGGTGGAGCTCGATAAACTGGCGATTATCTTCCGCCAGGTGTTCAGGATCAAAATCGATCTAAAATGGAATGTCGATAATGATTATTTGCCGCAAACCCTTTCCCGGGAACTGCTGATCGTGGTTCGTGAGGCGGTAACCAACGCAGTCAAGCATGCGCGGGCCAACTCGATCACAATTACCGGAACGGTCAAATCAAATATTCTTCACATCCGCGTTTCGGATAACGGCCGGGGATTTGACCCCAAACATGTGCGTCGCGTGAACGGTCTCGCCAGCATGAGGTATCGGATGACCGAATTGGGCGGCGACTTCAATCTGGTCAGCGAACCCGGCAAAGGGGCCACAATCGATCTGTCGATCCCGGTCAATAAGGAATTGTAGAGGAGCAGTCATGCCCGCTAAAACAAAAAAACAAACCGCCAAACCCAAATCAGCCAGCAGGGCAAAATCACGGCCCTCCCAACCCAAAATAACGGTTGCCATATTGGAAGATAACCAGCCTTTGACGGTCGGCCTGCGACTGGAGCTGGATAAACCAGACATCCAGATCTGCTCGACCAGCGACGAGCCGGAGAAATTCCTTCTTGATATTAAAAAGTACCATCCATCCATTGCCATTATCGACCTGCGTATATGGAGTGATCGTGAAGCCGGCTTCAACACCATAGAGAAGATCAGGGAAATTTCCCCGGATACAAATTGTATTATCTATACCTTTATTGACGATTTGCAGAATTTCCACCGCGGCATCAATTTGGGGATCAAGGCCTTTGTCAGTAAGAACATCAAGGAGGCTCCCATGGAACAAGTCCTGCGGATCGTTGCAGGTGGAGGCACGTATTACGGAGAGCTGCTGAAACAATATCTTGAAAAAATGAAGGAAACACCATCCCCTGCCGCCAATCCGGACACACTGCCCGCTCCAACCGCCGCGCATTTATCAGACCGGGAACTGGAAATCCTGCGCCTGTTCGGGGAAGGCAAAACCGAAGACGAGATCGCGGAGACCTTAACCCTTTCGATACACACCGTTAAGTCCCATACCAATAACATACGCGGAAAAGTTGGCGTCAAGACGACCCTGGAGGCTGTTCGTTATGCAAGACTGCATGGTCTGCTTTAAAACAGACCTTCCTGCGGGCCAGGCAAAAGCCAATCCTTCCACAACGCAATTGTGTCCCCCGCACGTCTTCAGCAGGAAAACGGCTCTCATTTTTATGATTATTTTCTACAGTAGATAAAAGACTAATTGAATGATCATTTGATTAATAGAGTGACCCAATGGGTCACTCTATTTTTTCATTATGAAAGGAATATGAATTGCCTTCCGGGCTTGCTATGATGCAATTGAAGCAGGAAACATCACTGGTTGAAGTCGCATCCCTGATAAACAGGAAGGAGTGTGAAACATGAAAGCCGGAACTCTGATTTTTCTGATCGTGGTCATCCTGATCGTCTTCGGATTTATCCTGAATGACGACATCAACACCCATAGAAGGCTGAACGAATTGCTTGGCCAGATCGACCAACTGACCTCAAGGATTTCCGGCCTGGAAGCCGAGATCACGTCGTACTCGAACCAGATGGCCGCCTACCAGACTGATATTGAACAAAAGACGCAAACGATCAAAGATCTTCAAGGTCAGATCGCAATGCTTCAAGGCGAGATCAACCGCTTGAAAGTCCGGAATGCCGGTTTGCAGACCATCAATCTCGCGAATTCACTGGCTGGCTCCAAGTCATTGTTACTGGCCGGGTTTCTCGCCCTTCAAGTGACCACTTCCGTGATCAGCTACAGACACAAGGTCCATACAGGCAAAAAGCAGAGCCATCCGGAAAACTACGTCCGCTTGAGCCGGGAGGAACTGGCCTTGATCATCAAGCATCGCCGCAGCCATCCCGGCTCCTGAGCCTGTCGTCCCAACATCCAAAAATGGAGGTGCCTCATGTTATCCACCCTTTTGCAAGCCTATCATCAGATCATGAAAACATTGATCCATGAATGGGATCTTCTGGAAAAGAAGATCGGAAAACGAACCGCTGACAACATGTTTGTCTTCATCACCCTGGCGGTCATATTTGAGGTCTTTTGGTTTACGCTGGTTTCGACCCTGCTGCTGGCCTGGTATTTGACCCAATAAAATGTCCCAACTCCGGCGTCAGAACTCCCGGCCCGGGTTCTGGCGCCGGAAATATTCCTCCCCAAAAATTTGTTCACTTGCATTTGTTCACTTGCCCAAAAAACGAAACACCAATATAATACCGTCTGCAATTAAGGCATAAGCCTTGGTGGTTTTCATATCAGCCAGAGTCGAAAGACCAAAAGAAAAAGCACTACATATAGGTTCTTCCATCGTTTTTCTGGCACATATGGTGTTGCACATGCGGGAGTCGCCAAGTGGTAAGGCATCAGCCTTCCAAGCTGATATTCGTGGGTTCGAATCCCATCTCCCGCTCTCGTTCAGTGTCAAGTGTTTTGGTGTCTGAAGGCACTGGGGCACTTGACACGTAACACTTAAAACGGGCCCGTGGCGCAGCGGTTAGCGCAGGCGACTCATAATCGCTTGGTCGAAGGTTCGAATCCTTCCGGGCCCACTTTTTAGCCCTTTTTAAGGGCATTTTGGTACGGAGCAAGATCAAAATCATGCGTCAATTAAGACTATTTATTTAATTAGACCAGATCTATCTTGTTAATAATTTGCCGCCTAATACCTACGTTAGTTTAGGTGTTTAGGTGGCATTAGTTATATAATCACTTAGATTGCCAAATGACAGGCAAACACATAGTTAGGCGCTGGGTTCAACAGATTAGAGAATAATGGCAATATAAAGATGCAAAAGAAGAGTATTACTGACTTTTTGACTGAAGTGATTATTCCTATCGAGAAAAAGCAAGTCGACGATGGGAATGTATATATGTTAATAAAGTCATTTCCGAAGCTCGATCTTCCAGGTGTCCGCCGTCCTGGCTTGGAATATGAGGAGAGTGAAATCGATGTAATTAATTATGATAAATGGTCTCTCCCAAAATCAGATAAGCCGGGAGAATGGCATACAATTGAATCTACTAGCAGCCCGATAGAGAAGTTTTTCAGGCTCACTTCTTTGGCCGGACTTATTTGGCATGGCGAGCACTCTGGAAATCTCTATCGAGTTGAATATGAGGGCCAATCGCAGAGGCTTGGGCTAGAAGATTTCATTTACTATGGCTCATCAAATATGAGTGCCGAACAACAATCAGAAATGGATGCCAAGATACATATTGATAACTGCATCCCATTAGGGATTAGAGTCAAAAAAGTGCGGCTTGTATCGCGAGTGGAAAATTGGACACCATTTTTACTGTGGTCATTCTTAATTGATTGTGCTGAACATTGTTATTCTTTGCACCAGCCTAGTGACTCAGCTATTAGCAAATCATATAAAGACGGAATCGAATTTTCACGTGCGTATTCGAAATACGAATGTGACATGGGTGTAACCGAGATCGAACAACAATTGAAACAGAAATCTGATGTCAAGGGTTTCTACGATTTAGTTCACAAAAGGCGAAGAGAAATTCTCGATAAGATCAAAATTGTTGTGGATGGTAAAGATCCTGCTACACCGAATCTGGGCAGAGCAGTCCTTGCCTGTCTCGAGATTTTCGGCCGAGTTTTCGAGGGAGTCAATGAAGCTAGAATACAGAATGCTTGGAGTTTTAGAAGTAAATATTACGATAACTATGAATTCCCAAGTATACATTCTGCAAAAGGAACTGACGAAAAGAATTTGAAAAGAATATGGTATGCCCTGTTGAAAGAGGAGCTTGATTGGCAAGTTACACATCTTTTCAAATTAATGGAGAACTAGATAACTTTTAATAAGCGCCTAACAAAGCGTGCAGCGGATTTTTGGGAGTCTGCGCGATTTATAAGCAGTTTTCTGGCTTTGAGTTTTTTCTGCTCCCAAACAATGTCCACGACAGCTTCACTGCCATTAATGAAAACGGTTAAGCCACTAAACTTTATCTAAAAGCAATTGGATTTGTTGCACGAGGCAGTAGTGCAAAACTCAGAGATGTAGACATATGAAAACATACACTTTCATTTTAGCACTCATAATGATGGTACTATCATCGGCTTGCAGTTCGTCGACAGAAGACATGGTGATGTCGACATCAACAGCGGCAATCGAAACTGTGACTGCTACTCCGACACAAACCAACACACCGACCCCAAACGCTACACCTACTGCCACGCCGTTTCCTGGCGCCTTCAATTTGATTAAACAATTTGAAGGCATCGATGACCGCTTCGGCTATCCAGGCCCAGATTCAACCATCGCAGCAGGTTCAAATGTGCTGTTTGTAGCCACGAATCGATATGTCAAGATTTTGGATAAAAACGGAAATGTTCTGGATTCAAAAACCATGAGGATTTTCATTTCATCACTTCAAGCTGGTGCACGCAGTGATGAGGGTGACCCTATTGCATTGTATGATCCGATCAGTAAACGTTTCTTCTTCGCCAGCCCTTACGCCGTTAATGACCCCGCCTGTGTTCCGCCAAATTGCACAGCCAAAATTTTGTTGGCTGTCTCAAAAACAGACAACCCTGCCACACTTGGCCCGAAGGACTGGTATTTTTACGTTCTGGATCGAACGGCTCAAAAGACCAATGCGGGAATAAAATACACGAGCCATTTTGGGGATTTCGATAGATTGGCCATTATTGGTGATGTTTTGGCTATATCGTGGGATGTTGACAGTTACGGTGGCTACCTCGGACCTGCAGGGCAGGTACGTTTTATTGATAAATCGCATTTGACAAAGGGTGAAGCGATCGATGACTGGAGGGATGTGGCCGGTCTGCATGGTTATGTAGCAAAAACATTTGGAGATCCAGGCAAGTTCTTTTTGGTCCAGAGTACTCCCTCTGACTTTAAAATTTGGTCTATAGAGAACCCATTGACCTCGCCAGCCATCATCATGAGATCTGTGCATAAGAGTGAGTCCTTTGTGAGATCTCCGGATGCCGCTCAGCCCGGCGGCAAAGACATAGACGTCACCCAGGGGAAGACCCAGTCCATTTATCGAGATGGCAGCTTATGGGTGGCTGCCGTTGTTGGCAAGGACTTTGGCAGTGGGTTGGTTGCGGCAATCTACTGGGCTCAAATCGATGTGAGCAAGTGGCCCGAAACCAACGTTGTTCAAAGTGGAATTATCGGAGCCGATGGTGTTTGGAATTATGCCCCAGAGATCATGCTCGACGATTCAAATAATTTTGCAATCGCTTATGCGCGTTCCAGTGCGAGCGAATTTGTATCAATTTACTATTCAGGCCGTTTGGCAGGTGATCCACTTAACACGCTTAGGCCTGCTGGAATGCTGAAGTCGGGTAATGTTTCCTTTTCGCCCAACCAATCAGGTCGAAATCAATATATAGATTATCTTGGCATTGCTCTTGACCCGGCAAATGGAAGTGTTTGGATGATGGGCCCATTTCCTTTAGTACCGAAATCCGATCATCCGAGCTCGGCGACCTGGGTTGGAAATATTGACTGGTCTCTCTCAGCGAGCCCTTAAGATTGAAACCTGAGAGACGTCCACATTAGTCCACGCTCAAACTTCGGCTTTCGGCCAAAAAACAGCTATTCCATTGCATAGCTGTTTCATTTTCGCCGTCGCTTACTGTGCATGCGAACCTGGGTCAGCAGAGCGCAGCCGCAATTCATTTCCTTGCTCACGTTTGGCATTACCACGAACCGCCAAATACTACGCAATTCCCTTTCTTGCGGAAGCTCAAAGAACACTCACCTGCGCACTGCTGCCCAGCACGCCCACAAGCTAAGTCATCGTTTGACGGGTACTCCTTGCTCACTTGTGTGTTCTCCCCAGGGATTTTCCATCAACCTTTAGTGCGCGGTATCGGGGCTGTAAATATATCCTTCCGCGCACGGTCTTTTGTTACAGACTCAAGTAAAATTGGGTCTTGCAAGCTATACGGCTTTGCCGTATAATCGATAAATGGAATTCATAGAAGCCACTGCTTTTACAAAGTATCTTTATGATTATCTGTCTGAAGATGAATATTTAGGTTTACAAGGTTATTTGCTCAAGTATCCCGAATCAGGCAAAGTTGTTCCAGGCTCTGGTGGTGTCCGAAAAGTCCGCTGGGCAATGTCGGGTAGAGGTAAAAGTGGCGGTGTGCGTGTGATTTACTACTTCAAGAAACAAGATGATGAAATCTGGCTTTTGACCATTTACAGCAAAAATGAAATAGCGAACATTCCCGCTCATGTTCTGCGTCAAATCGCAAAGGAAATTGAAAATGTCTAATCGTGATATTGGTCAGGAAATTCTCGATGGTATTCGTGATGTGAAAGCCTACAAGGCTGGCACAAAAGTTTTGCGTGTCCATGCCTTGAAAGAGCCTGCGCCTCCGCAAATAATTCGTTCTAAACTAAAGTTATCGCAATCGGCTTTTGCGGGATTGATGGGCGTTAGTTTGCGTACTGTTCAAGATTGGGAACAAGGAAGACGCAGGCCAAGCGGACCCGCTGTTGCATTGTTACGAATTGCGGAGCAAAAGCCAGAAGTGTTTATGCAATTAGCATAAGCAATAGAGGCTTAAGATCAAACCCATGCAGCAACTGTCAAAAGGTCAAGGCAGTTGCTGTTTTCTTATTAACAATCACAACATCAAAACCATCCTCCCTTTGAGCTTTTCCACGCGCAAGGAACGTTCACAGTCGTCCGCGCTCAAACTTCGGCGATTTATAAGAGGAAAGCCCAATAAGCGATATAATCAAACATCAGTTCAATCAGGAGGTACACCATGTCTTCCACTGCCTTGCTTGCATTCCTTGAAAATCTAAAAAAGACGGAAGCGGAATCCCCGGTGAAGGAAATGAACTCCGTATCCTTTCTCACCTCGGCCGGGATCATTACCGGCAAGTTCAAGGAGTTGGGGGTCACCACCGTGACCATCTCCCAATATTCCTTTGACGGAAAGCCGATGGGGACGGAATTCATGCTGTTGAAGGATGAGATCAGGGGCTGGGGCATTAATATTTGATGCCCGCCGCAGTGCCCCCATTCAGGAAATAAAAAGAGGACCGGTTTTACCGGTCCTCTTTTTATTTCAACTGTTCCAGCAATTGTCCGTGGATCCCCGGGTCTTTTTGATTACAAATGACAGGTGACGAATCAATCAGAAAACAGTATATTTTGATAAATGGCAACCATGGCTTATTTCACCGCCTGTTTCATAATGACCGGGAAAATATAAAAAGGAGAAACAGATCATGACCAGGAAAATTGTTTATGTGTTTTTGTTCTC
Source organism: Chloroflexota bacterium (assembly GCA_021414245.1). Taxonomy (GTDB): domain Bacteria; phylum Chloroflexota; class Anaerolineae; order Anaerolineales; family Villigracilaceae; genus Villigracilis. The sequence continues at coordinate 273,510 of JAIOOU010000015.1, forward strand.
TTTGCTTTTGTCAGCCTGCGGTTCACAGGTTAATGCGGCTGGGGAGGGGGATATCAGCAGTGGAAGAAATCCCAAGGATGCCAGAGTGACGATTGAAAACGACCTGGTAACGATCAAGCTCCCGCGCCGCACATCCTACTTCTGGCTCGAAAAAGTGAGCGATGACTCCGTTCAGTATCAAACCTTATATTTCAAATATGACACCCGGGAGAAAAATTTCTTCTTTCAAACCAATCTGGCGGTCTGGCAGCCAGTGGTCCTTGAGAAAAACGCAGTGGAGATGGGGAAAGTGAAGGTCGTGTTTGATGAAAAGGAAATCATCATCACCTACCCGTCGGGCACCTGGGCATTTCCATGACCCCTGTTGAATGACGATTAAAAATCGGTCAACAGGCCTTATCCGTTCACAACCGTCGATCAGCAATACCACTGGCGGCCGAAAACAAAAGGAGAAACTTCATGACGACATCCGGTAAAATGACGACTTGTTCGCGCTGCGGGCAGAGCAACCCTGCCTGGTATGCCGCTTGTGAGAAATGCGGCGCACAATTGACACTTGCAAAATCAGACTTTTCCCTGAACCGGGAGGCTGGATTGAACAAACCCCGCGCCTCCCAGGCCAAGGAGATGTCTGTCATGGCGCATGTCTTGTGCGGATGGCCGCTCATCCTGGTGTTGATCGGCGGGTTGATCGGCGGGGCGCTTGGGGCGGCCGCGTATGCGATCAACACCGCCATTTATAAAAGCAAAATGCCGGCCGTCTTTAAGTTGGTATTAAATCTGGGGGTCGGTTTTTCTGCGATCGCCGTCTGGCTGCTGTTCGCCTACCTGATCAGCAAATAAACAGCATCCTGGCTTTTCACATTGACAGGCAATGCCCGTCAATTTCTGTTTTAACTGTTCCAATAGTTTCTGATGAATGCCCGGCGCGGCGGCCAGAATGGACTGGGGCGTGGAAATATAATCCGCCTTGCCATCTGTGGCGGTAACCCGTGCACCCGCTTCTTCCGCGATCAAACCGGCGGCGGCGATGTCCCAGGGCTTGAGGGTCAACTCCCAAAAGCCGTCGAAACGTCCGGCGGCCACATAGCAGCCGTCCAGTGCGGCCGAACCGAGCCGGCGCACACCCTGGGTCATCTTGGCGAGTTTTTCAAAATTCCTGAAATTATCCTGTTTGGTATTCCAGGTGTCGTAGGGAAAACCGGTCACCAACAGGCTCTTTTGCAATTCGGTCGTGCCGGATGCATGAATGGCTTTCCCGTTCAGAAGGGCGCCTTTGCCGCGTTCTGCGCTGAACATTTCATCGCGCAGCGGGTCATAGACTGCGCCCAGCACGACACTTCCCCCGACCGCATAGGCGATCGAGACACAAAAGACCGGGATGCCGTGGGCGTAGTTGACCGTCCCATCCAGCGGATCGACGTACCAGATGCCTTCATTGTCGCCCTGGGTCTCGCCGCTTTCCTCGGCGATGATGTGACTCTCCGGGAAAAGGCTCTGGATCTCCCCGATCAAGAATGCCTCGGAGGCATGGTCAATTTCGGTGACCAGATCGATCAATCCCTTGTAACGGACCTGATGTTCCTTGCTGTAGCCTTCGCGCAGGATGGCGCCTGCACCGCGCGCCAATCGTTCAACGTCTGTGAGGGTGGGTTTCATTAATTTCCATTCCAGATGCGCCGGCCGAGGGCCGAAAGGGCAAACTCCACCGCCAGCGCGGCGGTCTTATTTTTTTCATCCAGGATCGGGTTGACTTCGACAATGTCCATGCCGACCAGTTTTCCGGTTTCCGCCAGCAGTTCACAGGCCAGGTGCACTTCGCGCTGGGTCAGTCCGGCCGGGACGGGAGTCCCGACGCCGGGCGCATGCTGCGGATCGAGGGCATCCAGGTCCAAGGACAGGTAAATGCCGTCCACATCCTTGCTGACGTGCTCGATGGCCTTTTGCACCACGCTGACCATGCCGTAGCGGTCGATCTGTTCCATGCCCATGACCAAGGCACCCGCCTTGCGCAGGTTATCCTTTTCGCCGGAATCGAGGTCACGCGCCCCGATGATCGCGATCTTCGCCGGGTCGATCACGGGAATGGCCTCATCCCATAACTGGACCAGGCTCTGATCTCCCATGCCGGCCAGGATCGCCAGCGACATGCCGTGAATATTCCCGGAGGGCGTGGTCTCGGCCGTGTTGAAATCGGCATGCGCATCCAGCCAGATCACACCGATCTTTCGATTGCGGGCCGCGCCGCGCACCGAACCGATGGACAGGCTGTGGTCCCCGCCGATCACAAGCGGAAAATGACCGGCCTGCACCGAAGTGGCCACCGCGCCCGCCACCCGCCGTGACATGGGAATGATGCAGTCTACGTACTTTAATTTTGAGTTCATGATCATGCACATCTCTGCGATGGGCACCTCCACATTGCCTTCATCGGTCACGTCATACCCGATCTCCTCCAGTTTTTGCTGCAGATGGGCATAGCGGATCGCGCTGGGACCCATATCCACGCCGCGGCGGTCCGCACCGAGGTCAATCGGGATCCCGATAATATCAATTTGCATATTTATCTCCAATTAAATAGTTATGCCGTTCTGTAATACCCCACGTCCACCGAATACACCTGCCCGCGCTTGATGACCTGCCTGACCAGATTGGTCCCATAGCGATATCCCACCTGACGGTAATCCGGTACGGACAGGATTAGCATGTCCGCCTGTTTGCCGACTTCGATGGAACCGATCGTATCGGACCTGCGAATCGCGTGCGCAGAATTGATCGTGGTGGCCGCGATGGCTTCCGCCGGCGTTAATTTCATGGTGCGGCAGGCCAGGGCGATCACGAACTGCATCGACTCGTTCCAGGTCGTGCCGGGGTTGCAGTCCGTCGCCAGGGCCAGGATGGCGTCCGCCTCGATCAGCTTGCGGGCCGGCGTGTAATCGCATTCGGCCAGGCCGAAGGGCGTGCAGGGCAGAGACACGGCCACCGTGTCCGACTTGCCGAGGGCGGCGATGTCCGCATCCGAGGTGCGCACCAGATGATCCGCGGAGGCCGCGCCCAATTCGGCCGCGAGGGAGGCGCCGCCGAGATTGTCGAATTCGTCGGCGTGGATCTTGAGCGGGAATCCCAGCGAGCGGGCCCGGGTTAAGACCTGACGCGATTGCTCAAGGTCAAAGGCCTTTGTCTCGCAGAAAACATCCACAAAAGGCAGGGGCAGGCGCGGAGCGTGAGTCTCCCACCATTCCTTTAACATCGGCAGCATGGTATTGACCACTTCGTCCGTGTAGCCCTGCGGGTTATCCTTGAATTCAGGTGCGATCGCATGCGCGCCCAGGAAGGTGATGGCAAGATCCAGAGGACTTTCATCGTCCAATGCGATCAATGCCTTCAGCAAACGCAGTTCCGTGGAAGTCTGCAGTCCATATCCGGTCTTTGCTTCGGCCGTGGTGGTGCCATGCGAGAACATGCGCAGCATGCGCGGACGGGTCTGTGCGATGAGAGTCTCTATGCTGGCGGTGCGGGTGGCCTTGACCGTGGAAATGATGCCGCCGCCCGCTGCGAGAATATCCAGATAAGCCATGCCGCCCATTTTCATTTCGAACTCGTTGGCACGGTCGCCGGCCCAGATCAAATGGGTGTGCGGGTCGACAAAGCCCGGCATGAGCACACAACGTCCTGCATCCAGGGTCGGCTCGTCGGGATAGGCATTCCTGAGCTCATCGGTCGTGCCGACGGCGATGATCTTTTCATCGCGGATGACGACCGCGCCGTTTTCGATGATCCCCAGGTTGCCGAGGGAACTCCCGCGCTGGGGGCCGCCAGCCAGGGTGAGAAGTTGGGAAGCAGAATGAATGAGCATGTTTTATGACCAGTCTCCGGACAGGATGGATGCGTCAATTTAACCACAGAAAGGTTGCCATGGGGGAATGTCTGCGGGCGGGGCCAGATATTGGATATATTCGCAAAACGACCCCGCATATGGTGTTTTCGGTTTTGTTAGGCTAACATAACTGTTAGGGAAACGACCCTTGACTCTCTTGCGGGATTCCTTGCGCGGAGTACAATACATTCAATCTTGGGAGACCTTCCCACGAAATCCAAAAAGAAAGGAGACTACTCAAATGTTATTTTCACCCAAAGAAAAAGGTCAGGGTCTTGTTGAATATGCTTTAATTCTTGTTTTGGTTGCCATCGTTGTTATTGCGGCCCTCATGATCCTCGGCCCGATCATCGGCAACGTGTTCAGCAAAATCAACTCCAGCCTTTCCGGCGTCTAATCCACGTCAGTACTCAAAAAAGCCCCGTCATTCGACGGGGCTTTTTTTATTTTCGGTACAAAAAGATGAGATGTTCCCGGTCAAAGTGATCCGGCTCCCAATCCGGGAAATTAAAGGCGACGGTCACCACGCGGGCCCCTTCTTTCAACTCCCGTTTTAATTTTTCCTGCAGACGCCCGGCTTCCGAGGAGGTCAGATAGGCAAAGACTACATCTGCATTGCCGAGGTTGGCGCGGTAAAAATTCTTCGCTTCGATCCTGACCTTTGAACTGATCCCGTTCCAAAGGGCTTTGCCCCAGCTGATGGCGCACTGCACCGGCCCAATCTCGACCCCCACTGCCCTGGCCCCGAATTCCTTCGCGGCAATCACCAGCACCCGTCCATCGCCCGCACCCAGGTCATATAAAACTTCATCAGGCTGCAACCGGGCCAGTTCAAGCGCCCTGCGAATCCGCTCCTGGCGGGTGGGCACGGTGGGCGGTCCGAAAAAGACCGGTACCAGAATATACAAGCCTGCAACGACCAGAAATATTCCCGCACAAAAAAGAAAGACCGGCATGCTTATCCCTTTTGCATTCTGCGTAAAGCCAGCAAAGCCGCTGCATTAAAGATGACGGCGGTCAATGCCACGAATAAAAATCCAAAACGTTGATAGATGATGGCGGCCAGAAAAGCCCCCAGGGCGCGTCCAATGGAATGCCCGGTCACGTTGAGCGACAACATGGTGGCGCGCGCCGAAGGGACAAGTTCCGTCATCAACGGAATATGGCTGACCATGACGTATTCGAAGGTGATGTAGAACAGGAACAACCCGATCAACGCTCCGGCCTGAGTGTGCCCGATAAAGGGCAGCAGGATCGAAGCGAGTGCGTTCCCGACCAGGCCAATGGTCAGCGCGAGCGGTTTGCCGAGCCGGTCGGTCGTCAGGGCCACCAGCCCCTCCCCGCTTAATTCCGAGATGCCGATCACGGCCGAGGCGCCTGCCAGGGCGGCGATCCGTAATCCAAACGAATCCTCCAGCCAGACCCCAAAGATCACGTTGACCAGCTCGTTGCCCGCACTGGCCCACAAGGCAATCGAGATTCCGGCCAGTGCGGGCATGGAGGTCAATACCGCGCGATAGCCGGCGCGCGAGTTATTAGTCAGCTCGTGGTGCGAGTCCATGCCGGGAACGACACGCCAGACCACAAAGAAGATCACCAGTCCAAGCACCGTGAAAAACGGGAAGGGCGCAGACCATCCAAAGCGGTCGATCAGGAAGCCGACCACCGGCACACCCAGAATAAACGCCATGGACCAGGCCACTTCGGTCACCGCCAGAGCTGTCCCGCGCTGTGCGTACGGAATCCGGTCTCCGAAATAAGCCTGCATGGCGGGGTCGAACATGTATTTTCCGAGCATGGCCATGATCAATGCAATGGCAAGGGTCCAGAAGGCCGGGCGGAAAGCCACCAGCCCGACCCCAAGGGTGAAGATCAGTGTGCCAAGCAGCATGCCGAACTTGCGTCCGCGCCGGTCCGCGATCGGGGCGAATATCGGGCTGGTTGCGCCCAGCAGGGAACGGCCCGTCATTAAGAGCGACATGGTTGAAAGGTCCACGCCCAGGCCGCGCGCAAAAATGGGCAAAAAAGGATACACCATCCTGTGGGCAGTATTCAGGATGGTGCGCAGGAACATGAAAATGACGAGTTGAAAGCGGATGCGCAAGATGATCTATTCGCTGGACTTGAAGGTCAGGAAGAAACGCGTCAGGAAATATGCGGCCGCCCAGGCGAGGATGTTCAGCAGCACAAAAAACGCAATGATGTTCCACAGCCCGGAGCTAAAGATGGGCGATGGAGGCGGGTGCATGATGTTTTTGGCCGTTGCAAAGACCACCCGCAAGGCGACGATATAAAGGATGTTCGCCAGTGAGGTCAGCCAGGAAATATTGAACAGCCATAACCCGATCTGAAGCAATATGCCTGTGACCGCAAAAATGATCGCGATCCGGAAACGCGGCTCGGCCAGAAAAAGTCCATTCCAGTTGGCCTGCATGGCAAACAGGGAAAGCGGGAGATAGGTCAGCCAGAAGACGATGCCCGTGCGGCCCAGCGCAGCGGACCAGGCGTGGAAACTGTCCCTGCGCAGAAGCAGGCCCAAAAGTCCGGCGAGACCCGCTGCGATAAAGGCCAGTTCGGCTGCCAGGACCCAGGCGCCATGCAAATAGACGATGCGCACATTCGATCCCAGGGATTTTTCCTCCGGGCCCAAAAGGGTGATCAGCGCGACAATTGCCACCGTGGCGAGAAAATAAACAAGGGGGGATTTGTTTTTAATCATGGCTGAATTGTACCCGCAGCTTAATACTTTTGTCGCGGCCTCCTGCTTGACAATCCATTTGCATGTGGATACACTAAAAGCGTTCGGGGCACAGCCGCCTGTGATTTCACCAAAAAACATTTGATATCAAGATGAAACACTCCTCAATAGCAAACAAGGCCACCACGATATGTGGCGGCCTTGTTTATTGAAAACCGGCTTGCAATACGGCGTGGCACTGGATAAAGAAGCCGCACTGCGGAGAATGAATGAACGAATACTGGCCGATCGTGGTGATTGTTTTGCAATTGATCTTTCTGGAAGGGATCCTGTCCATTGACAATGCGGCAGTGATCGGCGCGCTGGTCACGCCGTTGCCAAACGACCAGGATATACCCTGGCCGGGTCCCTTGAAAAAACTGGGAAAGATGCTGCACCCATTCCTTGGGTATCAAAGGATGGCCGCGTTGCGGGTCGGCTTGTTGGGGGCGTACCTGGGCCGCGGCGCGATGCTGTTCCTGACCAGCTTCCTGATCCATAATTCCTGGATCAAACTGATCGGGGCGGTCTATTTGATCCACCTTGCCTTTGACAACCTTGAAGACATGAGCAGCGGGGACAGCGATGAAGACGGCGAACTCAAACCGATCAAGGTGCAGACCTTCTGGGCCACCGTTCTGACCGTGGAGATCATGGACCTGATCTTCAGCATCGACAATGTCGTTGCGGCCGTGTCCCTTTCCGACATGATCTGGGTGGTGATGCTCGGGGTCGGCATCGGCATCCTGACCATGCGTTACGCGGCCGGCATTTTCAGTTATGCGGTGGAACGCGAACCGATCCTGAAACAGGCCGCCTACATCCTGGTCCTGAACATCGGCGTGGAACTGATCCTCGACCAGATCTGGCATATTGAGATCCCGGACCTGCTGCGCTTTGGGATCTCGGTGGTCACCATCGGCCTTTCTCTGGCATATGCCCATATTCCCTTTTTACAGAAATTCCGCTTTATCCTGGTCTGGCTGGCCAAGGGCATCGGGATCGTCAATGAATTTGTGGACTGGCTGTTCATGCCCTTTCGGGCCATATTCAATTTGCTGGCGGGCTTATTTGTCCGTCCATCCGAACCGCAGCTTGCGGAATAATTTTGATAACAAAAAGACCCGCTCATCGAGCGGGTCTTTTTGTTTGACGGTTTTTTTCTTCAGCCTGCCAGTTCCTTTTCCATCCAAACCACGTGAGTAGTCCCCAAATGCGGGGCAGGGATACCGGCCACATGATATCCATGTCTTTCAAAATAAGCGGTGGCGGTTACCCGGGACATCGCCCCGAGAGTTTTAAATCCGCGCGCACGGCTGCGCTTTTCCACAGCCTCGACGAGCAATGTGCCGATGCCCCTGTGCTGGTGGGCGGGCGTCACGGCCAGATGGGAAATATTTCCGACTCCGGGCGATTTCTCGAACAACTTCACGACACCCAGGATTTCCCCGGTTTGATCATCGACCGCCATAAAATGCTCGCTGATCGGCTCGTAGTCGTCCTTCTCGGTCCCCTTTGGATGCCCCCAGGGTTCGCGTAAAACCTTGTATCGAAGCGCATAATACGCCTTGAATTCCTCGCGGGTTACAGGTGCTTTAATGACAATCATGTTCCCTCCACGATCCAATGCATCAACAATCCCGGTCATTATACTGCCGAACAGAATTGTCAACCCGTGTCCTTGACAGTCACTTTAACAGTGGAGTACACTACTCGTGGTTGGGGAGTAGCTACCTGTCTCCCGCAGGATGGATCATCGTCATCCCATTGGCAGAAAAGCCATCGGTGATTCGTGCGCTCATTGGCGTTGGCAAGACCACCACGTTCTGCGTGGTGGTCTTTTTATTTGGCAGAAAATAACGGATAATGGATTATTGGAGCACAATCATGGCTGGAATCGAAGAAAAGAAAATTGAACTGGATTGGCATGCACTGCATGCGGAAGCGGTTTTAAAGCACCTGGAAGTGCAGCGTGACGGATTATCCTCAGAGGAAGTGGAAAGACGCCTGCAAAACTACGGCCCAAACCAGTTAAAGGAAGCACCGCGCCCGGGGTTCATGGCCTTGTTGTGGGCGCAATTAAATAATTTTGTAGTAATTCTCTTGATCGTGGCCTCCGTGATCTCGGCTTTGCTTGGCGATTACGTCGAAGCCGCAGCGATCATGGCGATCGTGGTGTTGAACTCCATTCTCGGCATTGTGCAGGAGCAGCGCGCGGAACAGGCTTTGGCCGCCCTGAAAAAACTCGCCGCCCCGGATGCACAGGTCCTGCGCGATGGCGTGCGCCGGTCCGTGCCGGCCTACAACCTGGTGCCCGGGGATATTGTCTTTCTGGAGGCGGGAAATTTTATTCCAGCGGATTTGCGTCTGTTGGAAGCAGTCAATCTGCGGGTCGAGGAAGCTTCACTGACGGGCGAATCCCTGCCCGTGCAAAAGAACGCAGCCACTGTCCTGGAAAAAAATGTCCCGTTAGGAGATCGCAAGAACACGGCCTTCATGGGCACCCTGGTCAATTATGGGCGCGGCCATGGTGTGGTGACCAGCACCGGCATGCGGACCCAGCTCGGTCTGATTGCCACGATGCTGCAAAATGTGGATAGCGAGGAAACTCCTTTGCAACGAAGGCTGGATCAGCTCGGCCGGTCGTTGAGCATCGGCTCGTTGATTCTGGTGGCGGTCATTTTCATCGTGGCATTGATTAACCAGACAAACATCAGCGGCCTGTTTGAAAATCCCCCCGGATATTTCAGCGAATTTGCGGAACAGATCACCGAGGTCTTCATCATCGCAATCAGCCTCGCGATCGCCGCAGTACCGGAGGGATTGCCCGCCGTGGTGACGATCTCCCTTGCGCTTGGCATGCGCGAAATGATCCAGCGCCACGCGCTTATTCGCAAACTGTCCTCGGTGGAGACGCTTGGATCCGCCACCACGATCTGTTCGGATAAAACCGGCACATTGACCCAGAATGAAATGACCGTGACCCGCATCTGGGCGGACGGCCAGTTCGTGAACCTGACCGGCACGGGCTATGCGCCGGTGGGCGAATTTCAAGTGGATGGCGCAAGGGTGGACGTGAGCAAATATCCCGCGATCCTTTCCACACTCTGGCTGGGACTGATCAACAACGACGCCACGATCGAGACGACCGGTGAAAACGAATCCCAACCGACCTATCGCATTGTCGGCGACCCGACCGAGGGCGCCCTGCTGGTGGCGGCCGCCAAGGCCGGAGCCATTCATGTCGACATCGATGAAGCCTATCCGCGCGAGAATGAAGTACCCTTTGACTCGGAACGCAAGCGCATGATCACCATTCATGATGTGCGCGACCCGCAGCCGCACGATCCATCCCCGTTCTACGATGAGAAGCACAAGGATTGGGATGTGATTGCTGTCAAAGGCGCCCCCGACATTGTGCTGGACCTGTGCACCCAATATCAGGGCATGGACGATAAGCCCCGCCCGCTGACCCCGGAGGCAAGGGACCGCATCCTGGCTGCCAATGATGTCATGACCAAAAACGCGCTGCGTGTGATCGGCCTGGCTTATCGCCTGGAAAAGGATGTTCCCGATGACCCGGAAAAGATCAAAACCGATGACCTGGAAAAAGACCTCGTCTTTGTAGGCCTGACCGGCATGATCGATCCACCGCGCAGCGAGGTGAAGCCCGCGCTGGAGCATGCCCGCCATGCCGGCATCCGCACCGTGATGATCACCGGAGACTTTCCCAATACCGCCAGGGCCATTGCTGAAGCAATCGGCCTTCTGCGACCCGGCCGCAAGGTCATGACGGGCGCGCAGCTCGACGAACTCAGCGACGCTGAACTGAAGAACATCATCGAGGAAACGGATGTATTTGCCCGGGTATCCCCCGAGCATAAAATGCGCATTGTGGATGCCCTGCAGGCCAATGACGAGATCGTTGCCATGACCGGAGACGGGGTAAATGACGCACCCGCCATCAAACGCGCTGATATTGGCGTGGCGATGGGGATCACCGGCACGGACGTGGCCAAGGAAACCGCGGACATGGTGCTGACCGATGACAACTATGCAAGCATCGTGGCTGCCGTGGAACAGGGCCGCATTATTTACAGCAACATCCGCAAGTTCGTGTTCTTCCTGCTTTCCTCCAATGTGGCCGAGATCATGATCATCTTCCTCGCCACGCTGGCCGGCCTGCCCGCACCACTGACGGCCATTCAACTCCTTTGGCTGAACCTGATCACGGACGGCGCCCCCGCCCTGGCACTGGCCATGGAAAAGGGCGATCCCGATATCATGGACCAGAAGCCGCGCTCCAAATCCGAGCCGATCGTAAACCGCTCGATGGGCGTCGGCATTTTCATCCAGACCATCTTTCAAACAGGCGCGGTCCTGGGTGCCTTTGTCATGGGGCTGGCCTGGCATCTCGAAGCAGGAGCAGTCATCCCGTCTGGAACGAACGTGCTGTCCTTCATCCTTTCGCATGACTGGCGCGGAATCGATGTTCAGACGGCCGAGACCATGGCGTTCGCAACCCTGTCGCTGGCCGAATTATTCCGCGCCTATACAGTGCGTTCGGAACGCGCATCCATATTCAAGATCGGCATTTTCTCGAACAAATACATGCAATATGCAGTGGGACTTTCCATCGCGCTGCTTCTGCTGGTCTGTTCAGTTCCTTTCCTACAGCCGGTTTTCAACACCCATTTCCTGAGCGGCCGCGAATGGATCCTTGTGACCGGGCTGGCTCTCCTGCCCGCCGCAGCGGAAGAGGTCACCAAATTCTTCCTCAGACGCAGAAGCGTAGTTCAATAAAAAGACCCCGCCGTTTCGGCGGGGTCTTTTTATTTTCGTTTCATTAGAAAGGAATGCATTTCCTTCAATGTTTGCTTCCAGGCCGATTCGACATCCAGCTTTCTTTGGATATCGTCCGCCCTCCGGCGCATGCTGGCAATGACACGCTCATCCTCACCGGCATCCAGCCAGAAACCGTGATTGTTTTCCGCGCAATACTCGAGCTTCAGGTCATATAAACGATACTGGAATTCATGCAGATTTGTGCCGCAGTGCGGGCAGGAAAAACCGGTTGTGGATTGAAAATGAATCAGGGAGCCCTTGTGGGCATCGTCATCAAAAACGATGTCCTCCAGCTTATCCAACTCGTTAAGATCCAGCCACATCCCGCGGCAATTTGGACATGCATCCACTTCGATCATGCCCTTGTAGTATTTTTTAACCAGTTCCGTGCCGCATTTGGGGCAGATCATCTGGACAGTACTTCATGGATCTCGACCGGACTTTCACGTCCGCGCATATAAACAGCCTTAACCAGTTTATGCGGGTAGTTCTCGCCCAGTGCCTCCACCGTCTCGGAACCGGCGATGATCTTAAATGGGCGGGAAAATTCCAGCATGTGCGAGCCCACATTGACCACATCCCCGACCACATTAAATTCCACGCGTCCCTCCCCCCCGACATATCCAAGCATGCCCATGCCGGTATTGATGGATACGCCGATGATATTGGCACGCGATTCCTCCAGGGAACCGGTGGGCTTCATGCGCATGATCAATTCCCTGCCGGAGTCCACAGCCCTCTGCTCCGCTTCGGAAATTTTTTCGTTCGAGAAAACAGCCAGGATGCCAGTCGCAAGGTATTTGATCATGCCGCCATTATTCAAGATGACCTCAGCCGCATCGCGGTAGAAGGATTCCATTAGCTGGGCGAATTCCTTGAGGTCGCGCTGTTCAGCGATGGCGGATGAGTTTGCAACATCCGAAAAAAGAATGGTGAGTTTTTCTTCCCTCAAACCCGGCAGACGGCCGTTTTTGGAATAATATCCGAGTACCGAATCCGCCTCGCCCGGGGAAACGAACTGCAACAGCAGACGATGGACCTTTTCCTGCGATTGAAGCAGGCCCATCAGACGCATGCGCTGGATCGTGAGTGCCGTCTGGTGACTGATCGCCACGGCGATCTGCAGGTCACGCTGCACAAAGGTGCGCGTGACGGTTCGCGGGCGCATCATATAGATGAGTCCAAGCAAATCCTCTCCGGCCATGATCGGCACACAGATCGTGTCCACCCGGATCTCGGCGGATTTATCCCGAATGGCTTTTCTTGCAAGCTCGGGATCGAATTGAAGAGGAATCAAACGGTCAAAATCCTGCTCCAGGATGACCGCACACTGCTCGGCATTCATATATTGTTTAATCAATGCGGCTGTTTCCGCGAGAGCCGTTGGAAGATCCATGATCGTATTCAGTTTTTGCGCGATCTCATAAAGCAGGAGCGAGTGATTATCGACCGACTCAAGCACCAGGGCGCGGGTAAAGCGCTGGGTATTCTTGACCGCCGGGCGGACTTCATTCTCGTTTTCGAGGTGCAGGAGCACCTGCCCGATGCGAATCGTATCTTTTGTCTTGAGGGGGGTAAGTCGCGAGATGCGCTCGCGATTCAAATAGGTGCCGTTCGTGCTTTGTAGATCGGTCAATGTGACCGTGTTGGTTTCAGGTTTGTATTCGATGCAGGCGTGGAAACGCGAGGCAGCGCTGTCATCCACCACGATCTCATTGGTTGAGGCGCGCCCGATCCTTGTAATCCCCGTTCGAAGTGTTAATCTTTTTTGAGGGGTATTTAATGCTTCGACCACCAAGTACCACATGATCCCATTATACATTCATTGCCCACATAATTTAAGGTTTCACGCCCTGAAAAAATGGGCAAATGTACTGTGCGGGCCCGGATCGGGGTCAATTTTGAGCCTGAATGACGCCTGCCACCAATTCTTCAACGAGTCTGCCTTGTGAATGCAAATCCAGCCAGACCAGGAACTCCGTGTTCCCCTTTGGACCCAGGAGTGGGGATCGGATCAGACCGCGCAATGCAAAACCTTCCCGTTGAGCGAAGGAGAGCACATCCTGCAGGACCTGTCTGTGGATCTCGGGATCACGAATCACGCCATCGCCGCGTGAGACATCCTTCCGGCCGGCTTCGAATTGCGGTTTGATCAGGCATAGGAGTTGAGCATCGTCCGTCAGCCAGTTTTTGACCACTGGCAGCAATATCTTCAACGAAATAAAAGAGGCGTCCACGCTGACAAACGGGACCTTCTCAGGCAGGGACTCCACGTGGCGGGCATTGGTCTCCTCCATGACGATCACGCGCGGGTAGTTTCTTAATTTCCAATGCAGAATACCCTTGCCCACATCGATCGCGTAGACTTTTTCCGCGCCTCGCTGCAAGAGACAATCCGTGAAGCCACCAGTCGAGGCGCCGACATCCGCACACACCTGCCCTTTGACATCGACCCCAAAAGCCTCGAGCGCAGCATCCAGCTTTTCGCCACCGCGCGAAACAAAGCGCGGACCGGTGTCAACAGTCAGCGTGGATTTGGGATCGATTGCAGTAGCAGGCTTCAGGGCGACTTGATCGTTCACTCGCACCTGTCCGGCCATAATTAACGCATGTGCTTTCGAGCGCGATTCGGCCAATCCACGTTCCATCAGCAGGACATCCAAACGAATTTTGGGCATGGTTCTATTTTACTTCGAGTGATGATATAAAAGAGAAAATGGAGACTGGCATGAGAAAAATCTTTTGGTACCCTGTTTTGATCGCTGCATTTATCCTGTCGGCCTGCGCCCCAAAAATTCCGGCGACCGGAGTTCCCGTGGCCGAAGCAACATCAACTGAAACCCTGGCGCCGGCTGCAAACACATCGGTCAGCCCACAGCCGATTGCGCGACCCTTTCCCCAGCATGCGCAGTACATTTCAAACAGCATCCTGCCAAATCATCGTTCACAGGCCGAACTCGATGACGACGTGCGTACATTCTATGAGTACTGGAAATCAGAATATCTGATCCAGGATGGGATGACCGGGGACGGCCGGCTTTTGTATCGGGTGGCTTTTGGAAAAAACAAGGATGCGCAAAAGACCACCGTGTCAGAGGGGCAGGGATACGGCATGCTGATCCTGCCCGTCATGGCGGGGTATGACCCGGATGCACAAACCATCTTTGACGGTCTGTTTGCATTCGCGCGCGCGCATCCCAGCGAAGTGGATTCGCGATTAATGGACTGGAATGTTCCAAACCCTGAAGGCAATGACAGTGCATTTGACGGGGACGCCGATATTGCCTTCGGGCTGCTGCTGGCAGACGCGCAATGGGGAAGCGACGGCCGGGTGAATTATCGGGCCGAAGCTGAAAAAATGATCAGCGGCATATTGGAATCGACGATCGGGCCCGCCAGTCACCTGCCCATGCTTGGCGACTGGGTGGATGCAAACGGCGGGGACTACAATCAGTTTACGCCGCGCTCCTCGGATTTTATGCTGCTGAATTTTCGTGCTTTTGCACAGGCCACAGGTAACCCCGCCTGGGATGATGTCATCCGGCAAAGTCAGGCTGTGATTGCAGCCATTCAAAAGGAACACAGCCCTGAGACCGGCCTGCTTCCCGATTTCATTGTTGTCAGAGACGGGGTTCCGCAGCCTGCTCAATCCAACTTCCTGGAAAATGTCACCGATGGCGCCTACAACTACAATGCAGGGCGTGACCCCTGGCGTCTGGGTCTGGATGCATTGATCCATGATGACCCGGACTCCCGCGCAAGCACACTTAGAATCTCTCACTGGATCCAAAACAGCGCCGGAAACGATCCCATGAATATCCGTGCGGGATACGCGCTGGACGGCACGCCTCTCCCAAACAGTGACTACTTCAGCACCTTTTTTATCGCACCCATGGGGGTTGCGGCCATGAATGACCCGGCTCAACAACAATGGCTGAATGCCATATACGATTCGGTCCGCACCACTCATGAAGATTATTATGAAGATTCAGTCACCCTGCTGTGTTTGATGGCCATGTCCGGGAATTTCTGGGTCCCATAATGAGCGGCGATGCCTTCGGTCGGGACAAATAAATACAGGTAAAATATCCCCATGTTAAATGCGCTGATCAAAACCATGCGTCCCCGTCAATGGGTGACCAAGAATGTCTTCATTTTCGCCGCAATCGTTTTCGACAAACAGCTGCTGATCGTCGATTCGTTCCTGCGCACCCTGGCTGGTTTCCTGTTGTTCTGTCTTATTTCCTCGAGTGTATACATCTTTAATGACCTGGCGGATATTGAAGCGGATCGCCAGCACCCCGAGAAGAAGAATCGCCCGATCCCTTCCGGAAAACTGCCAGTCCAGGTGGCATGGATTGCATGCCTGATCCTGGTTGCGGTCACACTCGGGACCGGCTACTGGCTCACGTCCCGTTTTGCCTATGTGATCGGTTTGTATTTTCTGATCAACGTGGCCTATTCAAAATGGCTCAAACACATTCCCATCGTTGACGTCCTGATCATTTCAACGGGCTTCGTCCTGCGCGTGGGCGCCGGCGTCACGCTCATTCATGTGGAAAGATTCTCCCCCTGGCTGTATGTGGTGATGACTCTGCTGTCTCTTTTCCTTGGTTTTGGAAAACGCCGCGCCGAACTTGCTCTCCTGATGCACGGCGCCGGATCGCACCGCAAGGTACTTGACGGCTACACCCTGCCCCTGCTCGATCAATACATTATGATCGTTTCCGGCACGACCATCGTTGCCTATTCGCTTTATACCTTCTCCGCGCCGAACGTGCCTGAAAATCACAGCATGATGCTGACCATTCCCTTCGTGGTGTATATGATCTTCCGTTATCTATATTTGATCGAAGTGAAACACGCGGGCGGCGCGCCGGAGGAGGTCCTGTTATCCGACCGGCCGTTCCAGATCGCGATGGTCCTTTGGGGGTTAGTTGTACTGGCCGTCTTCTATCTCTCGTGAAAGCTTCCGCCCCCGGCAAGATCATCCTGTTCGGTGAACACGCAGTGGTCTATAACCGGCCAGCGCTGGCTGTACCCGTGGCACAGGTGCATGTGGAAGTCGAAGTTCTGGACTCTGACTCTGCCGGTGTGCATATTCACGCCCCCATCGTTGACCTGCACGCCGAACTGAATACGCTTCCCGCCGACCATGCAATTGGCTCGGTGATCCTGAAGGTTTTTTCAACCCTTGGCATTTCCAGCCCTCCGCCTCTTCATATCAACATTTCATCCACCATTCCCGTCGCAGCAGGACTCGGTTCCGGCGCAGCGGTATCCGTGGCCCTCATTCGCGCGCTGGCTGTGCACCTCGCCCATCCGTTGACGAATGACCAGGTCAACGAGATGGTTTTCGAGATCGAAAAACTTCATCACGGCACGCCGTCAGGAATCGATAATACCGTCATCACCTACAACAAGCCCGTTTTTTTCATCAAAGGCCTGCCGATTGAAACCTTCAAAGTCGGGCGGCCGTTCACGATCGTGATCGGGGATACAGGCATTTCCGCACTCACAAAGGAATCCGTGGGCGATGTGCGCGCTCTGTGGCAAAAGGAACCGGACCATTTCGAAGGCATCTTTAACGAAATCGGAAAAATTGTGCTGTCCGCCCGCCAATCGATTGAAAATGGAAATCCCGATTTGCTTGGTCCCTTGATGGATCAAAATCATGTCCTGCTGCAAAAATTGACCGTCTCCTCGCCTGAGTTGGATGGACTGGTGCAGGCGGCCCGCCATGCCGGTGCGCTGGGCGCAAAACTCAGCGGCGGCGGACGCGGAGGCAACATGATCGCGCTGGCCGAACAGGCCTCGGCGGAGTCTGTTGCGCGGGCTTTGCTTGCCGCGGGCGCCAGGCGGACGATCATCACGCAGGTCGGCTAGATCCCGGCCGTCAGAAAATCCATGACCTGCAAAAATTGGCTTGCCCCGGTCCTTCCGTATCTCGCCATATGGGCGGGATTATTTTTGTTCCACAGCGCCTGGCTGGCGTTGACAGGTTTTCATCTGGCGATCGCGTTCATGATCCTGTTCCTCCGGCCAAACCTTCCGGTGCGCATTCTTGGAAAGAGCCGGCATCCCGAACGGATCCCGGCAACTGTGCTTTTTTGTGCAGCCAGCGGCATCGGCCTTTACCTGTTTTGGAATATATTCGGGGTTGCAAAAGACCTGCCGGCACAATTGGATCAGATCGGATTGAATTCAACCTCCTGGCCGACGTTCATCGCTTATTTTTCGCTGGTCAATCCGTTGCTGGAGGAATATTTTTGGCGGGGAATGCTTGGGGATCCCTCGAAGAAACCCGTCATTGGCGATCTGTTCTTTGCGGGCTACCATGCCATGATCCTGTGGGACCGGGCCCACCCGGCTTTTATCGCGTTTGCTGTTATCATCCTGGTCTCGGCCGGCTGGCTCTGGCGGCAGATCGCCCGTGAAGATGACGGGCTGCTCACGCCCGTGCTAGGTCACTTGGCCGCGGACCTGGCGATATTACTGACCATCTTTTGGATGACAAACTGAACACTTCAGCTGACATGAATATCCTTGCACTTAAATTAATTCTGGCCCCCATCATTATCGGCTCCGCCAGTCTGGCCGGCCGCCGCTGGGGACCCGCTGTCAGCGGCTGGATCGTCGGCATGCCGTTGACCTCCGGACCTGTGATTTTCTTTGTTGCGTTAAGTCACAGTGCCTCCTTTGCGGGAAATGCGGCGTTGGGGGTGCTAAGCGGCGGCCTCTCCCTGGTGGCCTATGCATTAACTTATTCATGGCTGGCCACCCGGTTCCGCTGGCCGATCGCCATTTCAGGCAGTTTGCTGGTGTTTGCATCAAGCACCGCCTTTTTACAAACCCACACGTTTCCCCTTCTCCCGATTTTCATTCTGGTCTGTGCGGCCATCCTGACGGGTCTGCGCCTGATGCCGCAGGATACAGTGGAAAAGGAAAGTGATGCAAAACCGGGTCCCTGGGACATTCCGGTGCGTATTCTGATCGGCACGGGTTTTATCCTGCTGTTGACAGGCATTGCACCATTAATCGGTCCGCGCCTGACCGGGTTATTAACCACCATCCCCTTATACATTACAATTTTGACCATCTTTGCCCATCGCGATCAGGGACCCGCCGCAGCAGCATATGTTTTGCGCGGCCTGCTCTATGGGATGTTCGCCTTTACCGGGTTCTTTATTGTCCTGAGCCTGCTGATCGAACATATCAGCCTGGCCGCAGCCTTTGGGGCGGCGGTTCTGACCGCCCTGATCGTTCAAGGCCTGTCATTATTGGTGTTGAGACAATTTCACAAGTAGCACCAAATAAAAAGGAGAGCTTTGCCGCTCTCCTTTTTATTTCTATAACTCACTCGCACGTCTTGCGATCTTATCCTTTGCCCGGGCAATAAACTCGGGCAGCGGGATATTATTCTGCTGGCTTCCATCACGTGCCCGCAGGGATACCTGCACCGCCTGCATTTCGTTATCCCCCAACACGAGCATATACGGCACCTTCATCAACTGCGCCTGGCGAATCTTCGCATTCATGCGCTGCGAGGATAGGTCCGCATGAGCGCGGATTCCGTTTTCGCGCAATTGCTTTGCGACGCTTTCCGCATACTCATTCTGGTCATCCGTGATCGAGATCACGCGCACCTGTTCGGGCGAGAGCCAGACCGGGAAATTCCCCGCATAATGCTCGAGCAGGAAGCCGACCATGCGCTCATGTGTGGAGAGCGGCGCGCGGTGGATGCAGAGCGGAATCTCATCCACACCCTCCTTGTTTGTGAACTTCAGGTCGAAGCGTTCGGGCACGGCAAAATCCACCTGATTTGTGGCAAGTGAGAATTCGCGTCCGATCGCGGACCAGATCTGTACGTCGATCTTGGGACCGTAAAACGCAGCCTCATCCTCAACCTCCACGAACGGAACCCGGCCGTTCGTCATGGCGCGCCGCACCATGTCTTCCGTCTTGATCCACAGGCGCTCGTTATCCACATACTTCTTGCCGAGTCCCTGCTTGCCGTGCAGGGAGAGGCGCATCACATATTTGTCGATGCCGAACAACTCAAAATAGCGGTGATACAGGGCGATCACACCCATGAATTCCTGCTCGAACTGATCCTCGCCGCAGTAGATGTGGGCGTCGTTCATCTGCATCGAACGGACACGCATCAACCCGAAGAGCTCGCCTGATTTTTCATAACGGTAACATGTGCCATATTCGGCCAGGCGCACAGGCAGGTCACGATAGGAACGGCCCTTTGATCCAAAGATCTTGTGATGCATCGGGCAGTTCATCGGCTTGATGTAATACTTCACGCCTTCAAGTTCCATCGGGGGATACATGCTCTCGGCATAATAAGGGAGATGACCCGAACGCAGGAACAGGTCCTCCTTCGTAATATTGGGTGTGCGTACACGGGAGTAGCCGGCGGCTTCCTCCATCTCCTTCGCAAGTTTTTCCAACTCTTCGATCAGGATGCCGCCATTGGGCAGCCATAACGGCAGGCCGGGACCGACCTCTTCATCAAAAATGAAGATCTCCAGTTCCCTGCCAAGCTTGCGATGGTCGCGTTTCTTGGCTTCCTCCAGTTGATTGAGATACTCCTTCAACTGATCCTTGCTCTCCCAGGCTGTTCCATAAATGCGCTGGAGCATCTTGTTCTTCTCGTCGCCGCGCCAGTAAGCGCCGGCAATTGACATCAACTTGAACGCATCCTGCTTGATCTCCTTTGTGCTTTGCACATGCGGACCACGGCACAGGTCCGTGAATGTATCCTGCTGGTAGATCGAGATCTCCGGTTTTTCCTTTAACGGATTGCCGTATTCGTCCGTGCCGCCCTTTTCGAGTCCTTCGATCAACTCCAGTTTGTAGGGCTGGTCGGCAAAGATCTTCTTGGCCTCCTCCGCGGAGATGACCGTCTTCTTAAATTCGTGCTTGCCCTGCACGATCTGCCTCATGCGCTTTTCGATGGCTTCAAGGTCTTCCGGCGTGAGATTGCGCGGCAGGTCGAAATCGTAATAGAACCCGTTCTCAACGGGCGGTCCGATCGTGACCTTGCCATCCGGGAACATTTCCAGCACGGCCTGCGCCATCACATGCGCGGCCGAGTGACGGATCTTGTACAATTGTGTGTCTTCATATCGTTCTGTTTGTAGTGACATTTTCGCTTCCTTTCATAACACTTCAACTTCGCTCGGTGCGAGCTTTGGCTTGTTACTGCTTTGTAGACAGGTTGGCGTCCCGGAGGAAAGCAGCTATAAACCTCCGAGGCGCTTTTGAGTGATGGCAGTTCCATCTTTGGTCATGGCGGCCTCCTTAAACAAAAAATTCTCACCCAATCACGGGGCGAGAATTCAATTCACGCGGTTCCACCCGATTTGTCCCGGCAGGGGACATCTCTTAAGCCGGTAACGGGGCCAGCCGTTCCACTTACTCACAATTCGCAAAACCAAATTGTTTTCCGTCTCACGCTCGCGGGTGGTTTTCATTGGGGGTCCCTGGTCATGGCTCTCAACCTTTCGCCACGATTCTCTGTCAGAAACCTGGACCAATGATTCGTCCCGGTCAAAGCGTTTATGATTCAGTGGACGGAATAGGGCTCGAACCTACGACCTCTGCGATGTCAACGCAGTGCTCTAACCAACTGAGCTATCCGTCCGAAGGACTGCATTATACCGAGGGTGACCGGAATTGACAATCCCTGCGGTATAATCCCCTCGCTATGGCACGCAAGAAGGCTCCCGAGGAATTATCCGTTGAAGAGTTGCGCCGCCTGCTGGTGGAAAAAAGGCGGGGCGCACGCAAGGAGCGCCTGGAACATTTCCGCCGCACGGGACGCGTTGTGTCGGTCGCGCCGGATCTACTGGGACTGGACTCGAATCAATCCGCCCCGATCGTGGATACGGCGGAATCCGGCGGATCGGCCCCCGAGCCGCTTCCGGAAAATCCCCGCCGTAAACTCATGGACCGAATTCTCCTGGGTGTGGAGGTTCTTGCAGTCCTGGGCTTGATCGTTGTACTTTTAAATGGATTGGGGTTGTTGCGCACGTTGAACACGGAAGTGGTCGCCGCACTCAAACAGGAAACCGTCACACCCACTCCGCTGGTGATGGCCGTGGTGCTGCCGTCCGGGCACAAACCGCCGGATGCGCAGGGAAACACCGCCCCGAACGAAGCCGAGATCCCGGAGCATCTGCGCCCGATGGTGCAGTCATTGGCGAATATCCCCATTCCCACCGCCGCACCCGATCAAGGCATTCGCATTCAGATCCCCGCGCTTAATCTGGACGCCCCCATTGTCCAGGGGGATGGATGGGAACAGCTGAAGAAGGGAGTCGGCCAGTATATCGGCTCCGCAGACCCGGGTCACGATGGAAACGTGGTGCTCTCGGCACACAATGATGTATACGGGGAACTGTTCCGTTATCTGGACAGACTTGCCCCCGGCGACCAGATCATCATCTCCACCAGACAGCGGCAATTCATTTACATTGTGGATCGCACAGTTCTTGTGGAACCAACCGCGGTGGAAGTGATGGCCTCGACCGGCAGTCCAACGGTCACCCTCGTTTCCTGCTATCCATATCTTGTCGACAACCAGCGTATTGTTGTTTTTGCGCGATTACAAAATTAGGAGAAAAAAATGAACAAGAAAAACCGAAGACCCACAGCACGTTCCGCCGCGGCATCCAGTGCGCCAGCTGAATTCAACCCGGATTACACCCAGGTGAAAAAGGACCTGGTCCGCATTGGCATTTTATCGGCCGTGTTCTTTGTGCTGCTCATTGCGCTTACTTTCATCATAAAATAATCAAGGTTTGAAAAACCAAAAGAGGAGGGACCGGATATCCGGTCCCTCCTCTTTTATTACAGTTATAATTTCAGAATGGACTCACAGACCCCCACCTTCGAAGTACATTTGGAAAAACTTACCTATGGCGGGGAGGCCATGGGGCGGTTGCCTGACGGCCGCGCAGTCTTTGTCCCCTTCGGGCTGCCGGGAGAAGATGTGAGGGTGCGCGTGGTTTTTGAGAAAAGCAGTTTTGCCCGCGCGGAACTGCTTGAAGTTTTGAGCGCATCCCCTGACAGGATCGCCCCGAAATGCAAACATTTCGGAAAGTGCGGGGGCTGCCATTATCAGAATTTAACTTACAAAAACCAATTGCAGGCCAAGGTGGAAATTCTGCGCGATCAGTTGCAAAGGATTGGAAAGATCGAAAATCCACCCGTCCAGCCGGTGGTCGCCTCGCCCTTCGAATGGAATTACCGCAATCATGTTCAATTTCATCTTACTGCCGAGGGAAAAGTCGCCTTTGTCAATGCAAAAGGGAATTCCACGCTTCCCATCGAGGAATGTCACCTGCCGGAAGCCGGCATTGATTCCTTCTGGCGCGACCTGCAATTTGAATCGAACAAGGATATCGAACGGGTCTCCCTGAGGGCCGGGCGCGATGAGGAATTGCTGGTGGTGCTTGAATCGGAAAACCCGGAACCTCCTGAACTGGAAATCGAAGCCGATGTTTCCGTTGTACATTTGTTCGATGAGCACCCCGTCGTGATCGCAGGGCGGGAATATCTCACCATCCGCGTCCTGGGCAAGGATTTTCACGTTTCGGCCGCATCCTTCTTCCAGGTTAATACGGGGATGGCCGAGAGAATGGTTGAACATTTGCTGGCGAAATTGCCCCTGACCCCGGTCTCGACGGTGCTGGATGTTTATTGCGGAGCGGGATTATTCAGTAAATTCCTTGCATCCGGGTGTGTCCGGTTGATTGGGGTTGAATCTTCCGAATCCGCCTGCGAGGATTTCGCCATCAATCTGGATGAATTTAACAATGTGGAATTATATGAGGGCGCGGCTGAGGAAATTTTACCTGCATTGGCGGGAAAAATCGGGGACATTTCCTGCATGATCGTTGACCCGCCGCGGGCCGGGATCGAGAAGCATGCCCTGGATGCGATCCTGAACATCAAACCCGGGGTTCTTGCCTATGTTTCCTGCGACCCGTCCACCCTTGCGCGCGATGCAGCCAGGCTTGTTTCAGGGGGCTATCGTTTGTTGGAAGTCACTCCCTTCGATCTTTTCCCCCAAACCTATCACATCGAATCCATTTCAATTTTTGAAATATAAAAGGGACGGCCTATTATGGCCGTCCCTTTTCAAAACAAATCCTTTCCTTATTCCTCGGCGATCACAATGATCCGGTCTTCCGCAGAGAAGGTAACCTTCTGCAATTTATCCGGGTTGGTGTGCACACCGTAGGCTTTTTCCGAATCGTGGTTTTCGTTCATCAATCGATATCCCAGGGCGGTCTCGCCGCGCCGGCGCGCGGCTTCCGTGACTGTGTAGAAATTAACCGGCTGGCCAAGGGCCACATAGTCGCCGATCGGCTTGAGGTAGATCTCGGCCCCTTCAGGGTCGAAGATATCGGTGAACACATCCATCAATTCGGCATTCTCTGAAAGCTGCGCCATCATCAAGCTGATGAGATGTTCGCTGACGATGAAGTCATCCACTTTGGCGGCTTCGGCGAGTTCACGGTTCCGCACATCCAGCATTTCGCTGACGATGGAGAAGGGGGTCTCGTCCCGCTCGGCGATATCCCGCAAATGCAACAGGGTTACCAGGGTGATCGCATCCGCCTCCTGCTGATCAAGGTGGTTATAGGCCAGCACAATGACGTGATCGTATTCCGTGGCTTCCAGCTTTTCAAGCAAAGCCCGGTCACGGATATCGCCTTCCAACACATTGACCTTTTGATTTTTCAGTCTGCCGCTGTCCTGACGGATCTTTTTATCCAGGTTGTAAATGTCCGAAACGATCGTGATCTGCGATCCCTTGGAAACATAGTTATCCAGCTCGCGGATGATGATGGCTCCGGAACGGTTCCAGCCGAGGATCAGGGCCCGTTCAGGCTTGGGGCGGGAAGCCTTCCCGTGTGTGCGGATCAGGCTTTCGTCCAGTGTGACGCGCGCAGGATCGGCCAGATCGATCTTGTCCTCATCCTCCGCCAGTACGAAGACCTGGTCCCCGGATGCAATGCGCGTGTCCATGGGCGGGCTCATCGCGATGGTCCCGTCCGCCTTGCGAATGCCCATCAAGGTGGATTTTCCGAACGCAAGCAGGGCATCCCCGTAGGTCTTGCCGGAGAGCGAAGGCTCTTCCTTGAAATAGATCTCATCCCCGCTGAAATCCATCAACTCGGTATACACCAGCGACAGGCCGCTTTGGCGCGAAGTTTGCGCGACCACGCGCGCGATCAGATCATTGGTCAGGATCGGCTGTACAAGATCCTTGGTACCGATCATCCGGACCACATCCATGTTCTTGGGGTCGCGGATCTGGGTCACGATGTGATAGGGTTCCGGATGGCGATTGGGATTGTTGGTAATTGCCAGCACGGACTTGACAACGGCGGTATCCGGGTCGGACCCTTCCGCAAGAATGATGATCGAACGCGCTGTGTGTGGGCTGGAAATCTCCAGGTCGGTCAGGTCGATCGGGCTGCCGGTCCGGCAGATGACACGCGTATTCTTCGTGTCGGGGATGCGTTCACTGATCGCGTCCTCCATCTCGACCTTGTCCTGGTCGGCCAATACAACAATGACCGCGCCGCTTTTGCGGCTTTCATTCGCAAGGACCAGTTCAGAGATGATGGTGAAGATCTGGGGCGTCCAGCCGAGGATGACGGTGTGATCACTCTCGATCACCGCCGATCGTCCCTTGCGGAGCTCATCCATTTTGTCTTCGATGCCGTTGTTGATGATGCCGATCAGGGCGCTGACCACGAAAATGCCCCCGAAGGTCACGATCAGCATCATGAGCAGGAAAAACGGACTGCCCGTATCCCCGCCCATCGTGCCCGAGTCCAGGGTACGCAGCAAACTCATCCACGCCACCTCAAGGAAACTCTCCCCATTGGGGGCGGTATTCGTCAGCTTGACCAATGCCGCGGCCACGAGAATGATCAACGCAGACAGAATAAACAATCCGGTCAGCATGGCGCTCGAACCGTGTGACATGTAATTGTCGAACCAATATTGAAAACGTTGTTTAAAGCCTGGCTTTTTCACCTGCAACTCCTCACACCTGATTTTGGACCATTATAAAAGGTTATTTCCCGAAGGCGATAGGAAATTTGACCTACATTCTCTTTGCATCTATACTTGGAAACGCAGCTTCACATGGTCACGCTCCACACTGGAGCGCATTTCATCTGTTAAGAAATCCTAATATTTCGGAAGTAACATCCACACGGCCGGACGAGTCTATGCAGTGCCGTATTTGTCCAATTTTAGAGAGTGAGGTAAATCATGTTCTCATTTGATGGTTTTGACCGCCGCAAGGAGGAGGATCGCGTCCGCTCCGAGGGCAGACTTCCCCCCGGTCAGTCGCTGACCCAGAAATTCCCCGTCCTGCACTACGGACCCGTGCCTTCGTTCAACCCCGCCACCTGGGACTTTCGGGTTTGGGGCGAGGTGGAGCAGGAAAAACGCTGGAGTTGGGATGAATTCAACCAGTTGCCGCGTACAAAAATCGAAATGGACATCCATTGCGTCACCCGCTGGAGCAAATTCAACACCACCTGGGAGGGTGTCTCCGTGAAAACCCTGGTGGATCAGGGATTCTTCAAGATCAAGCCCTCCGCCACTCATGTCCTGCAGCACGCAGAATATGGCTTCACTGTGAATCTACCGCTGGAAGTGGTGCTGCAGGAAAATTTTCTGCTGGCCACTCACTTTAATGGAGAGGTCATCACCCCGGACCATGGCTATCCCCTGCGCGGCATGGTGGGCTTCATCCCCGGCCGTGAAGACCTGGAGACGCCTTATCTTTGGAAGGGTGCCAAGTGGCTGCGCTCCCTGGAATTCATGCCACAAGACAAACGTGGATTTTGGGAACAGGCCGGCTATCATAATCGCGCCGATGTCTGGCGTGAGGAACGATTCGGTTAAACAAAAAAGAGGAGCAGTCATTAGACTGCTCCTCTTTTTGTAAATAGATTATGGCCGTTTCTCCAGCACAATGCTTACATCCACCTTTTCACTGCCGCGCAGGACTCTCAACACGACCGTATCTCCCGGGGATTTATTGGTGATGAGGTAGGACAGCAATTCATCAAAGGTGCGGATCTCTTTTCCGTCGATCGCAACGATCAGGTCACCGCCGCCGAGCAGGCCGGGGATGTTGGTGGGAGTCGTCCCCTCCTTGATCCCAGCGTTGTCCGCGGGACCGCCTTTGACCACGCTGGTCACATAGGCACCGGTGAAGGTATCAAACCCAAGCGCCTTGACCATTTCCAGGCTCAGGGAGTCCTGGGATGCAATGCCAAGATACGGATAATCATATTTGCCGTCCTGGATCAGGGCGGGAGCCACGCGTTTGACAATGTTAATGGAAACGGCAAACCCAATTCCGGAATTTACAGGCTGACCGGTATCGGTCGTGCTGTTGGTGCGGATGGCACGGTTGATGCCGATCACCTCTCCGTCGATGTTGAAGAGCGGACCTCCGGAGTTGCCCGGGTTAATAGCCGCATCGGTCTGAATGATGTCACCGGCCGTGAATGGACGGCCATCCGGAGTTTCATGCAGGGCATCCAAGGTCCGGCCAAGCGCGGAGATAATGCCGACGGTCATGGTGCTGTTCAAACCAAAGGGGTTGCCAATGGCCACCACGGTCTGACCCACTTTCAGGGCGCTTGAATCGCCGAGCGGGAGCGGATGCAGCTCCCCGACCGGGGCATCCACTTTCAGGATGGCAAGATCCGAATCAAGATCCGTCCCGATCACGGTCCCATAGGCCATGAAACCGGAGGTGAAGCGCACCTCGATCAACTTGGCGCCTTCAACAACATGATAATTCGTTACGATATGGCCTTCGCCGTCGTAGACAAAACCAGAGCCCTGGCCCTGGTCCGTCAGGATCGCCACCGTGCCCGGGCTGACGTTTTCAAAAAGTGTCACCAGCGCTTCCTGTTTGGAGGAGGAATCGGTGATATTCGAAACGATTGGCGCGATCGGTGTGACCACTTCAGCCACGGATGCGGGTTGCCGGGATTGCAGCGTCGGGGTCTGGCAGGCCAGCACGGCCAATACCAAAACCATCGATGCGAACATGCCTTGTTTTGTTTTCATCTATACTCCTGTGATTTACTTTTAAAACTTGATCAGGGCCGCTTCTTCAAGCAATTCCCTCTGTTTTGCAGAAAGGTATTTGGGGACCTGCACCTTTAACTTAACGAACAGATCACCCCTGGTGTTGGGATTCTTAATGTGCGGCATGCCGCGCCCCGCCAGCCGAAAGACCTGATCCGTCTGCGTGCCTGCGGGAATGTTCAACTTGACCTTGCCGGTTGGCGTTTCCACATCGGTTTCCCCGCCGAGGATCAGGGTGAACACGCTTAGTGTGGATGTCGTATACAGATCCTGGCCATCACGTTCGAATTTATCCTCGTCGGTGATGTTGACGATGAGATAAAGATCGAGTCCTTCGGGACCCGCGCCTGCCACCCGGACCTTGGAGCCGGTCTTCACCCCGGCAGGGATGCGCACCTGCAATTTGCGATCATCGCTCTGCAAATGACGGGTGGTGCCCTCAAAGGCCTCTTGAAAAGTGATATCTACTTCCTGCTGGTACCCATGCTGTTGCTGCTGGGCGGCCTGGCTGCGTGCGGAAGAGCGCATGGCCTCGCCGAAGATGGTCCGGAAGAAATCAGAGAATCCTCCGCCATTGAAGGGATCATCGGCGTTGACACCGCCGCCCCCGCCGCGCGCCCCGCTCCAATCCTCCCATTGAAAATCATTCGGGCGGCCGCCGCCAGTGCGGAAATTGGAATAGGCGCTTCCCAGTTGATCGTACCGGGCGCGTTTTTTCTCATCGCTCAGGACCTGATACGCCTCGTTGATCTCCTTGAATTTCTCTTCGGACTTTTTGTCGCCGGGGTTCTTGTCGGGATGGAACTGCATGGCGAGTTTGCGATATGCCTTGCGGATATCGTCAGCACCGGCCTTGCGGTCCACGCCAAGAATCTTGTAATAGTCCTTGTAATCCATGGCGCTATTGTGACACCGGGCGGGGTCCGCGTCAAGCACCCAAAAGGTACGCTAACGTAACTCTAACCTGTACTTTTTGTGATACAGTTGCAAAAATCATTCTACAGGGAAGAGATGAACAGGCGATGAAATCAATATGTGTTTTTTGCGGATCTTCCGACTCGGTTCATGCGGACTATTTTTCCGCCGCAAAACAATTGGGAAAACTGCTGGCAGACACGGGCATCCGCCTGGTCTATGGCGGCGGAAAAACAGGCTTGATGGGCGCCGTCGCTGACGGGGCCGTGCAAGCGGGCGGGGAGGTGATCGGAGTCATCATTCCTTCGATGAACACCATCGCACTGGCCCACACCGGCCTGACCCGCATGGATGTGGCCCCCGATATGCACGGCCGCAAGGCACGCATGCATGAACTGGCGGACGGTTACATCGCCCTGCCGGGCGGCTATGGCACCTGGGACGAACTGTTCGAAACCATCACCTGGGCGCAGACCGGTGCGCACGAAAAACCTGTGGGCATGTTAAACATCCGCAATTATTACGATCCCCTGCTGGCTGCCATGGACCACGCAGTTGCAGAGGGCTTTGTCTTCTCCGAGCATCGCAAGGCGGTCTTCTGCGACGATGATCCAAAACGGTTATTAAGCGCGATGAAAACCTATGTGCACCCCCGTGCGGCTGTGAAAAGGTGGTTGAAGGAGGAGTAATGCACATTACCCGCCTTGAGCTGCAGACTGTAAATTTAAAAGAACAGGCCTTGTTTTACGGCGAATCCTTGGGGTTGGAGACTCACCAGCACGGGGAAAACCAGCTCATGATCCATGCGGGCGCGACGGAACTGGTCTTCAATCGGACGGATGAAGATCAATACGGCCCGTATCATTTTGCCTTCAATATTCCTGAAAATCTATTTGAAGCAGCAAAGTCATGGCTGACTTCCAGGGTTGGAATCCTTGCCAGCCAGGATGGAGAAACAACTCTGCATTCCGAATCCTGGAATTCGGATTCAGTCTATTTCAAGGATCCGGCGGGAAATATTCTGGAATTGATCGCGCGGCACGAACTGCCCAATGCTGGCGACCGGCTCAAGCTCCTGTCCATCAGTGAGATCGGCCTGGCGACCGGGGACATGCCGGAGCTGGTGAAGACATTCGAGGCACAAGCCGGTCTGCTGCCGTATAAAGGCGAGACCAGCGAGACCTTTACCGCGGTTGGGGATGCAAATGGATTGTTCATTACGGTTAAGCAGGGGCGGATCTGGTATCCAAACACCGGCGTGCCGGCCCGGCTGCTGCCTGTGCGCGTGGATTTTCAAGTGGACGGGGTCAAAATGACCTTGAGCGGCCCGCCCTATCAACTGGGGCCGAATCAGTAACAGGGAATGATCTCATCCTTTTTCGACAATGAATTTATAGGGCAGAAAGATCTCTCCGGTTTTCTCACCGCTGACTATGTCGTAAAAATAAATAAAGCCTTCGTTATTACTGGCCGCCAGCACCGAACCGTCCGAATTCAATGCACCGCAGCGCCAGCCATCTCCGTTGACGATGGGGGTCGTGGATTCGAACAATTGATTATGGACCGACAGATCCCAGACCGACAGGCCGCTGTCGTTCGTGTTCAAACCGTATCCCCACACGACCACGGACCGGGCATCGCTGCTCAGGTTGTTCCAACCGGGTGCGCCGACAACATCCCTGTAGACATGTTTCAACCTGCCGGTGTTCACGTCCCATAATTCAAAACCACTGCTGCCATAATCCACGACGACCGTCTGCCCGTTGTCGCTTAGATTGAATTGAATCACGGGGGTCCCGACATTGGTTTCGCGGATCTTTTTTTGCGTGTGGATATCCAATTCCTGGATTACGCCCAGGCTTGCATCCGCGACGACCAACCTGCCGTTGTTCTTGAAAGCCACATCGGACAGGAATCCCGCGCCGGGAATGGTTGCGAGCAATTTACCTTCCGGGAGACTCCAGAGGCGGAGCCGATCCTTTTCAGCCGCGGCAAGAAGCGTGTCATCCGGGCTGATCGCCAGGCTTTGAAAGGAGGCCGGTTCAGCAGATTCAAGTTTAAAGAGCAGCTTGTAATCCTTTAAGTCCCATGCAAACAACCCGTTCGCAGTGATGGCAGCCAGATACCGGCCTCCAAAGGTACTGGTCGAACCGCGGGGTTCATCAAATGCGGCCAGTTGCTGCAGGGTCTTTACATCATAAATATACATGCCCGTCAGGGTTGTGACCGCCAACAGCCTGTCATCCCTGGAAAAGGTCATGGAATATGCAAAATCCTGATATTCATATGTACCCGGCGTCAGGGCGGACTCGGGTGTTAAGGGAACCAGCGGTCCGCATGCGGAAATAAAAAATACGAAAAGCAAAAACTGGGTCGGTATTTTCATGGAGTTCCTCCTGACGGGGAATTTTAACCGGCGAGGATTAAAACAACGCTACGTTTCCCCTACAAACAAAAGACGCTATCCCTTCGAATGAAAACATCCCACAGGGATCCTGTGGGATGTTGACCTAGGCTTTCAATGTTTTTTCGATTGTTTCGCGATGTTCCAGAAAATGCGAGCTGCTATCCCCCAATATCCAGAGCACTAGGGGGCGTTTTTCGGGATCATCCGGATCGCGCGGTCTCATGACATCTTCAAAGGTCATGGATTCAAGCCTGGCGGTCAACTGCCCGTACACCTGATGCAATTCATCCAACACATCCTGTTTTGAACGGTCCCGATTTCGTTCGAAAAGAACAGGGTTGATGATCTCCATATCCCAATCCCTGGTGACTTCAGGCGAAACGTTCAACACCTCATAATCCGGGCGGTGATCCATGTGGTAGCCCATCAGGATCTTCATCCACTCCGTCAGATGGGCCAGGTTGTCCTTCGGTGACCAGCCTCCCGGGTCGGGAGCAGTCATTTGCTGATCCGTCAGCTTTCCAACCACGTCCATCAGGAGTTTCCATTCCCTATCGATCGCAGACATCAACTCGGGTTTGTCCCTGGGCAGCCATTCATCGGTCACGATCCACCTCCTATAAGGAAATCAATTTGCCTTCTTCGAGTTTTTCCTTTTCCTGATCCTTGCGCAGGATCCATGCCTCGCCGCGGACCAGGGTGGTCTTCCTGCCATCCACTCTGACATAGGCGCCATCACACAACATGACAATGGGGTTATCGTGAAAAAAGTGATAATCAGCGAGCCATTCATCCTTTGCAGACTGACCGTGCGCATCCAGCGGATAGTGGGCGGAAAAGTTGAAAGTTGTCGCATTCAGCCCTTCAAAATAAGATGTACTGACAGTGTTCATATCTTTCGAAGTCAGGATATTGGGCCCACACACAACCGCCCCGGCGCTGAAACCGGCCACCGGCAGGCCGGCCTGGACCTTCCTGCGCAGAAATATCATCAAACGGCTGGCATGCAGACGATGATTGAGCAAAAATGTATTTCCGCCCGGGATGTACACCAACGAAGCGCGGCGGACAATCTCCTCCATCTGCGGCAGGGACATGGTCTCGGCATTGATTGTTTCAAGGCGTGCCAGACCCTTGAAGGAATTTTCCGTGTACTCCTGCCAGCGTTCCGCATAAAGTGAAGCGAGCGGCAGGTATGCCACCGTCGCATCCGATTTGCCCTCCAGATAGGGACGGCTGGCTTCGATGATATAGCGGATATCATCCTTGCCGGGGGAGGAGAACAGGTGCAGGTTGGCCATATTTTTTAGATGGTAAGAATGATCGGCTCGTCTTTGGTAACAATAATGGTGTGCTCAAATTGAGCCGCGATCATGCGGTCCGTGGTGCGCAGGGACCAGCCGTCGTTTTCCTCGAGCACGTGGCCTTTGCCTGTGGTGAGAAACGGCTCGATGGCCAGGACCAGTCCGTCGTCAAGAATGCGCCGGTCTTTTGACTTGTAATAATTGTGGACCTGGGTCGGGTCCTCATGCAGTTTGTGGCCGATGCCATGTCCGGTCAGGTCAAAAATGACCCCATATCCATTTCGTCTGGCCTCGTCCTGAATGGCTTTGCCGATCAGATTGAGCGGCTGGCCGGCCTTTGCAGCCTGGATCGCCTTCGCCAGTGCGGATTTTGTAGCCTCGATCATTTTTTCGTACTGGGGCACCTGCTTTGCCACCACCATGGATCCGCCCGTATCCGCAAAGTAACCGTCCAGTTCGGCGGAGACATCGATGTTGATCAATTCGCCCTCGCGCAGGACGTGCCCGCCCGGGATGCCGTGGGCGATGACCGGTGAGATACTGATGCAGGTCGCACCTGGAAATTGATACATGGAGATCGGCGCAGAACGGGCGCCCTGCTTTTCAAGAAATTCACTTCCAATGGCATCCAGTTCCAGCGTGGTCATGCCGGGTCTGGCCTGCTCCATCATGAGCTTCAGGGTCATGGCACAGATGTGGCCGATGGCTTTCAGGTGTTTGATATCGTTTTCAGAGTCGACGATCATTTGTTTTTAAGTCCCGTCAGGATCAGTTTTTTTAATTCCGCCTGCACTTCATCCCACTTTCGGTCTGAATTCACCACCACCCAGCGCAGCGGTTCCTGCCTGACCATTTCCAAATAGCCTTTGCGCACACGTTGATAGAACTCGACCGCATAGGCATCCATGCGATTCCATTCGACCTCATTCTGGGTCTTGCGCTTCAAGCCGACCTCCACATCCAAATCGAGCAGGATGGTCAGGTCGGGGGTCAGGCCGCCGGTGGCGTATTTCACCAGCGAGCGGACCTGTTCGAGGTCCTGCTGATGTCCATAGCCCTGATACGCGATGGTCGAATCGTAGTACCGGTCGGAGATGACGATCTCGCCCGCAGTCAGACGCGGCTTGATGACCTGTTCCACGATCTGGGCGCGCGCTGCCTGATACAGCAGGGTCTCCGTGCGCGGATGCATCTCCGCGTTCTTCAGGTCGTGCAGAATATCGCGGATCTGTTCGCTGATGGAGGTGCCGCCCGGTTCACGGGTGGGGAATACGGTATATCCCTTCTCACGCAGGTATTCCACGAGATAAGGAATGTGGGAGGTTTTGCCGGAGCCTTCCGGGCCTTCAAGGGTGATGAACATGGGTCAAGTATACAAGCAAACAAGTGGATGTGTAATAAAAGCTGACCGCGTTTTCGGCCTGGAAAATATTTCTCAACTTAATCGGCGATTAATATTCCCCGAATTTATTTTTGCGAACTCTTAACCTATTTTTATCTTAAACCGGTTTTACCGCCTGATCTTTAATTCAAGCGTCATCTTCGGGGACTAGAATTTTCGACAATCACTCGGAGGTGAAAATGTCATGGAAAAAAATATTGTACGTCCTGTTGATCATGGTCATTGCCGGCGGTTCGGCTTTGACCGGCGCCCTGGCGGGCGGAGCAGCCGTTTATAAAGTCGTCAGCGACAAACAAGGATCCGGGAGCCCGTCGATCTCCGTTCCCGCGTCCCTACCCAATGCCAATAATACTCCCGAACAAACCCTGGTGCTCAACTCGACCGATGTGGAGACCGCAGTCACACAGGCGGTGCAAAAGGTCGGCCCGGCCGTGGTGACCATCGTGGGGACCATCCCCGGCCAGATGACCTTCTTCGGCCAGACCGGCGACCAGACCGTCAGCGGCAGCGGCTTCTTCATTTCGGATCAAGGATATATCCTGACCAACAACCATGTAGTGGAAGGCACCCGGGAAGTCAACATTGTGCTTTCGGACGGCAGTGAGGAAAAAGCTGTCATCGTCGGCACGGACCCGTATTCCGATATCGCCATTCTCAAGACAGACGGCAAGGTGCCCGCGGTGGCAGCGCTTGGCAATTCAGATCTGCTCAAGTCCGGTGAATCGGTGATCGCGATCGGTTCCCCGCTTGGGAATTTCAAGAACACGGTCACAGTCGGCGTGGTCAGTGCGACCGGGCGCTCGATCGACACCGGCAGAGGCTACCAGGTCGAGGGACTGATCCAGACCGATGCAGCCATCAACCAGGGCAATTCCGGCGGACCGCTGGTCAACCTGGCCGGCGAAGTGATCGGCATTAACAACATGATCGTGCGCGGCTCCGGCAGCGGCGCGGTGGCCGAGGGGCTGGGCTTTGCCATCCCGGTCAATACGGCCCAGGCCGTGGCCAGCCAGATCCTCGATCACGGATATTTCTCGCGGCCGTTCATGGGCATCAGCTACCAGGCCATTTCACCGGATATCGCTGCCACCTACAACCTGCCCGTCAAATGGGGCGTGTATGTGACCAAGGTGGCTTCCGGCAGCCCGGCAGACAAGGCGGGCCTGAAGGTGGATGACATCATCACAGGCCTGAACGGTGTCAATCTGGATGAAACCCATAACTATCTGAACATGCTCTACACCTACAAGCCCGGTGACCAGGTCACATTGAGCGTGACCCGCGATGGAAAAGAGATCACATTGCAGATCACACTGGGCGAGTCGAGTCATACCTAGGAGCAAATGTCGTTGCGAGGAGCGAACGTTAGTGAGTGACGAAGCAATCTCCTCGTCAATTCGAGGTTGCTTCGGGCAAAGAACGCCCTCGCAACGACATAATGAAATTTAATAAAAACAAGGACAGGCGATGGCCTGTCCTTGTTTTTATTCCCTGAATATTCTCACATGCCTTCTGGGTTCCTTTCCATACGAATGGGAAACCAGTTCGGCGTTGCGCGCCAGCTCGTGCTGTAATCTGCGCACGAGCGACGTGCCGGGGGGCAGGTCCACCCAGCGCTCGCCGTTAAGGACCGCCGAGATGGCCTGCTGGGTTTCTTCGCGCACACTGTCCATGCTGTCGCGCGGATGCTGCTGTTCGCTGATGTTATACAGGTCGCCGAGGAACTGTTCCACCTGCGCCACGGTGTTTGCACGCAGCACATAAATGGGCAGCCCGCGGTGCTCGGCATCCATCACGGTTTGTTCGCGGTTGCGATAATAGGTCCGCAGGGTGACCAGGGCATCCGCCTGTTCCACATCGGTCACGACCACGGCCGGCACGCCGAGTCGCTTGGCGGCCTGTGAAAGCCGGTTGCGCGCCACACCATACGCAAAGACGCGCACGGTCTGCAGCGGCGAGGTCAGCACGGCCGGGGTTTGATTGGGGAGGGAACTCTGCTCCTCGGAAGCCGGAACAGGCTGACGTCCGCGCCGGGGCGCCTTGACCACTTCGCGCGCTTCCATCTTGGACTTCGGTGCGGGTGCGGTTTTCTCGATCACGATCTTTCCTTCGGCATCGCGGGTGCGGACCTCGGGAGGCAGCGGGGCGCCGCGCAGCAAAGAATCGACCGAAGCGGAGATGTCCAAATGCACCGCGAAACGGTCGCGGGTCTGGATCTCGATCACCACGTCAAAGGTCGGGGGCGAGCGTCTTTCAAGAACGGTCTTCTGGGTGCCGCGCCGGCGGGCTTCTTCATCGGAAAGCGTGACCGCTTCGATGCCGCCGATCAGGTCACTCAGGGTCGGATTAAGTAAGAGGTTGTCGAGGGTCTGACCGTGCGCCGTGCCAATCAGCTGCACGCCGCGTTCGGCGATGGTGCGCGCCGCCTGGGCCTCCAGCTCGCGCCCGATCTCATCAATGACGATGACTTCGGGGTTGTGATTCTCCACGGCTTCGATCATGACCTCATGCTGAAGCATGGGCTGACTGACCTGCATGCGGCGCGCCCGGCCCACGGCCGGATGCGGCACATCGCCATCGCCGCCAATTTCATTGGAGGTGTCGACGATCACGACGCGTTTGTTTTCAGCGAGGATGCGTGCGGCTTCGCGCAGCAGGGTGGTCTTGCCCACACCGGGCCTGCCGAGGATCAATACGGACTTGCCCGATTCGATGATGTCCTGAATGATGTCCACGGTGCCGTATACGGCCCGGCCCACGCGGCAGGTCAGGCCCACAATGGCGCCCAGCCGGTTGCGGATGGCCGAGATGCGGTGCAGGGTGCGTTCCATGCCGGCACGGTTGTCGGCGTCAAATTTGCCGATCCGCTCGGTGATGTGGTCGATATCCGTGCGCGAGATCTCTTTTTCCAGCAGGGTTAGTTCGTTTTCCACGAAGCGCGCGGTCGGCACGCGGCCCAGATCGATCACGATCTCAAGCAGTTTTTCGCTGTTATTGGCCTTTTCCACCGCATGACGAATGTTTGCAGGCAGCACCTCGAGCAGGGCTTCCAGGTCGTCTGTAATTCGATGTTGTGTCATAGTTAAGGTACCAGGTCAAAGTGTCAGGTATCAAGTGACACGGTTGGGTAAAGGAGGAAATTAAATACTTGCGTCGCGCATATTCCAAAGTCTGTGCGACATACACGATCTAACGGGAAGGTTCTTTGGACATTTTATGGTACCGCCTGTTGAATAGAGTCACACGCCGGGTATTGGTCGCGTGCAATCCAATTATAGCAGTGTCGCGGTGAACTGAAAATTAAATGACCGCACTGATTTTACGGATTTGTCAGACCCATGCCTGCATTCTTCCTGCGCCAGTTCCTGAGGACCAGATACACGATCGGCAGGCTGGGACCGACCCCGGAAATGCGGACCACCTTTTTATTGGCCAGCGTGAGCGCAATAAAATAATGTTTGCCGTTGCGCGTTTGGGTGTAACGCAGGTCGACCGAGGCGATCTCGTCCGCAGACAGGGTTTTCCGGTTGAAGAGATAGCGGATCAGGATGGAAGTTCCCTGGATCGAAACCGACCTGGGCTGGTTGAAGACCATGGCGCCAAAGACCAGCCCGATGATGATGAAAACGATCAGGGGCGAAAGGTTGTCCTGCGTCTGGTCATAAAGAAAAAAGCCAAATCCGATGAAGAGAAGTCCCACAACCGGCAGCAGGATCGTCCCCAGCCAGCTTTTGGACATTTCGCCATATTCGATCGGGTTGAACAGATCGGGCCGTTTATCCCCGATCATGTTGACCACTTCGTCATAACCGGGCAGCTGCACGCGCGGGGCCACGGTCACATCGCCAAAGTTGTTGTGAAGTTTG
This sequence comes from Chloroflexota bacterium, assembly GCA_021414245.1. Taxonomy (GTDB): domain Bacteria; phylum Chloroflexota; class Anaerolineae; order Anaerolineales; family Villigracilaceae; genus Villigracilis. The sequence continues at coordinate 311,018 of JAIOOU010000015.1, forward strand.
ATGCCGTTGCCGCTGCCGGAAACGCGGCTGATCTCATTCCAGGCCAGCGACTTTGTGCCCAGCAGGGTTTGCGTGGAGATCCCGGACTCCGAGAGGGTCGTTTTGGCGCTCATTGAAAAAAGAACGAACAAAAAAGTGACCCCAAGAATTCCGGCCATCGGGATCAACCAGGGAAGATCGCTTGAGTTGAAGGATGCCAGGAAGCCGATCCCCAACACCAGAAAGAGCACAACGACCAGGCCGATTTGGAAGGGTGAATTGCGATAGGTGCGCGGTTCGTTTTGCATGCTGTTTTCCTCGCCAACTGTGCAGACACGTCACAACGGCACTATTTTATACGGTTTGCCCGGCCCCGGGTTTCCGGGAAATCCCCCATGACAAATCCAATTATTGCGCGGGTATCCTGTATAATTGGGCTTAAGTAAATCCTATGTCCTTTTCCGACGAACCCATCATACCATCCAACTCCACCCCGCCCGAACATGACCCGCACGTGGAGGCTGCCCGTTCCCGCCGCAGGCGGGTCACGCGCCGTGACATGATCCCGCACGATGCCGAGGGCCAGGCCGCGCTCATCTCCGCGCTTTCCCGCCGCGCCTATCCATCCTGGGAGCTGTTCGTCTTTTCGCTGGCCTGCGGTGTGGTGCTTGGCTTTGGCTTTTTGCTTGATTCACAGGCCGTGCTTTTGCTCGGGGTGCTTGCCACCCCGTTGATGATTCCCTGGGTGGGATTCCTGCTTGCAATCCTGACCGGTTCGCCGCGCTTCCTGTTTGAAACGTTCATGGCCCTGGTGATCAGCGCCCTGCTGGTCTTCATCGGCGGCCTGTTGATGGGCGTGATCGTTCGTTTCATTCCGCCCTACACGCTTACCAACGTATACAATCATTCGCGTTTGTGGATCCCGGAATTGGTGGTGCTGCTGATCGGGGCGGTCACGCTGGTGGCTTCCTTTGTTCGTTCGGAAAGCAAACCCTTTCTTCCCAGCGTGATCATCGCCTATGCATTCTTCCTGCCGGTCAACGCGGCCGGCTTCGGCCTGGGCTCCGGCCTGGCGGGCATCTGGCCGCAGGCCATTCTGGTTTTCGCCGCCCACTTCGCGTGGGTCAGTGTATTCGGTTTAATCACCCTGTTGGTATTGAAACTGCGTCCGTCCGCCGGCGGGATCGCTTTCAGCGTGGCCGCATTCGTGCTCTTCGCGCTGATCCTCTTCCTGTTGATGCAGCCCAGCCCACGGTCCACGGCCGATGCGGCGGCGGCTTTGGTCACACCCACCAACGCGGCGAATCCGCTTCCTCCCCCGACCGAAAGCCTGCCGCCCACGACAACCAGCAGTCCCGTCCCCGCAAGCACTGCCACCCCGGAAGCCACTCAAATGAACCTGACGGAAACCGTGGCCGTGGCCCTGACCCAGGCCGCCCGGACTCCCAGCCCCGTGCCGGTGACCTTGAACGTGACCCTGCCCGCCACGGATACGCTGACCGCCACCTTGACCCTGGAAGCGACGCCCATCTACGGAAAGATCAGTTCCAACGAAGGCGGCGGCGCGAACCTGCGCCAGACACCCAACGGAAAATATTTGATGACGCTCGGCAACGGCACCATCGTGGAAGTGTATTCGGACTTCAAGCTGGTGAACGGCGTGACCTGGATCCGCATCATCGTGACCCGCAACAATGAACGCATCGAAGGCTGGCTGCTGGAATCGACCGTCAGTTATGCCACGCCCGAACCCAACTTCGGACCTTCGTCCACGCCCGGCGTAACGCCCGCTCCGTAAAAAAACTGCGCACATGTCATTGCGAGGGCGGTCCTGTTCTTCGCCCGAAGCAATCTGCCAATTAAACAACAATCTCAGCGATGAGATTTCCTGAAGAGCCGCACGCAAGTGCAGGTGTAACATACCCCCACTGGAGAACATAAATGCCCATTCATTTTGGAACCGACGGTTGGCGCGCCGTCATCTCGGACAGTTTCACCTTCGACAATCTTCGCATTGTGACCCAGGCCATCGCGGACGCGGTGGCTTCCGACCATTGGGACAAGCAGAGCGGTCCCGTGGACAAGCAAAGCAGTCCTGTGGACAAGCAGAGCGGTCCTGCGGACAAATCCGCGAACGGCGGCCAGGTCCCCGACAAAAACAAAATTATCGTGGGGTACGACACGCGTTTTCTCTCGGATCGTTTTGCCGGGGAAGTGGCACGCGTGCTGGCCGCGAACGGTTTCAGCGTGCTGCTGGCCCAATCGGATTCGCCCACGCCGGCCATCTCCTTCGCCGTGAAACACAACAACGCCATCGCCGGTGTGATGATCACCGCCTCGCACAATGCGCCGCGTTACAACGGCTTGAAGTTGAAAGGCGCCTTCGGCGGTTCGGCTTTGCCCGAGCAATGCCGGCGCGTGGAAGTGTATATCAACGACAACGAGGAACAGGCGCGCGGTCCCAACCTGATGGATTTCCGCAAGGCGCGCGATGCGGGCCTGATCCAGAAGTTCAATCCCCTGCCGGCCTACTTTGAACACCTGCACAAGCTGATCAACACCGAGATCATCGCGGACAATCCCCAGCGCTTCGTGGTGGATGCCATGTACGGTTCCGGCCGCGGCGTGATCAAGTCCTTTTTGCAGGGCACCGGCTGTGAGATCGCCGAGATCCGCGGGGAGATGAACCCCGGCTTCGGCGGCGTGCATCCCGAGCCGATCGCCAAGTATCTCGGTCCGCTCGCAAGCGCGGTCAGCTCGGGCATGGGCAACTTCGGCGTGGTCACCGACGGCGATGCGGACCGCATCGGCGCCATGGACGAGCGCGGCAATTTCGTCGACCCGCACAAGATCATGGCCCTCTCGTTGAAATATCTGGTCGAGAAACGCGGCATGACCGGCGCGGTGGTGCGCACGGTCTCGACCACGCGCATGATCGACCGCCTGGCCAAACGCTACGGCTTGAAATTGTATGAAACGCCGGTGGGCTTTAATCACATCGCGGACTACATGATGAAGGAGGATGTGCTGATCGGCGGCGAGGAATCCGGCGGCATTTCCTTCAAGGGACACATCCCGGAAGGCGACGGTCCCATCATGGGCCTGCTGCTGGTGGAGATGGTGGCCGCCTCGAAGAAATCCCTGGTGGAAATGGTGGACGATCTGCTCGCGGACGTAGGCCCGGCCCTGTACGAGCGGGTGGACCTGCGTCTGAGCCGTCCCGTGGCCAAGGCCGAGATGACCGAGTTCCTGACCAAAAAGGCCCCGGCCGAGATCGGCGGTCAAAAGGTGCTGGAGATCGGCCAGCGCGACGGCGTGAAGTACATCATGGCCGACGACTCCTGGCTGTTGATCCGCCCCTCGGGCACGGAACCCGTCCTGCGGGTGTACGCGGAGGGCCGCACCGCCGAGATGGTCAAGGCCCTGATGGCCTACGGCAAGACGGTGGCCGAAAGCGCGGTGTAGAAAAGATGTTGAAGAAGCCATTGGAGATAAAATTCCGATGGCTTTTTTGTTCGATTGCCCTTTTGCTTTGAGCGTATAATCCGTATATATTGTGTTATACAGCGGGCTTTATAACACAATAGTTGGGTGCTGGCTTGGAAACACACATTGGAGATGATTTAGTGAACAAAAATAACAATATACTCCATTACCTATCACTATTATTCAACGGCTGGTTAGGAATAATCTCTAATGTTGTCTCTCTTGCATCCCTTGTTGTAGGTTTATGGAATAATTCCGAACTTCCAGTCTTACTATCATCCATACCAAGAGAAGGGTATATTACGTTATCTTTTTTTGCCTTTGCGATTGCAAATTATCGTGTTTACAAACAAATAGAGAGAAATGATAGTGATTTCAAGTTTGAGATATTAAAGAGCGAAGGCGTGGGAGTCACTTCTGATATTGTGGTTTTCACTCCAGACCAAATTACTTTTGCGGATGAAATCAAATTCCAAGTTGCGCTTCGGATTTTTATAGTTAACGTTGGACCGCAAACGGCGGTAAAGTTCTCGGTAGAATCTTTGCCCTCTTTCCCTTCTCAATCTATAAAAGACTTACAACTCGAGTTGCACAAAATTGACTCACACGGGAAAGTAGATAATCCATACTATTTTAGAACAGATGATATGTCGGAAAATTTTCAGTTACGAATTAAGTTTTCAGTTCAAACGGAAACTCTAGAGAAAATTTTTGGTTCACTTGGAAAAGTTGGCAAAGTTCAAATTAAGATAAGCGCGATTCCTACAGGCAGGCGCCCAATTTTCAAAGATTTTGAATGTGATTTATCGCCAGCATTTTCTCAGGTAGAAAGCCGAGTTGCAAATAGAGCCATTCAAAGCGTTCCATTAGCAACAAAAGCGATTAATCTAATGAAAAGGTTTTGGATGGGTTCTGATAAATAAAGCAAAACTGCCCAACAAAGCATACGCCCCGTGCTCGCCGGGGCGAGCTGCTGAACGCTGGGGTACGGAGCGGCCTTTCAGGCATTTTCCTGGCTTTGAGTTTATACTGCTCCCAAGAAGAGTCCACACCCGCCCAAAGCCAGTCCACGCAAACCGTTGGGCCGCGCTGCCAGTAACAACTTTATAAAACAAGAGCGTATTATTCTCGATGTTAAACAATTCATACGAAAAACATATTGAAAAGTACGGCAATGACAAATATCAGGAAGGAGATTTATACATCCCTACCAAAAAACCAATTGCGGTAATTTGTTTCTTTCATGGTGGATTTTGGCGAATGCCGTATGACAAAGAGCAATCAACATTGATTTCGATTGACTTCGCAAAAAAGGGTTTGCCGTTTGGAATATCGAATACAGGCGAATAGGCGCAGATGGCGGAGGTTGGCATGGCACATTGGATGACGCAATTACCTCAATTAACCATCTCGTATTATTGAAAGAGAAGTATGATTGTTTGGATTTATCCAAAATAATAATTCTTGGACACTCCGCAGGTGGACACTTAGCAATTTGGTGCGCCAAACAAGTTAAGATTAAACCTTATGCCGTAGTCGGATTAGCTCCTGTTACTGACCTGGAAAAAGCATTTATTGCTAAAGCTGGCAACAATGCCGTTTCAGCGCTTCTCAACGGCTCTCCAAACGACCACCCTGAAAGGTACGCTCTACATTCTCCAATAAGAATATTGCCAATTGGAATACGCCAATTGATAATTCATGGAAATCAGGATGAATATCTGCCAGTTGAATGGTCGCGCAACTATGTAACTTGTTCGAAAGACGCTGGCGACAATATTGACTTTATTGAGATTCACAATGGCAAGCATATGGATTATCTTGACCCCAACAGTGAAGCGATGTCGAAACTACAAAATTGGCTAGTCAAAATCGCCAATGTATAATGTTATTATCAAAAGCTGCCCAGCAAAGCATACGCCGTTGAACTTTATCTGCCGGAAACTTCCACAGTATTTCAACAGCGCCTTTTCATACAATCACACAGTTCCAAGAAACGATGACCTGAGGACAACATGACCCTTCGCATGCCATCCTATTTACACGACGTATTTGGCGAGTCTCAAAGCATTGGCGAACTTGTGGCCATTGTGCTTTTCGGAACGGGATTTGCGACCTTTTTGTTCGTTTCGTTTCCAGAGATGACCCAGGGCATGCCGCTTTGGAGGAGTGTGATCGCTTATCTGCTGGTCATGGATGTTGCCGCAGGCAGCATTGCCAATTTCACACGGTCCACCAGCAACTATTACGCCGCCCGTGATAAACAACGCCTGGTGTTCATCGCAATCCATGTGCATATCCCGCTCCTGGCGTGGCTGCTGGGGATCGGACTTTGGAACGCCGTCCTCGTCTGGGGATATACCATTGCGGGCGCATTTATTGTCAATGCCTGCAAGGACAATCCGTTCCAAAAGTTCGTGGCCGGGGGGATGTTAACCTTCGGCATGGCGGTCATCGTTTTGGGCACCGACACCCCAAAGTATTTCCTGGTCATATCGCTGCTCTTCATGGTCAAGGTGCTGTACGCCTTCGCCGTTGACCACTATGGTCAGGCGGACAGGTTAACCAGCAATTCCTAGTGTAAACTCCATAAAACTTAACCGCGCAGCCCGCCGCACTTCATCACAAGCAGACCATTCGGGGCGCAAGAAAGGTGCATGACTCCATGAGCACAACCATCCTAAGCATAATTCTGGGAATCGGCGGCATGTTTGGGTGGGGCATCTACGACTTTCTTGGCGGCGTTTTCGCCCGGCAGATCGGGTCCATCAAGTCCCTGTTCTGGTCGCAATTGGCCGGCTTCATTTCGATCCTTGTGCTTGCCGTTGTTTTCAAGCCAGTATTCAACGCCCCCGCCTGGGTGATTCTTTTGTCCCTGCTGGCGGCGATATTCTATTCCGCCGGTTATTTGTTTTTCTTCAAGGGTTTTGAGATGGGCAACGTGTCGATCGTCGCCGCAACCATGAACCTGTGGGCCGTGTTCACCATGTTGTTCGCTTTTATGTTTATGGGGCAGCGGCTCTCCGCCATGCAGACTGCAGGCGTCCTGATGATCCTCCTGGGCGCCGCCCTGGCTTCGGTAAATTGGGGCGAAATCGGAAAACAGGGGTTCCGGCTTTCCTCAGGCGTCAAAGAGGCGGTGTTCGGGGCCTTTTTCTTTGGGATCTTTTGGAATGTGAGCGAGGTCATTTCCGAAAAAGCCGGGTGGGTATTAACGACCCTGTATATAAAATTTGGGATCATTCTGTTCCTGTTGATCTTCTCGCTTGCGGCAAAACGGGAGATCGGCCCGGGGAAAATTTCGGCGAAAACAAGATCCATGATTTTGTTAATGGGAGTGATCGAGGCGGGCGCCGTGGCACTCGTTAATTACGGCCTGACAATCGGGGACGCAATATTGATCACACCCATCGCCTCGGCGTTATCCATCGTGACCATCACCCTGGCTGTTATTTTCCTGAAGGATAAAATCACCAAAACCCAGGGCCTGGGGATCATAACTGCCATCACCGGCATCATCGCAACTGCGTTCTAGGATACAATGCGTCAAACGGAAACCCCCTTCATGGCACTCATCATCCTTGATTATGACGGCGTACTGGCAGACACCCTTGACGATTTGCTTCAGTTTGGCCAGCAGGCATGCGACAAACTGGGCGTGGACCATTGGGTCACAAAAGACGACTTAAACGATCTTGAAGTCATGTCTTTTGCTTCCTATGGACAGGCGTGTGAGGTCCCCGGGCATCTTGTTGACGAGTTCGTCAAAATTTGTTTGAACTTTTTCGCGGAAAAGAAATCGCCGCCCGCCATCTTCCCTGATTTAGGGGATGTCGTCAAACACCTGTCCGCCAGCCATCCGATCGCCATTGTCACGACAAATTCATCGCAAAATGTAAAGGCTTTTCTCGTCGAGCACCGCCTGGACGGTCTCATTCAGGCAGTATACGGGGTCGACACACCCGGTTCCAAGGCGCAGAAAATAATAAAGGCGCGCAATCTGCTCCTCGAAAATGGGGGGCATGAACCGGTTTTTATGGTGGGGGACTCCTTAAGCGATATCCTTGCAGCAAAAGAGGCGTCCGTCACCAGCATCGCGGTCACCTGGGGTCATCAGAGTTTGGAAAATTTACTTCGCGGCCATCCCGATCATGTAGCCAGCTCACCTCACGATCTGATCGGGATTATTGAGCAATGGAACGAAGGACAAGGAACAGACCATGGAAATTCACATTCGCCGGGCAACCGCCAATGACTACGACGACTTGCGCGGATTGTACGATGAAATAGATACTTTCCCGCAGGGGAACCGGCAAAGAAAGGATCATCATGCTAAATAAACAACAGAAACATGCGATCGCAATTTGGGCGCCCGCCCTGCTCCTTCTCGCATCCCTTTCCTGCCAGGTGACGGGTTCCCCCGCACCGGCAGAGTCCACACCCATTGTACAGGTCCTGTCGATCACACAGATCGTACCGGTGACGCAGGTCGTGACACCCACTCAAAATCCCCTGGCTTTGAACGCACCGCTGGGACCGGAGATCATTTTGCAAAGATTGAACGTCTCATTTCTGGGGCAGGATGGGAAAAAGGTGATCGGCAGCGGCTGCCCCGGCACGGATGGAAAGGGGAGCATCGTTGATTATCATTTCATGGTCGGCGGGGTGGATGAAAACAGGCAGGTTCAACGGGTGCTGGTGGCGGGGGATAATTCAACTCTGACCTGGGCTTCCCCGTGCAATAATACCTGGGCGCTTGAGGCCGCGAATCAGGGGAACGGAGTCTGGGAGATCTTCATTGCCCCCTCGCTGCCATCCAAAACTTATACCATTCTTTTTTTCTATTCAGACAAAACGATCGCCCTCGGCATGGTCAGCGTGGAGTGAGTAAAAATAAAAACGGGACAGCGAATTCGCTGTCCCGTTGGCTTTATGAAACCAGCCTATCGGTTCAAGGTGGGCGCAACCCGCAGCCTGCGGGCCAGCAGGATCACAACCACGAAAACCAGGGCCATTACGACCAGTCCGGGCAGGCCGACATCGTCCGCGAAGCCGGTGTTGGGCAGGGCCAGGGCCGTGGTGGTGACCACAACGGTCTGTTGGGCAATGGCAGCTTGGGTCAAGGCGGCGCCGACGGTTGCAGTGGCGGCAGCGGGAGTGCCGATATTCGGGTCCGGTGTATTGGTGGCGGTTTCGACACTCACCACGGAGGTGGTGGTCGCGGTGGGAGTGGTCGAAGCCAGGATGGAGGCATCAAATGTGGCGGTCAGGGCCTGTTGAATGAAGGCGGCCGCGGTCGCGGTCGTGTTGGCTGCGTTGGCGGTGGCGGCCGCATTCTGCGTGCTCGTCGTATTGGTCCGCCCGAACAAATATACCGCCACAAGACAGGCGACTGAAATCAAAATGATCCCGGCCAGAATACCGACCGCGATCATGAAGGTTCGGTTGTTGTTTGACTCCTCGGGAAGCGGGCCGTCACCCAGATCATCAAAATTGGTATCATCGAAAGACATGAAGCACTCTCCTGGTTATTTTGTTACCGCAATAACTTGGATATTATCCCACAACTTCAAGGTTTACGAGAGGCGCAACGATCGAATCGCCGCTCTCGAGTCTCACTTCCGCGGAAGCGGCGCGCAGCCCGCTCGGCAGCTGGGTCAGACCGGGTTTGACCGCAGTAATCACACCGATCATCCCGAGGGCCGGCGGACGACGCATGCGCACCTGCAGGCCCGGCGCAAAGGTCTCCACTTCACGGGGCGCGGGCGGATCCGTGGAAATGGGCAGCGGAATAATGGCCTCGGGCCGCGCACCGCTGTATCGGTCATACACTTCGGCATTAATGGTCACTTCGCGTTTAATATTCGTGCTTAATAATTTATAGGCGGCGGAATTCATCGGCAGGGGACCAAACCCGTCGGTCACCATGATCGGGTAACGCATTTCACGGGCCGTTTGCATCAGAGATGGATACAGCCCGGAGAGGATCAGTCCGCGCACCGGCAGGTCACCGGCGGCCTGCAGGGTCTCCGCATCCTTTACCATGCCCGCCAGCAGGATCGAGCCGCGCAGGCTGACATCCAAACGTCCGGCGGTTAACACGCCGTCGGGTTTTTCCGCAATGTTCACCAACAGCCCGGAATCGATCCGGCCGTTGCCCCACACACCCTGCACCAGGGCGCCCGCAGTCTGAATCACCGCGCCGCGATTGGCAACCAGCTCGACGATGGTGCCGGGGATACCCGCGCGCAATTCCACCTTGGTTTCACCGACTTCCATCAATACCTGGCCGCCGCCCACCACCACCACCCGTCCTTCACGGGGGGCGCGAATTGTGCGCGGGAACAGACCCCGGCCCACGGCGATTTCCGCATTGGCGGCCAGCCGGTCATCAACCTTGCACTTAATAATGCGGTCGGCGGCGGCTGGCGACAGACGCAGGGTCCGCGCCACATCGATGATGATGTGCTCGCGCGCCCAGTTCGTTTCAGCGATGACATCGTTCGGGCTGACCTTTTGATTCAGGCGTGCCAGAACCGTGCCCGAGACCGGCAGCAGCCGCTCGCGCACGATCGATGTCAATCCAACAATATGATTTACCGGCGCCTGCATCTTTTATTCGCCTCCCAGAGTCCAGTTCCATTTTTTGATCATCTCGCGGCGGCGGACCGCATCCGAAGGCAGGTCCAGCGGACGTCCGCGGCCGTCAAAGACCACACCCAGCGCGCCGCCACTGACCGGGATCGTGCCGCCACGGCCGGGGCCGAAGCCCACGTCCGCACCGCGTAAACACTGGACCGTTAATGTACCGGCCTCGCCGCTCGCCAGGGGCAGGGTCTCCAGGTTTCCATATTTCAATTCCACACGCGCCTCGCTGCCGTTTTCATAACGCAGCCTTCCGTGCAGGATGGGCGCACCGAATGTGGTGGTCACCACCGGAGAGACAACGGTCCCAACACTCAGGAAGGCGCCCGACTCAAGCACCTGCACAGGCAGGATGTTGTTTTGCGAGGCGGCCGCCCCCAACAGGGGCAGTAAATTATTTTGATCGAGAATGACCGTGGTCACGCCCACAGGCTGAAGCGAATCAAGCAGTAGAAGCAGGCCCTGGCCGGGGCGTGAAGCGTCGCTTAATGCGGCGCCGCCCGCCAGGATCGGCTCGAACAGCGGGGTCAGGTTCGGTTTGATCGAAGCAATATTGCGCGGGAAATCGCGGCGCGCGAATTGCATCGCAAGTGAAAGCGCCTGTCGGGCGACCGCCTGCGAGATGACCAGATCTTCCTTTGTGGCGGAGATCGTGGATGGGTGCAGCGCCTTTTGATAAAGATAATCGCGCAAGACACCCTCTGACACATCCAGGGATGACCAGCGCAGGATCTCGCCGAGGCTGGTGTAATTCAACAGGCGCGATAGATTTTCACCCAGCCCGAATTGCGGATACACGTTCAAGGTGGATTTGTTCTTAAAGCCCGCCGAAACAACCGCCGCGGAAGACCCGATATCTATACTTAGGATCCCTTTTTGGGAGCCATAGACCTTGGACAGAAAACGCACCATGCGGCCGGTCGCGTAAGCGGTGGGCAGCATGTGGCCGCCGGACCAAAGGTCCAACATGTCAACGCCCTTGATCTGCCGTTTGCGGATATTGATGACCATGCGTGCGAGCTCGCGTTCGGCGGGTTCAAGGTCCTCGGTTTCCAGGGAGGGGCGTACGTTCGGGCTGAAATGCATCGAGGCGGCCAACGAACCCACAAGGGTCTTAACATCGTCCTTGATCTTTTCATTGCCCGCAAAGAGCACAGCCGGACGTTTTTCTTCAAGCATAAGAAAACTGGCCAGGCCGATCGGTTCAAGTAATTTTTGGACGGACCGCGATGCACCGCCATCGGTGCCGCCGCTGATCACGACCAGATCAGGCTGCGCCCGCAGAATACTGTCGATCTGCTGGTCCGGCTTGCGTGTGTCGTTCAACCCGATGGTTTCGATCACCCGCGCGTAGGTGGACTCTGTCAACCTGCGCGCGCTTTCGACCGAGACATCCTTGAGCAGACCAACGACCACGGTCTTGATGGTCGGTCCTGCGGACAGGGTCACCACCAGCGCATCCACACCGGACCCGTTGGACTGGCTCGGCGTGATCAGGCCTTTGGCCGCATCCAGCAAAGTCTTGCCCACGATGACCTGCAGGCTTGCAATGGCATTGCGGGCCCCTTCACTGACATCCTTGAAGGGCGCCTCCGCCGTGGAAGGGGCGGTGCCGGAAGCCACAAAGCGATATTCGCCTTCGACCACGTCGAACAGGACCGCGCGCGTACTGGTTGCGCCGATGTCCAATGCCAGGAGGGAGTTACCGTCAACAAGTGAAGAGGGCATATTACAGGAATTTCCCGATGAAGTTAATGAGGAATGCGATGCGTTCGATCAGGGCGGTCAATGCGGCGGCATAAACGCCGGCAAAGATCGCGCCCAGGGTGATGCCGATGAAAATACGCCCAAGCCATGCGAAGATCTCGATCAAACCCAGACGGCGCATGGAACCGTCCGGCTTGGGGTGCGCCCCAAAATGGAAATAGATCAGGGTAAAGATCGTCCCAGCCAGGGTAATGGCCCCGCTGCCGATCACTTCAAAGGGTTGAATGTTGCGTGCAAGGGCGGCGTTCATATCAAAGGTGTTGATCGCGCCCAGCGCCTGCGGAAGCAGGGTGCCGGTCAACGCTCCGGCGATGGTCACCGCTGCAGCCACTCCCACCAGAAAGGCCATCGCAACCCGTCCCATGCCGGCCAGGCGGGGCGAGATCTTCATAAAGATCAGGAGCGAGAAAAGCACCGGCACCAGAGTCAGGCTTTTGTCCAGCAAAGACCCGGAGATCATTGCCACGGCAAAGGGTTGAAAGAGGCGCAGCAAAATGATCTGCCGAAAGATCACGGCCGCAACATATCCGGAAGACACGCCTACAAATGCATAGATCGCGATTCGAAAGAGGGGATTATCACCGATCAAATAACTAAAGATCAACAGGGTGATCAAAAAGCTGACAGCGCCGGTGATCAGATCAAGGGAGAAGGTCATTTCCTATGCCTCCCTTACCGCAGCGCGGTCGCGCAGACCCAGGCCCAGGTTGAGCAGGCCGCCGCCCAGAATCAGCACCATGGCAAGCAGCATGCCGAGGCTGAAGGAATCCCAATAAGCGCGTGCGGTCCCGGGTCCGCCGGGGTTGTTGGCTTCCAGGACAGCGCTGCCGTACAGACCTCCGACCAGTCCATTGATCTGTTGTGATTCAAAGTAGGGATGAATCATCGGTGCGGCCTGTGCGCTGGAAATCACCACAAATGGAATGGCGCCGCGGGCGGATCCAGTTTGTTCGATCCATGCGCGCGCATCATCCGCATTGTCCGTGATCAGGATGAAAGCTGAAAATTGCGAGAAGGAGGATATCCCGGTCAACTGTGGCATGGCGGCGGAGGGAAATTCCGCAAAGGCACGGATGCCCATTTGACCGCCGGGCAGATATCCCAAATTCGAATAAGAGAGTCCGCCGCCATTGTTAAGCGATGTCATGGGTCCCGATGCGAAGCGATCTGCCAGCAGGGCCCCGGTCTCATTGGTGGAGAGAAAGGTCAGGGCGGGGTTTTTCATCAAATTAAACAAGGGTGCGGCAATGGCTTCCATTTCTCCGACGCGTGCAGGTTCATAATCGAAAGCCACCAGAACAGGTGCGCCTTCCGGAATGGATTGAACGACCTGCCATGCACTTCCAATTTCATAAGGGACATCCGTCGGCAGGGAGAAGATGCGGGTCTGCGCGAAGGATGCAACTGTCAACACCGCCAAAAGAACGGCAGCGAGGATCCAGCGCAGGGTACGAGAGGTCCGCAGTGCGGAAAAGGATGCGATCGGCACAGGCTCGGTTTCGGCGGCAAGGATCTGTTCCAGAAGGGCCGCATGAGCCTGCTGTTCATCGCTGGCCTGCAACTTGATGGAATAGGCCTTGGGTTTGCTGGTGGGTGCATAGCCCGGCACAGACGGAAGCACGCCCTGCAAACCAGCCAGGGCCCCGCGAGACTCGAGGGTTTGATCGCTGGATTGGGGCGAGGACGACATGACCGGCCGCGAAGGAGTGGAATCGACCGGGCGCATGGCCTGCACCCACGAGGGCAATTCACCGGGCGCGATGCTTTCCGGATTAGTAACAGAGGACCGGCTTGAACTGCTTTCGGTTACATTCGAAAGCCAGTCGGGCATTTCAGTGAAGAGAGCCTCTCCGCTTTTTTCTTCGAGGGGGTCGGAAGTAAATGCCGGTGCGGATGACTCAAAGGATTCATCCAAAGAGAACGCCGGCGTCTGCTGCGACGCATCCACGGATTTAAAAGCATTCAACCAATCGGGTGCATCGGCGGAATCTGAAACCGCGGTTGCCGGCTGCTCCGAAGGCGGGATATCAAACACACTGGATTGCGGAGCGGCAGCTTGCAGCCAGCCCGGGACATCATCGCCAAGGTTTGCTGACTGGTCGTCCATCAAGAAAGGTTCCGGCTTACCGGCGGCAGGCTCGACCGGGGTTGGCGTCTCGGCCAACCATACCGGCACTTCCTCTTCTTCGGGGGGCGTGTTGGATTCATCCTTCAACCATGCCGGCAGCTGACCTGTCTTCCTGGGCTTGCTGGCACTCTCAACTGGTGACGGAGCCTTCAACCAGTCGGGCATGTTTTCATCCGGGACTGCGGGAATTACAGGCGCTTCAGGCTCAGTGCTGCCTGATCCCGGGAAATTAAAAGGATCAGCGCTTTGAGCGGGTTCTTCCGAAACACCGCCCATGGCGCGCAGCCAATCCGGGGTATCCGAGGAGGGGACATCAAAAGCCGGTTTGGACTCATTCCGGAGCGGGGTTTCATTTTTAATATCCTCCTGCTCGTTCATTTGACGCAGCCAGTCGGGTGTGTCCGCCGAGGAGGAGGGCGCTTTGAAAGCTTCGTTTTTATTGTTGAAACCGGAGCCGTCATCCTGCATGCTGTCCGCGGCCATTTGCTTCAACCAATCGGCTGTGCCATCATTGGAGGAAGGGATTTCAAAGGGACTGACCTTGGCAGGCTGCAGCGGTTCATCCGTGCTGCTTGCGGCGCGAAACCAGTCGCCCAATTCGTCTTTTTCGTCAGGCTTGGAATTTGCGGCATTGATATCAGCCAGCCAGGCGGGAGTTTCAGACTTGGCAGGAGGCTCTTCCTTTGGAAAATCCTTTGCATCGCCCAATTCAACCCAGCGCACCTCGGGAGATTCGGCCTGGGCCTTCCTTGATTTGGGTGTATCGCCTGTGATGCTTGCCAGCCAGTCCGGTGTTTCGTCTTCGTCGCTGTCTGCCTGGGAATGCAAACCAGCCAGCAGGTCGGGCGCGGAGGAAGCGGGGGCTGCCTGGGCCTTCTTTGCGGCCAGGGCGGCATCGTCCTCGGCGGATTTGCGGGCGGTATCGCGGGCATCCCTTAACCATTGAGGAAGAATAGGTTCGAGTTCAGCCGTATTTTTCTTGGTTGGGAGCTGGCCGGGTTTAATGGGAGCATCGGCCCCTTTGGTGGAGCTGGTCAAGGGCTGCAGCCGCGTCCGGCAATAATGACAGAATTCCTGGTCGGGCTGGTTGCTTTCACCGCAGGAGGGGCACTTAATCAGGTCCGCCATTAATTTCCCCCGTATGGACGGTCAGCGCCAAATAATACACGTAAGCCGGTGGTCAACGTCCCAAGGGCAACGCCGATCAAAATTCCGCGCGCACCACCAAGCGCCCAGACCTGGGAAACCCATCTGGCCACGGTGCCCAGAATGGGTATGTTCCCGAATGGAAGGGTGGCTGATCCGAGAATAAGGAAGGCGGCGGTCAACAGGAACAAAATACTGGTTGCATCTGTACGGCGGCGCAGCAAACGGATGGCGGCATACAGCAACGAAATGGTTAATATCCCCAACAAGGAGGCTTCGGCGGGAACGATCACGCCATTCAGAACGATCTTCATGGCTTCATTTTCCGTACCCAGGATCATGCCGAACAAAAGGGTGGATACCAGGCCGATCACCAGAACGGCGCTGTAGATGCTTCCCTTTTCGCGCAGACGAATCTTATCCGTATGAACGAAGATCAGATTGAAAATCCCTGCGAGTGCGGCCATGCCGGTCAGAAGAATGGCCCAGTTCAGTAAAAGGGCCTGCACGCTGGCCAGGGCCGGAAAAATCCCCTGAAGAAAATACCCGGCCAGGACCAGCACGCCCGCGGCAATTGCGATAACAGCTGTGACCACTCGCATTAGACAATCCCGAAAAATGTCAAAAATTTAACCGCCACACCACCCAGGATCGCGACGATCACCAGCCAGCGCAGGATATCCTGCACGGTCAGGCTGGCGAGATGGGAGGCGCCCGCCCCAAGATAGGCGCCAGTCGCAAACAATTCCTCCCCGATCAGCGCATCCTGCGTGCTTGCAAAAAGAATGGCCTGACCGGTCAGGTCATCGCTGGCACCAATGACGGTGATATTTTCGCGATCAGAAGCCTCAGCCAACAGGGCAGCTTCGCTTCCAAAATAACCGATCATGATGTTGGCGGAAACATCCTCATTTTGTGAAATATACATCGCGCCGGCTGCATAACTAAATGGGCTGAGACCTGCCACACGGCCGGTGGTCGGAACATAGAGTTCCTCGACACCGGCAGCCTGATAACCGGCCTGCAAGGTATCCTGGGTGAGCAGACCCAGTGTAGAGTCACCGGAGGAGGCCACCGAAGGCTTGTCACTAACGGAGGTGCGTTCGGCAATGTGGCGTAACAAGGCCAGACCGGCGAGGGCCGAACCTCCGCGGGCGTTCAATAAACCACCGTGACCGAGGGAAATGTGCAGGCGGGTGCCGTCTTCCATGCTTAAGCCGAGCGTCCGGTAGAGGAAGGTCAGGGCGGGGATTTCACGCAGATTTGCCGGGGAACGGCGTTTCCACAGGGTGATGACGAACAAAAGGAATGCGCTTGTGCCGATAACGACCAGTTCGATCATGAGGTTCCCCTGTCACTGACCAGAAAAGAAGCGAAAGCCCGGGCTTCCTCATCCTCTTCAAGAGTGGCGGCCAGGGCTGATAACTGCTCCCCGCCGATAAACCCCTGACTAAAATAAAGCGCCTGCGCTCCAAGCAAAGCAACAGGGCTTCCAGCTTCAAGGAGCGAGGCGGTGAATTCGTGAAGTTGATAATGGCGCAAGGTCTCTGCCCAGCGCGGCCAGTATTCGCGCGAAGACTTCATATTATGCGAGTATAGCATAATTTTAAGGTTGACCTGGCGGCCTGCAGGATGATAAAGTCGTTGCGAAACCGGATTGCCGGGTTATTCGGGCGCGATTTTTGTGCCCGCGGCGAGCTCGGTATCCTTCGGAATGACGACGATCCCGTCACGGACATACCATTTTTCATTATCGAGATCCGTGTTACGCGGGAAGGGACGGATGGTGACGTTGTCCCCGATCCGCACGTTTTTATCGAGAATTGCGCCTTCAATATGGCAATTCGCGCCGATGCCAATTGGCAGGCCCTCCTCGCCGCGCTCATAATAATCCGACCCCATCATGATGCTGTCCTTAATGGTGCATCCCGATGAGACCTGGCTGCGAATCCCGATGATCGAATGGGTGATGTCAGACTTAAGGATGCGGCTGCCCTCGGCAATCAGTACATCACGCAATTTGCTGTCTTCAATGATGGAGCCCGGCAGGAAACGCCTGTCGGTGTACATGGGCAGTTTCGGGTCGTAAAAATTGAACGGGGTCTCCGGCGTGGTCAGTGCAAGATTGGTTTCATAAAAGGAGCGGATCGTTCCAATGTCCTGCCAGTAGCCGTCAAAATCAAACCCGTAGACCTTGTGGGACTTGATCGCTTCGGGGATGATGTCGCTTCCAAAATCATGGTGGCTGGGAAAGCTCGCCAGCAGTTCCATTAATACCCTGGTCTTGAACATGTAAATCCCCATCGAACCCAGGAACGGGCGCGCGGGATCGTCACGACTGATGAACTTATCCTGGACGGCAACCTCCCTTGGTTTCTCCACAAAGGAGGAGATCCGTCCATCCGTTTCCCGTTTCAGGATTCCCAAACGGGGGGCTTCCTCGCGCGGCACGGGCTGGACCGCCACGGTGATGTCCGCCTTGTTGGCCCAGTGATACTCGGCCATGGCCTTGTAATCCATGCGGTACAAATGGTCACCGGCCAGGATCAGCACGTTTTTGGCCCCGCTGGATTGGATCTCGAGTGTTTGTTTGCGGACCGCATCGGCGGTGCCTTGATACCAGTCCGCGCTTTCAATGGTCTGTTCCGCGGCCCAGATCTGCACCCAGCCGGTATGGAAGGCATCAAAGTCATAGGTGTTGGTGATGTGGCGATGGAGGGACACCGAATTAAACTGGGTCAACACTGCGATACGATAGATCCCCGAATTGATGCAGTTGCTGATCGGAATGTCGATCAGGCGGTATTTCCCGGCGATCGGCACGGCTGGTTTGGAGCGCATCTGCGTCAGCGGGTACAGCCGCGCGCCGCGGCCTCCACCCAAAATCACTGCCAGGACTTCGTTTAATGAGGGCATGAGTGCCTCCTGGATTTATTTTACTGGCAATTTGGCAACTTGCTAATGTCTCGAGCCTCTCATTTTCCGAATGCGATGCATGATGTAGGCAATCGGATAGGCGATCAAGATCAACAAGTCAATCGCTGCAACGAGAAAATATAGTTTCATCCTGGTCCCTTTCCCTGGAAAGTCCTCCTGATCGGCGCTGTCTGTTCAAAAAAATTACAAACTCTCCTGATTTATTCTACAATTCGAAAATATCCGTGTCAACACAGGCGGGCATCCCGCATATAAATATATAACACGAACGTCCTCCCAAGTCTGAAAGGACGTTCGTGTATAATACCGTTTCGGGTACCTGCTGCTTTTGTGCCGAAGGAGGGAATCGAACCCTCATTCCCGTAGGGAACACGATTTTGAGTCGTGCGCGTCTGCCTATTCCGCCACTTCGGCTTACGGTTGTTGAGCGCCCGCAAGTATAACAAATCCCCATCGATAAGGTCAAGCATGAAACTAGGAATCATCGGATTACCCCAATCAGGAAAAACCACGATCTATAACGCCCTCACCAGGGGCAACACCCCCACCACCGCCTCCGCCGGGCGCATTGAAGTACACACGGCCGTGGTGGACGTCCCCGACCCGCGCGTGACTCTGCTCTCGGAGATGTTCAAACCAAAGAAGACCATCTACGCCAAGGTGACCTACGCGGATATTGCCGGACTGGAAGCGGGTTCAGCCAAAAGCGGCATTTCCGGACAGTTGTTGAATCAACTCAACCAGATGGAAGGCCTGATCCTCATCGTCCGCGGTTTCAACGATGACAATGTCATGCACCCGAGCGGAAGCATTGATCCGATGCGTGACGCCGAGAGCATGCTGACCGAACTCCTGCTGAACGACCTGATCGCCGTCGAAAGAAAACTCGAAAAACTGATTGACGAACGCAAAAAGGGCGGCACAGACAAGACCCTCAACGCCCGCCAGACGGAATTGTTCGAGAAATTGCACAAGACTCTTTCAGACGGCAAACCTTTACGTACCATGGAATTTACCAACGACGAACAGAAGGAACTCGCCAGCTTTGGACTGTTGACCCGCAAACCCATCCTGACCGTGTTTAACATGGGCGAAGGCCAGTCTGCTCCGGATGGCGGCAAACTCGATCATCCTTCGGTTGCATTGATGGGCAAACTTGAAATGGAAATCGCCCAGCTCAGCCCGGAGGATGCCGCCGTCTTCATGCAGGAATACGGGATCAAGGAACTCAGCCTGAACCGCATGATCAACCTATCGTATGACCTGCTGCAGGTGCAGACCTTCTTCACCGTCGGCGAGGACGAAGTGCGCGCCTGGACCACCCGGCGCGGCGCGACAGCCGCCGAATCCGCGGCCGAGATTCATACCGACCTGCAGCGTGGATTTGTCCGGGCCGAGGTGGTGGCCTACGAAGACCTGGTCAGCCTCGGGTCCATGAATGAAGCGAAAGCCAAGGGCAAGTTAAGACTCGAAGGCAAGGAATATCCCGTTAAAGATGGCGATATCATGCACATTCGGTCCAGCCTGTAAATCCCCACCAAGGTAGCTACAAAATCCATTAAATTAATGGTAAAAGCACCCCAAGGAGACATATATCATGGCATATAAAATCTCAAAATGGAGCCTGGCTCCCCTCTACCCCGGATACGAAAGCGCCGAACTGGAAAATGCCTTTGACATGATCGAGGAGCAGGTCTCGTCGTTCGAAGGCGTGCGCGGAAAGCTCGGGCCCGATATTTCCACCGAACAATTCATGCAGGTCATGCATGCCAGTGAAGAGACGGTCCGCATTGCGAACAAGTTGTATTCCTTCGCAGGCCTGTCCTTCACGGCCAACACCCAGGACCAGGCTGCCCAGTCGCTGCAATCGCGTGCGCAGCAATTCCTGGCCGAGGTCGAAAACCGGACCCTGTTCTTCAACCTGTGGTGGAAGGAATTGGATGAGGCCAACGCCAGGCGACTGATGGATGCCTCGGGGGATTACAGGTATTATCTGGAGGCCCTGCGACTCTTCAAGCCGCATACGCTGAGCGAACCCGAGGAAAAGGTGGTCAACCTGAAAAACGTGACCGGCGTCAACGCATTGACCACGTTGTACGACTCGATCACCAGCCGTTATGTTTTCAAATTGAAGGTGGACGGAAAGATCCGGGAACTCACCCGCGGACAGTTGATGCAATTCGCCCAGGGCGGCGATTCCAAGTTGCGCGCCGCAGCCTACCAGGAACTGTATCGTGTCTACGGCGAGGCCGGACCCATCCTTGGGCAGCTCTACCAGACCGTGGCAAGGGACTGGCATAACGAGAACATCTCGCTGCGAAAATTCAGCGATCCACTCTCCGTCCGCAATCTTGCGAACGATGTTCCCAATGAGGCTGTGGATGCGTTGCTCGACACCGCGCGCAAGAATGCAAAGATCTTCCAGCGCTATTTCAAATTAAAGGCAAAGGCGCTCGGCGTGAAGAAGCTGCGCCGTTACGATGTTTATGCTCCCGTGGCCGGTTCGGACAAGAAATATGAGTACGGCTTGGCAGCCAACATGGTTTTGGATTCGTTCAGCGCTTTCGAACCCAAAGTGGGCGACCTGGCGCGCCGCGTTTTCGAGGAAAGCCGGGTGGACAGCGAAGTGCGCAAGGGCAAACGAGACGGAGCCTTCTGCTGGTCCATCGTGCCGGAGATGACTCCCTATGTTCTGCTGAACTATCAAGGCAAGGCCCGTGACGTTGCCACCATGGCCCATGAACTGGGACATGCAATTCACTCCATGCTGGCTTCGCACCACAGTGCATTTACCTATCACTCCTCCCTGCCGCTGGCGGAAACCGCCTCCACGTTCGGTGAAATGATGTTCACGGATAAACTGCTCTCCGAGGAAAAAGATGAAGCGGTACGCCGCGACATCCTCTTCAAGCAGGTCGACGACGCATACGCGACCATCATGCGCCAGTCCTATTTCGCGATGTTCGAGAAGCAGGCGCATGAAATGATCCAGAAGAACGCCTCCGTGGATGAATTATGCGCGGCTTACATGGAGAACCTAAAGGAGCAATTCGGCGACTCGCTCGAACTGAGCGATGAATTCAAATGGGAGTGGGTGTCCATTCCCCATATCTATCACACCCCGTTCTACGTCTATGCGTACGCCTTCGGACAATTACTGGTCTTCTCGCTTTATCAGCAATACAAGGTGGAAGGCGAGTCCTTCAAGCCGCGTTACCTCAAGATCCTCTCGGCCGGCGGCTCGGAAGCACCCGCAAAGATCCTCGAGGATGCCGGCATCAACATCCGCGACCCGAAGTTCTGGCAGGGCGGCTTCGATGTGCTGGAGAAGCTGGTCAGTGAATTGGAGAAACTGCCGGTTGGCGAAAAACCAAAACCCGCGCCGAAGGCCAAAGCGAAAAAAGCACCGGCAAGGAAATTAAATACAAAGAAAAAGGCGCGAAAATAACCGCGGCTGATTAAATCAAAAAGACGGCCACCTTTTCAGGTGGCCGTCTTTTTATTGGCTATGCTTCGTAGTCGCCGAGGTCGTCTTCCATGGACATGACCGGCTCTTCAGCGGTTTTCTTATCCAGGAATTGCAGGGTTTGCGCCACGACCTTCGTGAAATACTTCGTTTCGCCCTTATCCTCGTACTTGTCGGTCTTCATGCGACCTTCAACAAAGACAAGGCTGCCCTTCTTGAGGTACTCCTGGCAGACCTCGCCCAGGCGTCCCCAAGCCTCGATGTTGACCCACTCGGTCGATTCTTTCGTCTCGCCGCTCTTGTCCTTCCAGTGATTGCTCACGGCAAGGCTGAAATGGGCCACTTTTTTGCCTGAGGGGGTGAACTTGCTTTCAGGGTCCTTCCCCAAACGGCCGATCAATTGAACGCGGTTTAGTGTTGGCATGTCATCCCCCCGTGTGCTGCGTTGCTTTTAGATGCTCGTGTACGTGTCATAATAGTCTCCTTTTTGTCTAAAAGAACAATGAATTGTGTCGAACAGGGTTATACTTTGTTTACCCTGCTGTTTCCACCTTCTTTTCGGCGCCTCCATCGGCAGCGGCTTGTTTCTTGAGGACGGGCAGGCCGGTCTTCATTTCAACAACATCGTAGCCGGCGGGAACTGCGTCCAAAGCGCCTTCTTTGACTTCCTTTGAGAAGAAGAACATTCTTCCCTTTGAGTGCAGAAAATAGGTAACACCTTTTGAGTTGGTATGTCCGTAAGCCATTGTAGATCTCCTTTTTGTCTGGTTGGTTGCAAGAGTGTAGAACAAAATTTCTAGCCTGTCAAGGCCGGATTCAATGATTGGTATAGACAAATATTACTCGCAAGGCTCCCTATGCAAATCGTATCTACTCTGTCTGATTTAAGAACAGCCCGCCTCTCTCTCGACGGGACGGTTGCTTTGGTCCCGACCATGGGGTATCTGCACGAGGGACATCTCTCCCTGATTCGCAAGGCCAAGCAGGAGTGCAGGAATGTGGTCCTGAGCATCTTCGTCAACCCGGCCCAGTTCGGGGCAAATGAAGATCTGTCCAAGTATCCCCGCGATCTAGAACGTGACCTGGCCCTTGTCAGCCCCCTAGGCGTGGATCTGGTGTGGACTCCCACCCCGGAGATCATGTATCCGAACGGGTACCAGACCTGGGTGGAGGTGGAAGCGATGACCCGTCCTCTGGAAGGCGCCATGAGGCCGACTCATTTCAAGGGTGTCACCACCGTGGTGGCGAAACTATTCAACGCCACCCAGCCTGACAAGGCTTATTTCGGTCAAAAGGATGCCCAACAGGCGGCGGTCATCCGCCAGATGGTACGGGACCTGAACTTTCCGATCGAAATTATCGTCTGCCCGACCATGCGCGAAGCCGATGGGCTGGCCATGTCCAGCCGGAATAAGTATCTCGAAGGGGATGACCGCAAGGCCGCCACGATCTTGTTTCGGGCCTTAACCGCTGCAAGGTCCGCCTACGAGGGCGGTGAGCGGAATGCTGAAGTTTTGCGAAGAAAAATGAGGGAAGTATTGGGAAATGAGCCGCGCGCCCAGGTCCAATACGTTTCGTGTGCAGATTACGACACACTTGAAGAACTGGAGACTATAAATGGAAAAACCCTGCTTTCGATGGCCGTGCTGCTCGGAAAAACAAGGTTGATCGACAATTTCGTGCTGGAATAACAAGCAGGCCGGCGATAAATCGCCGGCCTGCTTGTTATTTACTAACGACTAGGGTCCCCACTTCAGGGTAAACCCAAAGGGAAGGAGCGGGGTCATCACACTGTGACCGTCCGTGTAATACAGCTCAACGATGCCGCCCTGGTAAACATCCGCGATCGGACCGGAAGCAGTGATCACAAAGCTCGCATCCGGCGCCCAGAGCGCCTCGTTCAATGTGGTAAATAAATCCGGAAGCAACACTGTTCTATTGCTCACGCCGTCCGGTGAGGAGCGCACAAGCTGCAAAGAGACCCGGTTGACTTCATCCTGCTGGGTATAAGGCTGTGTTGCGTAGAAAAAATACAGTTGTCCATCAGGGGCGGGAAACGGATCGGCCGCAAAGTTGAGGGTATCCTGGTTCCCGGAGAAGGCGGGGATCAAGTCGGTGACAGAACCTGTAATCCCGTCCACACGCCAGAGACCCGGGGTAATAAACGGATTAAAAGAGGCATAGCTTCCATATAATGTGTTGTTATCACCCGCCCATTGCAGGGAACAGCAAATTCTGTGGCTGGCCCCGGCTCCCAAACGGACAAGCGAATGATTCCCCAGCGAAAAGATGCCCATGGCCCCGCCATCCGAAGCCAAAGGCACAATGTTGGTCAACAACTTGCTTCCATCCGGCGAATAACTGACGGGGGAGTTAACCTCCCCGAAGGTGAAGCCGTTATCGGTCTGCAATTGATCGGGATACACGATCGTGGATTGTCCGCCCGCGATCGAATAAAGACTGATCCCGTGATGGCCGTATGCGATGGTCTGCCCGTCCGGCGACCAAAGCGGAGTGCTGACACGGTTCAAAAAAACATTATTGGGATCGATCGGCCCGCCGTCCACGATCATGCTGCGGTTGCTGCCATCTACATTGACAGTGAATATCTGATTGTTGGTCAGATACGCCACACTCCCGTCCAGCGGGGAGACATCGTATCCCTCGACATTGACTGGCTCGAAGGTCACCTGGGTCACAGTCCTGGCGTCCCTTTCAAGGCGATACACCTGAACCAGTCCGGCGGCATCGTTGTTGAGAAAATACATCGAATGCGGAAGCAGGCTTTCATTGTCGGGAGGGAGCGTGGCAACCGGCTGTTGGACCGGGGCGGTCAATGCCTGCAATGTGGCCGCGACCACGGTCTCGACATTGGCGGGCTGGGCGGGGCTGGTCACGGGATTGGCACAGGCCAGAACAGCGGCAAGGAACACAAAAAGTACAGCATACATCCGTTTTTTTTTCATCTTTACCTCGTGGAAAATTTATACCTTCCCGGTTGAATGGTGCAATGGGTGCCGGGATGGGAAAAAGATACTTCACTTTATTCCGTACGACACTCCATCCTGTGGGGGATTAAACAAAACAAAGACGTCAAACGAGCCGTGTGGCCCCATAACGTCTTTGTTTGACAATGCGATTGACTACACTTGTTCGAAGTGCTGCACGGGAACCACAAAAAGGGTTGCCCGTTTTTTGTCATTCGAGGCGGGCAGGGAATCGTGCACGACCTTGATGGCCGCATCCACCTGTTGATCCTCAACGCCCAGCAGCATGGTCACCACCCCGCTGCGCATGAATCCGCCCGTGGAAGCCACGCGCGTCACGCGGAAATTATTCGCAGTGAACGACTGTGTAAGCGTATCGGCATCGTGATCCTTGACAATAATAATGATCATCTTCATGAGGGTCTCTCCTGATAATTTCAACTGAAACTGCCATTTGCGGCAGCGGAAGCTGGTCTAAATTTGTTCGAATCTCTCAACCGGCAGGGCAAAGACGGTCGCACCGCCCACCGTGACGGGCACCGGCGCGGGCATCGGCATGGGCGATCCTTCGAGTGGAAGGGTCATGTATTCGATTCGCTGGCGGCAGGCCGTATGCAGGGCTTCGAGCGCTTGCTTTTCCTTTTCAACAGGCAGGCCGATCAATAATGTCGCGTTGCGGCGGCCAAGAAATCCGCCTGCGCTGGACAAATACGTGAGCGAAGCTCCCACCCCCTGCAGGGCCTTGGTCGCGGTCTCCAGATCCTGATCCTGGATGACCGCCATTAACAATAAATGGATCGGGGCTGTTGTCATTTTCTTTTTCCTTGATTATCAATGCCATATACCTTAAACACAGGCACGGCCACAAGAACACCGCTTCCGGGAACATTCAGATCACCCGTCACGCGCTGCGTGGCCGCAAGGATCTTATCAATCATAGATTCTTCTTTTATCACAGCAAAAACCGTACGGCTGATCGTTTCAGGAGCTTTATAAAAATCATCAAGAGAGGGAATCAGCGGAATATCGTCGCGAATGCCGTGTTTTTGAAGAATTCTTTCCATCCCCGTACTGAATTGGACCGTTGCGCCTTCCACGCCTTCTTTATCCCATTCTTTTAACAATTCTTCCAGTAAATCCGGGTTATACAAAAACAAAATAATCAAAAACATTAAGACACCTCCGATTCCTTTTCTTCAGACCGACCCGGGGGTTGATCCGTTTCTACGACTTCCTTCAATGCCTTATCTTCCTTCCGGGCAAACAATGTACGCAGGATGGGCGGCGTAATCAGGGTGGTGATCAATACCATGACGACAATGGCGGAAAACTCCTCTGCACTTACCAAATTATCCTTCACCCCCACACTTGCCACAATAAGTCCCACTTCACCACGCGAAATCATTCCCGCACCTAGTTGAATCGATTCCTGTCTTGAAAGCCCGCCAAGCCGAGCGCCCCATCCTGAACCCAGCCATTTGCCGACAACAGCCACTACAATAATAACAACTGTAAGGAACAGTGCCTCCAGTTGAAAGGTCTGCAAATCAATGGATAAGCCGATATTCACGAAAAAGATCGGTACAAATAATCCATATGCGAGTGCGTGCATGCCGGACTCAATTCTCTCTTTCTCATGCGTACGGGCCAGCATCAAGCCCGCCAAAAACGCGCCGGTGATGGCAGCCATTCCGCCAAAGTATTCTGAAGCGATGCCATAAGCCAGCATGATGACGAGAGAAATGGTAAGCAAACCCTGGCTGATTGGAAGCTTGGAAATACGGCGAATAATCCACGGCAGCACCCACAACCCGATCATGACCGAAAGGACAAGGAACAGGATCATACGAACAATGATAACAAGAACACCATATGTACTTCCTTCCCCGCCCTGCAAGGCAAGAAATATGGAAAGCAACAAGATGATCAAAATATCATCAAAAACTGCCGCACCCAGAAGGCTGAGCCCTACACGACTGCGCAACGCCTTGAGCTCAATCATCGTCTGCGCAGAGATACTTACACTGGTGGCGCCAAGCGTCAAACCCAAAAAGATCGCAGCAGATTGATCCAAACCAAAAAGCAGGCCCACGCCCCATCCCAATAATACAGGCCAGACCACACCCATTAATCCAGCAAGAGCAGCTACGCGTAAATTCTGCTTCATCTCATCAAAGTGCAATTCCAGTCCTGCAAGAAACATAAGCAGGAGCACGCCAAGCTCGCCAAGTTTGGCAACCGTCTCAGCTAGTTCGTGTTCGACAAAAGAGAAATTCAGAAGATTAATGATGGAGGGTCCAAGCAGAATACCAACCAATAATTCACCCAGAACAGAGGGCTGCCCCAGACGAATGCTGGCATATCCCGCCATCTTTGCAGACAGCAGAATAACTGAAAGGAGAAAGGCGAGTTGAAGAAACAGGCTCATGTGATTAATAGTATAACTCGAAAAATTATGATGCTTGATGTTTTATCTTGATTTTTTCAAGGTATTCTTGCACTTGGATCATCGGTGGGCGTTCGCCCTCGGCAATCTCTTCAATCTCAAGAAAGAAACGATCCTGCTCATAACGGATCATCTTCATGGTCTTGTTAATATTCTCCAAAATACTCTGGCCGTATTTTCCCTCGAGTTTTCGGATAACCGCCTGGATGATGGCAAAGGACATTTTCCCCAAGGCATCCAGGGGCTGATTATGATGAATGCGTTCGAGCAAATCAACCTGGGCGATCGATCGTAATCCGAACCTGTCAAGCATGTCAATTAACAAGCCGATCTCGACCCCATATCCGGAAAAGAAGGGGAGTTGTTCCAAAACGCTGCGCCTGCCGCCATATTCCCCTGAAAGAGGCTGCACCATGCCCGAAAGTTCCGGGTAAAACAAATTAAGCAACGGCCGGGCTGTCAACTCGGTGACGCGACCGCCGCTGCCTGCCTGCATCTTGTTCCCGACTTTCAAGGGGCGGCGATAAAACCCCTTCACAAAATCAATCTCGGGTCGAAGAAGAAGCGGGCCGACCAATCCGTAGATAAAGCGCGGGTGAATATTCACAATATCCGTATCGATCCAGATGATGATATCCCCGTGCGTGCAATACAGGCTTTTCCATAATGCCTCGCCCTTCCCCTTTCGCGCACCATATTGAGGCAATATCTGTTGATGGATTTGAACGGGCACTCCCATCCGTTGTGCGATCTGGCGGGTGCGATCCGTGGAATTGGAATCGATTAACACGATTTCATCCAACAGAGGGAAACGTCTCATCAGAACATTCTTGATCGTTCTGAGAACCTTGCCAACTGTCTTTTCCTCGTTAAGGGCCGGCAATGCCAGGCTGATCGTCAGGTTCTGTTTTTGTTTCAGGGTCAGCAGGTATTTCAGATCGGCGAATTCATCCGCATGGAATGTATTTTCCGCAAACCATTTATCCACCAGCACGGAGATGGCCGTTTGCGCCGCCTCTTCGCTGGCGGGGTTAACTTCATAGGGAAGCTTTGTTTTGACGACAATCACGCCCCGCTGGCTTTCCTGCATGATCCGTTCCGCGACTGGACCCATGGAAGGCACTTCGGAAATGGGCCTTGCAGACGCGCCCATGACGATCAGATCATATCGTTGGGCGGCATCGAAAATGGCCCCGGCGGGATCATCCGTTACAACCTCCTCCCTTTTGATCTCAGGGAGGTTTTTCAGCACCCGATTAACCCCTGTGAAGGCGGCATCCTGATCTCTGGTAATGTTACCCGGGAAAAGATGCATGGATGAAATCTCGGCACGATTCGATTTTCGAATGGACAGGGCGATCCTCAGACTTAACTCCGCGTATGGGCCCCCTCGAATGGGGATCAACATGTTTTTGATATTAGGGCCGATACGCTGATTGACGATGGCAATATTGCATGGCGCCTGCGAAAGAACCTCCGCAACGGACACCTTCAACGCATCAAAATGGCAGGGCCATTCAAGCAGCAACAGGTCGATCTCTTCGCTTTTTACAACATCGATTACTTCGCCCCATAAATCATGCGAAACATGCACCTGGGCCCATTTATCTCCACGCTTCACCTTGTAAAGTTTTTTGAGGGTTTGCCTCAACTGGCGCGCCTCCAACGCCGCGGTGCTGAGAGACTGATCTTCAGGAACAAAGACAAAGCCTGTCAGCAGGACCCTTTCATCCCCGGCGATCGAATGTGCAGCCTGAATGGCAGATCTCTGATCACAGGGATTGAGGACGGGGACCAGAACCTTCCCGACAAAGGCATTCCTTGATGCAGGGTACATTGCGTCTCCTTATCTAGCGCTTCAATAAGAGCTTGATCCTTCCAGCATAGATCCGCTCCCAGGTGAATTGCCCGCGGACGAACGTTCGCAGACCAAAGGTTTTGTCACTTGAAAAATACCCGGCCATCCTCCCGGCTACCACTTCAGGTTTTTCTTCGAGTGAAAAATAGTGCCCAAAATCACCACCAAGTTTCTTTAACGGTGGAATATCCGAACAAAAAACCGGTATGCCTGCAAAGCCTGCCTCCAAAATTGGGATTCCAAACCCTTCTTCAAAACTAGGGAATAACAGTGCATCTGCAAGTTTGTAGAAATCCGAAATGACCGGATCAGGGATGAACTCTTCCGTCAATTCGGCCAGAAAATGCACACTTCGATTCAAACCCAGTTTTTCCCGCAGAGAATCCAATTTTTCGAAGTATTTTCGATTCGCCGGGTTATGCGGACCCAGGGGACCGGTCACGATCATTTGCGCGGAAGGAAACCCCTCTCGCAGGACTTCCAGAATCTGCATGGCAAACTCGATATTCTTGCGCGGTGTGATGCGGACAGGCAGCAGAAGCAGGGGAGTGGCTTGCAATAGGTCCAGTTTTTTGATCCATCCAAAGGTCTGATCCTCGAGTTTGAGGAATGCAGCCAGGTCAACTCCGTTGGGAATCACATGGATCCGGGATGGATCCAGACTCATCAGGTTCGAGAGTTCCTCCCGGCGCATTTCGGAGATGGTGACCTGTGTCGCCTCAGGCCAGGCGGTTTTCAACAAATCCCACGGATAACCTTCATACAGTTCGGATCGATAACGGGGGGTTGTCCACGCCAGGTCATGATGCCAGATGATGAGGCGCGGAAGTTTTCCGGCAACCTGTAATTGGTGGAGCGCGGCAGTCAGTGCGAGGTTCTTGTTCAACGAGCATACATTATGGGCAATCAAAATCTCAACATCTGTAACGGCAGTTAATATTTGCCCGGCTAATTCATCACGCAGCGATTCAAAATCCTTTGTTGCTTCGCCCCGATCCAATTGTTCCTTGACCTCAGCCACCCGGGCATTGCGTGAATCTGCAAGTGGAATAATGGTCAGGGGAATCTGACTGCCGAGAGGCTCCCCGCGCGCCGCAATCAAACGCACGGAATGTCCGTCTGCGGACATCAGGCGCGCGTGATGGGCAATGACGGCCTCCACCCCTCCCACAACGGGCGGCACGGAATAGTGAAGAATGGCAATGTTCATTCTATGGGTTCCTGACGAGACGATTTACAGCCTTTGCGTAGAAGCGCTATGCCTTCCAATGCGTCAGTTTCAATGACAGCAGTAATACGCGTGTTTGCCTCCAGCCGGGTATTGGCTTTTGGTACCCATTCACGTTTTCCCCTGGAACAGCGCACAAGAATACATCCCGAAGGCAACCCCAACGCATGCACAATCTTCCCATCAAATGGAGAGCCTTCCTGCACTGTGAAATCCATGACAACAGGTTTGGTAAATTTTTGAGGATCCCCTGCCTGCAACAAATCCCGTTCAAAAAGGGCTTCATAGATCGGCAAATCCTTTAAATATTCCGCGACTGCATAAGCAAAGAAACAACTGATCAGCAACGGCAGCATTTGCTCATAATTCCCCGTCATTTCAATGATCAGCACAACACCGGTCAAAGGGGCACGCACAATGGCTGTAAAATAAGCTGCCATTCCCACCACCGCGAAGACAGCAGGCACCGGGACCGCCGAGGGAATGATCAGTTGAGTAATTTCCCCAACTCCCAGGCCAATTAACGCGCCCAGTACAAGGAGCGGGGCAAAAATACCGCCTGGAGCCCCTGTGCCATAACTGGAAATTGTCAGCAGGAAACGAATGACGAACCATAACGGAATTACAGTTAAAGCCATTTTCCCGGACAAGACCATTTCCGTCAGTGAATGGCCGCTGCCGATGGCCGTTGAAGAAAACCAGCCAGTCAATCCGATGGCCGCACCTGTGACAGCCATCGCCAGGGTCTTATTTTTCAGCCCTCCATAAAAATCGAGCGAAAAGATCAAACTTCGGTTGAAGGCGATTCCAAATAATCCAGCCAAAATTCCGAGAATTGCAAAAGCGGGAAGCGCTGCCAGAGGCGGCGTTGGATATTTGATCATGGCGAAGACCGGGAAAGGGTCTGCACCTATGCGCGCAATCACATCCGCAACTGCTGCGGCAAGAAAAGCGGCGCCAAAAACAATAGGCTGAAAATCGCGTTGGACTTCCTCCAGGACAAACACCAAACCGGAAAGCGGAGCATTGAATGCAGCGGCAAGGCCGGCGCCCGCCCCGGCCGCAATCAATGTCAACCGTTCACGCGGCGAAACTTTCAATGCCTTTGAAACCGCATCCCCTACAGCACCTCCCATTTGAACAGTTGGACCTTCCCTGCCAAGGGCAAGCCCGCTGCCAATTGCTGCAATCCCACCCAGAAATTTGACAGGTAATACCCGTGTCCATTCCAATTCCTGTAATCGTTGCAGGACGGCTTCCAGGTGAGGAATTCCGCTTCCTTTTGTTTCCGGCGCATAGCGTCTTGTCAGGATAAGGCTGAGCGTTGCTCCGACCGCGCTGAAAATTACCGGAAAAATCCAGCCCCACAGCGGCTGTTCATGTGCTTTTTCAAGCAGGGAATTTCGCAAGACATCCATGCCCGACAATGCGCCACGAAACAGAATGGCAACAATGCCCGCACACAACCCAACCAGGGCCGCAATGGGCAACAATCGACGTCTCTGCTGGCGCATAAGAAGAAATCCCTGAACTTCTGATTCCACAAGTTCAACTTTCATCCGGGACGATTCTTTTTCGTTATAGGTATTTTCCATGATCAGATTCCTGAGTACATCAATTTTAAAAACTCAACGCAGGATTTGACAAACATTCATATTCATCCTTGTTGCCCAAAACAATCTGCGAGGATGGATTGCAGACGGCGCTCCAAAACAGCGAAGGAAAAATATCGTTTTGCAAGCTGATAATTTATCTGCGCCCATTCCCCTGCCTGCGCATCATCCGTCAAAATTTGGCGCACCCGCTTCAGCGTTTCAGCGTTGATAAACCCGTCAAACCAAACTGTTCGAAATCCTTTGGGTTTGATATCCACCTCATAGATCGAATAATTATTAACCAGGATCGGGCGGCGGTAATAGACGGCTTCAAGAAAGGCATTCCCGAATCCCTCTATGCTTGATGGATAGGTCACCAGATCAGCCTGTGGATAGACATCCCCCAGGGTGTAGATCTTTTTTCCGTCTTTAGTCAGGCCGCGTTCATCCTGCACCTGCTCGGATTCGAAACGGACAGCCACATTCAACAAATGGGCATACTCGCGAACGCGCTGCTCATAATCCGTGCCTTCATCTCCCGAAGCATGCGAGATGACGAGTTTTGCGGGAAGTTCAAGCCGCCGCACAAGTTCCACGGCATGTTCGATCCCTTTGCGCTGAATCACCCGCGTAGGCTGAAGAATAAGGAATTCCCCCGGTCGTACGTCGAAGTCTTTGCGAACGGTCTGTGTGTACGCATCGGGGGCGGGCGGCGGGTTGTCAAAATCCATCACATTCGGGATCACCCGCGCAGTCACGCCATAACGCGATGCGATCTGCTGCGACTGAATGGAATTGATGACCACATGACGGACCGATGGAAGGGTCGGTGGAAATGCAGCCGCGAGATAATCCCCCACACAATTGACCTGAAAACGCTGGCGCTCCCAATGAAAATCATGATGATGCGCGATGACCGGGTACCCCGTTTCGGCGATGAATTCCGTCAAGGCAAGACCCAGCGGCAGGTTAAGCGGGATCGTCACCGCATTCTCGATCACCAGAATCTCCACATCGAACCGTCTGGCGAATTTATACAACTCCACTTTGAAATAATCCTTGAGCTCGTTGATGCGACGGGTCATCCCGGGCGGGCGCACATAAATGGAGAAAAAATCCTTGTGCAGATCAGACATTTCGGGATGTGACTCACGCGCCTCGCGTGTCACAGTCCAGCTGCCCGAAAAGGCCTGTTGATTAATTTTGTCAATTTCCGGGTGACGATAATGCGCCTCGGGCACGACCTGGGATCTGTCGCTGCTTCGATCACATTCACCGGCAAAATAGAAACATTCATGCCCCAGCCGCCCGAACACGGCCGCCCATTTTTCCGTTTCAAGGGAAACACCGTCCGTACCTGCAAAACGCGTGGAAACAAAACCAATATGATGGGTCATAGTTTCATCCATAAAAACTGATGGGGTCCAAGCACAATATCGGATGCCGGCAAA
The DNA here is from genome assembly GCA_021414245.1 of Chloroflexota bacterium. Lineage (GTDB taxonomy): Bacteria > Chloroflexota > Anaerolineae > Anaerolineales > Villigracilaceae > Villigracilis. The sequence goes on from JAIOOU010000015.1 coordinate 344,137, forward strand.
GGCCGGCCTGTAAACAGATCGATCGCCGCTTTCAGTTCCATCCGGGCGGACAACCCGGCTGCGCTGACATTGTGCAGGCACAGCACGCGCGACATGCCGTCAGGTGAAATACGTTCGATCGCAAACAGGGCCGGGTGAACATTCAGGATCTTTTGTGCGCCGTGCGGATCAAACGCCGGCGCGCCGCTTCTTGCCTTCAGCAATTTGCGATAGCGCCTGAAAACTTTCGCACGCAGGGAGTTCTCGTCAGCAAGTTCGTTCTGCAATGCATCAACCTGATATTTCTCACGGTTGATCGCGCGAGGGTGACCTGTCCGTTTTACTCCTTCGCTCCATCCGCGCGAACCGAACAGGCTGTGAAAATAGATTCCCGGCAGGCCGGCGAGCGAAAGCATAATGGCTTGAGCGGTCATGAAGCGGTCAATTTGCACATCCAAAGACTCACTGCCATTTGGGTTGGACAGCGCATCAAAATAATTGATGTTCATTTCATACGGGCTCTGAATCCCGTCTGGATTGTGCCTGCTGGAGATCAAACCGCCATGAACGACCGTCCTGTCCACCAGCGAGTCGATTTCAGCGCTGGATAGAATTCCCCGGACAGGATTCAGCCCGATCCCGTCGTGCGATGCGAGGAAATTAAAAAAAGTTGCCTTATCCGAAGGCAGGGACAACGTCCCCGCCCAATCCGATAACACCTGCGCATTCCCTTTCTGAAAAGCATGCAGGGTTAACGGCGGCAGGGCAAAATTGTAAATTAAGTGGGCCTCGTTGGTTCCATCCCCGAAATAGGAGAGATTATCCTCATGCGGGACATTGGTCTCGGTAATCAAACGAACATGCGGTGCGGCCTGATCGAGTGCAGCCCGTAAAAATCGAACCACAAGATGGGTCTGCAGCAGGTGAATGCAGGCCGTGCCGGCTTCCTTCCAAAGATAGGCAACCGCATCAAGACGAATGAAGTCCGCACCGTGTTGAATGTACATTAGCAGAACATCAAGGATTTCAAACAACACCTCTGGGTCTTTATAATTCAAATCGACTTGATCCGCGCTGAATGTCGTCCATATCCGCTTTTCGCCGGATGGTGTTTGAAAGGAGGTCAGCAACGGAAGCGTACGCGGCCGGACGACCTGCGAGAGATCGGGAGAACCATTCACGGCAATAAAGTAATTTTTATACTTTGAATCGTTCTGCAGGAAGCTTTTGAACCATTCACTTTGCGAAGAGACGTGATTGATCACACCGTCGAACATCAAACGGAATCCACTCCGCCGAATCGAGGCGATATCATCCCAATTGCCGAATTCCGGGTCCACCTTGCGGTAATCAGCCACGGAAAAGCCGTCATCCGAAGTGGATGGATAAAAGGGCAGGATATGAAGCCCGCTGACAGCATCTTTCAAATATTGTTTGCTAAATAACTGGAGTGTTTGCAGGGGGGATTTATCCGCCGATCGGACCTGATCGGCGTACAAGATCAGAATGGAGTCCCTCTCGGTCAAACCTTCATTGCGTGGGGATATTTTTTTCCGGTAGTCGTCGATCAATTTCTGCGTGCGTTCATACAGCCGTGGTGCTTTGTCTTCCCCGTATAATAAAGTGAGGTATTTGATGATTTTTTTCATCGCCGTATTTTTTATGGTGTATTGCGACCTTAATATTTTTATACCATGACTTTCAATCTCCGTGATTAATTCCCCTTCATAACGAACAGCCGCCTTGCAAGGCGGCTGTTCGTTATGGCTTGAAGTTTTTTAGATTTACATCTCAACCACGCAGGGCTGTTCCCCGGTTACGATCAGGCTTTCCCCATTCCTGAAAGTGACCACGGTTTGTTCCATGCCGCGCACGATCGTCAGTCCCTTGTATTTGATCGTCACCGGCCAGGGAAATAAATTCGCGCCCTCCAGTCTGACTTTTGTCGAGGAAAGAACAGTCACGCCCAGCGCCTGCATGAATAATCCCACAGGCGCAAACCCTGACAGCGCATTCCGTTCTCCGATCCCGGTGCCTTTTTCCGCATGATAACGCTGGTAAAAAGCATGGTTTTGCTTAAGGTTTTGAATGACCGCGTTCATCAAATGCGCGGTCAGGCGCGTGGCCTCCGCGCGAAAGCCGTAGGCAAGCAGTCCTTCGCCGATCAATTGATTCCAGGGCAGGCTGACGCCCATCGAGACATCCTCCGCTTCCGGGTCCGGTGGAACCGTGAGCGCAGGCATGCCAAAGGGCCGGTCAAACCGGTCCGCGGTCATCAGGTTGCGTCCCAACATGGCAGTCGCCTGCTGTGCGTCAGGGATGCCTGCCCAAAGCGGCAATGCGAGTGTGATATCTTCTCCCGAAGTATCAACCGTTTTCACAACGATCCTGTCTTTTTCATCCAGGCCGGTCACGGTGACCCTGCCCACGCGGAAGAATATTTTTTGAGTGGCAGCCACCAATCCGCCGGTCCGCCACTGGAATTGGTGGCCCGGAATGGTTTCGACTTCGCCTTTGGATTTCGTGAAGAATTCGCTGACCTCGACCTGGGGGCGCTTCGCAGCGGGACTTTTGGTCTGGATCTCGATCAACAACCGGGTGCCCGCTTCAAACTCGGCCTTGGGACGCATGTTGCCATCGCCTTTTTTCTTTGCGATGACCATGCCTGTGGAGGTCAGGCCCGTTTCGCGGTCACGATAGGAGTAAAAACTTTGGTTTGCATTCCAACCGGCAAGGAGCGAGGCCTTTAAGGTCCCCGCCTGGGACAGGACCAGCGCGACATCCTCCTCCGGTTTGCCGATCTTTTTCGCGATCCGGAGAATCGACAGGGCCTCGCGATACAGCATGGCTTCGAGGGAGGGGCTATGGACAAGGGAAATATCCAGTCCCTGGGACCACGGATTCCATACATCGAAGAGGGGATTATCTTCAAACCCGGTCTGCAGGATGTGGTCCCATTCGGGGATGCCGTCACGGTTGCGGTCATGCACGGAGGAAAACCAGGACCAGAAAAACCTGGTTAATTTTGGAAATACATCTGCAAGAAATGACTCGTCCTGCGAAGTTTGATAATACTTCCATGCAAGGCTGGCCAGCAGGGGAGCAGCGCTTAATTTTCCACGCTGTGCAGCCAGGCCCGGCCTGCCGTCCACTTCGCCATCCTCGTCCTGCGTGGAAAGGAAATTTAAGATCAGGTTTTTGGCCACCTGCGGGGAACCTTGTAGAATGTCTGAAAGATAATAAGACTCGAGCGGGGACTGGCCATTCCAGGAAGGCGGATAATCCGCGCCGTCCCCCTTGCGGGAGAAACCGTTGTCCACGTTGCGCGCATTTACAAAGGACGGGTGAGGCAGCTGTTCGCTGCTGTTGAAGAATAATCCGTGCGCAGCCTTTTGACTGAAAGAGAGCGCGGCATCCCAATCCGGGTCGCCAGTACGGATGTCCAATATTTGGGAGGCATCCAACAATTCAATGCGGGTGCGTTCCGCCTCCCACGAGCGCGCAGCGCTGTGCCGGGCCAGTTCAAAGGATGTCGCAACGGTATCCAGGGCGGCCTCGGCAAAGCTGATCTGCCTGGTTGAACCGGGACCCAGCTCGAGGTCAAGTAGGAGCGAGGGATAGGGACCGGGACCGTGCTTGGGGCCGCCGGTCATAAAGACCACCGGAGCGATCCCGCTGGTTTGTCCGGCCAGAACATTCACCAATTGCTGCTGGGTGGGGATGATGGATTGGCCATCGAGGGGCGCAAGCAGGGCACACACCTCAAGTTTGAGCTGGCGTATGCTGTTGCTTTTGTTGGTGAGCATCACCCGGCCGGCTACAGCGTGGGATTCGGGCACCCAAAATTCGGTTGTGACGTACAGGTTCTCAAGGGGAACAAAATCAAGGGTCAGGAAGTTTGGGTAGAAGCGGCGCAGTGACGGTTTGGAGACGAAGGTGTTAGGGTCTGTAACGGAGACATTATTCTCCGTGAAACGCAGGAACATACGCATGGAACGGGCACGCAGACCAAACGTGGTATGCAGGGAAACAGCAGCCCGTTCCGGATCGCCCCCGCCGAGTTCGACTTCCCAGATATGATCGTTGACGTAATCCGGCCTGCACAAACGGGCGTCCGCGGCTAGGGACAGGTAAAGCGGGTCGCCGGGGTGTAGGGACCAATCACGCATGGCGCCTATTGTACGGGCGAAATGACGGAAGGTCAAACAGGTATAATTTGGTTTGATGGTTTTGCCGTTTGACAGGCCGGCCGCCCCGGGCAGGCGAAACCAACATTAAACAACGAGGAGAGAGAGCATGGCTGGACTTTACTTTGAGGAATTTTCCGTTGGACAGAAGGTCGAAACGGTCGGACGGACGGTGAGTGAAGGCGACATCTTCAACTTTGCCGGGTTAACAGGCGATTTTAATCAGATCCACACCAATGCAGCCTTCGCCAGCAAGACCCAGTTCGGTCAGCGCATCGCCCACGGACTTTTGGGATTGTCGATCGCCACCGGCCTGATCATGAGGACGGGGTTTCTGGAAGGCACCGTGCTGGCCTTCCGCGAGATCAACGAATGGAAATTCGTCAAACCCTTCCTGATCGGCGATACGATCTCCGCGGAATTAACGATCACCGAAACCAAGGCTTTGCCGCGCATCGGCGGCGGCGCCATCATTGCGTCCATTGCCGTCAAGAATCAAAACGACGAGATCTGCCAACGCGGTTCCCTGAACCTGCTGGTGTTGAGCAAGCCAAAATAAGACCACCAATGAAAGCGGACAAACACAGATATTCTCCGCATTCATTGGTGATGATTTGTGGATGAATAATGAGCAACGAAGATAACGACCGGTTACGCCGATTAAAACAATCCGAAGAGGAAACGCAGGGAGTGTATAACCCCGCGCCTCTAACGCCCGACTCCAAAATCACCGATAAATACTACCGCCCCGCTTTGGACAAGGACAACATGCCTTTGCCGCGCCGTGTGAATGAAATTGATATCGAAGGCACCCGGGTTACACGCGCCGCGTACGAACCGACCTCCCGGCAGGTCCCACCCCGATCTCAACAAAACACACCTGCCCGGAAAAAAATTTGGCAGGGAAATACAGGCTGTTTGCTGCGCGGACTGATCGCGATGGCTTTTCTGGGTGTAATTCTTGGACTGTGCATCGGCTCGTATTTTGTTTACCAATATTATTCCATCGCCAGCGCCTTGCCAGATGTGGGGGGACTCAGCGACAAAGCCTCGCAATTCGAGACCACGCGCATCCTGGATCGCAACGGCCAGGTTCTGTACGAGATCCTTGATCCCAACGCGGGCCGGCGGACCTACATTCCCCTTTCAGAGATCTCCCCCAATGTGGTGGCTGCCACCATCGCCACCGAGGACAAGGGCTTTTACACCCATCCCGGTTTTGACTTTTGGGCCATCGTACGCGCCTTGTGGGAAAACTATAAAACCGGCGGGCAGGGCGGCGGCGCTTCCACCATCACCCAGCAGCTTGCGCGCGCCCTTTTGCTTTCCCCGGAGGAACGCGCCCAGCGCACGTATTCCCGAAAGGTGCGCGAGATCATTCTTGCCGCAGAGATCACGCGCCGCTATTCCAAGGATGAAATCCTCGAACTGTATTTGAATGAGATCTATTACGGCAATCTTGCCTATGGCGTGGAAGCCGCAGCTGAAACATACTTCGGAAAATCCGCAAAGAACCTGACTCTGGGAGAGGCAGCCTTTCTGGCCGGGCTGCCCCAGTCCCCGGCTGTGTATGACATTTACACCAATGCCGATGCCACACTGCTCCGCCAGCAGCAGGTGCTGGTGTTGATGTTCGAGTTAAGTAACCTGCAAAACTGCATCCGGGTCAGCAACAGCCCCTCACCGGTCTGTGTGGACCCGCAGGCCGCCACCCAGGCTGCGGACGAAATGAAGATCTATTCCTTCCGTCCAATTTCGTTCGATGCGAAATATCCGCATTGGGTCAATTTCGTGCGTGAACAGCTTGAAACAAAATACGATGCCCAGACGATCTATCGCTCCGGCTTTGTGGTCTACACCACTCTTGACTCGCTCATGCAGGACCAGGCCCAGCAGCTTGTGACCGATCAGGTCGCGGCCATGGCGGATAACAACACCCACAATGGCGCCCTCGTCGCCATTCGTCCGTCCACCGGGGAAATTCTGGCAATGGTGGGGTCGCCTGATTTCAATAACACAGAAATCTCCGGGCAGATCAACATGGCAAACAGCCCGACCCGCCAACCCGGTTCCTCCATCAAACCATTTACCTATCTTGCGGCCTTTGAAAAAGGCTGGACGCCCTCCACCCTGATCTGGGATGTACCGACCCAATTTCCGGACGGCGCCAATCCACCGTATGAGCCAAGAAATTATGACGGTAAATTCCACGGCGGCGTGACCGTGCGCATTGCGCTTTCCAACTCCTTCAACATCCCGGCTGTGAAGACTCTGGAGTTTGTCGGAATTTATGACGACCCAAGTACCCCTCAAAAGGACGGACTGATCGGCATGGCCGAAAAGTTGGGGATCACATCCCTGACCCGTAACGATTACGGCCTGTCACTGACCCTCGGCGGCGGCGATGTCAGCCTGATCGACATGACCTCCGCCTATTCGGTGATTGCCAACGGCGGCAAACGAATACCTCCCGTGGCCATTCTGAAGATCACGGATTTTTCAGGCAAGGTCATTTATGAATATCAGCCTCCGGCCGGAGAACAGGTCATCCGCCCGGAGCATGCCTACCTGATGTCATCGATTCTTTCGGACAACAACGCGCGTTCGTTGATGTTCGGTCCGAACTCCCCATTAAATCTTTCCTTTCCTGTGGCCGCAAAAACAGGCACCACGAACGACATCCGCGACAATTGGACTCTCGGCTACACCCCGGACCTCGTGACCGGAGTTTGGATCGGCAACGCGGATTACACCCCGATGGTCAACTCATCGGGTCTGAGCGGCGCGGCCCCGATCTGGTCGAAGTTCATGGAATTTGCCGTGCCCTATCTGACCAACGGTGCGCCCACCCCCTTTAATCGTCCGTCCGGAATTATTGATAAAGTGGTCTGTAAATTGTCTGGAACGGAACCATCCAATTCCTGCGGAAATCAATACACCGAAGTCTTTGCTTTTGACCAGCCGCCGCTCCCGCCCGGCAGGGACCTGGCCCGTCGTGTGAAGATCGACCTATGGACAGGCTTGCAAGCTTCGGATGCCTGCAAAGGGCCCAGTGAAGACCGCATGGTTTTGAACGTGACCGATAAATGGGCGCGCGAATGGTTTCAAACGAATGCCGGCCGTGACTGGCTTGAAAATCACGATCTGCCGCGCAATCCAGATTACGCCCCTGACCGCGAATGTAATGCCAACGATCCCCAGCCCCTGGTTGAGCTGAATTTGAACGACGGGCAGGTCATTACCACGGTCAATTTGGAGATCAAGGGCTCGGCTTCCGCGGATTCAGGCTTAAAGAAATGGACTTTGGAATACGGTCAGGGCGGGAATCCAGGCTCCTGGACCGTTCTGAGCGAGAGCAATACCCCGGTTAAAAACGGGACGCTGTACTCCTGGGACTTGACCAACATCCCCAATGGCATCGTCACCTTGCGCTTGACCCTGTTCGGTGAAAAGACGGATGTGGAAAAACGGGTCTCTCTTAACCTCAATCTGCCTTTGCCGCCGACACAGGTCCCCACCGACACGCCCCCGCCAACGGCCACCCAGATCATCATTACCGACACGCCAATTCCCTCGGAGACACCCACCGAAACAGCAACACCTGGTGGACCCTAGAAATTAAGCAGGCCCGGGCCTTCTTCAGCTACAGGAAGTGCCCGGGTTTTGCCGAGGCAGGCAAAGGGTCGGTTTGAGGCGCTTTTGTGCTTTAAAGTCAGGGACTCTTCACTAGTTAACACCCTTGACGTGCACCCCCTGTATGCGTATAATCCACTGGTTGGATGTAAAAACCGAGCTATAAACAGCAAGCGCTTGAGAAAATACTCTCAAAGCGCTTGCCTTTGTTTGTCTCTGCGTTAAGACATCAGAGCAGGCTCGAATTGATCTCTATTTTTTGAGGAGAGTACCAGTGGAAACAAAGGGACTTACCGCACTTCGTATCAGCCTTGCCTCACCCCAGACGATTTTATCGTGGTCTTACGGTGAGGTACTCAAACCCGAAACCATTAACTATCGCCGCCTGCGGCCGGAAAAAGACGGGTTGTTTTGTGAAGCCATATTTGGACCCACCCGCGACTGGCAGTGCTATTGCGGTAAATACAAGAACCCGCGTTACAAGGGCATCACCTGCGACAAATGTGGTGTTGAAGTCACCCGCTCCGCAGTTCGCCGCGAGCGTATGGGACATATCACCCTCGCCACACCCATTGCACATATCTGGTACACACGCCGCATCCCGTCACAGATGGGCATGCTGTTGGATGTATCCCGCCGCAATCTCGACCGCGTTTTATATTTCGCCCAATACATTGTCACCTATGTGGACGAAGATGCACGCAAGAAGGCCCTGCAGCGCCTTGAAGACGAAATTTCGGTCTCCGAGCGCGAGCAGGCCGCGGATGTGAACTCCAAGATCGTCGAGATCAAGACCAAGCGCGACCAGAAGATTGCCGAGCTCAAGCAGAAACAGGCCGCCCTTGAACAAGGCTACGACGAAAACATTGCCGAGAAGATGGAACCGATCATCAAGGAAGGCCAGAAACTCGAGAAGCAATTACAGGATCAAATGGGTGAACCGGCCAAGAAGACGGTTGTCTTCGAGCTGACCGGTGAGAAGATCCTGGACGCCGGCGACAAGGTCAACAGCAAACACATTACCCTCATTCAAAAGAATGTCCAGAAGAAAATTGAAGTTCTTGAAAATGAGCTGAAGGACAAAAAGCAGCGCGAACTGGAGGCTTTGAAGACGCAGTCCGCCACGATCAAGGCACAGGCGGACCAGGATATGGAAGCCCTGCGCGGTGAACTGGAAACACAGACCTCCGCCTCCTCCAACAATTCATCCCGCCTGCGCGATGAACTGCTTGAACTTCGCCCTTTCACCTTCATCAGCGAAATCCGATACCGCGAACTCAAACAACGCTGGGGACAGGTCTTCCGCGCCGACATGGGCGCCGAGGCCTTCTTCGACATTCTCGAACGCCTCGACCTCGACAAGCTTTCCGAGGAACTCTGGCACGAGGTCCGCTCCACCAAAAGCAAGCAGAAGCGCAAGAAGTCCACGACCCGTTTGAAGGTGGTGGAAGCCTTCCGCCGTTCCGGCAACCGTCCCGAGTGGATGATTCTGACCGTCCTGCCTGTCATTCCCCCCGATCTGCGCCCGATGGTCCAGCTGGACGGTGGTCGTTTTGCGACCTCTGATCTCAACGATCTGTACCGCCGTGTGATCAATCGTAACAACCGTCTGAAGAGACTGCTCGAACTCGGAGCACCGGATGTTATCATTCGCAACGAAAAGCGCATGCTCCAGGAAGCCGTCGACAGCCTGATCGACAACTCCCAGCGCGGGAAGGCCCTTTCCCGCCGTGGGCGCCGCGAACTGAAATCCCTGAGCGACATGCTCAAGGGCAAGAAGGGACGTTTCCGCCGCAACCTGCTCGGCAAGCGCGTGGATTATTCCGGCCGTTCGGTGATCGTGGTGGGTCCGCAGTTGAAACTAAACCAATGCGGTCTGCCCAAGAGCATGGCGCTTGAGTTGTATCGTCCGTTCGTGATCGCCCGACTCGTTCAGAATAACTACGCCGCCAATGTAAAAGGTGCCCGCCGCCTGATCGAGCGCAACAGGCCCGAGGTCTGGGAAGCCCTTGAAGGCGTGATCGGCGACCGCCCGGTATTGCTTAACCGTGCGCCCACCCTGCATCGTCTTGGTATTCAGGCCTTTGAACCGATTTTGATCGAAGGATCCGCCATTCAGTTGCATCCGCTGGTCACCACCGCCTTCAACGCGGATTTCGACGGCGATCAAATGGCTGTTCATGTTCCGCTTTCACAGAAAGCCGTAACCGAGGCGCGTGAACTCATGCTGGCCTCCAAGAACCTGCTCAAACCCGCCGATGGCGAACCGATCATCTCCCCGTCCAAGGACATGGTATTGGGTGTGTATTATCTGACCATGGAAAAGAAGGCCGTTCATCGTGGCGATGGCCGCGCCTTTGCGGACATCAATGAAGTGGAACTGGCCTACGCCCTGGATCAGGTGGATATTCACACCGAGATCAAGTTCCGCGCGAAGACCTGGTACGACGATAACGGCACCCGCCTGCCGGCACCGGAAATCCGTCTCATCAATACGACCATCGGACGCGTGCTCTTTAACCGCGTCCTGCCCGAGCAGGTTCAATTCATCAATCAGAAGCTGGACAAAGGCGGCGTGAAGGACCTGATCGCCGAAGTCTACGAATTGTGCGGACAGGAAGTCACCACCGATGTGGCCGATGACATCAAGAGCATTGGCTTTGAATACGCCACACGCTCCGGCACCACCCTGGCGGTTGCAGATATTTCCATTCCTCCGGAACGCAAGGGCATCATCGAGGAAGCTCTTAAAGCCGTTGAAGTGGTCCTGCGCGATTTCCGCCGCGGCCTGCTCACCGAGCAGGAAAAGAACGAACGCGAGATCCAGATCTGGCAGGAGACCACGGAGCGCGTGGGCGTTGCCGTAAGAAAACACATGGATCCCGACGGCAATCTTTCCACAATGGCCACCTCTGGCGCGACCAAGGGTGGTTTCTCCACAATTTCCCAGCTGGCCGGCATGCGCGGTTTGATGGCGGATCCCTCCGGGCGCATCATCCCGATGCCGATCCGTTCCAATTTCCGCGAAGGCCTGACCGCCCAGGAATATTTCATCTCCACGCACGGCGCCCGCAAGGGTTTGGCCGATACCGCTCTGCGTACCGCGGACGCCGGGTACCTGACTCGTCGTCTTGTGGATATCGCACAGGACATCATCATCAACGAGCACGACTGCGGCACCCATGAAGGAATCTGGGTCCGCAAATCGGATGACGTTGCCGGTCAGAGCCTGATGAGCCGCATTTACAGCCGTCTCGCTGCCGAACGCATCCTCGATCCGAAGACCGGCGAAGTGATCGCTGAATACAACGACGTGATCACCCATGACCTGGCCCGCAAGATCGCAAATGCCGGCGTATCCGAGATCAAACTGCGTTCACCGATGACCTGTCAGTTGACACACGGCATCTGCGCGAAATGCTACGGGATTGACCTTGCCCGCGGTGAAACTGTGGAATTGGGTGCAGCCGTTGGCATTGTGGCCGCCCAGTCCATCGGTGAGCCCGGCACACAGCTGACCCTGCGCACCTTCCACACCGGTGGTGTGGCTTCCAGCGGCGCCTCCGACATCACGACCGGTCTCCCGCGCGTGGAGGAAATTTTCGAAGCCCGCAAGATGCCAAAGGGTGAAGCCGTGGTGGCTGAGATCGCCGGCGTGGTCAGAATTCTGCAATCCGAAAAATACACCGACATGCGCGAAGTTCACATTGAGCAGGCGGAAATGGTCCATGACGAATACGCCCTTCCTGAGGAATGGAAGTTCGTCGCCAAGGATGAGACCGAAGTGCAGGCTGGCGACATCCTCGCCAGCAAGGACAAGGCCAACATCACCGCCCAGCACGGCGGACGCGTGGCTGTAGAAAAGAAGGAACGCAAGATCATCGTTTCCTACGAACAGCGCGAGGAAGTCATCGCCGACGTTCCCACCTCTTCCCGTTTGCTGGTCAAGGACGGCGCGCACGTGGAGGCCGGCCAGCCGCTCACGGAAGGTTCGCTCAACCCGCACCGCATCCTGAAGATCCAGGGCCGCGATGCCTGCCAGATGTACCTGATGACCGAAGTCCAGCGCGTGTACCGCTCACAGGGCCAGAACATTCACGACAAGCACTTTGAAGTCATCATCCGCAAGATGTTGAGCAAGGTCCAGGTCACCCGACCCGGCGACACCAAATACCTGCCTGGGGATGCGGTCGACCGCCTCGAAATCCGCAAGACCAACGAAGCCTTGCTGGCTGAAGGCAAGACCGCAGCCCGCTTCCAGGAAGTGCTGCTCGGTGTGACCAAGGCATCCCTGAGCACCGACTCCTTCCTGTCCGCCTCCTCCTTCCAGCACACGATCAAGGTGCTGGCCAGCGCAGCCATCGGTTCCACCACCGATCCATTGTTCGGCCTGAAGGAAAACGTGATCATCGGCAAGCTCATCCCGGCCGGCACCGGCTTTGTCCACGGACGTTTCGCGGACACGGAAACGGTTCACAACGCCACGCAGTGGTCCAACCTGCCCGACGTGGGCAACATTGGATAGGTAATAAAGTTTCACCGATTTACAAAGAGCGGCCCGATCAGGCCGCTCTTTGCTTTTATAATCCGTGCATGAATGTACGGCATCTCCGCACAAAGAAACCCGTGGGACAACCCACCCGTGGAAAGACCGCTTCGAACCGCCTGCGCCGGGTCGATAACTTTATCCTGCTTTACGAGCCGGCGCTTCTCTCCCGGACCGATGGCCGGTTCCAGCGTTCTCTGTTCGTTGACCTCGGCTACGGCTTTGACGCCCGCACCACCCTCGAAAGCGCCGGACGTTTCAGGCGTGTGAACCCGGATCTTCCCATCCTCGGGGTGGAGATCGACAAGGAGCGTGTCGAAGCGGCCCTGCCTTTCGCAGACGAGATCACGCACTTTCGGCTGGGTGGATTCAATTTGCCTTTGCAGGCAGGCGAATCGGTCAGATTGATCCGGGCTTTTAATGTCCTGCACCAATACGAGGAGGGGGATTTTGCGCCGGCGTACGAACGTCTCGCGGAGCACGTCCTGCCGGGCGGCTTGATGATCGAAGGCACATCGAATCCGTTTGGAAGCATCTGGGCCGCGAATCTGGCCAGAAAGCTTGAAAATGGATCATGGAGGATGGAGGCTTTGGTCTTCAGCACGAATTTCCGAATGGGCTTTGATGTAAAGGAATTTCAAACCATTCTTCCGAAGAATTACATTCATCACGTTGTAAAAGGCGAGCAGGTGTATGATTTCTTTGAACTATGGAGGCGTGCTGCAGCGGAGGCGGTGCATGCCAGAATTTTTGGACCGCGCCAGTGGTTTTCCGCCGCATGTAAAAAACTGGCGGGTCATGGGTTTGATGTGTTGCTTGCAAGCAAATGGTTGTCGAAAGGATATTTGATCTGGAACAATCCCCAATGATCACCCGTCTTTGTGGAATATTCCGGAAAGGAAAATTATGAAAAGCACGAAACGAACACTTTCATTTTTATTTATTTTATTGTTGGCCGTGCTGGCCTGCAGTACGTCAACCCCTGTGGCTGTACCCACCCAATCAATTCAGATTGACCTGGATACCATTGTCGCACAAACCGCTGCGGCGGCAATGACTCAAACGGCCCTGGTCGGGCCGTCCTCCTCAGAGACCTTCACGCCTGAAATTCCCTTTACAGTCACAAATACCGCCACCGAAACACCAACCGCAACCCTGTTTTTTACGGCCACCATGGAAGTTCCCATGATCAGTGTTTCCATATCGACAAATTGCCGGAGCGGACCGGGGAAGGTATACGATTACCGGAGTGCATTGCTGGTGGGCGTGACTGCTGAAATTTTTGCGCGCGAAGCCACCGGCAAGTACTGGTACATCCGTGACCCCGAAGCCGCTGACGAACAATACTGCTGGGTATGGGGCGAGTATGCGACGATTGTTGGAAATACAAATATTTTGCCGATCTACACCCCGCCGCCTACGCCAACTGCAACGATGACTCCTGTTGTGACGAATACGCCGGTGAACACAGCGACGAAAAAAACACCAGCCGGGTCCTTTGTTGTTTCCTACAACAATACAGACACCTGCAGCCCCAACTGGTGGACAGATTTTAGACTAAGGAACAACGGCAGCATTTCGTTTGATTCCTTTAAAATTTCGATTAAGGACATGTCGAATGGCGCCGCTGTATTTGAAAAATCATCCAATGTTTTTACCGATCTGGCTGGCTGCTCCACGCTGTCTGAAAAGGACACTCTAGACCCGGCGGACATCCTGCTTTTTAGCGGCCCTGCTTTTTCCTATGACCCGGCCGGGCATAAGCTGCGCATTTTACTGATCTTGTGCACGGGAAACAATCAAAAGGGGACGTGCATGAAACAAAACTTTGATGTCCAGTTGTAAAATTGATCATTCCACGATTAAATAGATAAAATGCGGCTTCCTGGTTGAAACCGCATTTTATCTATTTATATTTTGCGGGGCAAATCATCCTTTTTTCCTGCGAATCAATATAAGCGGCACCAGCATCAATGGAATGGATATGACCACTCCGATCAATCCGCCAAAGCCGAACATCCCGCCAATGGAAGCCAGCGCATATTGTTCGTTCCGGATGGTCTTCGTGCTCCCATCCGCAAAATAACAGGTGACTTCCACCGTGTGACCGTACGGGCCGGTCGGGTCGCTGGTTGTCTGCGTGGATGCACCCTCCTGCAGCGTGGAAGATTCCGCCCCGGGGCAAAACAGGGCCAGGGCGATCTTATCGGTTGCACTCTGGCCGCCGAACAGGGCCGGGCCAACGGTAAAAGTGGCCATAAAAATGATCCCGCAGGAAATCGCGCCGAGCACGACCCAGGCAATGATGCGGGCGATCCAGACTTCCCTTGCTGAATTGAGTTTCATCGGTCACCTCCATTTTATCCGGCAATTCTACCGAACCTGAATGTGAGATGCAATCACCTAAAGGGCCGAGCGGGTGGGGTGCGCCGGGATCAGATGCTTTCAACCTTCCCTCTTGCGCAAAAACCACTTCTGCAATATGGTTACGCTTAAACCGGATCATTCAAGAGGAAACATGCGGACAACCTTCTTCAAAATTTTCTGTTTACTGACCAGTGTGATGCTGGTCCTGTCGGCTTGCAACCTGCCCGCCAACATTGTGACTTCCGGGCCGGAACAACCCGCAACAAGCACTGAAGCAACGGTTGAATTGCCTGATACACAAACACCCACTGAGACGGCCACTGAAACGCCCGTTCCAGAACCAAGTGATACGGCTACTCCCGAACCTCCATTGGCGAAGGTTGGGCGCGAGACCAACTGCCGGGTCGGCCCGGGCGGGCTTTACGACCTGGTAGCCACCTATCAAGCCGGGCAGCTGGTCGAAGTAGTCGCCAAGGATCTGGGGGGAGGTTACTGGTTTGTCAAAAACCCCGAAAAGCCCGAGGAACAATGTTATCTTCTGGCAAATAACATTACCATCACCGGTGACACCTCAACTTTGCCGCAATTCACGCCTCTGCCCTCGCCCCTCGCACCCCCGTTTTTCAATGTCTCTTTCAAAAAATTCGAAAAATGCAACGGCCGGGATTATGCAGTTTTTATCGTCGAGAATACCGGCAGTGTCCCTTTCCGTTCGTTCTATGTCAGAGTCACAGGCAAAAAGAATGAAAAATCGGTTGACCAGGTGCTGAATGCTTTTGATCTTCGCGTGAAGTGTACGCTGATCAAAATCATCAACCCGCTCAATTCCGGAGAGACGGGTTACGTGAACAGCCCGCAGTTTGAGTGGCAGGTGACTCAAAATAAACTCGTGGCGGTCATCATGCTTTGTACGGAAAAAGACCTGAAGGGTTCCTGCGTCACGCAGAGCCTGGATGTGAAGTAGAAAAAACCAATCCTCTTTGCCAGCCTTCTTTGTACTGATGGGTGACGATCGCAAGCCCGGCCGGGTCAAGTGTGCTGTACTCAACAAGCACACTTGACGCCTTTTCCCTTTCCCCGTAAGATAGGCCTCGCGATAGAACATACATTCAGTACAGAAGATCGTCCTCCACCAAGAAGACAAAGGAAACTTTTAAAATTTACTTTGTGCGCCTGACGTGCTTCGCGGTAAAAAAGAAACTTTGCGGTAAAAAGGAATTCATATGGACCTCGGTATCGTTCGAAAGATTGACATTGACAGCGAAATGCAGCAATCGTATCTCGATTATGCAATGAGTGTCATTGTGGCGCGCGCCCTGCCCGATGCGCGCGATGGACTTAAGCCTGTGCAAAGGCGCATTTTGTATGCGATGTACGACATGGGCATTCGCGCCGACACAGCCTATAAGAAGTCCGCCCGCATTGTGGGTGAAGTACTCGGTAAATATCATCCGCATGGCGACTCGGCCGTGTACGAAGCCATGGCGCGCATGGCGCAGGATTTCTCCCTGCGCACGTTGCTCGTCGACGGCCAGGGCAACTTCGGTTCGGTGGACGGTGATCCGCCCGCTGCCATGCGTTATACCGAGGCACGCCTGACCTCCGCCGCGCTGGATATTCTTTTTGACCTGAACAAGGAAACGGTTGATTTTGTCCCGAACTTCGATGACACACTCGAGGAGCCGGGTGTGCTGCCTGCAGCGATCCCTAATCTTTTGGTGAACGGCGCGACCGGCATTGCCGTGGGCATGGCCACCTCCATTCCGCCGCATAATCTCGGCGAAATCGTGGACGCGCTCGTATATATGATCGAGAAGTGGGACAAACTCGATGATATCGATGTCGAGCAGTTAATGGAATTCGTGCAGGGACCCGACTTCCCCACAGGCGGCATCATCATCCAGGAAAAGGGCGAGGACGGCATTGAGTCCGCCTATGGCTCGGGGCGCGGACGGGTGACCGTGCAAGCCAAGGCTCACATCGAAGAGATGGAACGCGGCAAAAGCCGGATCATTGTCACGGAATTACCGTATCAGGTCAACAAGTCCAGTTTGATCGAGCGCATTGCCGAGCTGGCCCGCGACGGTCATCTCGAGGGTCTGTCTGATCTGCGCGACGAATCCGACCGTCAGGGCATGCGCATTGTGCTCGAAATGACGAAGAATGTTGAACCGGAAACCGTGCTGCGTGAGCTCTATAAACGTACACCCATGCAAACCACCTTCGGCATTAACCTGCTGGCATTGGTGGACGGCGAACCGCGCACATTAACTTTGAAACAGGCCCTGCGCGTTTATGTGGAACATCGTTTAACCATCATCAAACGGCGTGCCGAATTTGACCTGGATAAGGCCAGGGCGCGCGCGCATATCCTCGAGGGATATTTAACTGCGTTAAAGAATCTGGATGAGATCATTCAGATCATCCGCAACGCACCGGACGTGGAGACTGCCCGGGGTAAACTGATGAAGCGCTACAAGCTGACGGAACTGCAGGCCAACGCGATCCTGGACATGCAGCTGCGCCGGCTGGCCGCACTTGAGCGCAAGAAGATCGAAACCGAATACAAGGAAGTGACCGCGATCATCAAGGACCTGACGGACCTGTTGAAATCCTCCAAACGCATGCGTGCTGTGGTATCGGATGAATTACTGCGCGTGAAAGCCGCCTATGGCGACCGCCGCCGCACGCAAATAGTCAGTCTAAAGAAAGGCGGCAAGGGCGCGAAGTCCCTGGTCGCCACGGACTTGATCACTGAACAAACCGTGTGGATCGGCGTGACTGCCGAAGGCATCATGGCCCGCACCCACGAAGACAAGGCGCCGCGTCCCTCCGGCAATGACGCACCGCACTTCCTCGTCAGGGCTTCGTCGACCGATACGCTTTATCTGGTTTCCGAAAACGGGAAGGCAGCCGCGATCGCATTACACACCCTGCCTGAGGTCGGCGCGAATGGGCATTTGCACGACGGCATTCCCTATTTCAAAGCCTCTCCATTAACCGAAGAGGATAAACTGGCGGCTGTATTTTCGATGCCCGCCAAACGTTCCGAATTCCCTCCGGAAACCTGTGTCATCACAGTTACACGTTTCGGCATGGTCAAGAAGAGTCTCATCACGGAAATGCCCGGTCCCTCCGCCCAGACCTTTGTGCTGGCCCGCGTCAACGAAGGCGACCGGCTCGGCTGGGTGGGATTAACCGACGGCAGGAAAAAAGATGTTTTGCTGGTCACAGCGCTGGGCATGGCGATCCGTTTCAAGGAGGAGGATGTGCGTCCGATGGGACTCGTCGCCGCCGGCGTGAACGGAATCAAACTGGACGACAAGGATGAATTGGTTGGCGCGGAGATTCTGCCCGCTGAAGGCGATATCCTGCTGATGGCTTCGGATGGCAAAGCCAAGCGTGTGGACCAAAAGGAATTCCCAACACAGGGGCGCTACGGCAAGGGCGTGACGGTCTGGTCCCTGCCGAAGAAAGTCATGCTGGCAGGCGTTGCATCGGGTAAACCGAATCACATCGCCACCATTCACACCAGCAAAGGCGCACCCAAGTCCGCGCGGCTGGATGCGGCCGCCACCCGTAAACGCGCCGCCACCAAGGGTGACCTGCTTGTGGAAGTGAAACCCGGCGAGACAGTCACCTCGGTGGTGGTGGGCTGGACCGTGGAGAGATTTGTGAAAATCGCGAAAGCTGTTGAAGAAAAACCCGAGAAATCAGCACCAGCAAAGGGAAAGAAAAAAGCAGCCAAACCAGCCAGGAAACCCGTCGCCAAGAAGGCAGCCAAGCCTGTCAAGAAGAATACGGTAAAGAAAAAGAAGAAATAAATCCAAATATAACAAGTTGAAAAAAGGGTTGTGGATGGAATATCCACAACCCTTTTTGGTTAAGTTATCTGCAGATCATGTTCTTTCAAGGCTTTCTATTTCGCCCTTGATTTCAGCGATATAATCCCAATATCATACCTGAGCGACGCACCGTCACCCATAATGAGCAGGATGGAGCGAAATATGGAATATACAATCCGGCACAGGGAAGATCAAAACATCATCATTGCCACTGCCAGAGGGGGATTGGATCCAAAGATCGAAAATCTGATGGTTCGCGGGATCATGGAGGCGGTTGGCTCAACCGGAAGCACAAGAGTACTCCTGGATATCCGGGAGCTTCAATATGAGCTGACCATGTCCCGCATCTTTGAGCGAACTCAGGAAGTGTTGAAGCAACGCGAGGAATTTAAACACGTCAGCAGGAAGGTTGCAATCTTATATCCGTCAGCAGATCCCAAGATCGACGAAAACAGCAGATTCTTTGAGACCGTGGCTAGAAATCGCGGTCTGCCCTACCGCGCATTCAGGGATATGGAGAGCGCCCTGGAATGGCTGACAGGTACATAAATTGAATAAATAATGGGAACCGGGACTTTAAAAAATCCTGCCGAAAACTTCGCATTTTCAGATTAGGCATTGAAAACCGCTGTGAATTGTTTTATACTCTTCCCAAGGAGCGGCCCCAACCGGGGCTTGTAGAGGGATGGACCAACCAAATATCACGCCACCAGAAAATAATGAAAATCCGGGAATGGAAATCTCCATCCCCGAAAATGTTTTTTTAATCTTTCAGGGTGTAAAAGCAATCCCTTTAAACCAGGCGGTCACCAGCATCGGCCGGAGCCACGACAACACTGTCGTGATCGATGACCCGCGCATTTCAAGACACCACCTGGAGATCCGGGTTGTCCAGGAAAGTTTCGTGGTTTTCGATCTGCATTCCACCGGCGGAACCTATATTAATGGCCAGCGCATCACCCAGGGTCTGCTTTATCCCGGCGATTTGATCTCCCTCGCCGGGGTCAACCTGGTGTTCATGCAGGACCAGTTGCTGCCGGGACGCGGCAAATCCGACACCACCCCGATTGGCCCCGGGGTTCATTCCACTGCTATTTTCCAATCCTCCATGACCAGCAAGAACATCAAGGATGCCAGGAAAAAATCGCCCTGATATCCTGTTCGGACGGGGGATGTGATCATTTTCCTTTATACGGAAACCAGCGGGTCAAGTCGGCAAAATTCCAGATTGCAAATAGACTGATCAAAACAATCCCCAGGGCAAAGCTGAGGGGTAGAAAAATAATGATATAGCCCCGGGTCAATTCCGGTTTAACAGCCCCGGTCAACACCAGGATGACATTGGTAATGTATATGGTTTGAACAAATCCGATCAACCCGATCCACAGGACCGAGAGGATCAGCCGTCCCAGGGAGGCAAGTTTTCCCTGCCGGCGGATCAAGGCGCGCCTTGTGTTGAAAACCGCGCGCACGATCAGGATCGAAAGAATGGCATTGATGATCAAAAAGGGGGCCAGGCTGTCGTACTCCAGGAATTGTTTATAAAATTCAAGCCAGAGCGGTATCCAAATGCTGATCGAAAAGAAAGCCAGAAGCGTAAGGAAATAATCCAGCATCTGAATGATGCGCGGATAAACAGCCTGGTTGCTGATCGGAATAACGCCCAGCGCCTTCATCAGCTTTGCAGGTTCTGGCAGCAGGATGGCAAGATTTTTTAAATTCCTCAGGCCCCGGCGAAAATCGATCCATTGAATGCGCTGGAGGGACTCCTCCTCAATGACCGTGTCCTGGACAATGATCGGATACACCATCTGCTTTTCCGGGTCCATGGAAGTTGTGTTCCTGTAGCGGGATACGATCAGAAAACTGACCTGCGCCCCGGCTGCATCAGGGACCTGGGGATGGCCGTATTTTTTCAAACCGTTACTGATCGCCTCGGCAAACTTCCGGTCTTCGGGGGCATGCTCAATATAAAAGGGAATCGGCGCCGGCTGACTGATCCCGGGTCGGTACCGGACAGACCGAGGGGCGGAGGCGCCGGGCTTTCCCCAGGCACGCATTCCTCTGGAGGAAAGTAAAAACAACATGGCAGGCGCCGCCAGAAAACTGATCAGCATGCAATACGTGATCGGAACGTTGGTGAATTTATAAGGCAGGAAAAAGGACCAGCTCAACACCAGGATGACCGGCAGCGTGATCACGGCAAAACGGACCCTGTAAAAATAAAGATCCCGATTCAAAACATGAAAGGGGAGCGGAATCAACAGAATCGGAATGAACAGGGTCCACCAGGCGGGCAGGGAGATGGCGGCCATCAGCAAACTGAGAAAAAAAGATGCCCATACCGTCAACGAGGTCCGAAATCCCCTTTGCGGGGCCGGGGCTTTCACCGGGGCCGGGTTATCAAGCAGGTCGCGCAATTGGCGGATGTTTTTCCCAAAGGCGCCTCGAAAATCCATCCATTCACAATCCTGCAGGAACGCCGGAAGCACTACGGCTTCAAAAATGACGAGCAGGATGCGTTTCTTTTGTTCAAGGGCATGTTGAATTTCCAATCCCACGTTTTTCGATTCGAGTGATGCCTTGGACACCACCAGTAAAAAAATATCCGCATGTTCAATGCCGGCCAGAATTTGCTCCAACCAGGGCCGGCCGGGGATCAGGCTCTGATAGTCCACCCAGACATTGACTTGGTTGTCATCCAGTGCATCGGATAACAGGTCCACAAAAGACGCTTCGCGGCGGGAATAGCTGATAAAGACGTTTTTGTTCATCGGGAGTCCTGTTTACCAATAAATAAAGTGGGGCTATTTTAAATTTCCAACCAGGTCCAGTTCCGGCGCGATCGTGCGCATGGCGGTAATGACATTGGCGACATGCTCCCAAAGTTCCACACCCAGGACCTGCGCGGCATGTTCCATTTCTCCGCGGTCCGTGCCGGCGGCAAAGGCCTTGTCCTTCCATTTCTTTTTTACAGAGGAGGCTTCCAAATCATATAACGACCTCGAAGGACGCACCAACGCAACAGCGGTGATCAAACCCGTCACCTCATCACATGCGGCAATTGCTTTTCTCCGAATGGTATCCCGGGGCTGTCCCAGGTGATCTGCATGGCTGAGAATGTCCTGAATGATCTCCTCGCTCAGGCCGCGCTCCCGCAGGATGGGCGCGCCCGCCTGGGGATGTTCCTCCAGGGTGGGATGGATCTCCCAGTCAAAATCATGCAGCAGACCAATCAGCCCCCAGGTCTCAACATCCTCCCCATACTTCCCGGCATAGAAACGCATGGCGGCTTCCACCGACAACATGTGCCGCACCAAACCTTCGTTTTTGACATATTCACGCACAAGGGCAAGAGCTTCTTCACGAGTCATGATTTCTCCTTGATCGATCTACCAATATTTTTATTGCGGGATGGGTGCGGGTTCCCCCAGCACAGGCAGCGGTTTTGCAATTAATACGTCCCAGACTGCCTGAAAATTCGCGAATAATTCGCGCGTATGCCAGTATATCCGCGAGACTTTTCGGAAATAATGATTATTCGCCTCCACGCCTGTGGACTGCACCCCAAACCAATTGCACAAAAAGAGCGCGCGCGGCAGATGAAAGGATTGGGTCACCAGGATGGCCGAGTCCACCTGAAAAATGACATGGGCCCGATAACAGGTATCATAAGTGCGGCGGCCCGCATAGTCCAAAATTATATCTGTATCCGGCACGCCAAAACCAAGCGCATACTGACGCATGGCCTCGGGCTCATTGTATTCAACGATCCGGTTATCGCCGCTCATCAACAGCTTGTCGGCCCTGCCCAGTTGGTACAACTGCACTGCCGTCTCCACACGATCACGCAGCACGGGTCCGGCGGAACCATCCCGCAGCAGACCCGCGCCAAAAACAATTACAACCCGGTCCGCAGGCACATTCTCCACGGTGAATGTGCGCGGTCCTGCAAATAGAAGGACGATCCATTTGGGCAGGAATAATCCGGCCGCGATCAGCAGACCGGACAGGAACGTCACACGCAGGATGAATTTCATCGTCTGAATGAACATAAAAACCACAGGCGCGTTATTCAATCAACCCCGACAGGTCCAATCCGGAAGCGCTGACGAAGAGTGCGAAGTTTGTATATGCGGCATCCTCCACCACCTGCAATTCATCCACCCCGTACGCAGTCTGCATCGCGGATTTTCCGTCCGTCGTGAGCATCAGGTCAATGAAAGCGCGCTGCAACACCCGGCGCATTTCAACCGGCAGGGAGGTGGAGAGTGAAATGTTTTCATAGGGAATTAAATTGGGAATGCGCCAGATGACCATGACCCGTTCCATGACATCGGGGTAGCTTGCCTCCAGGATTGGCGATTGACGCGCATCGATGAAGGTCGCGCCAAAATCACAGATGTCGTCCGCATAGACGGCCCGCACGACGCTTGGCTGGCCCTCAAGAAACGCCCCGCTTCTTGTCCGGACCTGGGTCTGATTCAGCACTCCGAGCGGCACCACATACCCCGACGGAGAGACCATGTCACTCCAGCAGGGTTTTTTATCTTGAAATTGTTTCAGAGCTTCCGCGGCTTCGGCAGTGTTTTCATTTCGTTCCGCATTGAAATAGGGAACAAATCCACCATCGCGATTGGCAATGAATTGTGCACCGTAGACGATCTGGCCATCGCGCACGCTGGCAAGGATGGCTGTGACCAGGTCATTCTGACGGGCCAGCAGGTATGCAAAGGGCGGGAGGACGGCGATCTGCGCGTTGCCTTTTCCAAACGCATCCACCAGGCTTGTCTGAGAGGCAGGGACGATGGTGACCACCCTATACCCCGTCTGCGATTCGATGAATGCCGAAATGACATCCCCGGCTGCGATCACTTCTGCGTCCGGGTGGGCGGACGGGCTCAGGGCGAGGATCAAAGGGTTTTTTTCAGTACCAGGCTCGGCCGTGGCTTGAGGCGTGGCTGTCGGAGCAGACGCCGGCCCGGGAGTGGAAACAGGCGTGGGCGTCCCCACGGTCAATTGAACCGGGAATGAACACCCAAGGACGGCCAGACAAAGCGTGAGCAGGACTTTTTTCATCTTGCAGAATTGCATCGGCACAATCATACTATGTTGCTATAATTGGATAAGTTGGAAAGGAAAATTATGAAAAACAGTTTAAGCACAATCATGTCCATCCTGATTTTAATCGTACTGGCGGCAGGCGTTTATTTTATCGTACAAACCGTGCGCGAGAGCGCCGCCGCGGCCCAGGCGGCTGCGGCGGCTCCCTTCCAGGGTTTACAGCAGGCCAATGAATCCATGCAGACGCAGGTCTCCCAGCTGTTGAACCCCACGCCCACCATCATTCCGGATCCGGTCACTTATATCAATGAGATCCGCGCCATTGCGCGCCTAGAGACCATCCAATACACCATTGAAAAGGTCATCACCGCCGAAGTGGGCCAGGGGACCTTCGGTTTCGCCTTCGGCGATAAATTGTTGTTCGTGGCACACGGCATTGTCATCGCCGGCATTGACATGGAGAAACTGCAGCCCGGGGATATGCGGCTGGAGAACGGTGTTTTGTACGTGCGCCTGCCTGCCACGGAGATCTTCGTGGCCACCCTGGATAACGAAAAATCCTATGTTTATGACCGCGATACCGGTCTGCTGACCAAGGGCAGCATCGACCTGGAGACCCTTGCCCGCCAGTCCGCCGAGGATGAGATCCGCAAGGCCGCGCTGGAGGACGGCATTCTGACCCAGGGCCAGACAAACGCGGAGAATTATTTGTTGAAGTTCTTTACCGCGCTCGGATACAAGACCGTATTATTCGAGCATTAGGTCTGACAAAACAAAAAAGAGGCTGAATGATCAGCCTCTTTTTTGTTCCCGCAATCAGGAATTACAACTGACCGGAATATTTACCTGTTGCGCCAGTTCATTGGGTGTGAGAATGTACAGCTTTACCCAGTATTCATTCGGCCCGCCGATCTGGTAATACTCATTGATCACCTGGGTTCCCGCCTCCTGAAAAACCAGGGTGCCCACATCCGATATGACCCCGGTGCTGGCTTCCCATTTCCAGGTCATCAAGGTTGGTCCATTGGTGGTGATCAATGCCTCCAGAAAAACGGTCTGTGGAAATTGGCTGCAATTCACCAGGATCCGGCTGGGTTCCACGCGCAAACTGAAATCTGTCACAGTGACAAAAGGAGGCTGGGTGACAGGCAGTTCACTCACCAGCCCGCTTGTCTCGACGACAGCAACAGACACCCAGCAAAAACCGTCGGGGTTGCCGGGATCGCGAATATACAACCAGCTGGATGCATCATTCCTGCCGATCACACGTGCAGATTGATCCTGATGCAGTTCATTGACAAGTGCGTATTCCGTGCCGGGACCCAATCTGCAATTTATCAATTCCTCCCTGACAACCAGGCTCATCCTGGTCTGTGTTGCTGTCGGGATCACTGTTGCCGTGGAAGCTGGAATTTCCGTATACGTGGGGGTGGCGGCCGGTGCAGGCGTTGGGCTATTGACATTACAGGCCGTCAACAGAATGGTAAAGAGACCTGCAAACAAAACAGGGCGATTCATTTTTTCTCCTTGGAAAGAAAAGGCGACCGGATGGTCGCCTACTTTACTGTAACAGTAAAAGTCACCTTTTGTTGCGGGCCCACAGCATCGTTCGAAGGGGGATAGTACGAAAGGGTGATATGAACCTCGCCCGGCTTGACAGCCTTGAATATCCACACGTCACGTCCGCCCGAACCGGGCATGGCAGGTTCATCCGCGACATATTCATTTGAAACAAACTGAACAATGGTCCCATCCAGTTCCTCATCCAGCTCCCAATGGTAGCCCGTGCCGGGATTTGAATCAAGAACAATCTTGAACTCATTGCCGGCCGTGGCTTCCAGGTTTTTTGCGGGATCGGATATGACAAGGTTGTTCTTTTGAGAATCAACCCTGCTTCCACAGGCGGTCAGGATGACTGCCATGCACAAATAAAGAAAAAATTTTTTCATGTCTGCCTCGAGATCAATTATAAATCCATCGCCGAATCAGGGCGTCACAGGTTCAAAAGAGGATAATTCATGTCGCAATTTTATGCTATAATTATTAGAACATATATTCTTATTTGGTCGGAAGGAGATTCCCATGAGCAAAAAAGTATTGGTAATGGTTGGGACCAGCAAGGGTGGTTTTATCTTCAGCAGCGACGCCAAACGGAAGAAGTGGCAGGCCGGTGACATTCATTTCAAAAGCTGGAATGTGATGCACATGCAAATGGACCCGCGTGACCGGCGATTGCACGCCGCGGCAAGCCATTTTGTATACGGCCCAACCACCCATTATTCGGATGATCTGGGAAAGACCTGGGTTCAGGCAAAGCAGGTACCGGCCATCCTGCGGCCATCAAAATCCGGCAGGCCATCCGGCACGGTGGATGAAGAGTTTCGTTCCTCTGCAGGGGAAAATGTAAAGGAAAAACCGGAAAAAATGATCAAGGTTTGGAATATCACTCCGGGGCGCGCCAGCGAACCCAATGTGCTCTATGCGGGCGCCCAGCCCGCTTCGCTTTTCATTTCCAGGGATCGCGGTGAAACATGGGAGATGAACGAACACTTCTTTGACCATCCGCAGCGCGGCGCCTGGTCACCGGGAAATGGCGGGCTGTGTCTTCACACCATTCTATTGGACCCGTCCAAAAAGGAGCGCATGTACATCGCCGTATCGGCTGCAGGCTGTTACCGTACAGATGACGGTGGAGTGACCTGGGCCCCACACAATAAAAATGTGCGTGCGGATTTTCACCCTGAAAAATTTCCCGAGTTTGGGCAATGCGTGCATAAGATGGCCATGCATCCCAACCAACCAGAGGTGATCTACCAGCAAAACCATTGTGGTGTATATCGCAGCGACAACAGCGGCGAAGATTGGATCGATATCGGGGAAGGCAAACTGCCCGCCCGTTTTGGGTTTCCGATTGCCGTTCACCCGACCGATCCCCGGACCATTTATGTGGCACTCGAGGAAAGCGATGAGTACCGCATGAGCGTGGAAGGCCAGTTCGCGGTCTGGCGCAGCCGGGACGCGGGCGATTCATGGCAAAGGATGACAAAAGGACTGCCTGAAAACGCCCACCTGGTGGTCTTGCGTGAGGCCATGTCAACGGATACTTTTGAGGATGCCGGAATATACATCGGCACGAATACAGGTCAGCTTTTTTACAGCCGCGATTCCGGCACAACCTGGGAGTTGATGGCTGATTATCTTCCCCCAATCTATTCAGTGGAAGCAGCCGTGTTGGAGGATTGACCGGCACCAGCAAAAGGACGAAGGAAGGTTTTCCTTCGTCCTTTTGCTTAATGACACAGGCGCAGAGCGGGACGAATCTCACGCTGATTTCATGATTGCCCAATCCGAAGTTCACCCCTATAATTCGACTAAGTCCAAGGAGGATATCATGAAAAATTACCGTCGTTTTTTTCTGTCTACACTGGTCTTCCTGCTTGCTTGTGGCACAATTCCGGGGCTAAGCCCGGCCGCCACGCCAACTCCTGAACCATCCTTTACCCCTCCTCCGACGGATACAGCAACACCACAACCAACCCCCACACCCAATGCCATGCAAACAAAAGCAGCCCTGGCGACCCAGACTACAAGTGAGGTCATGCAGGAGCTGGATAGTTTATTGGATGACACGGATATTCCCTATCAGCAGGGGTATCTGGCCTGGAAGTATGATCAACCGATCACCGTCAGCCTGACCGGGCCGGAACAAAAGGTACAGGCGCTCGACGATAAACTCATTGGAAGTAATTTCATCATGAAATCGGATGTTACATGGCGGGCCACCGGCATCATTGTTTGCGGATCCATTTTCCGCTCGGAGCCGGACCTTGCCCAGGGCAAGCAATATCTATTCGAGTTCTTGCGTCTCTCAGGATTGCCGGCCTGGTCCATCGACGTGGCTGAATTCGGGCGGTTTAAAAATTCACCCACCAGGACTCAATTTTCCAGTGCCCTGCTGCAGGACAATGGCGCCACCAATCAGTTTGTATTGGTGGCCATTGACGAACAATTCACCCTGTATATCAACCATGTGCGTCAGGGGCGGTTTTTCGATAACAGCAAACAGCGCAGTGAGGGAATCTTTGGGCTGCTTGCCTACCAGGATTCCGGAAAGGGCAGCTGCGAGTTCGAAAACAGCTGGATCTGGTCACTGGAACCACCCCCTCCCGGTGGCGCAGTGATCGGATTTAAACAGCCCGGGTCATGAATTTGACCCTGTGTTTGCGGGCAATGTGAAATAAAAAGTCGTGCCTTTCGCCGCTTCACTCTCAACCCAGATCCTGCCTCCGTGAAACTCAATAATGCGTTTCACCAAAGCAAGACCGATCCCCGTTCCTTCACTATCGGGGTCCAGTTTGTTGAACATTCCGAAAATACGGTCGTGATATTGCGGGTCAATGCCCATGCCATTATCGCGGACAAAGAAAACAGGCATGCCTGATCCATCGGAGCCGTTCATGCCGATCTGAATGACCGGATTCTTCTGATCGCCGATATATTTGGCGGCGTTGTCGAGCAGGTTTTGCAATACCTCCAGCAGGCGCATCCTGTCTCCGTAGACAGAGGGCAGGCCCGGCTGAATTTGAACCGTGGTTTCGTGTCGCTGAATGCGTCCATGAACGATTTCCTGGGCCTCCCGGATCAAGTCCTCGAATGGTATTTCCTGGGGCTGACTGATCATCCTGCCAACGCGGGAAAGCTCCAGAACATCCTTAAGCAGACTATCCATTCGATCCGTGGCGGCACTGACCCGCTGCATGTCCCTGCGAAACCCGTCCATATCCCCCTGGTTGGCATATCGTTCCATATAGCCCAGGAAACCCCGAATGGTGACCAGAGGGGAACGAAGATCATGGGATACGGTGTAGGTAAATCTTTCCAGTTCCGCATTTTTCGATTCAAGTTCGTTGATCAATTTCTGCCTGAGGGAAAGCTCAGCCTGCAATTCGGTAAACAAGCGTGCGTTCTCGAGTGCAATGGCCACCTGGTCGGCATAGCTCAGGGCCAGTTCCGCATCCCTTGCAGAAAACTGGCCGATCCGATAGCCGTCCAGCGCAATAATACCGATGATTCTGCCCTTGACCTTCAATGGAATGGCCATCCAGGCACGAATGTTATTGTGTGGAATGTCATTGAAGGATGGGATGGAAAACTGAATATCCTCATAAAGAACATAGGGGACTTTCCCGAGAATGACAGGGTATGCGGGTTCGTTCTCATCGACCCGGAAATTTTTTTGTTCGTTTTCCTTACCCCCCCGCTCGCTGACAATTTCCAGGATATCCCCGTTCAACAGCTGAACGGAAGCGCTGTCAAAGGGAAGGACCTGCTTGAGCTGTTCCAGGATGCGTTCGATCGCTTCGGATTGCTCCAGAGTGGCCGCCACGATCGCCACACTCTTCCGAAGCGTCTCGGACTCAGCATTCCTGACCTCAAGTTCGTTGATCAAGGCCTTGCGCTTCTGAAGCTCACTCTGCAGGGTTGCATCGACCTGCTGGCGTTTGATGGCGGCGCCCAGGAGGTTTGCAGTAATCACCAGGCCGTCGATTTCCGCATTGGACCATTCACGGGTCCGCGCCATATCATCAATGCCGATGGTTCCCCACCACCTGTCATCGATATAGATCGGCACATCCAGCAGGGCATAAATGCCGCGTAAAGCCAGCTCATACATATCCTCCCGCGAGGCATGACCGGCATCCCCAACATAGGGAACGGCCCGGTTCACGCTGTTATTCCAGCTCTCCATATAATCCACTTCCAGGGGCCTATCCCTGTATTTGGGATTCATCAGGTCGCTGGGAATCCCCGGGGCGGACCATTCATATTTAATGCTCATGAGAATCGAGTTGTCCGCGGCGAGACTGTTCTCAAAAATATAAACATGACTTGCATTGACCGCTTTTCCAAGGCGTTCGAGAAGCTGATTAACCTCCTTATGCCAGATGTCCGGCGTCCAGGTGGGCACCTTCAGGAATAGACTGGCGGCATTGGCGACAATTTCCAAAATGGCCTCCCGTTGGAGCAGGTCTTTTTCCACCTGTTTGCCATCCGTAATATCCTGCACCGCGCCATAGATCCCGGCCAGACGATGTTCTTTTTCATCCCAATCCGGATGACCATAAGCACGCACCCAGCGGACATTTCCATCCTTCCTGACCAGCCTGACCTCCGTGACGACTTTTTGATTGGCATGCAGATGTTCCATGTCATCGGCGTCCTGCTGGAGGTCATTCGGATGGAGAATGGCGGTCCAACCGCCGCGCTCAATATATTCTTCGGCCGTATATCCGGTGATCGTCTCAAATGCCCCGCTGATCCATTGGTCAGCGATCGTCCCATCGGGACCATAACGGATCGAAAAGACATAGTCGGACATGACCGAGGCGATCAGGCGGTAGCGTTCTCCGTTTGACCGTGCGGAGGAAGCCGCCTTTGAAAGGTTATCCAGGGTAACCCGCAGGGGTGCCACGGTAAAGAACAGGTTTATGCAAAGGATCACCCATACAGAAACGGGCGGAAAGGTAAATAACTGCGGAAATTGCACTCCTGCCGCCCCGGCAAGAATCAATCCGAGGCCCGTCAGGAGACTTAATCCCGCGTAATAAAGCGCTCCGCGCGCGCCAAAAATAATTCCCGCAATCACCGTTCCGGAAACAAAGAAAATAATATCCAGGCTGCGGATGCCTCCGGAGATTACGGTCATATAGACTGTAGCTCCCCAAAGCGCTGAAAGGGTCAAGACACCACTCTCTTTTATATGTCCGCGCCAGTTCAGGATCATTCCCAGCAATACCATCAGCAGGGAAAAAACCAGGATCAGGGCGCTGTTTATTTTTTCGGGAAATACAAACAAAATTCCAAAAGAGCCAACAACCATGATCACCCAGCCCATATTAATGTGCAGGGCATGCAGCGCGCGGGCACGCAGTTTTTTCTCTTCATCTCCCGCAAATTCAGGCGCCTTGAAGACGGCGGTAATTTTATGCCACATTCATGAAACTCCGGGAGTTCCTGGTCCGGCCGCCTTTGGCAGAGTGAAGTAAAAAGTTGACCCTTTTCCAACTTCACTTTCAACCCAGATCCTGCCGCCATGCACCTCGATAATTCTCTTTACCAGGGCCAGTCCAACGCCGGTTCCTTCACTTTTGGGATCCAGTTTGTCAAAGAGACCGAAGATGCGCTCGTGGTGTTCAAGCGGAATACCCAACCCATTGTCTTTGATGTAGACCAGCCCCTGCCCATCCTGCTCCCCTTGCTGACCGATCTCGATCAAGGGGGAGGTTTGTGGACCCATGTATTTGGCGGCGTTATCGATCAGGTTTTGCAGGACTTCCAGCAGTCGCTGGCGATCTCCATAAAGGGCTGGCAGGTCCGGCTGCGTTTGAACCGTCACCCCGCGGGCCTCAAGCCGTCCATGGACGAGGTCCAGGGCATCCCGGACCAGATCCGCAAAGGGCACATTTTCCGGCGGATTGACGATGCGCCCGATGCGGGACAGTTCCAGCAATTCCTTAAGCAGCAAATGCATTTTATCGACAGCATCCTGGATGCGCTGGATATCCAGTGTGACCCGCTCGGTATTCCCGGAGGCGGCGTCCCCTTTCAAATAGCCAAGAAATCCATTGATCGTGACCAGCGGGGATTTCAGATCATGCGATACGGTATAGGTAAAGCGCTCCAATTCCGCATTCTTTGATTCCAATTCCCGGATGAGTTTTTCGCGGGTGAACAATTCATTTTGAAGCTCGGCAAACAGGCTGGCGTTTTCCAGCGCGATCGCAACCTGGTTGGCAAAAGTCACAGCCAGCCCGGCATGATGTTCGTTGAACTGATGAGTCCGGTAACCGTCGAGGGCGATCAACCCGATGATCCTGCCGCGGGTTTTGAGCGGGATCGCCAGCCAGGAATTGATGATGTTGTGGGGCGGATCCTTGAAATCAAGCAGTTCCTCCTGCACATTATGATTGAGAATGTATGAAACCTCGCCGCGAATGACGGGCATGGCCGAATTAATTCCGTCAATCGGCATTTCCATATCCTCCATGGGAGGCAGGTTACGGCCAGCGATCAGTTTTTGCATGTTTCCTTCCAGCCGCCAGATGGAGGCGCTGTCAAAGGGAACCACCCGCCCGATCTGGTCGAGGATATGCTCGATGATCTCCGTAAACTCAAAGGTGCCCGCGATGCTGGCAAAGCTTTCACGCAGGGTCTCGGATTCGGCATTTTTGGCGGCAAGTTCGCGGATTAACTGCTCGCGCTCGAGCTCCGACTGCTTGCGTTTGGTGATATCACGCTGAATGCCGAAGAAACCGGCAATCCGTTTGTGCTCATCATGCAGGCAGACGTACTCTCCCTCAAACCAGGCCGGGGTGCCATCCCCCCTGCGCTCGTGGGTCTCGGTGCGCAGATGACCGCTGTCAAACAGCTGTCTTCTTAACTGAAGACCCTGCCGGGGATCGTGCGCGAACACGTCACTGGATGTGAGGCTGAGGAATTTCTCGCGGCTGATGCCATATTGTTCCAGCATGGCATTATTAACATCCGTGAAGCGCTGATGGGTGAAGATATGCAGAAGCGTTTCCTCCTTGTCAATCGAGTCGTCCCATTGTTGGGGTGCATCAAAGATGCTGAAGAAAAAGCCATCCAAAGACTGGTTGAAAAAAGCCTCGAGACGCTGCCGGTTTTGGTGCAATGCCGTCTCGGCCAGTTTGCGCTCCGTGATATCCTCGATGGTGCCTTCATAATAAAGGACCCTGCCGGATTCATCGCGAATTGCCCGGGCGTTCATGGAGGTCCAGAAGGTTGATCTGTCCTTGCGGTACTCCCGGGCCTCATATTCCCTGATCTCTTCGCCCGCATCAAGCCGGCGGAGCAAGTCAGCCCGTGAGGTGGGATCAATATAGATCTGGCTGGCAACATCCGTGATCGTGCCGACCATGTCTTCCGGGGAGTCATATCCATACATGCGCGCCATGGCCGGATTCACGCTTACCATCCGGCCTTCCGGGCTGCTTTGAAAGATGCCGTCTATCGCATTTTCAAAGATATGACGGTATTTGTTTTCAGCCAGTCTGCGTTCCTGAAGCTCCTTTTGCAGCTGCAAATTGCTTTGAAAGAAAGACTCGGCCAACATCCGGACCATGACAGCGGTCAGGGCCAGAAGGATCGCAACAGTATAAAAATCCCCCGGCACACTGCGAATTAATGTCGCAGGGGTGTAGGCCCCGGACAGCTCTCCAAACACCAGCCAGGCGGCGCAAAGAATGCTGAAGAGGGTCAATATGGCCATGATCCGCTTTCGGGTCACCAGGCTGGCAATGATCAGAACCGCCGGGAATGCCAGGTTGGCAATATGATGAATCCCCAGACCGAGGGTCGAGATGATCGTCACCAAAGTCATGGACATGATCGCCAGAAAAACGGCGGCCCATTCAAAATAATCACGGCGGATCAATACCATCGCGATCAGCAGCATGGGAATCCCCGCTGAAATGATCAGGGCGTAGGAATATCCCCCGTTAAAAAGAACAATGACGATGGAAAAGATCAGGGTCGCAAGGATCAAATAAACAAAGACATTAAAAATCCTGGCAACCCCATGCACATCCCCGTAGAAATTCAGCGGGTGGGAATTGGTTTTCTGGTCGTGGGGCGGCTTGGTCATTTCCGGTTCCTTAATATGGCGGCAATTTAACCATATTTATTTAAAGATTGTACCCGTGCGGCCGCCGTTATCATATGCAGGAGCAGGCCGGTAATAAGTCCGCCCTCGCCGCCGGCAGACCTGTCCCTAGGAGGGTCTGGATTTTATCCGGGTATTAAGAATGCTGATAAAAAAACTGGCGAAGAATATTTGGATTCCGAGCGTGAACATGACCGCTCCGGGAATGACCAGCCGCATGGACAGGGAAGGGTCAATCGGGCCAAATCGATTCTCCCCCCAATAGACCAGGGCGCCAATCGAGCTAATAAAACCCAGCGCGATCATCCCCAAGCTGATGATCAATCCCTTTTCGAGACCCAGCGGACGGGCAGGTCTTCCAGAGTCGTCTTCCTGCGGCAGCAGGCCGGTATTGACTCCGAAAATACGGGTAAATACCGAGAAGAGAATGGATTGAACTCCCATGATGATAAACAGGGAGGCATACATAAGGGTATTGATATCCAGGATCACATTTCCAACGTGCAGCGGCCCCGGGAGCAGGATGGCCGAGGTCAGTGCGCCAAAAATCACCAAAAAGATTCCGGGGTAAAAGAACAACCAGCGCGGGCTGTAAAGCAGGAGAAACTTTAAGTGACGCCACCCGTCAGACCAGGTGCGCAAATGCGGCGGACGGGTCCGCCCATCCGGAAAAAGGATCGTCGGCACTTCAACGATCTTCAATTTCCGCATGGCGGCCTTGACCGCCATCTCGCTTGCAAACTCCATGCCGGTGGTCTGTAAATTCAAGGAAAGAATGGCCTGTTTGCGAAGACCCCTTAACCCGCAATGAAAATCACCGATCTTGTTATTGAAAAAAAGCCTGGCCAGCCAGCTCAGGACGGGATTTCCAAGATAGCGGTGCAGAAACGGCATGGCATTCGGCATGATACCGCCCTGAAAACGGTTCCCCATCACAAGATCCGCCCCCTCCCGCAAGGCATCCACAAAGGGCTGCAGGTTGGTGAAATCATAACTGTCATCCGCATCGCCCATGATGATGAATTCATTTTGTGCGGCCTGGATGCCGCCCATTAATGCGCTGCCATATCCCCTTTGCGGGACAGGCACAACCCTTGCACCCGCCCTTAAGGCAATATCCTGCGAGCCGTCCGTGCTGCCATTATCCGCAACAAGGATCTCCCCTGGAATGGAGGCGCGTTCCAAAAAGGAACGCGCCTTGTGAATGCAGGTTTCAAGAGTTTCGGCCTCATTGAGACACGGCATGATGATGGAGAGTCTGATTTGCGGTTCCATGAACAAATTGTAGCAGAAAACATCCTGGCAGGGTTTTTATGCCGGGCGGGCCGGAGCCCTGCGAGATCCACTTTTACATGGGAGATTGGTACAGGCATGAAAAGTGGACGTTCCTTGAAAGGAACGTCCACTTTGAACTTAAGTTTATTCGCGGCGACCCGGTACATGCAAACAGGGATATCCTTTTTAAAACGGTTTGAAGATCATCAACCACAGGACAACGGCGGGAATCCCGTAGCCGACGACTGCCCATTGAACCGGATTGATATTTTTGAGCAGTGCGGCCACTTCATCGGGGCTGGAAGGAGGTTCCGGGGGGAATTCCTTCGAACCTTTCATGTAGGGCAGGCCCACCAGGCGGCGTAATTGCTTGATCTGTTTCTCATTGACCAGACCCATCCAGACCACAACAAACAATATTAATACGATCGAGAGCCAGATCCAGACCCTGTTCCAGATGTGGATGATGAAAGGCATGATCAGGCCGGTCAGGCCCATGACCAGGAAGGAGAACATGTACAACGGAAAGGTGGAAACGGACAGGTCCAGCATGGCGCGAATGCGGACGTAATCCGTCTCCCTGCGGACCCTGAAGACCATCGCCGCGGCGGCGCCGTGAGCCAGGAAGAAGGTGATCGCCGATAAAACGTGCAGAAAAACAAGCCAGCGGATAATCATGTATTTCTCTCCTTCACCAATAAATTTCATTAAACAACACAAAAGATCACGGGGTCGGGAAGGTCTCAATACCCCAGACATTTTCCAGCAGGACCGTTCTCGCCCCGGTGGCGGGATTGTAACGGACAAGATCGGAATTGGCAGTGTCTGTATTAACGAACCAGCAAACCAGAGACCCGTCTTCGAGGAGGTCGGGGCAGTCCGTGATCTGGAGGTTGACATCCTCCCAATTCAGGGCGGCCGATGTTTTGAAGTCATACACGTAATAGAAACTTCGATAAACAGCATGTTTCGTGCCCGGCACCGAGGCGTTCAAATTCACAAGGATGCCGTCATCCAGGAACGTAATGGTTGCAAGATAATCCTCGAGTTCCGGGTCGAGCGGCATCTCAAAAAGCGGACGATCCGCAACCGCATCGTAGATAAAAAACGAAGTTTTGTCGATGGTTTGCATGAGGATATACCGTCCATCGGCAGAGACATCCTTCGTAAAGACGCCTTCGACATAGAGCCCCACAAGGCGCGCCTGCCCATCGGGTGTCATGCGAAAAAGAGGGATATCCCCCCCTTCCAGGCCGGGATAAGTCTTCACAATGGCGGGGACATTTGAAAGCCCGACATAAGGCGGCCCTGCAAACAACAAACTTTGATCGGGCAGGACCTGGCGGACTTCAACATAGGATGTGGAACCTTCGATGGCCCACGGCAGGCTATAGGTCAGTGCGGCATCGTTCCCAAACGGCGCAACCACATTCATCTCACAGGCATCCAGGCAATTCCAGGCATATACAAGAATCCTGCCATCCCTCAAGGGACTTGCCATGCGTGTTTTATCGGTGAAATCGATTTGGTTTCCATTGACATCCAGAATGATGTTTTCATTTCTTGGATACCAGAGATCGCCCCCGGGAGAGGCATATATCCTGTCGGGCGGGCCCTCGCTGACATGGACCGTTCGGGCCGCGCCGGTGGCCAGGTCCAACTCACGGATCTCGATCTTCCGGGAATCCGCAATGCCGTTCAGGTAACGCAGGAAGCGGCCATCCTGCGAGATGTGAAACCAGTGCCTGTCCCCGCTGCCATCAAACGGGTTGCGGTTGGCCTGTTGATCGATCAGGGTTGCGGTTAACGATCTTAGATCCACGAAGTACACAGGGCCTGCATTTACCGCGCCAACCACCTCGCTTTGAGCAGCGTCCCAGGTTACATAGGTGAAGACGGCGGAATCAGCATATGCAGCCACCACCGCGCGCCCCGGTTGTGAATAATCCGTGTTGAAAGGAAAAGGCTCGGAAGGAAGTTTGATCTTTTGCATTCCATCCGGGGTAAGCAGATACAGGCGCAGGGTATCGTTTGAGTCGAGGAAGAGCAGGGCGCGTTCATGGTCGAGGGAGACGGCGATGGGAATCAGATCATCCGCCAAATCCAGAGCCTCCGTCTCGCGCCGCTCCCCAAGCTGATTCACCCCGATCACTTTTTTCGTATCCCGGTCAAAGCCCCAATACCAGCGCGCGGGAGGCGGCACGGGTGTGGGAGGCTGAACGGGTTCGGCGGTGGCAGGGTTTGCGTCTACAGGCTGGGACGTGACAGTTGATTCGGCCTGTTCGATGGGTGACGGGCTCGTGACAGCCGGACTCGCACAGGCGCTCAGGAACATGACCATTGCCAACAGCGTGGGGATGATTCGTTTCATGTTTCCTCCGTGGGAAAGTAAAACAAAAAGGGCGACCCAATGGGTCGCCCCTACGACATTATCTCTTCAGCTGCCGATACTTCACTCTATGCGGCTGCAGGTCCTTGCCGAATTTTTCCATCATCATCTCTTCGTAATCGGACCAGTTGCCGATGTACATTTTGGCGATCGACTCGCCTTCGAAGGCGATGATGTGGGTGCAGATGCGGTCGAGGAACCAGCGGTCATGGCTGACGACCACGGCCACACCGGCGTATTCTTCAAGGGACTCTTCCAAGGCGCGCAGGGTGTTGACGTCCAGATCGTTGGTGGGTTCGTCGAGCAGCAGCACGTTCGCACCTTCGGTCAGGGTCTTGGCGAGGTGCACGCGATTCCTTTCGCCGCCGGATAAAACGCCGACCTTCTTTTGCTGGTCTGCGCCCATGAAGTTAAAGGAGGAACAATACCCGCGCGAGTTGACCTTGCGTTTGCCGAGCTCGAGGAAGTCTGCGCCGCCGGAGATCTCTTCGTAGACGGTCTTCTCCGGGTCGAGGCTGCGGGTCTGGTCGGCATAGGCCAGCTTGACGGTCTCGCCGATCTTGATCGTGCCGCTGTCGGGCTTTTCCTTGCCGGTGATCATCTTCAATAAAGTGGTCTTGCCTGCGCCGTTGGGGCCGATGATGCCGACGATGCTGCCGGGCAGAATGGAGGCGGAGAACGCATCCAGGATCAGGCGGTCGTCGTAGGACTTGGTGACCTTGTCGAATTCAAAGACCACATCTCCCAGGCGCGGACCGGGCGGGATGTAGATCTCGAGGTCTTCGCGGCGCTTCTCGGCCTCCTGGCTGAGCAATTGTTCATACGAAGTGACGCGCGCCTTGCCCTTGGACTGGCGGGCCTTGGGCGACATGCGGATCCATTCCAGTTCGCGCATGAGCGTCTTCTGACGCTGACTCTCGGCCTTCTCTTCGTTGGCGAGCCGGTTCTCCTTTTGTTCGAGCCAGGAGGAGTAATTGCCCTTCCACGGAATGCCATAGCCGCGGTCGAGTTCGAGGATCCAGCCCGCCACATTGTCGAGGAAGTAGCGGTCATGCGTGACGGCGATGACGGTGCCCTTGTATTCGCGCAGGTGATGTTCAAGCCAGGCCACGGACTCGGCGTCAAGGTGGTTGGTGGGTTCGTCGAGCAGGAGAATGTCGGGTTCGCTGAGCAGCAAACGGGTCAGTGCGACGCGCCGCTTTTCGCCGCCGGATAGGATCTTGATGGGCGTATCCGATGGGGGGCAGCGCAGGGCGTCCATGGCGACCTCCAGATGCGAATCCAGGTTCCAGGCGTCGTGCTTGTCGAGCTGTTCCTGCAGTTTGCCCTGTTCGGCCACCAGGGCGTCGAAGTCGGCATCCGGTTCGGCGAATTTGGCGTTGACCTCGTCGAAGCGCGCCAGCATCTCGACGATGGGCGCGACCGCCTCTTTCACAACCTCGATGACTGTTTTGGTCTCGTCGAGTTTGGGTTCCTGTTCGAGCAGGCCCACGCTGTAGCCCTTGGAGGCCGAGATCTCGCCGATGTAGTCCTTGTCGACCCCAGCCATGATGCGCAGCAGGGTGGATTTGCCCGCGCCGTTCAGGCCGAGCACGCCGATCTTGGCGCCGTAGTAAAAGCCGAGCGAGATGTCGCGCAGGATCTGTTTGTTGGGCGGGACGATTCTGCCGACCTTGTTCATTGAGTAAATAACTAAAGATTCATTAGGCATAGTGATTTGGGTTCTTTCGTTTGAGTTGGCTGGTTACTGTTTGTTGTGAGCGCTGCGCGCGATGCGTCCCACTTTATTCATGGAGTAGATTACGAGCGATTCATTTGCCATTGTTGCTTTCTCTTTGGTTCAAACCGTGGATTTATTCGTTTCCGGAAACGAAAGCGGAACGAATAGGGGTGGCAGGTGAGGAGGACGAAGGATTCATGTGCCATAACGGGGTGATTTTACCTTATGATTGACCGCGAAGGGCACGAAGGGAGGGGAGTAACTTCTCTTTATTAAAACAAATACACAAATTATTCCAAACATCCTGTTCGGGATAATTTGTTGTTAGCTCCTGAATAGGCTTGAAAGCTCTTTGGATAATTACAGATCACGAAAGGTGTTGTTTTTCAAAGACAATACAATAAACGATCAGTTAACTCTTACTTTCATCAATTCTGTCATAGTGACCGCGAACGGCAAGGATGAAGCATAGCCAGGCTTATAACCTTCAAGTTTTCTAATATCCCAAACAAGGCCGTCAAATTCTTTATTGCCAGTTTTGGTAATTGTGTATACTAAATAATACTCATGAGACGGGTTTTCATATCCCATAGCAGCCATTTCAAGCTTTGAGAACACCCTGGGACCACGATCTTTAATTCTCCACAAGTATCCTGTTTTCAATTCATCTCTAAGATGAATTAACACATATTCTGCGCCGGCCACTTCCGGGGTGAGACGCAACGACCCTCGATCAGAGTCCATGCGAAAATTATAGAGACCTCTTTCTTTAATCCATTCATATCTTCCGCTATTCTCACAATAACCAATCAAAACACTAGTTTCCGATGGCGGTCTTACCCTGCCGCCCTCATTAGATTCAGGAAGCGGCTCTCTAATCTCAAAATCAGGCCTGTTTTTATAAATATCATAAACATGATAAGTAAGTCTTTCCTGTTGGGATGAACGATTAACGAAATGTTCGACTACGTCCTTTACAAAATTCTTTAGAGCTTCAGTTCCATCATTTGCTTTGGATGGACGGACCGGAAAAGCACCTAACCCGGGAATCAACTCATGAAAACCTTTCGCGATGTAATCATCAGTACCGGGATACAGAACATATGCACCAACAGTCCTCCTAACTGCATCCTTGTATGCGTGCATTTTAAGCAGGTCAGCTCTTTTGTAAACACCTTTATTTTGATCAAGTTTTTCTACATCCAGATCTTCTTCTGCCGACGAAGTATCAACCCCGAAGAGATCGGTTATTCCTGTCACCTTGTACTTAGCATCGAAATGAATATGCAGAATCAATTCCTGACTTTCCGCTTCTGCCTCCGAAAACTCATAGGGCCATATCGTCAAGGTGTAATCCGGGCGCATATTTTTTGACCAGCTACCGGCAGAGGGGTATTCCTTATTTCCCGAAAAAGTCCTGTTATAACTGAATTTAATAGCAAGTTTCCTTGAGCCTCTATCGTATATTCCCCTTAGTGCAAAAAATTTACCAGACTTTAATTTCAGGCCAAGCCCATCGGAGGTAGATTCTATCAAGCTTTCCACTTCCACAGGCGCGAAATTGAAAATAGTACCAAAGAGCTCCAACAGCTTAAAAAACGACCAGTATTCATATAAGGTGGCCACATCTCTTTTTCCCGCCTTATATACATCATCACCACCATGCCACATCAATTTTGAAGCCAGATCAAACATTAACCAAGACTTGAGTATCTCTCGATATCCTTCCTTCCTCTGTAAAACCGGACTATTAAGAGATAGGGTAGCAGGCTGTGATATTTGTTTGAAAATCTGGTGATCAAGAATATTATCTAGTCTTTCTTCCAGCTGCCGTGCTTCCCGGCATTCACGGCTTATAGAATCCATTTTGTTTTTTACATCTGAGCAGAAAATTCTGTAAACAGAAAGAACGTGTTTAATAAACTGGTTCTCAACAGTATCCGGCGAATCATGCTTTTCTCTTACGACAACTTTTGCAGGCACAGTATCCAGCACAGAATGCATATAATGATTTTCCGGGAGTGGAATCCTGTTTGATCCCGAGGCAATCTGGCGCATAATTGAGTTGTTTATACGCACGCCCTTGGTTATATTGGTCTTACCCTCACGATCGGCCCATCGGGTTACAGGAGCGTTAAGTATGCGGTGCACAGCTTCTAAAAATTCAGAAGTATCAATAACCGATTTTATAAACGCAAATTGTTGATACAGGGTGTTTGAATTGCTGGAGTAATTCTGAGAAAGATACTGGGTTACAGGAGATGTATACTGCATAAGCAGGTCGGTGCATCTCTCGGCTATATCTTCCAGCATTGTTCGATAGTCATCGCGATAAGAACTTTTTACAGAACGCACCTCAAGATCAATATAGCCGCAGATGTTTCCGGTTGCAGTTTCAACCACCTCGACGGACAGGGTTCCTGTATAAATACCCGGGGCAATACGACCGCCTGACGAGTTGGAGTTTTTAAAACGCCGCACAACTCCGGGAATTTCAACGAGCTGATATCCTTTATCGATACTATATTCATAATTACAGCTTTCCTGTAATTGAACATTAGCTTCACCAA
This sequence comes from Chloroflexota bacterium, assembly GCA_021414245.1. GTDB lineage: Bacteria > Chloroflexota > Anaerolineae > Anaerolineales > Villigracilaceae > Villigracilis. The sequence goes on from JAIOOU010000015.1 coordinate 385,397, forward strand.
ACTCAGCTGCCTCAGCTTCACTAATTTCAATAAGAGACTGTTCACCGGATTCCGGATAAAGTATTACTTTAACAGCCTTCAAATTGCGCGACTCAAGAGGTGAGACAAACAAAGAAACAGATTTCATGCTCAGCCTTTAGGCCTCAGCAAAACTTGTAAATCCATCCTGAACAACTCGTTTGTACATTCTTGTAATTTTTTCTAGAGAGATTGGAAAACGAACTACATCTTCATTTACAGGTTCGCCTGCTTCACTCTTTAGAACATCTTCTATATTTACTGTCGAGTCTTCCCTAAGACATAGAGCAGCAAGAGTTTTTAGTACCGGCTCCAACTTTCTACGGGACCCGTGAACTTTCGGCAATAGTTTTTGAATAATAGCCGCATCAGTTATTTCTTCAACAGACCATTCCACATCATTTTCCAGAAGCATGGTAACAACACTTGCAAACCTGAATATTTCTGAAGCCGTTCTGTAACCAAATTCCGCGTCGGTTTTTTTAAGTTCGTTGAAAAATTTCATCAAAGTTCCATTCAACGCCTCGGCTTTATCATAGACGTCAGCTTTTTTAACGGCTTTTTCTACAAAATCAGCAGCCATTCCCGCCCCTTGGCCCGTCAATTTTTCTAAATCAGGTTTCACAGGATTCTGGAGGAAATCGCTCATCTCTTCTTTGGTTACACGGAATTCAAGAACCCCCGCTCTATCAAGCACTTTGGGACTGAACATATATGTCGTCTCATCGATATTAACAGTTCCGATAACAAACAGGTTTCCAGGTAATTTTATTTTGTCCGGAATACCTTCTTTCCATTCACCATTTTCTTTCCAGATATCGCTATCTGGATGGAGAGGTATTTCTTCATTTGATTCCATTGCGCTTAAGAAGTCAGCAAAATATCTTTCTACATGACTAAGATTCATCTCATCTAAAATCAGGAAATAAGGCTTGTTAGAGTTTTCAGGCTTCGAAGCTTCAATCAATAAATCCAGAGCACCGTTTTCCGGCTTTATATATTTTCCAGGCTCAAGTGCATTTGGATATCCTAAAAGAGGTTCTCTGTTGGTCCAGTCAGCGCCAACAGGGATCATGCAGATTTGTTTATTTTCTGCGCAGATCCAGCGGGAAAACGCCTGAGCCAATTTGGTTTTTCCTGAACCGGAAAGACCGGTAAGAATTACAAAAGGTTTTGCACACAGTAAGCAAACAAAACGAACAAAGAGGGATTGGCTAAATTTTAGTCCTGAAGATTCCATAATCTCTTCGAAGCGGTTTACGTTAAACATTTTATCTTCAGAAATAGGCATATTACCCTCTCTATTAGACTGGACTTTATTAGTATTAGACTCCTCAAAACTTTTTGCACATTTTTGATATTCTCTTAATATGAACTCCAAATCTGAAGTAAGCTTTTCATCTTCGAGATCTGAAATTTTATATTTTTTGTAAAACATATTAGTTTCTTCATACAACTTACCTTTACTATTACTTTTATAGGGTTGAGTTTTAACAAGGCTATTTTTAGGTAATTTTCCTTTTTCAAACCCCTCAAGCCCTGCTATTCTTGAAAAAACAAATCTTTCGTACTTGTTTTGTATATCTTCTTCTTGGGTGGTAGATCCTTGATTCAAAGTTAAAAAAATATCTTTAAAATCATCGCTTATTAAGTAGACAACGTAAAAACCATTTGTAGCTCCAGAAGATACTCTGTCGTCGAAAACGCCAATCCATGGGTAGTAGGTGGTATTTCCTTGACCTATAGAACCTTTTACAGAAAGATTGGTAAACGATTTAATCTTGAGGAACTCTTCAATCTGTTGAGGAATAGCATCAACAAGCAGCTTATAGCTTTTTAAGTCTTTGCTTAGATGCTTATCTACTTCGGTTTGATATGCTTTACTAAATTCCTTTAGGCTATTTGACAAAGACATACACACCTCACTTAGTAACATGTCGTAACTTTACAGATTAAGAAGATAAATCATTAAAATTAAGTCTACCATAAAGAGTTTCATGTTTGACAAGTTAAGAAATCAAGCCTGAGACACTATGTATTGCATGGTGCATATGTGAGAACACGAGTTGAAACATCCTGAAAAAGTGGCTGCAAAGCTAAAAATCAATTCGAAAAATGATAGCGGGTCAGACCAGCGCTCCCGGAACCGGTCCGCTTGCGCGCAAACCTCCGCAAGATCGGCGCTCTTGACAAAACCAGGGACGTGCATATAATGTGACTGGTCAGTCATATGACTGACCAGTCACATTATATTGGAGGTAAAAATGGAGTTTTTCAACGATTTTCTGGCCTGGGCCTGGGCGCGTCACCACAACATCTTGAGCTGGTACATCCGCCCCATGTTCATCATCCCCTTTATTTATTTCGCCTACCGGCGCAGTTGGAAGGGCATGGCCGTCACCCTGCTGGCACTGCTGACCAGCATGTTCTGGTTCCCGGCCCCCGCAAGCGTCGACCCGATGGTCAGCCAGTTCCTGGAAGCCGAGAGGGAATTCATCCTCGGGCCCTTAAGCGCGCAAAAGATATTCTTCTGGCTGACCGTGCCGCTCTTCTTCGTCCTGCTGGCCCTGGCATTCTGGAAGCGTTCATGGGGTTGGGGCGTGGCGGTCATCAACATTGCGGCGCTCGGCAAGGTGGCCTGGAGCGTGGTCGAAGGCGGCCAATCCGGCTGGGCCGTGCTGGTGCCGGCCGTGATCGGGATGATCGTGTGTGACCTGGCGGTCTACCTTGGGGTGCGGTATCTGCATGCCAGAAAACCCCGGCCCGCCGCCGCGGGTTAACCCCATCCGGCAGGTAAGTTTATAATCCAGCCATGCCAAAACCAACCTTCCTGAACCTGCCCCGGGAAAAACAAAATGCATTCCTCGAGGTGGCCCTGCCCGAGTTCGCAGACAACGATTACAACAGCGCCTCGGTCTCGAGGATCGTTGAAAGGGCCGGCATTGCGAAGGGCAGTGTCTATCAATATTTCGAAGACAAGCAGGACCTGTTCATGTACCTGGTGGAGGTCTCCAACCAGTCCATGCTGGAGTTCGTCAAACAGACCCCGCCGCCGGCCCCGTCCGCGGATTTCTTTACAATGCTGCGCTGGCAGATGTCGGCCACCATCCAGGCCTCCCTGAAACATCCCGTTCATGCGAAGCTGCTGCGCAGGGCCTATTCCGCGCCGCTGCCGTTTCAGGATGCGATCTTTGAAAATGCGCGCAGGATCCGCGAGGAGCATTTTCAGGCCATGATCCAGCAGGCACAGGCCTCCGGTCAACTGGCCCCCGGCCTGGATGTGCAGGTTGCCAGCTTCATGGTGCAGGGCATGCTCAACGAACTGGGTCCCTTTCTGCAATCCAGGTTCGGAGAACAAACGGACGACTGGGCGCAGCGGCCCGAAGTGCATGCGGTGTTCGATCAGGTGATCACGATCCTGAAAAACGGGTTGGGAAAATAAATGCGAATCCCACCAAACATAAAGCGGGCGGACCCTTTCAGGTCCGCCCGCTTTGATATACCTGCTAAAAGGGGATCAACTCGACCAGTGGGTCAAACCAGCGCTCCGAGAACAGGTCCACCTGCGAGATGGACGGGTCCGCGGTAGAGAAGAAAATAAGAGAATCAAGATTCATGCTATAATCTTACTGGTAAGAAGGAGCAGAATATGGAAACATTAGCCACCACCCGTATGTCATCGAAGGGGCAGATCGTCATCCCTGAGTCCATTCGCAAGCAGTTGAACCTTCAGGAAGGCGCACAATTTATCGTTGTTGGAGATGGCGATGTGGTTGTGTTGAAAGTGGTCAACCTGCCTGATATGAGCCAGTTCGATGAGTTGATCAAGCAGGCGCGTCAACAAGCAAGGGAAGCTGGACTGACGGAGGGGGATGTCTCGTCCGCTGTGGCGAAGGCGCGGGGAAAAAAATGAAGATCGTTCTGGACTTGAAAGTTGTGATGGATACGAATGTATTTGTCTCCGGGGTCTTCTTCAAAGGTCCACCATATGAGATATTGAAAGCCTGGCAGGAGGGCAAGTTTGAACTGGTTGTTTCGCAGGAAATATTGGATGAGTATCGCAGGGTCGGTCAGATATTGTCCGCGGAACGCCCCAAGGTGGACTTGACTCCGATACTGACGTTTATGATCGAACACGCCAAAGTCTATCAGCCCGTGGAACTTGAGGAATCGATCTGCGAAGACCCTGACGATGATAAATTCTTTGCCTGTGCCCTGGCAAGCGGCAGTCAGGTTATTGTCAGCGGAGACAAGCATTTGTTGAAAGTCTCTGGTTATCAGGGGATTGAAGTTTTGAAGCCGCGCGAGTTTGTGGATCGATATTTGGTGGAAGAATAGATCCATGCAGGCGGGAACAGAGAAAGCCAGCGAAATGAAGAAAGCGGGGTGGAGGGAGAAGGTGCTGAACGAGATGCGGCTGGGGATAGTCCGCGTGTGGGAACTCCCGGAAAAGTTTTGGCAGAACTGAAAAATCTATTGGATAGAACAAAGCAGGCGGACCCATACAGGTCCGCCCGCTTGGATATACCTGCTAAAAGGGGATCAACTCGATCAGCGGGTCAAACCAGCGCTCCGAGAACAGGTCCACCTGCGAGATGCTTGGGTCATTAGGGTCGTAGATCACATTGATCGAATCACCCATGCCGTAGCCGCCGATGAACTTCTGGTTGCGCACCGAATATGTGCGGCCGTCCACGCTGTACTCCACGGTCAGCCGGTAATAGGTCACATCACTTGGGTCATTGTCATTAGTGTCGCTCGGCTCCGCCTCAGTGACCGTGCCGGGGACGATCACGCCCACCTTGCGCAGGTGCAGGCTTTTGTTTAGATACAGGCTGTCATCCAGCGCGAGGGGCAGCATGAAGACCACCAGGCTGCAGCTCAGGCACACGAAGATCAACAAAAAAGCCAGCCAGCGGATCGGTCCGCTTTTGGGGAGTACGATCACTCTCGGGTTGTTGTTCGGGTTGTCCATTTGCCGCCTCCAAACCTGTAAGAAGATGCCGAATTATACCTGTCGTCCCACGCGGTGTTCATGGGCAATCCTGGGATGTCTTCCCGACCGGCAGGCCCAGCGCTTCATAGACGGGCACGCCGTCCCAGTCCGCGGGGATGGGCAGGCCCAATGCGAACGCGGCGGTGGCGGCCGTGTCCATGGTGTGCACACGCGTCTGCAATTGACCCACGTACAGGCCAGGCCCGGAGGCGATCCACGGAATGGTCATATCCTCGGGCAGGCTGGAACCGTGAATGGTGCCATGCCCGCCGTGGTCGGAGGTCACGATCAGCAGGGTCTCGCCGCGCAATCCGCGCGCATCCAACGCAGACAGCAGTTCGCCCAGGGCTTCGTCCGCGCGAAAGACCACGCTCAACTGTTCGGGCGAGAGCCAGCCGTAGACATGTCCCATGTCGTCGGTGGTGGCAAAGTGGATGAAGAGCACGACAAAGTCCGCGGGGAAATCCGCCAGCAGGTTCTGCATCAGCACTTTGTCCCGGTCATTGACCCACACGAAGGCATCCAGGCTGGAAGCATCGGTCACCTGCTGCAGTTTTTCCTTGCCTGTGTAGATCAGCGTGCGCAGGCCGGCCGCATGCGCCAGGTCGAACAGGTCCACGCCCTGCGCGATCCCGTTTTCGGGCAGGTAATCGTTCCAGTCCACGCCGTGTTTGGCGGGGCACAGCCCGGTCAACATGGAGGCGTGCGCGGGCAGGGTGGCGCTCGGGTGTACGGTTTGGGCGCTGAGTGTATAAGCGCCGGTCTTCATCAGGGCCAGCAGGTTCGGCATGGGCGCGGCTTGAATCGCATCCGGGCGCAGCCCGTCAATGCTCAGGATGATCACGCGCCGGATGGCTGGCCCCGGGGTGGATGTAAAAGTTGGGGGAGGAGTAAAGGTCAGTGTGGGGGCGGGCGCGGCCGTCAGAGTCGCAGTGGCTGTGGGGATCGGAGCCGCCATCTGACAGGCAGCCAGCAGCAGGCAGACCCAGGCCGAACCCATAAAATGACGGTGGATTTTCATCGCCCCCGATTGTAACGCAGGGGACCGGTCACCCCCAGCGCTGGCATGCGCCTGTAGCGGGGGCAAATCGAAGAAAGTACGTAGGATGTACATAGGATGTACGTTCGCATCTGCCGCACGGGTCCGCAGACCAGCCCCCATATCTTGCCGTCCTGCCTGGGCATTTTTCAAATTGCAAGTTTCTTCCTGAAGGAATTAAATTCCTTCTCTTTTTCCTCCACCCTGGACCAGCGTTTTATTTCCTTCAGATCCACCTGCCGGTTTTTGGCAACCAAAACAGCCTGCTCCAATCCCTGCAAGTCGTTCCAGAAATAGTATGCGCACAACCTGTCTTTGACACAGTCTGTGGGGGAGAGCACCCGCAAAGTCCCTGTTGAGAGTTGGAATTCACTAATCTCTTTCACAGGCTCTTCACCAACAGAGAGTGGCCCATCGGGGAATTCGATAAAGAAAGTCGTTTCGGGATGGATGAAGTAGCGTCCCTGCTCATGGAAACCGAGTCTTTCCATCACGGCTTTGATCTTGCTTCGCCGTGAAAAACTTGTGTTGATCAGGTCAAGGTCTTTTGAAACGTATTTGTTGCTACTGTAAAACGAAACAGCGCTCCCGCCTGATAGCACAACTTGAATTCCCTCTTCTTGTAATGAATCTTGAACATATGCCGCCAGTTCCACCTGACTCATGCTCTTGATCTTTTTCATAATGTTTTCCCCTTTGCCCGTGGACGGCGGCGATTCATCTTTAATTCCTCCTGTTCCTTGGCTGGATAGAATGAAAGCGCCTTTTCAAGCAAGGCTTTCAACTCCGTCAAGAATGGGTAGCGCGGATTGAATTCATACGGTCGTGTCCGCCCGATTGTGCGACTGACCAAGACGCCGCCTTTCTCGAACTTGTCCAATTGCATTTGAATCGGCTTCAAGTCTGTGCCATAAAAACTGGTGATCTGACGCGCATACCCTTCATCGCGTGTGAAGATATATAGCAAGACTCTTTCCGCGTTTTTTGAGCCCAGAAGCACTTCGATCATGAAATATCTCCTGACTTCTAATTGATGTCATATGACGTTTAATTAACGTCATTATATCATGATTGGCTAGGATCACAGCATTAAACGACACGGGCTTGTGATTAGCGAAAATCAGCGATCCAAATGATCTAGTTTTACTTGACTACAGAACATATGTTCTGTATAATTTCAGGCACCAAAAGGGGCTGCGTTTAAAAGGAGATTTATATGCCACACTATGATAAACCTTACTCACGAAAATGGTTTCGAGCATTGGAAGCTTTTGACCCAAGTAAAGCAGAAATAACAAGATTAGCTCTCCTGCGCGCGGGAGGAAACTTAGATGTATGTCAGATTTGTGGGGATAGTCCAGCTGCAGATTATCAATTAATTGGGGACATGGAACCAGACGCTGTCGCTGTTGCGCGTTTGTGTGACTATTGCCTTAACTTGAAAATTGCTATTCATAAGGAAAAATTTATTCCATATAAACCAGCCAACTTGGATAGCCATTTGTGATTTTTCCTGCGACACAATTATGAAAAACGCACCTCAAACAACCAAAGTTGTAATAAGGGTTAAATTAAATATACCCACATATATACGAGACAATCAATTACCCGAGCTTATGGCTCACGTCGAAGATGTAATAACCACAATTGATGGTCTTTACACACAAATGTCTATGGTTTCAATGGGGGAAGCCAAGGAAGCATATATTTATGATGAAGCGGCGCTATCTTTTCTGGAAGAGTATTACTATACTGCTGCAAATAAATTATCACTTGACAGGAATCAGGATGAACAATCCATCGTTGCCTTTGATCAATACCCTTTTACTTCACTGGCAAACCCTTTACTGGAATTTAGCAGAATCATTTTATTAAAATATCCAAATTCACCACCCCCTCTTGCTTTGTCAGCGATAAAAACGGGGTCAATTGTTGTCGACCTGCTGGGGATTGGTAAAATTCTGGATTTTATTGAACATATTGTTAAACAACTTCAGTGGGAGTCAAAACATCAGAGAGAAATGGCAGATTCCGGAAAACGAACGGCTTTTCTTGAAGAGCAACTTTTGAATCAAAAATTGATCGCATCAATGGTAGATAATGAAGAAAAGAAATTAATAACAGCTAACCGAAAGATAGAACTTATTCGTAATATTCAGGAACTAGACTTACCACAACGTCAAAAACGAAAACTTGTCAGATCGATTATTGATAAAGCTGATTTAGTGAGCGCTATGGCAGAGATTAGAGTAATAAGAAAACGGTAATATCTTCTGATGCTTATCACCGATCGTTATATTGTCATAAATTCGCACTGGTCATTGAGGTGGATGGAAATATTGATGACTTGTCCACGGCGGTCTGGAAAATCAAAGAATTGCTTTGATATAACAAAAAACTCCGGGAATTTCGGAGTTTTTTGTTATTCAGTTTTTCTTGTTCATATAGATCGCGCAGTTATTGCCCCCCATTGAAAAACTTCCAATTCACCTTCTTCCTAGCGGACCCGCGCGGGGAACCAGTGACGCAGGGTCTTCAGCCGCAGCAAGCTTGCGGCTCCCGCGATCAGGCCGCCGAAGAACACGAACAGGAAAGGCAGCCCGGCAAAAATGGTTTCGGAGAGGATACCGTATTTCAGGAAAAGGCCGGCCATCTGGTCTCCCAGCACAGCCTGCCAAAGGGACAAAGCCAGCAGGACGAACGGTCCCATCAGGAATTTGATGGGTGAGGCGAACCAGCCGCGCCGCTCGCCCAGGTCACGCACCATGAGCCAGATCAATCCGCCCGAAAGCGCCACACACAGCGACTGCAGCGAAAGCACGCGCAGCACAGCGGCGAGCTCGCGTTCGAACAGCAGGCCGATATTCAGGTGGGCCAGTTCGAGCAGGTAGGAGAGGAAGGCGCCCAGGCCCACCATGCCGATGATGATCAGATAATCCAGCAGCACCAGCACGATGTTGGGCATGGCCGCCTGTGCGCCGGTGGTGGGCCGCACACCCAAAGCCGCCAGCATTTTCGCGGGCTGCGGCAGCAGCTGGGCAATGGCCTCCAGGTTGCGCACACCTTTACGGAAGTCGATCCACTGCATGCGCGAGAGCTTGTCCGAGATCTTCGTGCGCTGCACCAGGATGGGATACACCACCTGTTTTTCCGGGTCGGCTTCGGTGTCGGTCTTGAAGCGCGAGAGCAGCACCAGCACCTCCCCAGCTGAAGCGAGACCGTCGGCAGGGGTGTGGCCGTATTTGACCAGTTCCTGCGCCAGATCGCGCGCGATCAAAGCGTCCTGCGCGGCATGGTCAATATAAAAACGGACCGGCTCCGGATCTGGAATGTTGGGGTGATGAATGTTGGCGAATTTCGGCAGGCCCGCCTCGGGCCGGCCCCAGCGCTGCATCGCAGACGAACGCAGCACAAACAGCAACAGGATCGAGATCAACGGAATGAAATAGATCTGCAGGAACAGGATCATCAGGATCGCGTTGTACAGTGAAAAGACATGCACATAATCGAAATCGGTCTCCGGCTTGTAAAAGCCGAGCTCCATCGACAAGCCGAAGGTGAAAAACAACGCGATGGTCAGGGTCCACAGCGCGGTCTGGGTCTGCGACAGATTGAAATTGCGTTTGAAGATCCGTCCCGGCAGGGGCAGCAGCACCCACGGGATCAGAAAGGTCCAGAAGGCGAACAGCGAATATACGGCCGTGATCAGGCTGAGTCCCGTCGCGAACCAGACCGCCAGCGGGGCCTTGAACCCGGATTGGGGCGCGGGTCGTTTCATCGGGGAGGCTGATGCGATGCGCGCCAGCAGTTTCTTCAGGGCCGGCGGATACCCGCCCCGAAAATCCACCCATTCCAGCCCGGCCAGTTCGGGCGGCAGGGGCACGGCCTGAAAGATCAACAGGATGATGCGTTTTTTTTGTTCAAGGAAATGCCGCCATTCCAACTCCACACTGCGCGATGACATCGATTCAGGCGAGACCACCAACAGGAGGAGGTCCGCTTCCGCGAGTCCGTTGTGAATCTGTTCCAGCCACGGGCGGCCCGGGACCAGGCTGAGGTAATCCAGCCAGATCGGGAAACCCCGTTTCTGCAGTTGATGGGCAAGGTCGTCCACGAATCCAATGCACTGGCGCGAATAACTCATGAAGATGTTCGGGGCCATCGAAACCTCCGCCTGCGGGATGAATTAATTTTCGCCATTATACGAGAAAAGAAATGATTGTCCATTGCGAATGCGCAAGTGGGAATCAAAAATGCCCTGAAAGGGATCAGGGCATTTTCAGGAATGAAGTTGCCGGGCTAACAGTTGATCTTATAGAAACCCACGGCATTCATGCCCTTCAGGTTCATGCCGTCGATATAGAGCTCGATCCTGTATTTGCCGTCGTTGACCGGCGGGGTGAAGGAGTCTGAGACGCTCTTGGTGCCGGCGCCTTTAAAGGTCACGCTGTGATCCGTGAAGGCACCGGTCTGTTGATCCTCGAAGTGCCAGGTCAGTTTGACCGGCCCGTTCACGGTGATGTCCGCGCTGATGGTGACCGGCTGGATCGGTCCCATGCAGCCGCCGACATTGATCGTATCCGGGTTAATATAGATCTCGACCGAGGTCACCACGCCGGAGGAGGGACCCGCGGGCACGGCGGAAGTGGGCGGCAGGGGCGGCGCCGGCACCACTGCCAGGCTGTTTATATCTCCGGAGACGGTTACGTAGCTGGCCGAGACCCAGCAGAAGCTTCCCGGCAAGCTGATGTTCTTGACATACAACCAGGTCCCATCCGCGCTGCGCCCGACGATCTCGGCGGTCTGTCCCGGATTTAAGATCATGACCACCGGCCAGACCGTGCCCGGGCCGGAGCGGCAGTTCAGCGCGCCGCTGTTGGGCGCGGCCAACGGGACCGTGGAGCCGGCCTGTGTGGCGGCCACGGGCGTATCTGTGACGGAATTCGAAGTGGGTGAGGCCACTTCGGGTTGCTTCACCTCCTGGGCGCCGGCGGCCGGCAGATTACAGGAAATGATCAGAAGCAGGGCAAATGCAAAATAAACAAACCTACGGTTTTTCATGGGGCCTCCATATGGAATGACACCCTTATGGTACCTCACCGTCTAATATTTACAATAGCCCTTTTGGTTTTTCAAACCATCCCGGCTTGGGGGGAAAGGGTGATATGTGAAACTCGCGCGGGGGATGAACGGCACTTATGCGCGCCCGGCTTCCGTGCTATCGTTTGCAGGCTTGAAATCTCGCATTCAGGGAGTCACGATGTTCCAAACATTTGAACAGGCACAACACTTCATCGCCGCGCAGGGCATCCAGGTCGTGGACCTGAAATTCTGCGACCTGTGGGGTCGCTGGCATCACCTCACCATTCCGGCCAATCAATTCGAAACGAAACTGATGGAGGAGGGCATCGGCTTCGACGGTTCCTCGGTGGGCTTGAAGTCGGTCAAATCCGGCGACATGGTCATGGTCCCGGACCTGACGACCGCTTTCGTCGATCCATTTTGGGAAACGCCGACCTTAAGTTTTATATGCCGCACGCTGGAAGCAGATACGCACGAGATCTTCGCCAACGACCCGCGCAACATCGCCATTCGCGCCGAGGAATACATGAAGTCCACCGGCCTGGCCGACGAAAGCCGCTGGGGGCCCGAGTTCGAGTTCTACATCTTTGACAACGTCCGCTATGAGAACGGGGTCAACAGTGCGGGGTACACCATCGAAAGCCGCGAAGCCGACTGGAACAGTCACAGCGGCGGGCACGGACATTACATCCCGCTGCACGGCGGCTATCACGCCATCCCGCCCAAGGACCAGTTGTACAAGATGCGCACCCGCATCATGCAGAATCTGGAACGGATGGGGGTGCCGGTCAAGTATCACCATCACGAGGTGGGCGGACCCGGTCAGTGCGAGATCGAAACCCCCATGATGGGGCTGCTGCGGGCCGGGGACGCGACCATGATCATCAAGTACGTCACCAAGATGACGGCGCATGAGAACGAACAGACGGTCACCTTCATGCCCAAGCCGCTCTTCGGCGAAGCCGGCAGCGGCATGCACTTTCATCAGCATTTGTTCCGGGGCGGGAAAAATGTCTTTTACGACGCGGCAGGCTACGGGTGTCTGAGCCGCGAGGCGCTTTACTACATCGGCGGCCTGCTCACGCACGGTCCCGCCCTGCTGGCACTGACCAATCCCTCCACCAATTCCTATCGCCGCCTGGTGCCCGGTTATGAAGCGCCGGTCAATGCCTTCTTCTCGATCGGCAACCGCAGCGCGGCGGTGCGCATCCCGAAATATGCCACCCAGCCGGACAGCGCGCGGATGGAATTCCGCCCCCCCGATGCGACCGGCAACGTGTATCTGATGCTGGCCGCCCAGTTAATGGCCGGCCTGGATGGGATCAGGAAGCGGATCGACCCCACCGCAGCCGGCTTCGGTCCGATCGACGAAAACATCTTCGCCTGGAGCGACGAACAGCGCGGGCGCATCAAACCCCTGCCTTCCTCGCTGAATGAAGCCCTGCGCGCACTCGAAGCCGACCCTGCCTTCCTGACCGAGGGCGGCGTGTTCAGCGCGGAAATGATCGCGCAATGGATCGAACACAAGCGCAATTCCGAATATTATGCCGTGCGCAACCGGCCGCATCCCTACGAGATGAGCCTGTATTTCGATGTGTAGAATCAAAAAGGCGGGGCCTGTGCAATCACAGGTCCCGCCCAACTCCTCCCTACCGATAAAATACCGTTAAATCTACAGCACCGCGATCTGTGTCGGATCGGCAGGGTTGTATTTGATCCTGATCTTGTCGCCGGCACGCGGCACGGCAATGCGCGAGACCATGGCCTGTCCGCTGGTTTCGAACTGGGTGCCCATTGAAGTGGCGACCTTCAGGTGCAGCATGACGACCGGGTTGTTATTGATCGTGGCGCCGGTATCCTGCACGCCGGTCACTTCCGCGGCGGCTTCCAGCCCGTTCTGCGCCACCCATTGCGACTGGTTCACTCCGTCAATGGCGGCATTTCCCTTTTCAAGGGTGGTGTTCATCTTGTCCACAAAATCCTGGCCCATGAAACCCTTGGTCAGGGCGCCCATCACGCCTTTGTTTAAAACATTATCCGCCTTTTCGAGGGCCTTTTTGGGATCGTCTTCCTGTTTTTTGCCGAAATTGAACATGTCTTTTTTCTCCTTGTTAAAATTTGCGATGCACACATCATACAGTACCGGGGGGATTTCCCCCATTCCCAAAGGTCCTATTCACGGCATCCCACACAAGTACTGGATAAAAAATCATCACAGCTTAATGTTGTGATGATTTTTTATCGCGTGCTGAAACCCCAATCTCAAGATCATGCGTGCGCCGCGCGGGCCGGCTTCAAGGCCTCCCACCCCGCAAGCCGGCGGTTGGCCTCATCGTATACCCTCCACTTCAGGCACTTGAAACTGGAAAACATCGTCAGCGGTTGGATGTGAAAAACAGGGTTCTCGCGGTAGGCCTTCGGCAGGTTGTAATTGGGAATCTTCGAACCCAGGTGATGGATGTGGTGGAAACCGATGTTGCCGCTGAACCACTGCAGGATCGCAGGCAGTTGATAGAAGGAACTGCCCTGCATGCTGGCTTTGAAATAATCCCATTGGGCATGCCGCTCCCAATACACGCCTTCATAGTTGTGCTGGACGTAAAACAGCCAGATGCCCGCGCTGGTCCCAAAGAACAACACCAGCAGCTGTGTGATCAAATAGGCCCGCCAGCCGAAGGTGAATCCCATCAGGGGGACGATCACAGCCAGGGCCAGGTTCGTCCACCACACGCTGGCGATCTCGCGTTTTCCGACCCTAGGCGGAATGCGTTCCCCGATCACGAACACCAGCAGCGGGCCGATCAAAAACAGGGAGAGCGGGTTGCGCATGACGCGGTAGCCGGTTTTCCTCCACCAGGGGGCATCCAGGTATTCCTGCACGGTCATGGTGTACACATCGCCCACGCCGCGCCGGTCAAGGTCGCCGGAGGTGGCGTGATGAATGGCGTGCTCATGCTTCCAGCGGTAATAAGGCGTAAAAGCCAGCAGACCGGTCACGATCCCCAGCAGGTCATTGGCCTTTTGGGATTTAAAGAACGAGCCGTGCCCGCAATCGTGAAAGATGATGAAGGCCCGGACCATAAATCCGGCCGTCAGGATCGAGAGCGGCAGGGTCAGCCAGAGCGAGATTTCCGTACTGCGCATCGAGAGATAGAACAGGGTGAAAAACGGGATCAGCGTGTTGATGATCTGCCAGACGCTGCGAGACAGATCGGGGTGGGCGTAGCGGGCCACAATCTTCTGCCAGGAGACTTTCCCCTCGGGGCTTGTCGTTAAATTCATTCGAACTCCTTCCGGATTCATTGTACAACGTTTGGCACGCCGCTAAATTAAAGGAAACTTATGCGAACGTTGACTGATGCAGGCTATTCCCGTATCATAGCGCCAGCCTGAACCCGTGGAGTATTCATGGAACAAATCTTTATCAGTTATTCAAGGCGTAATCTCGAAACCGTCAATCAATTTGCGGGGGCGCTGGAAAAAGCCGGCGTTAACCTCTGGATCGACCGCGAGGAGATCAAGGCCGGCAATTCCTGGCGGGTGCAGATCGTGCAGGCCATCGACACCTGCAACGCCTTCGTGCTGATGCTCTCGGGCGATTCGGCCCTTTCCCCCAACGTCCACAAGGAGGTCATCCTGGCCGCGGAGTCGGGCCGCCCGATCTTCGTTGTCATGCTCGAGCCGGTCAAACCGCCGGCCGAGATCCGCTACCAGCTGGCCGGCCTGCAATACGTGGATGTTCAGGCGCTCGGCTTCGACAAGGCCGTTCAGCAGCTGCTTGCCGCCCTGCAGGAATATCTAAAAAAAAAGAAGGCTGAACGTTCGCGCGATCAGGCTGAACTGGTCATTCAGGGCATAACCCTTTCCGATTTTGGCGCCGAGAAGCAGGAACAACTCCTGGCCTTCATCTCGAACCTGGCCGGCGCGGACCGTTCGCAACTAAAGATTCGGAATTTGACGGCCGGCAGTGTGCATGTCTTCATGCAAATGCCGGTCGGGACCGCCTTTGCATTAAAGACCCTGGCATTGAACCGCGACCGCCGTTTCCGGCAATTGGGCATCAGCGCCCTGCGCCTGGCCGGCGACCCAAGCTTCATCCAGATCAGTCTGGGCGTATTCACCGCCGCCGCAACCCTCGGCTTCCTTCACAGCCTGTGGATCAGAACGCCATCCTTTCTTTCCATGACTCTCGGAGTCGTGACCGGCAAACTGCTGACTCTTTTTGCGCTACTGGCGCTTGTGACCGGCCTGGCCTTTTTCGCATCCTCCCGGACCCCGAACCTGCCCCTGCCTTCTTCAACTTCCACTCTGACGATCACCCCGCCCCCCTCTGCCACTGAGACCCGGACTCCCACAACCACGGCTTCCCCCACCGAGACGCCCACACCGGTCTACCAGGTCCTATCCGCCGTCGTGACCCAGCACATCGCCTGCCGCTACGGACCCGGCGACCTGTATTTGATCGAGTTCGGCCTGATCGAAGGCAATAAGATGAAGGTCACCGGCCGGGATGTCAACTCGGGCTGGGGCTATGCACAAGTGGACGGGTATGAGAATCCATGCTGGGTTAATTTCAAATACATCAAGCTGGACGGCGAGGTCTCGAGCCTGGAACCGGTCTATCCCGGAAAGGTCGGTCCTCCGCTCTCCTTCCTGTGGCCCATGCCTTCGAACGTCACTGCGGTTCGAACCAAGGAAGGCAATCAGGTCGCAATCTATTGGGATGAATACCTGCTGCCTCTGGGCGAACGCGAAAGCGCGGACAGCCCGCGCTATCTGGCGGAGCTTTGGCTGTGCAAGGACGGTGTGTTGACCTTTGGCACCTTCGGCATGATGCAGAACAACCTGCTGGTCACCGATGAAGCGGGCTGTTTGGAACCTTCGCACGGTGTCATCTATCTTGCTGAAAAACATGGGTACGCCGGTCCGGTGGAGATCCCGTGGCCGCCGCATACACCATGATACCGGTCACTGCCGGAGATCGAACATGTCCCATTCCGGGTTCAATCCGGGAATGTGTTAATATAAAAATGCCGGGAGTTGTCTCCCGGCATTTTTATATTTCAGAGATTTATTTTTCTGCCGTTGCCCACATGTTCAGCATAAATTCAAAGTAACCAAATTTTACCTGCCGCATCTTGAAGCCAGCCTGGCCGAAATACCAGCCGATCAAAGGCAGGGTATAGGCATAGGCATGTTCATCGATTTCCTCGGCACTGACCAGGTGCATGCGTGCCATCAAATGCAGGAGGCCATCGGACCAGGCAGCCGGGGTGGTCATGATCACCCGTCCGCCGGGTTGGAGCACCCGGAAAATCTCCCGGAACAAAATTGCCATGCTGTCCGGGTTAAGGTGTTCCACCACGGCCAGCAGGGTGACAATATTAAAGTAACTGTCCTCAAAGGGCAGGGAGGGTTCCTGATTCAAGTTGAGCGAATAGCCTTCGATTTTCAGGCTTGCAGCAACATCATTGGGGATCGGCAGCTGGTCAATGGCAACTTTTTTTTCAAATTCCGTGCGCGATAGAAAATAGGGAAACGTTCCACACCCAATATCCAATATCCGGCCGGAACGCAACTGCGCGGGGATCAACCGGTTTGCTGTTTGGGCCCGCTGGCGGGCAAGAAAAGGCTCAAGGTATCCCTTGCCGCGTGTGAAATGACCCCCGGCAGTGGAGGCGGTGATTTGTCCGGCGTTTTGGGTGTTTTTCGGGTCCATAGAATTTGATCCATTCAGTCTCGCCGCAGATTCATGTCAGCCGCGACAGGATGGCGAAAGAGGTCACAGCCAGTTTCCATTTTACCTTGAAGTCCGCCAGCCCCGCCTTTTGGCGGCATCATTTTCCATTTGGCAACGATTTACAAATCGAACCTGCCGGCGCTGGAAACAAACACCTACGGGGTCCCGCTCACTTCGATCTCGTTCATCTTTATCGATACCTGAACTTCATCGCCATATTGGATGCCCGCTATCGGCATTGCGATCACTTCCAATAACGAGGGGTCCTGAAAATGGCGCAATTTTGTCTCTGGGTGCGGATAATATACCCAGCCGCCATATTCAACGGTTTTGCAGGTCACCGTGCAGCTTGAAAACGAGAAATCCTCGGGCGGATGCAGATCGGTCCATCGAACCTGCCGGAAGGTGAATTCCGCTTTAATGATCCTGAATGCAAGCGGGCGAATATCGATATTCAAGGTGCCGTTGAAATAGCCGTCCAGATCGAGTCCGCATGACTTGAAGATCGGCCGCTGCCTGTCCAATGCACCATAGGGATAATCTTTTGACGGCCCGGATGCGACCCGATATCCCCGGATAATCGTGCCGCGTACCAGGAACCTGGGATCAGGATCCTGGTTGGACATTGTTTTCATTATGATTGCTGAGGAAAGTCCACCCGCCTTGAATGAGGGTGGCGATCCAGCATATGCCGATGATCTGCAGGGGGATCCATCCAGCCAGGGTATATCGCCAATGGGACAAGCCCATGATATTGGGGATGAAGATACGCGTACTTGTGATCAAAATAAGGGTGAACCAGGTCAGGCCCGGGGAGCGGTACAGGCTGAAGATCATCGCAACCAGGCAGAAATACACCCATGCCTGGAAATAAGGGTCATACCCTGCCTGAATATATTCATAGGCCTTTCTTTGTGCCAGGATCAAGGCTGGCATGCCGGCCTGTTCGTCATCAAAATAGCCCATCTTGTATGTTGGATGGTCCTCTGCCGGCAGGGGCAGTGACAGCATTGCGGTCGTTTCCGGCTGCAGCCCGGCCCTGATCTTTATCAACAGCAGCTTGTAACTGAGCTGCCAGTCCTTCTTTAACGAGTCCTGAGTTGCCTGCCCAAACAGCTTCATGATCTGCCTGGTTGTATACCCCGCCTTGCTCAAACCCGGATAGATCTCATTGGCAGTGGCCACCCCGCTTTTATCGGTGACAACGATCGGGTACCGTTCGATGGCAGCCTCGATCTTTTGCACTGCGGGCGAATTTGGGTCGCTAAAGGCCAGCCTGCTTGCATCGCCAAAATAAACCCAGCCATCATAGAACACTTCAGCCACATAATTGCTCAGCCCAAAGTAACCATAGACTCTCTGGTTATGGGCTGACCACCCGAGGAGCGGCACGGCCGCAATCAAAAACGCAAAGGCAATCCCAGCCAGACCGCGGAACGGGTTGGCAAACCCCTTCATTTTCCAGCGCCAGAGATAAGCCGCCAAAAGAAGCGCGGGGCCAATTAATAACAGGCTGATATTTTCGGAACGCAGGAGCGTGGCAAAGGAAGCCGCGGCCAGGGCGGCGATTACCCAACCCAATTCGAGGGTTTCCAATGCCGAGATCAACCAGGTACAGAATAAAAGCACAAAGAACAAATTCGGCAGGTCCGACATCAGGAAGTTCGAATAAAAGAAAAGGTCGGGCGAGAGCGCAGTCGCAAGTCCGCAAACAAGGGCGACCCGTTGATTTTTGGCCAGCTGCCAGGCGAGCCGATAACCAGCCGGCACACAGGCCATGGCGAACAGGTGCAGGAGTATTTTAATTCCCCAGGGATTGCGTCCAAACAAAAGCAGAATCGGTGCAAACAAAAAGGTTGTTCCGGGTCCGCGGATCATGGAAACCCCGTCCAGATTCCCGAACTCCAGCCAATGCAAAGCCCCCTGCAGATAGGTGGGGCTGTCCGCATCGATCAGCAGGGGCACAGCCAGCGCGTTCAGGAGATGCAAAACCCCTGAAATAATCAGCAGGATCATGATATTCCGGCGATGGTCAGGGAACCTGGTCGTCTGGAGTTCATGCGGGGCGGTTTGTCCCATCTCCTGCAGAAATAAAAGGAACAGGAGCAGGCTGCAAACCGCAAGCACATCCGCCGCCACCAAGGCAGGGATGAATATCCAGTTCGGGATCCCGCGATAGGAGTGTATTGAAAATCTGGAAATCGTCTGCCGGTTTTCAGGGCTGTTCAAATTTACTTCAGCCTGCTCTTTGTCAAGGGACAATCGGACCGTCCCCGCCCCGGGCGATGCAAAGAACAACAACGCGACAGGCGCATTAATTTCAGTTCGAAAAGAAACCACCAGTGGCCGGGAGTTGGCGGCGGCAACAAGCAGGCCGTTTTCCATATACCAGCCGGCATCCTTCGCACTTTTTTTATCCGGCGGCAGGATATTCCCGTTGGCTTTGATCTCAACCAGCTCAATTTTTTGGCTTTCCGAGACAACGGGCGTGATCGTCAGGGTGTGAAAGGTTTTGGGAACCCTGTAATTACCCCAGGTGATCGCGAATCCGATCAGCAAGGCAGGGACGATGAACCACAACAGATGTTTCGTACGGACCCGGTTGAAAAAGGGCTGAACACGCACCGCAACCGGAAACAGGATCCAGGTCAGAACCGGTACACATACCGCCCATAATGCAAGGATGACGAGGCCAGATTTCTCCCACAATCGAAGGAAATGGTGCCCGAAACTGAAAAAATATATGTTTCCGAAAATAAAAGCCGGAAGTATTTTTTTGTACTTCCAGGGAAGTTGCGCCGCGCTCATGGTTGTGTTTGATGTGCTCCTGTTTTTATGCCGGATTTGTCAGTGATTTTACCTTATGACAACAGGCTGTCCGGCCATGGAAATCAAAACGGCGGCCCGAATCGGGCCGCCGTTGGAAGTGCATGTTCGCGGTCTACGGGCAATTGACCTTGTATTTCGTTTCAGCCACCTTGTCATTGGGGCTGATGACGACAAGTTTGACCCAATAATTTCCGCCGCTGGCCGAGGGAGTAAAGCTGGTCTCCACCGTCCTGGAGTCAGCGCCCTTGAAATTGATCTGCTCGGTGGGTTTCTTGCCGCCCTGTTCGGTCTCAAAATAATATTTAACCAGGGTCGGGCCATTGGTATCGATCGTGCCTTTAAGCGTGATCGGCTGGACCGGTCCCATGCAGCCTGGCAGGTTAATTTCCTTCGGATCCGCCTTGACCGTGACACCGGTAACCGAGGCATACGGGGAATTCACGACCGGAAGATTGAGCAGGTTGCCGGCAGTCAGCGTCACACTGGCAGCCACCCAGCAGGGTTTGCCCGGATCGTTCTGGGTGATCACAAACCACCAGGATGCATCCGCATTCTTGCCTTGAATGGTGGCTGTCTGGCCGACGAGCAGCGAGCCCACGGTGGCCCATTCCGTTCCGGGTCCAAAACGGCAATTGACTCCCTTGTCCGAAGGCCAGGCGATCGGAATGGTGGGTGTTGGGGTAAGGGTGGGTAGCGGTGTATCGGTGGGCAGGGAAGTCAGGGTTGGAATGGGAGTATCCAGTGGCTGCGCGGATGTTTCCGTGGCGGCCGGGACATCCGGTGACTGGGCACCGCCGCCTGCCGGGAGGTTGCATGCCAGGATCGCGAACCATAATACAAAACTTGCGGTCAAAATACGCTTCTTCATAATAAAGTTTCTCCTTCTTGATGATTGGTCCCATCATACAGGCAGAAGGGCAATGTCACAATGGCCCATTGGTTAGAAAACTCCGCAAGGACGGGCAGGCGGAAGGTCAGGAGGGATGCGATGGATGGATCAGGAAAATCAATGTCGCTTTAATCCTCCCAGTCAATTTCCAGGATAGACTTCCATGTGAGCGGGTTGTTTAAATAAAGCCGGCCCCGACTTTGTTGCATCAGGGCCGGGCTGTTCGTTTATTTGGCGTATAAATCCAAAAACTCATCCCAGCCTGTCTGCAGGGCAAAATCCAGCTTTGTACGATAGTAGGTGTAATTTGCGTCCTTGCCTGCCGCACTGGAGACATAATAGATCGTAATGCCGTGCGCATCCGAATAGGCGTTGACATGATGCTCGTTCAACACCACGCCGGCCACCGCATTCATCACCGCCTGGCTCTTCGATTTGATGGCCGCATCGCTGACATTGCGATTGATCTCATACGCCATATCGTACAGGTCCTTGTCCATTGGGGCCTGCCAGAAATCCTGGGTGGCGCCGAAGGCGCGGTCGTATTTTTTGCGGTTGGCTGCAAGACCGTTTTTCATGGCAACGGACCATTGGTCGACCGCGGTGACAAGGGCATCGAAACGGCTGTCCACGGCAACAGCGGACCAGGTTTTGTCATTGCTGGCGCTCTGGCTGGTGGCAACGGCCACCTGATCGGCGGTCATGTTCGGGTTGGCCGCCAGCTGTGCCAGGACCACATCGTATTCCACACCATCCCAACCCACGTATTCCTGTGAACTGGACACTGCGGTCGCGTGCCCGTGCCAGGCATAATCCACTTCCATGGAGGCCATGTTGCAGCCATCGTATCCAACCACATCGATAAATCCCAGCGAGGGGATGGCGGCCTTTAATTCATCGAGATCCAGGGTGTCGGCATTCGTGTCATCCTGCATCACATAGCCCGGATGCCAGTTCCAGCCATGACCCCAGAAATAAAGCGCATAATGGTCGGCGGGGTAATTCGCCCTGGTCCATGAGACAAAATCGATCAGGGTTTGCCTGTCGCCCATGTTGCGTTCGCCCCAATCCGCAACGGCGCTGGCGGCATCCGCCTTCATTCCGGTCGTGACATGAAAAAGTTTCGTGGTCTGCCAGTCCCCATAACTGGTGTCGTAGCCGGGCCCGCGATCCGCAAGCGCCACCACCTGAACGTTTGTACTCGACCCGGTGGGCGCGAGCTCCAATTCAATATCCTTTACAACATAGTCCTCGAGATTGTTATCCCCGGAAATATAAACCATCACGGTCCATTTGGCCTGCGGGGCGGGAGCGGCGGCGGCCGTTCCGGATATCAACGTCACGAAAACAAGCAGGATTCCAACGATCATTGAAAAACGTGTCGACTTGCGCATGGCTTCTCCTATTGGCGAATGGGATGGATTTGCGTTCAAGTGCAGACCGGCTTAAAAAGTGGCTGACGTACGAGAATCAGTGTAGCATTTTGCGAAAGTGAATTCAACCTTGCAACCTTAATAAATCGCGGTCAACAATTTATGACATTCGTCCATTATCAAGGACATCCGGAACCTGTATGATATTGAATATGAAACCCATCACCCACGATCAGCTCATTAATGAAGTATTGCACCACACCCAAACGGACCCGCACAAGCGGGCCTCGGGTCTCTCGGACTTTATCCTGGGAGCCCAGGATGGGCTGGTCAACGTCCTCGGCGTGGTTCTGGGCATCGCTGCGGCCACCAATGATGCCCGCATCGTACTGGTGGCGGGTCTTGCCACCACCTTTGCTGAATCCATCTCGATGGGCGCCGTGGCATACACCACCACCCTGGCCGATGCGGATTTGTATCAAAGTGAGCAGGAGCGCGAATACCGTCATCTGATCGAGGCACCCAACCTGGAGATCAAAGAGATCCGCGATATATATCAAAGCAAGGGTTTCGAAGGGGAATTACTCGAGCGGATCGTGGAAACCATCACGGCCAACCGGGATGTGTGGGTGGCCGTAATGATGGCCGAGGAACATCAACTCGCGCCGATCGACCGCCAGTCCGCTATACGCGCCGCCCTGCTGGTGGGTTTCTCCGCAGTGGTTGGCTCATTGGTGCCTTTATTCCCCTTTGTATTCTGGTCGGTATCCACCAGCATGTGGCTTTCGGTATTGGTGACTGCGTTGATGCTTTTCGGGATCGGCGCCTACAAGGCCCGTGTCACTGTTGGCAAACCTTTAAAGAGCGGATTTGAAATGGCCTTGATTGGCACGATCAGCGCCCTGGCGGGCTATCTGGTCGGGTACCTGCTCAAGGTCCCCCCCGTTCCATAATCAATCCTGCATAAAATTTACCGGCTGAGAACCACCCGGTTGCGCCCGCTTTTTTTCGCCAGGTAGGCCGCCTCGTCTGCAGACTTAATCAGCGCATCCCGTTTTGTGCCGTGCTGTGGAAAGGTCGCCACACCGAGCGAGATCGTCAACCTGCCAATCTCCTGTCCCTGATAATCCAATGTCAATTCGGATACCTCCTGGCGGAGGGCCTGCGCCCGCTGCTCGGCAATTTCAATCGGGGTGTCCGGAAGGATGATGATAAATTCCTCGCCACCGTACCGGCAGGCAATATCACTTTCGCGAATGCAGGCCAGAACAACGGCGGACATGGCGCGCAGGACGAGGTCACCGGCATCGTGACCATAGGTATCATTAAAGTTTTTAAAATGATCGATGTCAAACAGAATCAGGCTCAATTCACCCCGGCTGCGTTCGATGCGGTTGATCTCGCGGGGCAGGGTTTCATCCAGGTAACGACGGTTGAACAGCCCGGTCAGTGAATCGCGGATCGAGAGGATGTGCAATTTTTCGCGCAGGCGCAGATTCCCGAGGGCCAGCGCAAGGCTGTATGCGATATCCTCAACAAATCTCTGTTCCTCCTCGACAATCTTCATATCCCGCTCCAGGTCCCAGAAAATATAAAGGTTTCCAAGACTCTCATTCTGGGCGGACAATGGCACGCACAGGGAATGCACCGGCACATCCCCGCCAGCGTGGGCGCAAACCGGATTCGGGATTCCAACTCCAAAGCGATAGGCCTTGCCACGCCTCAACGCCCAGCAATCCCCCGTTGTAAAACCCTCCTTCGGCAGGGCCGCTTCCCCCCATGCAGAAACCGGCTCCAGCAAGTTCAATGAATTCATGAGATACAGCGCGCCACTGCTTTCCGGAAACAACATTTTCAGGTGGGTGGAAACGATCTGGCTGGCCTCCTGCACATTTCGGCTGGCCTGCAGCAAATCGGTCATCTCAGCGATCAGCTCCCGCCGGGAGTTGTATTTTTCAAGATGCGCCTTCTCGTAGTTGAGATTTTCATTGGCCTCCTGCAATTGCAGTGTGCGGCTTTCGACACGCCGCTCCAATTCCGCATTCAGCTTGAGAATCTCCTGCTCCGCCAGCTTGCGGTCGGAAAGTTCCTTTTGCTGCGCCTGGTATAACCTGGCATTTTCAATCGCAATGGTGGCCTGAATTGCCACACCGTCCAGCAGTTCCAGATGTTCCCGGGTATATGTGTTGTATTCATAGCTGATCGCGGAAACGACACCGATCACCTTGTTCAGTCTGACCAGCGGGGAATAAATAAAGGAGCGGTAATGAGTGGAATAGTCGCCTGTTAAACTACGGTTCGGGTTTTTAATGATCTCCTCAAATTCCTGCTCGGTAAGATTCACCAGCAGGGATTTTCCGGTTTTCAGGACCTCATCCGATTTCATATCCTCCGAGATCTCCCTCTCCGGCTCCGGCCAGTTCCGTCCATTATCGTAAACGAGGGGAAATGAAACGATGTTCGTTTCGGGATCATACAGGAGCACAATGAAGGCATCCACCGGCAAAATCTGCTGGACCTGTTCCCGAATAAGGTTCAAGACACTGTTCACATCCCCCAAGGTCGTGATCGCACGGCCGATATCGTTCAGCATGGCGAGTTGATCGGCGGTGTGCAGCATTTGTTTTTCAAGCTTTTTCCGTTCCGTGATGTCAAGGTTTACACCGATGTATCCATCGAAAAGCGCCTCATTCCTGATGGGCGCGATAATGGTCATGAAATCCCGCAATTCCCCCTGGATCTCCCTGCTGGTCTCCTCGTAAACAGTCTCCCCATCCAGGGCGCGCTGATTCAAGGCTTTCCATCTCTCAATCAACTCTGCAGGCTGGCCGAGTTCATCCGGGGTTTTTCCGATGATGTCTCCGCCAATTCGGAGGGACTCTCCGCTTTGCAGGAGATAACGCTGATCCCTGTCACTGATCCACATGTCAAAGGGAACGCTTTCGATGATGGTGCGCAATTTTGACCCGCTGTCGGAAAGGACATGATCTGCACGGCGCCGCCCTGCATCCGCGCGTCTGATTTGAAAGAACCTGAACAACTTTTGCATGTTTCCATCTCCATCGGCCACAGCAACCATTAAAAGACGTTGAAGAATTATAACTTCAAGACCCTTTCCGATGTCGCTCGAATCCTTTTTTGCCGGATATAAATGCACAAGTGCCTTGTACATGTTTCAACAAAGACTCATGACATAATCAATGATGGCGGCATCATGAACAACTTAAACCTTTCAAAATCATAAAGATAAAGGGTTTGATTCCCGTTTTATTAATGATAAGATATTAAAGTAATTCAAAAAGGAGAATACATATGTCAACAATCATGGATATTGAAGGGATCGGAGCTGCCTATGCAGCCAAATTACGCAAGGCCGGGGTTCGTTCCACCAGTGCGCTTTTGAAAATGGGCGGCACCAAAAAGGGACGCCAGGAACTTGCAAAAGCGACCGGTTTCTCCGCGGGCACCATTCTTGAATGGGTCAACCGCGCGGACCTGTTTCGTGTAAGCGGCATCGGAGCGCAATATTCCGATCTGCTTGAAGCGGCAGGCGTGGACACGGTGGTGGAACTTGCCAACCGCAAACCCGAGGCCCTGCACGAGAGCATGGCAAAGGTGAATGCAAAGAAAAACCTTGTCAATCAGATGCCTGGACTGAGCAATGTAAAGGCCTGGGTCAAGAGCGCAAAATCTTTGAAACGGGCTGTTGAATACTAATCGAGTCACAATAAAAGGCCCCTGATGCTTTTGGCATCGGGGCCTTTTATTTAATCCTCGCAAATGCGCGGACCGGGAAGGTACCAGCCCCTTTGAATTTGGGCGGGACGGCGTTAAAGGTGAAACCCTGTTCCGGGATACTGGAAAGATTACACAAATGCTCCACGATCAGGATATCCCCGCGCAGCAAGGTGGAGTGCACGGGTCTGGTATTGCCGCGTGTGTCGTCAATATTGTGGGAATCAATCCCAACAAGTTTTACACCGCACTGTTTCAGGTGGACGGCAGCATCCTCCGTCAGGAAGGGGTGGTTTTCATAATACCGGTCCGTTGCCCAATGTTCATCCCAACTGGTGCGGATCAACACTGCCCGTCCGCGAAGTTCCCTGCCCTTGAAAGCCTCCGCCGTGACAGCCAGACCCTTGCGGTAATCCGCATGTACGACAACCCCTTCGAGGTCTGCAAAACTTTCAATGCCCACCTCGGAAAGGTCCCTGCCGTCCTCGTACCTGTGAAAGGGGCAATCCACATAGGTACCTGTATTGGTCACCATTTCGATTTTCCCGATCTGAAATTCCGTGCCCGGGGCATAGCGTTCGCGCGAGGCCTCACGGCTAAGATAGTCGCAAATAATGGGGGCGGGCAGGCCCTTGTAGGTGACCAGTCCCTCGTAAATGACATGGCTGAGATCAATATAAGTTGATTTGCTCATGGCGGCTCCAATTCCTTCGTATTGTCATTTTTTATTAACCTCAATCTACCAATTTCCCTTCACGGGCAGACAGGCGGGGAAGAAGTCTGCTGAAGAATGAGTTCCTCCCGGCTTTCGGTCTGTAGCCACACTGCCCAGGCGGAAATATATTTCCCATGATCGCATCCGATCACTGCAACCCTGGATGCATGTGGAAAAAACGCGGGTGGTTTTTCATCAGGCAGGATGACCTGCAAATCCTCGTCATTGATCAGCCAGAAGTGCAGAAATCTAAAGTCCTCCGGCATGTCAGAGAGGTAAATGCCTCCATCCGGTTTGAAAAAACGGGGATACAGTGCAATGCCGGAGACAAGCACCGCATTTTTTTGATCAAGGAAATTTGCTAGCTGGTCAGGCGTCAGGATATTTCGCTGCACAAGGGCTGTTTTGACCGCATCCGTTAAACCGTCGAGATTCTGACGGGGAATTATTCTTTCCGCCAAAGGGACCGAAAGACCCAAAAGGAGCAGCGATAAAAATACCAGGGGAGAAACAGGCACCCTGCCCGCCGGCGGGTCATTGTCCACGGCCACAACAGGATCAGGCGTCAGGAATGAACCGATCCTGGAAGGCAGGTAGGAAAGCGCAATGCAAAAATATACAAGCATGATCCAGTCAACCGGAAGGGCAAACCTCCAACCGGATGTGCGGGCGATCGCATTTCCGAACTGATAAACAACAAAGACCAAAACCGGAAATGAACCGGGCAGTTTTCCCGCCCGCCAGGCGAGCGCCATTCCAAATGAAAGAATGGCGAGATTGACGATCAGGGAGAGCAGACTGCCCGCATTCATGGACCCATCCCAAACATTCCAGAAGGGAAGCCGGCCGACCAGATCCCCGGGCGAGTCTGTGGAATACAGCGGAGCAAGATAAACTGCGCTCAAGGCAAGGCCATGCATAAAATGGTTTGATATGAAAAAGGCCACATCCCCGGGATGTTCAAAAATAAAGGTTTTTATGTTTGAAGAGAGCCGGTCCGAAAAAGCCGCAGCTGTCTCGCCCGGTTCCGGCTGCGGATAGTCCGTGGGGTTTGGTGAGTAATTCCGTGCCATCAGGGCCTTTTCGCCCTGATCCCCCAAGCCAAATCTGCCGGTCAAATTCCAATTTCGCCAACCCCAGGGCAGAATCACCAGGACGAACCCCAACAGGACAAGAGCCGCGTTCTCGAACTGAATTTTCTTTAACTTTGAGGGCAGTAGGGCCAATAGCAGAATTAAGGGCAGCAGGATCAGGGACTGGGCCCGGATCAGCGCGGTCACCCCCAACATTGCGCCGGCGATCAGGAGCAACCATGCATCCCGTTTCGATTTCGCGAACAGGAGGGTGCAGACATATACAAAGATCACAATCCCCAGGGTGGCCGCCAGATCGCTCATGATCAATTTGGCGTGGGACACAACGATCTTTCCCGACAGATCGATCGCATTGGTTTCACGCAAAATTTCAAGACCGCCTGCCAGAAAGCCTGCCAGGCGATTTGAAAGCCTGGCAGTTATCAAGTAGATAAAACAGGGAATCAACGCAAGCAACAGGATTTGGATCGAGACAGTTCCTTCATAGGAAGTCCCGCCGACCTTGTGAAACAGGGCGACCAGGCCCACATACAACGGTCTGCGGACCTGGACTTCCGTGAATCCCATCCCGGAGATCAGGTGATACGACATCCTGTCAAAAAGGACGGCGTCGGAGTAGGGATAATATTCGTAATTCGGAGCGGACACCGCCGGGGCGAAATGGGACGGGTGCATGGGTTGATTCGACCAAAGAACCACGGCCAGAATCCACAGGAATAGAAAGGTAAGAACATCCAACACCGGCAGGAGACGGGAGGAATCGCCCTTGAACCTTGACCCAATGATATAAACAATAAAAGACAGCAAAAAACCGATTGACAGAACAAGGTTTAACTGCACAAAGGTCAGCGGGGTTCCGGCCGGCCCCCAATTCAGTCCAACTTGATCGAATGTAAAGCCGATCTTCGTAATGGAAATGAAAACCGCCAGCAGGGCAAATACACCTGCAATCAACAAGGAGGTTCTCAAAACCGCCCGAATGGAATGATCCTTCCGCATGGCAAGATGAGGCCACAGGAAAATGAAACTCAACTGCAGGCATACCAGCGACCCAAGCAGGAATAACGGAGCAAGCCGTGTATAGATCGCCTCGCTGAAATGGGAAATCCATATTTCCCTGTAAAGAAACGCCAGCCAGGAGGTCAGGCAAACGGTAAAAAACAGAAAAGGAATAAAAAGGCCGGCTTTCAGCCCTTGTATTCCTTCAGTCAACTTCGCAGTCTGTTCGGGGGAATGGAACTTAAAAAAAACGAAACCATTGGCGTAAATGACCGCCAGAATTCCGGCCAGAGAGACCAGACGAAACGGGGATAAATTCAGGAGGTTCCCACCGGCACCGCCCGGGAGTGAGGCCAAATGGATAAATGCCATGCCTCCACTAAAAGCCGTCAGGATTGAAAAAAAACGAATCGTTTTTCGCATGACATTCAAATCCCGCCGCCATGCGCAAAGTCGATTTTGAAATCAAAATTCCCGCATTTGGTCATGGAGTGTGATCCCTGTTCCAATTTATCCCTGCAGCGCTTCCCACTCCGCCATGACCGCGTCCATTTCCTTTTGTATCGTGTCATAATCCCTGGCGAGCTTGATCACGGCGCCGGCATCCTTGGGTGGATGCGCCAGCTGTTCACCGATCTCACCCAGCTGGGCCTCAAACGCGGCGATCTTTTTTTCCAGCTCCAGCTTCTTCGCGGTCTTCTTCTTATCTTCCTTCGTACCTGGAGACTTTGCCTTTGGAGTCTCCTTCCTTTTCGCCTCCTCCCGCTCGGCTTGAACCGCTGCGCGGCGGGCCAGGTCCTTTTCGCGTTCCTCCTTCAATTGGGAGTAGATACCCTTGAAGATGATCAGATGGGATTCGTCCGTGTCGATCTCCCAAATCTGGGTGGCGATGGCGTCCACGAGATAACGGTCATGCGTGACGAGCAGGATCGTGCCTTCGTAATCATCCAGCACGGCCTCCAGGATTTCCTGCGAAGGGATATCCAAATGGTTGGTGGGTTCATCCAATAATAGAAGGTTGGTATCCTGCAGGGCCAGCTTGGCCAGCGCGAGACGTCCGCGCTCGCCGCCGGAGAGCATGGATACCATCTTAAAGGCATCATCGCCGGAGAAGAGATATTTGCCGAGATATTCGCGCGCCTTCTGCGGCAGCCAGCCGGTCGTATGCATGATCTCGTCGATCACGCTTTTTTTCGGGTCAAGACTTTCGTGAGCCTGGGCGAAATAGCCAATGTGCAGACTCTCCCCAAGGGTCACCTGGCCCTCCAACGGCGGGATCTGACCGAGGATCGTTTTGAGAAAGGTCGATTTACCGGCGCCGTTCGGTCCAATTAAGGCGGCACAGTCGCCGCGTCGCAAGTCAATGTTTGGGGAGGAAAACAGGAATTTATCGGAGAATCCCACTTTGAGATTTTCGGTGCGGATGACCATGTCACCGGAGCGGGCGGCCTGGGCAAGGCGCAAATGCAGGTTGGGCAGCTGGCGCACCGGGGATTGCAAGGCATTGATGCGGCGGCCGGCTTCCTCCACACTGAGAATGGAAGTGGTGACGGAAATTTCGCCAGCGGTCTCGCTCCATTTTTGTTTGAGCGCGGCTTCCATGCCGATCTGTTCAATGGCCTGAATGATGCGCGAGAGACGCTTGAGCT
Organism: Chloroflexota bacterium; assembly: GCA_021414245.1. GTDB lineage: Bacteria > Chloroflexota > Anaerolineae > Anaerolineales > Villigracilaceae > Villigracilis. The sequence goes on from JAIOOU010000015.1 coordinate 415,555, forward strand.
TGCCCTTGGCCTGCAACACATTTTGCCCGGCCACATTTTTGCGGATGTATTCCATTTCCTTCTGCAGCTTTTCCTTTTCGCTGTCGAAGACTTCCTGACGGCGGGCCATGCGTTCCGCACGCTGCTTGAGATAGGCGCTGTAATTGCCGCGATAGAATTCGGTGGCACCCGGAAACATTTCCAAAATGGCATTGCTGGCCTTGTCCAGAAAGAAACGGTCATGTGAAATGATGATGGCCGCGCCCTCCCATTGACTCAAATATCCTTCGAGCCATTCGACGGCGGCAATGTCCAGGTGATTGGTCGGCTCATCGAGCAAGAGCAGGTCCGGGTCCTCGAGCAGGAGGCGCGCCAAAAATCCGCGTGTGCGCTGCCCGCCGGAAAGATGATCCAGATCAAGTTGATAATCGGATTCGCTGAATCCCAGCCCGGTCAACACCTGACGGATCCGGGTGGTGTAGGTATAACCGCCGCGCCGTTCAAAATCCTCCTGCAGTTTGCCGTAGCGTTCCATCACTTCTTCAAGCTGATCCGGGTCGGACATCAAGCCTTCAAGGCGATGCAGTTCCTCCTGTTCGCCTTTGAAATGTTCGAAAACGGATTCGCAGGCCGACCAGATCGTGCCCGTCATTTTGAAATCCGCCTCCTGCGACAGGTATCCGATTCGGACTCCCCGTGTGCGGGATACTGTCCCTGAAGTGGGTTCATCCGCACCGACCAGGATGCGCATGAGCGAGGTCTTGCCGATCCCGTTCGGACCGACAATAGCCATGCGCGCGCCTTTGGCGACAGTGAAGGATACCCCGCTGAAAATATCCGTGGGGCCGTATGATTTTGCCAGTGAACTTACCGTAATGAGTGACATGTTGTTCCAATTTTCAGTTTTGAGCGCCTCGTATTATAAGCGAAAGGGATGGCTTGCAGCATTTAGAAGCTATCTCAAAAATACCCTTGCTGGGCAAAAGTCCCAAATTTACAAGGGAAATCCGACAGTTTCAGGGACTTTAACCATTTTTGAGATGACTTCTAGTTATTTATTAATTGGTTTTGGAGGGTTAGAAAAAAACTTCCAAGTTTGTGGAAACTCGGAAGTCAGGCGGGCAAATTAATTTTCAGGCGCAACAGGCGGAGGCGGGGTCTCCTTGGGCTTGTTGCTGTTCTTCTTGATCTCTTTTTGGCGATCCTTCTCGGCCTTCTTCTTCTTCTTTTCCAGTTCCTTTTTACGCTTTTCGTATTGGTAATTCACTGCTGGCATTGGTTTGTCCTTCTGGAATTCAATTCCGGATAATAGGGGGGAAATTTCACGAAAGTTATATTAATCATTATAGCACCCAACCTCCGGGATTCCGCCCACCAGGAATTGGCGGCATCGTCAGGCGATCTGCCTGAGCCAGTGATCGATTCTTTCGAAGGCCGGGGCAGGCCCGGGTCCGGCAGCGAGGCGGTATGTCAGCCAGAGAATCAGCAGGGGGGCCGAGAGTCTGGCGGCCGTGGACCAGGGATAGTAGTCAAAGGTCGGCATCAGGAAATAAACCAGATACGCAAATCCAAAGATCCACCAATCCGCCCGTGACTCAAGTTTCATGAGGATCAAAAGAAACGGGAGAGCCAGGAAAATGCCGTGATGTTCCCAGACCAGGGGGGAAGCCAGGTTAAGCAAAAGCACCATGACCGGCATGGCATTCAGAGCCACCTCACCCTGCCCCTGAAAGAAGGTCCTTTCACGAATATTGCGGACCATGACAAAAAACGCAAAGCCCGCCACCATCAGCTTGACCGCATAAGCAAGGATGCGGGCGGCCAGCAAGGGAATGAAGTTGAGATTGTACAAGGCCAGGAAAATCGCATCGATCGAACCTTCCCGGAAGCTGACATCACGCACACCGACAACCTCCTGGCTGTTGCGCAGGAAATCATAATAAGGCGAGATGCCGTCGGTCAGGACAGGGATCGCGCCCACAAGGAGCAGGCTGATCCCGAAATAGAAAAGCCAGCGCCAGTCACGCTGCAGCAAAAAAACAAATGCCAGGATGACTGGCGATATCTTTAGATGCACCGCCACAGCCAATGCCAGCGCGGACAGGAACCTGTGGCGCGGATACAGCACCACTGTCAGCAGCATAAAATTCAGCATGTGCAAATTCACCTGGCCGTAGAACAGGGTTCGCAAAGCCGGGACGTTGACCAGCAGGAACAAGCTTGCGGTAAGGGCTGCTGTACGGGAGGAAAAACCATATTGTTTAAGAACGGCGATCAGGAGGAAATAAAGGGCGGCAATGGAAACAATATTAAAGAGCCAGGAAGCCATCAGCAGACCCGGCTTGCCAAAATGAACGAAGGGTTCAAGCACCGCCGCCCAGAAAGGCGGATACAGATACCCCGCAGGCAATGGATTGTTTTTGTATAACTGCGTGGCCGCGTCAATATAGTATTCCAGGTCCCCGTACACGATTCGTTCACGCAACAGATTGATATACACGAGGTTGACCAGCAAAAACCCCGCATAGACGGGAAGGGTTTCCCGATTCAAACGTTCCGTATACACAAGATAGATCGTCAGGCCAAACAACAACCAGACGATCAATGCAGAGGCAAGGTTTTGCCCAAGAATGGAATACGGCCCGGTGCGGATCAGTTTTTCGAACGCGCCAATGTGGTTCAGCCAGGCCGTGCTGGCAAGCAGAAAGCCGGTCAACGCGGACCATAAAATAAGTACGTTACGGTTGGTTTTCAAAGGAGGTCACCAGGCAAAGGTTGTCAATTTAAGAAAAAATCATTCCTGCTATAGGAATGATTTTTATTATACTGCCTAAAAATTGGAGGTTTGAACTACTTCCTGCTCCCGCTCTTTTTGGCCGGTTTTTTCTTTTTAACCGGAAGCGGCAACTCTGCGGCGGTGATCCGGGCCAGTTCACTTAGCCATTTGCCATCCCTGATTTTTTCAGCGCTGATCAAAAAAGCCGGTTTGGCACCGGGATAGGGCGGGGTTTCCACCGTCTCCCCAATAAAGGACTTTCCGCCGGGAGTAGGCTTGATAAAGAGCTGATCATCGCAAACCGAGGCGACCATTTTCCCGTCACAATAGATGCCGTACTCACCGAACATCTTTTTATAAGAGACTTCGCCGGCACCCAACATCCGGGCAATCACAAAATCAACAGTACCCTGGCTTGAAGACATTGCATTTCTCCCATGCATCTAATCAGAAATGTGACGCACTTCGCCGCTCACGGACACGCTTTCGCCGGTCTTCGAACTGTAACGGACCAGCAAACGAGACGGCATGCCCATGTCCTCGCCCTGCAGAATCATGAATGACTTTTTGCCCTGCCAATTAATATCACGCAGATATCCCGCCAAAGCGGCCGCGGCCGCACCCGTGGCGGGATCTTCATACACGCCGCCGGATGCAAAGGCGTTGCGGGAATGAAACACTTCATCGGATTCGCGCCATATCACGCTGATCGTGACCAGGTCCTCCTCGGCCATGAGTGCTTTTCCCATCTCAAATTCATACTTCATGTCTGCAAGTATTTTGCGTTCCGTGACCGCGATGACAAGATGTTTGGCACCCGCAAACGCAAAGCGGACCGGAAATTCGTAGTCAAGCTGATCCCGGTTCAGGTGGAAAGCCGCAAGAACTCGATCCACATATTCCCGCGGTGCATCCTTTGACCAGGTCTCCGGAGATTGAAGCGTAGCTGCAAAATTTTCATCCGCGGATCTTTCCGCGCTTACGCTGATCTCGCTGTCATTTAAATACAGCTTGTAGGTCCCCTCGCCAAAACGCTCGCCCAAAGCGGCTCCGCTCGCAATGGTGGCGTGCCCGCAGAACGGCACTTCCCTCTCCGGCGCAAAATAACGGACCCGCCAGCCATCATCCTGTGGACTCAAAAAGGCCGTCTCGGAATATCCGACCTGTTTTGCGACCTTCAACATTTCCGCGGCTTCGGGCATTTTGTCGTTAAATACAACGCCGGCCGGGTTGCCGCCCTGACCTTGATGTGAGAATGCTGCAATTTTTAAGATGTTCATTCTTATCCTTTGAGTAACGTTAATTCGTTTTTATCTCTTTTGATGCATTATAGACAGGTTCCGAATAAAACAACAGACCGCTTGAATGCGGTCTGATATATTTCCTACACTTCAATTTACGTCCTGCTATTGATAACCATAGGGCAGTTGCTTCTGGAATTTATCCACGTTTCCGGGTGCGATGAATAATTTTTCCATTCGCTTTGTGAATCCCCTGGGATTCTTGGGGATGAGCAGCAGGCCGTCCCTGCATTCGGGCACGCGCGCAAAGCAGTCCCAGCCCAGATCCTTTTTGAATTCACAGCGTTCAATGCGGGCGATCTCATCAAATCTCAGGAACGGGCGGTAATCCAGATGGCCCGGCGCAAAGTGGACCGCGATTCCGCTGGCCGTGATGACATAGGTGGTTGGGGCCCCGAAAAACAAATAATTCCGATAGAGCAGCGAAAATCCGGCAATCAGGATAAAGAGCTGCCATGCGGGCAATCCGACCCGTCCACTCAAAAAATATGAAACCAATCCAGCAGCAGCAGCCATGATCGAAATATTTTGCACGGCCCTGGGCAGGGGCACGGGCGGGCGATCCACATAGAATTTTCCGCCGTTGGGGGCATATTCATCCCGCAGTGTGGATATCCAGGCTGCGTATTGCCATTGCAGCATGGCCAGACCGACCAACACAATCACCAGGAAGATGATCGACAGATTCGGCGGCCAGGTCCATAGAGCGACAAAAACGATCCATGCATACGGAAATTGTTTGATGTACAAACGGGGAAGGCCCAGTATGAACCGGTCCAGGAAGGATCTCATGGACCGATTATACAAGTAAAAATGGGACCACGCAGTTAACTAAAATGATTCCGCTGGTATACTCGAATTTGACCAAAACACTCTACTTTGATTGGAGGCTGCCTTGTCCCGATTAAGCCTGAGCACACGCTTTACTTTGATTCTGAGTGGAGTCTTTCTTGTGGGCATCACGATTGGCGGATTTGCCTACTGGCGTGCACTGCAACAGCGCGCGCAGGAGGAAATTGCATCACAGGGATTGTTACTCATTGAAACGATGAATGCCGTCCGAGGCTACACCACCCAGCATGTCCGCCCGCTTCTTGTGGACGATCTATCCACCAGTCCGGAATTTATTTCGGAGACCGTTCCGGCTTTTTCTGCCCGTACAGTGTTCGAGAATTTCCGGGGGCAGGAGGATTTTTCCACCTATCTTTACAAGGAAGCAGCGCTCAACCCCACCAATCCGAAGGACAAGGCGGATGATTTCGAATCCGATCTGCTTTCGCAACTATCCGTCGAAAACGCCAATGCTGAAATAAGCGGATTCCGGAATCTCGATGAGGGGAATCTCTTTTACATTGCCAGGCCATTGAAAATCGGAAATGAAAGCTGCCTGACATGCCATAGTACACCGGATCAGGCTCCAGCAAGTCTGATCGCCACCTATGGAGATCAAGGCGGCTTCGGCTGGCAATTGGGACAGGTGATCGCCGTTCAAATCATTTACGTCCCCGCCCGGGAAGTATTTAATGCAGCCATCCGCAGTTTCACCCTGGTGATGGGTGTTTTCATAATTACTTTTGCGCTAGTCATTTTATTGATCAATTCACTGCTCAAACGGTATGTGATCCAGCCCGTCTATGTGTTGAGCGGGCTCGCGGACAAGATCAGTGCGGATGAGAATTTTGCGACGGAACTGGAAAGCGCAGCACTTCAATCCATCACCAAACGCTCCGATGAGTTGGGCAGCCTCGCGCAAGTGTTTAGGAAGATGGCAGCCGATATATCCGCCCGCACCGGGATGCTCAAGAATCAGGTCAACCAGTTGATCATCAAAATCGACGAGCTGCGCCGTCACCAGCAGGTCGCAGACGTGGTGGAGAGTGAATTTTTCAACGATCTTCAAAAGCGTGCCCGGGAACTTCGCAACAAGGAACAGGGTTCGGGCGGCAAGGAAAACAAGCCCGCCGACACCGAATAAAACAAAGGACCGCGTAATGAACGCGGTCCTTTGTTTTATTCAATTGATTTCCTTCTAATCCAGCTTTCCTGTCACCATCGCCATCTTTACTTCGCCAATCGCCTTTGTGATCTTGATGTCACGCGGGCAGGCCTCGGTGCAGTTATAGGCCGTGTGACAACGGGCCGTGCCATCGGTCTCGCTCAGGATATGCAGACGCTCGGACGCACCTTCATCGCGGCTGTCGAAGATAAAGCGATGGGCGGCCACGATCGCGGCGGGACCGTAATACTGATCGTTGGCCCAGTAGGACGGGCATGAGGTGGTGCAGGCCGCGCACAAAATGCATTTGGTGGATTCATCGAAGCGTGCGCGTTGTTCGGGGCTTTGCAGCCGTTCCTTCCCATCTTCAGGCAGCGGGCTGTCGTTGATCAGATAGGGAAGCATCTTCTTATAGTTATCGAAGAATGGGTCCATGTCCACGATCAGATCCTTCTTGACCTTCAATCCAAGCACAGGTTCCACTGTAATGTTCGAGCCCACATCGCGCACGAGAGTCTTGCAGGCCAGGTGATTGCGGCCGTTGATGCGCATCGCATCCGAACCGCATACCCCATGCGCACACGAGCGGCGGAACGCCAGCGAACCGTCAGTCTTGCCCTTGACGTGTTCCAGCACGTCCAGCACGCGGTCGTTCTCGTCACCCTCCACCACATAGGTCTCGTAGTGGCCGCGGGTGTCCTTCTCGGGGTTGTAACGGAAAATTTTGATTGTGATTTCCATGATCGCCTCTACTAATAAACTCTTGCCTTGGGTTGATGTTTGGTGATGACCACCGGCTTGTATCCGATCTCAAGTTTGCCGTTTTTGTTCCACACCAGCGTATGCTTGAGCCAGTTCCTGTCATCGCGATCAGGGAAATCCTCACGCGAATGGCCGCCGCGGGATTCCTTGCGGTTCAACGCACTCAACGCAACCACTTCGGCGATATCGAGCAGGTTGCCAAATTCCCAGGCGTTCAACAATTCCGTGTTGAAGATCCTGCCCGTATCGCTCACGGTGATGTCCTTGAATCGTTTCTTCAATTCGCGAACTTTTTCGAGGGCGGATTGCATGTCCTTTTCATTTCGATAAATGCCAACGTCTGCAAACATGACCTTCTTCATCTCGTTGGACAGGTCATACACATTTTCTTTTCCCGAACCCTTGCGCAGCGAGTCAAATTCGGACCGTGCAGCTGCTTCAGCGTCCCCGGGCAGTTTCTCAAACTTGGCGTTAAGCGCGTATTCCGCCGCCTTGAGTCCGGCATGCTTGCCGAAGACCACCAGGTCAAGCAGTGAATTCGTGCCGAGGCGATTGGCACCATGCACCGACACACAGGCGCATTCCCCTGCCGCGAACAGACCGGGGAACGCCGTGCCTTTATCGTCAATCACCACTTCGCCGAATTTATTGGTGGGAATGCCGCCCATTGCGTAATGCGCTGTCGGCTGGATCGGCATCATCTGGGTCACAGGGTCCACGCCTAGATAAACGCGGCAGAAATCCACAATGTCGGGGATCTTCTGCAGGACCGTGTCACCGGTGATCAGCAGGGGGGAACCGTCCGGATTGGTGCGGCCGTCCTCCGCCGCAAATTTATTAACCGTCTCGGGACGGATATCCAGATAAACAAAGTTTCTGCCGCCGATGCCGCGGCCTTCCTTGATTTCAGTATAGATCGCGCGCGAAACCACATCGCGGGAAGCTAGATCCTTTACGGTGGGTGCATACCTGGGCATGAAACGTTCGCCCTTGTCGTTGATCAAGACCGCGCCTTCACCGCGCGCGCCTTCGGTAATGAGGATACCCAACTTGTAAATACCGGTCGGGTGAAACTGGAAGAATTCCATATCCTCGAGCGGAATGCCATGCCGGAACAGGATGGCCGGTCCGTCGCCTGTGTAGGCATAGGCATTGGAGGTCACTTCAAAAATGCGGCCGTATCCGCCCGTGGCAAAGATGACGGACTTCGCATGGATGGTATGCAGATCGCCCGTGGAAAGTTCCACCGCCACCACACCCGCCGCCTTGCCATTGACCATGATGAAATCAAGCACCTGATATTCATCGAAAAAATTGACCTTGTTCTTCAAACACTGCTGATACAACGTTTGCAGGATCATGTGACCCGTACGGTCCGCGGCGTGCGCGGCCCTTCTGACAGGTTTGCCGGTTTCATTGTTGGTGTGCCCGCCAAACGGTCGCTGGGAGATTCGGCCTTCGGGGGTGCGGTCAAACGGCAGCCCCATGTGTTCCAGTTCGAGCACCGCATCGATCGCTTCGTTCGTCATGAACTCGATCGCATCCTGATCGCCCAGATAATCCGAGCCCTTGACCGTATCGTACATGTGCCATTCGGGCTTGTCTTCCTCGTAGTTGCCAAGTGCGGCGGAGATGCCGCCCTGTGCCGCACCCGTGTGGGAGCGCGTGGGATACATTTTGCTGATGACCGCGGTCTTCGCCGTCTTGGAGGCATATAGCCCCGCCATGAGTCCCGCGCCGCCGCCGCCCACAACGACCACATCAAATTGATGAACTTGTGCCATGAATTACTCCTGAGTACAAAGCCTGTTTACCGCGAAGAGCACGAAATTTCGCGAACTTCACGATGAATTATTTATGCAGTCCAGATGACATACAAACCGATCGGTGCAATGATGAAATATGCGGCCAGATTCAAAATCCGGATCCATTTCCGCTGGGAAATTCCGCCAAGATAATCATCCAGAATGACGATCACCCCGTGCATGCCGTGGGAGGAGGCAGTCAGGAACATGCCGCTGGCCACCAGTCTCCAGAACACGGATTCCCATGGCGCAATATCCGCCACGTTCGTGTATGCGACATGGCCGGGGTTAGTGACCAGGGCCCAGCGCAGGACCTCGATGAAGGTCATCTGGTTGCGGGCACCCATCACGAGCGCGCCGATCACACCGACAAGAATAAAGGCATACATGCCCAGCGCGGTCAGGCGGGTGAACAGCCACATGAAGGTCTCAAAACTCATGCCGCGTTTTGAAAGGGAAAGGGTTCTTGCTTTTGCCTGGGTCATGCGAGCCTCGCAATTGCAGTGGTGATGATGCTGACCACGGCAAAACCGTACAACACGATGAAAAGTATCCACTCGATCATGATGGCCCTGCGGTGATGCAGGATCAGGCCGGGGAACAGGTCAAGGATCGTGATGCGCATCCCATTGATCGCATGGAAAAGCACGCAAAAAATGAAGAAGGCCTGAAAGAACGGACTGACATACACGAAGTTGACGATATGTCCGATCTTCCAGCCCCTGCCCTCCAAAAATGTAGCGAGGATGTGCGTGGTAATGAAAATGGCCATCCCCATTCCGCCGATGCGATGCAGGATATAGGTCAGGAATGGACCCTGCCCCTTGTATCGCAGAGCGGTCTTCAGGCTTACGTTCCTATTCAAGCCCATTGAAATCTCCTGGATGAAATAATTTTGTTTGTATTTTCAAGCACAAGAAGCTATTTTACCCTTGTCGCAGTTGAAATGCCAGTTTTTATTTTTGAAGGGGTTTTCCAACCGCAAGTTGGCCGAATCATACAGAAAAGCCGCACCCATTCGGATGCGGCCTGATCATCATTTTCTCAAACTGTTCTCGGTGGAGGAGCGAACTCCTCGATCGCCTTGACCACATCAGCCAAAGGCATGATTTTCGCAACAGAGGATTTCTTTTTTCCGAAGCCGATGCTGTCCAGAACCAGCGTACGCTTGAGCAGTTGAATGGCAAAGGCCGGGTCGACACCCTTTGGGCAGGCCTGCGAGCAGGCGCCTGCCAGGTGGCATTGATAGGGTCCATGAAAAAGATCGATCGCCTCGAGACGGTCGTGCAGTCCGCAGTCGCGGTTGTCGGCGGAGTAGCGATACGCCTGAGCCAGGGCCTGCGGACCGAGGAACAGAGGGTCGGTGGCCACGGTGGGGCAGGCGGCCAGGCACAATCCACATTTGATGCAGTGTGTGAACTGGCTGATCGATTCGCGTTCCTCCGGCGTTTGCAGGAACTCGCCGGTCGGGGCATTGATCTCGATCTGATCCAGCGAAATAATATAAGGTTTAACCGCCGCGTGTTTTTCGATCAACGGTTCAAGATCCGGCACCAGATCCTTGACGTTTTCATAATTGGGCAGCGGGGCAACAGTCACCACATCCGTGCCAAGATGCAGGACCTGGGTCTGACAGGCCAGCTGTGGGAGGTCATTAATGAACATGCCGCACGAACCACAGACTCCCATGCGGCAGGAGGAACGCCAGGCCAGAGTCGGTTCCTGCTCCGCCTTGAGTTGATGCAGCGCCTCCAACACGGTCATCCCGTCGTGGACGTGCAGCTTATATTCACCCCAATGCGGGGCAACATCCGAATCAGGATCAAAGCGGCGGACCTGGAAGGTAATTTCGCGCGGGGTTGTTTTCCTGTCACTCATAAAATCATCCTCCGATCTTATAGCTGAACGTCCACCAAGTGACGTAGGTGCCGAATGCGAAAATGAACAGGCCGAATGTAATGATGCCGGCATCCACAACTTTTACAAGGACCGGGGTGAGCGGAAGTTCCCGAATGATCCCGCGCAGGCCGTATAACCCGTGATACAAAGCCGCGGCCAGCAGCAAAATATACAGCACGAGCTGTGTGACGCTCTTTCCGCGCTCGATCATGGTGCTGAACTCGCGCGCCTTGTCCACGCTCATGCCATAAAAAACAGGCGCATAATGCATGACGGCGAAGTGCATGCCAAGCAACACCGCGATGATCGGCAGGACCAGAATATGTAAAGACCATAAACGTGTTTCGCGCATGGGGTATCTCCTAGGGGAAGAACAGGCTTGAACCGCCGAGAATGATGATCATCGCAGCCAGCCCCATGATGACAAAGGTCAACGGGCGGTGGCGTTTGATCGAAGTTGAATACGGATAGACGGGTTCCCTGGGTTTGCCCAGAAAGAATCCCAATTCGGTCACCAGCAGGCGCACACCATTCATGGCATGGAAGACCGCCATGGCAAACAGCAGGTACTCGATGATCTTGAACGGCCAGGAAGCGAAGAGTGCCATCAGGCCCTGCCAGGCTTCCACCCCGCGCATGCGGTTTGCCGTTTCAATAATGTGCAGGACCATGTAGGCGATCAGCCCAAGCCCCGAGACACGATGTCCAAGATATAAATAGCGCTCAAAGGTGTACCGTCCGGCGTATACCCAGCCTTTTATGCCGAGTCGATTGTTGTAGGCAGTTGGTTTATTTGAGTTCATGGGTACTCCTAATATTTCCTCTCCACGGGCTTCCACATGGAGATATCAACAGGGATGTAATCCAACTTCGGACCGGCAGGGGTGAAGTGTGCCATGGTGTGCTTCAACCAGTTCTCATCATCACGGACCTTGTAATCCCGCCGCGCATGCCCGCCGCGGGATTCTGTGCGGGTCAAGGCCCCAAGGGTGGCCACTTCGGCCACGTCAATCATGAATCCGGTTTCAATGGCGCGCTCCAGGTCCGTGTTGTAGAGCAGGCTCTTGTCCTTCAACGAAATGAATTTATATCTTTCCTTCAACTCGCGGATCTTGTTAAGACCCGCCTGCATCTGCTCGCCGGTGCGGAAAACCCCCATGCTGGCATCCAGGGTTTTGCGTAACTCCCTGCGGATCTGGTAATGGTCTTCCGTGCCTTTGGATTGCATCAGCGCATCGATCTTTGCCCATTCCTGCTCGGCGCCTTTGGGAATGTCCGCCACGGATGCATTCGCGCAATATCGCGCCGCCTCCTCCCCGGCCACCCGTCCCCAGACCAGGCATTCCGCAGTTGAGTTTGCACCAAGCCGGTTGGCACCGTGCAGGGATACGCAGGAGACTTCCCCCGCCGCCCAGACATTTTCAACCCCGGTGTGGCCTTTGATGTCGGTATGCACACCGCCCATGGTGTAATGCGCCACAGGACGGATCGGGATCGGTTTTTCGATCGGGTCAAGCCCGATGTGTTTGATGGTCACTTCACGGATGAGCGGCAGTCGCTCAAGAATTTTTTCCCTGCCGAGGTGGCGCAGATCCAAATGAATGTAATCCAGCCCGTCCGGTCCGGTAAAGCCGCGGCCCGCTTCGATCTCGGTCATCTCCGAGCGGGAGACCATGTCACGCGGGGCAAGTTCCATCTTGGACGGGGCATACGTCCCCATGAAGCGTTCGCCGGTGTTGTTGAGCAGGGTCCCGCCTTCGCCGCGGCAGGCTTCCGTCATCAAAATACCGCTGGGAATCAAACCTGTCGGGTGGAATTGAATGAACTCCATATCCTTGAGCGGGAGGCCCGCGCGATAAGCCATTGCAAGACCGTCACCGGTGACGGTTTCGGAGTAGGTGGTGAATCCAAAGATCTGGCCGGCTCCACCGGTGGCGAGGATGAGCGCCTTGCCGCGGATCAAAACGTGACGGCCATGGATCATGTCGATCATGGACAGGCCCGCGAAGCGGTTGTTCTCAATAATGATGGAGGTGACAAAACCCTCATCGTAACGATTGAGCTTTTTGGTGTGCTTCATCAAAGTGTCGTACAAGGTCTGCATTTCGAGGAATCCGGTCTTGTCAGCGGCAAAAACGGCCCGGGGGAACGTGTGCCCTCCAAACGGTCGTTGAGCGATGCGTCCGTCTTCGCGCCGGGACCAGGGAATGCCCCAGTGATCCAAATGTAAAATTTCCTTGGGCATTTCATGCACAAAGAAATCCACTACATTTTGATCGGACAAAAAGTCTGAACCTTTGACTGTGTCCCAGGCGTGCAGTTCATAGCTGTCGCCTTCGTCCTGCCGCATGACTGCGGCAGTCCCCCCTTCGGCCGCAACCGAGTGGGCGCGCATCAATTGAAGCTTTGAAACGAGTGCAATGTCCAGTTCCCCCTTGCTTTGCCGGGCGGCTTCCAGCGCGGCCCGCAGCCCCGCCAGTCCCGTGCCCAAAATGACCAGGTCGTGATTATATACATCCATGAGCCTTTATTCTCCTTGCAGAATAAATCAGGTGGTCAAACTGATATTTATTGTAGCCTTTATCCTCTTTTTACCTAGTGATAATTGTCATGGAATGCGCGGAATGTAGTCACGGCAGTGGAATCAAAAAGGGCCGGGCTTTCACCATGACCCTGCTGTTTAAATGAAAAAAATTGAACCGCGAAGCCCGCAAGGAACGCGAAGAAAATCCTTCACTCTTTGCGAACTTCGCGCTCTTCGCGGTAAAAAGACGGATGAGCAGCAACAAATTCTTTTTTATCGCCCTACGCCACCAGAAGAAGCACAAGCCCGATCAGGGCGGGCAGGGCTTGAATGAAGAAGATCCTCCTGCTGACTGTGGAGGCGCCGTAGACGCCTGCGATGATGACACAGCTTAGAAAGAAAATCCTGACCGGCTCGTCTGCAAAGAGTCCCCAGACCAGACCGGCCGCAAGAAAACCGTTGTAAAGTCCCTGATTGGCCGCCAGTGTTTTGGACTGGGCCGCAAATTCCGCAGTGGTGCGGAAGGATTTCCGTCCGGCAGGCTTCTCCCACAGGAACATTTCCAGGATCATAAAGTAAAGATGCAAAAGTGCCACGATACCGATAATGATATTTACGACGAGGTCCATATTTTCTCCTTGTAGTTTATGTCATCAGAAATACTTTATTACGATGATACCCCACAAAATAAAAGTCGGGACCGAATCGGTCCCGACTTTTATTTCAACCAAACAACCTTATTTCTTTTTTCCGACTTTCTTGGCAGGTTTTTTTGCTGTGACCTTCTTCTTCGGCGCAGCTTTCTTTACAATTTTCTTAACTGACTTTTTGACTGCGGCTTTTTTCGAAACCACTTTCTTTGCAGCGGGCGCTTTTGCAGAAACAGTCCTGGGAGCCGGGATTTCCTTATCCATCCAGTTGATGATGGCATCGCCAAACTCGGAGCACTTGATCTCCTTCGCGCCGTCCATCAGGCGGGCGAAGTCATAGGTGACGGTCTTGGCGGCCACCGCGCCTTCCATGCCTTTCACGATCAGATCCGCAGCCTCCCCCCAGCCCAGGTAGCGCAGCATCATCTCGCCGGAGAGGATGACCGAACCGGGGTTCACCTTGTCCAGGTCCGCATATTTTGGTGCGGTGCCGTGGGTGGCCTCAAAGATGGCATGTCCGGTGACATAGTTAATGTTGGCGCCCGGGGCAATGCCAATCCCGCCGACCTGTGCAGCCAGCGCGTCGGAGAGGTAATCGCCGTTGAGATTGAGGGTGGCGATCACATCGTAATCCTTTGGGCGGATCAGGGTGAACTGCAGGCTGACGTCCGCGATCGAGTCCTTGATCAGGAGCATGGACTTCCATTTGCCGTTACCGTGGGTGAACCACAACTTCAAGGCTTCTTCCACTTCGCCCTTGATATCATTCTGTTGGGCCGGGCTCATCATATCGAAGCCCGGGTCGATCATCTTGGCATTCTCTTCCACGCTCAGATCGGGTCTGGATTCCTTGTTACCTAGGATCCAGGTCTCGCGCTCGGTAACGATCTGTCCACGAAACTCACGTTTGGCGAGCGCGTAGCCCCAATCCTTGAAGGCGCCTTCGGTGAACTTCATGATGTTGCCCTTGTGGACGAAGTTTACGCTCTTGCGATGATTATCCAATGCCCACTGAATGGCAGCGCGGACCAGTCTTTCGGTGCCCTCCACGGAGACCGGTTTGATGCCCAGTCCGGCTGTTTCAGGGAAACGCATCTTGGCATATTCCTTCGGGAAGGCTTCCTTGAAAAGCTCCTTGAACTTTTTGTTGTCTTCGGTGCCATAGGCAAATTCGATGCCTGTATAAATATCCTCGGTGTTCTCACGGAAGATGACCATGTCCACATGTTCGGGATGCTTCACAGGCGAAGGCACGCCCGTGTACCAGCGCACCGGGCGCAGACAAACATACAGGTCCAGCAGCTTGCGCAGGGCCACATTCAAGGAACGAATGCCGCCGCCGATCGGAGTGGTCAACGGACCTTTGATGCCCACCAGAAATTCCTTGAAGGCTTCCACGGTCTCATCGGGCAGCCAGCTCTGGAACATCTTGAACGACTTCTCACCGGCGTACACTTCCATCCAATGGATCCTGCGCTTGCCGCCGTAGGCTTTTTCCACCGCCGCATCCAGCACACGCTCCGAGGCGCGCCAGATGTCGCGGCCTGTCCCATCGCCTTCCACATAGGGAATGATCGGGTTATTGGGAACTTTCAGCTTTCCGTTTTCGATTGAAATCTTCGCCCCGCCTGCCGGGACAGTAACGTTTGTGTATGTCATGCTGACCTCTTTTGTTTGTGAAAAGTTTTTCAGATTATAACATGCGGACTTTTTCTTCCTTCAGTGACGATTGTCACCCTTCGCGCTTCCTCTCTGACCCGAAACCTGTTCCAAGGCGATTGAAAATTTTCACACCTTGACACTCTTTAAAATCGGCGTAAAATTCGGCTCAATATGTCCGAAAAACTTCGAGGCAAACCCCAGTTCCCCCAACATTGCTTTGGAACGAGTGTTTTTGTTTTGTGATTTGGAGAGTCGCTTTTAGCGGCTCTCTTTTTTTGTGCATGTGCCGTCCAACCAAAGAGAGGAGAATGATATGGCAACAAAAAGCAGCAAGCCTAAAAAAGCCGCTCCCGCAAAACGGGCCGCGGCCGCAAAGCCCCAGGCGAAGAGTCAGCCCGCGGTTCAGAAGCAGCTGGAGGCGAAGCAGGAGGCGCCCGTCAAGGTCATGGGATATCTTCCCGATGACACCCCGCCCATGGGCGCGATGTTAAGCCTGGGCTTCCAGCAATTCCTGACCATGTTCCCAGCCACCGTGCTGGTGGCCATCCTGACCAAGTTCGATGTCGGCATAACCCTGCTCGCATCCGGACTCGGCACCATCGTTGCATTGCTGGTTTCAAAACGCAAGATCCCGATGTACTACGGTTCGTCCTTTTCCTATATTGCCGTCATCATCACGGTCATGAGCAAATTTGCACCGGACTGCTTCAACTCCACGGCGGTCTATTGCCCGGAAGGTGTGAAGATCGTGCAGGTCGGCATCATCCTGACTGCGGTCTTTGAGATCCTGGTCGGTTTACTCATCATGCGCATTGGCAAAACCGCACTGGACCGGGTGCTTCCGCCCATCGTGACTGGCTCAATGGCCATGGTCATCGGTATTGCGCTGGCCAATGCCGCCCTGGGAAATGCCGGCAACTGGGCAGCTCCTGAATTGGCGGCCACCACATGGACGGTGGCTTTCATCACGTTGATCGCAACCATTTTGTTCTCTGTGTATCTGCAAGGCAAGGGACTGATCGGCATGCTGCCGATCCTGCTGGGTGCGATTTTCGGCTATCTGGTCTCCATCCCGTTCGGGCTGGTGCACTTTGACAATGTCTACAGCGCGGGCTGGCTGGAAATGCCGAAATTCACCTTCCCGGCCTTCACCAATCCCGAAGCCTGGGGCATGGCTCTCAGCATTGCGCTGATCTTCATTGCCACCGTTCCTGAATCCACGGCCCACCTGTACCAGATGAGCCTGTACATTGATGAGCTCGCCGCGGAAATGGGACGCAAGCCCTACAACATCAAGGAACTGATCGGTCTTAACCTTGTAGCCGACGGTTCGGACGATATTGTGGTCGGTCTGCTGGGCGGTTCAGCCGGCACAAATTACGGCGAGAACAATTCACTGATGGCCATCACGCGTAACTACTCCACGGCTGTGTTGATGACCGCCGGGGTGATGGCCGTTGTGCTGGGCTTCTTTGGAAAACTGGTGGCCCTGGTCAACACCATGCCGGCAGCCGTGGTCGGCGGACTGAGCATCTATCTGTTTGGTGTGATCGGCATGCAGGGCGTAGCCCTGATCCAATCCGAAAAGGTCAATCTGTTCGACCCGAAGCAGCTGGCGGTGGGCGCCATCATCCTGATCTGCGGGATCGGCGGCAACCTGGCCCTGCCCAACGGCGTGTTCCCCTTCCACGTGCCTTATTTATTCCCCAACGGAATTCCCGCCATTGTGTTCGCAGCCATCCTCGGGATCCTGGTCAACACGATCTTCCTGATCTTCAAGGCTCCCGCAGTACGCGGCGATTAAGTAAGATAGAACATACTTATCGTATACTTGGGATTGGGAGCAGACTCTGTTCCCAATCCCTTTTTCATGCCCGTATCTTCCTTAACCTGAAACCTGATCCTGGAATCCTGACACATGCTCAAACTCCCCGGCCTGATCGATCCGCACGTCCACTTGCGCGAACCCGGCGCAACCCACAAGGAAGATTTTGACTCCGGTACTTCCGCAGCTTTGGCCGGCGGGATCACAACTGTGCTGGCCATGCCGAATACCAAACCCCCGATTTTTGACGCGGACACCCTCGATCTGGCCCTGACAACTGCAAAACAAAAGGCCCGCTGTGATTATGGTCAATATCTTGGCGCCGGCCCGGATAACTCCAATTGGCAAAGGAACGCAAGTGCCTCCGCCAGGTCCGCCGGGTTGAAAATGTATCTTGATTCTACTTTTGGCGAACTCCGCCTCGATGACATGACTCTCTGGCAGCCGCACTTCGAAAACTGGCCAAAGAGCATGCCCATTGTGGCTCACAGTGAAAGCCGCAGCATGGCCGCAGCCATCCTATTTGCCGCCATGCATGACCGCCCGGTACACATTGCCCACATTTCATTAAAAGAAGAAGTGCTGCTGATCAAAGCCGCAAAGGAACGCGGCATCAAGGTGACTTGTGAGGTATGCCCGCATCATTTATTCCTCTCCAAAGAGGATATTCCCGCCATCAGTCACGGACATCCCGGGCGGGGAGAGGTCCGTCCGCGCCTGGCAACACCGCAGGATGTGGATAGCCTGTGGAAAAATCTGGATGTAATCGACTGTTTTGCCACCGATCATGCGCCTCATACGATCGAAGAAAAGGATTCAGAGAATCCTCCGCCTGGTTTTCCAGGCTTGGAGACCATTCTGCCCTTGTTGTTGACCGCAGTTTCCGAATCCAGACTCACAATCCCCGATTTAATCGCAAAGATGTACACCAACCCGAAGAGAATCTTCAATCTACCGGATCAACCTGAGACCTGGGTCGAAGTGGACGAGAACGAAACTTATGAAATCAAGGCTGCTGAGCAATTCACGCGTTGTAATTGGACCCCTTTCGAGGGTTGGAAGGTGAAGGGCAGGGTCCGCAAAGTGGTCTTGCGGGGCAGGACGGCCTTCGAAGACGGGACCGTTCAGGTTGAAGCAGGCTATGGTCAAAATGTGAGAGGGTAAATCCTTTCATTGAACCAGCTTGGAAGCCGAAAGATGGTCATTTTTTAGGGTGCAAATTGAAGGGCTTATAAATTGCCTTATTGCTATCCGAAATGCCTCGTTCTTTTGCCCATATTTGGGGGGTCTTGTTTAGACAACTATTTCTCAAAAGTCCCAAATCTGTGGATAACCGCCCTCAAACTGTGGAGAACTGCCCCCGCCTGTGGACAATAGGCACAATTGTTCGAAAAATGAACCGGCATGATTGTTTTTCATACCCCCATATATGGGGGGTAAAATTTTCAAAAACCAAGATATAGAAAATTCAAAAAAGTGGCGATAATGACCAGGGCATGCGGTCATTAATGACCACCCCTGTGGATAACTTATCAGACACTCCTCCACAGTTGGAGATTGATCGAAAATAGCGGCCAGCCGAAGGGGTGGGATGATCCGCACATACGTTCCCACGGGTGGGGTTGAATGTCTTTTGTCCACACTATCCACAGAGCCTACTACTATTACGATTCCATATAAATATATATATACTACTTGAAACTGATAAGTGAAAAAAGTACAATTCACTGAGAACAAGTCCGTTCCCTTCTTAGCCAACCTTGGGAGGTTGCCATGGATATGATCAAAGTTTCAGCCAACTCCCGTACCTCTGCAGTCGCCGGGGCAATCGCGGGAGTGATCCGCGAGCATAAACGGGCGGAAGTGCAAGCCATAGGAGCTGGGGCTGTCAACCAAGCCGTCAAAGCGCTGGTCCTTGCCACCGGCTATCTGAAAAGCGACGGGATCGACGTGGTCTGTGTCCCGGAATTCGCGGAGGTAACCATCGATGAAAAGGTGCGCACGGCGGTTAAATTGGTGATCGAACCTCGATAATCATGAAAAAGAGAGGCTGCCTTGCACAAGGCAGCCTCTCTTTTTATTAGTCAGACAGGACAGGGTGGCGTATAATCTTCAAAATTGGACGCAACGCTTCAAACGGCCCCGCCGCCTGTCACCCATATCGGACAGTGTCCACCCCAAAAAAAAACACCCCATGAAATACTGGAAAAAGATCCCCCGTTTTGTTTCATTAATATGCCTGCTGGCAGGTCTTGCCACGCCGGTATTTACAGATGAAACGGCCTCTGCTGCACCGATGCGGGCCAGCCTTCGGGATGTGATCATCAGTGAAGTTGCCTGGGGAGGAACTGCGGCAAATTCGGCAGACGAATGGATCGAACTCTATAACACAACCAGCTCTGCAATTAATCTGGCCGGCTGGACCCTTGCCTCCAATGATTCCTCCCCGGATGAAACCCTTTCAGGCACGATCCCCGCTTTCGGATATTTTTTACTTGAAGCGGATGATGACACCACCATTTCCGATATCGCCGCCGATTATATTTATACGGGCGGTTTAAGCAACTCAGGCGAAATCCTGACCTTGAAGGATAGTTCGTCGAATGTAATTGACACCGCGAACAACGACGGTACCACCGCCTGGAACTTTGGAACAGGGTCTCCCAATTTTTATAGTATGGAAAGAATTGGTGTAGTTCCAGATGGCGTAGCTGCATGGGTTTCGAATGATGGCATAACCCGCAACGGTTTGGCTGCAGATGGAATTACTTTTATTAATGGGACCCCTCGTAATTCAAAAATAGATCTAACCCTGTCCATGACGGTGAACAACGCAACTCCGAATCCAGGCGATATTCTGGATTTCACGGTTACAGTCACCAATCAAGGGACCTATAGTGCAACGAATGTGTCGGTCACGGATGCACTGCCTGCAGCCGGGGTGATTAATCAAACTGCCACGCCAGGAACCGGTTCCTATGGTTCGGGAATATGGACAATCGGTACGCTTGCTAGTGGTGCAACTGCCACCATGCACGTCACAGCCCAGGTCACCACAGCTGGAGTAAAAACTAACCGTGCAGAAATATGGTCTGTCGACCAATTCGATCCCGACTCAACACCGGGAAACGGAGTTGTCACTGAGGATGATTATGCTCTGGCGAAGGCCGCCACTCCCTTGTCGACGGCATTGAATATCACCAATACTGTGAACAATTCGAATCCGAATGTCGGAACAAATGTTGTCTTTACGATCACGGTAAATAATCCCTCAACGAGCATATATAATGCGACGAATGTTCAGGTGGCGGCCCTCCTGCCAGCCGGTCTGAATTATGTCTCCTATTCAAGCACATCCGGAACCTTTAATGGAGGGACCGGGATATGGACGATTGGCGGTCTGGGAATAAATACCAGCGCAACCTTAAACGTTACAGCAAAAGTCATCACCAGTAATCCGCCCGCATATGTTGTCACGGCATCCTCCGATGAATTTCTGGACAGCACTGCCACTGTGGCGATTAATAACCCGCTGTCCGGTGAAGCTGACTTGAGTCTCACTCATGACCCTGCCATCCCAAGCACAAGCGTTGCAGACCAGGTGAATGTAAAGCTTCGGCTTCATAACGCCGGACCCGACAAGGCGACCGATGTGCAGGTGAAGGACCTGCTTCCCACAGGCCTAACATTTATCTCATACTCAGCCAGTGCTGGAAGCTATACGAGCAGTACGGGCATTTGGGCGATCAATGAACTGCTTAACGGCCAGGACGCCACCCTGACCCTTACCGTGAAAGTCAATTCATCAGGGACTTCAACCACGAATTTCGCGGAGGTGTGGCAGTCCGACCAGTTTGATCCCAATTCCACACCCGGAAACGGGGATACCGCCGAAGCGGATGACACCAGCCTTGAGGTACTGATAGCAGATTTAAGACTTGCAGAGACAGTGGATATTGCCGGAACAGACGCGGTGTTTACGATTACCGTCACCAATACGGGACCCGACGATGCCACAGGGGTAAAGGTGAAGACCTCATTACCCGGCTTAACTTCGACTTATGCTTTTATTTCATATGGAAGCACCCTGGGAACATATGGCTCCGGGACGGGCATCTGGGATGTCGGGCCATTGACTGCCGGCGCGAGTGCAACCCTGACGATTACAACCACCTTGTCTGGTTCGCCCCTTGTAAATTGGGTGGAAGTTTCCGCCTCCGATCTGGTGGACCCGGACTCTGTCCCGAACAACAATTCGAAATCGGAGGATGATGATGCCAGCGCTCCGGCTGCGGATTTATCCATAATGCAGACAGTGAATAATTCCAATCCGGACGTCGGCGCCAATATTGTTTTTAAAATTACAGTCACGAACGCCGGAGTGGCAGGAACCACGAATGTACAGGTGAAGGATCTGTTGCCGTCCGGGTTGACCTATGTGTCAGATGACGGTGCTGGAACCTATAACAAAACATCCGGGATATGGACGGTCGGCTCACTCCTGACGGCAGGTGCAAACAAAACCTTGAACATTACTGCGAAGGTGGCGACAAACGGCATTTTTACCAATTGGGCGGAGGTATGGAAATCTGATGAAGCCGACCCGGATTCAACCCCGGGAAACGGGTCCACAGCGGAAGATGATGATGCCAGCACCATCGTCACCTCGTACAGGTCGATTGTTATTAATGAAATAGCCTGGGCGGGCACGGCAGCCAGTCCGAATGATGAATGGATCGAGCTCTATAATCCGGGCACCGCATCCATTAATATCACCGGCTGGACTTTGAAATCCACCTCCGGAAACCTCAATATTACGTTGTCCGGTACGATCGCCGCAGGCGGATATTTTCTGCTGGAACGCGAGGATAATTTCACAGTTTCCGATGTAACGGCTGACCAGGTCTATCCTGGCGGGCTTCTAAATCTCCTTTCGAATAATGGAGAGGTCCTGACCCTGCGCGACAGTTCCTCCAATTTTATCGATACCGCCAATAATGAAAACGGCGGCACCTGGCCCAAAGGCGGTTTATCCCCCAAATTTGGATCCATGGAAAGAAAGGGGATCACCACCGAGAATGATGCCAGCTGGGTGACAAACAACGGCAATCCCAAGAACGGAAAAGATGCAAATAATGGGTTGATTTATGGAACTCCCAGAAAGGCCAACTCTGTCGGTTCGGCTTCTGCAGCAAACACCCCGGTCCCTACAGCCACTCTCCCTCCTGTTGTCGGCCGTCCTGTCATCAATGAATTTCTCGCGAGGCCCGGTTTTGACTGGAACCAGAATGGAAGTGTGGATGTTTTTGACGAATTTATCGAGATCAAGAACCTCGGACCGGCGGACATCAACCTGAGCGGTTGGAAATTGGATGATGACGAGAATAAAGGTTCGGCACCTTTTACTCTTCCGGACGTTACCCTGAAACCGGGCGAGCGGATTGTTTTTTATGGATTGGAAACGGATATTCTTTTGAGCGATGGCGGAGATACGGTCCGATTACTGAATCCCTATAATAAAGTATACGATGCCTATACTTATGCCATTGCCAAGGTTGAGAATGAATCTGTCTGCCGCCTGCCGGATACCAATCTCTTTGGGACCTGGTTCGAGGATTGCAGCCCCACGCCCAACCTGATCAATACCCGGGAAGGCGTTGTGCCATCCATGCCGGGAGAAGGTTTTGAATCACCCACTTGTGACCTGCCGGATACCCTGCCTGCTGACTTTCTTTTCGCGGAATGTCGCGGATATGGTGCAAGGATCTGGAATTCATTTTATTGGGATCAGGAGGGTTGGGCAGGCGGACGATTTGTCCCTGAAAACCGGAGCAAATGGGAATCATTCGTCCAGTAGGAAGGCAGGAAAATCCGGTTTGAAAACGATATCGGGAAATAATCTACAGGGATAGGAATCCATAAAACATGGCAAATGAATTGTTGAATAAGGAGTTAACCTCCCTCGCGGATGGACTTCTTGAGGCTGGCTGCATCAAATTTGGCAGCTTCACCCTGAAATCTGGGCTGACTTCCCCCATCTACATCGACCTGCGGCGTATCATTTCATTTCCGGAGCTGCTCCGAAAAATCGGCGCGGCTTATTTGCCCATTCTTCAAGGTTTGAAATTCGATCGTCTGGCGGGCCTGCCGTATGCCGCGATCCCAATTGCAACTGCTGTTTCCCTGCAGGGTGGTTACCCCATGATCTATCCCCGCAAGGAGGTTAAGACCTATGGGACAAAGGCCGAGATCGAAGGTGAATTTCATGCGGGCGAAACCGCCCTGGTGATTGATGACCTGGCAACCACGGGCGGCAGCAAGTTCGAAGCCATCGAGAAATTAACTGCGGCCGGACTGGTTATAAAGGATGTCGTTGTTTTGGTGGACCGCCAATCCGGCGCAAAAGAATCGCTCGAGCAGGCGGGATATTCCATGCACTCCGTGTTATCCATTACACAACTGCTGGATCACTGGGAATCCACGGCCAGGGTGGAGAAACACAGGATTGAAGAAACCCGAAAGTTTTTGAAACAAGCCGGATAAAGTGGTGAATCATAGGATCCCGTTTGCTTATGCCCAAAAAATACTCCTTTAAGGCAACCATTCAAAACGCAGGCAGTGGCGGCGCTTTCGTTGAAATCCCTTTCGATGTGGAAAAGGCATTTGGATCGAAAAAGCCCAAGGTCAAGGCCATGATCGAGGGCATACCCTACCGCGGCACTCTGGTGAGGATGGGAGGGGAGAGTCACCTGTTGATCATTCTCAAAGGCATTCGCGAGCAGGCAGGAAAAACTTTTGGTGATGAAATAAAAGTCACAGTCGAGGCGGATGTTGAGCCGCGTGTGATTGAGATACCCGGGGACCTGATGAAAGAGTTTAAGAAAGACAAGTCTGCCAAAGCATTCTTTGACGAGCTGGCATATACCCATCAAAAGGAATATGTGAAATGGATTGGGAATGCAAAGAAGGAGGAGACGCGCCTGGCGCGTCTTTTGAAAACGATGGCGATGTTGAAGGAAGGCAAACGGAGGGTGTAAAGATTTATGAAAATTATTGCCTGCGGCCCCGAGCATTTCGAGGAATTGATTAATTTTATTGTCCGCCTAAACAGCCGGGATGATCATCACATCGGATTTTTTGGCGAGGGCGAGGCGGATGTGCGCGCCACACTCGCAGAGAGTCTCATCCCGCCTTCGGAAGGATTTTTCCTTGCTTACCATGGAGATCAACTTGCAGGCGTCTTCGGCGTGGATGTAAATCCCGAGATCGGAAGAGCCTGGCTCTTTGGCCCGTTGATCGACCATACGGATTGGCAGTCTTTGGCCGATGACCTGTATGGTGTCTGTGCAAAAATCATTCCAGCCGGCATCCATGAACAGGATTTGTTCTGCGATGTTCGTAACCTGAACGTCAAGCTCTTTGCCGAAAGGCAGGGTTTTCCCCTGCGCTCGGAGACAGCCGTCCTGACCCTTGAACGTGCAAATGATAAACATCCCGGGAATCCAGGACACCCGTTCTCAATTGTTGATTATGACCCCGCGCTTTTTGGACAATTTGAACAATTACATAATCTGCTCTTCCCCAAAACATACTTTACTGCGCAGCAGATCGTTGAAAAACTGGATGGCACGCGCCGCCTTTTCCTTGCCCTCGAAAATGACTCATTAAAAGGATATCACTTCTGCAAGGTGGAATCCGATGCGCGCCTGGGGTATATAGATTTTATCGGTGTGGATGAATCCTCACGCGGCCACGGATTGGGATCCGTATTGCTTGGCACGGGCCTGGATTGGATGTTATCCTTTCCGGAAATCGATCAAATCCATCTGACCGTGAATGCCGACAATGCCCCCGCCTTGAAACTTTATAAAAACTTTGGCTTTGTCACGGAACGCGTGATGCGCGGCTATCGTAAACAGGAAATTGATGTATAAATCCATCCGGTCCCTGCTTTTTCGTCTCGATCCTGAGCGGGCGCACGCGCTCACGTTGAATGCATTGCGCCTTGCGGGCGGGTTTTTTCCGGCCAGAAAAATACTCGAACTCATTTATCGTACTCCGTCAAAACCTGTGGAGGCATTTGGCTTGACGTTTAAAAACCCCGTGGGACTCGCCGCTGGATATGACAAGGATGGCACAGCCATTCTTGGACTTGCGGCCCTGGGATTTGGGCATGTGGAAATGGGAACGGTCACCCCCAAACCACAGCCTGGGAATCCGTCCCCGCGCGTTTTCCGCCTTTTGGAAGATGAAGCCGTGATCAACCGCATGGGTTTTCCAAGCAAAGGTTCGGAATTCGTGCAGCTCAAGTTGAATCCATCCCTGCGTTCGGGATGGTTCGAGCGTATTTACGGCATCCAACCGCGTAAAAAGACCGGCATCATCACGTCCATTCACAAGGGCGGCGCCATGCTGGGCATTAACCTCGGCAAAAACAAGGATACGCCCAATGAAGAAGCTGTGTTTGATTATGTGGCCCTGGTGGATAATTTTGCCCGTTATGCCGATTACCTGACCATCAATATCAGTTCGCCAAATACCGCCGGGCTGCGTGAATTACAGGGGCGCGCCGCCATGGAAAGCCTGCTTTCCCATGTACATCAGCAGCGTCTGCTCTCGCAGGAGGCTCATAAAAAACAGGTTCCCATTCTGGTCAAACTTGCTCCCGACCTGGCACCTTCCGAATTGGAGGATGCCATTGAGGCCATCCTGCGCACGAAAATGGACGGCATCATTGTGACAAACACGACCCTTTCGCGCGAAGGGTTGAAATCAAACCTGAAGGGCGAGTCAGGCGGGTTAAGCGGCAGCCCGCTGACGGTTAAGAGCGAAGCGGTCCTTCATCAAACCTTGAAGCTTGTCAACGAACAGGTTCCGGTCGTGAGTGCGGGCGGGATCATGACCCCGGATGATGCAAAACGCCGCCTCGAAATGGGGGCGGCGCTGGTGCAGATCTATACGGGTCTGGTCTATCACGGACCCGGGCTGGTCAGGGATATCCTGAAAGGTCTGTGATTATTTTTGTGCGGGCCGGAACGCCGGCAGGGGGGCGTCGTTGCGGCGGGTGAAAAAGCCATCAGGCAGCGGCAGCGGCTGCAGGGTGCCGCCTGTGGTTAGAGAATCAATGGGGACATAATATAGCGAGATCTTGTTGTCTGCATTGCGAATATCCTGAAAGGCGAACAATACATAGGAACCATCGGGGCTGAAGGTGGCGTCCCGATAACAGCAATTGTGATCAATCGGGAGAGGCAGGGCGCTTTTGTGTGTGAAGGTGTTGTAAAAGGCAAGCTCTCCGAAACCGCCATTGCGTTTGTTGCTGTTCATCAGGAATAGCAGATCGCCATCCCAGTCAAAATTGACAATGTTGGTAAATGGGAAGCGGTCCAATGGAAATTCATCCAGCCCTTCAGGCTCGGCCTTGCTGCATTGTTGAATGTCGATAATGCGCAGGGTATCTGCGGACTGGCTTTTAAACGGGGCGATATATTTTATGGTGAGTTTTTGTCCGTCATCCGACCATCTGGCATCCAGCACCCCAAAGCGCTTATAGAATAGACAGCCTTCCAAAGCAAGTAATTCGCTCTTTTTATTGACCGTTTTCAATTTTTCAAGATCGAATGGGACCACGTGCAATTCACGCGCCAGGCTGATGGCCGCCTGTTTGCCATCCGGGGAGACATGGAAGGATTCAAAATACTCGGAGGATTCAAAATTGGTGATGATCTCTTCGCGCAGGGTGTCAATCTCAACCGTTTTGATGGTCTTGCCGGTAATGTACAGGACGGTCTTTCCATCCGGCAGCCATTCCAGATTAAATTTTTGGGCGCCATCCGAGGTGACCGGGTGCAGGTCGCTTCCATCCACGTTCATGATCCAGATGTCGTTGTTCTTCAGGAAGGCGATCTTGTCGGCTCCGCCCAACACGGGCAGGACGGGACCTGCTGGAGTGTCTGTGACTACCGGGGGGGTCTGGGTTGCGGTCTCTGCAGGAAGCGATACAACCTCTGTGGCCTCACTTCCCGCAGCCGGGGTCGAAGTGACCGGAACGGAGCTGGGTGTGGCAGAGGGCGCTCCAAGGAAGGGTAGATTGTTCCCGCTCATGAAAAAAGCCCCGCCCGCGATGATCACGAGGACCACTGGCACGATCACAAACAACGGGTTGAAGCGCCTTGACGCCAAGCCGGGTTTTGCGGCAATGGTCTTATCATTGGCGGAGACCTTCAATGTGGCCGCAGTAATCCTGCTTTTTTCCGAGAGCGGCTGTTCGCCGCGCAGGAAGGCCTTGATCGTCTCGGTCATTTCAACTGCGGTCGAGAAACGCTCGTTTCGGTCCTTTGCCATCGCGGTGGAGATGATCATTTCGATCCACGGTGGAAGGCTCGGGTTGACATTTAAAATATGAGGTACGGGCTCGGTCACATGCTTGATCGCAACTCCCATGGGCGTATCCGCTTCATAGGGCTGTTTGCCGGTCAGCATTTCATATAGGAGCACCCCCAGCGCATAAATATCCGCACGGCCGTCAATGGCTTCCCCGGAAGCCTGTTCGGGGGCCATGTAGGCGGGAGTGCCGATAATGCCGCTGCCGGTCACATTGCGGGCTTCGGCTTCGGTGATCTTGGCAATTCCAAAATCGGAAATATGGGGGATGTCTTTGTTGTCGAAGAGGATGTTGCCGGGTTTCAGATCGCGGTGGACAATTCCCTTTGCGTGGGCTTCGTCCATGCCAGGTGCAATATGATCGAGAATGCGGGTCGCTTCCTCAATGCTGAAGGTGGTCTTTTTGATCCGTTCAGAGAGGGAGCCCCCGCTCATGTAGCGCATGACAAAATAAGGCTGGTCGTTCTCCTCGCCCACATCGTACACGGGCACAATGGCCCGATGTTCCAGCTGGGCGATGATCTTTGCTTCGCGTTCGAAGCGAAACCTGAATTGAGGGTCCGCGTGCAGCATTTCGGGCGGAAGTACTTTAATGGCCACCTCGCGCTCAAAGCGCGGGTCATATCCGCGGTAAACGGTCGCCATGCCGCCGCGCCCCAGTTCGGATTTGATTTCGTAACGGCCGATCTTCTCAGGTTTCATCCGCCAAGTATACCTATCCAAAAGAGTGAACGCAAGCATTCCTCCATTGCAGATTGGTAATGATGGTCAGGCCGGGATTTCAGGATGCCATGTACAACCCGCCCGTGGATTCCATCCAGTCGGCTATTTTTTCCACGGCGGCTTCGATGTCGTTGTCGGAGATGTCCAGTTCGAACACAGGCAGGATTGATTCCCCGGCCAGCCTGCGGATCAGTTTTTGCTCCTCCACGAAAAGCTGCAGGTTGTCGTACTGTGACGGATTTCCCGAGACCTTGAGCCTTTCCGCGCGCGCGGCTTCAAAGGATTCCGCTGAACGGGTCAGCAGGACAACGTGAAAGCCGAGCGGCAGAAGTCTTTCCTCGAGCCAGCGAAAATCGTAATCCTTGTTATAAGTCAGCAGCTGGTGCATGCGTGTGGAGATGTGAAAGCGGTCGACGATCCAGGAATAATAACGCTGTAATTCGAACATATGCGCCCAGGTGGCATAGGTTTCCATCGCCAGGGATTCCTCCTGCGGCTCAAAGTTGATCGGTCCGCGCCCCCATGGAAAATTCGTAAACGTGCACCACTCCGCCGAGATCAGCGGCGAGTGGTACCTGTACTTTCTCGGTCCCACGATGCGCGGGTGTTCGTTTAAAGCGAAGGCGATATCCGTTTTGAAGGTCAGGCGGGTGCCTTCCAGGATGATCTTTGGGGTGAGTTTGCTCATCAGCGCATTATAACGGGATGTGCCGCGTGTTTTTCTAACGAAGTTCTGATGTTTTTTTACAGGCGGGTGTTTTCCATTATGTGGTATATTCCCGCAGTACAGGTAACCTTATGGAAGATAAAATCACGATCATAGAAGGTCCGCCCCCCGTTTTTGAACAGGTGAACGACGGTTGGGCAATGGGCTTGAACGAAGGCCCGAGTTTGTTAATCCCCGCACTTACGCGGCTGCGCACCTTTAATGGCCCGGCCCTGGTGGAGCGCTGTTATACCGCCTGGCACAACAAATCCTCCATCCATCTGCATTACCGCACCGAAGCCGGGTTGGAGGAGACCGCACCCATTCTGGCGGCGCGCAACGTTGAGACCCCGGACGGCCATGTGTTGTTGTTATGGGTCTATCTCGACGGTGACGGCGTGGAATACGAGATCGACGCCGGTGATGACGAGGATCAGGGCGACGATTTCCCTGACGAATAAAAAACAAGGATTGATGACAGTTGCTTTCACGGTGACTGTCATCTTTTGTTAACATGACAACGCTTCTCTCCTCCCTTCAATCTGGTTCGCTTTTCCTGACACTTAATCGCCCCGCGCGCGCCAACTCCTTTAACTTTGAGATGGTCAATGAATTGCAGGCCGCCCTGACCGCGGCGGAAAATGATTCGCAGGTGCGCTGCATCGTCCTGACCGGGACGGGCAGGGTGTTCAGCGCCGGACAGGATATTACTGAAATGAAACAAGGGGATAGGATTTCGTATCGCGAACATCTGAATAAAACCTATACCCCATTAATTCTTCAGATGCGGAAACTGGGAAAACCGGTCCTTGCTGCCGTGAACGGACCGTGTGCCGGCGCCGCCCTGGGTGTGGCCCTGTCATGTGACCTGCGAATTGCAAGATCCAGCGCGTATTTTGTGGTCGGTTTCAGCGGCATCGCCCTGGCTCCTGATTCCGGGGTTTCCCTGTTGCTGCCTGTCCACATTGGTCTGGGACGGGCCCAGGAATATTTCTATTCCAACAAGCCGATCTCTGCCCGTCAAGCCTATCAATGGGGCATGGTCAACCAGGTGGGTGGATTTAACTTTGAGACGCTGGTCAGGCAGGTTGCAGGCAACCTGGCTTCAGGTCCGATGGAAGCGTTTGCTGCAGGGAAGAATGCCTTTAATCATGCCGTTCTTCCCAATCTCGAGGAATCCCTCAAGCATGAAGGAATCCTTCAGGAACAGGCAGGCAGGTCCGCGGAGCATCAGGAGGGAGTAGCCGCATTTTTAGGGAAAAGACGCCCGAAGTATGATTGAAAACGTATCTTTTTCCAAAGCAGGCGGGTTATAAGAACTGAAATCATCAAAAAACATCAATATTAATCAATAATTATGCGGACTTTTGTCATATTGACTTGGCTTTGATTCTCGTGTAAAGTGTAGGCCTGTTTGTGATTTACCGGATTAATTAATCGTATGGCTCTGTGTACCCACATAACTCGTGTGTAAAGCGGGCTCCCTGTCTGGGGTGCCCGCTTATATTTTCTCAAAATTCTTCATCAAGGAGAACAAAATGGCAGGACAAATCAATGCGTTTGAAATGGCACAGAAGCAGTTTGACGGTGTTGCCAAACAACTAAAGCTCGATCCCGGCGTGGCTGAAGTATTGCGCTGGCCGATGCGCGAATTTTCTTTCCGCATTCCGGTGCGTTTGGACGATGGTTCCTTGAAAGTCTTCCAGGGTTTCCGTGTTCAGCACAATGACGCCCGCGGTCCCAACAAAGGCGGCATCCGTTTCGCCGCAAACGAGACCATGGACACCGTGCGCGCGCTCGCGACATGGATGACCTGGAAATGCGCCGTGGCGGACATTCCGCTTGGCGGCGGCAAAGGCGGTATCATTGTCGACCCGTCCACGCTGTCTGTGAATGAAAAAGAGGAAATGTGCCGCGGCTGGGTGCGTGCCATGTGGAAGAACATTGGTCCACGCAACGATGTGCCCGCTCCGGATATCGGGACCACACCCCAAATGATGGGCTGGATGATGGACGAATATTCCCGCCTGGTGGGTCAATATACTCCCGGTGTTTTCACCGGCAAACCGCTTGGCGGCGGCGGGTCCCTCGGACGCACTGAAGCCACGGGTTACGGTGTGATCTACACCGTGCGCGAAGCCATGAAGCATTTGAAGATCGATTCAAAGAATTCCGTTGCCGCGATCCAGGGCTTTGGCAACGTGTCACAGTATGCGGCGGTCGGCTTTGTTGAAATGCTGGGCGGCACCGTGGCATGTGTGTCCTGCTGGGATCGCCATGAGAAGAAGGCATTTACCTACAGCAAGAAGGGCGGCATTGACCCGCGCTTCCTGCTCACCATCGTGGACGAATATGGGACGATCGACAAGAAGAAGGCCCAGGATGCCGGCTACACCGTTGAAGACGGCGACGCCTGGATCTCCAAGGAAGCCAATGTCCTGATCCCTGCCGCCATGGAAGGACAGGTCAACGCGGATACGGTCACCAAGATGTCCAAGGGCATTAAACTCGTGGCCGAAGGCGCGAACGGTCCGTGCACACCCGAGGCGGATGAATACTTCAAGAAGAACAACATCTTCAACATCCCAGACTTCCTGTGCAACGCCGGCGGCGTGACCACATCCTACTTCGAACAGGTTCAGAACGACATGAACTTCTATTGGTCGAAGGAGGAAGTGCTCGAAAAACTCGACCAGAAGATGACCTCGGCCTTCCACGGCGTGCTTGAACGCAGCGAAAAGGAAAAGGTCTACATGCGCGATGCGGCCTACATGGTCGCGATCGACCGCGTGGTCAAGGCCATGGATCTGCGCGGCTGGCTGACCGGCAACGCATAACCCACCCCTGATAAAAGAAAGAGGATGTGCTTCGCGGCGCATCCTCTTTTTGATTCGCGTTTCATCCCTGACCGGGAGCTGGTCCCGTCCCAAAAACAGAATCAGCCGCCAGGGCGGTGCGATCCGCGCGGCGATGTTTGATACAATCGAAATAAAAATGAGGCTGTCATGACAAAACAAACCTTCAAATGGGACGATCCTTTTCTGCTCAATGATCAACTCACGGAAGAAGAGCGCATGATCCGCGACACGGCACGAAAATACTGCCAGGATAAATTAATGCCGCGCATCCTTGAGGCGAATCGAAAGGAAATCTTTCACCGCGAGATCATGGATGAAATGGGGAACATGGGATTGCTCGGCCCCACCATTCCGGAAGAATACGGCGGAGCAGGTTTGAATTATGTTTCC
This sequence comes from Chloroflexota bacterium, assembly GCA_021414245.1. Taxonomy (GTDB): domain Bacteria; phylum Chloroflexota; class Anaerolineae; order Anaerolineales; family Villigracilaceae; genus Villigracilis. The sequence continues at coordinate 447,794 of JAIOOU010000015.1, forward strand.
TACGGGTTGATCGCCCGTGAGGTGGAACGCGTGGACAGCGGTTATCGCAGCGCGATGAGCGTGCAAAGTTCCCTGGTGATGCATCCCATCCATGCATATGGCTCGGAGGAACAAAGAAAAAAATACCTGCCCCGGCTCGCATCCGGAAAACTGGTCGGTTGTTTCGGCCTGACCGAACCCAATCACGGCAGCGACCCGGGCAGCATGGAAACCCGCGCCAGGAAGAAGGGTGGCGGCTGGGTTTTGCAGGGCAATAAAATGTGGATCACCAATTCGCCGATCGCGGATATTTTTATTGTCTGGGCCAAAGCGGACACGGACGGAGAGATCCGCGGCTTCATCCTTGAAAAAGGCATGCAGGGATTAAGCGCCCCGAAGATCGAAGGCAAATTCAGTCTGCGCGCGAGTGCAACCGGCGAGATCGTCATGGAAGAGGTCTTTGTTCCTGACGAAAATCTGCTTCCCAACGTGAGCGGTTTGAAGGGGCCTTTTGGCTGTTTGAATAAAGCCCGCTATGGAATTGCCTGGGGGGCCCTGGGGGCGGCGGAGTTTTGCTGGCATGCGGCGCGTCAATATACGCTGGATCGCCCGCAGTTTGGGCGTCCGCTTGCGGCCAATCAGATCATCCAGCTCAAACTGGCGAACATGATGACGGAGATCACACTTGGTTTGCAGGGCTCATTGCGGGTCGGGCGTTTGATGGATGAGGAGAAGTCCACACCGGAAATGGTCTCGTTGATCAAACGCAATTCATGCGGAAAATCCCTTGAGATCGCCCGCATGTCACGGGATATGCACGGCGGTAATGGCGTTTCAGATGAATTTCATGTCATTCGGCATGTGATGAACCTCGAGGCGGTCAATACCTATGAAGGCACCCATGACATCCATGCCTTGATTTTGGGAAGAGCACAGACGGGGATTCAGGCATTTAGTTCGTAAAAAAAAGACCGCCGGGTTCTTCAAGAACCCGGTGGTCTTTTGATTCTTTGTTATTTGTCCTTCTCCATCAATTCGATCCGATTCCCGAAAGGATCAAAGATATGGGCGCGTTTATACCCAACTAATGCAGGCTGGGTGGTGTCTGTCTCAAAGCCAGCCGACCGAACCCTTGCCAGTAATGCATCAAGGTCATTAACGAGGAAAGCGGGATGGGCTTTTCGAGCGGGATGAAAGTCTGCTTCCACGCCGAGATGCAGCTGCACGGGTCCGGCCTGGAACCAGACCCCGCCACGTTTAGCCAGATCCTCTGGCTTGGGTATCTCACGAAAACCCAATAAGCCGGCAAAGAAGGCGCGCGCCCTTTCCTCTTCGCCTGCCGGCATGGCAAGCTGAATGTGGTCAATGCCCAGAATGCCTATTTTATTTCTCGAGCGGATAGCCTGCGTCGATCCAGGCGGTCAGGCCGCCGAGAATCGGAGTTACCCGTGTAAAACCGTTATGCAACATCAGGAACGCCGCACGGGCGCTCGTATGTTCGTTTTGTCAGGTGCAGTAGGTGATGATCCAGCGGGTTTTATCCAAATCCAATCCAGCCGGATTACCTTCGATCAATTCCAGGGGAATGGAAATCGCACCCGCGGCATGTTCAGCCGCATAAGACTCGGAGCTGCGCACGTCCACGATGATGGCTTCGCCGCTGTCCAGGGCGGCTTTGGCATCCTCCACGCTGACTCGCGGGACGGCCGCCTCGGTTTGAGGGAGATCGCTTTGTCCCTGAGATACTGCCTGGGTCGTGGCAACAGGCAGGGCCGGCGCTTGAGTCGCTTCAGTTTGCGGCAAGCTGATATTACAGGCCAGAGTGGCGAACACCAGGATCGATATCCCAGGCAATGTCTTTTTCATCGATGATGATCCTTTTCCAAAGAATGGAAACTATAACTCGCAGTAGCGGTCCACGCGTTTGCCGATGATGGCCAGGCTGTCATCCCAGAACTTGCGCGTGGTGATGTCAATGCCAAAACGTTTGGCGAGTTTGGCCGCGGTTTCCTCGCCGGTCGAGGCCAGCAGGTTCTTGTAATCCTGCACAAAGGCTGCGCCGCGCTGTTGATAAATGGCATACAGGCCGGTTGCGAACAATAGTCCGAAGGCATACGGATAGTTATAGAAGGACAGGCCTGATGAATAATAATGCGGCTTCCAGGTCCACATGAATTTTTGCAGATACCGTTCGTCGAGTCCGTCGCCGTAGGTGGCTTTTTGGGCGCGCTCCATGATGTCGTTGAAATCATCCGCGGAAAGCTCGGACGTTGCGCGGCGTTCAAAGACCTCCTTCTCGAAGAGATAGCGGGAATAAATATCCACGACCACCTGGGAGGCGCCCTGAATTTGCGCTTCAAGCACGGCCAGTTCCTCCTGCGGATCTTTTGTAGTGGCGAGCACCGCCTCGGTCACGATGGTCTCGCACATGGTTGAGGCTGTTTCAGCCAGGGTCATGGGTGTGAGCTGTTGCAACACGGTCTTGTTCGCCTGATAGGCACATTCATTGTGGAAGGCATGTCCCAGCTCATGGGCCAGGGTGCTGACCTGGTCGAAGGAACCGTCAAAATTACTGAGAATGCGGCTTTCCTTCACGCCCTGTACCTCGGTGCAAAACGCGCCGCCGCGTTTTCCATCGCGCTGTTCGGCATCGATCCAGTTGTTGTCAAATGCGCGTTTGGCAAAAGCGGCGAGGTCGGGGGAAAATTTTCCAAAATTCTCCAGAATAAAATCACGCGCTTCCTCGAAGGTGTACACTTTATCGGCCTTGCCAACGGGTGCAAAGATATCCCACCAGGCAAGCTGCTGCTTGCCGATCTTCCTGGCCTTGGCTTTGAAATACCTACGGAACATGGGGAAGGAGCCTTGCATCGCTTCCAGCATCGCGTTGAGGGTTTTGCGGTCCATGCGCGCCGCTTCCAGGGAGGAGTGGATGGCATCCTTTCGTCCGCGTTTGCGGTTTAACGTATTCGCTTCACCCTTGACCCCGTTCAGACATGCCGCCAGGATCTCCTTGACTCCCTCCCAGGCGGTGTTCTCCGCCTCATATCCGCGGCGGCGGGTGGCTTCATCGGGATGAGAACGCAGGTTGATCAATGCGGGCATGGGCATCTTTTCCAGCTTGCCATCCAGTTCAAACTCCACGGAAAGTTGTGAAGTCACCGTCCCTTGCAGTTTGCCGAAGGCATTGCCTCCGCTCAGGCTGAGTTCGGAAGCCAGATTTTCCTCCGCTTCGCTCATCAGATATTTGCTTTGTTCGACGGATTCCTTCAACATGAAGGCATGTTCCCTGGCGGATTTATTTAATTTGACGACGTCCGCCAATTTGGTGGAAACCTTTCCAAGCCAGGCGGTGAACTGGGTCAATAATTGACTCATGGGCAGGCTGGCCTGCTCCATCTCGGAAAGGATCTTCGTCGCCAGCTTGTCGCGCGAATCGGTGGTAACGAACGAGTAGATATAGGGGAAGATCGTGGATGAAAGGGTCTGGATTTTGTTGATGCGCTCAATCGCTTCGCCGATCAACGCAGCCAGGTCCTTTGCCTTGGATTTTTCATTTGCCTTGCTCAACTTATTCCTGAAGAACTTTTCGAGGGTGGCAACCTGCTTTTTGTAATCGGCAACCGCCGACTTGAATTCCTTCGACTCCAGCGAAGGGTATACATTGGTCAGATCCCAGCGGGGGGCGGAAATGGTCATCAGATACTCCTGTCTATTGAGATAAGGGTAGTATACCAAAGGGTTTGGGGAACTTTTCACCGGCTGTTTCACCGGCTATCGAATGTAACAGGAATCAAAACCGGCGGTTTGCGCAGTTGTTTTCCAGTGAATTTAGAGTAAAGTTAATATAGATAATGGAGGTATTCTTATGAAACAGGATAAATTTCTCACAGGTATTCTGATCGGTATTGGTGTGCTCATCCTGCTGGCGCTGGGATTGTTCTTCACGCGGCAGGATAAACGCGATTACCTTGCGGATACAACCCCCGATGGTGTCGTGCATAATTATGTGCTTGCTGTTTTGAACAGGGACTACCAAAAGGCCTACGGTTACCTGGCGGACCTCGAACACAAACCCACCTATGAAGAATTCCGCCAGTCCTTCTTCAACGGCATGGTCAACCCCGGCGACGTGGGCGTGGACATTGGAGCGGTGGAAATTAATCAGGATGAAGCGGTGGTCACACTTGCCGTCTATTATTCCAATACAGACCCGTTCTCCAGCCGCTATGCCAGCGAAGACCGTGCCTTGCTGGTGCAGCAGAACGGCGGGTGGAAGTTGAATTCCATGCCGTATAACTTCTGGGATTACAGCTGGTATCAGGAAATTGTTAAATGAGCTGCAGGCAACTTTGGACTCCAAAGTCTCCTGACTTTGGAGATTATCGAAGGTCGGGACCCGAAACGTTTGGCCTCCTGCGTTCAAAGGAACTACTATGAAAACCATTCGAAGACTTTACTTTTACGCCGTGGCCGCCATCAGCATTGAAGTGGTGGTCTGGGGCACCATTGGTCTGCTCCGTTCGATTTTCACCACCCACAAAATTGTGGATAACGCGTCCACGCTGGCTCAGGCGCTGTCCCTCATTCTGGTGGGCGTGCCGATCTTCCTTGTGCATTGGTTTTGGGCGCAGCGCGTTTCTTCAAAAGATGACGAGGAGAAGACAGCGGGGATCCGTGCGATTTTTTTGTATGGAATTCTTCTCGGCACCCTTATTCCCGCTGTGCAGAACCTGCTCGCGTTCATTAATCGCACCTTCCTCTCCGCCGCAAATCTTTATGCAGCCCGTGCCGTTGTCGGTGGTTCGCAAACATGGATCGACAACCTGATCGCCATCCTTATCAATTTGCTCATCGCGGCTTATTTCTGGAACATCCTGAAGGAAGAGTGGCGCACGCTTCCTGAAACTGAAAGTTTCGCGGAGGTCCGCCGCTTATATCGTTTTATATGGATGTTGTATGGCCTGGTCATGCTTGTTTTTGGCGCGCAACAGGCGCTGGATTACGCCTTCACCTTGTCCACAAAAACAGTACTCGGAGCGATGGGACGTGAAACCGTTGTCAATGCGATTGCCCTGCTGGTGATCGGCGCGCCGATCTGGTTCTTCTCCTGGCGCATCCTGCAGGACGTTTTGCCTGATCCCGCTGAAAAGGAATCCTATCTGCGCCTTGGTATTCTCTATCTGCTTTCGCTCGGTGGCGTGATCGTGGTGCTGACGGCCGGCGGGAGTTTGATTTACATGATCCTGATGCACCTGTTTGGGGATGGCAAGGATTTTGCCGAGTTCATGCAGAATATTGGCGGCCCCATTTCCATAGGTGTGCCCTTGGGAGTGGTCTGGGCCTACTATGGGAAATGGCTCACCCGGCAATTCGCGTTTGACGAGGATGCCCCGCGTCGTGCAGGCAAGCAGAGACTGTATTTCTACATCCTCTCCGTCCTGGGTCTTGCAGCGACTTTTTTCGCGGTTACGTCCCTGTTTTCAGTGGTTATTAATCTTTTGCTGTCCAAAACATACCTGAGCAGCAGTGGATTTTCCTCATCACTTTCCGGTGCACTGGCGGCCCTGCTGGTTGGACTCCCGCTTTGGTTAATGACCTGGCGCCCGGTGCAGGCCGATGCCTTGCAGGATGGGCCGGTTGGCGACCACGCACGCCGTTCTGTGGTTCGCAAGGCATATTTGTATCTTGTGTTGTTCGCTTCCGTTATCGGCGGAATGGTCGCGGCTGGCAGCCTGATCTTTATCCTGGTCAATGCAGTGTTGGGTGGTGATACGGGCGACCTGGCGGGTTCCATCCTTAATCCTTTGCAGAGGTTGATCCTGTTCGTGGTGCTGCTGTTATATCACCTATCCGCTTTGCGGAAGGATGGCGAGGGGCGCGCTGATGTTCTCGAGGCCAAACAAGAGGATTTCCACCTTCTGGTGTTGGACAACAGCGACGGCAGGTTTGGTGAATCGGTCAGGGCGGCTTTTGCAAAGCGAGCCCCCAAAGTGCCGGTGATGGTGGTGCATATCAAAGACGGCATTCCAGCCGGCACCCAAGCGGACGCCGTCATATTGCCGGGTTCACTGGCGGTGAGCATGACGGGCAGTGTCGCAGCGTGGATGAGCTCCTTTAATGGAAACAGGTTCATCGTCCCGGATGAAACGGCGGGCATTCACTGGCTGAATGATTTTGGGCAGGCGGCTGAATCGGTGAAGACGCTGGCGGAAGGGCAGGAACTTCGCCCGCAATCCGCAAGCCGGTCTGCCTCCGTGTGGACCTATGTTGCCTATGTGTTCGCCGCCTTGTTTGCCTGTCAGGTGTTGTTCATGCTGGCGGCATTTGCCGTTTCGATGGTGAGCGGATATTAAAGTAGGGATGCGAAAAAGTAGGTCACGCTTCAAGCGTGACCTACTTTCGTCTTAATGATATACTTTTGAAAATTAATCAAAAGAAATCGAGGGCGATAACCTATGAAAGTAACTGTCCTTCAGGAAAACCTGGCACGCGGTTTGAGCATTGTCTCCCGCGCTGTTTCGCCGCGCAGCACACTCCCTGTTTTATCAAATATTCTGATCGCAAGCGATGAAGGCCGGTTGCGGCTCTCGGCCACCAACCTTGAGTTGGGCATTACCTGTTGGATCGCGGCGCGGATCGACGAGGAAGGCTCCACCACGGTCCCGGCCCGCACTTTCGCGGATTTGGTGAATACCCTGCCCGGGGATCAGGTTCAATTGGCCCTGGATGTGAAAACCCAAAACCTGCATGTCAAAGGCGGCACGTCCAATAACGACATCAAGTGCATCGATGCACAGGAGTTTCCTCCGCTGCCTGTTCCGGAGATGGAAGGCGCCGTGCAGTTGAATGTCTCTGATTTCAAAGAAATGATCCAGCAGGTGGCTTTTGCCGCTTCCACCGATGAGGCACGCCCGGTGTTGATGGGTGTCTTGCTGCACGTGGAAAAAGACAAACTCACCATGGCGGCGGCGGATGGCTTCCGTCTCTCCGTCCGCAAGGCCGTGCTTTCCAACCCGGTACCCCAACCTTTGAATTTGATCATTCCCGCGCGGGCCTTGAATGAGCTGGCGCGTGTGGCGGGTGACAGCGAGGAACCGATCTACATGGTCTCTCCGAAGAACCGCGGACAGGTCCTGTTCCGTGTCAAGGATGTGGAAGTGGTTTCGCAATTGATTGACGGCACTTTTCCGGATTATCAGCAGATCATTCCGCGCAATTACAAATCACGCACTTTGGTTTCCACCGCGTCACTGCTCAAAGCCTGCAAGCAGGCCGAGATCTTTGCCCGCGAAGGCTCGAACGTGGCGCGCTTCGACATTAAGCAAGCCAACGGCGAAATGCAGCCCAGCGAAGTGGAGATCTCCGCCACGTCGGAGGAAACAGGCAAGAACGAGACCATCGTCGAAGCCACTGTGGATGGTGGCAGTGTCCTGATCGCCTTCAATGTGAAATTCCTGCGCGAGGCTTTGGAGATCATCAAGACCCCCAATGTGGCCCTGGAAACTTCCGCAGCCAATGCACCTGGAGTGGTCCGGCCGGTGGGGGATGACAATTTCCTGCATGTCATCATGCCGATGCATTTGGGATAGAAATAAAGTTTGAATCAAAAACTCCGGACAGAAAATGGTCCGGATTTTTTTGTTGTTTGCGAAAAGAACATTTGTTCTAAATACTTGCCGCTTCATTCTTGACCGGGAAGCTGCTCCTGAGTCGAATGGCATAGAGCAGCAACCCGACCCCAAGAAGCGCGACCAATGATTCCAACCCGAGGGTTCCAAGTAAAACATTTGAACCCGCCAGGATCTTTGGATAGAGATAGACGGCCAATGCGTCCACGAATGCATGCCATAACAATGCGAACCAAAACCATTTGCGTTGTCCGCTGACAAGGCTATACATGACCAGCACCGATAAGCCAATGTGTAAACACATGGCCGAGATGCGCTCCATGAACCCGAAGAATGGCATGATGTCCGGCTGTGACCAGAAGGATGTCAGCTGCGTTTTTACAGCTTCGATTTGATCGGCTGGAATTCCCAGCTGGGATAGATCCGTCATGCCGCGCATGGCCGTCATTTGCGCAAGCGTTGAGATCGCCATGAGGCCGATGAAGATCGCTTCGATGCCGCCATGTCCGAGACCGATCGTAATTCCATCCTCCCAGGTCCGCGAATTTTTCATGATGTACTTGAACAGAACATATCGGGAGGTCTCTTCAAAAATACCCGCAAGCAATCCAAGCAAAACCGCATTGAAGATCACACTCCAGGATTCAGGCGGTGAAGGCAGGGTGCCATTCTTGAACATCGCAGTCAGTCCATACAGGAATGGAATGTGCAGGATCTGTGACGCGATGAAGGTCAATGCACCGGCGATGAATAACCCGCGAAAGTTCTTGAAAGATAATTGAAATCTTTTTGCTATGAAATATCCCGCCACAAGCGGCAGAAGGATCATGCCGATGGCGCTAATAATGATGTTTGTGATTAGCATTTATGTCTCCAATTTCTGTTTATGCGGGCATGCTGCGGAGTCTCCTGGTTGCGTTGGAGAGCGGCCGCTTGGCAACAACGGTCACTTTGCCGCTGCCTTCGGGAGTGTAGACGTGAGTGACCTCCCAGCCCTGTTCACCCCATTCATTCAACATGGCTTCAATGTTCTCGTCCCTTGTACCAAAAATACTTCCTATGGTCTGCACCCGGTATTCCCATTGTTTGATTTCCTCTATCATTTTTGCTCCTGATTTATAAATTGAGAAAGAATTGCCATTCTTCTTTAGGCTTTTATTTCATTGTGATACAAAATATATGAATAGATCACGAGAAACAAACTTGACCCGACAAGTGGAACGAACGCAAGTAAAAAAGCTGACATGCCGCCAAGCAAACCTCCGATCAAGGCAAGCACCCCGGAGATCATAAACAGGGTCGAGCCGACCTGGTGCGTTTTGTCCCAGACCGAATCGCTGGAAAGGGTCCAGGGAGTTCGTATCCCGATAAAGAAATTGCGCTTTGCTTTTTCCAGCAGGTATCCAATGGCGATGAACAGGAATCCCATGAAGGGCAGCAGGATCGCGCTGATCTTGTAATTCTGATAACCAAGGTTCCATGCCAGGGTCAGGCCATGGACATACAGCATGAAGGCAACGATCAGCACCGTAAACAGGTTGAAGTTCTTGCGGAATTGGGCAATGTTTGCCTTGAGCGGGTCAATGTTTGGAATGGCAAGGAAAAGAAGAAACAAGCCAAGGGCAACGAGCGGCAATTGGAATACTCCCCAGGGTTTGCCCACATAGCCGTCCACCTGGTCATACTGGTTCCAATGGGAAGCCATTTGTTCCGGAAGACGATTCCACAATACGGCGCCGGCTATCAAGGTCAGGCCAATCAGCGTGAACGAAATAATGGATGCCGTTTTCGTGCTCATTTTTTCTCCTTGAGCTTGTTTCACGTGAAACATAAAACTGCGCGGCTCTTGGAAAAAAGCCGCGCAGTTTTTATGCCTTGGTTTCGTTGCGATACAGCACGTATGAATAGACCACCAGAAATAGGGTTGAGCCGATCAGGGGAACGAACATCAACCAGAAGGCCGTCATGCCGCCGAAAATACCGCCGATCATGGCAAACACCCCGGAGGCCATGAACAGGATCGCACCGAGTTGATGCGTCTTATCCCAAACACTGTCACTTGACAAAGTCCACGGGGTGCGGATGCCGATGAAGAAGTTGCGTTTTGCCTTCCTCAGCATGAACCCAATGGCGATGAACAACACGCCCATGAACGGCAGCATGGCTGCGCTCATTTTAAAGTTCGTGTTTCCCAGGCTCCAGGCCAGAGTCAGCCCGTGGATGTAGAGCATAAAGGCGATGATCAGCACAATGAAAATGTTGAAGCTTTCGCGAAATTGCGCGATGTTCGCCTTGAGCGGATCGATGTTCGGGACCACCAGGAAAAGTCCCAGCATTCCGAGTGTGACCAGTGGCATCATGAAGACGCCCCAAAATTTTGGCATGGTTCCATTTACCTGATCGTTGACATCCCAGTGCGATGCCATTGGGTCCGGCAGTTGATTCCAGAGCACGGCCCCGGCGATTACGGCGACGGCGATCAATGCAAGTGCAATAAGGGTTGTGGTTTTGGTTGACATTTTTCTCCTGAAATTGTTTCACGTGAAACGTGATTATTTATTTTCCTTGGGCATGTTGTTCTGGGCCATGGCTACCATGCCGCTCATCCCGCCCAGATTCATCGAGTCGACTGCGGAGGAAGGCACGATCACCAGGGCGCCTTTTTCTTTCAGACCTTCAAACAGCATGTTCATGGCGCGCAAGTGCAAAGCGGTGGGATTGTTGATGTAGGCTTTTGACGCTTCTGCGAAAGAGGCTGCGATCTGCTGCTCGGATTCGCCCAGGATCATGCGGGATTGACGTTCGCGTTCGGCTTGCGCCTGACGGGACATTGCATTCTCCAGATCGGGCGGGATGATCACATCCCGGATCTCGACCGATTGCACGGTCACACCCCAGGGCGTGGTCCGTTCGTCAATGATCTTCTGCAGATCGGCATCCATTTTTCCACGGCCGGTCAAAATGTCAGCCAGGCTCATTTGACCGATGATCTCGCGCAAGGCAGTCTGTGCAGCCCACGAGATCGCGGAGTTGTAATCTGTGACCTCAAGCGCGGCCTTCTCCGCATCCCATACCACCCAAAATAATACGGCATCCACGTCCACGGGAACAGTGTCCTTCGTCAGGGTTTTCTCCGCGGAAAAAGATGTCACGGCCACGCGATGATCGATCCACATGACTGCTGTGTCAATGATCGGAATGATCCAGAATAATCCCGGCCCTTTCAAACCGATAAACTTTCCCAGACGCAATACCACTACTTTTTCCCATTGTGAGGCGACCTTCATTGCGAACAGAAAATATGCAGCTACCAGGGCCCAGCCAATGACCCACGCGCCAAGCGCAACATCCGGAAAACGGCCATCGCCGATGATCGCACCCAGCATGGCAATGATCAGGAAAATCCCGAACAATGCGCCTGCGATCGGTGCGATATGCTGTTCATCTTTTTTTGTTTTTCTTTCGATTGCTGACTTCATAAACTTTGTATTCATTTTTGCATTCTCCTTGTTACCAATTTATTCTTCCTGATTTGCATGCGTTTCTTTTTTGGACTTCAGACTGTCTCTCACCATCTGGCTGACCTCTCTTTCGGAAAACCCCAGGCGGATGGCTTCGGCGATGAACCTGAGTGTGAGTGCTTCAAGCGATTCATGCCTGAGCTTTTCATTAACTTCCGGCGGCGGCTTCTCTGTAATATACGTTCCTCTTCCTTGTTGGGTGGAGATGATACGGACTTCATCCAGAATGCGATATGCGCGTGCCACTGTGTTGAAATTCACCCGCAATTCCTGGGCGAGTGCGCGGACTGTCGGTAATTGATCTCCAGGTTTCAGGATTCCATTCGCAAGCTGGCTTGGGATCTGATTTACGATCTGTGTGTAGATGGGTAATCCGGAATGAAAATCGAGGTGCAGGGTGAGCTTCTTTTCAGCCATAGGGTTCCTTGTATTGTACTAATTGTATCATTGTCATAATTGTACTCATGCTGGGAATTTTGTCAAGGGGCTGCCGGGTTGACCAGTCGCCCGCCGGGTATCCGTTTCCAGCTTGGAAGGAGGCGTGCCTGCATACGGTCCTCTTATGATTTTAAGATTATCTGCATGGTAGAATTCATGCGCATGAATTAAAGGAGTGTATAAAATGGAATCAAAAACTGGTACATGGACTGAGAAGAAGGGTTTGGCCCAAATGTTAAAAGGCGGCGTCATCATGGATGTGGTGAACGCCGAGCAAGCCAGGATCGCAGAAGAAGCCGGCGCATGTGCGGTGATGGCCCTCGAACGCGTCCCTGCCGATATCCGCGCGGACGGCGGAGTTGCACGCATGTCAGATCCTGACATGATCCTGAAGATCATGGATGCCGTCAGCATCCCGGTCATGGCCAAGTGCCGCATTGGTCATTTTGTGGAGGCCCAGATCCTGGAGGCGATCGGTGTGGACTACATCGACGAATCCGAGGTGCTGACCCCGGCTGATGAAGAGCATCATATTTTGAAACACAACTTCAAGGTGCCGTTCGTGTGCGGGTGCCGTAATATTGGCGAAGCGCTGCGCCGCATTGGCGAAGGCGCTGCCATGATCCGTACCAAGGGCGAGGCCGGGACCGGCGATGTCGTGGAGGCGGTCCGCCATGCGCGCACAGTGATCGGCGCCATTCGTCAGTTGCAGGGAATGGGCGATGAGGAATTGATGACCTTTGCCAAGAACAACGGTGCGCCGTACGAGCTGGTCAGGGAAGTCAAGACTCTCGGCCGCATGCCGGTGGTGAATTTTGCTGCTGGCGGCGTGGCAACCCCCGCCGACGCAGCCTTGATGATGCAATTGGGTGTGGACGGCGTTTTCGTGGGGTCCGGTATTTTCAAGAGCGGTGATCCCTCCAGGCGCGCGGCCGCGATCGTGAAAGCCGTGACCCATTATCAGGACGCCTCCATTCTTGCGGAAGTCAGCAAGAACCTTGGCGAAGCCATGGTGGGACGCAACACCTCCCAAATGCCCGAAGCTGAAAAAATGGCCGGGCGCGGCTGGTAAATTAATAATTGTACGGACACTGCGTCTGTACGGATATCGGAATATGAAAATCGGAGTCCTCGCCCTGCAAGGCGATTTTGCAGAACATATCTCCATGCTGAAACGCATCGGGGTAAATACAGTGGAAGTGCGCCTGCCCGAGCATTTGAATTTTCTGGACGGCCTGATCATCCCCGGCGGGGAGTCTACAACCATTGGCAAGCTGGCAGTGGCCTATGGTCTGATGGAACCGTTGAAGGAGTTTGGCCGGCAGCATGCCATGTGGGGAACCTGTGCGGGCGCCATCTTTCTGTCCAAAGATGTCAGCCGTGAACAGCCATTGCTGGGTTTGATGGATATTAAAGTGCAGCGGAATGCCTTCGGCCGGCAGGTTGATTCGTTCGAAACCGACCTGGAAATTGATGAGTTGATGAAGGCCACCGGGACGGAGCACCCCTACCATGCCGTCTTTATCCGCGCCCCGTTGATCGAGTCGGTGCACGGGGACGCAAAGATCCTGAGCGCACTGGAAGACGGACGCATTGTGGCAGCGCAGGAGGGGCATTTGCTGGCCACCTCGTTTCATCCCGAGCTGACGAACGATACGCGTTTTCATGAATATTTTGTTTCATTAGCATCGTAGGGGCGGGACGCCAGGCGCCTGCCTTATTTTATAAACCAACCACCCAATGTCCATCCGCCCCCTTGATCTTCTGGATCTTCCCACGATCGCACGTTATCGAAACGATGTGTTGACTCTCGATAGCGCACGTGCCCTTACGCGCGGTCATCCGCTTGGGGCCATGGGGCTGCTGGCCTACATCAATCCCGCCAGGCATTTGTATGCGGCCATCGCCAATGGCGGCGAAGATGCCCTGCTGGGCGGGGTGATCCACACGCGCGGCGACAGCTTTGCCAAACTTCTGTATCTTGCCCCTTCATCCCGGCTTGGCGATGCGGAACTTCCCGTTCTCATTGAACATCTTGTCATTCAGGCGGGCGAATGGAAGGCCTTTCATGTGATCGCTGAAGTGGAGGAATCCAGCGAGGTCTTTCCCGCCCTTCGCATGGCAGGATTCTCCGTCTATGCCTGGCAAAAGCTGTGGGATGTGAGCATGATCGAGAAGGCAGAATCAGGGACCGGGTCGGATTGGAGGCGGGTGCGGTCCGTGGACCTGCCTGCAGTGCAGAACCTGCATTATCAGATCGTTCCGCCTTTGATGCAGCCTGTTGAACCGGCTCCCAATCATGTCGGCGGCTTTGTTTATTCCGAGAACGTCAAATGCTATGCCGGCATCACATCCGGCATGTATGGCATCGTGCTGACCCCCTTGATCCACCCCGACGAACACAATATCGGTCAAAAGATCTCCGCACTGGTCTCCAGTCTGCCCGATCGGCGCGGACGCAGGATCTATATCAATGTCCGTTCGTATCAAACCTGGCTTGAACCCGCGCTGGTGGACCTTGGCGCGCAGGCTTCCCTGCGCCAGGCGGTTATGGTCAAACATCTTGTGCGCCTGATCCAGGAAGGTCAACAGGCGCGGGCGCTGCCAAGCACCGCCGGTGTTCAGGCCTCGCGCATCAGCCGGATGGATATCGATGAGTAACTGGCACAAGTATGATGCGGATCCAAACACCCCGCGGGCCGGAGCGGAAGACGGTGCCATCCTGCGCGATGACGAGCACGAACAAGGCGCGCGCATTACCCTCAAACGCGAGGAAAAGTTTTTATCCATCTCCAGTCACATTTACGGTTGGATCAACCACACCCGTTTCTTTAATACGGTTTCCGAAGCGATGCGCGAATACCGGTCCATGAAAAGGGCGATGGGGGATGTTTTGGTTGTGGTCCACGCGGCGGATTCAAAAGACATCAGGATCTGGGAAGCGATCTCCGAATTTGTCAGGCGGTTCCCATAATGTTGAAGGCGTTGATCTTTGATTTCGACGGGCTGATCCTCGACACGGAGACACCCGAGGTTTTGGTTTGGCAATCCATTTATGAAGGCCATGGATTCAAACTGCCCGTGCATGAATGGGAGAAAACTGTCGGGGGATACGGCATCTCGAACTTTGACGCGGCCGAACATCTTGCGGGTCTTTCCTCGGGAGAGCTGGATCCTGTTTCATTGAGATCGCGCTACCGAAAAGCTGCGGACGAGATCATCCATGCCAGCCCGGTCCTGCCGGGTGTGGTTCCCCTGATCGAGCAGGCCAGGAACAGGGGTATGAAGGTTTCCATCGGTTCCAGCTCTCCGCATTCCTGGGTCGATACCCATGCGAAACGGTTGGGGATATTTCATTACTTCGACCACGTGATCTGCGCCGACGATGTTGCGCCTGGCCGCACAAAGCCCAACCCGGATATTTATTTGAAGGCGCTTGAGCAGCTTGACGTTAAAAAGGAAGCGGCGGTTGTTTTTGAGGATTCGCTCAATGGTGTGCTGGCAGCCCGCCGGGCGGGCATCTTTGTGGTGGCAGTCCCGAATCCTTTAACGGCCAAAATGGGCGTTTCCGGCGACCTGACCGTTTCATCCCTGGCCGATCTTTCGCTGCAGGCGTTGACCGATGCCGTCAACCGGGGACCGGGATAGCCATGTTTTCAAACAATAAAAAATACCTGGTGGTCATCCTCCTGGCTTCAGTGATCGGCGCCCTGTTTTTTTGGAAGGGAAAAGGCGGCGAAGCTGGCAGTACCGCGGAAAATGGGAGCACGTCTCCAACCGCCACATATACACCTGCTCTCATCCCAAAAACAATTCCGATTGAAGACGGCCCCCTGAAGGATTCGATCATTGCCGCGGGGGATTATCTTGTGCGCCAGCAATTGCCAAACGGGGAACTCTCGTATCAGGTTGATTTTATGACGGGGGAAAGATCCTATTCCCCTTCCAATATCCGCCTGATTGGCGGAACCGGATCCCTGTTCACAGTCTGCCGGGTGAGCGGCGACCTCAAATATTGTGAAGCGGGAGACCGCGCCCTCGACCATTATCTGGAAATGCTGGTCAGCGATCCCGATCATTTCACGGGAACCTGTCTTTATACGAACGGCAGCTGTCAATTGGGCGGCGCCGCACAGACCGTGGATGCCATTTACAAACGCTGGCAGGCCACGGGCGGGCTGATCCTGGGAGATCGCAACCTGCTGGCCACTGCCATGGATCTGGGTTATTTCATCGTGTCCATGCGCAAACCGCAGGGCGGGTTTTATCATTCGTTCGATCCCCACTTCGGCGGCACCGTGAACCCCGGTTATTATGTGATCTACTATCCCGGTGAGAGTCTGCTGGCGCTGACCCAGTTGTATGAAATGACGGGCAATGAGTTCTGGCTGACCCAGGCACATGAGGTCAATGATTATTTGATCACCGAGCCTGTCACCGAGGACCACTGGCATAGTTACGCCCTGGGCATGCTTGCACGGCTGGATAAACTTAATAAAACGGACCTGTCATACGCAAAACAGATCGCGGATGTGGTCATTGAAGGCCAGGTCCGTTCTCTCAACCCGGCAAATACGAGCATCTCGACGGCCACCAAGGTCGAATCGCTGTCTGCGCTGGCCCAGACATTTTATCTTTCCAGGGCCGACCACAAATGGCTCGATCCCGAGATCCGCACGTTTATTACCTTTGTCCAGGCGCGCCAATTGCCCGATAACAACTGCGATTGGAAGATCGGCCGGGACCTGCTGGCAAAGTATGACGGGGGTGTATTCAGCAGCTGTGAGGAGGCATCCATTCGCGTGGACGGCCTCCAGCACTGGATCAACGGAGTTACCGCGTATCTTGAATATCAGGGTATGATTGGAAACAGGTAGAGTCAACGGCTTGAAATACCGGCCGGGTCATTGAATGGAAATAAAACGGAGATCAATATGAGTATTGGAAAAGTAAAATGGCAGGCTGTGGTTGCAAAATATGCATACCCCGAGACCTGGCGAAGCTTGTGGCAGGTGGTCAATTCAGTGATCCCCTTCTTTGTTTTGTGGTACCTGGCATATCGCAGTCTTGAGGTCGGATACTGGCTTACATTTATGCTCACCATTCCCGCAGCGGGATTCATGGTCCGCATGTTCATTATCTTCCACGACTGCTGCCACGGATCGTTCTTTCGAACGCAGCTGGCCAATGATCGTTTGGGATTATTGCTGGGTGCGGCAGTCTGGACCCCGTATTACGAATGGAAGCACTCGCATGCAATCCACCACGCCACGGCCGGCGATCTGGACCGCCGCGGCATCGGCGATGTGTACACCATGACCGTCGAGGAATATCTCGCGGCCCCCTGGTACAAAAAGGCGGGCTATCGCATCATGCGCAGCCCGATGATCCTCTTCACCATTGGCGCCACGATCGTGTTTACCATTACGCATCGTTTCTGGACCGCGGAGTCGGGCAAACGCGAGCGAAACAGCGTGATCTGGACGAATATGGCGCTCTTCGCCTTCGTCGGCTGGACGATCTATCATATCGGCTGGCAGGCCTATGTGCTGGTCGAATTGCCCATCCTGTTGATGGCCTGCGGCGCCGGCGTCTGGCTGTTTTATGTCCAGCACAATTTTGAACCCACCTATTGGGAACGCCACAAGGATTGGGAGTTCTTCAAAGCCGGCATGGACGGAAGTTCCTTCTATAAACTTCCCAAGGTCCTGCAGTGGTTCACGGGCAATATCGGTTTCCATCATATTCATCACCTCAGCCCGAAGATCCCCAATTACAAACTGGAACAATGCCACAAGGAAAATCCAATCTTCCAGATCGAACCGATCACATTCCGGGACAGCTTGAAATCCCTGTACTTCCGGTTATGGGACGAAAAGGAAAAGATGCTGGTCGGCTGGCGGGCGGTTAGAAAATATAAAATGAAGATGCAAATGGATTAGTTGATAAAAAAACAGACCGGCTTATTGAATTGACCCCTGTAAGGCAGACACAAAAAGAAAGCGCTCACGAGTTAGATGGACAGACACCTGGTTTCGTAAGGTGTCTGTCTTGTTTTCAATTGTATTCTCTCATAGTTATAAAAGTAAATATATTCATTGATGAGTTGTTGTGCCTGCTGAAAAGTGGGTTTTTTGAAATGTCGCAAGTACTCTTCTTTGAGATGGCTGAAGAAGTTTTCCATAGGAGCATTGTCCCAACAGTTTCCACGTCGCGACATGGAAGGCGTGATGGCGAATTCCTGA
>JAIOOU010000001.1 GCA_021414245.1 Chloroflexota bacterium
CATCGACGATCTCGCTCGGCACCTCGATGTCGGCTCATCGCATCCTGGGGCTGGACAAGGTCCCAAGGGTCGGGCTGTTCGCCCGTTAAAGCGGTACGCGAGCTGGGTTCAGACCGTCGTGAGACAGGTCGGTCTCTATCCACTGTGGGCGTAAGGGATTTGAAGGGAGCTGCTCCTAGTACGAGAGGACCGGAGTGGACAGACCTCTAGTGTGCCAGTTGTTCCGCCAGGAGCATCGCTGGGTAGCCATGTCTGGCAGAGATAACCGCTGAAAGCATCTAAGTGGGAAACTCGCCCTAAGATTAGATCCCTGTGACCCGTAAGGGTGTAAGACCCCAGATAGACTATCTGGTTAATAGGCAGTATGTGTAAGCACAGTAATGTGTTAAGCTAAGCTGTACTAATGGTCGAGGGCTTCCTTTACGTGATGCGGAGAATTTGGTACTTTTCGTAGACGACATCATTATTTTGCTGTTCAGACCAACATTGTGAAATTGTCCCTTGGTGATTTGAGCGACGTGGGTACACCCGGTCCCATACCGAACCCGGTAGTTAAGCACGTCAGCGCCGATGGTACTTGGAGGGCGACCTCCTGGGAGAGTAGGTCATTGCCAAGGGGCTTTTCTTTTTAATATAACTCGCGCGGGGTATATCAGTTATCCCGCGCGGTTGTTGTACATATGTGTTCATTTGCGATTTCAGATTTGATTCCAAGATCAACTGATCAGCTTCTGGTCTTATTTATAAAGTCCTCGGCCGATTAATTGCAGCGGCCGATTTTTTTTGACTATTTTTCGTAGAAAGTAGGTGATTTCATTGGCTTCAGTAAATTTACGAAACGGCGAGTCCCAAGACTCACTGCTCAAGCGCTTTCGCAAAAAGATAGTAAAGAGCGGCATTTTAAGCACCATTCGCAACAAACGCTGGTTTGTTTCCAAGAGTGAGCAGCGCCGCATGGACAAGAAAAAAGCGATTCGGCGCATGAAGAAACGTTCCTTCAAGGATACTGAATAGATCAAGAGGCGTGTATGACAAAAGAAGAAGGCAAAATTAAAGTCGATGGACTCGTGATTGAAGCCCTGCCTGGAACCCAGTTCCGTGTGAGGCTCGATAATGGTCATGAGGTCCTGGCTTATCTGGCAGGAAAGATGCGCAAGCACTATATTCGTATTTTGCTGGGTGACCATGTTTCCATGGAGATGTCGCCCTATGATATGACCCGTGCCCGGATTACCTTCCGTCAGCGCAAAAATGCGCCATCGTCATCCACTCCCGCTGGAAATTAATAGAATTAACTAGACAAAAGGCCCGCTTTCGAAAGCGGGCCTTTTGTCTAGTTAATGATTGTATTCTGAGAATCTTCTCATCTTTGCGGGTATCGTGTATAATGTCGGGCGTAGATTCGGCTGGGCACGTTATTCAAGGTGCCTAATCAATTAAAGCGAGGAGTACGAAGCGTATTTTTTGATCGAGCGGTCATCTGGTTCGTTTCCGATCTTTTGCCCAAGCCCCTCGGCCGATTCTATGAAACGGTCGAGTTTTTTATGATCTTGTGGCAGAAAGTAGGTGATTTCAATGGGCACAGTAAATTTGCGCAGCGGCGAATCCCAAGACTCCCTGCTCAAACGCTTTCGCAAGAAGGTCGTCAAGAGCGGCGTCCTAAGCACCATTCGTAACAAGCGCTGGTTTGTATCCAAGAGTGAACAGCGCCGTATGGAAAAGAAAAAAGCCATTCGTCGCATGAAACGGCGATCCTTTAGCAAGGATACTGAATAGATCAAGAGGCGTGTATGACAAAAGAAGAAGGAAAAATCAAGGTTGACGGGCTGGTAATCGAAGCCTTGCCCGGTACTCAATTCCGCGTAAGGCTGGATAATGGTCATGAAGTACTGGCCTATCTTTCGGGGAAGATGCGCAAGCATTACATTCGTATTTTGCTTGGAGACCGTGTGGCTCTTGAGATGTCTCCTTATGATATGGCTCGTGCCCGCATTACCTTCCGTCAGAGAAAAACTGCATCAACTCCCACCGAGACTTCCTAAAACGACCGCCCCTTATGTTTATTGTAAAGGCCCTCAACATCAGTTGAGGGCCTTTTGTGATTTAAAAGCAGTGGAAAAGCGTCAGGGAAGATTGCGCCAGGAGCCAAGTACCTTCATGTAATTTGCGCGTTCAAATGCTGCGGGTTCCTTGACCGACATCTGGCTCATGCTGCCCTGCATTTCCTTGATGGAAGTATATTCGCGTTCCTTCATCCAGGTTTCCAGACCGTTCAACATGGCTGGAACAATTTGCTCACCGTTGTGCAGCAGGTTGGATGCCATCATGGAAACCCTCGCTCCTGCCATCATGGATTTCAATACATCCGCGTAAGTATGCACGCCGCTTGTCAGCGCGAAATCTGCCTTGATCTTTCCATACAGGATTGACACCCATCGTAACGGCAGGCGTAGATCCGCGGAAGTGCTCAGGTCCAGGTTATGTATGATTTCGAGTTCGTCCAGGTCAAAATCCGGCTGGTAGAACCGGTTAAAGAGGACGAGGCCGTCTGCTCCTGCCTCCACGATCTTGCGGGCAAAATTGGGCAGGGAAGTCACAAAGGGACTGAGCTTTACTGCCAGGGGAATTTTGATGGCGGATCTGACTTCTGCCACAAGTTCCACCTGCGCATTTTCAAGTTCCTGGGCTCCCAGATCTAGATCTGTTGAAACATAATATAGATTTAATTCCAAGGCATCCGCGCCCGCTTCCTGAATTTGCCTTGCGTAGCGGGTCCAGCCGCCCTTGGAGACCCCATTCAAACTTCCAATGACCGGGATGCTGAGGGCTTTCTTTAATCCAGCCACCTGATTAAGATATTTTTCCGGATCGACTGAATACATGCCTCCATCAGGCAGATAGGACAGGGCTTCCGCGAAGGAGTTGGTCCCGCGAGTCAGGAAGTGATCAAGTTCAAGGGTTTCGTGAATGATCTGCTCCTCGAACAGCGAGAACATCACAATCGCCGAGATTCCGGCATCCTCCAATTTGCGCGCCCGATCCAGATGTTTGGAGAGGGGAGAGGCCGAGGCCACGAGGGGATTCTTTAAGTTCAAACCAAGATAGGTCGTCGAAAGATCGGTCATGTCGGTTATTCCTTTTTGTCACTGCCGGTGCCGTAGTGCATGGAGGCCATTTGCTGATAAAGAGTCCAACGGGCTTTCGCATCATGCTGGGCTTCCTTCATCAGGCTTTCGGCGCGTTCTTCGTTCAGCTGAATGAGCATCTTGTAGCGGGTTTCGTTGTAGGCATATTGGGAGATCGGAATGCTGGGTTCCTTTGACTCAATGATGAGGGGGTTTTGACTTTGCATTGCCAGACGGGGGTCGTAGCGGTACATCGGCCAGTGACCGGATTGCACCGCAAGCTTGGCCTGTTCGAGACTCTTGGCCATGTCATAGCCGTGTGCAATGCAGGGGCTATAAGCGATGACCAGGGAAGGCCCATCGTAGGACTCGGCCTCCAGCAGGGCGCGCAAGGTTTGCTGGTCGTTCGCGCCCATGGCAACCCGGGCCACATACACATACCCATAGGACATGGCGATCAGGCCGAGATCCTTCTTGGGCAGTCCCTTTCCGCTCATGGCGAATTTCGCCACAGCAGCCCGCGGCGTGGATTTGCTTGCCTGTCCGCCTGTGTTCGAATACACCTCGGTATCCAGCACGAGGACGTTGACATTCCGGCCGCTGGCCAGTACGTGATCGAGACCGCCGTAGCCGATATCGTAAGCCCAGCCGTCTCCGCCGATGATCCAGACCGATTTCTTCACCAAATTGTCGGCCAGGCTGATCAGATCCTTTGCGCGGCTGTCGCTGGACTTTCCAAGTTTCTTCTTTAATTCCGCAATTCGATCACGTTGGGCTTGAATGCCTGCGTCATCGGATTGATCGGCGTTCAGGATCGTTTCGACCAATTCCGTGCTCACGGTCTGCTCGAAGGATTTAAGCAGTTCGCGTGCATATTCGTTTTGTTTGTCAATGGTCAGACGCATGCCCAGGCCAAACTCTGCATTGTCCTCAAACAGGGAGTTGGACCAGGCAGGTCCCCGGCCATTGGCGTCCTTCGCCCATGGAGTGGTGGGAAGGTTGCCGCCATAAATTGAGGAACAACCCGTCGCATTTGCAATCACGGCATGGTCACCGAATAATTGGGACACGAGTTTGACATACGGAGTCTCTCCGCAGCCTGCACATGCGCCGCTGAATTCAAACAACGGGCGCAGGAGTTGCGAATTCTTGATTGTGGAAGGATTGAATAATTTCTTATCCATATCCGGGATTTTCATGAAGAAATCCCAGTTCCTGGCTTCTGCTTCGCGCAGAGCCGGTTGAGGCTCCATATTGATCGCTTTGCGTCCCACCTGGGTCTTATCCTTCACGGGACAAACTTCCACACACAAGGTGCAGCCCGTGCAATCCTCGGGTGCAACCTGAACTGTGTAGGCAAAGCCGGTTGAAAACTCCTTGAATTTCGAGGCGGTATGCTTGAAGGTCCCGGGTGCACCGGCGGTTAATTTTTCATCGTACACCTTGTGACGGATGACCGCGTGCGGACAAACCATCACGCATTTGCCGCATTGGATGCACAGGTCCGCGTCCCAAACGGGGATTTCCAGGGCAAGATTTCGTTTTTCCCACTGGGTCGTTCCGGTGGGGAAGGTCCCGTCCACGGGGAAGGCTGAAACAGGGATGTTGTCGCCGTCTGAATCGATGATCTGGCCTAGCACATTGCGGACAAAATCGGGCGCCTCTTGCGGGACCGGGAGCCTGCGGGTCGTCTTGGAGTTGCTGTGCGCGGGAACTTTGACCTCAAACAGGTTGGCGATGGTCGCATCCACAGCTTCGAAATTCTGCTTGACCACGGCTTCACCGCGCTTGCCGTAGCTCTTCTCAATGGCATGCTTGATCTCGGCGATGGCGGCATCGCGGGGAAGGATTCCACTGATCGCGAAAAATGCAGTCTGCATGATGGTATTCATGCGTCCGCCCATGCCTGTTTTATCAGCAACCTCATAGCCGTTGATCACATAAAATTTGAGTTTTTTCCCGAGAATATCCTTTTGGACTTCTTTGGGAAGTTTGTCCCAGATTTCATCCGGACCGTACAAACTGTTCAGCAGGAAGATGGCGCCTTCCTTGGCGTACTTGAGCATGTCCACCCGCTCGAGGAAGGAATACTGGTGACAAGCCACGAAATTCGCCTGATGGGCTTCGATGAGATACGGAGCCCGAATGGCCTGAGGGCCAAACCGCAGGTGCGAAATGGTCACTGTGCCGGATTTCTTCGAGTCGTAATAGAAGTAGCCCTGTGCGAAATTGCTGGTCTCTTCACCGATGATCTTGATTGAATTCTTGTTCGCACCCACGGTTCCGTCGGAGCCGAGGCCGAAGAATACGCAGCTAACCATGCCTTCGGTCTCAAGGGAGAAACCGGCGTCCACATCCAGACTGGTATGCGAGACATTATCGTTGATACCGACCGTGAAATGGGCCTTGGGTTCCGGCTTGCTTAATTCATCCAGAATGGCCTTTGCCATGGCAGGCGTGAATTCCTTCGAGGAAAGGCCATAGCGTCCGCCGATTACCCTGATATTCGGGCGTTTTCCCTCCATCAGGGCGTTGACGATGTCGAGGTACATGGGCTCGCCGTTGGAACCGGGCTCCTTGGTACGGTCGAGCACTGCAATTGACTTCACGCTCTTCGGCAGTGCCTTGATGAAATGTTCGATTGAGAATGGACGGTACAGGCGCACCCGCAGCGAACCCACCTTTTCACCCTTTTTGGCAAGATAAGCCACGGTTTCGTCGACCACTTCGCCGCCCGAACCCATGATGATGACCACCCGCTCGGCTTCTGAATGTCCGCTGTAGTCGAAGAGATTGTAATGACGTCCGGTGACCTTGGCAAACTTGTCCATGGCCTCCTGCACGATCGCAGGAGTGGCGGTGTAATATAAATTGGAAGCCTCGCGCATTTGGAAATATACATCCGGGTTCTGCGCGGTTCCGCGCAGAACGGGATTCTCCGGGGTGAGTCCACGGGCTCTGTGGGCGCGAACCAGGTCATCGTCCACCATGGCGCGCAGTTCTTCATCCGTGAGCTGCAGGATCTTGGTCACTTCATGGGAGGTCCGAAACCCGTCAAAGAAATGCATAAAGGGGACCCGCGCCTTAAGAGTGGATGCCTGCGCGATCGCGGCAAAATCCTGGGCTTCCTGTACGGAACCCGAGGACAACAGCGCCCAGCCGGTTTGGCGCACAGCCATCACATCCTGGTGATCGCCATAAATGGAGAGGGCATGGGCTGCGATGGCACGTGCAGCCACATGAAAGACCGTGCTGGTAAGTTCACCGGCGATCTTGTACATGTTCGGGATCATCAACAATAAACCCTGGGAGGCGGTGAACGTGGTCGTAAGTGCACCGGTTTGTAATGCTCCATGTACTGTGCCTGCAGCGCCGCCTTCCGACTGCATTTCGATGACAAGAGGAGTGGTGCCCCAAAGATTCTTTTTTCCCTTGGCAGACCATTCGTCCGAGAATTCACCCATCGCGGAGGATGGTGTGATCGGATAAATTGCGATCACCTCGCTGAGACGGTGGGCAACACTTGCAGTTGCCTCATTGCCGTCGGTCATGATGACAGGTTGTTTCATTATTACTCCTTTGAAAGCAGGTTTTAACCTGGGATTGGCCTCAAATTACAAGTTTATCCCCCCCTGCAGACAATGGTTAGTTATGAATGACCCGAATTCACCTGAGAGTTGTCATATTTTGGATAAAAATTGTATAATTAAATGCACTGGTGGCAGATTTCCTGCCGCCAGTGCATTTTTTAGCATAATCCGCAGATTATATGGATGGAATTTCATCCAAGGTGTAATATACCTTCAACCCTCGTTTCCTTGCGATCTCCACCATCATGTCTGCGCCCTGCGAGGTGCCGCCCACTCGCAGCACGGCATCGCATTTTTCCAAAAGCCGTTCCGCGATGGGATGAAAAATCTCATTGAAGGCATCATCGCCGATCGCTTTTGAGCCTGCCAGATGGACCAGGGGCAATGCAAACCATTCCCCCAATACCGGAATATGGCCCATGTGAAAAATTGGCAGTGCATGTGTTTCCATGAAGCGGACATTGGCTGCGATCTTTTCCGGATCATCAGCCGTACCGGAACGGTGGGGACCAGCAATCAGGATGAACATATTATTTTCCCTGCAGATAAGGCCTTGCGAGTAACAGGGCTGCCAGTGACTTGGCATCTGGCATTTCGCCTCTTTCCGCCATTTGGATTGCCTCTGTAAAAGAGACAGTTTCCACACTCAAAAATTCATCATCGTCCGCATCGAGCGGATCGTATTTCAATTCCCGGGCAAGAAATACATGCATGAATTCAGTTGAGTATCCGGGAGCCAGATAAAAATCACCGATCTTTTCGATCTGGTCCGCGGCAAATCCGGTCTCTTCGCGGATTTCGCGTGCCGCACAAAGCGCCGGATCCTCGCCATCCTCCAGGGTGCCTGCGGGAAGTTCAAGCAGGTCCTTCCCGGCAGCATGACGGTATTGCCGTACAAAGAGAAGGTTGCCATCCTTGTCCACAGGAACCAGGATCACGGATCCGCCGTGTTCGATAATGTCAAATTTGGTCTCGCGCCCATCCGGTGTTTTGAGCGTATCGCGCCGGATGAGAAAGGCGCGTCCCTTGAGCAGGGTTTCCGAACGAATGAATTCAAAGGGCATGTGGAATTCCTCGATAACAAAAAAGCCCAAGCAATTGCCTGGGCTTTTGGATTTCAATCTAGGGTATCTTTAGCGTTTGCCCAACCGTCAATTTTGCCGAGGTCGAGATTCCGTTTGCCGTCGCGATCGCGGCAGGGTCCACGTCCCCAAATTTACAGGCCACGCTATAAACCGTTTCGTCCCCCGAGGCGACTGTATAGTTGGCCGGGTGGGCTGCCAGGGCACGGCTGCCGGGGAACGCTCCGCTTTGCGGGATGGTTAATTTATCCCCCACGGAGTAAAGGTCCGGGCTGGTCAGGCCGCTCATGCTTAAGAGATCATCCGGGTTGACATTGAAGCGTCTGGCAATGCAATAGGGGAACTCACCGTACTGCAAAATATAAGTTGCCGGTCGGACGCCGGCCGGGACGGCGGTGGCATTGGGCACGCTGGGGGTTGTCAGCGCGGATGCAGAGGTTGCCGTGGCAACCGAATTTGTGGGCGTGCTTGGAACTCCTACGGTGGGAGTGGCCGAGCTTCCAATTTGCGGAGTAATGATCGTACCTGTGGGGGTGATCAGAACCTGCTGGGTTGTACCTGGAGTGCCCCCATTGGCCACAGTGGTTTGCGCGACCGAAGTTTGCTTGGCGAATTCCGCGATCTGGTCCATCGGATTGGCTGCGGAAGGAAGTGGGGAGACGAACAATTCGGGCGGGAGCAGGGTTGGTGTTGCGGCGGGTGCTGCAGAAAGTGATTGTGTGCAGGCGGATATCAAAACAGCCGATATCACCAGAATGAAAATTCCCAACATGCCGCGTCGTTTGTTACTCATAGTTTCTCCTCGTTCAATATATTTCAACTTGCGATGGTAGCACATGACCTTTAAAGCGTCAAGCCGTTATGTCAAAAAAGCGGGAATTTCGCCGAATATATTGCAAAAAGATTGCATGACCGATTAAATGTACAAGCTTATATTTTTACTGACGGCAGGCGATGATGCAATGCCTTGCCGTTTCAATTCCCCGTGATTTTGGGATGTTAGGTACCAGTCCTGATCTATAATCAGGACTGGTACCTTGTTTCAGGGATTAAAGATGAATCGGGGACCCGTCAGCCCCGTGAGCGGCCTCCATGATTGCCTCTGAAAGGGTGGGATGGGCGTGCACGTTCCGCGCGATCTCATGCGGGGTGAGTTCCATCATGTGCGCCAGGGTTAATTCCGGGAGCAGCTCGGTCACTTCAGGCCCAATCATGTGTGCTCCGAGGATTTCGCCATATTTTTCGTCAATGATGAGTTTTACAAAGCCTGCGTAATCGCCCATGCCCAGCGCTTTTCCATTCGGTTGGAAGGGGAAGCGGCCGATCTTGATGCTATAGCCGCGTTCTTTGGCCTGTGCCTCGGTGAGACCAAAGGAGGCAACCTGCGGCTGGCAGTAGGTTGCGCGGGGCATCATTTCATAGTCGAGTGTGGTGGTTTCCGCTCCGGCGATATTTTCCGCGCAGATGATGCCCATGGCCGAGCCGACATGTGCCAGCATCAACTTGCCGGTGACATCCCCGATGGCCCAGATCCCCGCCACATTCGTCTGCATTTTTTCATTGATCTCGACAAAACCGCGCTCGCTGATCTTAACCCCGACTTCCTCAAGGCCAAGTCCCTTCGAGTTTGGACGAAACCCAATCGCGACCAGGGCTTGATCCGCTTCGAGCGTGGTTTGTTTCCCGTCGGCACTGACCACAACCTTCACGCCGCCCTTGGTCGCTTCGACAGATTCAACCTTGTGTCCGACCATTGCTTTGATTCCGCGCTTCTTGAATTCCTTTTCAAGTTCCTTCGAGACTTCCTCATCTTCCAGGGGGACGATGCGTGGCAGCATCTCCACGATGGTAACCTCCACGCCGTAGGAATTCCAGATCGTAGCGAATTCCACGCCGATCGCGCCTGAGCCGATGACCACCACGGATTTGGGGAGCTTGTCTTGAAGGATTGCCTCCCAGTAGGTGACTACCTTTTCGCCGTCCACCTTCCAGGCGGCCGGAGTCGCCGCACTTGCACCGGTGGCCACGATGATGTTTTTCGCCTTCAATTCCGTTGCTTTGCCGTCCTTGTCGGTCACCAGCACGGTATCTTTTGATTTGAATTTTGCATCACCCATAAAAACGGGGATGTTGTTTTTCTTCATCAAAAAGCCCACACCCTTGGTCAGGCGGTCTGAATTCTGACGCGAGCGTTTGACCGCCACGCCATAATCCAGCTTGAGATTGTCCATGCTGAAGCCGAATTCCCTGCCTCGTTCGCGCAGGGTATGAGCCACCTCCGCATTCTTCAACAATGATTTGGAAGGGATACACCCGACGTTTAAACAGACACCTCCAAGCCATTGCTTATCCACGATTGCGACTTTCTGCTTCAATTGGGCGGCGCGAATGGCGGCCACGTATCCCGCAGGGCCGGCGCCGATCACAACCACATCGAAATTTTCTGCCATAACACACTCCAGAGAGTAAGATTGAGAAGAGTTAAAACTTCGCGTCAATTGTACTACATGCAAAACCCCCTTCCTTTTGGGAAGAGGGCTGTTTGGATCAGAGATTTTTTCTCAAAAATTCAAATGTCCGGGACCATGCCAGCAGGGCGGCCGAGGAGTCGTATTCGGGGCGGTCCCTTTCCACGAACCAATGACCCGCTTTCGGGTACGTGTTAAGCGTCACTTCCACTCCGGCTGCCTTCATGCCTGTCTCCATTGCCCTGATCCCCTCGAGCGGTTCCCACTCGTCCATTTCGGCGAAGTGACCGAGAACTTTGGCCTTTACGGAATTGAAATCCACGTCTCCGCCGCCATAGAAGAGCACCACTGCAGACACATCGGGCTCCTTTGCCGCAACCACCAATGACCAGGCTGCGCCCATTGAGAATCCCAGCACACCAATGGGTTTTCCTTTACGCAGGGAGATCAGGTGGTCTTTTGCGGCTTTAACGATATCGCCCATTAATTCAGAGTCGCGCTGTCCCATAATTTTTTCGGCCTCCTCAATCGTGGCTGCGATGCGGCCTTGATAAAGATCAGGGGCGAGCACGCTAAAACCCTGCTCAGCCAGCTGGTCGCAGACTTCCTTGAAGAACGGTTTTAATCCCCACCAGGCATGCAATAAAAGAATGCCCGGGCTTCCGTTGACTCCAGAGGCAAGATATGCATTGACAGTTTTGTCGCGTACTTTTAGTTGGATGTCTGAGGAATGAATTGACATGCTGTTTCCTTCTTTGATGATATGTGTACAGGGATTTGAAAATACCATATTGATCAATGTTTTATAATAATAGAAACTATGTTCTACGTCAATCTCTGTAATCTTCGGTTTCGGAAACTGGTTGCTGGCAGATCACTTGGGATTTCCGGATGATATAATCAAATATTATGACCCCAAGTAAAAACATCTTATATATACTGTTTGTTGTTGGTTTTGTATTTTTGCTGCGCAGCGCCTGGATATGTGACGATGCCTTTATTACTTTAAGGACCGTAGATAACTGGGTAAATGGCTATGGATTAACCTGGAATGTTGCTGAAAGAGTTCAGACCTTCACTCATCCCTTATGGATGTTAATGTTAAGTGCTGTATATCTTTTTGCACGGAATGGTTATTTTTCGGTGGTTCTGCTGAGCCTGGCGGTTTCGGCGTCGACCTTTTATGTCTTTCAAAAACACTTCTCCGGCGATCTTTGGGCTCTTGTTTTTGGAACTCTTGGATTGTTATTTTCAAGATCCTTTCTTGACTTCTCTACATCAGGTTTGGAAAACCCTCTGTCTCATCTAATATTACTCCTGTTTTTATTCCAGTTTTTGTCCAATACGAATGAAGGGAGCAATAAAACCCTATTAACTCTTAGCCTTCTAGCGGGTTTCGGCATAACCAATCGCATGGATCTGGCTGTAATCTTTATTCCCGCTCTTCTATATGTTTATATAAAGTTTTACCGCTCGTTGAGAGGAATTGGTCTGATCATCTTGGGTTTGTCCCCTTTCATCATTTGGGCAGTTTTTTCCCTGATTTATTACGGATTTATTTTTCCGAATACTTTTTATGCCAAATTAAATATCGGCGTCTCTCATTTTGTACTGATGAGGCAGGGAATTCTGTATTATCTAAATTCCATTGCATGGGATCCGATCACCTTGGTGGTGATCGGGATAACTCTTATCTTGATCATGACAAAAAATGACTGGAAAAAGATCTCGCTCGCGATTGGCGTTGCAGTTTATATGATTTATATCGTTTATATAGGCGGCGATTATATGAGCGGCAGATTTTTTTCGGTGATTTATATTGTTTGTCTGGTGTTGTTTATCCTGGAGATCAAGGATTTACCATCTGCGCAAAAGATTGCAGTTTCCGCCTTAGTTTTATGCCTGGGTCTTCTATCTCCACACCCAACGGTCTCCTATTTTTCAAAAATGCTCACCTCTGAAGTGGTTAGCGACGGCAGCACCGGAGTTGCGAATGATGATTGGGGTGGCATTGCCGATGAAAGGCTTTACTACGATTCCAGAACCAGTCTTTTTGTCATGGATCGTAGCATGGACATGCCAAATACGACAAATATTCCCTGGGCGGATGGAGGTGCGCAGTGTCGAGTGGAATGCCCGAAGGTGGTGACCCGGATCACTGTGGGATTGTTTGGTTATTTCGCCGGTCCAAGTGTTTATATTCTGGATACTTTAGCCATCGGTGATCCACTATTGGCCCGGCTTCCTGTACGAAAAGATGACTGGCGCATTGGTCATTTCAGACGTCCGTTGATTAATGGCTATTTTGAAACACTTGAAACCGGTCAAAATCAGATTGAGAATCCATATTTGGCCGAATATTATGACAAGCTTAAGGCCGTTATTAGCGGGCCAATATGGTCGGTTGAAAGATTTAAATTGATCTGGGGATTTAACATAGGTCAGTATGATGATTTAATAGAAAAGGGAACGAAGTAACTTCGTTCCCTTTTCTATTGTTTTACAACCAGCGCCTCACCCGGGACCTGTATCCTGAGTATTCGTCCCTGAATTTATTTTCCAGATAGGCTTCCTCTTTTTCGATCACAAGCCGGTTCATGGTGGCCATGAAGAGGGGTGCGACCAGAATTCCCCAATAAAATCCGTAATTCAGGGGAAAGCCGATCACCATCAACAAGAATCCGAGATAGATCGGGTTGCGGGTGAAACGATAGATCCCGTTCACCACGAGCCTGCTGGCGGCACCATGCGGGTCAAGGGTGGTGCGTGCCTTGCGGAATTCAATGAAGGCGCCCACGCCCAGAAGAAAGCCAACGAAAGTGAGGGCTAGACCGGTGATCTTCAGGATTTGCGGAATGGAAAAAGGCAGGGATACCAGTTTTCCCAGTACGATCGCAATAATGATGTAAACCAACGCCACGACCGGCGGATGGATGTTCTTGTTGATCCCGGGGTGATCCTTCTGTTTATTCGCCATTAGCTTAGCTCCAGTTCTCCAGCGTTTCCTTTACTTTTGCCAAAAACCAGTCCGCGGAGGCTCCATCGAGTATGCGATGATCGAATACGAAGGACAGGTATGTCATGGGCCGGATCGCGATCGCGTCGTCGATCACCACCACGCGTTTTTGCATGGCGCCGATGCCAAGGATGCCGCACTGCGGTTGATTAATGACAGGAAAGGCAAACAGGGACCCACTGATGCCGTGATTGGTGAGGGTGAATGTGCCGCCCTTGACTTCATCCGGCTGCAGTTTTTTGTTGCGGGCGCGATTGGCCAGGTCGTTCACGGACCTGGCCATGGCCAGCAGGGACAGGTTATCCGCGCCTTTGATGACGGGCACGATCAGACCATCCTCTCCAAGTGAGGTGGCCATGCCGATGTTGATGTTTTTATGGATCAGCACGCCTTCATCGCTCCACGAGGAGTTAACCATCGGGAAGGCCTTTAACCCGGCAACAATGGCGGTCATGAAATATGCGGTGAAGGTCAGGTTAACGCCGTCCTTTTCAAACGCGGACTTGTTCGCGGCGCGGTGTTTCCCGACCCTGGACAGGTCCGCCTCCATCACGGTCAACACATGCGGCGAGGTTTGCTTGGACATGACCATGTGTTCCGCAATGGATCTGCGCATGGTGGTATGTTTGATGAGCTGGTCGCCCACGACGGGCATTACTACGGGGTGTGGGGTCTTTGTGACTGCAGGTTGGGGTGCCCGAACTGTATGGGAAGTATTTCCCACAAAACTCAAGATGTCATTCTTGGTGATGCGACCGCTTAATCCCGTGCCCTGTACCTGGTTCAGATTTACACCGTGTTCGGCCGCGATCCTGGCAACTACAGGGGAGATAAATCCAAGCTCCTTGCCAGCAGCCTGCAACTGTTGGTTGACACTGACCGCCTGTTCAACAATTGGTTTTGGCGCCGCGGCAGGCGCGCTCTCGATTGTTACAGGTCCGCTCTCCAGCGCTTCTCCCGGCATGCCAATGATCGCAAGCAATTCGCCGACTTTTGCAGGAGTCCCTTCCTGTAAAACGATCTTCAAGACCGTTCCTGTGGCGGGTGCGGGAATCTCGGTGTCCACCTTGTCGGTATTCACTTCCAGCAGCGGTTCCAGCTCTTTGACAGAGTCCCCAACCTGTTTGAGCCACTTCGTCACAGTCACTTCATCAACACCTTCGCCGAGCCTCGGAACCAAAACTTTTATCGCCATAAAATCTCCTTCAAATTCTTGTCGCGAATATCATCAGGGAAAATCCTCATGATTGTTCGCATCCTATTGTTAATAGATATTCGGGAAGGACGACGGGTCCACTTCGCTCATCATTTCGTAGACCGCGTCGAACACGGTTTCCGCGTTGGGTTTGGACCAGTAATCCCCGTCACTTCCATAGGCGGGCCGGTGCGCCTTTGAAGACAGGGTCCGCGCGGGGGAATCCAGGTGAAAGTAGCCGCCTTGTTTTTCGATGACTTCCTGCATCATATAGGCGGTGGTCCCACCCGGCACATCCTCATCCAGAAACAGCACACGCGAAGTTTTCTTCAACGACTCGACAATCATTCCGTGAATGTCGAAAGGCAGGAGGGATTGGACGTCGATCACCTCGATCTCGATCCCCGCCTTGCCCAGCTTTTCCGCTGCATCCATTGCGATCCGGCAGGTGGCTCCATAAGTGACCACGGTCACATCCCTGCCTTCGCGAATGACCTCGGGAACGCCCAACGGCAGGGTCATTTCGCCGATGTTATCCGGCAGGCGTTCCTTGACGCGATAGCCGTTCAACACTTCCACAACAATGGCGGGTTCATCGGCCTTCAACAGGGTGTTGTAAAAACCGGCCGCGCGGGTCATATCGCGCGGAACCAGCAAATAAATGCCGCGCACGAGATTGAGAATTCCCGCCATTGGCGAGCCTGCATGCCACACGCCTTCAAGCCTGTGTCCGCGGGTGCGGATGATCACGGGCGCCTTTTGCCCGCCGGCTGTGCGCCAGTGCAGGGTGGCGAGGTCGTCGCTCATGATCTGCAGGGCATACAGCACATAATCAAGATACTGGATCTCTGCGATCGGGCGCAGACCGCGCATGGCCATGCCGATAGCCTGACCCAGGATCGTGGCTTCGCGGATGCCCGTATCGGTCACGCGGAATTCCCCGTATTTTTCCTGCATGCCTTTGAAACCCTGGTTCACATCGCCGAGTTTGCCGACGTCCTCCCCGAAGGCGATCAGGCGCGGATCGCGGGCCAGGGCCGAATCAAAGGCGACATTGACCACCTCAAAACCGAACATGGTGGGCGAAGCTTCCGAATAGGCCGGTTTGACCTCGTCCACTTTCAAGGCCGTGCCGGAATACAGATGCGAACCGTAGCGTTCGAGATTAATCTTGTCGTTCTCATGTTTCCATTGGATCAGGACGTTTTTTGTCGGATGCGCTTCGTCGCGCAGGACTCTCAAAACTTCATGCGCGGCGGCGTGAATATCCCGCCTCGTGACCGACGGGAGGGCTGAGAGCCGGTCCCTGAGAATTCTCAACTCTGCAACATGGTTCGATGTGCCCGCGATCTCCTCGATCATGTCCATGACCTGATTGCGTTCTTCAAGGATCGGGGAGAGGTAGGCCTCCCAGGCGGCTTTGCGGTATCCTTCCACAGTTTCGTAATCTGCCGTTTCCGCAGAGACCAGTTCCCGGTCCGATATGATGCGCTGATCGATCATCCACTTGCGCATTTTGGTCAGCCCGTCGAATTCCTGTTCGAATTTGAGTCGTTCGGGAGTCTTGTAGCGTTCATGGGAACCGCTCGTGCTGTGACCCTGCGGCTGGGTGACGTCGATGACATGTACGAGGGCGGGGATGTGATATTCGCGGGCGATCTCGGCCGCGCTCAGATAAGTTTCAAGCAGGGCGGGATAATCCCAGGCATGGACGGTGTAGTGGTCGTAACCATTCTGGACCTTTTCATTCGGCAGGTTGGTATCGCGTTCAAACCCCTTGAGCAGCGCCCCGATGTTTTCCTTGACCATTTGAAATTGATTGGGGACCGAGATGCCGTAGCCGTCGTCGTAAATCGTGATGATGGCGGGCGCCTTTAATACGCCGATGGCATTGACCGACTCCCAGAAGAGTCCCTCCGCGGAGGAGGCATTGCCGATGGTCGCAAAGGTGACCTCGTTTCCGTTGACCGAGAAATCCTTTTGATCCTGGAGTTCCTTTAGATTGCGGTAGGCGACCGACGCATAGGCCAGCCCCACCGCGCGCGGCATTTGTGCCGCGGTGGGGGAGACATCCGATGCGGTGTTGTACATTTGGGTTTGCGGCCGCCAGGTGCCGTTGGGATAAAGATTGCGCGAGGCGAAATGCGCGTTCATCTGACGCCCGGCGCTGGCGGGATCATAGGTTACATCCGCGTGCGCATACAGCTGGGCAAAAAATTCCTGAATGCTCATCATGCCCAGCATGAACATCCAGGTTTGGTCGCGGTAATACCCGGAACGCCAGTCGCCCTTGCGAAAGGTGCGGGCGATGGCGAGCTGGGCGATCTCCTTGCCGTCGCCGAAAATCCCGAACTTGGCCTTGCCACTTAATACTTCACGCCGCCCTATGAGTGAGGCCTGGCGGGATTGATAAGCCAGACGGTAATCCTTTACGATCTCTTCCTTGTCGAGGGGCAGTGAAATAGAACCCTTCTTTTTGGGCATTTACTCTCTCTCCTGGAGTTTGGTTGAGAGGAATTATAACAAAGGATGACGGCAGAGGCAGCAGGGATAAAAAGGCGAACCGAAGAGGTATGTGTGGGCAGGCGTGGACTCTGCCTGGGAGCAGGACGCGACACTTGCGCCGCACTCCCGCTCACTCTGTTCGGGGCCGGTGCATATCATCCCCGATGCTCTTGCGGGACGCGGTGTTGGCCCGCTTTTGGTTATTAAGACGCAATGAGTTTCCAAGTGACTTTTGAAGGAAGAGTAATGCATTTTCTTCAACTTTGCTTTGACTTAGTTTTTTTGTTTTCGTCTACTATGGCTGCAAGAATTGCTAAAATAAGCATAATAATAAATGGTCGTGATGATTCAACAAGCAAATATAAAACCACCATGCCCAATATGCTTGAAACGATAAATGCAATTACCCACCTTGCCGCTGGTTTAAGTGGGGCTTTTATTCCCTTTTTTACTTCGTTTATTCCTTCAATCCTTGCGTCAACATTTATTAAACCATTGTGTTGCGCCAAAAGCAACGAAAGTTGGATGTTGTCGCCACTGTTTAAGAGCAGGGGTTTGAGTATGACATGATTGTTTTCGATAATGAGTTCTGGATGGAGAGTTGACGGATGGGATTCGGTCACGATTGCACTGAGGATGGTCGTCTTTTCATGAAACGAGAAACTTAAGGGTCTTTCAAAAAGAGAGCCATTTAAAGGGAGGCTTCCATCGTTAGTAATTTTAAGAACGACATGATACACATTCTCAACTGGCTTGTTTTCAAACAGTATTTGTACTTTTCCTTGTATTTCTTTTTTTATAGATAGCAATTCAGTAGAGGTCAAAATATCATACGAAAGCGATCTCTTAGCTCGTTGGGCTGTAAAGATATAAACAGATACAAATACAGCAATGACACCAATTGCTGCGCCTATGAATTGCCAAATAGGGTCTCGAAGAAAATCCATTTGTGTTTCCCTTCTTTTCTTTATGTATGCGGGCTAACGGTTTGCGTTTGCACAGCATCCCCGAGGCGAAGCCGAGAGGGATGCTGTGCTGGCGGGTGGGATGAACTTCACCAACGAAAACTAAAAATTTGCGCCAATTTAGATTAGAACGCGCACGCTACCCGCCAATCCAGTGCACGCTTTGTTAGCAGCCGCTATGCTAATTGTAAATTATTTTTCGTCGAGTTATTAACTGTTGATATTTCTCGTCTAGTAATACGTCAAATGTTGCTTGCTGAAAAATCATTTTCTCAACATCCTCTTTGCCAAAGAAAAGGATTATTCGACTGCTTGCAAAATTCTCTGCTTGTTCGACTGCGCCACTTGTAAATCCTGACATAGATATTATGATGCCCTGAACTCCAATTCGATTGCTTAGTTTTCCGTGCAACTCTCTAACGATAGACGCTTCTATTGATTCTTTTTCCCATTTACATTCAACGAGAAAATACTCACGCTCCTTATGAATAACAATATCCATTTCTTCATGAGATGTTCGGGCACCCTCCTCTTGCAGCCAACCCTGTTTTTCAATTACTTTTGCCAAAAGTTTTTGTATTGCTCGTCCGCGCGGTTGGGGTTTCAGGTTGGATATTTGCTCATATTCTCCTGCAAAACCAACTCTTTCTCTCCATTCTTTGACAGAATCTAAGCCATTGAAGGTTATTCTATATGAACCGTTTGAGACGCTCTCTATATAGCTTAAATCTTCCAAAATCTGAAGGTTATTTGCCAATGCATAAATATCAACTCCAAATTCTTGAGACATAGATTCGATATAGGCATCTGCAAGTCTTCCGCTCTCTTCATAAACCTTAGCTAATTTATCCAAGACTTTGGTGCGAAGTCGTTGGTTCTCTTTTCTTATTTCTTCTAAACCTATGTTTTGTTCCTCTGCGCTTAAGACTCCCAAAAAGTCGATCAAATAGTTTCCACCCATTGAATAGGCTTTTACGAGACCTTGATGGCTCATGTAGTCGACAGTATTCCAAAATAAAGTTTTGTCCAGCCCAAATTCTTCGCAAAGAGAGTTTAGGTTTACAGCATTCCTGCCCCGAAAATATGAATCGTAGACTCTCTCCAAGATGATATCTTCTATATTTTCTTGATTCATGGATTTTCCTCGACTGTTAGGCGGCATTTTTTCTTATCTCTAAATTATTGAAAGCTTAGATATTGCCGTAAGATCATATCCAACCGTGTCAGTTTTTCGTCGAAGATTGAAAGATATCGCAAGTGTTCCGAGTTAATGACTCTTCGGCTCAGATTCATGGGCATCTTGTCAAGAGTTCTCAGCCATTCGGATTTGCCTTTGGACAACTTGCCAAGGGTTTTGAGAACAGCTTTATCCCAATTGGTGTAATCCTTTATCCACTTAGAAAGGGCGTTGGGGTCAGTCAATAAAGAGCCGTCATTCCTTAGCCGCACTCCACTAGTTCGCAATTGTGCTAATTTGAAAATTTCTGGAGGTTCTTTCCCCTTCTTCTTGTAGTTTCCTACAATGCGCTCCAGTTTGCTGTGTTCTTGAAACGGGACAATGATGATGGAAAAAACAAGCATCGTGATTAGATATAGTGCCAAAACAATGCCAAGGGTAATTGCTGTGATAAGTATTGCATTCTCTTGACCTAGGATTAGGCCAGCAACTAGGGAAATAATTGCCCCGGTGATTCTTCCCAAGACCCCGAGCCACTTCCATGCGCGTTGGGCACCGAGAGCGAAGTTGCGACTCCAATACTGGTTGTATTTCTTCATCATTGCGATACTCCCTTCATAAAGGCCTGCCACCTAACGGTTTGCGTTACTGGCGTGTGGGCGGGCGTGGACTCTGCTTGGGAGCAGAAAAAACTCGAAGCCAGAAAACTGCTTATAAACCGCGCAGACTCTCAAAAATCCGCTGCCCGCTTTGTTAGCCAGTTCAAGAAAGTATTTTCAAACATCGACTTGTCTGAATTAATAATTAACAACTAATCAAATAATCTACATGATGTAAACCGTTCTACGGAGACCAATCGGGATCCTCACCTTTAACGTCTGTTTGAAATATCCCGTTATGATCTGAAGAGATAATGGTGAAGCCATCGATGCCAAGGTTGTCTGTTGATTCTGTTATTATCCATCTTCCGTCCTTAGACCAGGATAGTGAATCATACCAAATGTCGTTTTGACTTTCGAGTACATCAATTTGACCTGTACCATCAGAATTAATTAAGCAGATCCAACCTTGGCATACAAATGCAATCTTTTTACCATCTGGCGACCATGCTGGTTTCGAATTGTCTACTCCGTGATGGGAATCAACTTCGTATCCTTGAGAAAGATTAATCTTATTCGTCCCATCAATATTCATTACATAAATATCAGGGCCGCCTCCTGTGTTATAAAAAGCAAATGCAATCTTGCTGCCATCTGGAGACCATGCGGGAGAACTGTAACAATAATCATCTATTTTTGGAGCGAACACTAATGGATTTGTTCCATCTTTGTTTATTATAAAGATTTCGCATTCTTCAGCGAAAGCAATTTGTTCATCATGTGGAGACCATGATGGTGAAGACCAAAATGGGATTGTACCGTTGTACACTCTATCCAGGTTCGTTCCGTTCTTGTCCATCACGTAGATATCCCCATCATATACGAAGGCTATTTTCTCCCCATCCAGGATCCATTTTGGAGAACTGACGGAGGGATTGATGGAAGACTTTGATGGCAATGACATCAAGCTAAAAACAGCCGATCCATCCGGGTTCATACGAAAAATAGAATTATCATAAGCAAAAACGATTCTCCCCTGATTGTGAAGTAAATTTTTGAGATTCGCCTCCACGGTTGCTGTCTCCGCTTGTGCAGTGGAGTCTGCATTTACATAATTCCTAGCTTTTAGAGTAAAAACGGTAGTGATTATGGCTAGAGTGATCAAACATGCCAAGCAACAACCGCCAACAACTATTAGCAGCCTATTCGTATTCTTGCGGAATGAAGATGTAGTTGTATTGTTTCCTTGCATATATTTTCCATTAGGTATGGGATAGATGCCATCATGCTCTCGTTGACAAATTTCTAGATTATTAGCTTCTCTTAAAAATTAGCCTAACAATGAACTTAGAACTAGCTTTTTCAACGTAATTTGGATGTTTCTTTTAGAAGTATCTCTTCAAAAAGACTGCCTAACTATGGTTTATACAGCGCGCTGTATAACACCTTTTATCTGGCATCTTGATATGGTTTTCCGTCTCCCAAAAGCAGGCAAATCAACTGGCCGCCAAATGGACTTTTGGTCTATCTCTTAAACTTTCATTCTCTCCGCTACGATCTCAGCCACATCCTTCACTTGAATATTGTTTCCATCCGCCTTGGAGGCGTCGCTCATCATGGTCAAGCAGAAGGGGCAGCCCACAGCTACGGTGTCCGCGCCGGCCGAAGGTCCTGCCGCATTTAGCAGGATTGATTTGGCTTCGGCAAAACGGGTCTCGTTCACCCGCGCGGTGCCGTTCTCTTCTTCCTTCCACATCTGCGCGCCGCCCGCGCCGCAGCAGAAGGACTTGGCGCCGTTGCGCGGCATCTCCACCACTTCTATTCCCGCCGATTTCAAGTCATCTCGCGGCGCATCCGTGATCTTGTTGTGCCTCCCCAGATAACACGGGTCATGGAAGGTGACCTTCATATTGTCCCCCTCCAGATTCATGGAGATCCTGCCCGCGCCCACCAATTCGTTGATCAACTGGGTGTGATGGATCACCGTGTAATTCCCGCCAAAAGCCGGGTACTCGTTCTTGATGGTGTGCAGACAATGCGGGCAGGTGGTCACAATTCTTTTTGGCGCCACCTCATTCAGGATCTCGACATTTTGTGAGGCCAGTCCGAAGAAAATATCCTCGCGGCCTGCACGGCGGGCCGAATCCCCGGTGCAGGATTCATTCTTGCCAAGCACGGCGTAATTAACTCCGGCAGTGTTAAGGATCTTTGCAAAGGCCTGGGCGGTCTTTTGCGCACGGGCATCGGTGGCGGGCGCGCAGCCCACCCACCATAAAATTTCAGGTTCGGCGTTTTGTTCAATGGTGGGCACGCTCATGCCTTCAGCCCATTTCATTCTGTCACCCTGTGACACATTCCACGGATTTTGGTTGCGCTCCATTCCCTTGAAAGCCGTTTCCAATTGTTTCGGGAAGGCGCTTTCCATCATCGAAAGATTTCTGCGAATATCCAGGATATCGCGCATCGGTTCATTGCCGACCGGACAAATGTCCACGCAGGCGCCGCACGAGGTGCAGGCCCAGACGGCTTCTTCGGAGATCAAGTTCAGCATGGGAACGTCGGTGGTACCACCGTTATTGAAGTGATAGCGTTTGTTGATCTCGAGGGCGGCGGGGGAGAGCAGTTTGCCGGTGTTATAAGCCGGGCAGACCTCCTGACAGCGGAAACACTGGATGCAGGCAAAGCTGTCCATGATCTGCTCCCAGCCC
The DNA here is from genome assembly GCA_021414245.1 of Chloroflexota bacterium. GTDB lineage: Bacteria > Chloroflexota > Anaerolineae > Anaerolineales > Villigracilaceae > Villigracilis. The sequence continues at coordinate 22,431 of JAIOOU010000001.1, forward strand.
AGGTCCTTCATTTTCGCCGCGCCAAATTGTTCGATGCTTTGATCGTCGAGGTTGATATAACTTAATTCCCCGATGGATTTGCGTTCGGGTTTCAGCGCGAAATTCAAGGGGGCAAAGAATAAATGGATGTGTTTGGAGAGCGGGAAATACGGCAGGAAGGCCACCACCGCGCCGATGGACAGCCAGAAGGCGATATGTTCGCCCATGACCAGGGTCCGCGGATCCACCCCTGACCACAGGCCTGCCACTGCTGAAATGCTGGGCTGCCAGCTGTCAGCCTGACCTGTCAACGCCACCCCGAACGATTCGCCCAGGAAGCGCATCGAGTTATGCACAAAGATGAAGCCCGCCACAATGCCTGAATCGCGCAGGATGCCCGCCCGCGCTTTGGGGTGCAGCAGGGTCGTCTCGCGTGTGGACAAGGTCGCAGGTCGCAGGATGAAGCGCCGGATGACCATGGCCACGATCCCGAAAATGATCGCCACGTTGGCAATATCTGCAAGCAATCGATATGCATTCCCGAACAGGCCGGTGTGTTCGAGCAGTTTGAAGCCTGTGTATGCATAGATCAGGTCCGCAAGGTTGATCAGGAGGAAAGAGAGAAATCCCCAGCCGATCAGTCCATGCAGGATGCTGGGCACAAGGCGCAAACGAAAAACGGGCTGGAATAATCCCACCTTGACGATGAGATCTCCGACCCGCTTGTATGCCAAAGACCAGTCCATTTTGCCCCGGCCGCTGCCGATCTGCTGCATAATGCGCGCAACCCCGCGATAGGTGAAATACAGCGACACAAGGGTTGCGATGACGAAAAGAATCTTTTCTATAAGGGTGAGCATGGTGACTCCCAATGATGAAGTGTTTACTTGCTGATATCGTTCACATAATTGATTGCGCCTGAACACGCCCCGGTAAGGAAGGGCGAGACACTATCCCAGGTCAATTCAGTACCCAGGGTTTGTGCATGGGTGATGGCTTCGGCCAGGCAGCTGCCACCTGCATTGTAGTTCACCAGTGTGAACTTCCATAAGTCCTCATAGGAAGCCACGTCACCGGCGGTTTCACCCGTGTAATTATGAACCACCTGTCCGGCCTGCTCGCAGTTGGCGATCATGCTATGTGCAAAAACGCCGACAGAGAAATCCGCCTGGGTCAGGTCCAGCCCGAGGGGACAGTCCGTGCAGGAAGCGTTCACGCTTCCCACCAGGGCGCGGCGCAGAGTGGATTGTTGTTCATCGTCCAGGTGCATGTATCCGTCACCACAGGCGCCGTCTTCCAATATGAGCGGACAAAATTGATTATAGAAGGAACGATTCCAGAACAAGGTCGTATCCGCGCCATTCTCGGTCAGTTGACCGAGGCCGACATCCCCCACGGCCTGATAAATGCCCGGCCAGAACTGGCTCTCACGCGCAAAGAGATTCTTTAACAGCCGCGCAGGGACTCCCGTCTCTTTTGCCGTGCTAAGAATTAATTCGTCAAATTGATTTTGCCATTCGTTGACAGCCTTGCGCGATTTCTCAAGTCCGCACTGGTTTACACCGTTATTGGGATCCAGCCCGCCGTCTGCACACGAGCTTGCATCCACGGCGCCTTGACGGATCAAATTCGCGGCCAGGTAGGTATACGGAATGTCGCTGGATAAATCCTTGCTTTGGCTGGGGGTCGTCAGCCATTCCGGGGGGCCACCGACGGGGGGGAATACGTTCCATGAATCGGCGCAGGTGGCTACGGCCTGCCCCTGCCATTGAGGGGAAAGCACATCCACATACCAGTACAACTGGTCCGGGTCTCCTTCATCTGTCTGTTGCACGCGGACCTGCGCACTGAAGATTGTGCTGCTGTCACCGTAGGAGGAATAAGCCCAGAATTCAACCAGAACGCCCTCGTCCCCGGTTTCAGGAATGTGAAACTTACAAACGTCGGTTTTGTCACAGGAGAAGTCCTGTCCATCGTAGGTGCCCTCAATGCGGATGATCTTTTCATTCGGGAGCGGCTCTTTGCCGGTGATCACCAGGGTGGGCGTGGTTTCACAGATATTGGTCGAAGTGCTTAGAACAGGTTCGCAATCGTCCAGGGAGATCCATGCACTTGCAGGAGCAAGCTGCATGGCCACCTCTTTTTCGGCCGGGGAGCTTTTCAGCAGGGAAATATAATACCCTTCACAGGTATATTTCTGACTGGTAAAACATGGTTTTTGGGTCAGCCACTTATTGTAGATCGTTTCGCCGCAATCCCTGTAGACTTCTTCAGGGAGCGGCATTCCGTCGTGATCGGTCTTGAGGGTGCAAACCTGTTTTTGGTCCTTCCAGGTGGACATGCTCCAGAGATAGGAGGTGTATTCGACTGTGATGACCGAGTAGCGGTCCGGGCCGGGGGGCGGATTGGGTGCAGAGACAGGCTGAAGGTTACGCGTGAAGGCGGTGCCCGAAAGGGCAATCAGAATGGAAAGCAGTCCGGGAAGCCAGCGGCGTGACATGGAATAAACAAAAATCCGCCTACATTATAAGCGGACTTTGTTTGGGTGACTATTTCTTTTTGGCTTTGGCGGGTTTGGCCTTCGGTTTGTCTTTAACCTGTAAGGATTCAAGGGTTTCCGCGTCGCGTTTCAGATTGCTGTTTCGCAGATACAAGCTGAGGACATAAATGCCCATGACGATGAAGGTGATCGCGTACCCTGCGATCATGTAGCCTGAGGTGTCGGGGGTGGCTTCCTGGAACATGGTTTTCTCCTGTTACATTGAAACTTTCAGTTTGAGTTGTTCGACTTTTTCTTCCATGCCGCCCAGGCGGATCCGGTGCCACATCAGGTCAATGAAGATGACGGTGAAGGCAAAGAGGGCGAAGAAAAAGGCGGTACGCATATCGGCCGTCATGCTAAAGCCGCCCTGGGCTGCGGCACTCTGACTGCCGATGACCACGGGGTGGATGGTGCGGAACAGGCGAATGACCATGAAAGTGATCGGTGCGCTGATGCCGCCCAGCAGGGTGTAGACCGCGCCAAAGCGTGCACGCTTTTCGGGGTCTTCAATTCCTTGGCGCAGCATGAAGTAGGCGATGTAGATCAGCTCGGTGACCGCTGCGGTGGTGAGACGGGGATCCCAGGTCCACCAGGTGTTCCAGGCGGGGCGGGCCCAGATGGATCCCAACACGATGGTGATGAAGAAGAACATGGTGCTGACCTCGACGGCGGCAACCTCAAAGATGTCCCATTTCATATCCTTCGTGACCAGGTATACGATACCCGCCACGGCGGCGATGACAAAGCCCAACAGACCAACCCAGGCCGTGCCGATATGGAAATAGAAAACTCGCTGCACATCCCCCATGACCAATTCGGTGGGGGCGAATACGAGCGCCAGGTATGTGGATACCGCCAATACAATTATGGATACAACATCAAGGATTTTTAGCGCTACAGGTTTGGATTGCATATCTTGCTCCTTATTAAAAGTCTTTGATAAAGTCAGGACGGATCCTGTAAATTATTCTTCCACCACGTAATCGAAAACCATGAAGGCCACGGCAATAAAGATCACATCGTAAACGATGAGAAGGTTGAGCGGGGTGAGCACCTCGGCGAACTCCGCACCGGCCAGGAAGCCGTTACTGGCCTTGACAGCCGCCAATAGCACGGGAATTGCGACCGGAAAGAGCAGGATCGGCAGCAGGATTTCACGGGTGCGGGTTTGGGCCGACATGGTGGAGAGCAATGTCCCGACGGCAGCATAACCGATGGAGCCGAGCAGGATCACACCCAGCAGATCCAGGCGGAACAGATTTACATTGTATAACACACTGTAAGCCGGCAGGACAACCGCCTCGACCACCAGCATGAAGGCCAGATTGCTGATGGCCTTTCCGAAGTAGATCGCAGAGCGATCCACAGGCGCCAGCAGCAGGCCGTCCATACAGCCGCGGTCCTTTTCAACGGACATGGAGCGGTTGAGGCCGAGGGTGCCTGCAAAGGCAAAGGTGGTCCACAGCACCCCGGCCGTCACGGATTGGCGGGTCTTGATATCCAGCTCCAGGGCGAAGTTAAAAATGATGATGACCAGCAGGGAAAAGACCAGCATGGCGGAAATCAATTCAAACGAACGGAATTCAGCGGCCAGATCCTTTTGCACGATGGCCAGGGTTGCTTTCAGAAGGGAGGGAGAGGATTTTTTCATGATGATTCTTCAAGCGAACGTTTGTAAAAAGCCAGCAGGTTGGTCCGTTTTAATGCCTTTTTGGTGACGGAGGCGGCGATGACACCGCGTGAGAGGATGTCAAAGCGGGTTGCCAGTTCCTCGGCACGCGCAAGATCGTGGGAGGTCATGACGACTGTCCTTCCATCGGCCGCAACAGAACGGAGCACATCGTCCAGCATTTCCGAGGCATCCTGATCCAGGCCGGTGTACGGTTCATCGAACAACATGACTTCAGGGTCGTGGATCACCGCCCGGCCGATCGCGAGACGCTGCTGCATGCCGCGCGAGAAGGTGCGGACCAGGTCTCTGCGCCTTGGCTCGAGACCGACCATTTTGAGGACCGTGGTGATGCGATTCTCCATCTCATCTATGCCATACATCCGGCCGTAAAAGCGCAGATTTTCCTCCGCGGTCAGGTCGGGGTAGAGCAGTGGCATGTGCGAGACAACGCCCAATTTTGCCCTGACTTGCGCTGCCTGGTTGGGCAGGGAATATCCCGCCACTTGAACGCTCCCCAAAGAGGGACGTGAGAGTGTGGCCAGAATCCTCAGGAAGGTGGTTTTTCCAGCCCCATTGGGTCCGAGCAAGGCCACGAACTCGCCGGGCTTCACGGAAAAATCCAGGCCGCGCAGGATGGTCTTGAGGCCAAATCTTTTGACGAGGGTTTTGACTTCGATCATGATGGTTCCATATGTCGCTGCGAGGGTGTTGTTCCCGAAGCAATCCTCAAGATTATGATTTTTTCTTTAACGCATTCTTTAATTCGGCGCGGCGCTGCTGATAGGCTTCATCGGAAAGCTTGCCGGACCGGTGCAGGTCATCCAGCGCGATGATGGCATCCATGATGGATTCGGTGTCATCAAACTCATCCTCTGATTCATCCTCTTCGTCCAATTCATCCGCAGACTTGCGGTCGCGCATAAACATCCACACACCTGCCAGGATCAAAACCAGGCCAAAGGCGCCCACACCGATCAGCAGAGACTTGTTTTGGGTGACATCCGGGTTGACCGCAGTGATCTTGGGTTCGCCCTTCAAGGTAAATTCAAAACTCTTATCCTTTTCGACCCCGCCAGCCGTGTAAATATGGAAGTTGGTGGTCTGTATGGTCTGGATTCCGCCATCGGTCAGGGCGTCGCCCGTCGCTTCCACGCCTTCAGGCAGGAAGAGGGTTAATCCGTCAATGGGCAGCAACGCAGGTTGGGAAATGACGATCTCTTTTGACTTCGGCACGGAGGCGAATGCGATCAATCCGTACGGAGTGGCGCTGGGCGGCATGGCAAAGCCGTTGTCTGTGGGTACGAAAGGAGCACTATCCTGCGAGGCTTCATATCCCAGCTTTTCCGCGCCGGCCGGGAAGCCGATGAAGGGCACGGTTTGGGTATCGCCCATGTTGACGATGACCGTTTTGGTGCCTGTGTTGGTGATGGAATACACCGCGAAGATCTGGGCAACATCCTCGCTGGCGAAATCAAAGAACATTTGCAGGGATTCGATCTTGAGGGCTGAGATGTCCTCGGTCGTGGCGAAGACAACGATCGGAGACAGGACCAGTTCGGTCATGCCGGCTTTCACCACAGCAAAATCAGATTGATAGCTCAGACCGTTCACGACCACCTTGGCAAGATAAATGCGATTCTCGGGAATCTCAACATTCTGGAACGAGAAGCTGCCGTCGGGGTTGAGGCTGCCGTCCAGTGTGACGATCTCCTGCGGGGCGGTGGTGGTATCGGCGCTGTGTTCGAAGCCACTCAAGGTGACTTTGACGTCGGCCGGCAGTTCCGCGCCGGTTTGATTGTCGACAGTTCCCCTGACGGTTCCGAAGCCGGCGGCGGGAGCCGCTTCAGTCGTAACCGCGGCTTGGGTGCCCTCAACGGGCGTTGTCTCAGCGGAAGGAGTGCCTGCTTCAGCACTGATGGGAGTCTCGGAGGCGGGAGCAGTTGTCGGCGTGGGAAGAGCCGAGGCAAAGGTCTGGCTGCGGATATACATGGCTACCGCAGTCGCTTCGTCATCGGTGATGTCCGGGCTGAGATTTCCCTGGCCGTTTTTGATCATCTCAACGATGTCCTGCTCGGAAAGGGCGGACATCATTTCGGCATTTTTGAATTGATTGATGCAATCGCCGCTGCAGTTTGCATCAAAAAGGTTTTTGCCAAGTTCGAGTTGTTCGGGTGTGGTATGCAGGGTCAGGGCATAGGCAACCACATCCCAGCGTTCCTGGTCGTTCAGGCTTGCAAAAGGCGGCATGAAGCGGTCGAGGTTGCCGTTCGTGACCTGAATGAACCAGTCGGAGGGTTTGGCGGTTTTGGCAAAATCAGGCAAACCGATGGCTGCCACTTTGACGGGCAATTGCTTGCCTTGCTCTCCATCACCAAGACCGGTGTTGCCGTGACAGGCCGCACATTTTTCCACATAGATGGCGGCGCCGTTCGAAACATCCGGGGCGCTGGCAGGATACAGCGGTCCCAGGGTGGGTGCTGCGGTGGGGGGCACATATCCGGGAGGCGGGGTGACATCCTGTGCAAGCGTAAAGTTACAGGCGGCAAGCAGGGCAGCGAGCGTGGCTAAAAATAAGGCGTGACGTAGTTTCATGAATTCCTCAAAGGACAAACGGGCGCAAAAGCTCCCGGTCGTTGGACTTTATTGCAGAGATTTTCCGCATGAAGGACAGAATTTATCCGAGACGAGCACGGGTTTGCCGCACTTCGGGCAGAAGCCGGCGGACTTGCTTTTGTGTTCCTTGCGGCGCGCGGCGATCATCGATTCGAGTTCGTCGTCATTGGCTGTCGCGACCCTGGAGACCGTGCCCAGGTCTGCGCGGCCGGCGGCCGTGGCTTTTTCAATGCGGGCCTCGGCATTAATGGCCGAGGAGGATACAGGCATGATTTCGTCGAGCTTGCGCAGGATGTCCGCGCCTTTTTGCAGGAGCGAAGCGCGCTGTGCCGGATAATCCTCTGCGGGGATCTTGCCGAGGTTATGGTCAAAATCCAGTTCCTGCAACGAGTTGATGACACGGTCACGCTCGGCCTTGAGGGCCGAAACTTCGTTGGTCTCCACCTTGCGGGCGCGTTGCGCACGGGTGGTGAATGGCGCGTATAAATACACACCGACGATCACGATCACAGCGAGCACGAGAAAAATTGAACCGAGTTCCATGTTGAAATTCCCCTATTCGATGCTTAGAATGACGGATTTGATCTCATCCACTGAACTGAAGGGGCCGATCTTTACGTTGCGCAGGATCCCTTCGCGATCGATGAAATAAGTTTCAGGCACACCCATTTGGCGGTTTAAAATGCTCGAGATGTTCGACTTCAAATCGGGGGCGTTCGGGAAGCTGATCTCGAATTTCTTGAGATACTCGTTGGCACCGGCGGGTGTGTCCACATAGTCCACGCCGATGAAGACCACATCACCACTGTCCTTGTAAAACTCCCAGGCCGCCTGCAATTCCGGGGCCTCCTGCTCGCAGGGTTTGCACCACGAGGCCCAGATGTTGATCATTACGATCTTGCCCTGCAGATCGGAAAGCTTCATGGTTGGGGTGTTGTTGTATTCGTAGCCTTCATAATATACCAGGTCAAAATCCGGGACGGGTTTGCCGATCACGGCCATGGGGTTTTGAGCGCGCTGCAGGCCGAAACCGACCAGTGCGAGCAATCCCACGAGAATCACCCAAATGATGATCTGGACTGCAATAGGCACGCCGCGTTTGGCGTTCGTTGTTTCTGTCATGACATTCTCCAAAAATCGGATTATTTTTGTTTCTTTAATTCTTCTTCGACACGTGCGATGTAATCATCCTTTGCCGGGGAGGAGGCGGCACCTTGTTCCCCGCCCGAATCTGCCGGGACCGTTTTGGGTCTGGTCCATTCCTTGAGCGAGCGAAAGAGCATGACCGCGCCCGCAAGGATGACTGCCGGAGGCAAAAGGTAAATCAGCCAGTAGAATCCCTGTTTTGGCGGCTCTGCGAGCACGCGGGCACCGTATTGATCCACAAAATGCTGCAGGATTTCATCTTCGGTCTTGCCGTCTGCCAGCATGGTGCGGATCAGTTCACGCCAGTCCCTGCAGGCGTCTGTTGGGCACACATCCAGCGGAGTGCTCTCGCAGACGGGACAATATAGTTTATGTGCAACTGCGTTTACTTCATCGTCTGTCGGGGTGCCATCCTGCGCAAGTACGGCTCCCGTCCAGAGAGCGGCAAGCACCAGGGTCAGGGCGATACCGAGTAAATATTTTTTCATTTCATTCTCCGACGAAAAACATTAATCTGCGGCGCTGGTGTGCCCGGCGTTTCGGCTGACCTGGCTTCTGGCGGGTTCCTCAGCCGGATCACGATCAGGCCAGGCTGCGAAGATGATGCCCAACAAAAATACCAGACTTCCGATCCAAAGCCAGTTGACCAGGGGATTGACAAAGATCTTGAAGGTCGCGCCCATGTTGGTGGCCGGCTGCCAGTCGACCAGCAGAATATACAGGTCATCCCGGAAGGTGGAGCGGTTGCCGGGGATGGTCATGTTCTGTTGGGAGTCATAATAATAGTCAATGCGCGGGTTCAATACACCGAGGTAGATGCCGTTCCTGTAAATGTCCATGGTGGCGCGGGTAAAGTTCACGCCCTTGCCCTTGTCATCCCAGGAAGCCAGTTCGCGATATTTTACGGTGTAGCCGGAAATATTTAATTCCTCGCCCTGTTTCAACGCTCCTTGGGTGGAAGTCTGGAAGGATTCCATGCCGAGGATGCCGATGGCCATCAAAGCCATACTGATGTGGATGATGTAGCCGCCATAGCGCCGGCGATTGCGTCCCATCAGACGGGAAAGGGCGGTGAAGAAGTTTTCACCCTGCACCTTCTGGCGCGCGCGCGCGCCGCGCCAGAATTCCTGGAAGGTCACCAACAGGATGAACGCGATCAGGAAAAATCCGAGCAGGGCACCCGGGGTCTTTGTATAGGTGAAGAACAGGGTGATGGTTATGGCTGCGGCAGCGACGGCTGATTTCCACATCGAACGGCCAAGGGTTTGGACCGTCGAATGTCCCCAGGCCGAGAGCGGTGCGACCGCCATCAGGAAGAGCAGGGCTGAGAAAAGCGGCGCGGTCGCCCGTTCGTAGAAAGGGGGACCGACGGTCACTTTTTGGCCGGTAAACAACTCGGAGATCAATGGAAAGATCACGCCCCAGAAACAAACCACGAGAATACTCATGAACAACAGGTTGTTCAAAAGGAAAAGGGCCTCGCGCGAAAGCATGGATTTCATCTCGGTTTCGCTGCGCAATTCGGGCCAGCGCCAGATCAGCAGGGCGATGGATACAATAAAGGTGGTAGCCACGAAGGCCATGAAAAGCGGACCGATCGGGCTGTTCGCAAAGGCGTGCACGGAGGAAAGCACCCCGGAGCGGGTCAGGAAGGTGCCGAAGATTACCAGCGCGTAGGTCAGGATGACCAGGATCATGTTCCAGTGCTTGAGCAGGCCGCGTTTTTCCTGGATCATGACCGAGTGCAGGAAGGCCGTGCCGGTCAACCAGGGCATGAAGGCAGCGATCTCAACCGGATCCCAGCCCCAATAGCCGCCCCAGCCCAATACATCGTAGGCCCAGCGGCCGCCAAGCACCAGTCCGAAGGAGAGGAAGAGCCAAGCCCATAAAGACCAGCGCCGGGTGAGACGGATCCAACGGTCATCAGTGCGGCCAGTGATCAAAGCAGCCATGGCGAAAGCGTAGGGGATCACGAAGGAGACAAAGCCAAGATAAAGCATGGGCGGATGGATGATCATGCCTGGGTGGCGCAGGAGCGGATTCAAGCCCCGGCCATCATCTGCGGTGAAGAGAGTCGCATTCAATGGGGCGAACATGTGTGGCTCAACATTGCCGCCCACAGCCCAGAATCGGGTAAAGGGATTTTCGTAGAAGATCACCAGCCCGAGGAAGAACATCAGGGTCACCGAACAAACCACGATCACCCAGGGCAGAAATTCAATATCGCGGTCCCATTTCCGCAGGGTGACCGCCGAGGCGAAGGCGGAAAGCAGGAAGGACCAGAACAACAGCGAACCGGCCTGTCCGCCCCACCAGGCTGTGATCTTGAGGTAGGTGGGCATGCTGCGGCTGGTCACTTCGTAAACGAACGAGACCTCGTAATGATCGTTGACCAGCAGGTAGATCAAGGAAATTGCCGCGATGGTGATGAGCGGGAAGGTGAGCAGCATTGCGCGACGTGCGCTTTCCACCAGGGAGGCGGATTTGTTTGTTGCGCCATAGATCGCCGCGATAATGCTGTATAAGGCGACCAGAAAAGTTACCACTAAAATGCCGTATCCAAATTCTGCGAACATAGAATTTTCTCCAAAAACTTGAGTTGCCGGACGTTCAGGCGGGGGAAAGAAAACCTGACAGGGGAACGCCTGTCAGGCTGTTTTTATTAACTGCCTGATGCTTGATCAGGGACGGCTTGTTCGTATTTGGTGGGGCATTTCAGCAGCAGCTCGTCGGCATAGAAAATGCCGTCCGCACCGAGTTTGCCCGTCATGATCGCCTGGGCCTCGCCGCGCAGCAGGTCCGGCTTGGGGCCGACATACACCACGGTGATGCGTTGACGGGTCGGGTCGTTAACCGCCTCGTTCAGGACCTTCGCAAGGCCGCCCTCGGCCTCGATCTCATTATTGTCGCCCGAGACATGCGCCACTTCAAAGGTGAGGGTCAGAGTGTCGGCGTCGTATTGGATCGTATCGCCGAGCACGGCACCGGACAGGCGCAGGCTCTTGCCAACGGCCGAGGCGCCTTCAGCTTTAACTTCATCCACCGTCATGAAATATTCGGCGCTGGCCTTGGTGGATGAAAAGATCAGATAGACGACTGCCGCCAAAATGAGTGCGCCGCCGAGAAAGAATTTGGTACGTTGCATGGGGTTCCTCCAAATAAGTTGCTTAGATCGGTTGATCTGAAATCATTTTATGTGCGAAATGTAACAATCTATATCCATTTTACATGATGACATTAATTCATGCTGAGATTTAGGGGTGGATGTTTGTCATGAATTCTTCCCGAATTTGTCCTAATTGGATGTGATGTTTTGTTTAATGATATAGTTTGAAAATGTTTGCCCGGCAGGCCCTTTTGACTTCACACCGGCGAACTGCAAATCCAGCAAGGAGTTCTCGATATGCGTGCAAGGATAACAACATGGTTCCTCCTGATCGGAATGACGCTCGCGCCGATGCAGACGGCCTTCGCCGCGCCGAATTCACAGGTGACGGACGACCAGGTCACATTTTCATTTCCCGAAACGGCCACCTTCTCGGCCACTCTGAATGCCGGCTCCAATATTACCTCAGTGACATTAGAGTACGGTAATGAACAGCAAACTTGCGGTGATGTGATCGCCAGGGCGTTTCCCCAGTTCACGCCCGCCAAATCCGTCAACGTCGAGTGGACCTGGGACATGCGCCAGAGCGGATCGCTTCCCCCTGGGGCTCAGATCTGGTGGCGCTGGCGGTATACAGATGAGTCAGGTGCGGAGTCTGTCAGCGCAACACAGCATGCGGTCTGGCTCGACGATCTTCACGACTGGCAAACCGTTTCAAGCGGCCTCTTGAACATCCACTGGTATGGAAAAGACCAGGCCTTTGCACAAACCATGCTGGAAGCCGGCATCGAAGGGCTGCGTCGTAACAAGGATCAGGCCGGATTATATACAACCACCCCTGTTGATATTTATGTTTATCCCAATTACAGTGACATGCAGGATGCCGTCCTCTATGAACCCTCCTGGACGGGCGGGCAGGCCTATTCTGACTTCAGCATCATTATCATGGGCATCTCCGGGTCGGATGCGACCTGGGATCAGAACACGGTCATTCATGAATTGACGCATATTCTGGTCGGGCATTTTACTTTTTCATGCATCGGGACCCTGCCTGGCTGGATCGAGGAAGGCCTGGCCATGTTCAGCGAAGGGCAGTTGGATTCTTCCATGCAGTCGCAACTGGATCGGGCCATCCAAGACGATACGTTGATCTCCATCCGATCCCTGAATGGCGGCTTTTCAGAACTTCCGGACAAGGCCAACCTTTCCTACAGCCAGTCGTACAGCATCATCCGCTTCCTGATCGATACGTATGGTCAGGAAAAGATGACCCAATTACTGGTCGCTTTGCAGAATGCCAAACCGATCGACGATGCCCTGCGTGAAGTATATGGATACGACACGGAAGGACTTGAGGATGACTGGAGACAGGCGATCGGGGCCGCGCCCCGGCCTGTTTCTGCCCTCGCGACGTCCCAGCCCACCCCGACATTCGTTCCCACCTATGTTCCCGTTTCAGGTGCACCCCTGGCGGTGACACCCACTCCATATGCAGTTCCCACTTCATCCTATACCGGAGTGGATACCCCGCCAAAAGGTCCGCCGCTCGGGTTGACCCTCGCCCTGGCATGTGTCTGTCTTGTGATTCTGCTGATCTTTGGGGTGGTGATTCTCGGTTTGGTGGTGCGTACGCAGAATCAGAAGGTAATGAAGGGAGGCCGGGATGCGTAGATTTCAAAAATTGAAGGCCGGTCTTGTCCTGCTTGTCATGACAGCTTCGGCTTGCACACAGGACATCACCCCTCCCTCCCTGGATCTGGCATCCATACCGCCCAGCCAGGAGATTGTGTACAGCGGTGCTGAATCCACCAACATGAGGGATTACGATCCCGCCACCACCTATAGTTCCGGGAACAAGCTGGTCTTTAGCGGGCTGGTCTCCTTTGATCCGCATCTCAACCTGACGCCCGACCTGGCCGAGTCTTGGGAAATCAGTGACGATGGAACCGTATACACTTTTCACTTGCGTGAAAACGCGCGTTTTCATGACGATCGTTTTGTAACCGCCAGGGATGTGATCTATTCCTGGGAGCGGGCTGCCAGCCCGGCCCTTAAGTCAGACACGGTGCTGACCTATCTTGGCGATATCGTCGGCGTTCGTGAAATGGTCGCCGGGCAGGCGGAGCATATCAGCGGTCTACAGGCCATTGATGATCTCACTCTGCAGGTCACCATCGATGCGCCCAAGCCATACTTCTTAATGAAACTTACCTTCCCAACCGCCTTTATCGTCGACAAGGCCAATGTTGAAAGCGGGGAAGACTGGGTCCGTAAACCAAACGGGACCGGACCCTACAAGCAGCTTGAATGGCGTTCAAATGAATACATTATTTATGAAGCGAACCGGGAATTCTATCTTGGGCCGCCATCCATCCCCTATGTGGTGATTAAGCTGTATGCCGGCTACGATGTGCGCCTGTTTGAAGCCGGCGACGTGGACGTGGCCGGAGTCGACCTGTATAGTGTCGACCGCATGCTTGACCCGCAGGAGCCTTTGCATGACCAGCTCGTATCCGGGGTGGATTTATGTACAGGCTATGTCGTGTTTGACACCACCCGGCCGCCTTTTGACGATGTCAACGTGCGCAGGGCCTTTTCGATGGCCTTTGACCGTCAGCGTTACATTGATGTGGTCCTGCGCGGACAGGCTCTGCCTGCCATTGGTCCCTACCCGCCCGGATTGCCCGGATTCAACTATGAATTGAAGGGCCTGCCTTATGACCCGGAGCAGGCGCGGGAGTTGCTCAAACAATCCAAATATGGCGGGCCTGAAGGGCTGCCTCCCATCGTGTATACCAATGGGGGTGTGGGTAGTTATGTCAGCCTGGATGTGGCTGCCATGGCGGAGATGTGGCAGCAGAATCTCGGGGTCACGCTTCAGGTCGAGAACATTGAATACAATTATTATTACGATCAGATCTATTCCGGCAACCACGGTCAGATCTTCAGCGGCGGATGGTGTGCGGATTATCCCGACCCTGAAAATTTTGCGGATGTCCTCTTTCACAGCGGTTCAAACCAGAACCAGGGCGGCTATTCCAACCCTGTCCTGGATCAGCTGCTGGAGCAGGCCCGTGTGGAACAGGATGTGACCCAACGTGTCGCCATGTACCAGCAGGCCGAGCAAATGATCGTGGACGATGCGCCGGTGCTGTTCACCACGCACTCGCTTTCCTATCAATTGATAAAACCATATGTGAAGGGATTTGTGTTTACCCCGATCTCGATTCCACTTGAAAGATATATGTGGCTGGACGGGAAATAATACCAACGGGACCCGGTGCGCCGGGTCCCTACTTTGCCTCCACGAAAAATTCCACCGCATCCATCGCGGACCCGAGGCTGGATACTTCGAAATTGAATTGCATACTCCCCCCGGGCTGGACCGATCCGCCTTCCCAGCGTTTAACGCCGATCACGCGTCCATCCCGGTCATAGGCCACCGCCGCGACCCATACCAGAGTGGCGGCCGGTGACTCAGCCGGCAGTTGAACCTGTCCGCTCACGCGGGCGGTCGATCCGCTCCAGTTTATTTGTGCAACCGTGTTGTTCAATACAGCCTGAAGACGCTGCGCGTTGTTGGATGGAATGGCACTTAATAATTGGACCTGCACGTCTGCAGCCGCTGAAAGACCCGGAAAGAAAACATACGCCGGCAGGGAGGCGCCGGGCGGGATGATATCCAGGGGGGTGAACGCAGTTTGGCTTGCAAGCACGGCTTTATTTTTATCGAGCAGTGTGATCTGTGCGGAGACATTTTCCAGCTCGTCCGGTGTGTCGTTCCGGATCAATGCAAAACACCACAACCCGTTGTCGGCTGTCGGGTGGCAAATGACCTGGGAAACAGGAACAGGCACGGGTGTCAGTGTCGAACCGGCGGCGCCAGCTTGCGAACTGCCGGGGATCACAAGCGTCGCTCCGATGGTCATGGCATTTGGGTTGATGTCGGGATTCGCCGCCCGTAGATCGTCCTGGGAAACATGAAATTTTTCGGAGAGTTCGCTGAAGGTATCGCCCGCTTCAACAATGTATATAAAAGGTGTTGGAGAGGGTAGTGGTGTTGATGGTACAACCACGTTTGGTGTCAAGGTTGGGCTGGCAGTTGCCGTGAAGTATGGCTCAGGCAAATCGCTTGAGGGATTTGGCAGGCTTTGGGCTGAGCAGGCAGTCAAAGCCAAAATCAGAAACAACGACAGGTTTCGCATACAATGATTATAATGGACGGGCAAATAATCCCATGGAGGCACAATGATCTATCGTCATCTCGGCAGGACCGGTATTCAAGTCAGTGAACTGTCCTTTGGTTCCTGGGTTACGTTTCATAATCAGGCGGATGTAAAGACTGCAGTGGACATGATGGCGGCGGCGTATGAATCCGGCGTGAATTTTTTTGACAATGCCGAAGTATATGCGGGAGGGAAATCGGAAACGGTGATGGGGGATGCGCTCAAGAAGTTAAAATGGCGCAGGGGCAGTTATTTGGTCTCCACCAAGTTCTATTGGGGTCTGTATGAAGGCGTGAATGAAAAGAACACGCTCAACCGCAAACGCCTGATCGAGGGCATTAACGGTTCGCTCGAACGCCTGCAGCTCGAATATGTGGATCTGATCTATTGCCATCGCCCGGATAAGACCACTCCGATTGAGGAAACCGTGTGGGCCATGCACAACATCATCGAATGGGGCAAGGCCATGTATTGGGGCACTTCGGAATGGGCGGCTTCGGAGATCATCGAGGCCATTCAAATTGCGGAACGGCATCATTTACACAAACCTGTTGTGGAACAGCCGCAATACAATCTGTTCGAACGCAAACGCCTTGAAGGTGACTACCTGCGTTTCTACAAGGAATACAACTACGGCACCACCATTTGGAGTCCGCTGGCTTCGGGTTTGTTGACCGGCAAATATAACCAGGGTATTCCGAGCGGAAGCCGCGGCGCCTTGAAAGGGTATGAATGGTTAAAAGACAGCTTGACCAGCGAGAGCAAACTTTCCAAGGTCAGGGCGCTTGAACCTGTCGCAAGGGAGCTCGAGTGTACGCTTTCCCAGCTGGCTCTGGCATGGTGTTTGAAAAATCCATTGGTGAGCACGGTCATTACCGGTGCGAGCCGGGTGGAGCAGGTCCACGAAAATATGAAGGCGGCCGAGGTGGCCCCGAAGATCACCCCGCAGATGATGGAAAAGATCGATGGGATCTTTGAGATCAAGAAGGATGAAGAAGAGGAGTAGATAAAAAAGGACGCGGCGTCTGCCGCGTCCTTTTTTATATCTTTGTGAAATTGTTCTCTTCAACACCCTGCCAGGTCTCTTCGTGGCGCTTCATATGTTTCGTCAGCAGGGGGTGCACGCGGGCTATTTCAGCATACATTTTTTGCGCGACTCTGCGGATGGAAAAATGTGCGTTGGCGGCCGTCCGGATCTGGCAGAAGGCAAAGGCTTCCCGCAAATTGAATTGGGCCAGCACGCGCCGGTTGAATCCATTGGGGACCACATACTGGGCGACATCCGGATTGAATGCGTATAATTTTTCATACATCCTGATCGCTGCCTGCATGGCCGTCTCATATTTTGACCCGAAGCCTGCCTCTGTCACGAGGCTGGGAATCGCATATCCGAGCCTGGTCGAAAGTCTTTGCGGGGTCTGGGTCATCATGCGGTGACGTTTGAACTCGGCATACGCTCCCTGGTCCATGACCAGATCAAAGGTGTAGTTGCAGTATTCAAGTTCACGCAGCGGGACATCGAATTTGTCGAGGCGCTTAAGCAGGGTCTCCGCCAGATCAGCAAGTTCCTTTTCATGTAATGTTCCAACATAAGCCAGCGCATCCGCGTAGGACATTTCCCCATAGCGGTACAAGGCCGCAGCCATGACTTTCTTTTCGCCATCCCGGTCGTAGTCGATCAGAGTGCACCATTCTGATTTTTGATTCTCGATTTTCAATGGACGCTTGTTGATTTCGGCTGTTGTTTCGATAAAATAGTCTGAGGCGTCGGCATACTTGACCAGGGTCGGGACCTCGGTCCTCGCAACTTCCTTCATCTTTTCCCCGATTTGCCGTACTTCGGCGAGCGGATGGGAGAGCATCTTGCGAATGACGATTTCCAGCACCCGGGCATTTGCGGTCATACCCACATTGGCGTTGGCTGCGGCAGGCAGGATGAAACGGCAGCGATCCACATACTGCGAGCGGATACGCCGGTCATACGCTTCGTCCTTTTCATTCTCCCGGCGCGGCGAGCGCTGCAGGATGAGATCCTTGACAGGGTCGAGCGATTCGGCATAGGTCCCGAAAAGGAACCGCACGGTCTGGATGAATTCATCCCGAAGCGGATGGCGGTCCAGTTCGGGCGGAATGGTGAAATCGTCCGCTCCCCACTTCTGATAGCGGGTCGATTTTTCAGTGTAGGAGGCCAGGCGGCTGCTTTCAATGGATTCGATGGCAATACGGGAAACATTTTCGAAGGCGATGTGCAGGACGGCATGCTCGGCGACGGAGGCGTGACCGTATCCCACGACCCATTTCTCGTGGAATTGCGCGGATTTTTCATCGCTTAATTCCGCCGCGATCTCCCGAAAGGATTCGGGCGCGCGCGAGGTCTTTGCAAAAGCCACGGCGATGGTCTCAGGGCTGAGCGCGCGCGGGGAAAGCAGGTAGATTTCTCGTTCGGGCATGGGTTCCTCCTTGAAAATAATCTTGCAGTTTATAGACGATAACTCGATTCGAGTCAATCAAAAAGCGACCAGCGGATTTCACGCTGATCGCTTCGCTCTCAACCCATCGGGTGCTTCATGGGCGCCCCGCCCAAAAGATGCAGGTGCAGGTGGAAGACCGTCTGGCCCGCATCTGCATTGGTGTTGATGATCAACCGGAACCCGCCTTCGGCGATCCCCTCCCGGGCGGCGAGCTGCCTGGCCGTCGTGAACAGATGCCCGATCAACGGTTCGTCCCGATTCTCAAGGGCATTGATCGAATCGATATGTTTATTGGGTACGATCAGAATATGGGTCGGCGCGGCGGGATGCAGGTCCCGAAAAGCCGTCACCAACTCATCGCGAAACACGTTCGTGCTGGGAATGTCGCCAGTAATGATCTTGCAAAAGATACAGTCTGTCATGGGATGACTCCTTATGGGGAAGGGATGGGTCCGTAATCTGCCCGGCAAACGGCTTCATAATAATGTAGTTCAGCGGTGCGGCTTTCCTGGGCGTAGGCCGCGGCGTCCTTGCCAATGCTGCGCACCGTGTCAATGGCATCCAGGACTTCCTGGGGTGAATACCTCGGCAGGGTCATTAATGGGTCGTTGACCGGCCCTTCAGGAATTAAGGAAGGGCGCCCCGGATCGGATTGATCGGCAAGCGGCACCCAGTTATACATGACCGGTCCGCGGGAGTTGGCTGTGAATCCAAGTTGAAATCCGAGCTGCCGGGCCGCTGTCACAGGTCGCAGCCCAAATCCCCCGCCGGGCCATATGAATGCATACGGGATTTTCCCAAAGCGATCTGCGAAGGCTGTCAGGGATCCCTCGAGTTCGCGGGTAATCACGGCTTTGGATGTATCGTCTGACATCACGGTGCCAGGGATGACACCCTGTGCCTGGTGGTCGACCCAGCCTTCCTGTTCAAGGGTGGAATTCTCGTTCCATTGGGATTCCGGAAGATCGGGGTCGCTCATCCAACCGCTTACAACAGGCCAGCCCCAATTTTCCCAATATTCCCGAAAATTCTTGTTGTAATTTTCGGCATCATAACTGCCATCCTGAATGATGAGCACGGAACGCTGCGGTATTTTGACGTTGCGTTCCATAAAAGCAAGGAATTGTTTTGTGTTAATCGCCTTGAAATTCTGCTCCCTGAGCTTCAGCATTAATTTGTCAAATTCGAACACGCTGATCCCATCCGGGCTTTCCAGAGGGCCCCGGGTGATTTCGTGCAGCATGATGATCATGACCACCGTGCCGGGTTCCGCGCTGTACGGGTCCCATTTTCTTCTCAGATACTGACAGGTCTCCGCGACGTACGTGTGGGGGCTATCCAGCGGGTTTAACTTAATGGACTGGAAGGTCCCGGGCAGGGCCGGGGCGGTTTGCAAATCCAGGCCTCCTTTGGTTGGTGTGGACACGGGCTGTGCCGTTCCACAGGAAGTCAACAGGATGAAAAGCAAAAAAAGGCCGGCCCCTCTTTGAAAGATCTGTTGCAATGATTTGAGTTTATTCATTATTTTGATGATCAAGGCATGCCTGGAATTGGGCCGTACGCTGGCGAGCAGATAATGTCATAGTATTCCAATTCCGTGGCTTTGTTTTGTTCTGCATACGAAGCCGCTTCGTCCCCGATCGTGCGGATCTCGTCCAGATGGTCGCGTGCGTTTGGACTCCAATATCTGGGGATGGTCATGAGAGGATTCTTTGCGGGAGTCTCGGGGATTTCGAGAGGATTATCTGCATTGACCGCATCGGCCTGGGGAATCCAGTTGTACATGACCGGTCCGCGGGAGTTGACGGTGAAGCCAAGCTTGTAGCCCAGTTGTGTTCCAATTTCCACGGCGCGCGCCGAGAACCCGCCGCCCGGCCAGATGTAGGCGATCGGGGTTTTATTCATATATTTTTGCAGGGAGTTGATCGCACCCTGCATTTCGCTGGTTATGAATTCATCGGTGGAGGAGTCGGTTATCGGGATGTTGTGAATATAACCGTGCGCCTGATAGTCCACCCAGCCTTCAGCGGAGAGGGCGGCATTCTCGGCCCACAGGTCGGGGCGTTCGTCGAGGCCGATGTAGGCATTGACCACGGGCCAGCCCCACTGTTCGTAAAAAGGCCGGAAATGGTCATTGAATGATTGGGCAAAGTGGCGGTCATCGACGATCAGCAAAACAGATCGCTGCGGGATTTTGGCGTTGTTATACAGGAAGTCGGACATTTGCTGCATGGTGATGGCTTGAAAGCCCATGTCGTGCAGGTCGTTCATTAATTTCTTGTGATCTGCGGAGGATATCCCATTCGGATTATCGGGGGCGTCCTTGCTGACGCCATGGTACATGATGACCATGACGACAGTCCCGGGCGTGGAATTGTTCGGGTTCCATTTGTTTTGCAGGTACTGACAGGTGTCAGCCACATAGGTGCGGGGCAGGTTGTATGGTTTTAAGATGGAAGTTTGGTAGGCACCTGGCAGGGCGGGAGGCGTGCGCGGGACGGTTGTTTCCGTGGGGACCGGGGTGCCGGTAAATACAGGGGTTTCTGTGGGGCGATTGACCAGTTCAACGGCTGTCCCATAGGCGGCGGTCATGACAACGCTCTGATCAACAGTAGCCGGTGCGGGCTGGCAGGCAGCCAATAGCAGGGCTGGCAGGACAAGGTTAAGAATGAAGCGGTGTTTTGTCATGCGGGGATTGTACCAATAAAAAACGAGGGACACGGCAGCGCCGTGTCCCTTCTGATTATTCGTCCGATTTCCCGGAAATGAAATCCTCCACCTTGTCGCGGCAGATGTCGTCGCGGAATTGTTTGGGCGGCGTCTTGAAGAAATACGAGGAAGGCCCGACGATCGGCCCCGCCAGTTCGCGGTCAAGCGCGATCTTTGCGCAACGGACCGCGTCGATCATGACCCCGGCGGAGTTGGGACTGTCCCAGACCTCAAGCTTCAATTCCAGATTGAGAGGTACATTTCCAAAGGTGGTGCCTTCCATGCGGATGTAGCACCATTTTCGGTCGGTCAACCAGGGGACATGGTCACTGGGGCCGACGTGTACATTGTCCTTGCCCATATCGTAGGGCACCATACTGGTGACCGCGTTGGTCTTGGAGATCTTTTTGCTTTCGAGACGTTCGCGCTCCAACATGTTCAGGAAATCCGTGTTGCCGCCGAAATTGAGCTGATATGTGCGGTCGATCTTCACGCCCCGGTCCACGAACAGGCTGGTGAGCACCCGGTGAACGATGGTCGCGCCGACCTGACTCTTGATGTCATCGCCGAGGATCGGCAGGCCGGCATCAAGGAAACGCTTGCCCCAATATTCGGAGGAGGCAATGAAGACCGGGATGGCATTCACAAATGCACAGCCGGCTTCCAACGCCTGTTCGACATACCATTTGGTCGCCATTTCGGAGCCGACCGGCAGGAAGTTGATGATGACCTCGGTTTTGGTCTCGCGCAGCAATTTGACAATGTCCGCGGTGGGGCCGGGCGCCTTGGTGATGATCTCGCTCAGGTATTTCCCGAGGCCGTCATGAGTCATGCCGCGCACGACGGGTGCATTGAGGCGGGGCACATCCGAAAATTTGTAGGTATTGTTGGGTTCGGCAAAGATCGCCTCGGAGAGGTCCTTGCCGACCTTGTTGATGTTGACGTCGATGGCCATGGTGAATTCAATATCACGGACATGATATTCACCCAGCTGGGTGTGCATAATGCCGGGGATGGTCTCGTCCTTTTTCGCGTTCTTGTAGAATTGAACTCCCTGCACCAGTGATGACGCGCAATTTCCAACGCCGATGATGGCGACTCGTACCTTTTTTCCTGCCATGACAATTTCTCCTTGATTTTGGAATGCGATTCCCTTGTATAATCCGTCTTTCTTTCAGACAGACCAGTGAAGTATAATCTTACCGTAGGCTGACTTATGACGATTGACCCAACCAAACTCCTGGTGCGCCTCCTGGAACTATCACGCAATCTCAGTGCAGTGGCGGATATCGATGTCTTTATGATGTCGATTCTTTCAGCTGCCGTCGAGTTGACCGGGAGTGAATCCACAGCCATTCTCGAATACGACGAAACCAAACTTGATTTTTATTACAAATATGTTCCCTGGTTTCAAAGCGAGAGCATCAAGGGGGCCAGAGTCCCATTAAACGACAGTTCGGCCGGGTGGGTCTTCCTTCAAGTCAAGCCATTGGTGATCCAGGATGTAACAAACGATCCCAAGTATTATAGCAAAAACGACGAGCTGCCGGATTTTAAGACCAGCTCGCTGCTGGCGGTGCCTTTGGTGTTGCACGAAAAAGCCTTTGGTGTATTTGAGGTATTTAATAAGGCGGCTGGGGAAGCCTATTCAGCGGAGGATGTCCGTGTCATGGAAAGCCTCGCCTCCCTGGCGGCGATCGCCATGCAGAATGACCTGCTGGCAAGAACCGTTCAAACCTCCCGGACCGAATCGCGGGAGCTTGACCGATTAAAAAGTGAATTCATTGCGATCACCTCCCATGAGCTTCGGACCCCGCTTGGGCTCATCCTTGGGCATGCCACCTTTTTGAGGGAACTGATCTCAGAGGAATTTCATGAACAGGTGGATGTCATCATCCGTGGCGCATCCCGGCTGAAAGAGATCATTGAAAATCTCTCCAGCGTGGATAATTATCAGACCGGCGGTTCCACCCTGCGCTCGCGCAAGGTCTCCATGGCGCGCATCATCGAGGACGTATCCGCATCCTTTCGGGATGTGGCGGGGAACAAGGGGGTTGCGATCAAAATTGAGATTGATCCATCCCAGGACCTGTGGCTCGATGTGGATGGGAACAAGATTGCCATCGTTCTCAGTAATCTTGTTAAAAATGCCATTACATTCACAGACAACGGAGGGAATGTCACCATCCGTGCTGAAAGGCAGCCGGATTTTATCAAGGTTTCCATTCAGGATAACGGTCTGGGCATACCGGCCAGGGACCTGGCCCATGTGTTTGACCGCTTCTATCAGGTCGAATCGCATCTGACGCGCCGGCACGGCGGCATGGGGCTTGGATTGTCTGTTGCAAAAGCCATGATTGAAATGCATGGCGGCCGGATTTGGGCGGAGAGCATGGAAGGCATGGGCAGCACTTTTATTTTTCTGCTGCCGGTCAACGTTAATCAGGCGGCGCCGGAGCCGGCCATGCCCTTTGCGGATTAGCAGCCTCCTAAGAGAAACCGATCCCGTCGCTTCCGTTGACGGGATTTTTGATTCTTTGATACACTCACGCCCATTCATATGAACGGAGTCCATATGCCGGCATACAACTCTCAATTTGATCTTATTCGACAATCCGCCACGGTCGCAATGGCTGACCGTATTCTTGCTCTTAAAGCCGGCGGGAAAAAAGTTGTCGGCTTGCAGGTGGGTGATCCTGATTTTGAGACTCCGCCGGCGGTGATGGATGCGGCTTTGAAAGCGATGCAAAGCGGGTTAACTCATTACGGCCCCTCCCGCGGCGATCCGGACCTGAGAGCTGCGGTTGCTCAAAAACTTTTCCGTGATGAAGGAGTTTCCTACAACCCGGATTCCGAGATCCTGATCACGCATGGCGGCATTCATGCCTATTATCTGGCAATGCAATCCATTCTCAACCCCGCTGACGATGTTCTGATCCCTGACCCGTCCTGGGCGACCCATTCCAACATGGTGATCATGCTGCGGGGAAATGTGATCCGGGTCCCAGCTCCCGCCGGGAACGGGTTTGTCCCTCATTTTGATTCGTGGCTGAAGGCGCTGACTCCAAAAACCCGTGTGATTGTGTTGAATTATCCCTCCAACCCCACAGGCGCTTATCCCTCACGGGAATATCTGCAGAAGTTGCAGGACTTTGCCGCGCAGCATCATCTCTGGATCGTGAGCGATGAAGTATATGGCAGTTTATATTATGAAGCGAAGCCGACTTCCGCGGCGGCAATTGAAGGCGCAAAGGAAAGAACGCTGCTCGTAAACAGCCTGTCCAAGTCCTATGCCATGACCGGCTGGAGGGTGGGCTTTCTGGCCGCGCCCGCGACTGTAATTGATAATGCCTTAAAAGCCGGACAGAACTCGATTACCTGCGTTGCCCCTTTCATTCAAAAGGCCGCCGCCTTTGCGTTGACCGACCCGGCGATTCAGGAGGTCACTGCAAATATGAGGGCTGCATATGGCCGCCGCCGCGAGTTGGTCATTCGGCTGTCGCATGAGCTGGAATGCGAAAAAGTGAAAGTCATTCCGCCCCAGGGCGCATTTTACTTTTTTCTCGACCTGCGCGCCTTGAAAATGACCTCCATTGAAATGTGTGAAAAGATTCTGGATGAGGTCGGCGTGGGACTTGTTCCCGGTTCTGCATTTGGCGAACAGGGGGAGGGCTTTATCCGCATGACCATCGCAGCTTCGGACGAGGAAGTCGAAGCGGGGTTCAGAAAAATCATCGAATGGGCCGAGAAGCAATCGTGAACTATAATTTCACATCCACTCCTATACAAAGGATTAACCCATGACCGCCATCTTGAAGAATCAATGGACTATGTTTGGTGTCTCCCTCCTGGCCAGTGCATTGACCGGAATTCTGCTGTCCCTGGAGGCAAATTCCGTATTAACGTTTGCAGTCGGTGCGGTGGCCCTCTCCACGCTGGCAACTGTTGTTGGGCATGCCACGGAACAGCTGGGTAATTATATGGGACCGGGTGCCACCGGCGTTCTTCAGTCCGCGATCGGAAATCTGCCTGAACTGTTTGTTTCCTTTTTTGCCCTGCAGGCGGGTTTAATCACAGTTGTACAATCCGCCCTGGTGGGTTCCATTTTGGCGAACAGCCTGCTGGTATTGGGGCTGGCCTTCCTGTTCGGAGGCCTGAAGCATGGTACACAAAAATTTAAATCCGAGACGCCGCGGGCCATCGCCATATTAATGGTGTTGGCGGTATCCGCGCTGGTGTTCCCTACGCTGGCTCATGGATTGCACACTCCGGCGGAAGCCCATGAAGGTCCTTTAAGTGTCGCAAGTGCGATCGTACTTCTGGTCGTATTCTTCGCGAGCATCCCGCTTTCCCTGCAAGGGGGGACCATGGTTGAGCCGGAACAGGAATCCAGTCACAAGGAAAAACCCTGGCCGATCGCCCGCGTGGTGATCGTGCTGGGAGTTGCAGGTGTGCTGGCTGCCTTCGTTTCCGACTGGTTTGTGCAGGCTCTTGAACCTGCGATCGAATTGCTTGGCATCTCGCAAGCCTTTGCCGGATTGGTGATCGTGGCCATAGCGGGAAATGCGGTCGAGAATGTGGTCGGGATCCAACTCGCCCTTAAGAACAAGGCAGATTATGCCATCAGTGTCATTTTGAACAGTTCCCTGCAGATCGCTCTCGCCCTGACGCCGATCCTGGTCCTGCTCTCCTTCTTTTTCACTTCCACAGTCCTGACCCTGGTCCTGCCTCCCTTGTTGGTTGTGGCGCTTCTGTTGACAGCCATTCTGAGCGCCCTGATCGTTTATGACGGTGAATCAAACTGGCTGGAGGGTGTGGCCCTGATCGGGTTATACGCGATCATTGCGATGTCTTTCTGGTGGGGGTAGGCCGGATCCTCTGAAGAGGGAATGGGTTTTTGATTTGTGGGAGACACATGATATGAAGGTGGCATTCCAGGGCGAAGCGGGCGCATATAGTGAGCAGGCTGTATTTAATTTTTTCGGCCAGGTTGGGACGCGGCCTTGCGAGTCTTTTGAGGCGGTCTTTGACGCTGTTGTATCAAAAACATGTGATTCAGCCCTGATCCCCATTGAAAATTCCCTGGCGGGCAGCATCCATCAAAACTATGACCTGCTGCTGCGTCACAACCTGCAGATCGTGGGGGAGTATTTTCTGCGTGTGCAGCACTGCCTGATCTCGATGCCTGGAGTAAAAAAGGAGGATATCCGAAAGGCCATTAGCCATGCACAAGCCCTGGGGCAGTGTGCAGCTTATTTGAGAAGCCATGCCATCAAGCCTGAGCAGGTCTACGATACGGCCGGAAGCGTAAAGATTCTCAAGGAATCCGGTGCAATCGATGTGGCTGCGATTGCCTCCAAACGTGCGGCGGAATTATATGGGATGCAGATTCTTGAAGAAGGGATTGAAGACAACCCGGAAAACTATACACGCTTTCTCGCCATCCAAAGCGAGTCAATGAGGCCCGAAGGCGAAGCCAAAACCTCGATTGTGTTCACGCTTAAAAATGTGCCAGGATCCTTGTTCAAGGCGACGAGCGTTTTTGCCCTGCGTGATATTGACCTGACCAAGATCGAATCACGTCCATTGCAGGGTAAGCCATGGGAATATTTGTTTTATATTGATTTTATCGGTGCAATGCATGAAGATGTAACAAAACGGGCCCTGGATCACCTGGCGGAATATGCTGTGATGTTGCGCGTGCTGGGTTCATATCCCAGGTTCAAAAGGTAGCAGCACCCTTGCGGCAGGAGGAGAAGATTTGTGACGACTTCCATGTTTTGTGCAGGTGTATTCTTTCTGATCGGGCTGGCAATTATGGCTTCGGGATGGATCACGTATCGCAAGTCCGGACAGGCGGCGGATTGGATTGCCGCGCCGGGGACTGTCATTACCTCCGAGGTCATTCACTCCATTGGAGGCAAGCTCAGCTTTTCCGCGCATATTGTTTATCAATATACAGCATTAGGCAGGCGCCATACCTCCAGTCATGTCACCATCGCGGAGTTAATGGGTATATTCGATACTGGGAAGGATGAAGCGATGGCCAAGGTGAAAAAATATCCGGCGCAAAGTACGGTAACTGTCTATTATGATCCCCAGGATCCGCAGCGGGCTGTGCTTCAAAAAAATGGAGATGCGAGCCTGTTCTATCTGGGCGGAATTTTCATGGCATTTACGATCGCGATTTGGCTCCTGGGATAGCCAGCACTGGCCATTGTTTCTATTTTCCAGAATCCGAATAACCCAGTCCGTGACCAAATGGAAAGAGCGGATTTTCAGAATCGTGCGGCACATCCTCCTGTTGCCTGCGTACAGCCTCCATGGATGACGGTAGCTCAAATGGCAGTTTCCCCTGCGGCGAAAATTTTCCAAAGATGACATCCAAGAGCGCATCATCACCTGCGCCGAAATTTCCCAGCAAGGCCGCACTCCTGGCTGCAATCTCCGGGATCACGGCAGGACGTTCAAGATAGATATCGAGCACAGTCGGGACCTGATCCAAAATATCCAGGATACGTTTCTTTTCGGCGCCCTTGAAATCCAGATCCCCGGCATGGAAGTAGCCCTCCATCATCCCCCTTCGTTTCTCGTAGGGGGAGTTCAATCGCAGAATGGCGACATCCGCATCCGATGGGTCTTTGACCACCTGTCCGTATGGGCTGATCTTTTCAGGTTTAATATTCTCAATATAAATCTTGAGTCCGCTTTTGAGCGGAAGTGTTTGACTTCCATTGCTTAATAATACGATGGATTTTCGTTGTGCCAGCTCGCCCACCTTGCGAAATTCCGGCTGGCCCACAATTTTCCCGGCGGCATCCACGTCCAAATACGGATTATCGAACAAGCCAAGTTTAAACTTGTCCCGCAGCAATCTGCGTACGGATTGATCAATGCGTTCCTCTTTTACCTTTCCCTCGCGCACCAGTTGGATGATGACCTCGGGGCAGGCTTCTCCTCCGAATTGGTCCACACCCGCTTCAAGCACCTTTTGTGCGCGCCCGGCCACGGACAGATTTTCCACCCCCCAAGCTTTCGCCGGCATCACCTCACGCCCCAGGATTTTCAGTCCATGGAGCAGCATCCAGTCGGTGCAAACGACGCCGTCGAAGCCGTATTTTTCACGCAGTAAACCTGTGATCACATCCTTGTTAAATCCAAACCCAACTTCTTCAAGCGGAGTGCCAACCGGCATCCCATAATACGGCATGATCTGTGCAGTGCCGGCTTTGAATGCAGCCTGGAATGGTTGTAGATGATAGTCGAAGTTATCTCCAGGATAAACCTGTTCTCTTCCATAGGGGAAATGCGCGTCTTCTCCACCTTTTTGCGGGCCTGCGCCGGGAAAATGTTTGGTCATGCAGGCGACGCTTTGTTTGCCCAGGGTTTTCCCCTGAAAACCCTCTATGTAGGCGGCGGTCATCCGGGCAGCCAATTCGGCGTCTTCGCCAAAGGTCCCATTTGTGCGAGCCCAGCGCGGTTCGGTGGCAAGATCAGCCATCGGGTGAAGCGCGAGGCGGATCCCAACGGCAAGATATTCCTGTCGAGCGATGTCCCCAAACTGCCGGACCAGTTCCACATCCCGCGTGGCGGCCAGTCCGGTTGGTTCGGGAAATTGGGAAAAACTTCCCGCCGTCATGCTGGCCAATGGGTTTTGTGTGAAGGCATGACGCGGGTCCGTGGAGATCGTGATCGGGATCCCCAGCCTTGTCCGTTCGGCCAAATTTTGGATGCGGTTGTGCCATTCCGCCATGTGACGGGGATCTGAACCTTCCAGAATGTTGAAATGATTCATGAGCCGTTGTGCGATCATGTCTGATGTTTGCGGGAGGGGATACAGGCCGGTCTTTTCGAGGATGGTGCCATCCTTGTTCATTCCGATCATGGTATGAAACAGCATGCCGGCTTTTTCATCAAGGGTCATTTGTCTCAGCAGATCGTCGACCCGCTCTTCGATGGGGCGGAGGGGGTCTTCGTATGGATCGAGCCGCCCATTCTTGTTCAAATCGCGAAAAGTGATGCCGGCTTGCGTGAGTGTGGGTGCTTCCGTCCCCAGCCGGGACAGGTTGCGGCGTGTGTTGATATCAGGCAGGATATATTGCCAGTAATACACACCACCTGCGATTACGACAATGATGAGCGCTGGATAGATAATCCACATTGTGAGCCTCCATGGGTTAATTCGGTTTGATTATATATGTGTGTGCGGACCAAATCATCTTGATTGGGATGGATAAGGATTCGCGCCTTGTGAGAATCGTCGATAATTAGGGTCTGATTCCTCTTGACAAATCAGAAAACTTGTTCTAGAATATCGACCTAAAGAGTAACCATTCGGTTACATATAGGAGATCATGAGACGAGACATTTTTCAAGCCATTGCCGACCCAAACCGCAGAGCCATCCTGGCATTGCTGGCAAATCAAAGGCTGACACTGAATGGTGTTGCCGAGAACTTTCGCATCAGCCGCCCTGCTGTTTCAAGGCATATCAAGATCTTAAAAGAGTGTGGTTTGATTGCTGTCATCCCGCAGGGACGTGAGAGGTATTGTGAGGCCCGCTTTGAAAGATTGAGCGAGGTGACCGACTGGGTTGAGCAATATCGTCAATTATGGGAAGCACGGTTCGGTCGATTGGATGACCTTTTGGAAAAAATGAAGCAGGAGAACAAAAATGCCCTCAAAAAATAAGGTTACAGTGACTGCCGAGCCTGGCAGACAGGAGCTTTTTATTACTCGTGAATTTGATGCGCCGCGTGAGTTGGTGTACCAGGCTCATATGGACCCGAAGCTCTATGTGCAGTGGCTGGGTCCGCATGGATATGAAATGATATTGGAAACCTTTGAGCCGGTCAGCGGCGGCAGGTATCGATATATTCACAAGGATCAAAATGGGAACGAATATGGGTTTCATGGTTCCTTCCACGAAATGTCGCCGAAACGGATGATTCAGACCTTTGAGTTTGAAGGCTACCCTGGCCACGTCTCTCTTGATAGCATGACGCTGGAAGAGCTGCCCGGCAACCGGACAAAGGTCACGATTCACTCCCTCTTTCAATCTGTTGCCGACCGGGATGGCATGGTCCAAAATGGTATGGAGACAGGTGTCCGTGAGGGTTATGAACGCCTTGACGATATTCTGGCAAAAGGCCTCTGATATGCCCGCAACATTGACTGCGGCTGAATTCCTCAAAAAGCTAAAGACTCTCCGCTCCCCAGTGGTTGCAAAATCTCACGCTCATCTTGTTAATGACAATGACGATTCCATTTTAGGCGTCCGCATGGGACAGGTATTTGCTCTTGCCAGGGAATTCATGAACATGGAGCTGGACGTGGTTGAGGAAATGCTTGAAAATCCCATTCATGAAATGCGGGTCGGCGCAGTCAGCATCATGGATTTTCAGGCGCGTTCCACGAAGACAACTGAAGCACGCAGGAAGGAATTGTTCGACTTGTATATCAAACGTCATGACCGCATCAACACCTGGGATCTGGTTGACCGTTCAGCCCCGTGGGTGGTCGGAAGTTATCTCTTCGACAAGCCGCGCAAGGTTTTGTATAAACTGGCAAGGTCTAAAAAGATGCCTGAACGGCGGACAGCCATTGTCAGCACGCTTTTTTTCACCAGCAAAGGCGATGTGGATGACTCATTCAAGCTTGCTGAAGTTTTGCTCCATGACAAGGAGGATTTGATTCACAAGGCTAATGGCTGGGCATTGCGTTTCGCAGGTGATAAAGACCGAAAGCAGCTATTGAAGTTTTTGGATAAACATGCAGCCGATATGCCGCGCGTCACATTGCGGTATGCGATGGAACATTTTGATAAAAAACTGCGCGATCATTATTTGAGTCTGAAAGACCGGAACAGGAGCGAGGATGAGCATCTTTTTTGAAATTCACGCCAATGATGCAGGACGTGCGGCGACGTTTTATCAAACCATCTTCGGCTGGAAGATGAACCGCAATCCCGTTGTACCTATTGAGTATTGGGATATCGAAACGGGCGATTCGCGCGGCGGTTTGCTGCAACGACCCGTCAAAGCTCCATCCCCTCAGCAGGGGATGAATGCCTTCGTTTGTTCGTTGGAAGTGGGTGACTTCGATGCGACTGCCGCGAAGATTCTGTCCCATGGCGGGCAGGTGGCGCTGGAAAAATTTCCGGTGATTGGCAGGTGCTGGCAGGGATATTTCATCGATACCGAAGGCAACACGTTTGGCATATTTGAAGTGGACGAAAAGGCGGGTATGTAATGGCAACGACCAATTTCCAATCCATTGATGAATATATCGCAGCCTGCCCCGAACAGGCGCATGAACGCTTGCAACAAATCCGTGTCGCGGTAAAGAAGCTGGCTCCCGGGGCAAAAGAGCGCGTCAGTTATCAGATCGCGGCGTTCGAGTTGAACGGCAAGAACATCATCCATTTTGCGGGGTGGAAAAAGCATGTGTCGCTGTACCCGGTTCCGGCCGGGGATGAGGCGTTTAAGCAGGAAGTATCCAAATACGTGGACGGCAAAGGCACGGTCAAATTTCCACTCGATGAACCGATGCCCATGAAGCTGGTCAACAAGATCATTAAATTACATCTCGCCCAAAATTTAAAAATGACGAAAGGAAAATCAAAATGAATAAGATCACCCCTTTTTTATGGTTCGATACACAGGCTGAAGAGGCGATGAATTTTTACGTGTCCATCTTCAAGAACTCGCAGGTCGGGGGCGTCTCGCGCGGATCTGACGGCAGAGCATTTACGGTTAACTTCCAACTTGAAGGACAGGACTTTATCGCATTGAATGCGGGCCCAGAGTTTAAGTTCAATGAATCCATTTCAATGTTTGTCAGCTGTGAGGATCAAGCTGAGGTGGATTATTTTTGGAATAAACTCACGGCTGATGGGGGAGAAGAGTCGATGTGCGGTTGGTTGAAAGATAAATATGGGCTGTCATGGCAGATCGTGCCGAAACAATTGGGCGATTACATCGGCGGACCTGACCCAGTCAAAGCTCAGCGCGGGATGCAAGCCATGCTGAAAATGCAAAAGCTCATCATCGCAGACCTGAAGAAGGCATACGACGGAGAGTGATGGTATACGATTTGTCCCTACTGATTTTTTTGAACCTTCCTGCGTTCGTCATCCCAAAGTTTTGCGAATCGCTCGAATGCACCAGCAATGATCTCCATTTCACTTTCAGAATAACTTGAGATCAATTCTTCTTGTGCCACTCTCGCCGACTCAAACCATGACGCAGCTTTTTCACCGCTTGATTGCGCAGGAGCAATGAGAGTCCCGCGGCGGTCATTAGGATTGGGTCGGCGTTCGATTAAGCCAGCCCTTTCCAGCCGGTCAAGCATGGCGGTCGTTGCCCCAGAGGTGAGACCTGTAAACCTGGAAAGTTCAGAGGGTGTGGCAACACCCTTGAGGAAGAGAAGCCGAAGACATTCCATATCGGTTACGTTGAGCCCCGCCCATTCGCTCATGGCGTTTCGGAATTGTGTCAGATTCACCCCATAATCCCTTACTGCCATCAAAGCTCGTTTCTTCAATTCGTTTTTTGTTGTGTTTGCCATAGAAATTTACCCTTGACATTATCTTTATAATAAAGTATCTTTATTATATAACTAAATTGGTTTTGATGCAAGGTGTCAAAACAGCCAAAGTCAAATAAGGAGATTTTTATGAGCACAAAAACCGATACGAAGAAAAGCACTAAGAAATCTGATGCTGGATTCACAGCCGACGAAAAAGCCGCGATGAAAGCCCGTGTCCAAGAGTTGAAGGCGGAAGCACGGGCAGGCAAGGATAGGGCGGAAGGGGAGAAAGCTGTGCTTGCTGCCATTGCGCAGATGAAAGATGCAACAGATCGTTCGATGGGGAAACGGATTCATGAAATCGTCACAGCAGCTGCGCCGAGTCTCATGCCGAAGACCTGGTATGGCATGCCCGCCTACGCCAATGCAGACGGCAAGGTCATTTGCTTCTTCCAGGCCGCGAGCAAGTTTGGTGTGAGGTATGCAACCTTTGGTTTTCAACCTGATGCACTGCTTGACGATGGCAATATGTGGGCTGCAAGTTTTGCGCTGATCAAGTTGACAGCCGCCGAAGAGGCAAAGATCATCGCGCTCGTGAAAAAATCATTGAGCTGAACATGAAAGCAGGCACGAATCCTTCCCCAAAGGAGAAGTCCGCTTCTCAACAGATCGATGCCATCATCAACGAAGCAGGGGATTGGAGAGGCAGGAAATTAGCTCAGCTTCGCGCTTTGATCAAAAAGGCGGACCCTGCCGTGGTTGAAGAAGTGAAATGGAAGAAACCCTCCAAACCATCGGGCGTCCCTGTTTGGTCTCACAACGGGATCGTATGCTTGGCAGATACGCTCAAAAATGCTGTCAGGCTGACCTTTCCACAAGGGGCGCAGATAAAGGATTCGAAGAAAATTTTCAACACCCGTCTGGATAGCAAAACGGTTCGCGCCATCGACTTCCATGAAGATGATATAGTAAATGAAGCAGCGTTAAAAACGCTTATACTTGATGCTGTGAAGGTGAATATGTCAAAAGAGCGCAAATAAACTTCAAAGCGTCACTTTGTCATTGCGCCCTTGACTTAATAGAAAAAATGTTCTAAAATATTGGTTCGTTTGTCAGGGCGGGCAAAAGCAACTATGCTTTTACCCGCCCGTTTTGTTTTTGTTTGGCAGGGAGCTTAGAGGAGAGACCATGCCCCAGGAATACATTGAAATTCACGGCGCACGTGAAAACAATTTAAAGAACGTCTCGCTGCGCATCCCCAAACGCAAGATCACCATTTTTACCGGTGTGTCAGGCTCGGGCAAGTCGTCCATCGTTTTCGATACGATCGCGACTGAATCGCAGCGCCTGCTCAATGAAAATTTCAGCATGTTCGTGCGGAATTTTCTGCCGAAGTATTCCCAGCCCGATGCAGACTCCATCGAAAACCTGAGCATGTCCATCGTGGTGGATCAGAAGCGGATGGGCGGCGGTTCGCACTCGACCGTGGGCACGATCACCGACATCAACACGATCCTACGCATGATGTTTTCCCGCATCGGGCAGCCCCATGTAGGACCCACCAACGTATTCGGTTTCAACGACCCGCAAGGCATGTGCCCGAACTGCAACGGTCTCGGTCGCAAGCTGGATGTGGACATGGATAAGTTCCTGGATAAATCCAAATCTTTGAATGAAGGTGCGATCTTATTTCCAGAGTATGCCGTGGACAGTTGGGGTTGGAGTAATGTGATCAATACGGGTCTGTTCGACCCTGACAAGAAAATATCCAAATACACCCAGAAGGAATTGCACGACCTGTTATATAGCGAACCCATCAAGGTCAAGACCAAGATGGGGGCAAAAGATTTCAATCTGACTTATGAAGGCATCATCAACCGCTTCACCAACAAGTACATCAAACAGGATCTAAAAACCAAATCCGAGCGGACTCAAAAGTCGGTGGAGCCTTTCATGACGATGGGTCCCTGTTCCGAATGCAATGGTGCGCGATTGAACAAGGCCATCTTGAGGTGCAAGATCAACGGGTACAACATCGCCGACCTGACGAGCATGGAAATCCCTGAATTGATCGAAGTCGTAAAGAAGATCAAAGTGCCCGCTGCCGAACCGATCGTCAAAGCTCTTCTCGAACGGTTGCAGAATCTCGTGGATATTGGTTTGGAATACCTCAGCCTTGACCGTGAAACGGACACGTTATCAGGCGGAGAGTCGCAACGCGTAAAAGTCGTTAAGCACCTTGGCAGCAGTCTGAGCGATGTGATCTATATCTTCGATGAGCCGAGCGTGGGTTTACACCCACGTGACGTGCATCGCATGAACGAGTTGTTGCAGAAACTGCGTGATAAAGGCAACACGGTCATCGTCGTGGAACATGACCCCGATGTGATCAAAGTGGCAGACCATGTCGTTGATGTGGGTCCGCTTGCGGGTCCGCATGGAGGCGAGATCGTCTACGAAGGCAGTTATGCAAATTTGCTCAAGGCGAATACGATCACGGGCAAACACATGCAACAATCCATCCCGATAAAAGATTCATTTCGCACGCCGACAGGCAAACTGCCGATCAAGAATGCGAAGGTCAATAATTTACAAAATGTCAATGTGAACATTCCAACTGGCGTGCTCACTGTCGTGACAGGTGTGGCTGGCTCTGGTAAGAGTTCGCTTATTAATGAAGTGTTTCAGCATCAACATCCCGATGCGATCGTGATTGACCAATCCGCAGTAGGAGTCAACAGTCGCTCCAATCCCGCCACTTACACGGGCATTCTGGATGATGTCCGCAAGGCGTTTGCATCGGCGAACAAGGTGCAGCCTGCGCTGTTCAGCTTCAATTCGAAAGGCGCGTGCGAAAACTGCCAGGGGTTGGGCGTAATCTATACTGAGTTATCATTTTTCGATAGTGTGAAATCGCCATGCGAAGTTTGTGAGGGCAGGCGATTCAAAGATGAAGTGCTGAAATATAAACTGAATGGGAAAAATATTTCAGAAGTCTTATCCATGAATGTTCAACAAGCATTGGAGTATTTCGAACTTCCAGAGGTGAAGAAAAAACTGCAAGCCATGAGTGATGTAGGCTTGGATTATCTCGGACTCGGGCAACCGTTGAGCACGCTTTCTGGCGGTGAATGTCAACGCATCAAACTTGCCAGTGAGTTGTACAAGCAAGGCAGCATCTACATCATGGACGAACCAACGACAGGCTTGCACATGTCTGATATTGGTCACTTGATGGAAGTGATCAACCGCCTTGTAGATACAGGCAACACGGTTGTCGTTATCGAACATAATCTGCATGTCATCAAAAACGCAGATTGGATTATCGATATGGGTCCCGAAGGCGGCAGTAAAGGCGGCAAAGTCATGTTCGAAGGCACGCCCAAGGAATTATTGAAGGCCAAGCAATCACTCACCAGTGCGTATTTGAAAAATTGACTTTATGAATGTCATCCTGAGCGAAGCGACACGTGCACCGCGTTGCGGATGCAGTGCGGTGAGGATCTCTACGCCGTAGCAAGAGACTCTTCGGTCGCGAAGAACGCTCCCTCAGAGTGACATAATATTTTTAGAAGTAACGAGAACGGAGATTTAATATGGCGACGAAAACACGCAAGACCAGCATTAGCACACCAACGCTTCAAGAATTACGCGTGCTCTTCAATGGCAAAGTGATCGCGCCAGATGATTCGCGCTATGAATCTGCGCGGACAGTTTTCTATGGCGGAATTGATCGCCGTCCGTTTGCAATCGTCCGTGCTGTGGATGCGGGTGATGTTTCGCGTGTTGTCTCGCTGGCGCGTGAATACGGCTTTGAACTTGCCATCCGCAGCGGCGGTCATAGCACTGCGGGTCACAGCACCACCGAAGGCGGCATTGTGCTTGACCTCTCCGATATGAAAAAGTTGGAGATCAATCATCAAGAAGGAACTGCCTGGGTCGAAACGGGAATGACCGCGAGTGAGTACACAACCGCAGTGGGCGCGTATGGATTTGTCACTGGCTTTGGCGATACGGGCTCGGTGGGTCTCGGCGGCATCACGCTCGGCGGCGGCGTTGGCTATCTCGTCCGCAAATATGGGCTGACCATTGATAACCTGCTCGCCGCAGAAGTTGTCACAGCCGATGGGCAACTCTTGCACGTGGATGAAAATTCTCATGCCGATCTCTTTTGGGCGATCCGCGGCGGAGGCGGCAACTTTGGCGTGGCAACTCGATTTAAATTCAAGCTTCATAAGCTGGATAAAGGCTACGGCGGGATGTTGGTCCTGCCAGCCACAGCGGATGCCATCGCTTCTTTTTTAACCGAAGCTGATTCTGCTCCCGATGAACTTTCCACCATCCTGAACGTGATGACTGCGCCGCCCATGCCTTTCCTTCCAGAAGAGGTGCATGGCAAATTGATCTTGATGGCGATGATGTTCTACGCCGGTGACGCAGAAGCGGGGGAGCAGGTCATGGCGAAGTTCCGCGCCATTGCCACACCTTACGCTGATATGCTTCGTCCGATGACTTACCCTGAAATGTTCCCGCCCGAAGAAGGCGGCGATTATCACCCGGTTGCTGCAAACCGCACCATGTTCCTCGACCGCGTGGATCATTCTGTTGCCGAATTTATTCTCACCACACTTCAAGCTTCAACTGCAAATATGGCAGTGACTCAACTTCGCGTGCTTGGCGGAGCAATGGCACAAGTCCCTGCGGATACGACAGCGTTTGCACATCGTGCATCAAAAATAATGGCGAACCTCGCCGCGCTGTACGATAAACCCGAAGATAGAGACCATCACGAAAACTGGGCTTCGCAATACGAAGCTGATCTACGCCAGAAAGACAAAGGTGTCTATGTCAACTTCCTCGGTGATGTGGATAAAAAACAAGTCCGCGCCGCCTACCCTGGCGATACTTGGAAAAAGCTAGGTCAGATCAAAAAGAAATATGACCCGACCAATCTGTTTCATTTGAATCAGAATATCCCGCCGAAGTAAGGTGATTCATTATGCCGAATGAAAATACAAACTCTGCTGTTTCCTTCCTTGAACTCGCTTCAAGCGGAAAAGTTCGTGAAGCCTATGAGAAATATATCGGCGATGGCTTCCGTCATCACAATCCCTTCTTTGAAGGCTCCGCGAAATCTTTGCAGGCGGGCATGGAAGAGAATGCAAAACAAAACTCGAATAAGACTTTCACCATTCTGCGGACGATCAGCGAAGGCAACTTTGTTGTGACGCATTCTCACGTCCAACAAAACCCTGAGCATCGCGGTGTAATCGTTGTTCACATTTTCCGCCTTGAGAATGGACGCATCGTTGAGTTATGGGATGTGGGGCAGCCAATCCCTGAAGCTTCTCCCAATCAGAATGGGATATTTTAGGAGAACATATGCAGCAAAAGACTGATGGCTTCCCAAAGATCGGCGCCCCAGCCACACGTGCCTTGGAAACAGCGGGATACACCAGCCTCAAGCAGTTGACCAAAGCCACTGAAGCGGAGCTTGCTCAGTTACACGGGATGGGTCCGAAGGCATTGGGGATTCTCCGTGATGCGTTGAAGGCGCAGGGCTTGTCCTTCAAACAAGGGCAGGCAGGGGAGAAGTTGAAGAAGAAAGGCTCGCCTGTCAGCCGAACGGATCAGGTGGATGAATTCCTTCGGGAACTGAAGCACCCGCTCACGGCGGAGGTGGAGGCGGTGCGTTCCATCATCAAGGGTGTGAATAAAAATATCGCAGAAGAAGTCAAATGGAAAGCACCATCCTTCAATTACAAAGGTGAGTATTTGGTGACGTTTAATCTTTGGGAGACGAAGCGCATTCATCTAGTGTTTCATAATCCGCAGATATCGAAAGTGAAGAGTTCGATATTGGAAGGCGATTACGAGAACAGGCGTATGGCTTATTTTGCTGACATGAAAGATATTAAGGCGAAACGATCTTTGCTCGAAAAAGCGTTGAAAGATTTGATCAAGTTGCAAAAATAGGAGAATGTATACAATGGCACTGACTCCCTCTCAAGAGATCGACAAATTCATCAAGGAACTGACAGACTGGCGCGGAAAGTGGGTGGCACAGTTCCGTACATTGATATTGAAAACGGCTCCCGAAGTGACGGAAGATTGGAAGTGGGGTGTGCCGGTCTGGGTATGCAATGGAAATGTGGTTGCCAGCGGAGTTTTCAAAGATCATGTAAAGCTAAATTTTTTCAAAGGTGCATCGTTGCCTGACCCGAAAAAATTATTCAACGCCGGGTTGGAAGCCAAGGAGACACGCGCCATTGATATTGCTGAGAATGATAAGATCGATGAAGTCGCACTTAAGGAGCTTGTCCGTGCGGCGGTGGAATTTAATATGGCTAGGAAAAAGAAGTAAATGAAAGGTGGCATAATGGATAAAACGATCCGCACAAATTTGGATAACATCCGCTCGTCGGATGCGCAATTGCAAAACAAGGCGTATACGTTCCTGATGAAGGAAACTGAAAAGCCAGTGGATTGGGTGTACGAAGCTTGGGATGAACTGATCGAAGGACTTACAGATAAAGATAACCACGTCCGTGCCATTTGCGGACAGTTATTGGGGAATCTCGGCAAGAGCGATCCTAAGGGCAGGATGCATAAAGATTTTGACAAACTTCTTGCCGTGACAAAAGATGAACGCTTCGTCACGGCAAGGCATACCATGCAAAATATTTGGAAGGTTGGTCTGGGCGGTGAGAAGGCACAGGTCCTTGTGGTGAAGGGACTTGAAAAACGCTACAAGGAATGTGGCACTGAAAAGAACGGCAAGTTGATCCGCTACGATATTTTGGTGAGCATGAGAAACCTGTATAATGCTACTACATCCAGCGAGGTCAAGGAAAAAGCTCTGGAACTGATTGAGCTGGAGACAGATCTGAAAAACAAAAAGAAGTATGCCTCTGTTTGGAAAAATTAGTAGACCTGAACACTTTATTGTTAAGTAGGAACACACTTTAGATGATAGTGGATCTCAGTACGCGACCTTCTGATCTGCCCTTTGTGCATGCCATCTATGAGGCACGCAGC
Organism: Chloroflexota bacterium; assembly: GCA_021414245.1. Classification (GTDB taxonomy): domain Bacteria; phylum Chloroflexota; class Anaerolineae; order Anaerolineales; family Villigracilaceae; genus Villigracilis. Next base: position 61,461 of record JAIOOU010000001.1, read on the forward strand.
ATTGGCGGTGGTTCATTCATTTCCAACGCCACCACACAATGGGAGATGGTCATCACCAGGCAGTTTGGAAGGATCACCCTCAGCCTGCGTGGACCCGAGACACAGGCATCGCCTGCGCCTATTCCCGAAGATGCCGAATTTTTGGGAGTCATTTTCGAGCATGGCACGTTCATGCCGAACTTGCCGGGGTGTAAACTGGTTGACGAGGAGATCCATGTATCTGAAAACGGCAAAAATTCATTTCAGCTTTTTGGGGAGACCTGGCAATTCCCAACGTTTGAAAATATCGATACATTTGTTGAGCGATTAACCCGCAAAGATTTGGTTGCCCGTGATCAAGTGGTGGTGGAGGTGTTAAGTGGCAGGACACATGAACTCTCATTGCGTTCCATTCAGCGCCGCTTTTTGCATGTCACTGGGTTGACGTATAAAGCGATTCAGCAAGTCGAACGGGCGCGCAAGGCGGTTGAATTACTGCAAAGCGGTACGCCAATCCTGGACGCGACACATCAGGCTGGCTATTTTGATCAGGCGCATCTCACGAATTCACTGAGGCGTTACTACGGTCAGACACCGAGGGAACTTATCAAGTCTGAGCCGTAATCAGCAAAGCCGTGTAGAATCCCCTACACTTGAAATAGACGCTACATTATGGACGGTATCTAAGATGATCGAACTTTCTCCCATTACATTGGAAGGTCATGGCATTCGGCTCGAACCGCTGACTCTTGAACATGAAGCGGATTTCTCTGCGGCGGCAGCGGATGGCGAACTTTGGAATTTTTGGTTTACCTCTGTGCCCAAACCGGAAGAGACCAAGACCTATATTGAAACCGCGTTGGCAGGTTATCTGGCGGGTCACATGCTGCCGTGGGCGGTCCGCGAACTGATGACGGGGAAGATCATTGGAAGCACTCGCTATCACGATGTGATGGCGAGTATTGATCGTGTAGAGATCGGCTACACCTGGTATTCCAAAAGCTGGCAGAAGAGTCATGTCAACACAGCTTGCAAGTTATTGCTGCTTGCGCATGCCTTTGATACCTTGGGATGCAAGGTGGTCGGTTTGCGTACCGATAATTTCAATTTCAATTCGCAAAAAGCCATTGAAGGCTTGGGCGCAAAAAAGGATGGTATTTTGCGGCATCATGCCATGCGCCGCGATGGATCCGTTCGTGATAGCGTCATGTATAGCATTCTTGTTACCGAATGGGCAAGTGTAAATCAGCATCTCCAATTTCGACTGGCTCGTCACGGAACGCCATAAGGGTGTCGTTTTTTTCCAAGACGAACTCTCCTTATCCCCATATCATAGGGTCATGCCTACTGTTCAAAAGGAGAAACTATGAGAAAAATAATTGTGCACGAGTTCATTACGTTGGATGGGGTTATTCAGGCACCGGGCAGCCCCACCGAGGATACCGACGGCGGCTTTCCCCATGGCGGTTGGACGATTCCATACTGGCATGACGATATTGGCGCTCACTTTGGTCAGATCTTTGCGGATGCCGATACCTTGCTGCTCGGACGAAAGACCTGGCAGATGCATGGTGAAGCCTTCGAGCCCAACCCTGCGGAAGATCCATTTGCCGGTTTCAAGAAATATGTTGTTTCTTCGACCTTGAAATCGGCGGACGCCTGGCACGATTCGTCTCTCATCCGCGGAAATGCGCTCGAAGAGATCCGTAAGTTGAAGAACCAGCCCGGCAAGAATATCATCCTGGATGGGAGCAGTGTTCTGGTCCATACCTTGATCGAGAATGACTTGGTGGATGAGCTTTCACTGCATGTGTATCCGCTGGCGCTTGGTATGGGGAAGCGTTTGTTCCCGGATGGAAAACGTGTCAACCTTAACCTGATAGAGTCTTCTGCGCTTCCAACCGGCGTCGTGTATCAACGTTTTCAACTTACTTAAAAACAAAGAGCAGGAGCATACAAGGAGTCCGCATGAAAATTCATTTAGTTGATGGCACCTACGAACTATTCCGTGCTCATTTTGGCGCACCGCCCAAGAAGGCGCCCAACGGACAGGACATTGGCGCCACTCTTGGATTGCTGCGCAGTATGCTCCTGCTTCTCTCCGATCCTGAAGTGACGCATGTTGCCGTTGCCTTCGACCATGTGATCGAGTCGTTTCGCAACAAGATGTACGAGAATTACAAATCGAGCGCAGGTGTTGACCCGGTCATCCTGAATCAATTTCCCCTGGCTGAAAAGCTGGTGTCCGCCTTGGGATTGGTGGTCTGGCCCATGGTCAAGTTTGAGGCGGATGATGCAATTGCCACGGCAGCAGCCGAATTCAAGAAAAACAAATCTGTTGAACAAATCGTCATCTGTTCGGTGGATAAAGATTTAACACAAATGGTGGAAGGGCAGCGGGTTATTTGCTGGGACCGCAGACGTGAAATTCATCTCGATGAAAAAGGTGTGACTCAAAAATTTGGCGTCCACCCTGAATCGATCCCGGACTTTCTTGCGCTCGTGGGTGATTCGGCCGATGGCTATCCGGGCATTCAAGGTTGGGGAGAAAAATCCACTTCCACGGTGCTGGCGAAATTCAAACATATCGAGTCGATTTCCAAGGATCCGAACAAATTAGGCCTGGGGCTGGGTCGGGCGACAACCCTGCTTGAGAATCTTCGCAATAATTACAAGGATGCAATTCTTTTCAGAGAATTATCCACTCTTCGTACAGACGTTCCGCTTAAAGAGAATCTCAGCGACCTGAAATGGCGAGGCGCTTATCCGCGCTTGAAGAAGATATGTAACGATCTGGGAGACACTCGCATCCCGGAGCGCGTTACACGCTGGCGCCAGCCTGTCCCTGCGGAATCTGATTGACATCATATGGCGTGACTTGATACACATAGTAATTCAACCAGTTTGAATACAACAGATTTGCATGTCCGCGCCAGCGAACGTCGGGCGGCTGGGTGGGGTCGTCATTTGGATAATAATTCTGCGGGACATGAATGGGAAGTCCCCTGTTGACATCGCGGTCATACTCTCCCTTGAGGGTCAGAGGGTCATATTCAGAGTGGCCGGTGATGAAAAGGTGGCGCCCATCTTTTGTGCCGGCAATGTAAATGCCGGCCTCGCTGGATTCGGCGAGAATCTGCAGTTCTCTGACCTTTTCCACGTCCGCGCGTCGGATTTCGGTGTGGCGGGAATGCGGAGCCAGGAAAATATCGTCGAATCCGCGCAACAGGCTTTCGGTCGGGGAAAGGATGCGGTGCTCATAGACGCCGAACATCTTGCGGGGCAGGTCATATTTCGGGATGCCGTATCGGTGATACAGCGCGGCCTGCGCCCCCCAGCAAATATAGAAATTCGATTCGACATTTGTCTCGGCCCAATCCAGGATACGGGTCAGTTCATCCCAATATTCAACTTCTTCGAATGGCATTTGTTCGACAGGCGCGCCAGTAATGATCAGGCCGTCAAATTTTTCATTGCGGACATCCTGGAAGGTGAGATAGTGGTTAAGCAGGTGGTCGGCATCCGTGTTTTTGGATTCGTATGTGGCGGTATGAAGCAGAGTTACCTCCACCTGAAGCGCCGAGTTTGAAAGCAGGCGCAGGAGCTGCGTTTCGGTTGCGATCTTGGTCGGCATCAGGTTGAGGATCGCAACGCGAAGAGGGCGGATATCCTGATGGGCAGCGCGGTCCTCATCCATAATGAAGATGTTTTCGCGTTCAAGTGTTGTGCGGGCGGGCAGGGTGATTGGAATTTTTACCGGCATAATATTTAGATGATGAATGATGAATTAGAAATGATGAATTTAGGCGGATTGATTCTTTTTTGCCGTCTTTACAGACGCGACAAAAATAGCCGTTAGTTCTTCATTCTCTTTTTGTAACTCAGCAAGTTTCTCGGCCGGAATGATCTTGCTGTCAACAAGCAATTCAAGCCAATAGCCGGTCTCATCCAATTCTTGCAAGCTTCCCTCCATTTTATTTATGAAATCAGCTTGAGATTTTGCGCGGCAGGCTTCGCGATATTGCGCTCCAACTGAAGTTCCGCTCCGCAGAATCTGTTTTCCGATAACTTGCGCCTCACCGCTTTTTGGCAATCCTTGATAGAGTTTGATGATTCGCAAGGCATGGTTCTTGGTACGATTTTTAAGGTCGATTGGGTTGTGCGGCATAGTTTCTCCTTTTATTCATCATTCATCAACCTGCATTCATCATTTTAGAAGTGCCTGATCGATATCCCAGAGAATATCTTCAATATCCTCCAGACCAATGGACAGCCGTATGAAATCGGGGCTGACCCCCGCGGCTTTTTGTTCTTCATCCGAGAGCTGGGAGTGGGTGGTGCTGGCAGGGTGAATGGCCAGGGATTTGGCGTCGCCAAAGTTTGCCACGTGGCTGAACAACTTCAAGCTGTCAATGAATTTTGCGCCAGCCTCCCGTCTGCCTTTCACGCCAAAGCCGAGCACTGCACTTGGGCCTTTGGGTAGATATTTTTGAGCGCGTGCATAGTCCGGATGAGTCGGTAGACCCGAATAGATGACCCAATTCACTTTGGGGTGATCGGCCAGAAACTCTGCGACAGCCTGGGCGTTCCGCACGTGACGGTCCATGCGCAGGGATAATGTCTCCAGGCCTTGAATGAACAACCACGAATTGAACGGGGATTGGCAGGTTCCGAGATCGCGCAGGATGCCCGCGCGTGCCTTTGAGATAAACGCCAGCGGACCGAAATCCTCGGCATACACGACATCGTGATAGGAAGGGTCGGGGGTATTAAAGTTTTTATGCCTATCGCTTTTTGCCCAATTGAATTTCCCGCTGTCCACGATCACGCCGCCGAGAGAGGTGCCATGTCCGCCGATATATTTGGATGTGGAGTGTGTGATGATGTGCGCGCCCCATTCGAACGGTCTGCACAGGTAGGGCGTGGCGGCCGTGTTGTCGATCATCAGCGGAATGTGGAATTCCTCTGCGATCTTTGCCACTTCTTCAAGCGGGAAGATGTTCCCAAGCGGATTGCTGATGGTCTCACCGTACAGCAGTTTTGTATTGGGCTGGACCGCGCGGCGGAAATTCTCGGGGTCGGAGGGATCGACCAGGGTCACGCTGATTCCCAAACGCGGGAATGTATACAAGAACTGGCTGACCGTTCCGCCATAGAGCGTGGAGGAGGAAACAATGTGGTCGCCCGCTTCGCAAATCGCGAAAATGGCCGTTGTCTGTGCGGCGTGACCGGAACTGGTCTCCACTGCGGCAATTCCGCCTTCCAGGTCGGCGATACGTTTTTCGACCACATTGGAGGTTGGATTGCCAATGCGGGTGTAAATATTCCCCGCCTCCTGCAGGGCAAATAACCGTGCGGCGCGGTCCGTGCTTTGCAGGTCATAGGCCGTGGTTTGATAGATCGGCACAGCCCGGCTGCCCGTTGTTACCTCGGGATCATATCCCGAATGCAATTGACGGGTGGTGAAACCAAATTGACGTTCTGATGTGGACATGAGACTCTCCTCTTGAATATGATTTATCCGCCCTTCAGAAGAGTTAAAAAAAATCACCTCTTCTGAAAGTACAAGAAGAGGTACATACGATACCGTCCTCTCATCTTCCAGTGTTTGAATGACGATTGCCATTCAGCTGTCGGAGTTGGCACCATGACTTTCGCCTGGTTGCCGAGACTTCAAAGGGCCGTTCCCTCAGTCTCTCTGGATAAGAGCGAATATTTAATTGGCCGGTTTATATCATATTGTCCGAAAAAATGTCAATGGTATTTGAAACGAAATCAATCCATGCCATCGATTTCCGAAGATTTAGTTTCGCATTTCATAAGCGGAGCGTGCAATGGTCCCCGAATAAAAACCGGATGCGACAATGGCATGCCCGTAAACCACACAGCAGCCATCGTGGCATTTTCGCTCCATGATCACAGCGGTACTAGGGTTGAGAAAACATTTGTTGCAGCATCAGATTTCGGCTGACGGGCAAGCCGCACCGATATGAGTAACCCTCGAATCCCAGTGTTGACTAGACAACTTCATAGAGGTAAAATGACAGCGATTTACAAAAAGGCCCGGCCATGTCCATATATAAATTCCTTGTCTTCAATAATAATGACCCGCGAATGACCGGTTATTTAACCGATGCGCAGGCGCTTGGATTCCAGCACCTCCAGGGGCTTATGGTCCATGACCTTTACTATATTGAGGGCCAACTGTCGCAGGAAGGGTTGCAGCAGTTGGCCCTCAAACTTTTAACCGACCCGGTCACTCAATCCATCAAATGGATCGAACTGCCGGGGACTCTCGCATCAGACTCACCCGGGGCTGATGCGGTTCTTCTGGAAGTGGCCCTTCGCCCCGGAGTGACCGATCCTGTGGCCGAACAGATCGTGCGCGCGGCATATGAGATTGGAATCGATGGAGTCTGGCGCGCAGCGACCGCCCAGCGTTTTGTTCTTAAGTTCAATGAGCCGGCTGAACAGCCGGCAGTGGATCAGATCGTGAAAAATCTGCTGGCCAACCCCGTCATTCAGCACTGGGCGATGGGGGAGATCATCCCGTCCTTCCCGCAGGAAGCGGAATCAAGCGGAACTGTGGAGATTCTTCCCATCCGCTCGTTGGATCAAGAGGAACTGCTTGCCCTTTCCAGGGAGCGGCGTGCGGCGTTGGACCTGGCCGAGATGCAGGCCGTTCAAAATTATTTTCTCAAGGAGCAGCGCGACCCAACGGATGTTGAATTCGAAACCATCGCACAAACCTGGAGCGAACACTGCGTCCATAAGACTTTCAAGGCAAGGATCACAAGGGACGACGGACAGGTGATTGATTCGCTGATCAAGACCTATCTTAAGTCTGCAACGGACAAAATTAATGCACCCTGGGTCATTTCTGCATTTGTGGACAATGCCGGCATCATCGACTTCGATGATGAATTCGAGATCTCCTTCAAAGCCGAGACGCACAACCATCCATCTGCAGTGGAGCCCTTTGGCGGCGCGAACACAGGTGTCGGAGGAGTGATCCGCGATATCCTCGGCGTCTCAGCCAAACCGATCGCGAATACGGATGTGCTTTGCTTCGGCTCCCAGGACCTTGACCCAAATTCACTGCCGGAAGGTGTGCTGCATCCGCGCCGCATTCAGTCGGGAGTGGTTGCCGGCGTGCAGGATTATGGCAACAAGATTGGCATTCCGACGGTGAATGGCGCGATTCTGTATGACGAAGGCTATACCGCCAATCCACTCGTTTTCTGTGGATGTGTGGGCATTGCGCCGAAGGGAAGGCATCATAAGGATCCGCAGGCGCGTGACCGGGTGGCCGTGCTCGGCGGACGCACCGGTCGCGATGGTCTGCGCGGCGCGACGTTTTCCTCAATGACCATGGATGCGCAAACGGGTGAAGTCTCCGGCGCCTCGGTGCAGATAGGCGATCCCATCACCGAAAAAGGCCTGATCGATGTCATCGTACGTGCACGGGACCTCGGACTGTACAACGACATCACCGATTGCGGCGCAGGCGGATTGTCATCCGCTGTTGGGGAAATGGCATCCTCCATCGGCTGTGATGTCGACCTGGCCCGTGTACGCCTGAAGTATCCCGGCCTCGCTCCCTGGGAGATCTGGCTTTCCGAGGCACAGGAACGCATGGTACTGGCCGTCCCGCCGGAACATTATCCCGCCCTCCAGGAATTATGTGACACCTTCGATACGGAACTGACCTACATCGGCGAATTCACAGGGGATGGCCGGCTCGTGGTGCGTTACGGTGAAAGCGTTGTTGTTGACATGGATAATGAATTTTTGCATGAGGGCATTCCACAAAGACAATTGAAGGCGGTCATTGAAAAGGTGTCATTCAAGTCCCGGGCTTTCGATATCGAAAATTCAAACATCAGGGACCGTCTGCTTGCGCTACTCTCCTCCCCAAATATCGCCAGCAAGGCCCCCGTCATCCGCCTGTACGATCACGAAATACAGGGTGGAACGGTGGTCAAACCATTGACTGGTGTTGAAGCGGATGCGCCCTCCGATGCGGCTGTGATCAAGCCGATGGGCACGAAAGGGCTCAAAGGCATTGTGCTTTCGAACGGAATTAATCCCGAATATGGGAAGCGGGATGCCTATCAAATGGCCTGGTCGGTGATGGATGAAGCCGTTCGCAATGCGGTCGCCGTCGGCGCCGATCCTGACCGGATTGCAGTTCTCGATAACTTTTGCTGGGGGGACCCACTTCGTCCGGAGACGCTCGGCTCGCTGGTCGAAGCCTGCCGCGGTTGTCATGATGCATCCTTGTTTTATGGGACGCCTTTTATTAGCGGAAAAGATTCACTTAACAATGAATATCTCGGGGCAGACGGGCAGCGCCATGCCATTCCACCGACTTTATTGATCTCCGCGATTGGAGTAATTCAGGATGTTAATCAGGCCGTCACCATGGACCTGAAAAAGGCAAATAATCTTATCTATCTGGCCGGCGAGTTTTTGCCGGGGTCGGAAGGAGTGGTTCCCATTGTGCCGGCATCCACCCCCGGTGTTTACCGTGCCATGCATCAAGCCATTAAAAGCGGACTTGTAAAATCCGTGCATGATCTTAGTGAAGGCGGTCTTGCGGTTACTGCCGCGGAAATGTGCCTCGGCGGTCGGCTTGGGATGAAGGTGAATTCGGAAGCATCCATTTTGTTCAGCGAGGTTAATGGGTGTTTTCTGGTAGAGGTGGCTCCTGGAAAAGCCAGCGCTTTTGAAGCGCAATTTGACGGACTGCCCATTTGTAAAATCGGAAAAGTCATCCCCGATCCCATTCTCAGGATTTCCAATCTTGACATCCCCCTGGTGGATCTCTTTCAAGCCTTTAACAATCCCTTACATCTATGAAACCAAAAGCTCTTGTTCTCCAGGCCCGCGGCTCCAACCGGGATCTCGATGTGATGGATGCACTGACCCTTGCCGGTGCAGATGCAGTCGGGATCCCTCTCAATGATCTGCGGAATCGAAAAACGCTTCTTTCGGACTTTCAACTGCTCGTCGTTCCCGGCGGTTTTTCCTACGCGGATGCCCTGGGCGCAGGCAAGCTTCTTGCCCTTGACCTTGCATCTTACTTTGTGGATGAAATATCCGCATTTGTGCACGCCGGCAAGCCCGTCATTGGCATTTGCAATGGATTTCAGGCATTGGTGAAATCCGGCATTCTGCCCGGCGATTCAAGTGCCGGCCAATCTACTTTAACCTTCAATGCGCAGGGACATTTTGAATGCCGTTGGGTGCACCTGCGCCCTGTTTCCCGAAACTGCATCTGGACCAAAGGATTGGAAGAGATCATTACATGCCCAATTGCGCACGGGGAGGGCAATTTCCAGTCTTTGGGCAGCCTGGCTCCGGAGCAAATTGCCATTTCTTATGTTCATATGGACGGATCGTCAGCGAATGGCGAATACCCGGCCAACCCCAACGGTTCCATGCTTGATATTGCAGGGATTTGCAACCCGCAAGGCAATGTATTGGGACTCATGCCGCATCCCGAAAATCACATTCATACCTGGCAGCACCCGCGTCATACCCGCGGTGAGACCGGTGGAAGCGGATTGAAGTTGTTTGAGAATGGCGTGAAATACGCCGGTGACCTATAAAAAATGGAGGATCAATGATACCCAAGGACAAACTTGCCAATCTTCTGCCCCAGGCATTGAATGAAACGAATTTGCCTTTATTGAACAGACAATCCGGGAAAGTGCGCGACTGGTACGACCTGCCTGATGGACAAAGATTGATCGTCACCACCGATCGCCTGTCCGCGTTTGATATGATCCTGGCGCGGGTCCCGTACAAAGGGCAGGTGCTGAATCAATTATCCGCCTGGTGGTTCGAACAGACCCGGGATATTATTCCCAATCACATTGTTTCTCTTCCGGACCCGAACGCATCCATTGTGCGCACTGCGGAGCCCATTCTCGTGGAAGTTATTGTGCGCGGATATATTACAGGTGTCACGTCCACCGCCTTATGGTATCGCTACTCCCTGGGCGAACGTGATATTTATGGGTATCAATTTCCGGAAGGGCTGAAGAAAAATGCCCTTCTGCCGGAGCCGATCATCACGCCCACCACCAAAGGCGGCGCAACAGGCCACGACGAACGATTGACCTGTTCTGAAGTTGTCGAAAAAGGATTGCTCGATGCAAAAACCTGGGATCAGGTGCAGTCTGCTGCCCTGGCGGTCTTCAAACGCGGACAGGAAGTTGCGGGAAAAGCGGGCCTGGTCCTCGTGGATACAAAATATGAATTCGGAATTGCAGCCGATGGCAGCGTGGCCCTGATCGATGAAGTCCATACACCTGATTCCTCCCGGTTTTGGAAAGCGGATTCATACGAAGCACGCTTTTCGGCCGGGGAGGACCCGGAAAACTTCGACAAGGAATTTGTGCGCATCGCCTATGCAGAAAAAGGCTACCGCGGCGATGGCGAAATTCCCTCCATGCCGGATGAGTTATGGGCCTCGGCCAGCGAGAGATATATTCAGATCTATGAGATGCTGACAGGAAAGACCTTTGAGGCAGGCGGCTACCCCGTTGAGGAAAGGCTGCTTGCCAATTTGAAGAAATCAGGAGTAATTTCATAATGTCCACACCATTGGTTGTTATTTTGATGGGCTCCAAAGCGGACCTCGAACATTGCACAAAAATATCGGATGCCTGTAAGGGATTTGGGCTTGAAACTGTTTTGCGGATCGGGTCCGCACACAAGACGCCTGAGCATGCAGTTTCGATCTTGAGGGAATATGAGGCAGATCCAAGACCGAAGGTGTACATCACCGTGGCCGGGCGCAGCAATGCCTTGAGCGGGTTTACGGATGGCTCGGTATGTGCGCCAGTCATTGCCTGCCCTCCTTCATCCGATTCATTTGGCGGTGCGGACGTGTACTCGTCCCTGCGGATGCCTTCGGGGATCGCCCCGGCAGTTGTGCTGGAGCCGTTCAATGCGGCATTGTTGGCGGCGAAAATCTTCGGCATAACGAATGCCGAAGTGCGGAAGCAGGTCATTGCCAGTCAGAAGCGGGCGGCGGACAGAATTATCGAGGACGATGCCGGTGTTCGATAGTCAGGTAATTTTTGGCCAGGAGGATGATCATCCGCATGAAGAGTGCGGTGTGATCGGCATCTTTGCGCCGAACGAGGATGTGGCGCGAATGACCTTCTTTGGGCTGTATGCCCTGCAGCATCGCGGACAGGAGGCGGCCGGCATGGCGGTTGCAGATGGGAAGTCCATGTCCATTTACAAGGGCGTGGGACTGGTTTCGCATGTCTTCACACCCAATGCAATGACGGACCTGAATGGCCATTATGCGATCGGGCATACCCGCTATTCGACAACCGGCTCATCGTCACTGCGAAATGCGCAGCCGTTCATGATCGAGACCATTCATGGTCCGCTGGCCCTGGCCCATAATGGAAATTTAATTAATTCGGCGGAACTGCGGAATGAATTAATGGGACAAGGCGTCGGGTTTTCATCCTCATCGGATACGGAGGTAATGACCATGATGCTGGCGCGCAATGGCGAAGGGACCTGGGAGGAACGCATCCAGCACGCCATGAGGAAATGGGTGGGTGCATATTCCGTGGTGATCCTGACCCGCGATTGCGTCTATGCAGTCCGCGATCCCTGGGGGTTCCGTCCGCTGTGTATTGGGTTATTGCCGGGCGGCGGACATGCCGTTGCATCCGAGACAGGCGCGTTGCAAACGCTGGGTTGTGAAGCCATTCGGGATGTAAAACCCGGTGAAATTGTCTCGCTTTCCAACAGTGCGCTTAAAGTGATGCAGGCAGTATCACCCGCGGAACCGTCTGCCATGTGTGTTTTCGAACATATCTACTTTGCGCGTCCCGATCAGACCTGGGACGGGATCAACGTCCATCAGGCGCGCCAGAGATTGGGCGAGGAACTTGCCCGCGAAATCGATGAGCAAATGGGAAATGAATATGGCGATGTGGTCATTCCCGTGCCGGATTCATCCGTGCCTGCCGCGATCGGTTTTTCACACGTGAGTCGAATCCCATATAACGATGGATTTATCAAAAATAGATACGTCGGGCGGACCTTTATCGAGCCCACGGACTCACTGCGCAAGCGCGGCGTGGCTTTGAAATTCAACGTGATCAATGAAAATATCCGCGATAAACGTGTGGTGATGATCGACGACAGCATCGTGCGGGGCAATACCACGGGGCCGTTGATCAAGCTATTAAGAAATGCGGGCGCAAGGGAGGTGCATGTGGCCATCACCTGTCCGCCGATCGCCCATCCGTGTTTTATGGGTGTGGACATGGGCAAGCATGATGACCTGATCGCGCACAAACGCACGGTGGATGAAATTCGAGAATATGTCGGTGCAGACAGTCTGTATTTTCTGTCTGTGGATGGCATGATGCGGGCGCTCAAGCGGACCGACGGATTTTGTCAGGCCTGCTTTACGGGGCGGTATCCGATCCCGGTGAATCTGTCATCCGTCAAGACGGGTTTTGAAAGGGTCATGAAATAACCATGAATGTCCTGATCATCGGCTCGGGCGGGCGGGAGCATGCATTGGCCTGGAAGGCCGCCCGGTCACCGCGCCTGACGAAACTTTATATTGCACCTGGCAATGCAGGTACGAGCTCATGCGGTGAGAATGTAGCGGTGGATATACATGATCATGATGCGGTCATCCATTTTTGCAGACGGAAACAGATCGATCTGGTGATCGTCGGGCCCGAGATGCCGCTTGCAGGCGGGTTGGTGGATTCGTTGTCAGCGGAAGGCATCCACTCTTTTGGACCGAAGCAGGCTGCGGCGCAGATCGAAGCGTCAAAGGTGTTTGCAAAGGATTTCATGACGCGGCATTACATCCAAACCGCGCGCTACGCTGCATTCACCCATCTGGAGGAAGCCATTCGTTATTTGAAATCCGTTGATCGTCCGATTGTCATTAAAGCATCCGGCCTGGCGGCGGGAAAAGGTGTGATTCTTCCCGGGACATTTGAAGAGGCAAAATCCACGCTTGAAAATATTTTTGTGGAAAGAACCTTTGGCGATGCAGGCAATCAAGTAGTGATCGAGGAGCGTCTGAGCGGACAGGAAGTCTCGTTGATGGCCTTTACCGATGGCATTACGATTGTGCCGATGCTGCCCGCGCAGGATCATAAACGCCTGCTGGACGGTGACGAAGGGCCGAACACCGGCGGCATGGGCGCATATGCACCTGCTCCGGTGTTTACAAAAGCCATGATGAAGGAAGCGTTGGAAACAGTTTTGAAACCTGCGATCCACGGGATGCGAATGGAGGGGAATCCCTTCGTTGGGGTTCTGTATGCGGGTCTGATCTTAACCGGCGCCGGACTCAGCGTTCTGGAATTTAACTGCCGCTTCGGCGACCCCGAGACTCAGGCCGTACTGCCATTGCTTGAGACGGATTTGCTCGATATCGCCGAGGCTTGTGTCAACCAGACTCTGGCGGATGTGGATATTCGCTGGAGGAACGGCGCCGCTGTTTGTGTGGTGCTGGCGGGCAAGGGTTATCCGGAAAAAGCGGAAAGCGGAAGGATGATCGAGTTTGCGCCATTGCCCGAAAATGCAGTTTGTTTTCATGCGGGGACGAAACCAGAAAATGATCGGGTGCTTACATCCGGCGGGCGTGTCCTTGGATTAACTGCCTGGGCAGGTGATATCGCATCCGCAATTGACACCGTATATTCAAATGTGACAAAGGTTTCCTTTGATGGCATGAATTATCGCAGGGATATCGGTCAGCGGGCGCTGGAGGGTTTAAAGTGACAAAATCAAATTATGCCTCCTCCGGGGTGGACATCGATGCCGGCAACCGCGCGGTGGAGTTGATTAAGGATGCGGTCAGGTCCACCTACAATTCATCCGTGCTGGCGGGTATCGGCTCCTTTGGCGGGTTATTCGATGTGTCTGTCTTGAAAGAGATGAAATCCCCTGTGCTGGTCGCTTCCACGGATGGGGTGGGTACAAAGGTGAAATTGGCAGCTTCTGCCGGGCGTTATCGCGGCATCGGACATGACATTGTCAATCACTGCATCAACGATATTCTTGTGCAGGGAGCCCGCCCGTTATTTTTTATGGACTACTTCGCAACCTCCAAACTGGACCCCGAACAAACCGCGGATGTGGTCACAGGCATGGCCGAAGCCTGCAGGGAATCCAGCCTGGCCCTGCTCGGCGGCGAAACTGCGGAAATGCCGGGTGTGTATCAGGCGGGTGAATTCGATGTGGCTGGAACCATTGTCGGTGTCCTCGAGCGTGAAGATATCCTCCCGCGTCCGAATATCAAAGCGGGCGATGTCCTGGTCGGGCTAAAATCCAGCGGGCCGCACACGAATGGCTATTCTCTAATCCGCGGAGTGTTTGCAAATACCTCCCTGGACACATTCGTTCCGGAACTCAACTCCACCCTGGCGGATGTACTTCTTGCGCCGCACCGCTCTTATTACGCTCTTCTCCATCCGTTTCTTTCTGAAGTCAAGGCCCTTGTCCACATCACAGGCGGCGGGTTTGTTGAAAATATCCCGCGTATTTTGCCGGAGACCCTGGATGCGAAAATCCTTTCCGGCTCATGGTCCGTGCCTCCGTTGTGGAAACTCATCCAGCAAACAGGGGACATCGCCGCCGATGAAATGTATCGCGTCTTCAACATGGGCATCGGCATGGTCGCCATCGTGGATGAAAATTCGGTTTCCAAAATCCAAACCCTGATTCCGGAAACGACCTTCGTCATCGGCGAACTCGTTAAAGGCAGTAAAAAAGTTCAACTCGTCAACTAAAAAGGAATTATCCATGCCATCCTCCCTCCCCCTTCGTTACGGCGCCAATCCCCAGCAGGCACCCGCGCGCGTTTTCATGCCATCCGAGGCTGATTTGCCGATCACGGTCCTGAACGGCGCACCCGGATATATCAACCTGCTGGATGCGCTGAATGCCTGGCAGCTCGTGCGCGAATTAAGAAATGCGTTGAAATTGCCTGCTGCCGCCTCCTTCAAACATGTCAGCCCTGCGGGTGCGGCGGTCGCCGTTCCATTGACTGATGTGCTTAAGAAAGCTTATTTCGTCGATGACCTTGAACTCTCTCCGCTCGCTACAGCGTATGCCCGCGCCCGGGGAGCGGACCGATTATGTTCGTTCGGCGATTTCATTGCCTTGTCCGATACGGTGGATGTCTCAACTGCAAAACTGATTGCCCGCGAAGTCTCCGATGGAGTCATTGCGCCCGCCTACGAATCTGCTGCGTTGGAGATTCTCAAAGCCAAGAAGCAGGGCAAATATGCCGTGGTGCAAATGGACCCTTCGTATGATCCATCATCCGCCCAGGAAATTCGAGAGGTCTTCGGCATCCGCTTTGAACAGCATCGTCATGACCGCCTCGTCACGCCCGCGGACTTTGCCAATATTGTCACCGCAGAAAAGGATCAGCCTGCCTCCGCGCTTCGTGATCTGACCATTGCCTGGATCACGCTCAAATATACCCAGTCCAATTCGGTCTGCTTTGTTGCAGACGGGCAGGCCATTGGCGTGGGGGCAGGACAGCAATCCCGCATTCACTGCGTGCGGCTCGCCGGTCAAAAAGCGGACCTGTGGTTTTTGCGCCAGCATCCCGGCGTTTTGGAATTGCCGTTCAAGCCCGGTATCAAACGCCCCGACCGTGACAACGCCATCGATCAATTCCTGCGCGACGATGTGACACCCAACGAAAAAGCAGGCTGGGGCAATATCTTCGCCCGGACCCCCCAACAGCTGACTCCGGCCGAAAAGCAGGAGTGGCTCGCCAAACTTGATTCGGTCACCCTCGGTTCGGACGCCTTCTTCCCCTTCCGCGACAGCATTGACCGGGCTGCAGCCAGTGGTGTACAGTATGTTTTGGAACCCGGCGGCTCCACCCGCGATGACGTTGTGATTCAGGCGGCCAATGAGTACGGCATGACCATGATCTTTTCAGGCGTACGACTCTTTCATCATTAATCATGACTTCCCGACTTGTTGTTCTTATCTCCGGGTACGGCTCCAACCTGCAGGCAATTCTCGATGCTTGTGCGGCAGACGAACTTCCCGCATCCGTGGTTGCAGTGATCTCGAACAATGCGGATGCCTATGGGCTCGTCCGGGCATATGAAGCTGGAGTAAAAGCCATTCATTTTCAAAAGTTGGAAAGCGAATCGCGCCGCGACTATGATGCCCGTCTCGCAGAAGATATATTGACCTATGCGCCGAATTATATTGTGCTGGCAGGCTGGATGCGCATCCTGACCTCCGCCTTTCTGGATCACTTTCCCAATCGGGTGATCAACCTGCATCCCGCCCTGCCGGGTGTTTTTCCAGGCACACATGCCATCGACCGCGCCTTCGAGGCTTATCAAAAAGGTCAAATAAGACATACCGGTGTTATGGTTCATCTTGTCCCCGATGATGGCGTGGATGACGGTCCCGTGCTTGCTACCGAAATTGTCCCTATACATCCAAACGATACATTAGAATCCCTCGAAGGTCGTGTTCATGAGACGGAACATATTCTTTTGGTAAATACTTTGAAATCATTGTTGCAAAAATAAATACTCTCCCATAAGGACTCACTTCATGCCCATTGCCATTCTCTCTGTTTACGATAAAACTGGAATTATCGAATTCGCCGAGGGGCTCACTTCCCTTGGCTGGACCTTGCTCGCCTCCGGCGGCACGGCCAAACTGCTGCGCGAAAATAATATCGAAGTTACTGAAGTTTCAGATTACACCAAATCCCCCGAGCTCCTTGGCGGACGCGTCAAAACTCTGCACCCCGCCATTCATGGCGGATTGCTCGCCCGTCCAACCGATGCAGATCACAAGGAACTTCTTGATCAGAACTGGGATTACATTGATCTTGTGGCTGTTAACCTTTATCCCTTCGAAGCCACCATTGCCAAGGCAAATGTCACCTATGAAGATGTCATTGAAAACATCGATATCGGCGGCGTTACCCTGATTCGCGCCGCAGCGAAGAATCATGAGCGTGTTACGCTCATTTGTGATCCCTCCGATTACAATGAGATCCTGTCCGCCCTGCAAAATGGGAAAATCCCCTTTGCGGTCCGTAAACAGCTTGCCGTCAAAGGCTTTCGAACCACCGCCCATTACGATGCCATGATCTCAGGATATCTCAAGAATGTCTGATGCTCTTCACGCTCTCTCTCCCTTGGATGGCCGCTATGCGGAAACGACTTCACCTTTGAGCGGGTTCTTTTCCGAGTTCGCTTTTCTGCGCGATCGGGTCCGCGTCGAGCTGGACTTTTTGGCTGCTCTTTCCAAAACCGGTCAGACCCGCGCTTTGACCGCTTCCGAATCCGTCCAACTCGAATCGATCAAGACAAATTTTTCCTCCGCCGATGCGGAATCGATCCTTGCCCACGAACGCAAGACCCGCCACGACGTCAAAGCCATCGAATACTTCATACAGGAAAAGCTGCAGGGCACTTCCTTTCAGGATTTGCTTCCCTGGCTTCATTTCGGGTTGACTTCCGAGGATACCAACAGTCTTGGTCAGGCGCTTGCATTGAAAGAGTCGCGTGATCATGTAATTCTTCCTGCACTGGATGAGCTGCTCTCCGCCCTGCGTGACTTTGCGATCCGCAACCGGGCGGTTCCCATGCTGGCGCGCACTCACGGTCAGTTCGCGGTCCCCACCACCCTGGGAAAGGAATTTGCAGTCTATATCGCCCGCCTTAAAAAGACCCGCGCTGATATCTCTGCATTTCGTTTCGAAGCCAAACTGACCGGCGCAGTGGGCAACTTCAACGCCCTGCAATCCGCCGCTCCACAAGTGGATTGGATCTCCTTCAGTGAAAGATTCGTTTCCAGCTTTGACCTCGAACCCAACCTGCTCACCACACAGATCCTTCCATACGATAACTGGGTCCGCTACTTTGACCTGATCCGGCTGACCAATTCCATTTTCATCGACTTTGCGCAGGACATCTGGCGCTACATCAGTGACGGTTCCCTCAGGCAGGCGGTGGTGGCGGGGGAGGTGGGTTCCTCCACCATGCCGCAAAAGGTCAACCCGATCGACTTTGAAAATGCGGAAGGCAATCTGGGCGTTGCAAATTCCCTTTTCATGCATTACGCCCAAAAGTTGACGGTCTCCCGTTTGCAGCGGGATCTGTCTGATTCAACGGTGCGCCGCACGTTTGGCACGGCCCTGGGTCACAGCCTGGTCGCGTGGACCAACTTTGGGCGTGGATTGAAGCGCATTGCCCCAGATCAGGAAAAACTTAATGCGGAATTAAATGCCCATTGGGAGGTTGTCTCCGAAGGGGCGCAGACCATCCTGCGTGCTGTTGGAAAACCGGATGCGTACGAGTCTCTCAAGGAACAAACCCGCGGGCGGGTCATAACAGAAACGGAATATCAAGCCTGGGTTGATGCGATCGATGTGGATGGGAGAACACGTGCACGCTTGAAGGATCTCTCGCCGGAAACCTACATCGGACTCGCCATCCAGCTAACCGACCGTGTGGTGAATTCATGAAGTTGGCGGTATTGGTTTTGGAGGACGGGACCGTGCTCGAAGGCCACGCTTTCGGCGCGGAGGCCGATGCCGTGTTCGAGTTGGTCTTCAATACCAGCATGACCGGCTATCAGGAAATTCTCACCGATCCCTCCTATCGCGGGCAGGGTGTGCTGTTTACCGTGTCGCATATTGGAAATGTGGGCATCAACCCCGAGGATGATGAATCTGCGAAGCCGCAGGTTTCTGCGGCTGTGATCCGTTCGCTGAGTCCTGTGGTGTCGAACTGGCGTTCGGGACTTTCATTATCAGACTGGCTCGGACAAAATAACGTTCCAGGCATCAGTGGCGTGGACACACGCTGGCTGACTCGCAAACTGCGCGATGGCGGTACGCAAAAAGCCGTGCTTTCCACAAAAGGAACGCCTGCCGAAAAATTGCTCGCGATGGTGCGCGAGTGGCCCGGCCTCGATGGCCGTGATATGGTCAAGGAAGTAAGCTGTCAAGAGACCTATCACTGGGTGGATGATGCGGGAAGCAAATGGGTTGAACAAAAAAATGAAGGAAAAAGGATAAGGGAAAAATCGCTTTCCATCGTTGCCTACGACTTTGGAATCAAAGAAAATATTCTTCGGCATCTTTCCAGTTATGGCGCAAACGTGACCGTCGTGCCCGCCGATACCACGGCAAAAGAAGTGCTCGCTTTGAAGCCGGACGGCATCTTTCTCTCGAATGGACCCGGTGATCCGGCCGGACTACCTTATGCCGTTGAAGCCGTGAGTGGATTGATCGAAAGCGGCCTGCCGGTCTTTGGCATCTGTCTCGGACATCAACTCATCGGACGCGCGCTCGGAGCAGATACATATCGCCTGAAATTCGGTCATCACAGCGGGAATCACCCCGTCCAGCATTTGTCGTCCGGTAAAGTGTTGATCACGGCCCAGAATCACAACTATTGTGTCTCAGCCGGGGATTTGGATTCTGATGAAGTGGAAATTACCTATAAGAGTTTGAACGATGACTCGCTGGAAGGACTGCGCTTGAAAAACAAGCCCGTGTTCAGTGTGCAGTTTCATCCCGAGTCCGCGCCCGGCCCGCACGATGCACATGACATCTTTGGGGAATTTATTGGAGCGGTTAGGAACAGGATGAACAATGGCTAGGCGGACTGACATTCACACCATCCTCGTCCCCGGTTCCGGGGCCATCGTCATTGGCCAGGCCGCGGAGTTCGATTATTCCGGCACGCAGGCCGTCAAGGCATTGAAGGCTGAGGGCTATCGGGTCGTATTGGTTAATTCCAATCCCGCCACGATCATGACCGATCCTGAAATTGCAGACGCAACTTATATTGAACCGCTCACTGTCGAATCGCTGGAAGCGATCATCGCGCAGGAAAAACCGGATGCCATGCTCCCCACGGTTGGCGGCCAAACGGGGTTAAACCTCGCCCTGGCGCTCAGCGAAAACGGGGTGCTTGAAAAATATGGCGTGCAATTGATCGGCGCAAATCTTTCCGCCATCAAGGCTGCTGAAGACCGTTTGCTGTTTCGTGAGACCATGCAGAAGGCCGGCATTCCCATTCCGCAGGGTGGCGCGGCGTATTCATTGGAAGAGGCCGAAGCGATCACCCAACAGACCGGCTATCCGGTTTTGGTCCGGGCTTCGTTTGCGATGGGTGGAACCGGCGCATCCTGGGTCTATGAACCGAATCAACTCCAGGAAGCGGTTCGCAGCGCCATTTCCGAGTCGCCGATTGGACAGGCGTGGTTGGAAGAATCTGTTTTGGGTTGGAAGGAATACGAACTTGAAGTCATGCGTGACAGGGCCGATAACTTTGTCGTCGTGTGCTCCATAGAAAATCTCGACCCCATGGGCGTGCATACGGGCGACAGCATCACGGTCGCGCCTGCGCAAACCCTAACCGACCGCGAATATCAGATTCTGCGCGATATGGCTCATCGCGTGCTGAGTGCAGTTGGTGTGGAAACAGGCGGCTCGAATGTGCAATTTGGGGTTGACCCCAAAAGCGGCCGCGTGGTTGTCATCGAAATGAATCCGCGTGTCAGTCGTTCGTCCGCGCTGGCCTCCAAGGCCACGGGTTTTCCCATTGCAAAACTTGCCGCGCTGGTCGCCGTCGGGTATACCCTCGATGAGATCACCAACGACATCACAAGACAAACCAAGGCGGCCTTTGAGCCTTCTCTCGATTATGTTGTGGTTAAAATTCCACGCTGGGCGTTTGAAAAATTCCCGGGTGTTGATTCGACTCTCGGCCCACAAATGAAATCGGTTGGCGAATCAATGGCCCTCGGGCGCACATTTCCCGAAGCCTTGAACAAGGCGATTCAGTCCCTGGAAATTGGTGTGGACGCATTGGACGGTTCTGGGCCCAACCGGGACTTGGCCGCTGGATCTGAAATATTATCAACCCTGAAGGTCCCCACCGCCGACAGACTCTTCCGGGTTTATCGCGCCATTCAACAGGGACTGGCATTGGATGAAATATCCAAAGCCAGTGGATATGATTTATGGTTTCTGGCGCAGATGAATGAAATCAGAAATTGCGAACTGGAAATTAAGAACTGCAAATTGGAAACTCAACTCAAACCTGTTTTGCGAACCGCCAAACAGATGGGATTTGCCGACTCGCATATTTCGCGTCTTCTTTCCATTTCCGAATTTCCCCACACCCATGTTCGGGAACTGCGCAAACGCATGGGTATACTCCCGACTTTTCTGCGTGTAGACACTTGTGCCGCGGAATTCGAATCGCAAACACCTTATCTTTACAGTGCCTACGAAATGGAGGATGAATCGCGCCCGACGGATAAACAAAAGATCCTCATCCTCGGCGGCGGACCGAATCGCATCGGTCAGGGAATCGAATTCGATTATTGCTGCTGCCAGGCCGCGTTTGCATTGTCAAAGATGGGTTATGAAACCATCATGTACAACTGCAACCCTGAAACTGTCTCCACCGATTACGATACCGCGGACCGGCTTTACTTCGAACCATTGACACTTGAACACGTGCTCAACGTCATTGACCGTGAACAGCCAGTGGGTGTGATCGTGCAATTCGGCGGGCAGACTCCGCTGAATCTCGCCGCAGGACTCGAAGCAGCGGGCGTGAAGATCTTGGGCACTTCACCACACGCGATTCAACTCTCCGAAGATCGCGAAGAGTTTGCAAAATTACTTCACAAGTTGGAGATCCCGCAGCCTGAAAATGGCATCGCCCGCTCCTTTGAAGAAGCGCGTGAAGTGGCTGAACGCATCGGCTATCCCGTGTTGGTCAGACCGTCGTTTGTGTTGGGTGGCAGGGCAATGGCTTTGGTGGATTCGGAAGCTAATTTGGGCGGATTCATTCAACAGGCGATCGAAGCGGCTCCTGGTCAACCGATATTGATTGACAGGTTCATGGAGGATGCCTTCGAAATAGACGTGGATGCGTTGGCAGACGGGGAGCGGGTCGTTATCGGGGCGATCATGCAGCATATCGAAGAGGCAGGTGTCCATTCGGGCGATGCGGCGTGTGTCCTGCCGCCGTATAAGGTCAGTGCCTATCATTTGGGAATCATGCGCGAGTACACCGAACAGCTGGGACTCGCGCTGGGTGTACACGGGTTAATGAACGTTCAATTCGCATTGAAGGATGAAGTGGTTTGCGTGCTTGAAGTGAATCCGCGTGCTTCAAGAACCGTCCCATATGCCAGCAAGGCCACCGGATTAAATCTGGCCTATGCCGCCGCACAGGTCATGGCGGGCAGCAGCCTGGAAAGCCTGGGGATCCTGGAAGAGCCCCGCGTGGACGGTTTCTTTATCAAGGAAGCCGTGCTGCCTTTCAAGAAACTGCCCGGCTCCAGTATTCTGCTTGGACCGGAAATGCATTCCACCGGCGAGGTGATGGGACATGCCTCCCATTTTGGCCATGCTTTTGCCAAGTCCCAGATCGCGGCGGGAACGGGACTGCCTCAAAGCGGAGCCGTGTTGATCACGGTCAATGACTATGACAAGAGCGCCGGTCTGAAGTTTGCGCGTGACATGCATCGTCTGGGTTTTAACCTGTATGCCACCCCGGGTACTGCGGATATGTGCCAGAAGGCTGGATTGCCTGTGCAAGTGGTGGAGAAGGCCCAGGATGGGTCCACACAGATTGTGGATTTGATCCGTTCCGGCAGGATCCAATTGGTGTTAAATACCCCGCTGGGTCCGCACGCGCATTCGGACGGCGCCGAGATCCGTTCCGCTGCCATCGCTATGAATGTACCGCTGCTTACCACTCTGTCCGCGGCAATGGCCGCCGTCGCAGCCATCCAGGCGATCCGTAAAAAAGAATTAAGTTATCGCAGTCTGCAAAGTCATTTTTCCATTCAAGGAAAGTAAAAGGTCGATATACGGAACATTATCGTCACTGCCAGGCGTTTGCAGATTGGGGTCTTCCGCCGGTGAAAGGTTCACCGGCGCGTTGGCCTGGAAAGTTAAACGAAATTATAGGCGGCGAAACCGTTGAGTCAGTTGGATTCGAGTTTGGATCGTATACCAATTGAACATTTTTCCCTGGATGGGCATTTGAGGGCCGTTCGGGGGCTGTCGAGTGCATGGATGAAATTGGCGGAATCATTGCGGAGTGGCGGTCAACAGCCTGATCGTTCTCCTGAAAGGATGGGTGTGATGGAATATCGAAGACTGGGACGTTCCGGGGTGCTGGTTTCGCCGTTATGTCTGGGGACGATAGATTTTGGCGGGTTGACCTCCGAAGAGGATTCTTTCGCGATCATGCAAAAGGCCGTGGATGGGGGAATCAATTTTCTGGATACGGCGAATGTCTACAATCATGGGGAAGGCGAACGTGTCATCGGGAAATTCCTGAAGAGCCGAAATTTACGGGACCAGGTCGTACTGGCGACGAAGGTTTTTGGGCGGATGGGGGAAGGGCCTAATGACGGCGGCGGGACACGTTATCATATTATCAAGGCGTGCGAGGATTCTCTGCGTCGTTTACAGACGGATCATATCGACCTGTATCAGCTTCATCGTCCTCCGATGACCCATTCCCAGGAGGAGACCCTGCGCGCGTTCGATGATCTGATTCGTGCGGGCAAGGTTCGTTATATGGGCTGTTCCACGCACCCGGCCTGGATGGTGATGGAAGCCTTGTCCATCAGCGAGAATTATGGATTGAATCATTACATCAGTGAACAACCTCCCTATAACCTGCTGGACCGCCGTATCGAAAATGAACTTGTGCCTTTGTGCCAAAAACATGACCTTGCCATTATTTCCTATTCGCCATTGGCGGCAGGCATTCTGGCGGGGCGTTATGGCCAAACGGGAACTTATCCTGAAGGTTCACGCGCCCACCGTTGGGATAAGACCTTAAGCGCTTCGCGCATTACCCAGCGGGGAATCGATGTGGCGAGTGCAGTGGACAGGATGGCCCGGGAACGCGGACTGACTGCTTCGCAGCTCGCTCTTTTATGGACGAAAGATCAACCCGGCATCACAGCCCCGATCATTGGTCCGCGTACACTGGCTCACCTCGAAGATGCGCTTGTCATCATGGACAGGACATTGGAGGATGCCGACCGTCCGCTGTTTGATGAGCTCGTTCACCCGGGCAACGCTGTTTCGGATTTCCATAATAGCAATGAATGGATGAAGGCGCGTGTGGTTTCCTAAACTGCTATAACAGTCCTTCGTTGACCAATAATTCGGCATTATAGATCGAGCCGCCCGCAGCGCCGCGAATGGTGTTGTGTGAAAGCACCACGAACTTAAGATGATAAAGCGGATCCTGCCGCACGCGGCCGACCACCGTCGTCATGCCTTTTCCCGTGAACCGGTCGAGTCTGGGTTGGGGCCGATCCGCTTCAACCCGGACCTGGATCACAGGTCGCGGACTCGAGGGCAGGTCCCTGGCTGAGGCGGGGGCCTCATAGCTGGTCATGGCTTGAATGGCCGCTTCCGGGGAGACCGGCTGTGCAAATTCCACGCTTGCACAAACCGTATGACCATCCATCACCGCCACGCGATTCGTGTGCGCACTGATCCCGATCTCCGCCAGTTGAATTTTTGAATCCATATATTTGCCGAGCATCTTGAGCGGCTCCCATTCCACCTTTTCCTCTTCACCGCCGATGTTGGGGATGACATTGTCGATGATGTCGAGCGAAGACACGCCGGGATATCCCGCACCGGAAAGCGCCTGAAGTGAAACTGCAAAGACTTTTCTCACCCTGAAGGCATCGTCCAATGCTTTGAGCGCCACGGTCAGGCCCGTGCTCGTACAATTCGGGTTGGTGGCAATGCATCCACTCCAGCCACGATTGATGCGCTGTTGTTTAACAAGTTGAACGTGGTCCGCATTGACCTCGGGCAGCAGCAGCGGCACGTCTTCACCGCGCCGGTATGAGGAGGCGTTCGAACAAACCATTGCGCCCGCTCTCGCAAATTGCGGCTCGAGGTCTTTTGCAATTTCATTATGCAGCGCAGAGAAGACGATTTTTGCCTGAACCGTATCGGTGGCCGCGGGGACGACGACCATATCGCGTGCGTATTCCGGCATGGGATCGTTAAGCACCCAGCGGCAGGCATCTGAATATCTTTGCCCGACGGAACGGTCTGACGCAACCAGGGCCACCACCTTGAACCAGGGGTGATGCTCCAGCAGGGAGATAAAACGCTGGCCTACGGAGCCCGTTGCGCCGAGCACGGCCACAGGGATTCGAGATGAGGGCATGTGATTTCTCCTAAAAATTATTTCACAATTAATTCGTGCAGGGCTTTGACGGCGTTTTCTGTATCGTTTGTTTCCACCACCAGGCTGATTGAAACGTCCGAGGAGCCGTGCGCGATGGCAAGCACATTGATGTCCCTCTCGCCGAGCTTGCTGAAGAGATGGCCGGCCACCCCGGGCGTGTTGCGGGTGCCGGATCCCACCGCCGTGATAATGGCCACTTCATCGGTGGCCCAGACCCGGTCGATATCCCGCTCTGAAAGCTCAAGGGCAAAGTTCTTTTGCAGCGCATCCAAAACCAAATGTGCGGATTCGGTTGGAACCGCGAAACAGATCGATTGTTCCGAGGAAGCCTGAGTGATGAGCGGAACACTGGTACCCGTGGAAGCCACTGCACCGAAGGCGCGGGCCGCAACGCCGGGCACGCCCAGCATGCCGCGTCCTTCAATGGTCACCAGTTTTTGTTTCCGAATGGCGGTCACGGCCTTGATGACCTGCTCTCCCTTGTTGACCTTTCCATTGGTCTGGTCGTTCGCCTTTAAGCGTGTACCGGGATGGGTGGGGTTGAATGTGTTGCAGATGCGAAGTCCAATACCGGCCTCGACAACGGGACGGATGGTTTTGGGATGCAGGACTTTTGCGCCGTAGTAGGCGAGCTCGGCAATTTCTCCATAGCTGATTTCAGGCAGGGTCCTTGCCGTGGAAACAATGCGCGGGTCGGTGGTCATCACACCGTCCACATCGGTCCAGATCCAGACATCGTGGGCAGGCAGCACGGAGCCAATGATCGCCGCAGTGTAATCGCTTCCGCCGCGGCCAAGTGTGGTAATTACGCCGTCAGGGGTGGCCCCGATAAACCCTGTCGTGATCGGAACGATGCCCTCATCCAACAGGGGATTCAGGATTTCCCTGGTCTTATCCGTTGTGGCTTTGAAGTCGGGATGCGCGTTTTGGTAATGTGCATTTGTGACAATGAATCGGGTCGATTCAATCACCCGGGATTGGGTTCCTGCGTCGGCGGCTCCCGCCCCTAAAAGACGGACACTCATTCTTTCGCCGAGGGATGCCACTGCGTCCAATGCGCGGGGGCTGGCTTCCCCAAGGATCGCGATCGCCTGGCATAGGTTAACCAGGGACTGGATCAGGACATTGATCTCCGCTTTGACTGCGTTGCGCAATTTCCCATCCTTGATCATTGCCTCTGCAGCAGTGAAATGTCTTTCCCTCAGGGCGGATTCTGTACCCGGAAGAGAATCAATTTTCCCTTGCGCCGCGAACAAGGCGGAGTCCAGCAACAGGTTGGTGACTCCGTACATTGCGGAGGTGATCACAACCAGGCGATTGTGATTCGCGCGTGCATCCTTGATAATTTGAACGGCCTTTGCCAGCGCGTCCGCCGAACCGACCGATGTGCCCCCAAATTTCATCACCAAAGTTTCTTTTTCAGGCATGCTGTTCTCCTTTGTTTTCCTGCTCCCATAAAAAATGGAGGAGTGAAGTTAAGATAAACAACAACGCCCCACGGAAACGTGGGGCGTTGTGTGTTCAGGTGTGCCGATTGTTTCGGCTACTTTTGACCAAGCACAATTGCCTCACGGGTTATACCTGAGGTAGTGGTCATGGTCATCATAGTGCCGAAACAAATGTTGTACATATTGGGCGGTATTCTATGGCAGGGCCGGGGATGTGTCAAGTGTTTTCCCTTGTAAGTTGTTGCCTAAACGACCATACGGCCAGTTTGCATTTAACCGAATCGGAAAATATCCCCTTGACTTATTTCCGTTTCCGCCTATAATCGGGCGAAATCCACAGCCCATGAATACATTCTTGTTCAGCCTTTCCCTTATTGTAGTCGTCCTTGCAGTCCTTATTATTAAGGACTTGTTTTCGGTTAGGATGGCAGCGGTGAGAGTAAAGTAAATCACTGAGTAAGTACGAAGAGCCGCCCTAACCACGGGCGGCTCTTTTTATTATCTTTATTAACCGCTAAGACCGCGAAGCACGCGAAGATTTAAAGATTTTCTTGGCGCCCTTGGCGGGCTTCGCGGTAAAGAAAAAGGAAAAGAGTTATGAGATCAGATACAGTAAAAAAAGGTTATGAAAAAGCGCCGCATCGCGCCCTCTTGCGCGCCACCGGCCTGCGGGACGATGATTTCAAAAAACCGTTTGTGGCCATTGTCAATTCCTATGTGGATATTGTCCCCGGGCATGTGCATTTGCAGGAGTTTGGGAAACTGGTAAAGGATGCTGTTCGTGCGGCGGGCGGCATGCCGTTCGAGTTCAATACCATTGGCGTGGATGACGGCATTGCGATGGGCCATATGGGGATGAAGTACTCGCTTCCTTCGCGTGAATTGATCGCTGACTGTGTCGAGACCATGATCGAAGCTCATCAGTTTGATGCGATGGTTTGCATCCCGAATTGCGACAAGATCGTGCCTGGCATGCTGCTGGCGGCGATGCGTGTGAATATCCCCACCATCTTTGTATCGGGTGGTGCAATGAAGGCCGGCATGACCCCTGAAGGGGAATCCATCGACTTGATCTCCGTATTCGAGGGTGTGGGGGCATTTTCAGCGGGGAAGATCGACGAGAAACGATTGTCCATCCTTGAAAAATTTGCCTGCCCCTCCTGCGGCTCCTGTTCCGGTATGTTCACTGCAAATTCCATGAACTGTTTGATGGAAGTGCTGGGCCTGGCTCTGCCTTATAACGGCTCTGCCCTCGCAAAAACGCCTGAACGCGAGGCCCTGGCGAAACGGGCCGCAGTGCAGGTGATGACCCTGATCGAACGCGATATCAAGCCCCGCGACATTGTCACCGCGGATGCGATCGATGATGCCTTTGCCCTGGATATGGCCATGGGCGGTTCATCCAATACCGTGCTGCACACCCTGGCATTGGCAAACGAAGCCGGCGTGGACTATCCGCTGACGCGCATCAATTCCGTGGCAGACAAGGTGCCGCACATCTGTAAAGTGAGTCCTGCCGGCAAATGGCACATGGAAGATGTGCATCGCGCGGGGGGCATCCCGGCCATATTAAACGAAGTTCAACGGGGAACCGGCATGCTGCATTTGGACCGCATGACGGTCAGCGGGACCACTTTGGGGAAATCCATTCAAGGTGTTGAAATCAAGGACGAAGAAGTCATTCGCAAATATGAAAATGCGCATTCCAAACGCGGCAGTCTGTCCATTTTGTTTGGCAACCTTGCGCCCAAAGGCGCAGTTGTCAAAGTGGGTGGTGTGAGTGAAGCCATGATGAAGTTTGAGGGGCCCGCGGTCATCTTTGAATCCCAGGACGAGGCCATGGCCGGGATTATTGCCGGCAAGGTCGGGGCAGGCGATTGCGTTGTGGTTCGATATGAAGGCCCGAAGGGCGGGCCGGGGATGCAGGAAATGTTGTCGCCCACGTCCGCGATCATGGGACAGGGCCTAGGCGACAAGGTGGCCCTGATCACCGATGGCCGCTTCAGCGGCGGGACCCGCGGCGCGTGTATCGGTCATGTGTCGCCGGAAGCTGCTGCGGGAGGGCCGATCGCGGCGATTCAAGCCGGGGACATCGTCCAGATCGATTTGATGGCACGCAGCCTAAACGTTAAGTTAAGCGATGCGCAGATCCAAAGCCGGCTGGCCGCACTGCCTGTGTTCA
This sequence comes from Chloroflexota bacterium, assembly GCA_021414245.1. Taxonomy (GTDB): domain Bacteria; phylum Chloroflexota; class Anaerolineae; order Anaerolineales; family Villigracilaceae; genus Villigracilis. The sequence continues at coordinate 90,350 of JAIOOU010000001.1, forward strand.
GGTCCAAAACAACGTCGAAATGGTTAAAGCGGTATTCATATTTTGTCACGAGTGCTGATACGGGTGCGGTGTTGGAAAGTTAGGAGAGCGAATGAAAAAGACAGGCGCAGAGATTTTATGGGAATGTGTGGTGCGCGAAGGCGTGGAAGTGGTCTTCGGGTACCCAGGAGGGGCCAACATGCCGATCTACGATGCCATGTTGAGCTATCCCGTCCATCATGTGCTAGTTCGGCATGAACAGGGCGGAGCGCATATGGCCGATGGGTATGCGCGCGCTTCCGGGAAAGTGGGAATGGCGATGGGGACATCCGGACCCGGTGCGACGAACCTTGTAACGGGCATTGCGACGGCGATGATGGATTCTGTACCAGTGGTTTTTGTTACGGGACAGGTGGCCGCCCACCTGATCGGCGGAGATGCATTCCAGGAAGTGGATGTGACCGGGATTACGCTGCCGATCACAAAACATAATTATCTGGTGACGCGTGCCGATGAGATCGCTGAAGTTGTGCGTGAGGCATTTTATATTGCCCGCAGCGGCCGCCCCGGGCCCGTACTGATCGACATCTGCAAGAATGCCCAGGTGGAACAGTGCGAGTTCGTGTACCCCGAAACCGTAAAACTTCCCGGGTATCAGCCTGTTGACCATGCACCCAAAGACGCATTGGAACGCGCGGTCAAATTGATCGAGAAAGCGCAGCGCCCGGTCATTTTATGCGGACACGGTGTGCTGGTTTCGAAGGCCGAAGAGGTTCTCATGAACTTTGCCGTCAAGACGCAAACCCCGGTGGCCAGCACATTGTTGGGGTTGGGCGCATTTCCCGCCTCGCATGAGCTGAGTCTTGGGATGATGGGCATGCATGGCGAAGTCCATACCAACATGGCCATCCAAAATTCCGACCTGATCCTGGCTTTCGGCATGCGTTTTGACGATCGTGTCACCGGCACTTTGAAGACCTATGCACCGCACGCCAAAAAGATCCATGTGGAAATCGATCCTTCCGAAGTGCACAAGAATGTAGCCGTGGACGTTCCCCTGGTGGGGGATCTCAACACCGTTTTGACCGATCTGGTCCCCATGGTGGATGAATATGATCACGAGGAATGGAAGAAGCAGATCCACAACTGGAAATCCGAGGCTGACAAACGCAGCATCATGAACTGGCCGGATGATGGAAAACTGTATGTCCCTCATTTGATCGAGGATATATGGAAGGCCACGGGCGGCGGTGCGATCATTTCCACGGATGTCGGCCAGCATCAAATGTGGACCGCGCAGTATTATGCGCTGGATAAACCCAACCGCTGGCTCTCTTCGGGTGGCGCAGGCACCATGGGCTTTGGTCTGCCGGCAGCGATTGGTGCCTGGTTTGCCGACAAGGAGCAGGAAGTTTGGGCCGTGGCCGGGGACGGCGGATTCCAGATGACGGCTGCTGAATTGACCACCGCCGTGCAGGAAGGTGCGAACGTGAAGGTCGCCATCATGAACAACAGTTTTCTTGGCATGGTGCGTCAATGGCAGGAGTTCTTCTTCGAGAAACGTTACTCGGCGGTGAATATGCTTTCGCCGGATTTTGTGAAACTGGCCGAGGCGCACGGTGTCCCAGCCAGGCGGGTGACGAAACGCGAAGAGGTAGACGAAGCGATTGCGTGGGCGCGCAGCATCAAAGGGCCCACGGTACTTGAATTCCGAGTGGAGCAGGAGGATGCAGTTTATCCGATGGTTCCCGCAGGGGCGGCGTTGGATCAAATGATCCAGAGGCCGGCCAGAGCCTAGAAAACAAATCCGCAGATTGGCATCACCCGCTTGATCCGGCCTGTCTGTGGATGAGAATTGGAGAACGGTATGAACTACACTTTTATTGCATTGGTTGAAAACAAACCCGGTGTCCTGAATCGGGTGGCCTCCCTGTTCCGACGGCGAAATTTCAACATTGAATCCCTCGCTGTGGGGAGGACGGAAGACCCCGAAGTATCCCGGATGACCGTGGTCGTGGATTGCCCCAACGGGGATATGGATGCACATAAGATCGAAGCGAATCTGTACAAACTGGTCAACGTGATTGACGTGCAGGACGTCACGCGTCAACCCTCCGTGACCCGGGATCTGGCTCTCATCAAAATTAAGGTCGGCCCCGAAAAACGTGCCGAAGTTAATGGGCTGGCCGAAATCTTCCGCGCCCACATCGTAGATGTAGCGGTCGATTCAGTCATCGTGGAGATCACCGGCACGGAGGATAAGATCGAGGGCATGATCGAACTTCTGCGCCCGCTGGGCATTGTCGAAATGGTGCGCACAGGCCAGGTGGCCATGACCCGCGGGGTGAATGATGGCGTGCGCCGGGTCCCGGGAGTGGCCGGGAATCACCGCTTTGAGGATATGTCTGAACTGGCCGAGATGGCGCCGTAGTTGTAAATGATGTCATTGCGAGAGCGGTATTTGCCCGCTCGAAGCAATCTCAAGTACATATCAGATATTTAATTTCATTTGCGAAGAGATTGTTTCATCGCTCTGCTCTTTGCAATAATCTATCAAATTAAGGAGAACCATTCATCATGGCAAAGATCAATTTTGGCGGCACGGAAGAGGAAGTGGTAACCCGCGATGAATTTTCGCTCGACAGGGCCCGGGAAGTCCTGAAGAACGAGGTGGTGGCGGTCCTTGGCTATGGCGTGCAGGGACCTGCCCAGGCCATGAACATGCGCGATAACGGCATTCATGTGATCATTGGCCAGCGTGAAGGTACGGCCAATTGGGACAAGGCTGTTGCCGATGGCTGGGTCCCGGGCAAGACACTTTTCAATGTGGAGGATGCCGCTGAAAGAGGTACTGTAGTTCAGTACCTGCTTTCAGATGCAGGTCAGCGATCGCAATGGCCGAAGATCGTGGAACATCTCAATGAAGGTGACATGCTGTACTTCTCGCATGGATTCTCGGTCACTTTCAAGGATGACACCGGCGTGATCCCGCCTTCCCACCTGGATGTTGCATTGGTTGCTCCCAAGGGCTCCGGCCGCAGCGTGCGCACGAACTTCCTCGAAGGATCCGGCATCAATGCCAGTTTCGCCGTGCATCAGGATGCGACGGGCAGGGCCAGGGAGCGTACCATTGCGCTGGGCATTGCCATCGGCGCGGGATATTTATTCCCGACCACTTTTGAAAAGGAAGTGTATTCCGACCTGACCGGGGAACGCGGCATTCTGATGGGCGCATTGGCAGGTGTGATGGAAGCCCAATACAACGAACTTCGCAAGCACGGGCATTCCCCGTCCGAGGCTTTCAACGAAACGGTCGAAGAGTTGACCCAGTCCCTGATCCGTTTGGTGGGCCAGAATGGCATGGACTGGATGTATGCGAACTGCTCCACCACCGCCCAACGCGGCGCATTGGATTGGAAGGACAAGTTCCGGGATGCCACGGCGCCCATATTCCAGGATCTGTATCAAAGCGTGGTGACCGGCAACGAGGCCCGTATCACCCTCGAAGCCAACAGCAAACCTGATTATCGTGCCAAACTCGAAGTGGAGCTGGCCGCCATACGTGATTCGGAAATGTGGCGCGCTGGCGCTGCTGTCCGTTCGTTGCGTCCTGAAAATTGGAAGAAGTAGTCTGTGACTCTGGAGTGCTGGAACGAACTGTCGCACTCCACAAGGAGAACGTATGACCAATAACTATGTAAAGATCTTCGACACCACCTTGAGGGACGGCGAACAATCCCCCGGTGCCACCATGACCTCCGCTGAAAAACTGGAGGTGGCTCATAATCTTGCGCGCCTTGGGGTCGATATTATTGAAGCGGGATTTCCCGCCGCCTCGCCCGATGACCTGGAAGCTGCCCGGCGAATCGCTGTTGAAGTGGGCAACCCACCTGAAGGTCAGCCTGATGCGAAAGTCCCCGTCATTGCAGGTCTGGCGCGGGCCAATAAACCCGATATCGACAAGGCCTGGGAGGCGGTCAAGGATGCGAAACGACCGCGGATCCACACCTTCCTTGCAACCTCTGCGATTCACATGAAGCACAAGCTGAAGATGGATCCCGAGGATGTGGTCCAGCGGGTTTCAGAGATGGTGACCTACGCAAAAACACTTTGCAGCGACGTCGAATTTTCTCCTGAAGACGCGGGCCGCTCTGAACCGGAATTTTTGTATGTAGTTCTGGCCGAAGCCATCAAGGCCGGCGCCTCCACGCTGAACATTCCGGATACGGTGGGGTACACCACGCCCGATGAATTTTATAACCTGATCGACGGCATTATCCAACATACCCCCGGCATGCATGACGGCATTACGATTTCGGTCCACTGCCATGATGACCTCGGCCTTGCCACGGCCAATACCCTGGCCGGGATTCGTGCGGGCGCCCGCCAGGCCGAAGTGACCGTGAACGGCATCGGCGAACGCGCAGGCAACACTTCGCTTGAAGAGGTGGTGATGGCTTTGAAGACCCGCCATCCGGTCTTTAATTTGGAAACAGGGATCGAGACTCAGCAGCTCTCCCGTATCAGCAAACTGGTCAGCAATTACACAGGCATTGTCGTCCAGCCGAACAAAGCCATTGTGGGCTCGAATGCCTTTGCACACGAAGCCGGCATTCATCAGGATGGGATGCTCAAACATCAGACCACATATGAGATCATGCGTCCCGAGGATGTCGGGGTCAATCAATCCAATCTGGTGCTGGGCAAACATTCCGGTCGCCATGCGTTGCGAAACCGCCTCGCCGAAATGGGACATTCCCTCGACGAGATCGAGCTTGACAAGGCTTTTGCGCGTTTCAAGGAACTGGCCGACCGCAAAAAGGTCATCACCGATCTCGATCTTGAGGCCTTGATCGCCGACGAGTTCTACAAACCGCGCGATGTGTATCTGCTCAACGGCATGCAGGTTTCCTGCGGCACGATGGGCATGCCCACCGCCACGGTTCGTCTGCGTGGACCGGACGGAGTGATCCATACCGTGGCCGCCATCGGCACCGGCCCGGTGGATGCAACCTACAAGGCCATCGACTCGATCGTCAGTGTGCCATGCACTTTGCTGGAGTTCAACATCCATTCCATCACTCAGGGCATTGACGCGCTGGGCGAGGTCACCGTGCGCATCCAGAGCGAGCAGGGCTCGACCACCATGGACGCGCAAAGCGAAGTCACATACGCCCGCGTATATGGCGGACACGGCGCGGATACCGACATCATTGTCGCCAGCGCCAAGGCCTATATCAATGCCCTGAATAAGCTCATCATCGCCCGGACCGAAGGGTCCGAGAAGGTGAAAGACAACATCGGTGTGATGCTGGGATGAAGCAATCTCTCCCAACTTTAAGGATTGCTTCGTCGCACGGACATAGCAAAAAGGTTTTATAAATGATGCCAAAAACACTCTTTCAAAAAATATGGGACTCACATGTTGTCTTGGAGCAGCCTGAATCTCCCGCCGTGCTTTATATTGACCTGCACCTTGTACACGAGGTCACTTCACCACAGGCGTTTACCGGTCTGCGTCAGCGCGGACTGAAGGTCCGCCGCCCGGATAAAACCCTCGCCACGATGGATCACTCCATTCCAACGACTCCCGTCAATGTCCCGATCGCGGACGAGCTGGCTGCCGCGCAGATCAGGCAAATGGAAACCAATGCCGCCGAGTTCGGCATTACCCTGCATGGCATGACCAGCGCCCATCGTGGCATTGTGCATGTGATCGGCCCCGAACTCGGGCGTACCCAGCCGGGCATGACCATTGTTTGCGGTGACAGTCACACTGCCACCCATGGAGCCTTTGGCGCCCTGGCGTTCGGCATCGGCACCTCTGAAGTGGAGCATGTGCTCGCGACGCAGTGTCTCCTACAACGAAAACCCCGGACCTTCGAGGTCCGGGTAAATGGGACCTTGTCCAAGGGGGTTTCCGCAAAGGATATCATCCTCGCCTTGATCGCACGGATTGGTGTTGGCGGGGGTACGGGTCATGTTTTTGAATTCACTGGTGAGGCCATTCGCGGCCTGACAATGGAGCAGCGCATGACCGTCTGCAACATGTCCATTGAAGGTGGCGCGCGTGCGGGCATGATCGCGCCCGATGAAGTCACTTTTGAGTACCTCAAAGGCCGCGAGTTCGCACCACAGGGCGCAGACTGGGATAAAGCCGTTGCCTATTGGAAAAATCTTCCCAGTGATGAGGGCGCTTTCTATGATAAATCCATCACCCTGGATGCCTCCGAACTTGAGCCGATGATCACATACGGCACGAATCCGGGTATGGGCATGAAGATCACTGACCGGGTCCCAACCTCAGAATTTTTTAGCGAGCCTTCACAAAAGGCTGCCTTCGAAAAGGCCTTGACCTATATGGGCTTGCAGCCCGGTCAGTCCCTGCTTGGCAAGAAAGTGGATGTGGTCTTTATCGGCAGCTGCACCAACTCGCGTATCTCCGACCTTCGTCTGGCTGCTTCCATCCTCAAGGGACACAGGGTCTCTGAAAACACACGCGTGATGGTTGTGCCAGGCTCACAGGATGTAAAGAAGCAGGCCGAGCAGGAAGGTCTGGACAAGATCTTTAAAGAGGCAGGCGCCGAATGGCGCGAAGCCGGTTGTTCCATGTGCATTGCCATGAACGGTGACCAGCTTCAGCCCGGTCAATACGCAGTCTCCACCAGCAACCGCAACTTTGAAGGCCGCCAGGGCAAGGGCGGGCGCACATTCCTGGCAAGCCCGGTGACTGCTGCGGCCACTGCCCTGAGCGGTGTGGTCACCGATCCACGCACGATTCTGAGGTGAGCATGGTCACGGATGAAATTTGGAAACTGCCCGCCATTGTCAGCCGCTTTTTGTCCTATCGAGCCGCCATCCCGCTGGCGCAGGAGCAGATCGGCATCATGATGTCCATCCTCAAGGTCCGTTCCCGGCCGGTTGAAAAATTTCTGGATCTGGGTTGCGGCGACGGCATTTTGGGTGCGGCCATCCTGGGGACCTATCCGAACAGCCGCGGTGTCCTTGCCGATTTTTCCGAGCCGATGCTTGAAGAGGCACGCGAACAGTTAAAGGAATATGCCGGTCAGCTGGCCTTTGAGAATCTCGATTATGGCGACCCCGCCTGGGTGAACCGGATGCAGGCCGAGGATCCGTTTGATGCGATCGTGTCGGGCTATTCCATTCATCATCAGCCGGATGCGCGCAAGCGTCCCATTTACGAAGAAATATTCTCCCTGCTTAAACCAGGCGGCTGGTTCATCAACATCGAACATATCGCCGCTTCCTCGCAACTGGCTGTGGATCTATTCAATCAACACATCATCGACGGAAGATATGCGATCGAAAAAGCCAATGGCGGAGGCAGGACCCGCCAGGAGATCTCGGATGTTTTCATGAACCGTCCCGACCGGGAGGCGAACATTTTGCTGCCCGTCGAGACGCAATGCAGCTGGTTGAATGAGATCGGCTACGAGGAAGTGGATTGTTACTTCCGTGTGTATGAACTGGCAGTCTTTGGCGGCCGCCGCCCGGAATGACCGAAAAGGAAAAAAACAATGGTTCAATTCACCACCTTAACTTCCCGTGTGATGGCACTTCCGGTCAACGACATTGACACGGATCAGATCATCCCGGCTCAATTTCTCAAGGTTACGGATAAAAACAATCTGGCAGATGCGCTTTTCTACAACTGGCGCTACAACGACGATAAATCCATCAAGCAGGATTTCATCATCAACAAGCCCGAGTCGAAAGGCTGCCAAATCCTTTTGGCCGGTGACAACTTCGGCTGCGGGTCGAGCCGCGAACATGCGCCCTGGGCACTGACGGCCTACGGTTTCCGCGCAGTCATCTCGACCTCCTTCGCGGATATCTTCCGCAACAACTCCCTGAAGAATGGCCTGATCCCGATCATCGTCGACAATGAAACCCACAAGATGCTCTTTGAGCTTGTGGAGGAGGCGCCCCGCGTCGAACTGACCGTTGATCTGGCCGCACAAACCCTGTCTTTCCCCGGCGGCTCGGTCAGCTTCCCGATCGATCCATTCAACAAGACCTGTTTATTGAACGGTGTCGATGAACTTGGATATATCCTTGGTTTTGAAAAAGAGATATCCGCCTTCGAGAATAGAACGGGATAAGGAATATATAACGAGTTAACATGCAGTCCATCCAGATCTACGATACCACCCTGCGCGACGGGACCCAGTCTGAAGGCTTCACGCTTTCCAGCAATGACAAGATCCGCATCGCCCAAAAATTGGACGACATTGGGGCCGCCTTCATTGAAGGCGGCTGGCCTGGTTCCAATCCTAAGGATGTGGAGTTCTTTGAACGCGCCCGCGACATCAAATGGAAGAATGCCCTGATCGCCGCTTTTGGTTCCACCTGCCGTGTCAAAGGCGGGCCGGAGGATGACGCCAACATCAAGGCCCTGCTTGATTCGCAAACACCCGTTTGTACGATCTTTGGCAAGACCTGGACCTTGCATGTCAGGGAAGTTTTGCTGACCACCAACGATGACAACCTGCGCATCATCGAACAATCCGTGGCATATCTCAAATCCAGCGGCAAGCGTGTCATCTATGATGCCGAGCATTTCTTCGACGGATACAAAGCGGACTCATCCTATGCACTCGAAACTTTGCAGGCCGCGATCCGGGGCGGGGCTGAGACCGTTGTCCTGTGCGATACCAACGGCGGGACCATGCCCTGGGAAGTGGAGCGCATCATTCGTGACCTCAAGCCTGCCCTTGCCCATCCGTTTGGCATCCACACCCATAACGACTCCGAATGCGCGGTGGTCAATTCGTTGACCGCGATTCGTGAGGGCGCGATCCAGGTGCAGGGCACGATCAACGGAGTCGGGGAACGCTGCGGCAACGCCAATTTGTGCTCGATCATCTCGGACCTGGAATTGAAAATGGGCTATTCCTGTCTGCCGGCCGGCAGGATTGGATCACTTTATGACCTTTCCCATTTTGTGGCGGAAGTTGCCAATATCGCGCCGGACGAACATCTGCCCTTTGTTGGAAAATCCGCCTTTGCCCATAAGGGCGGCGTGCATGTGGCTGCCATGAGACGCTCACCGCAATCGTATCAACACATCGAACCGGAAAAGATCGGCAATAAAATGCGTGTGGTGGTCTCGGACCTTTCAGGCCGCGGAAATCTTTTGAGCAAGGCCGAGGAACACGGCGTGGAAGTGGAAGGCGAGGAAGTTGTCGGCGTGCTCAATGACATCAAGGAACTTGAATCGCGCGGTTTCTCCTTTGAAGCTGCCGAGGCTTCGGTCACCATGATGTTGAAACGCCAGGAATATGGTTACAAGGCCCCCTTTGAACTGGTGGATTTCTTTGTTAACGTCGAGCACCGCCAGGGACGCGGGATCTTCGCCGAAGCCATGGTCAAGGTCAGGGTGCAGGGCGAGTTGCTGCACACTGCGGCGGAAGGCAATGGTCCTGTCAATGCGATGGACAATGCCCTGCGAAAGGCTTTGGTCGGTTATTATCCGCAAATTGCAGGATTTCATCTCTCCGATTACAAGGTCCGCATCCTTGATTCGGACCACGGCACCGAAGCCATTACCCGGGTGTTAATTGACACACGGAATTACACAGGCCGTTGGAGCACGGTCGGCGCAAGTACGAACATTATAGAGGCTTCCTGGCGTGCCCTTGCGGATTCGATGGAATACGGGTTGATGGTGGCGCATTAAAATAAATTCCATGATATTTGTGAGGAGCGTCCCCGCAATGTCATTTGAAAATGGAGACTCATGAAAGCGAACATTGTTTTACTCCCCGGAGATGGCATCGGACCCGAAGTGGTTGCGGAAAGCGTACGTGTGCTGGAGGTGATCGCCGGCAAAAATGGCCATGCCTTCGAATTTGTCGAGCGTTTGATGGGGGGGTGCTCCATTGATAAGTTTGGGACTTCCCTGACCGATGAGACTCTCGCCGATTGCCAGTCCGCGGACGCCGTGCTGCTGGGCGCGGTGGGCGGCCCGAAATGGGATGACCCGTCTGCCAGGGATCGCCCCGAGCGCGGCTTGCTCGCTTTACGCAAGGGACTGGGCGTGTTCGCAAATTTACGCCCGGTCAAGGTGCACCCAGCTTTAATGGAATGGTCACCGCTCAAGCCGGAGAAGTTGAAAGGCGTGGATATTCTTGTCGTGCGGGAGCTTACGGGCGGGCTGTATTTCGGCTGGCCCAAAGGCCGTGACATCAAGGATGGCCGTGAACGGGCCGTGGACACGCTTGAATATTTCGATTACGAGATCCTGCGTGTCCTGGAGTTGGCCTTTGAACTGGCCAGGGGCCGCCGGAAAAAAGTGACTTCGGTGGACAAGGCCAATGTGTTGGAGACGTCCCGTTTGTGGCGGCAGATCGCGGCCCGAATCGGGGCGGAGAATCCGGATGTGGAACTCGAACATACCCTGGTGGATACCGCTTCCATGCGATTGATCACCGGGCCGGCCTGGATGGATGTTGTGGTCACCGAGAACATGTTCGGTGATATCCTCACGGATGAAGCCTCGGTTTTGGCGGGGTCAATGGGGATGCTGCCTTCTGCCAGTTTGGGCGGATCAGGCCTCGGGTTGTATGAACCGATCCATGGGTCCGCGCCGGATATCGCAGGCAGGGGCATCGCAAATCCGATCGGCACGATCCTGTCCACAGCCATGCTTCTGCGTCATTCGTTGAAACTCGAGGCTGAGGCAGTCGCAATTGAGAATGCCGTGGAGCGGACCATAACCGAAGGGGCGCGCACAACGGATCTCGGTGGCAAGTTAACGACCCGTCAAATGGCGGATGAAATTATTAAAAATATAGGAGATTAAATCATGGGAATGGAATCGAAATTCATCTGGAAGAACGGCGAACTTGTACCGTTTGAGCAAGCGACCATACATTTTCTCACGCCGGCCCTGCATTACGGTGCGGCTGTGTTCGAAGGGATCCGTTCCTATAACACCCCGAAGGGACCGGCCATCTTCCGGTTGCGAGAGCATGTCGAGCGTCTGTTCGACTCGGCCCGCGTTCTGGGCTTTCGCGATTTTCCATGGACTGTGGATGAGATTTGCAAGGCCCACAAGGATACGGTCCGCGCGAACGGGTTCACGGATTGCTATGTGCGCCCGTTGATGTATTTGGATGGCGGCGGCTGGAACTTGAACGTGGACAGCGGCAAACCCGCCCTGATGATCGCAGTCTGGGAATGGAACAATTATCTGGGAGATGATGCGCTTGCGAAAGGCATCCGCGCCAACATTTCCTCCTTTACCCGTCATCACCCGAATGTTTCGATGACCAAGGCCAAGATCTCCGGAAATTATGTCAACAGCATTCTTGCCAAGACCGAGTCGCAGCGCCTTGGATTTGAAGAAGCCATCATGCTGGACCCACAGGGATACATCGCCGAATGCACCGGCGAGCCCACAGGGATACATCGCCGAATGCACCGGCGAGAATCTTTTTGTCGTACGAAATGGGAAGATCGTTACCCCGTCCACTGCGCCCGTGCTGGAGGGAATCACCCGTAATTCCATTTATACGATCGCCATGGAACTTGGTTATGAAGTGCTGGAACAGCCGGTCTCACGGGATCAGCTATACATAGCTGATGAGGTTTTTGTGTGCGGCACTGCGGCCGAGTGCATCGGGCTGAGTGAGATCGATTTCCGCACCATTGGAGACGGCAACTCCGGCAAGGTGACTCGCGAGATCCAGAATGTGTACCACGACGCGATCCGCGGCAAGGTGAAGAAGTACGAAAGCTGGTGTGACTACGTGGGGTAGGACCATCTCATCCCGTTGACCGGGTTGATCCGGTCAACGGGATTTTTTACAGGCGGGATTCCTGTGTTATAATCCCGCCGCCTTGAAAAAGGCACATTCTGCTTGGGACGGGCAACAAGCGTCCCTGAGCGGGTCAGGCCGCAAGGCTGTATCCCCGCTAAACTCATTCCGTTCCACGCCTTTTTATATAAACTTTGCGTCGGAGAACGGCAAAAGTTAAGGAGTCTTCAATGGCTGTTATTTCCATGAAAGCCCTGCTTGAGAGCGGCGTCCACTTCGGACATCGCACCAACAAGTGGGACCCCCGTATGAAACCGTACATCTTCACCGAGCGTAACGGGATTCATATTCTCGATCTGCAGCAGACCGTCAAGTTACTGCACCAGGGGTATAACGTCATCCGTGACACCGTTGCGAATGGCGGCAATGTTCTGTTCGTTGGCACAAAACGCCAGGCGCAGGAAACCATCGCCGAGGAAGCCGCGCGCTGCGGCATGCCATATGTGACTGAACGCTGGATGGGCGGCATGCTCACCAACTGGGCCACCATGTACAAGCGCATCCAGGAATTGGAACGCCTCGAAAAACTGCGCGATACCGAGGAAATCTATCACCTGACCAAGAAGGAAGGTTTGCTGGTCGAACGCGAGATCACCCGCCTGCAGACCCGTTTATCCGGCGCCCGGATCATGAAGCGCCGCCCGGACATGCTCTTTATTATCGATGTGGGTCGTGAAGAAGCCGCCGTACGTGAGGCGAATCTTCTGAATATCCCGATCGTTGCCTTGGTCGACACCAACTGCAACCCGCAAAACATCGATTATGTGATCCCGTCCAATGACGATGCCATTCGCGCCATCAAACTGCTGGTTGCCAAAATGGCGGATGCGGTTCTGGAAGGCAAGGCTTCCCGCAAGGAAGAGGAGCCCGAACAAGCCGATGCCGGCTCGGAAAAACCCAAATCCCGCCCGTCCCGCAAGGCCGCTGTGGAGACCGAACAGGACGAGAACATGGGGGAGGACGCCCTGCTTGGTGAAGCCACTATTGCAAAATTGAACGTCACCCGCAAGGTGGATGATGCCCCGGCCGCCAGCGATGCCGTCGAAGCAGCTGAATAAGAAAGCGAACCAAGGATAGTGAAATGGAAGTAACTACTGAAATGATCAAGAAATTGCGCGCAGCCACAAGCGCTCCCATGTTGGACTGCCGCAAGGCCTTGCAGGAAGCAAATGGCGATTACGATAAGGCCGTGGACTGGCTGCGTGAAAAAGGCATGGCTACTGCAGCCAAACGCGCCGATCGCGAAGCCTCGAATGGCGTCGTGGAAATGTATTCCCATGGCGGTGGACGCGTGGGTGTGATGGTGGAGATCAATTGTGAGACCGACTTTGTGGCCCGCAATGAACAATTCCGCAGCCTTGCGCATGAGATTGCCCTGCAGATCGCGGCCAGTTCTCCAAAATATATCAAGGCCGATGAAATCCCCGCCGCAGAGCTGGAGCATGAAGCCGAGATTGCCCGGGCCCGGGCGGTTGAGGAAGGCAAGCCCGAGAACGTCATGGCCAAGATTGTCGAAGGCCGGGTTGAGAAATATAAGGATGAAGTCTGCCTGATACGCCAGACCTACATTCGGGATGAATCCCTTACCATTGAAAAGCTGATCTTGCAGAATGTCGCAGCGATCGGTGAAAGTGTGATCGTTCGCCGCTTCCAACGCTGGGAGCTTGGTGAGAGCACCACTCAGGAATAAGTTTTAAGAGCCAGCCTTCGGGTTGGCTTTTTTTTAGAAACTTTTGGAATTTACCCACCCGGAGGCAAAAATGGCTGACCTGAAATACAAACGGATCCTTCTCAAGTTGAGTGGTGAAGCGCTTAGCAGTAAAACTGGATTTGGAATCGATGTGGATGAAGCGGAATCTGTAGCCAGCCGCATCAAGGAAGTACGCGAAATGGGTGTTGAGGTGGCGGTTGTGATTGGCGGCGGAAATATGTGGCGGGGCAAACAGGGTCTGGAACATGGCATGGACCGTGCCACTGCCGATTATATGGGGATGCTGGGCACCGTAATGAACGCATTATCTGTCATGGATGCCCTTGAACGGGCCGGCGTTTACACCCGGGTCATGTCTGCCATCGAGATGCGTGCGATCGCAGAGCCTTATATTCGGCGCAGGGCGATCCGTCATTTGGAAAAGGGACGGGTGGTCATATTTAGTGCGGGCACGGGCAATCCTTATTTTTCCACGGATACGGCTGCCGCCCTGAGGGCCACTGAGATCGGTGCCGATGCGGTTATTAAAGCCACCAAGGTGGACGGGGTCTATGACGCCGACCCCCACAAGAGTCCCGGCGCGACCAAATTCAATCACATGACTTATATTGACTTTTTGAGCCGCCGTCTGACGGTAATGGATAGCACCGCGGTTACGCTTTGCATGGAAAACAGCCTGCCGATTCTTGTTTTGAATTTTTGGGATAAAAAAGCCTTGACCGGCGCCTTGCGTGGAGAGGAAGTTGGTACTCTCGTTAGTGGAGATTAATGTTCTGGTCATCTCCCTTGTGTTCCTAAAATTGTGGATGCATAGGGGAATTCGGGAGATTTGCTCTCCAATTTTGTGAGAGTCTCTCAGTTTTTGGCATTTTCTATCATGAATTTATGCTCCCATAGCATAAATTCTTGTTTTAAGGTATCCTTGACGCGTAATCATTTTCAGGAGGAAGATCGTGAGTACTGAAGAAGTAAGAGATCTATTAAAAGATGCTGAAGGCCGCATGAATGGTGCGATCCATTCGCTTTCAGACGATCTTGCAGGCATTCGTACAGGGCGCGCCAGCCCTGCCTTGGTGGAGAAACTTTCCGTGGAATATTATGGCGCTCCCACACCGCTCATGCAGCTGGCATCGATCAGCGTGCCCGAGCCGCGTTCCATCATGATCAAGCCGTTCGACGCGGCCTCCCTGAAAGATATTGAAAAAGCCATTCGGGCTTCCAATCTGGGACTAAATCCCAACTCGGATGGAAAGGTCATCCATTTGAACCTGCCCCCCCTCGATGAAGAACGCCGCCGTGACCTGGTCAAGCAGATGAACCACCGGCTCGAAGAGGCCCGCATTGCAGTACGCAACATCCGCCGCGATCTGCATAACGAGATCCGTGATTATGAGAAGGAAAAATTGATCACCGAGGACGATCTCAAGCGCGCCGAGGAAGACCTGCAAAAGCTGACTGATAAATTCATCGAAGAGATCACCAAGCACGGCTACGTCAAAGAAAAAGAGATCATGGAAGTGTAGTGTCATTTTCCGGCTGCCGCCCGGCGTCGGAAAGAGCATTTAACTTATGGCTGAAACTCCCATTACGACCCCTATCGAAAAAGTCCCCCAGCACGTTGCCATGATCATGGATGGCAACGGTCGTTGGGCGCTTCAGCGCGGCTTGCCGCGTCTGGCCGGACACAAGGCGGGTACTGAAAACCTGCGCCGCGTTATCCGCGCCAGCGTTGAATTTGGGGTGAAGTATCTGACGATCTACGCCTTCTCCACCGAGAACTGGGGACGTCCGCCCGAGGAAGTAAAAGGGTTGATGTATATTCTTGAAGATGTCATTGACCGTGAATTGAATGAATTGCATAAGGAAGGCGTACAGCTGCGCCATATCGGCCGCCTGGAACGGCTTGCCCCTTCACTTCAGGAAAAAGTCCTGGATGCAATTGATGTGACCAAAAACAACGACCGTTTGATCTTAAATATCGCTTTCAATTACGGTGGGCGGGATGAGATTGTCCAGGCCATTCAGCGCATGATGAAGGATGAGGTCCCTCCTGAAAAGGTGACCGACGAACTGGTCAGCCAGTATCTTTATACGGCTGGTGTTCCGGATCCCGACCTGATCATTCGCACCTCGGGTGAGCTGCGGGTCAGCAATTTTCTGATCTGGCAGGCTGCCTATTCTGAATGGTACATCACACCGACCTACTGGCCGGATTTTGACAAGGAAGAGTATCGCCGCGCCCTCGAATCTTATGCCCACCGCGATCGCCGGTATGGCAAGGTGTCTTCGGGGGAGTTACAGGGATCGAATGCGTAGACGCCTGATCACTTCGCTGGTATTGGCTTTTGTTGGAATGCCCGCCATCATTTTTGGCGGCATCTTTTATTTTTTATTGATGGGGATTTTTCTCGCTGGCGCGGCCTGGGAGTATGTGCATTTGTTCCGGGCCGTAAAATATGAACCGAACATGGTGATCACCGTTGGCGGTGTGACCCTGACCATCTTCGCCCGCATGTTCCTTCCACAATTGGCAATGCCTGTCTTTGCAGCGTTCATTCTCGCTGCTCTGGCTTATCATCTTATCTCTTATGAGCGCGGCCGGGATCAGGCCGCGCTTGATTTTGCCATTACCCTGACCGGAGTGACGTATATCGGCTGGCTCGGCTCCTATCTCTTCGATCTGCGGAACCTTCCAGATGGGGGGTGGTGGTTGATGCTGGTCATGTGCTGCGTCTGGCTTGGTGACTCGGGAGCCTATTCCCTTGGCAGGGCTTATGGCAAACATAAAATGGCACCCCGTCTGAGCCCGAAGAAGAGCTGGGAGGGATATGCCGGCAGTGTGTTCACCGGCATGATCGCCGGTCTTTTCTTTGTCTATGCTTTTACCACCTATGGAAACTTGGCCGGGGAAATCACCTACTGGCAGGGTGCCTTGCTTGGATTGACCCTCGGCGCGCTGCCACCTTTGGGAGATCTGGGCGAAAGCATGATCAAACGCCAGTCCGGGATCAAGGACTCGAGCGACATCATCCCCGGTCATGGCGGTTTCTTTGACCGGATCGACTCATGGTTGTGGGGTGCAGCCATCGGTTATTACTTCCTGATCTTTTTCATTTTATAAAATAAATACCGGAGGCTCAAATGGATGTTCTTGGAGCTACCCCCACCCGAAATCTCGCGCTTGAACTGGCACGGGTCACCGAAGCTGCGGCCATGCTGGCAGGTCGTTTCATGGGACGGGGAGATAAGGAGGGGGCTGATCAGGCTGCCGTTAATGCGATGCGCCTGGTCCTGAGCACGGTGGATATGAACGGGGTCATCGTCATCGGTGAAGGGGAGAAGGACCGGGCCCCGATGTTGTTCAACGGCGAAAAAGTGGGTAACGGTTCATCCCCCGACGTGGACGTGGCCGTGGACCCGATCGACGGGACCCGCCCTTTGGCATTCGGCCGCTCAAACTCTCTGGCCATGGTGGCCCTCGCCCCGCGCGGGACCATGTTCGACCCGGGGCCCTTCCTGTATATGAACAAACTGGCAGTGGGACCGGAAGCCAGGGGTGTGATCGATATCGAAAGACCGATCATTGACAACCTGAGGGCTATTGCGAAAGCCAAAGGAAAAAATATTGAAGACTTGACCACGATCATTCTCGACCGCCCGCGTCACGATGACATGGTCAGGGAAATTCGCAAAGCAGGCGCGCGTATCCGCCAAATCCCGGATGGTGACGTGGCGGCTGCGTTGATGACCTCCTGGCCTGACTCGGGAGTGGACGTATTGCTCGGCATCGGCGGCACGCCGGAAGGCGTGATCACGGCTTGTGCGCTGCGGGCCATGGGCGGTGAGATTCAGGGCAAACTGTATGCGCGCGATGAGGATGAACTGCGCCGTGGACGGGAGGCCGGATACAATTTCGACAAGATATTGACCATGAACGACCTAGTCTCCTCTGAGGATGTTTTCTTTGCCACCACAGGCATCACCGATGGGGAGCTGCTTAAAGGCGTGCGCTATAATGGAAATCAGATCACGACCGAGAGCCTGGTCGTGCGTGGATTGACTGGAACCATCCGACGCATTAACGCCACCCACAGTTCAGACAAACTCGATAACCTAAGTTCGATCCATTATTAATGTCATGGCGATGCCATTTCCACCTTGACATTCCCCAATGTTATCCGTATAATCTCGCACGCATTCCTGACTAGCTCAATCGGCAGAGCGAGCGGCTGTTAACCGCTAGGTTCTAGGTTCAAGTCCTAGGTCAGGAGCTATTGCAATAATTAATTTGCCCTCAGCTAAATGCTGGGGGCAAATTAATTATCAAAATTGAATAAAACTCAATTACAATATTATGATGGTACTTGCTGATATTCAATCATAGTTTATCAAAGGAGGATAATATGACATCTGATTGGAAAGCTGAACTCGATGACATGTTTCAAAACGATGAAAAACAAAAGAAAAATGACATTGCAGAACGTGCATTAGAAGAAAAGAAAGTTGTGGAATACATTGAGACCGTATTAGTACCTGCATGCGATGAACTCAAGGCATATTTTGAGGATAAAGGGAAGCGAGTATCCTCTACCAAAGGAACTAGTAGTGTAACGATTTCTGTATCGAATAATAATGGAATGCTTGAATTAAGTGTGCAATACAAGGCTAGCGCAAGATTAGGCAAAATTTCGGTTTACCCCGAAAATACTTTTTTAGATAAGAAAGACGGTAAAAGATATACAACTCATGGTGGTACTGTAGAAGGTAAAACTGACAGCGGTGTTCCCACAAAAGATGACGTAATTGCAAATTTTGTCCGTGAATACAAACAAACCTATACATATCCATCCTAATCAAGAAAAATAAACATCATTTGTTTTTCTGTCTCCACAACACAAAATCTCTTAATAGCTTTATCATTTCCTCCTCAGTCGATGCTGGCTGGGGAGGAAGACTAAGTGAATCAATTCGCTTCTTCACCTCATCATCATTATGCACAGAATAGAATTGGTCTGTGATTTTCATGCTTGAATGCATTACGTTCAGACTTACGGCTTTATAATCCGCCACATCTTTTGAATTTGCTAAACCATAGTGAATATGCCCATGCCTAAATTTATGTGGGGAGTGATAAGGCAACCCAACCCGCTCTAGCCATTCTTTTATATTTCTTCTTGCTATTGTCTCTCTATGCTCACCAATAGAAACAATATTTTTCTCTATTTTGCCTGTTACATTGGATAGGGGAGCGAACCAATAACCATTTGGAGGTAATGCCGATCTCACCTCATTATCCCAATCTTTCACCACCTTTAGCAATTCGGGAATATCCAATAAAAAAGTAACAGCATGTTTGCTGTTTTTTGTCCTAACTCCAAGGCTGGGGGATTGTATTATTTTCTTGTTGGCAATATCTACCGCTTGAATAGGCAAGGATACAAACGCCCCTATCCTTATCCCTGATAAATATAAAAATACCGCCGCCGCTCTTGCCCTTCTTTCCTGAATTGAATTCGCAGGACTTGCAGCTATTTTACAAATTTCTTCTAATGAAACCGCCTCGGCATTTTTGGGTATATCAGAGAGTCTTTTTACTTTTACGGTTTTTATCCATGCCTGCTTTATTCTTTTGTAGCTATACTCATTATCAGACAGCCAGGTGAAAAATAACCGGGCTGTAGCCAATGTCTTTTTGATGTAAACGGCTGATAATTGCCCTTCTTCGCCATCCATACGAGCTGTGAGCATGTATTCAGGGAAACTTGGCCTGATCTTCATGACTTCTCTGAATGGCTTTTCCTGTGCCCATTCGAGTAAATATCGTAAATGAGTTTGTTCTTTCTTCAAAGACCCAATAGTAATTTGATCTACCGATAGCCGGTATTCATAATATTTCTTTGTCAATCGCCAATTATCCTTATTTATCATTTTCCCCTCTTTTAGCACTTAGTATTTTTGTCAGACCCCTTCCGCAATTCGGGCAGGTGCTAAGAATGTAAACTAAATTACCTTTCTTTTTCTCCTTTGGGTTTTGAATAGCCACACCCTTTTTACAGGTTTTGCAGAATGTTTCATTAGGCATTAGGTGAATTTTTACGTAGACTTCGCTATACCATTTTGAGAATTCTTTTCCGTTGATGAGCAGGTGATTTCTCTCATCCCTTTTTTGTGGACAACCTAAAGGAACGTAAACAGTATAGATTTGATCTATTTTTATTCCGATCTCATCCGATAGCTCTTTAGGTGAATACATCATATTGAACAAGCTTTTTAGCTTGTTACGCTGTTTGCCATCCAGACGACCTTTTAGAACAATCTCAGGATTGCCCATCTTGCCCCCCAACAAACATAGCCCGACCAGACCATTTTTTACCGAACTTTTCCCAGCTCACAGCTTTTTGTATGGCATCTTCTTTGTCACGTTCAAATGACCAAACTGACCAACCTAAATTTAGCTCATCCATGATCTCTTTTCTAAGCTTAGTCAAGGAAGGCAATTCAGCCCATCCGAACTCATCCACTAACTCTTTTTGAAACAGCCTCAAAGATTGATAGCGTAACGATTGCTTTTGTAATTTGTCTTGAATGAAAACAGCAAAAACCCTTATCCCTTTAGGGAAGTTTGAAAAGTCCTTTTGATATTCTTTCCCCAAATAGGTGACAAGATAAAAAGGTGTTCTGGCTATCTCTACACGGGTAAAACCAAACGTCCATAAACCTGATTGATCTGGATAGGGCAAATCATTTTCCACCGTCAAATAGTTAGGTACAACTAGCATTACGTGATAATGGACAGCGCCTCTTTTTTGCAATTCGGCTACCCACGCATAAGCTAAGAGACTATCCCCTAATTGCTTACGATAAGCAAGCATGAATTCCCTAATGTGATTAGGTTGCCAATCAAATTGGGGAGCGTAGGTCAGAGTAATCATTACAAATTGAATATCAGGAACAGGTTTTAGAATATTTACCCAATCCGCTATTCTTTTTCTCATCCGGTTATAGCGAACCTTGAAATTGTCCAATACCATTACTCGATTTGTGCCATGATTGATTAATACAGTGAAATGTTTTGCCATAGTATTTATCCTCTAGATAAATAAATAAACTTTGTTGTAATTAAGACAAGCCCTAGCGTGCCGGGAGTATCCCCCCCGGGGGAACCTCTCCCGGCACGCTAGCATCTTGTTCTGCATCCGTCAGAAGCAGGTTGATCTCATCCGGTGTAATGCCCTTGGATAGCTCTAGGAAGCCCGTAGTAAGGGCTAATCTCAAGAACTCGGCCTTTTTCATACCCGATTTCTTAGCCCAAGCTAACATGCTTGTTTTTACGGGTAGAGGGAGAGTAATATTTACTCGCCCGTAAATCCCTCGATTTGTATTGATTTTTTGATCCGTCATTTTATATTCTCCTTTTCCATTAGCCGCCCGCCGAGCGAAGCCTACAACCTCGGCACTCATTGTCAATACTTCCTGGCTTGCGCCGCTTCGCTCATCAGTATTGACAATGAGCCTCGCCAAGGTTGTAAAAGCGGCTTCGTCAGGCGGCTAATAGTTAGTCGGGCGGCTAGTTGCTCTTGCTTTTAGATTGATAAAGATGTAACATGTATTCAATCTAAAATTGCTTAAAAAGCAGTTGTTCGCTTATCCGTACGTAAGTATACGGTTTTGCGTACAACTTGTCAAGTATACAGGAGTGGCCAGTGTTTGATAAATTAATTGATCTTTTGCCACAACAAGAAGAACCAAAGCCTAATAAATTTACGATCTATATGGGGAATGCGATAAAAACAGCAAGAGAAGAAGCAGGTCTAAGCCAAGACGAGTTAGCTAAAAAGATTTTCAGACGCAGAGCTACCCTCTCAGATATAGAAACAGGGAAAGCAGATGTGGACGCTGGTACTTTATGGCTATTCTCAGCTTATCTGAAAAAACCTCTTTCGTATTTTTATCCCCCTTATGCACGTGAAAACATGCGGCCCGAAGAAATGGGACCTTTAGAGCATGAGTTGCAAATGCACTTTATGCAAATAAAAGAAGATGTACTAAAAATGTTGGTAATACAAATAGTGAAGACGTTATCAAAATTTGACCCAAATGATCACACTCTTGACTATACAAAACCAGTTACCGAAGAAGAAGAATTAGCTCGAGCAAAGTTTGAAGATTTGATGTTTGGCCCCAAAAGAAAAAAGAAAATGCCACCTAGACAGTAATACTTCAAATAAATACTCTACAGGAGCAAATTATGGCAACTAAAAATCCGAAAAAGAAATTGAATGACAAAATAACACCCTTAGTCTCAATTTTTGCATTTTGCGAATCCTTCATACAAGACAAGAGAAATCGTTTCTCCCTGATAAATATATTTGACCGCGTTCATTTTTCTAATGTACCTGCCCCATTTCCAATCACGATTTTTGTTTCTGCAAGTCTCCCACCTGGTACCCACAAAATTAGTATCGTAGTAGGCAACCCTGCGAATAAAAAAGAAATCGGAGGGCATCAAATTGTTATCCCTTCGGATAACCCAGTATTTAATTATGCCATTAACGATATTGTCATTTTTGATCATTACGGAAAACAGGATTTTCATATAAAAATTGATGGTGAAATTATCAGCAGCTCTTTTATTACAGTTACTTTGAGAGACTGATATGAATACACCAATTGCACCTACAAACTCTCCTCTCGGAGAAGCAGGGGCAACAGGAACTGCTCTTGCACCTGATGTAAAGTACATCCGTCCCACAGTGAATTTAGTAGCTTTTCATGAAATTGAAGCTCTTTATACTGAAGATCCTTTTTTTGATATTGCCAGCCTTATCTTGGGGCCAGTTCTAGGCATAATTATTGAACGATTTATTAACGGTAGCCTTGCTGGTGATTATCTAGCTATCTTGGTAGGTCTTTTGTGCATAGCTTTTTTGATTTATTATGCCAATAGGCTAAAGAAAAAGCATGAAAAAATATCCGCTTTGATAGCGAAAGGAATTAGCGTTCCATATCCACCCCCAGAGGGCTTTACATCCTCACAAGCACAAGACAATTAACATAACTATATACTATTTCATGAAGGGGTAACACGCACAAGAAGGATGACCTAATGACACCAACCAACTTAAAAGCCACGGTACAGTATCAAGATTTCGAAGGAAGCGCAGCGGCAGATCACCATGACAAAAACTACCTGAACGATTTAGCTATAAGATATGCGATTGACACTAAAAAATACTTTGTTATTGGAATACAGGTTTGGATTGGAGAAAATAGGGACATTCAAAAAGGAGGCACTTACATTGACCTTTTGGCAGTGGATATATCGGAAGTTGGTGGGGATATCGACTCTATCGTAACGTATAAAGAAAATAACAATAGAATATTGCCTTACACAAAATTTCGTATTGAAATCGATTTTGAAGAACTCATAGAGTTTTATTTCAAGAGGTTTGCGATGACACTAATATATAGGAATTTGAGCAAGGACACGGAATTTAAGGAAATCGAGCTGTAGATATTTATCTTTGCGGGGGTTGATATCCGACATCTAAGAATAGTTAGAGTATGATCCTGCGGGTGTTGAGTACAAATACACTTGCTTGTGGGTTCAATTCTAGTGCAATTGGTGTAATGAGCATTGTCAAAAGCAAAGACGATTTAAGGAATTTTATGTGGAGAACTTAATATGAGTAAGGAAATTCGATTCAACATATCAATACCAACACGTGATGGATTCATCGGCCGAGAATGTAACAATCCAGATTGCCGAAGATATTTTCAAGTTCATAGCACATCTATCAAGGCTGAAATGTTCTGCCCATACTGTGCCTTCAAATTCTCAAATAATGAACTTTTGACCAAAGACCAACATGATTATGTAAACGAAGTCGCAACAGAACAAGCAAAAGAATATATGTTTGGCGAAATAGATAAAATGTTTGGGCAACTAGCTAGAAAATCATCCAAAGCTGTAAAATACACTGCCCATCCCCAAAATTACAAGGCAAAGCCAATTCAGCCAAAGTACACTGAAAAGGAAGTTGACTCAGAATTGACTTGTCCTACATGTAACTTTCGTTTTCAAGTCTACGGAATTTTTGGTTATTGCCCAGGTTGTAGCAGTGAAAACCTACTTATTTATGACGCCAATTTGGAAATTATTAAGCAGGAAATCGCTTCTAGCCAAGACTCACACCGTGCTTTGCGCCACGCCTATGCTGACTTAGTTTCTACTTTTGAATCATTCTGTAAAAAGAAAGCCAAAGCTTTTACTGCAGAAACTATCCAATTTCAAAACCTTTTTGACGTTCGTAAATTATTCAAAGAGCATGTAAAAATAGACATTCTCGAAAATATAAGTAGTCATGATTTGCTTACACTTCGACGTGTTTTTCAAAAAAGACATGCATACGAACATTATCAAGGAATTATTGAAGAAAAATATATTCGAATGATACCTGAAGATAAAAACTTATTAAACCAAAAAGCAGAATTATCTCTTGACGAATTTACGCGAGCCTCCCATGTATTGAGACATGTACTTGAAAAAATGGTTTAACAATAGAAAATAATAGACATGCAGAATAAAACCAAAATCACTTGATTATGTATTTACTATTCAAAAACGTCTCTCAATAGGACTTGAACCTAGAGCCGCTAGGTTCTAGGTTCAAGTCCTAGGTCAGGAGCTCCAATGCCCCCGAGTTCTACAAGAACTCGGGGGCATTCGTTATAGATGATAAATTTGTTATATACTTGCCTTGGAAAGGATAAACCTTATGCAATCATTCAAACCTGTCATACGCTGGTGGTCCATTGTCAATCCGCGGATCATCGCCCATTTTTCGGAGACCCTCGAAGTCCATGACGACACCCTGGTGTACCGCAAGGGGATCTTCAGCAAGAGCGAGGTGGTGGTGCCCTTTTCACGCATGACCAACTATGCCTCCGAGCAAAACCTGTTCGACCGCATCTTTGGGGTCGCGAACATCAGGATCGAGACGGCCGGGTCCGTTGCCCCGGAGATCGAGTTGATTGGATATTCCTACAAGCTCAGAGATATTCTGGCGCGGGCCATGAAGGCCAATTAATAACCTGCCCAAAACGACCCGGCTGAAAAGCCGGGTCGTTTTCTTATCTTTTGCCGCTCTCCGGCGGTGAGGGCGTCGGAGAGCGACAGGAACGGTGATTGTGAATTAATGCTGGCCGAGAGTGCCCAGCGTGCGGACCCGGCGTTCGAGCGAGCGAAAAGTGACGATGCCGATCCAGAGCATGACGAACATGAAGACGATTAACAGAACCAACTCCAGACGAATTGGCATGATGGTTTGGGTGCCGATCAACAGCGAGCGGACCGCGTCCAGGCCATAGGTGAGGGGCAGAGCCAGTGCAACCGGAAGCAGAAATTTCGGCAGGGCGTTGACCGGGAAGTTCGATCCTGAGAAGATTTGCACCAGGAAACTGCTCACATCCACCAAAGTGTTCGCCTCGCGGATCAGCATGACCACTGCGGCAAAGGCAAAACCGAAACCGTACAGTCCGATCATCATCGGGATAATGGGCAGCATGGCCTGCATGACATCCCCGGAGGTATGGAAGCCGAAGACCAGCCCGGCGAAGAGTAACATGCCCAAGGAGGTAATTGCGGTGATCAACAGGTTTGTGACCGAGTGTCCAACCAGAATGAGCAGGCGCGGAATGGGGGTCAGCCAGTTGGATTCCATTACACCGGAGTCCATGTCGTTTTTCAAAGCGTAGCCCATGCCCCAGAAGACAGCGTTAATGAAACTTTCCAGCACGGTGCCGAGCAGAATAAAGGACATGAAGTCGGTGGTCCCGCTGTACTGTGAAAAGCCGATGGCCTTGCCGTTCACGCTAAAGGCCATGCCCATGAAATATACGGGCGCGATCCAGATCAGCGGTTGAAAGACGGAGGAAACCGCATTGAGCGGATATCGCCAGTATTGCTTCCAGTCCTTGCGGATCAAGGCATACAAGGCCCGCAGGTGGGAGGATAAGCTGGGTTGGGAGAGGGTTTCTATTTTTTGCATGTCTGCCTCAATTAGTACTGTCCGATGGCCCCGGTCTGGCGGGCACGGCGCTCCATGATGACGAAGAGAATATATCCGACCGCCAGCCAGAAGATCCCGAAGACCGTCATCATAAGCAGGTCGTGGGAAATGCCGGTGAAACCTTCGGTCGAGAGGGCCGCCGAGCGCATGGCGTGGATGACGTAAGTCTGGGGCAGCCATTGCGCCACCGACTGCATCCAGCCCGGCAGCAACATCAAGGGATAGGTGATCCCGCAGAAGATCATGACAATCCCGCGCACCAGGAAGACAAAAGCGTTGGCTTCCTTGACCGTGATGACCACGCTGGCGAAAGCAAAGCCCAGCCCGTACACGGAAGGGATGGCTGCCAGGATGACCAGCAGGGTCAGCCAGAGGCTGCCGTTGAATTTCACGCCGAAAAGCAGCACATATTCCAGGCCGGAGATGGCCAGTAATAGCAGCATCGAAACCATCTGCGGAACACTGCTGCCGAGCAGGTAGGAAAAGCGCCAGGTGGGCGAGAGCCAGTTCGATTCAAGTGTGCCGCGCAACTGTTCGTTGCGCAGGGAATAACCCACAGCCCACAGCACGATGTTCTGCCACATCCAGATCATGGTGCCCACGGCGATGTAGCCGACGTATTCGGTCAGGCCGGTGGAGGTTTTGAAGGTGGCCAGACCGCTGCCGTCCACCCCGGACAGGGCGCGGGCGGTCAGGATATAGCCCATGGGGAAGATGACCGGCCAGATCAGCAGGGATACGATCCAGGAGGGATAGCGCACGAAGACGGTCCATTCGCGGCGGACGACCGCCCAAAAGGCGCGCAGATCAGAGGGAAAGCCGCGGACGGCCAGGGAATTGGAATTGGCGTTCATGGTTGACCTTATTTATTAATCCCGCAATGCCTTGCCGGTCAGTTGAATGAAGACATCTTCGAGCGAAGGCTTTACGATGTTCATGTTGACCAGGCGTGTGCCATTTTGTCCGATGTGTTCCACGATCTTCGGCAGGACCGCGCGGCTGTTGTTGGATTGCAGGTTGACCTCCCACAGATCCGCTTCGCCCTGCTGGCGTGCCATCAAACTTTTTACCTCGGAAATAGAGCGTAATTTTTCACCGATATATTCCTGCCAGCCGGTCACTTCGAGTTTGATGATCTCCTGCTGGTCGATCTGGGCCTTGAGGTTGGCAGGCGTGTCAAGGGCGATGACCTTGCCCGTGTCGATGATGCCGATCCGGTCGGAGAGCTGGTCGGCTTCCTCCATATAATGGGTGGTGAGCAGGATGGTGTGGCCTTCCGATTTCAATTGGGCGATCAACTCCCTTAAGTTGCGGGCAGCTTGCGGGTCCAGGCCGAGCGTGGGCTCATCGAGCAGGAGAATGGGGGGGCGGGCCAGCAAGGCCTTGGCGATGGCAATGCGCTGGCGCATGCCTGTCGAATATTTTTCCACGAGTTCGTTGGCGCGGTCCTTGATCTCCATGCGTTCAATCAATTCCTCCACGCGTTTCTTGGCCACCGGGGCCGGGATGTGATATAGCGCGGCGAAGTATTCGAGGTTTTCGCGCCCGGACAGTTTCCAATAAATACTGCGCTCGCCAGCCAGGACCGTGCCAAGACTGCGGCGGACCTCGTTGGCCTGTTTGACGATGTCAAAGCCGTTAACACGGGCGGTGCCGCTCGTCGGTTCAAGCAGTGTGCACAACATGCGGATGGTGGTGGACTTGCCCGCGCCGTTCGGACCCAGCAGGCCGAAGATCTCGCCACGTTTGATCTGGATATCCACACCGTCGACGGCAGTGAAAGTGGCTTGCGGTTCCTTCTTACCGAAAAGCTGCCACGGCTTGCGTCGGGGAATGGGCATCCCTTCGGTTTTTTCGGATTTATCCCCGGTACCGGGCCGGGCGGGGAATTTTTTCACCAGTTGACTGGCTTCGACGGCAAATTCGGACATCTTGAGCTCCTTTATTAAGGCGGATATCAATAAAACGAAGTCTTTCCTTGATAATATTGACTTGTTTTGCTAACAATTATGCATATATTATAACTAATCATTGATTTTGTCAATAGATAATTCAAGAAAATCAAGGTCGGGCTTAATAATCCATGGGAAATGTGTCATTCTCAATCAAAGCGATATTTTGCACCGGATTGGCAGTATGGATGAGACTTTGGATGGAGTAGGTGAGGTATTTGGATTGATTTTGAATGGCGTTATAATTTCAATCATGGGGCCTAATACAAAAAACTTTCCGTAGGGAAAATCTGTGGACACAATAGGACAAGCCTTTTTGTATCAGCAGTGAGCCTCAAGAGGATTGATCAATGAGTATGCCAATGCATTTGAGCGTGGTGGTTGTGGCGGAAAGAAGCGAGCTTGCGGGTATTGCGGCTGCCGTATTGCCCGGTAAGAATATTGGCGGTATTAATCCACGGATCCTGGCCGCTTCGAGTTCGTTGTCGAATGAAAAATCCATTTTCTTTTTGTCGGGGGACAAACATAAAATCCTGATTAATGTTGCGCCACCCTGTCACTTCATCAACCCCAAACGGATTGATCTGTGGATCGCGCTGGATGACGAAAGTGAGAAGGATGCGCGCCGGAATATCGAACTGTATGGTCCGCCTCCCGACAATTTTTATCGTGGTGTATTTCGTGACCCGGTCGCCATGTGCGGTTTTAAGATTCCGGCCATCCCTTCCTCGAAAAGCGGTATCGATGCCTGGCTGGATGAACTCATCGGAAACCTTGAACCCTGGAGAAAGCAGATTTGGGATGCTTTCTCCGATTCATCATAGCCTCAACCCCATCTCTTTAGCGATTGGACGGACAGACAGGTCTGTGGGCTGCAAAGAGTAACTGAGTGATCTTGTTAAATCAATTGGAGGAGAAAGAGAATGGAATTTGAGAGATTCTATCGAGAGCTTGAGAATAGCACGGAAACGATCCGCACCCTGGTAAATGGGGTGTCACAGGCCGAGGCACGCCTCAAGCCGGCCCCCGGAGCCTGGTCCATTCTTGAAGTGATCTGTCACCTTTATGATATTGAGTGCGAAGATTTCCGTCAGCGCCTGGACTCCATCCTGCACCGGCCGACGGAGGAGTTTCCCCTGATCGACCCTCAAAGCTGGATCAAAGCCCGCGGATACAACCAACGGGATTTTGTCGGAGTCTTGCAGGATTTCTTCATGGAGCGGGAAAAATCCCTTGCCTGGCTGCAGAGTCTTTCCAATCCGGACTGGGAGGCAGAATATGTTGATGAGTCCGGACCCACCAAGGCGGGTACGATGCTCGTCTCTTGGGCTGCCCATGACAATCTGCACATCCGTCAACTGGTGGAGTTGAGACGGGCCAGGATCGTAGGCATGGCCGAGCCGTTTGAAGTCGATTATGCAGGTGAATGGTGACTTTTTCCCATGACAA
Organism: Chloroflexota bacterium; assembly: GCA_021414245.1. Taxonomy (GTDB): domain Bacteria; phylum Chloroflexota; class Anaerolineae; order Anaerolineales; family Villigracilaceae; genus Villigracilis. The sequence goes on from JAIOOU010000001.1 coordinate 119,355, forward strand.
ACGAACTGATCGTGCGCAATGCTGAGGTCGAAGAATTGTTTTTGCAATCAACGGAAATCCGATAAAGGAGGCTTGATCGATGAGTCCAGTTCCCATGTCACGATTGGAATTAGCAACCCGAATCGTTCTTGAATTCAATGAGGCCTTCAACCGTCATGATGTCCCGGGGATGATGCGGCTGATGGGCGACGATTGCATCTTTGAGAACACTGACCCGGCTCCCGATGGCAGTGTCTACTCGGGCAGGGAAGCAGTCACTCAATTTTGGGCTGACTTCTTTCGGGAGTCACCCCAGGCCCATATTGAAATCGAGGAAATTTTTGGATTGGGACTTCGTTGTGTAATGCGCTGGAGATATGAATGGGTGGATGCCGCCGGCGCGAAGGGACATGTCCGGGGAGTAGACATATTCCAGATCAAGGATGGTTTGATCTCCGAAAAATTTTCTTATGTCAAAGGATAATTGAAAAAATACAGCGCACCCCTCGAAAGCGGGACCCGATACAATTATCTGACCGGCCAGGGGATTTCCGCCGGCCCGGCGTAGCCATGTTTTTCCTGGAAATACACCCTGCCGTGTGAAGGCGTGTTGCACCCTTCTTCATCCACGAACCTGATCGCCGGATAATTCGTAGCCAGCGGGTCGAAGATCATCCTCCCGTCTTCACAGCGCCAGACCTCGATGATGTAAATGAACATGTTCTCGTCCTCCTGGTCGCCGGCGATTAAGGTGATCGCCTGCCAGGTGACGGTCACCTCGTTCGGGTTGTTCGGGTCACGGGATGCGCTTAATACGGTGGTGGGGGCATAATAAGGCGAAGCCGGCAATTTATATCCGTCGGGATAAACGATCTTGAGTGTCTGCTGGTCGCCCTGAATATCGACGAATTTTGCATTGATCCAACATTTCCTGTCATTGTCGACCATCAGCCAGTTATTGCCATCCGTGCGGCCGATCAATTTGATATTGGCGCCTTTTCGAAAGGCGAATAGATAAAGGTATTCAGACCCCGGGCCGTAGCGGCAGCTAAGCAGGTCCGCGGTAACCTTGGCCTTCAGGCTGTCCACAACGGCAATCGGGGTGGGTGAGCTGGTTTCCGCCGGCGGAACCGGTGTGGAGGTTTCAGTTGGCGGAATCGATGTCGGGGTGAATGTGCCCGTTGGCAAAATCACAGCGGTGGCGGAAGCCTGAATCGCGGGCTGGATCGTCACTGTTCGAGGCGGTGCACAAGCTGAAAGGAAAAGAAGCAGCAGTAAAATTTTTGAAATATTTTTCATGCTTGTCTATCCGCTTTGGATGTCCAAAGCCCCATCCAGGATCTGGTCGATATATTGTTTCAATATGGAGAAAGGTTGTGCCCCTTCCAATTTGATTCCATTTATGAACAGGGTTGGCGTCGCGTGGACCCCGTCCGCTTCGGCTTGCGCCGCATCCTGTTCCACGGTCCCCTTGTGCTTTTCCCCGCTGATGCAGGACTCGAATTCATCCATGTTCAGGTCCAGTGTCCGGGCGTAGGAGACGAGCTTGTCCTTCGTAAAGTCGCCAACGTTCTCCCCGGTCCAATTGCTGAAGAGCGTATCGTGATATTCCCAAAACCTGCCCTGATCTCCGGCGCAATACGCGCCCTCTGCCGCCCAGGCTGATTCGGTCCCGAGAAAGGCCCCCACAGACCGGTATTCGAAATACACCTTGTCCGTGTTGACGTATTCGGCGATCAATTGCGGTTCGGTGTCAGTCCAGAATTTCAGGCAGTACGGACATTGGAAATCGCCATATTCAATAATGTGCACCGGTGCGTCCGGATTGCCCATCGTGTTGTTTTGGGTCGGGGCCAGCGGAGTCCCTTTCACGGAATGGATTTGCTGCGGGATGAATTTCTGCACGAATTTCGGACCGGCGATGAACACGCTCCCGATCAGGGCAGTTCCGCACAGGATGACAAAACAACCGCCAGCGGCCAGCCAAAATCTCCATTTTGGCCTGGACGTTTGCGGAATATCCTGCATAAGGTCCCCGGGAATTTTTTCTTCGATCATTCCATTACTCCTTCCAAGGTCCAAATTGTACCGTGAAAAAAATTCATCGGTCGCGTTGAGCCCCACAGGATCCCTTTCCTAATCCAAAACTTATATAAATTGTACAAGGGAAATCCGTTTTTTCGTTATAATCCTTTCCATGTACACCCCTTTAAATACTCGTAACTCCCTGGTAAAACAGATCCTGGCCGCCCTCGCGATCGGATTGATCCTCTTTATCGGGATCGTTGTTTTCTGGACGATCGGCTATCAACTGGTTTATGCCGGGCGGATCTTTCCCGGGACCTCCGTGGCGGGTGTGGACCTTTCCGGCCTTTCCCCGGAAGAAGCCGCGGTGAAATTAAGTCAGACCCTTTCGTATCCAAATACAGGCAAGATCCTGTTCCGGGATGCGGATAAATTATGGGTGGCTTCCCCGGCTGAACTCGGCATGGTCTTTGATCCCTCAGCCAGTGCCCTGGCGGCTTATCGATTGGGCCGTTCCGGCGGTTTGTTTGGCGCCCTGGCGGGGCAGATCAACTCCCGCGGACTGGGTGTGGACGTGCCTCCTGTAGTGATCTTTGATCAGCGCGTTGCCTATGCCTATTTGCAGAACATCGCCGGACAGGTTGACCAGCAGGTCGTGGAAGCCAGCCTGCATGTCGAGGGAACGAACGTGGTCGCACAGCCCGGTCAACTTGGACGCCTGCTCAATCTCGATGCAACGCTCATTTATCTGGGCGCGCAACTGCAGTCCTTTCGGGATGGGGAGGTGCCCCTGGTGATTCAGGAGGCCGCCCCCAAGCTGTTGGATGTCTCCTCACAAGCGGATGCCGCCCGGCGCATTCTCAGCCAGCCCTTGACCATCACTGTACCCAATTATCGTGAAGGTGACCCCGGTCCCTGGACATACGATGTGCCTGTGGTCGCGAACATGATCGCCGTGAATGTGGTCGAGAACGGCGGCAGATCGGAAATGCAGGTCGGGCTGGACCCGGCGGCCCTGCGCCAAACCTTGAATGAACTTAAAACTTATGTAGACCGTCAGCCTGCCAATGCGCGTTTCACTTTTAATGATGGGACCGGGCAGCTTGAAGCCACTCAGGCCTCCAATGTCGGCCGGGTCATGGATGTGGAAGCCAGCATTGCAGCCGTCAACGATGCCCTCCTGCGCGGTGAACATACAGTTGCCCTCTCCGTTGCGGAGTCCCAGCCGGCTGTGGCGGATACTGCCACCGGCGCGGACCTTGGCATTACGCAGTTGATTCAGCAGCAGACAACGTATTTTTACGGTTCCAGCGATGCGCGCATACAGAATATCGTTGCGGCCGCGAAGCAGTATCATGGTCTGCTGGTTGCTCCGGGCGAGACCTTCTCCATGGGCAGTGTGCTCGGGGATGTCAGCCTCGAGAACGGCTTTGCGGAAGCCCTCATCATTTACGGCGGCCGCACCATCAAAGGCGTTGGCGGAGGCGTTTGTCAGGTCAGTACCACTCTTTTCCGCACGGTATTCTTCGCTGGTTTTCCGGTGGTCGAAAGATACTACCATGCCTACCGCGTTTCCTATTATGAAATGGATGCCAGTGGCTCAGTGGATCCCACCCTGGCAGGTTTGGATGCCACTGTTTATTTCCCGCTGGTGGATTTTAAATTCAAGAACGACTCCCCCTACTGGCTGCTGATGGAAACCTATGTGGATGTCGGCGCACGCACGCTGACCTGGAAACTGTATTCCACCTCCGATGGACGCAGCGTTACCTGGGATACTACCGGCCCGGCGAATGTTGTCCCTGCGCCTTCACCGCTTTTTGAAGTCAACCCCGACTTAAAGGAAGACCAGATCAAGCAGGTTGATTATCCCGCCCAGGGTGCGGACGTAACCGTCAACCGCACCGTCTGGCGCAACGGCCAGGCATATTTTACTGATCAATTCCAGACCCACTATCAGCCCTGGCAGGCGGTCTGCCAGTATGGACCCGGCACGGAAGACCCGGAACGGGTTGCCAAAAGAAAGAAACTCTGCGTGACCTCCAGTACTTGATGGTTTGCAGGATATTTTCACATGGTACAATCTTTTCCTGAATAAAGGAGACTCAATGGTCAGTTCAGAATTGCTCGAGATCTTAAGATGCCCCAATTGCGTGCGCGAAAAACAAGGCATGCTGGTTTTATACAAGGATGCCTGGCTGGTTTGCCAGGATTGCAGCCGCAAATATCCGATCGTGGATGATATTCCCGTCATGTTGATCGATGAAGGGGACAAGTGGATCAAGACTGCGCAGGAGTCCCTGCCGGTCCCGCCTCCCGCAAAATAAGAATGCAGGAGCTGTTGGCCGAACTGACCAGCGGGGATGATGGACGTGCGGAGAATTCCATTCCCGCGATCACGGCCCTCGGGTCGGCGGCCCTCCCGCCCTTGTTGAATTTGACGAGGGATGAAAAGGCGGATACTCGCTGGTGGGCAATCCGTGCCCTGGCTGCCTCGCCTCACACGCGGACCGAGGACCTGCTCTCGCTCCTCAGCGACCCGGCCCCGGAAGTGCGAGCCGCCGCCGCTCTTGCCGTCTGCGCTCATCCTCACGAATGCGCAGTCAAAGCTCTGGTGGAGACACTGGCAGATGCAGACTCTTTGGTTGCCGGTCTGGCCGGAAACGCCCTGGTGAAAATTGGCGGCCCTTCGGTGCCGGACCTGCTGGAAGTCATGAAAGAAGCGCCGGCAGGCGTCAGAATTTTGGCCTTGCGCAGCCTGTCCGAGATCGGCGATCATCGTGCCATTCCTGTGATGATGAAGGCGCTGGGTGAAGAATCCGCGTTGCTGCAATATTGGGCGACGGAAGGCCTGCAACGACTTGGGCTGGACATGGTCTATATGAAGCCCTGAGGTTTTAAAAAATGAATCGATTTGAATTCCTGAAAAAAATAAAATTCCCGAAATTTGCCCGTCCCACCAACAGGCAGTTGATCTTCTGGGGCGTCACGTTGGTGCTGGGCATTGCCACGTTTTTCGTTGCCCGCAACCTGACGACCTGCTTTAATCTCGCAAATCTGCCGGGTATTGTCCCTGCTACTTGTGCGGGCGGTGGGCAGGGTACCACTCAATTTGTCGAGAATTCCGATGGGACGCCTGCGGCTGTGGACGGCCTGCCGACCGCACCGCCCGTGGTCGCCCCCGAATCATCCCTGCCGCCCGCCTGGGACGGTGCAAGCCGCATCAATATTCTTTTCATCGGCCTGGATGCACGCGATGTGGAAGTGCAAAGCGGTCCACCGCGTTCCGATACCATGATGTTGATCACGGTGGATCCGGCCAGTAAGACGGCCGGCATGCTTTCCATTCCACGCGATATGTGGGTGAACATTCCCGGGTACGGATACAGCCGTATTAATACGGCTTATGCCAGCGGGGAAGGGGATAAACTCCCCGGCGGCGGACCCGGCCTCGCCATGAAGACGGTTTCTCAATTCATCGGTGTTCCCGTCGATTATTTTGTGCAGGTGGATTTCAATGTCTTTATTGACCTGGTGAAAAGACTGGGTTGCATCAAGGTCACGCCCAACGAAACAATGATCCTTGACCCGATTGGTTCAGGCCTGGACCATTTTAAACTCACCTCGGGCGGTGAGCGCGAGATCTGCGGTTGGATGGTGCTGGCGTATGCCCGCAACCGTCACACTTCAGGCGGTGATTTCGATCGCGCCAAACGCCAGCAGGAGGTCATCTTTGCCCTGCAAAAGAAAGTCTTCGATCCGGCGGTATTTCCATCTCTGATCGCCCAGGCCCCGCAGATGTATGCGGAACTGTCCTACGGCATTCATACCAACATGTCACTGGAGGACGCCCTGCGCCTGGCTGTGCTCGGCAGGGATATTTCAAGGGATAAAATTAAATCGGGTGTGATCGATACCACGATGGTCACCTTCGATACAACCACTCTCGGCGGGCAGGATGCCAGCGTGATGAAACCGATCCCGGATAAGATCCGCATCCTGCGGGACGAGATCTTCACCTCCAGTGGTCCGCTCAGCCCGATCGCCCAGGGTGACCCGGTCTCCTTGATGCGCGCGGAGGAGGCCCGTGTGCGCATCGTGGATGGGACTTTTACGCCCGGTATGGATCAGCGCGCGGGAGTGTTTTTTCAGTCACAAGGCATGAACGTCACCGAAGTCGGCCCGGCGGACAATGTCTACAGTTCGACGGTGATCATTGTGTATGGCCCGAAACTGTATACCTTGCGTTATTTGCAGAGCGTGTACGGTATTTCGCACACACAGATCCGTTTCAGCCCGGACCCCACTTCCACCGTGGATATTGAGATCCGCCTCGGTTCGGATATTGCCGCAAGCATTCCATAGCAGTTTATTGATTTACAAGTTTAAATGAAAAGACCCGCGGCATGCCGCGGGTCTTTTTGAAAGCTGAAAGGAATTATGCCCAACCCTGATTGCGAATGAAGTCAGTGACAAAGGGAACGACAACGGTCTCGCCTTGATATGCTTTGTAGCCAAGGTAAACCATGTAAATCACGAGGGCTATACCGGTACAAATACCAATGATGACGAAACTCAGGACGCTGGATACGATTCCATTGATAACGGCCAAAACAAGAGCCTGAATAGAATGGAATTTGATGAAGGGGCGGGATTTTTTGTCGTCCATCAGAAGGGCTACGATTGCGACAATCCAGCCGAAAAGTGGCATGTAAGCCAACATGGCCCACAGTTTATCGTCACTGGTTAAGTCGGGTGATACAGGTGCCTGAGACATAATTTATTCCTCCGAATAAGTTGGTTTTGGATTTATAGTATTTTACAACCATTCCCCCTATCATGCAACTTTTTTATTCACCCATGAGTACTGGATATTAAAACGTGGATGTGGAGAACGTTGAACTTCGTAATTTTCCCCACAAAGTTTCAGATTGATGCAACAAGCGGTAAAATCATCGCATGTCGACTCGTATTGTTTTCATGGGATCTCCCGATTTCGCCCTGCCGGGTCTTTCCGCCCTGGCCGCCGCGCGAACTTATCAGGTGGCGGGGGTGATCACACAGCCGGATCGTTCCTCCGGGCGTGGCCGCGAATTAAAAGCTCCGCCGGTCAAGACGCTTGCACTGGCCTTGAACATTCCGGTCATGCAGCCGGAAAAATTACGCATGCCCGGGGCCATGGAGCAATTGCGCGCCTGGCAGCCGGACCTGATCGTGGTGGCGGCTTTTGGCCAGATCCTCAAAAAGGAAGTTTTGGAACTGCCGCGTTACGGCTGCATCAATGTTCATGCTTCCCTGTTGCCCCGCTGGCGCGGCGCGGCTCCGGTCAATGCCGCCATTCTGGCAGGGGATGAAGAAACGGGCGTGACCATCATGCAAATGGACGTCGGACTCGATACCGGCCCCATGCTGGCAAAGCGTTCCATCCGCCTCACTCCTGACGATACAACCGGTTCCGTCCTACAGAAATTATCCACGCTCGGAGCGGACCTGCTCATTGAAACCCTGCCCGATTATTTGTCCGGTAAATTGGCGCCCCAGCCTCAACCTGGGGATGGGATAACTTATGCCCCAATGTTGAAGAAGGAGGACGGTCTTCTGGACTTTTCCCGCCCTGCTCTTGAATTGGAACGGCGTGTGCGCGCGATGAATCCCTGGCCGGGAGCATGGTTCGAGTGGGAGGGCGCGCCGTTCAAAATCCACAAGGCGCATGTGGGACAGGGCAGGGCTGAGGCGGGGAAAAGACTCATAGAGCAGAATCAACCTGCAGTTGGAGCAGGAAGCGGGATTCTTATCCTCGATGAAGTGCAGCCGCCGGGGAAAAAGCCCATGAACGGGAAGTCGTTCCTGGCGGGCGCGAGGACTTGGGCTGAATGACCATCTAAATAATGACGAAAGCAACGTTACATATTCGTGGTGGGGTATATGATTAATATGATGTTGAATAAGGAGAATAGAAAATGAGCGAAGAAAAGTGTCCGATCACAGGCAAAGCTGGCAGCACCACCGCCAGCCGGGGAACATCCAACCGCGATTGGTGGCCCAATCAACTGAACCTGAACATTCTGCACCAGCACGCGCCAGCCTCCAATCCGATGGGTTCCGATTTTGATTACGCCAAGGAATTCAAGAAGCTCAACCTGGCTACGGTCAAGAAAGACCTTGCCAGGTTGATGACCGATTCGCAGGAGTGGTGGCCCGCCGACTGGGGGCACTACGGCGGATTAATGATCCGCATGGCCTGGCACAGTGCCGGCACCTATCGTACTGCGGATGGGCGTGGTGGGGGTGGAACCGGCAACCAGCGTTTTGCGCCGGTCAACAGCTGGCCCGACAACGTCAGCCTCGACAAGGCGCGCCGCCTGCTGTGGCCCATCAAGCAGAAATATGGTAACAAACTCTCCTGGGCAGACTTGATGATCCTGGCTGGTAATGTGGCACTGGAGTCAATGGGCTTCAAAACCTTCGGTTTCGGCGGCGGCCGCGCCGACATCTGGCAGCCCGAAGAAGATATCTACTGGGGCAACGAAGAAACCTGGCTGGGTGACAAACGCTACAGCGGCGAACGCGATCTGGAGAATCCGCTGGCGGCCGTGCAGATGGGCCTGATCTATGTCAACCCCGAAGGTCCCAACGGCAACCCCGACCCGGTCGCTTCAGGTCGCGATGTGCGTGAGACTTTCGCCCGTATGGCGATGAACGATGAAGAAACCGTCGCGCTTGTCGCCGGTGGACATACCTTTGGCAAGGCGCACGGAGCGGGCGACCCGAAACTGGTCGGACCCGAACCCGAAGCTGCCCCGCTGGAAGAAATGGGACTGGGCTGGAAGAATGGTCTCGGCACCGGCGTGGGCGTACATACCACCACCAGCGGCATCGAAGGTGCTTGGAAACCGAATCCCACTCAATGGGACATGGGCTACTTCGACATGCTCTTTGGCTACGAGTGGGAACTGGTCAAAAGCCCGGCTGGTGCCCAACAGTGGCAGGCGAAAAACTGCAAGCCCGAACACATGATTCCCGACGCGCACGACCCGTCGAAGAAGCACGCGCCGATGATGACCACTGCTGACCTGTCGTTGCGTTTCGATCCGATCTATGAGCCGATTGCGCGCCGCTTCCACAAGAACCCCAAAGCGTTTGCGGATGCTTTTGCCCGCGCGTGGTTCAAACTGACCCACCGCGACATGGGTCCCAAAGTCCGCTACCTCGGACCAGAAGTCCCGAAGGAAGATTTGATCTGGCAGGACCCGATCCCCGCCGTCAATCACAAGTTGATCGGCGCGAAGGATGTTGTCACACTAAAGAAAGATATTCTGGCTTCGGGTCTTTCTGTGTCGGAGCTTGTTTCTACAGCCTGGGCCTCAGCCTCCACCTTCCGCGGATCGGACAAGCGCGGCGGCGCCAACGGTGCGCGCATCCGCCTCGCGCCGCAGAAGGATTGGGAAGTCAACCAGCCTGCACAACTGGCAAAGGTACTCAAGACGCTGGAGCGCATCCGCAAAGAGTTCAACAGCACCCAGTCTGACGGCAGGAAGGTTTCGCTGGCTGACTTGATCGTGCTGGGCGGCTGTGCGGCGGTTGAGGCGGCAGCCAAGGCGGCTGGTCACGCGGTGAAGGTGCCTTTCACACCGGGCCGCGCCGACGCCTCACAGACTCAGACTGACGTGGAATCGTTCGCCGTGCTTGAACCCGAAGCGGACGGCTTCCGCAACTATCAGAAGACAGCTTTCACTGTCTCCGCTGAAGAGATGTTGATAGATAAGGCGCAGTTGTTGACCCTGAGTGCTCCCGAAATGACTGTTCTCATCGGCGGTCTGCGTGTGCTCGGCGCCAACGTCGGCGGGTCACAACATGGCGTGTTCACCAAACAGCCTGGCAAGTTAACTAATGACTTCTTCGTCAACCTGATCGACATGGGCGTTGTTTGGCATCCCGCTTCGGAAGCCGCTGATACTTTCAAGGCTCATGACCGCAAGACTGGCGAAGTCAAATGGACAGGCACCCGCGTGGATTTGGTCTTTGGTTCCAACTCGCAGCTGCGCGCTCTGGCAGAGGTCTATGCCCAGGACGACAATAAGGAAAAGTTTGTGAACGATTTCGTGGCAGCCTGGAACAAGGTCATGAACTTGGACCGCTTTGACATTGCCTAATCGTATGTAGGTGCGGGTGATTATGCCAGCCCGGCACGCCGTTCCGCTTGATGAACGACAACCAAGAGGATTAACCGAAAAACGGTTGCATAAAATTACGAGCGTATAGCCAGATTGATTTTCAGGGTTGTGTTGAAGATGCACAACCCTGATTTTTATTGGACCCTTTCAGCGAGGTTGATGTTGATTATTCAGGATCAACTTTCGGCGCTGGGGGAGGCAGGTGTCTTATCTGAAGATGAGATCAGGTTGAATAAGTGGTGATGAAGGGATATAATGATTGTGAATAATTACTCAATGTGTCTATAAAGGAGTCATATGTCTACTTTAATTACAACCACTACAATTGAAAACCTAAAGGAAGCATTCGCAGGGGAAAGCCAGGCGAACCAGAAGTATCGTGCATTTGCAAAGAAAGCTGAGAGAGAGGGATTTCCGAATGTGGCACGTTTGTTCCGCACAGCCGCGGAAGCGGAGCGCATCCACGCGGAGGGACATTTGGGGGCACTGGATGGGATCGCTTCGACTGCTGATAATTTGCAGGCTGCCATTGACGGCGAAACCTATGAGTCCAATGTGATGTACCCGCCGATGTTCGAGCAGGCCAAGGCTGAAGATCATAAAGCCAAGCGCATGTTCGGGTATGCGTTGGATGCAGAAGCGGTGCATGCCAAATTATATGCAATGGCGCTGGGAGCCGTGAAGCAGGGCAGGGATCTGACTGAAGTTGAGTTTTACCTTTGCCCGGTGTGCGGCAACATCGAAATTGGAAAGCCAACCGAGGCTTGCAAAGTCTGCGGCGCTAAAGCAGATAAGTTCATGTTGGTGTAAGGTATCCGGATTGTTGAATTGAGAAGTCCCCGTCACCGACGGGGACTTCTTTGTTTTGGGAATATCAGGCAGTTGCGTTCACAGGTTGATGGAAATATCTTTTCTGAAAGAAAAACGCCACATTGACCAGCCCGATCATGACCGGCACTTCGATGAGTGGACCAATGACCGCCGCAAATGCAGCTCCGCTGTTGATGCCAAAGACCGCCACCGCCACCGCAATTGCAAGTTCAAAATTATTGCTGGCAGCGGTGAAGGAAAGCGTGGTCGTCTTGGAATAATCTGCGCCAACTTTTTTACCCATCCAGAAAGAAACCAGGAACATTACAACGAAATAGATCAGAAGTGGAATGGCGATTCGCACCACGTCCAGCGGCAACTCCACGATCACATCTCCTTTGAGTGAAAACATGACTATGATGGTGAAGAGTAGGGCAATCAGAGTCATTGGGCTGATCTTCGGCACAAAAATTTTGTGGTACCAGTCCTTGCCTTTTGCGCGGACCAGGAAGAAACGTGTAAGGAAGCCTGCAATGAAGGGAATGCCCAAATAGATGAAAACACTCTTTGCAATTTCACCGATGGTGATATGAACAATATTGCCGGTCATGCCAAACCATGTCGGCAGGACAGTGATGAACAGGTAGGCGTATACGCTGTAGAACAAGACCTGAAAGATGCTGTTGAATGCGACCAACCCAGCGGCGTATTCGCTATCGCCTTTGGCCAGTTCATTCCACACGATGACCATGGCGATGCAGCGCGCCAGGCCGATAAGAATCAATCCCGTCATGTATTCGGGGTAGCCGCGCAAGAAAATGATCGCCAACACGAACATCAAAATGGGACCAATCACCCAGTTTTGAATGAGCGAGAGGCCGAGAATTTTCCAATTGCGAAACACATCCCCCAGTTCGTCATAGTGGACTTTTGCCAGCGGTGGGTACATCATCAGGATCAGACCAATCGCAATTGGGATGTTGGTTGTGCCAACGGATACCGCAGTATTGAAATCAGCGACGGCTTTGGGGAAAAGAAAGCCGATGCCTACGCCAACTGCCATCGCAAGGAAAATCCACAAGGTCAGATAACGGTCGAGGGTGGAAAGTTTGTTGGTAGTGCTCGTTTCTTTGGCCATTGGAGCCTCCATGTCAAGAATTTGCCTTGAGTAATTGGATCATTTCTTTTTCAATGTCATCGCGCACGGAGCGAAAAACATTCATGGTCTCTTCATCTGTGCCCTCGGCTTTTGCAGGATCGGGGAAACTATGATGTGTGCGCTTTCCTTTTCCAAGCCAGATGGGACATTCCTCTGCCGCCGAATCGCAGACCGTGACGACGAGATCGAAATCCACGTTTCGGAATTCGTCCGCCCGCTTCGAACTACCCGTGTGCTGGATCCCAATTTCTGACAGCGCTTCCAGCGCCTTGGGGTGGACAAAGCCCGCGGGCTTTGTCCCCGCGCTAAAGGCTTGCCACGAATCTCCCAACCGCGCGTTGGTGATCGCCTCCGCCATTTGTGAACGGCAGGAATTGCCTGTACACAAAAATAAAACTTTTTTCATGGTTGTCTCCTCACTCGTGGTTTTACCATGAGCAGGGAAAGTGCAAAGTTATCGTCTTGTTAACACTTATGCGGTTTCCAGCGCGTTCGCCAGCCACGTTGTCACTTCGGCTGGGGTGGGGATGCGTCCCGTGGCAACCACTTTCTCGTTGATCACCAGCCCGGGTGTAGACATGATCTTGTACTTCATAATCTCCGGGTATTCTGTCACTTTGATGACCTCTGCCTGCAAAGCCTGATCCTCCACAACTTTTCGCACGATCTGTTCCACACGTTTGCAGTTGGCACAACCCGAACCCAATACTTTGATAGTTAACATATTTTCTCCTATTACAAAATCATATTGAAAAGATAACCGGTGAAAATGATCGCGATGGCAATCACGCCCATGAATACTGCAATCAATTGCGGCTTGAGCACACGGCGCAGAATGATCGTTTCCGGCAGGCTCAGCCCAACAACGGCCATCATGAAAGCCAGCACCGTTCCAAGGGATGCGCCTTTTTCCATTAATGCACTGACAATTGGAATTACACCTGCTGCATTCGAATAAAGCGGGATGCCCAGCAGAACTGCCGCAGGGACCGACCACCAGGCCTGCTTGCCCATAATACTGACCAATGCACTCTCGGGCACATACCCATGTATGCCTGCCCCGACAGCAATGCCGACAACCACATATAACCACACCTTGCCAACGATCTCTTTGACGGAATCCCAAGCGCGTTCGATGCGATCATTCCATGTCAGTTTTTCATCGAGAGCTTGTCCTGCTTCACTTTTGATCTGCCAGACAAAATCCTCTACATAGCGCTCCATCTTAAGCCTGCCAATCACGATGCCTGCCAAAATAGCGATGGCCAGCCCGGACACGATATAAAGCGTGGCAACCTTCCAGCCGAATAAACCGAAGAGCATGATGACGGCCACCTCATTAATGGTTGGCGCGGCGATGAGAAAGGAGAAGGTCACACCCAACGGGATGCCTGATTCAACAAAACCAATAAAAAGCGGTACGGCAGAGCAGGAACAAAACGGCGTGACAATGCCGAGCAATGCCGCAAAGACGTTGCCCACACCCTCGCGTTTTCCTCCAAGCATGGCGCGGGTTCGCTCGGGGCTGAAGAAGGTGCGAATGATCGAGATGGCAAAAACCATACCCGAAAGCAAAAGCAGAATTTTCGGAACATCATAAAGGAAGAAGGCCAGGGATTCACCGAAGCGCGAATCTTTGGCAAAACCAAAAGCTGTGTATGAAATCCAATCTGCAAGAGGTTGGATGATGTTGTATGCAGCCAGCCAAACGACAGTGGCAAAGAATACATAAACAGGGAGTTGTTTGTTGGAATGAACGGGAGAGGGTGTGGAAAGAGTTGTCATGAATTCCTCATAAACTATTGGCCGGGATCAGCGCAGGTGTACATTGTGGACATTCACATGATGGATTGACCTGAGTATTGATGAGAGTGGAAATTGATTCAGCGGAGATTCCGCTTAGGGTTGCCGCAGCAGTGACCAGGTCCAGAAAAGAGGCGTTTGCGAGTCGATAATAGATGTAACGACCTGCACGTCGATCCTGGAGAATATCCGCTTTACGGAGCGCCATTAAGTGCTGGGAGATATAGGCCTGCCGCCAGCCAAGCGATGCCTCGAGATGACAGACGCAAGCTTCGCCTGTGCCGATGGCCAGCAGGATGGCAACGCGTTGAGGCGAAGCGATGGCTTCGAGCGGCACGGCGATTTGTTCGGAAAGTTGAGAGATGGACTGTTTCTTCATATTCGGATTCCTGAATGTATTCTAGCATATATTCGAATTTATGAATGTAACGATTGTCACGGGTTTGGCCGCCGATTCTCCCTTTTGTTTTACAATTAAACCAAGGATGGCCGCCATGACGAAATATGTTGCCGCAATCGATCAGGGAACAACCAGCACCCGTTTCATCCTCTTTGATCATGGAGGAAATGTCGTATCCGTTGATCAAAGGGAACATCAACAGATCTACCCAAAGCCAGGCTGGGTGGAACATGATGCTTTGGAGGTCTGGGAAAATACAGAACAGGTCATGCGGGGGGCATTGAAGAAGGCGAAATGCTCTGCGGCTGATATTGCAGCAATTGGTGTAACCAATCAACGCGAAACGACTCTTGTATGGGACAAACAAACCGGAATGCCGATTTACAACGCGATTGTCTGGCAGGATACTCGCACGGATGGAATCTGCAATCAGCTGGCCAATAATGGGGGGCAGGATCGTCTGCGCTCGAAGACCGGTCTGCCGCTGGCTACCTATTTCTCCGGCCCCAAAATAAAATGGATCCTGGATCATGTGGAAGGTGCCCGTTCGAAAGCGGAAAAAGGGGAGTTGTTGTTTGGAAATATGGATACCTGGATCATCTGGAATTTGACAGGCAGACATGTCACCGATGTGACCAATGCCTCGCGGACTCTCTTGATGGATCTGAACACCCTGAATTGGGATGATGAGCTTTTAAACCTGCTCGATGTTCCGCGTGCCATTCTGCCGGAGATCCGCTCCTCTTCCGAAGAGTATGGCAGGGCGAAATCCATATTGGAAGGGGTGCCCGTGGCCGGTGACCTTGGCGATCAACAGGCTGCACTGTTTGGTCAGACCTGTTATAGCGCCGGGGAGGCGAAGAACACCTATGGCACAGGCTGTTTTATGTTGATGAACATGGGTGAAATCCCCGTGCCGTCGAAGTCGGGTCTATTGACAACGCTTGGATATAAAATCGGCAGCCAAAAGGCTGTCTATGCCCTGGAAGGGTCGATTGCCATTGCGGGTGCCTTGATCCAATGGTTGCGGGACAACCTGGGAATCATTGAAAAGTCAGCGGATATCGAGCCGTTGGCACGTACCGTGGAGGACAATGGCGGCATTTATTTTGTCCCTGCCTTTAGCGGCCTGTATGCGCCGTATTGGAAGTCTGATGCGCGCGGTGTGATCGCAGGCATGACCCGTTACGTGAATAAGGGTCATATTGCAAGAGCGGCCCTGGAAGCGACCGCGTATCAAACCTGCGAGGTGTTGGATGCGATGGAACAGGATTCAGGGGTGAAGCTGAAAACCCTGAAGGTGGATGGCGGCATGGTGTTTAACGAACTGCTCATGCAGTTCCAGGCCGATATTCTGGATGTGCCGGTTGTGCGCCCCAGAGTGGCCGAGACGACCGCCCTGGGGGCCGCCTATGCGGCTGGACTGGCAGTTGGGTTTTGGAAGGACTACGATGAATTACGCGCCAATTGGGGCAGGGATAAGGAGTGGACTCCGAAAATGGAGTCGAAGCGCAGGGAGGGTTTATACTCAGGCTGGAAAAAGGCGGTCAAACGCACCTTCGATTGGGTGGAATAAACCTTCAGTTTATCCCCGGTCGTGCATCAGGCCCTGATTGCGGGTGTCGAAATTGGATAATGGGATAGAAAATCTATGAATAGAAATGAAATACTTGCCACCTTAAAGGAAAACCCTGCGGTGTCCGTGTTGATCATCGGCGCGGGGATCAATGGCATCGGAACCTTCCGCGACCTGGCCCTGAATGGGGTGGATGTGTTAATGGTGGATCGCGGCGATTTTTGCTCCGGTGCCAGTGCGGCCTCCTCCCATATGGCGCATGGCGGCATTCGTTATCTTGAGAACGGCGAATTTCGCCTTGTGCGCGAGGCGGTGCGCGAGCGCAACCGCCTGATCCGGAATGCGCCGCATATCGTCAAGCCGCTGCCGACGACCATTCCAATCTTCAAATATTTTTCCGGGTTGCTGAACGCACCGCTTAAATTTTTGGGATGGCTGGACAAACCTTCCGAACGGGGATCTGTCATCATCAAGCTTGGGCTGATCATGTATGATGCCTATACGGGAAAAAACCGCACCGTTCCAAGACATCGTTTTATCTCACGAGGCAGATCCCTCGGGCTGTGGAAACAGCTTAATCCCGAGATCGTCAACACCGCAACCTATTATGACGGCTTGATCTCCGACCCGGAAAGGCTGGCCCTGGAGCTGGTATTGGATGCCGAGGCGGAAAATACAAATGCACGGGCATTGAACTATGTCAGCATGGTCAGCGGGCAAAAGGATGGGATCCTGTTAAGGGACGAGTTAACAGACGAAACGTACGAAGTCCGCCCGCAGCTGGTGATCAATGCCGCCGGCCCATGGATCGATTTTGCGAATCACAACCTGGGCCTGTCAACGCGTTATGTCGGCGGCACCAAGGGCTCTCACATTGTGGTGGATAACCCCGAGCTGCGTGCGGCAATCGACGGAAACGAGTTCTTCTTCGAGAACAAGGACGGGCGCATTGTGCTGCTCTTCCCGTTATTCAACCGGGTTTTGATCGGCACCTCCGATATCAAGATTGAAAACCCCGACGAGGCCCGCTGCACCGATGAAGAAGTTGAATATTTTATCAGCCTGGTATCGCGGGTATTCCCTTCCATCAAAGTGACTCCGGCCCAGATCGTTTTCCGCTTTACAGGTGTAAGGCCGCTTGCCAGCAGCGGCGCCAAAACAACGGGTCAATATAGCCGCGATCATCACATTGAAGTGCTGAGCGGGGACTGGACGAATTTGAATTTTCCGATCTACTCCCTTGTCGGTGGAAAGTGGACTTCCTTCCGCGCCTTTTCCGAGGAAGTCGCAGACAAGGCATTGGCTTTTCTCGGAAGGCAGCGCCAGAAAAATACCCGCGAGCTTTCCATCGGCGGCGGACATGGCTACCCCGCCACGGACGAGGAATATGGAAGGCAAATTGAAGGCCTGGCTGCCTGGACGGGGTTGGATCAAAACCATTTGAAAACCTTGTTTGAACGTTATGGTACGCGGACCGAGGCGGTGGCAAATTTTATCAAGCAGGCGGCGGATGAGCCGTTGAAGTCCCTGCCCGAATATACGAGGCGTGAGATCCGGTTTCTGGTGCAGAATGAAAAAGTTCAGCGTTTGGATGACCTGCTCCTGCGCCGGACCATGCTGGCCATGCTTGGATACTTAACCCGGCCGCAGCTTGAGGAATTGGCGCAAGTCATCGGAGAGTCCCTGGGCTGGGATGCAGAGCGGAAAAATGCCGAGGTGGCGCGCACGGTTCGTTTGCTGGCGGACAGGCATGGGGTCCAATTTTGAACCGCTTGGGTATAATAGTGTGTCTATGAATTTATCCGTCGTCGTTCCGGTCTATCGCGGTGAAACCTACATCCAACCCCTGGTCGAACGACTGGTCGGGGTGCTGCCAAAGATTTCCAAAAAATACGAGATCATTCTGGTCAATGACGGCAGTCCGGATGGGAGCTGGGCAGTCATTGCGCAAATGGCCAATAAATACAGGCAAGTCAGGGGAATCAGCCTGATGCGTAATTATGGCCAGCATAATGCGACCCTGTGCGGGATACGTTCGGCGCAATATGAATTGATCGTCACCATGGACCAGGATCTCCAGCATCCGCCGGAGGAAATACCGCATTTGCTGGCCAGGCTTGAAGAGGGGTTTGACGTGGTCTATGGTGCTCCGAAGAAACTACCCCAGGGTTTTTGGAGGAATATATTGACGGCCAACATGAAACGTTTGCTGGCGAATGTAATGGGCGTGCCCTCTGTCCAGAACATCTCCGCGTTTCGTTTGTTTCGGACGCATCTTCGCTCCGCTTTTGAGAATTTTCAAAGCCCGACCCTGACCATTGACGTTTTGCTTTCCTGGGGCACTTCCCGGTTCACCTCTGTACGGGTGAATATCGCACCCGCCGAGGGATCGAATTACAAATTTCCGGCTTTGGTTAAAGCTGCCGTGTTAATATTGACCGGTTACAGCACCACCCCTTTGCGGATGGCAAGCTGGCTCGGGTTCTTCATGACCCTCTTTGGCGTTGTGGTATTTTTGTATGTTCTTGTTACATATTTTATAGCCGGAAGCCTGCCTGGATTTCCCTTCCTGGCATCCATTATTGCGCTCTTCGGCGGCGCACAATTATTTTCCCTTGGGATCTTTGGCGAATATCTGGCGCGCATATTCGATCGCAGCATGGACCGGCCTTCCTATGTGATCCATGAAGCCGTTGGCAAATGAACGTTGTCATTCTTCAACCCTCCTATATCCCCTGGCGGGGATATTTTGACCAGATTCGCCGCGCCGACCTGTTCATTTTTTACGACGATGTTCAATATGACAAACATGGCTGGCGCAACCGTAACCAGATCAAAACCGCCCAGGGCAAACAATGGCTGACCATACCGGTCCACAGCAAGGGTGTCACCGAGGGAATTCCCATCCGGGAGGTACGGATCGACTGGTCCCGGCCCTGGGCTGCCAATCACCTAAAAGCGTTGACCTATGCCTACACCAGGACGCCGTTTTTCGCCTCACACGTCCCCTGGCTTGATTCTGTCTACGGACGGCGCGATGAATTCCTGGCGGATTTCACCATCTGGTCGACAGTGGAGATCACCCGCAGACTTGGGAATTCGCATACGCAGTTCCTGCGCTCCTCCGAGATCCCCGGGATCAACGGGCAAAAAACGGATCGGTTGATCCAGATTCTCCAGCATGTTGGGGCAAGCCATTACATCAGCGGACCATCTGCACGGGAATATGTTGAGGATGATAAATTTACAAATGCAGGTATTTCCATGGAATATATGGAATACAATTACCCGGAGTATCCGCAGTTATATCCTCCCTATGACCCGTACGTGACCATACTGGACCTGATGTTCATGACCGGGGAAGAAGCCCGAAAGTATATGGAATGACCAATTTAAATGAATTAGAGGAAGACATTATGAGCCTGGAACAAACGCAAAAAAAACTAAACGACTATTTTTCCGAAAAACTGGATGCCTTTGGAGCCACCCCCAAAGGTGTGGACTATAACGGTCCACAGGCTCAGGAGCACAGGTTCGAGCAGCTTTCAAAGGTGATCCATCCGGAACAACCTTTCACCGTGGTTGATTATGGAAGCGGGTATGGTGCCATGTTCGACTTTCTGCAGAAGAAAGGCTGGAAGTTCGAATATTACGGGATTGACCTGATCGAGAAGATGGTGCTTGCGGGCCGGGAAAGCCACAAGGAATTTCCCAATGCACATTTCACCACGGATGAGAACGAAGTCCCCCAGGCCGATTACCTGCTGGCCGGTGCGATCTTCAACATCAAGCTTGATACGTCCTACGAAGACTGGCAGGCCTTTGTGCTCAAGACTCTGGCCCGCATGAATCAGCTGGGTACTAAGGGCTTTTCATTCAACATGCTCACCAAATATTCCGATGCGGATCGAATGGCACAGCGCCCCGACCTGTTTTATGGCGACCCGCTCTTCTTCTTTGATTTTTGCAAGCGGAACTTTTCCAGGGATGTGGCCTTGTTGCACGATTACGGTCTGTATGATTTCACCATTCTGGTCCGCAAGGACGTGTAAACAGGCATGCAGATCGTCCAGGCGCCCCGGGCCTCTGCCATTTTATACAGTCTGATCGCCCGGCAGCCGCCGCTTCCCTGGTTGCTGCCGGCCAATATTTGCCCGATCGTTCCGATCACCTTCCTGAAAGCACACATTCCATTTGAATTTGCCGACATCTCTGCCTCCTCCCTGCATATGGATCAGGAGCAGGCCCTCGAACGGGTCAAGGCGGGAAAATTTGGCGGTTTATTGTATGCACATACCTACGGGGAACCCTCCACACCACAGGCTTTTTTCGCAGAAATCAAGGAACTCGATCCGGATTTGTTGATCGTCGATGACCGCTGTCTTTGTCAACCCGATCTTGAGCCGATACCCTCTGCGGATGTGATCCTGTACAGCACGGGTTATGCTAAAATTGTGGACCTTGGCCATGGAGGCTATGCGTTTATTGATGATCGTTTAAGTTATAAACCAGCGTATTTGCCCTTCAATGTCAGGCATCATGAGGAGATTGAAAGGCAATACAAGGCAGCGGTGCAGGACCGGTTAAAATTTGACTATCAGGATTGTGACTGGCTGGAGAGCGGGAATTCCCAGGTTAATTGGCCCGAATACCGCGTTCAAATTGAGAGCGGCCTTAAAACCTCCCTGGCCGGACGTTCACTGATCAATCAAATTTATGAAAATGCGTTGCCAAAGGAAATCCAGTTGCCCGAACAGTACCAGATGTGGAGGTTTAATATCAGGGTAAAGGAAAAAGCCAGAATATTGGGCGCGATCTTTGAGGAAGGGTTGTTTGCGAGCTCCCATTATGCTTCGTTGGCGGGCATCATGGCGGATGGACTCACCCCGCAGGCCGACTCTCTTGCAGGTGAAGTGATTAATTTATTCAACGACTTTCATTTTGATGAAAAAAAAGCCCAAAAAATCTGCGATGTAATTATAAGGAATCTATGATCAAGGTTGACTTTAATCGTCCTGTGACCGTTGGGAAAGAATTCGAATATATGCGGCAGGCCATTGAGAATGCCCATATATCCGGGGACGGCCCCTTTACCAAAAAATGCCATGCTTTTCTGGAGGGAGGGCTCGGAGTTAATAAGGCCCTCTTGACCACCTCCTGCACCCACGCATTGGAGATGTCGGCAATTTTGCTGGACATCCAGCCCGGCGATGAGGTCATCGTCCCGGATTTCACCTTTGTTTCCACGGTAAATGCCTTTGTGTTAAGGGGTGCCAGGCCCGTTTTTGTGGATGTGAGGTCCGACACCCTCAATTTGGATGAGACCCGGTTGGAAGCCGCGATCACCCCGCGCACCAAAGCAATTGTTCCGGTGCATTATGCCGGGGTTGCCTGCGAGATGGACACCCTTATGGAAATTGCCAGCCGGCACAAGGTTGCCGTCGTTGAGGATAATGCCCACGGTTTGTTTGGAACCTATAAGCGGAAATATCTCGGCACTTTTGGTTCAATGGCTTCCCAGTCCTTTCATGAGACCAAGAATTTTTCATGCGGCGAGGGCGGCGCCCTGCTGATCAATGACCCGCTTCTGGCCGAACGTGCCGAGATCATCCGTGAAAAAGGCACCAACCGCTCCCGTTTCTTCCGCGGACAGGTGGATAAATACACCTGGGTTGACATCGGTTCCTCCTATCTCCCCTCGGACATTCTGGCTGCCTTTCTCTTCGCGCAGTTCGAACAACGTGAAAAGATCCAGGGTCACCGCAAACAAGTCTGGGAGATGTACAAGGCCGCATTGACCGGCTGGGCCGAAAAACATGGCGTTCAGATGCCGCACATCCCGGATGGATGCGAACAGGCGTATCACATGTTTTACATGTTGCTCCCGGACCTGGATCTGCGCCAGAAATTGATCATGTACCTGCGCGAACGTGGGATTTACAGCGTCTTTCATTATCTGCCGCTCCATCTTTCGGACATGGGGCAGGGCTATGGATATAAAGCCGGCGACTGCCCGGTGACCGAAAGCATCAGTGACCGCCTGATCCGCCTGCCGTTCCACAACGCACTGACCGGAAACGACCAGGAGCAGGTGATCGATACGATCCTGGATTTTAAGTTCTCCTAGTTCAGGGCCGCCGACCCTGCTTTCGGCCTGAATCAGGCTGCAGGTCCGATCAGGAGCCGCATGGTAAAATTCCTGCGATGCCTCCAAAACGAAAACTCAAAGTCGATCTGGTCATTCCCATTTTCAATGAAGCCGGGGTTGTCGAACAGACCCATGCGCATGTGCGGGAAATTACGGATTCCCTCCCGTATGATTTTCATTTCATCTTTGTCGATGACGGTTCCAGCGACGGGACAGCGGATACGCTCCGAAAAATAGCGGATGCCGACCCGCGCATTTCCGTGCTCCAACTCAGCCGCAATTTCGGCCATCAGGCCGCGCTGACAGCCGGCATGGACGCGGCGCAGGGCGAAGTCATTATCACCATGGACGGTGACGGCCAGCACCCGCCCGAGATGATACCGGAGATGCTGAACCTGATCCGTCAGGGATACGACATCGTGCAGGCCCAGCGCATGGATGAAGGCGGGGCGATGTCCTTCAAGAAGGCCACCTCCAATCTTTTCTATCGCCTGATCAATTTCATTAGCGGCACCCAGGTCCTGCAGGGAGCGGCGGATTTCCGCGCCTTGTCTCGTGATGCGCTGGACGGTCTGCGATCCATGCATGAATACCACCGGTTTTTACGCGGCATGGTTTCATGGATGGGATATGCCAGTGTGATCCTGCCGTATCGTGAACCCGCCCGGCTGGCCGGGAAATCAAAATATTCGCTTGGGAAGATGATCCGGCTGGCATCGGATGCGATTTTTTCCTTTTCCCTGGCTCCTTTGTATATTGGATTAAGCGCGGGGTTGGGTTTCTTCGTTCTGGCTGCGGCGCAGTTGATCTACGTGGCTGCCCTGTGGCTGACCGGTCATACCGAGCGCATCGTGGCCGGCTGGAGTTCGTTAATGGCCATCATGTTGATCGCGAGCGGTATCATCATGATCCTGCTGGGATTCATCGGCGTATATGTCGGGTATATCTTCCAGGAAGTCAAGGGAAGACCGATCTATTTAATTAAAAAGGGGCATTCTCAGGCAAATGGAAAATAAACCCCAGCCTTTTCACATCACCCTGTTGCGCCACGGCGAATCGGTGGGCAACGCCGAGTCACGCTGGCAGGGACAGGCTGACTTTCCGCTGAACGATACCGGCCGGGCACAGACCCGCGCCCTGGCGGAACGCTGGGTCCGGGAAAAGGTGAAGTTCGACCTCATTATTTCGAGTCCGCTTGCACGGACCCGGGAAACCGCGGAGATCATCTCCAAAGCCTTGAATGTCAAGATCGAATTCGAACCCTTGTGGTTGGAGCGCGATAACGGTGAATTTGAAGGATTGACCGCCTCCGAGGTGCGCCAGAATTTCCAACACCCCTCCTTTTCCACTCCGTTTGATCCCGTGGGCGGGGACGGGGAAGGGGATTGGGAATTATTCCTTCGTGCCGGGCAGGCCCTGCACAATCTTCTGAAACATGAGCCGGCCAGATATCTGATCGTTTCCCATGGCGGGTTGTTGAATCAGGTCATGCATGCGGTGGTGGGAATGGCTCCGCAGGCCAATAATGCCGGCACGCGTTTTCGTTTCAGCAACACGGCCTTTGCACAGTTAATGTATTATCCGCACCAGCATCGCTGGGCGATCGACAGGCTGAACGATCACGCCCATTGGAAGGAAGCGGAATAAGATCCGCGCTAAAAATTCATTGGACGAACAGCTCTTCAAATTAAACCATCCAAGAGGCGAGACCACTTTGCAAACATCCATCCCGAACGTAAAAGAATCCGATCGTTTGAACGTGCTGGTTTTTGGCGCCGGCGCCATCGGGACCTATTTTGGCGGTTCACTTGCCCTGGCGGGCCATAAGATCGTTTTTGTGGAGCAGCCGAAAATGGTGGCTGACCTGCGCGAACGCGGCCTGCGTCTGGACCTGACCATTGATGAAAGACGGCAGACTCAAGACGCCTTTGTCGTCGAGCCGCGGGCCTTCGTTATCGAGCCTTCACTGGAGGATGCCTTGAAATTCGGTCCCTTCGATGTGGCGCTCTTTGCCTTGAAATCCTTTGATACGGCCGCCGCACTCGAAGGGATGAAGCCCTTCGCGGAAAAACTCCCGCCCATACTCTGCCTGTCCAACGGCGTGGAGAATGAACAGGCCATCGCCGGGGCGCTTGGCAAGGAAAAAGTCATCTACGGCACGGTGACCACGGCCATCGGCCGGCGCGGAGCCGGTGACATTGTCCTTGAAAAATTACGCGGCGTCGGCGTTGCCGCGGGTCATCCTCTTTCCACCAGACTCGTTTTGGCCCTGGAGGGTGCCTTCCTCAAGTGTCGTTTGTTTCCCGAGCCGCATGGGATGAAGTGGTCAAAGATGTTGACCAACCTGATCGCCAATCCCACCTCCGCGATTCTCAATATGACTGCGGCCCAGGTGTTTGCCAATAAAAAATTATACAAACTTGAGATCGATATGCTTAAGGAATGCTTGGCTGTCATGAAGGCCCAGGACTTGGAAGTCTTCGACCTGCCCGGCACACCCGTCAAAGCCCTTGCCTTTGCCACCACTTTGCCACTCTGGCTTTCCAAACCATTCCTGTCCCGCGCTGCCGGCAGCGGACGCGGCGCCAAGATGCCATCCTTCCACATTGACCTGTATTCGGGCCGCCCGCAAAGCGAGGTGGAATATCTGCACGGGGCCGTTGTGCGCGAAGGCAAAGCACGCGGCATTCCCACCCCGGTCAACGCGTTGCTCACCGAAATCCTGGTGGCCCTGACCCGAAAAGAGATCCCGCTGGAGGAATATGCGGGACAGCCTGATAAATTGCTTGAAAAGTTAAATTCAAAATAATCACTGATCATTAAACTGGTCCCGCCGGGACCCCCGTAGAAAATTTATGTCAATCAAAATCGTAAAACCAAATACTGAAGTGGAACTTCACCTTCCCGATGGGCGGGTGCTTTCGGGTCCGCGCGGAACCCAGGTGGGGGATTTTCTTGGAAAAGTAAAGGATGATTTTTCCGCGCCGGTCGTGGCGGCCATCATCAACAATCAGATCCATGAATTGACCTATCCGGTGGATATTGAATCCTTCTGCCGTCCCGTCACCATGGACACGGCTGACGGTGCGCGCATCTACCGCCGTTCCCTGGTCTTTCTGTTGGAGATCTCCTTCGCTGAATTATTCCCCAAGGGCAGGTTGAACATCGATCACTCGGTCTCCTCCGGCGGCTTTTATTGCGAAGTCACGGGACAGGCGATGCTCACTGAAAAGGAACTGGATTCGCTTAAGGCTCACATGCATCATTTGATCCGCGAGGACCTGCCCTTTGTCCGCAGGGAAATGCCCATTCAGGAAGCCATCGAGTATTTCAAAAAGCGCGGTTATGACGACAAGCTTCGGCTGCTGGCGCACCGCCACAAGGATTATCTGACCATGTACAGCGTGCACGATCAGATGGATTACCTGCACGGATACATGGTCCCCTCCACCGGATATTTGAAATGGTTTGATCTCAAGCTGGTCAACGGCGCCTTCCTGATTCAATTCCCGCGTCGGCATTCGCCTACAGCCCTGGAACCCTTGGGCGAATATCCCAAACTCCTCAGCGCCTTTCGCCAGTACGGCGACTGGCTGGAAAAACTCAATATCGACAATGTCGGCGTCCTGGACGATGCCATCGAGGCCGGCCGCGCCGATGAACTGGTGTTAGTCTCTGAAGCCCTGCACGAACAGAATGTGGCCGACATTGCCCAGCAGATCGCGAAGAAAAAATCCCGCATCATCCTAATCGCAGGCCCCTCCTCCTCGGGAAAAACCACCACCTCGCGCCGCCTCGCGATTCAACTGCTGGCCCGGGGAATTTCCCCCTTTCCGCTCGAACTCGATAATTACTTTGTCAACCGGGATAAGAACCCGCTTGATCGGGATGGCAAACCGGATTTTGAAACCATTGATGCCCTGAATATCACCCATCTGGCACAGGATATTGAAAAACTGCTGGCGGGCGAAAAAGTTCAATTACCGCGCTACAACTTTCGGGAGGGACGAAGCGAGCAGGGCGACCTGATTCAATTGAGGGACGGCCAGCCGCTCATCCTCGAAGGCATTCATGGGATGAACCCCCGCCTCATCCCCGACCGGCTGGCTGATTCGGCTTTTCGGGTATATGTCTCCGCGCTGACGCAGATCAACCTCGACCGTCACAACCGTGTCTCCACCACGGACACGCGCCTAATCCGGCGCATGGTGAGGGATGCGCGCGAACGCGGCTACTCCGCCACGCAGACCATCTCAAACTGGGAGTCGGTCCGCCGCGGCGAAAAGAGACATATCTTTCCCTATCAGGAAAATGCGGACGTAATGTTCAACTCGGCGTTGGTGTACGAACTGGCGGCATTAAAACCCCTGGCTGAACCATTGTTGAGGCAGGTCCCGTACAATGTGCCCGAATTCATCGAAGCCCGGCGATTGCTGGCCTTCCTGGAATGGTTCCTGCCGCTGGATGCAAGTTTGATCCCTGCGAATTCGATTGTGCGGGAATTTCTGGGTGGTTCCGGGTTGAAGGATTTCAAGATCTGGAAGGGGTGATGTGAAAAATAAAAAGGACCGGGTCGAAAGACCCGGTCCTTTTTATTAATTCAAAATCGATTCGATCTGCTTGAGTTCCTCATTTCTAAAACCCAGCCTGTCCAACATTCCAACCGCATCCTCTATCTGTTCCACTCTGCTCGCACCGATCAAAACCGAGGTCATACCTTCATGCCGCAGCACCCAGGCCAGGGCCATTTGCGCGAGGGTTTGTCCGCGGGATCCAGCCAGCTCGTTCAATTTCTTCACTTTCACGAGCTTGTCGTCTGTGATGTGGGTGGGTTTGAGGAAGCCGTGTGCCTTTGAGGCGCGCGACCCTTCCGGGATGCCGCCGAGGTATTTGTCGGTCAGCAAACCCTGGGCGAGAGGGGAGAAGGCAATACAGCCGATCCCTTCCTCCTTCAAGGTTTGCAGCAGGCCATCCTCCACCCAGCGGTTGAACATGCTGTAGGAGGGTTGATGGATCAAACAGGGCGTGCCCAGCTGACGCAGGATCTGCGCGGCCTCGCGTGCCTTCTCGGCCGGATAATTGGAAATGCCAGCATACAGAGCCCGCCCGCTGCGGACAATCTGATCGAGAGCCTGCATGGTTTCCTCCAGCGGCGTCTCGGGATCCGGGCGGTGATGATAGAAAATATCCACGTATTCCAGGCCCATGCGTTTCAGGCTTTGATCGAGGCTGGAGACCAGGTACTTGCGCGAGCCCCAATCTCCATACGGCCCTTCCCACATGGTATAGCCTGCCTTGGATGAAATGATCAATTCATCACGATGGGGACGCAAATCCTTTTCAATGATACGGCCAAAAGTTTCCTCGGCCGAACCCGGAGGTGGGCCGTAATTATTGGCCAGGTCCAAATGAGTGATGCCGAGGTCAAATGCGCGCAGAACCATGGCGCGGCTGTTGGAGAAGGCATCCACACCGCCGAAGTTATGCCATAAGCCCAGGGAGACCGCGGGAAGTTTCAGCCCGCTGCGGCCGGAGCGGCGATAGTGCATGGATTGATAGCGGGAATCTGAAGGTTGGTAGTTCATGGTGGTTCACCTGATTTATACAAATTTGTTTTCGATCAGACTTTCGGCCATGGATAGAATGGCCTCCTCCGCCGGGCGGGGTGTCCATTTCAAAATGCGTTTTGCCTTTTCGCTGGATAGTTCGTAATTCCAATCGAGGCTGTCTGTGACGCGCGCGATCTTTTTATCGAACAATGCAATGAAGCGGATCAGGAAACTTGGGAATTGCATGGTTGGGATCTTGTACCCGCGATTTGCATAACCCTTGTGCAGAATTTTCGCGATTTCCTTCAGCCATAAAACACCTCCGGAGACCAGGAATCGATTGCCGGCCGCTTCGGGCGTGGTCATGGCCAGGATGATGGCTGTCGCCACATCGCGCACATCCACGAGACCCATTTTGATTCGTCCCACGCCGGGGACTTGTCCCAGCATGTAGGTGCGGACCAATTCCACAGAGGTGCGGAAATTTTTATTAGGCACGGGTCCCAGAATCAGCGGCGGGTTGATGGTGGCGAGCTCCATTTTGTTTGTATTCTCCATCCCATTGATAAAGTCCCAGGCCGCGCGTTCCGCAAGGGTTTTACTTTTGGAATACGCGCCGATGTTGACATCCAGGTTCGACCAATCCTCTTCGGTGAAGGTTCTGTTCTCTCCATTATGGCCTGAGGAAACGGCGGCATTGGAGGAGACCTGCACGACCCGCTTGATCCCGGCTTTGTGGGCAGCCCGCAGAACCCGCAGAGTCCCTTCCACGGCGGGGATGATGAGTTCAGCTTCGTTTTTGGGTTCGAACAGCGGAAAAGGCGAGGCGATATGCAAAACACTCCCGACACCCTTCATCGCTTCGTCCCAGCCCGAATCCTGCTCCAGGTCGGCCGGGAGGATCTCCAGCCGGTCATTGGCCTGTACGAACTTTGAGATCGTTTCACGGACTTCGGCTTCCCGGGTTTGTGCCCGCACCGTGCCACGGACGCGATACCCCTGCTGAAGCAACTGAATGATCGTATGAATGGCAAGAAAACTGCTTGCGCCGGTGACGAGAATGGGTTTGGGTGTGGTTGGCATGTTTAGAAGAGTCCTTGAAGGAGCAGGCAGGTGAAAACCCCAAATGCGCTGCATCCGAAGTTGACCCAGTCGTTATTGAGCCAGCTCCAGCCGCGATGGAGGGTTGTGGCTGTGCCGCAGAGATGAAGAGGATGCCGCTCTGTTTCCTTTTGACAGGAAGGGCAGTAATAAATGGCCTGGAGGGTCGCGCCCAACAGTGAGTCGAAGAGGGAGCCAGCCAGTCCCGCCAGGGTCACGAGGATAAAGATCGAACCGGAACCAGGCGTCGGGTTAAGAAGGGAAGCGAGCACGCCGATGATGGCGGACCCGGTCAGGGCGGCGAAGGTGCCGGTCAGCGAGATTCCGCCCGAGGTGCCCTTTTCCACAATCTTTTTCAAGTTCGTGATGATGCGCGGCGGATGCGGATTCAACACGCCCAGTTCGGTTGCCCACGTATCGGCATTGACCGCCGCCAGGGCGGCGGCGAATGCCATCCAGGGGAGGGTTGATTCCGGGAAAAAGAAATGCAGGGCGGCGAAAAAAGTAGCCACCCCGCCATTGCCAAAAACCTGGCCGGCGTCGCGCTCATGGCCCTTGGAAAATTTTTCATCAAGGCCTTTTTTTCGATTTTTGAAGGCGCGGCTTAATCCCGAGGAGGTGATGAAGAAAGTAAGCAGCAGGATGGCCCATTGCCAGCCGCCGATTCCGAAGATGATCGTGCCGGTCAACGCGGCTGCAAAAGCCCCGCTGCGATTAAGGCTGCGGGCTTTGTATGCCAGGAAAGCGATCAGTATTGCAAGGAGAAAGCCTGTGAATAGTTGCATGAAGTTCTTTAGGGTTGTGCCGGACGGTTGCCCCGCAAGCGGATCAGATGGGGGTTGTAATGATGAAGAGCACTGCCAGCAGGAAGAGCAGGCTGGTTAATGTGCTTGACCCCCAGACAATAAAGGCCAGCACTCTTTCCTTCTCCCAACGGTAGAAATACAGGCCGCCGATCCACCCGGCCATGGTTAGGAGCAGGCTGGCCAGGGGGAAGATGATCAATTGGGAGGATGGAACGGTTTCCAGGGCGCTGCCCACGAACTGAGGTCCCAGAGCCACGCGCGGTGTGGATGGAATGATGATGCTTGCCCAAATGAACAAACCCAGGTTGAGAAACAAGGCCGTCAGCCACAGGTAGCGAACCAACCCGCTTTGCCAGGCCAGCGAAACAATAAAAGAGGGATACTCCGATTTTGCGTCCGTGGGTGTAATGCTTCCCAATTCGGTTGCACGTGCGAAGGTCTGCATCAATCCAACGGCATCCTCCGGGGAAATGACGAAGATGCGCCGGGCAGTGGCAACCAGTAAAAGATTTTTTGAATCAGAGGCCAGGAATTCAACCGGACCCAGGTCAGGGTGGCGGCGCATTCCGACCAGCCCTCCCGGCATGGGCAGGGGCGGCAGGTTGATGGGGTGGGTCAGGTCCCCGGCGGAGCGGATCCATTCGATGTCGGTCAGGGGAATATCCTCCACGCGCAAACCCCAGTTGATGGCCAGGCTGTCGCGATCCATGTAATAGTCCGCGCGCAGGAGGGAATAAGCTCGATAGGCGAAGAATGGGATGGGCGCAAAGGTGATCAGGGAGACCAGCAGCGAGATCAGAAAAGCCGGTCCCACTTCACTGCGGGACAGGTTGACGAAGCCAGTGATGGCGAGGACGGCCAGAACCAGGATCACAATGCTGTGAACGATCAGGCCGCGTTGTTTGGATGGGGGGAAGTGTCCAGTGTTCATTGGGTTGACTTGATCTGCAGAAGTGTGCTCAGGTGTGAAATCAAATCCTCCAATGGAATGATCTGATTTTCCTTTTCAAGGCGCGGTTTCAATTCTACCATTCCATTTTGCAGGGCTTTCTCCCCGACCGTGATCCTGAACGGACAGCCGATCAGATCCGCATCGTTGAATTTGACTCCGGCACGCTCGTCACGGTCATCGAGCAGGGTGGAAATTCCGCGGCTTTGCAGTTGGCTGTAAAGCTCCCGGGCTTTGGCACTGGTATCGATTTGTTTGCCGGGAACATGCATGAGATACACGTCAAATGGGCTGGTGGATATCGGAAGGCACAATCCTTTTTCGTCGCGGTGAGACTCCGCCAGCGCCAGCAGGATATTCTCGAAATTGAATTCGGAACCTGCAGTCAATGGAAAAGCGGAGTGGATCGCAAGCGGACTGCCGCACTCGCTGCAGGGGTCGCCGGCTCCAGCCTGCACAAGGTCCGCAACGATCTCGGCGGTGTAATCACGCGGGAGATTTGCATGTTTGAAATGATAGCCCGCCTCGTTTGCGCCGGCGGCGAGATTTTTCGAATGGGGGATCAGGTCGTCCACAAGGATGAGTGCATCCTTCAATCCAATGGGGGAGGCATAGCCAGGCACTGCGCCTGACTTGAGGATCTCCTCGCCGGTGGCGGCACGCACATTACCTGCCAGATGCCTTAATTTTTCCTCGCTTAACTGCATGTCCCCACGTACGACGACGAAGACAAAACGGCTGTCTGCGATTCGCGTGTACATCAAAGCCTTGGCCGTTTTTTCCCTGGGTACACCAAGGAAATTCGCCAGAGACTCAATGGTGCTGCAATCGGGCGTGGATATTTTTTCGAGGCGAAGCTCTGGATCGGGCGGGGGGATCATTTTTTTGAATTTTGCAAGTCCGAGGCGTTCCGTATATTGACAGGCCTCGCAGTGAATAATCTCCTGCGGACCGGTTGGAAGCATGAAAAAAATTTCTGTTTTGCTCTGTACAAGAGGAAGGGATAGTTTGGAAAAAAAGGATGGGCTGGCGGATAAGCCGCGTAACCTGTCAATGGCCTGTTTTCCAAGGGCCAGCAGTTCATTTTCACGGGTCAGATAGCCCGCCCGAACGAGAAAGGCGAATCCCTGGGTGCGGGCATTATTGGGGGCTTCCCGCTGTGTTTGAATATGGAGGTCTGTATATTTCATGGATTAAATAGGATGGGACACAGCGCCGCTGTGTCCCGGTGGGTGAGGGTTATGCCGCGCCTTTTTTCTTGCGCACGACCTTTTGGGTTGATTCGATCACTGGCACAGGTGCGGGTGCGGCGGGCTCAGGCTCCGGAATGACGATCTTCTGGGTCGAGGCAATGGATTCTGCCTGGGCGGCCTCGGATGGCGTGGACTCGGGAGCAGGCTCAAGGTCCAGCTCGACCGTTTCTTCCATCCGGATTTGACCGCGCAGGAAGGCGCCTTCCTCGGTCACAAAGGCGGTCGTGACAACATCCCCCCAAACACGGCCCGAGGAGCGGATCTCCAGCTTTTGGGTGGTGATGTTGCCGCGCACGGCTCCTGCCACAATGACGGTATTGGCGCGCACATTTTGACAGGTGACCCGCCCTGTTTCGCCGACGACCAGCATGCCGCGCAGGGCGATCTCGCCTTCAAATGCCCCCTCGATTCGCACGCCGCCTGAACCATTGATACTTCCGTGCCAGACCACGCCCGCACCGAGCACGGAGGTGATGCGCTCAACGGCCTGAGAGGGTTGCGAACTGGCTTCTGTGGGGGTGCTGTTACGTTTAAACATATGCTGGTAATTTTACCGTAGAAAACAAAAAGGGCGGACGGCACACAAAAGCGCCGCCCGCCCGGGGAATCGTTAATTCCTAGCCGTTCTTTTCATCGTTCTCACTGATCTGCACACCGATAATGTTGAAGCCGGAGTCCACGTAGAGAACTTCGCCGGTAATATGCGCGGACAGGTCGGAAGCGAGGAAGACGGCCGAGTTGCCCACGTCTTCAATGGTGACATTTTCGCGCATCGGGGCGATGTCAGCGAAGTGTTTGTACATGTCCCGGAAGCCGCCCACGCCTGCCGCAGCCAGGGTCCGGATCGGGCCGGCCGAGATCGCGTTAACGCGGATGTTTTTGGGACCGAGATCGTAGGCCAGATAGCGGGTGGAGGATTCGAGCGCGGCCTTGGCCACGCCCATGACGTTGTAGTGCGGTGCCACTTTGACCGATCCATAGTAGGTCATGCTCATGATTGAGGCGCCGGGATTTAGCAGGGGCAGGAAGGCGTTGGTCAGCGCAACCAGGGAGAACACGCTGATCTCCATGGCGGTCTTGAAGCCTTCGCGGCTGGTCTCGGCGAACGGCCTGCTGAGTTCATCCCGTCCGGCATACGCGATTGAATGCACCAGGATGTCGATCTTCCCGAAATGTTTGGCGGCTTTTTCCACGGTGGCTGCGATTTGATCATCCTTAGTGATGTCGCATTCCTCCAGCCATTTGCATTGGACCTGCTCGGCCAGCGGCTTGACCCGCTTTTCAAGCATTTCGCCGGCATAGCTGATGCCGATGTTCGCCCCTTCGCGTTTGAAAGCCTGGGTAATGCCCCAGGCAATGGATTTATCATTTGCCAGGCCGAAAATTAAAGCGTTCTTTCCTTCAAGTAATCCCATTTGTTTCTCCTCGATATCCAGTTGTTATTTTTTGGTTTGAGCTTCCGTCATGAATTCCCAAACCAGCCCGTGAGCGATCAGAATTAATAATACGATCAGCAGCCCCTCCACTTGCAGGGGGGTCAGGCCGGTCAGGCTGGCACCCAGGCCGGGGGCAATCCCGAAGATGATCACCAGGGCATACAGAAGGATCACCACCCAGTGATTCCGGCGAAAGAAACCAGCGGATTTTAAATGACGGGTCTTTCGAATCAGTTTGCCGGTGGTCCACATGCCCATGCCGGCCGCCAGCACAAAGACCATCTGCCAGATTAATTTGCTGGATCCGCCCACCTGGGCGCCCAGCGCCATCAGGCCAGGGATCAGAAAGGATGAATAAACTCCTCCAGCCAGGGAACGAGTTGATTCATCGTCGAACCATTCTTTGTGCGATTGAACCACATTCCACCACAGGCCGACAAGGGCAAAACAGGTCCCGGCTACGATCGAGTAAAAAGCAGTGGTATCCATTTTTATCTCTCCGTGTTAAGCTGGTCTTTTACCAAAAAACGCCAGGGTTTTGAAAACCATGGCTCCGGTGTCTTATTTAAACCCACCCGGGGGCCAATCGTCACGCTTTTGTCTGGGACCAAAACCCCCGTTTCGATCCACAATCTCGAATTTGCCTCCGTCAATGGGAGATAATTCTCGCTTTTGGTAATTCCCAGCGCCTGGGTCAGTTTTCCAGGGCCTAATGTGTCGCGTCCCAGACGTCTTTCCATCATGACTGCAATCCCTTCCACGGGCTGAATCGCCCGTACCAGGACCGCGGCCGGAAATCCCTCTGCTTCAGTGACTGCGTTTAACATCCAGTGGCTACCATAGGTGAAGTAGACATAGGCATGTCCCGCGGGGCCAAACATCGGGTCGGTTCGGATCGTCCTGCCCGCCTTGGCATGGCTGGCGAGGTCGTCAAAGCCAAAGTATGCCTCGGTTTCGGTGATCAAGCCGACAAGCCTTACCCCATCCAAAATCCGGACCAGACGCGCACCGATCAATTGGCGTGCAACGGTCAGGGTGGGACGATTAAAGAATGCAGCCGGCAGGGGGGATGGTTGCGATCTAGCCACAGGAACGAATAAGGTTCATAAATTATTTAAATCTGACATCCCGTTGAAGTGTTAAGCGCAAGCCCTCTTCCAGTTTAATGGAGGGCGCAAACCGCAGTTTCTCCCTGGCAAGATTCAGGTCCGCCTTCATGCGTGAGACCCCGCCTGAAGTCTGGTTATTGTAGACGACATTGGCCTTGCTATTGGTCACTCCCAGCACAATGCGGACCAGGTCGCGGACGGAAGTCTCCATACCAGAGCCGACATTAATGACCAGGTTATTAATGTTTGGTGCCGTGGAGGCCGCCACCATGGCGCTGATGACATCGTCCACATAAATATAATCACGGGTTTGATTTCCATCGCCGTGGGCCACAAGGGTGCCGCCGCGCAGGGCCTGTCGAAGATAGTGCGGCACCACGGGTGGGTGCGAAGGCGGCAGGTGTTGACCCGGTCCATAGGCATTGAAGATGCGCAGGCTGACCGTTTCGATACCCCAAAGCCGGCCGATCGTGCGGACGTAATACTCCGCTGCAAGTTTTGAGACCGCATAAGGGGAGCGTGGATTGGGTGTGGCGGACTCACTGAGTGTGGAGTCGGCCAGGTCACCGTACACCGCTCCGGACGAAGCTAGAACGACGCGTTTCACTCCGACATCCCGGATGGCCTCCATCAATGCCACGGTTCCACCCACATTGACCGTATTGTAGTCGCGCGGGTAGAGCACTGATTCCTGAACCGAGACGCGCGCCGCGAGATGATAGACCACATCCACATCCTGAAGCAGGGTCCACAACTTGGGTCGGTCGCTCACGTCCCCGCGGGTAAAGTGCACATCCGGAACCAGCGCCTGCGGATCTCCTGTGGAAAGATCATCGAGACCGCGCACCTGGTGACCTTCGCGGGCGAGGTGGTTGGCAAGCGAAGAGCCGAGGAATCCCGCGGCTCCGGTGATTAGAAAGTTCATAGGAAAAGGATTATACCCGTAATAAAGGTGCCTGTTTTTGATTGACTCTAATAGGGTAGTGTGTTATCTTTACTGGCAAGTAGGAAACAGTAAGTTACGTTGGTTTGAAGAACAGCCACAGCTCACGGTTTATCTGTGGGCTGTTTTGTTTTGACCTCCGATGGAACAAACAGAACTACCTAACAATTTTTTTCAATTGCCAAAGGAGGCAAAAAATGTCTGATCGTATAACTGGTACAGTAAAGTGGTTCAATGGTGACAAGGGCTTCGGCTTCATCGAGCGCGAAGGCGGACCGGATGTCTTCGTCCATTTCTCCGCCATTCAGGGCGAAGGTTTCAAAAACCTCACCGAAGGCCAGAAGGTCGAGTTCGTGGTTGAGAAGGGCCCTAAGGGTCCCCAGGCTTCGAACGTTACCATTTTGAGCTAAATAAAAATAAAAGAGCCGGCTGCGAAAGCAGCCGGCTCTTTTGATTTAATTTTTTATTCCCGGTTGTTGACCGTTTCCAATTTGACATTGTTTGCCAGCCTGTGCATGCACTCACCCCAGATCTCCTGCGGGTAGACGATCGCGTTCGTCCCGGGCAGCTGTTCCATGGACAGGCCTGTATTCAGATTGATCCCGATCTGTTGATAGGCCTTGTAGATCAGCTGGCTGCAATAAAAAGCATGCTCGGTCTCGGCATTCAGGAAATTTAAATTATAGGGTTTGCCGACCTGGTTGAGACAATAGCGCGCCACGATCATACGCATCTCATTTTCCTCCTCCTCGGTGAATCCCTGACCTTCAAGAGGGGAGGCGATGCCGTAAAAGGTGTCAAACAACATTCCGCGTTGACGGGCCATGCGTTCGGTGTTCCAGTTCGAATCCGGCATGTCGAAGCTGATCACGCCGCGTGACCCGGCTTCGACGCAGCGGCCTGCCGGTCCGACATACATGGCTACATGGTCCACATCCCCTGGCACCAGACGCCCGACCAGGCGCCAGAATTCGCCCGGCAATATGTCGGGCTTGCCGTTCATGGTGCAGATGATGTCGCCTGTTTGTGCGGTCAAGCCTTCAATTTCAAATGTATGGATCATGGTTCACCGTACTCACTATACGTAATCCTACCCAAAATGTTTCAAATAAAAACCCGCCTCTTCGGAGACGGGTTTTTGAATCACTTGATCTTCCTCGGTGCGAGCCGGTTTCTTCCATAACTTTTCGGCGTGGGGGCCGGGCGCGGAGGACGGCGGGAGTCATCCCTCGGGGCGCCTCTGCCCCGGGCATCCCCGGCAGCTTTCGGCGGAGCGGGAGCCGTGTAATCGAATCCATCGAGAGTCTCGCGTTTGAGCGGGCTTCCCATAATGCGTTCGAGGATCCGGATCATGTCGTTGTCCTCCTGGGTAACCAGGGTGAAGGCATCGCCGGTGCGCTGCGCGCGTCCGGTGCGTCCAATTCTATGGATGTAGGCATCGGCGGTGTCGGGCATGTCGTAGTTGATGACATGCGAGATGCTTTCCACATCCAGCCCGCGTGCGGCGATATCGGTGGCGACCATGATCTGGTGGGTGCCGTCCTTGAAGCCCTTGAGCGCGGACTGACGTTGACCCTGCGAGCGGTCACCATGCAAACTCGTGACCTTGTGGCCGGCACGTTCGATCTGCTGCGCAACTTTTTGTGCGCGATATTTCGTGCGGGCAAAGATCAACACCGAATGAGTGTCGGTCTTTTTGAGCAAAGCCAGAAGTAATTGGGATTTCAAGTGCGCAGGCACGGGATACAACGCGTGCGTCACGGTATGAGCGGGACGGCTGATGCCCATCGCGATCTTCTGCGGATTCTTCAGGGTGCTGCTGGCGAGAAATTCCACTTCGCCGGGGAAGGTGGCCGAGAATAACATGGTCTGTCGTTCGACAGGCAGGGTCTTGATGATGCGTTTCACATCCGGCAGAAAACCCATGTCGAACATGCGGTCGGCTTCGTCGAGCACAAGCACTTCGACCTTGGTCAGGCGGGCCTGACCTTGATTGACGAGATCGAGAAAACGGCCCGGACACACGATCAGGATCTCCGCGCCTTCGCGCAGTGCCTTGACCTGGGGCGCGGGTCCGACTCCGCCGTAGATGGTTGCGCTGCGCAGGCGGGTCCCCGCGGACAGTTCCTTCACGACATCGTGAATTTGTTCGGCCAGTTCGCGGGTCGGGGTGACGATCAGCGCGCGGGTGACGTTGCGCGGACCTTCAAGAAGTCTGTTTAGAATGGGGAGGACGAATGCAGCGGTCTTGCCTGTACCGGTTTGGGCGGTACCGATAATGTCGCGGCCGCGAACGGCGGCCGGGATGGCCGCTTCCTGAATGGGCGTGGCAGTGGTATAGCCCGCCTTTTTGATTCCCGTCATCAGCCGGGGGTCGAGATTAAATTGTTCGAAGTTCAAAGTATTCCGTTTCTTCAGAAGTCTATCAATGTTGGGAAAATGGGCGAATGCCCAAATAAAAACAGCGCGGACTGCTGATATAAGTGAGTCAGCGGATTTGTGTAAATCAGGGACTCGATAAATTGATGGTGAAGGGATTATAGCACTGAAAGAGCCCCGCAATGGTTTATGAAGCAGCTTGGTTCAGAGTCCTGAACCGAAAATTTCCAGGAATTTCAGGTCGTTTTGGTTTGCAATTCCGTCCGGGTGAGCAGAATAACTGCCAACAGGATGAAACCGCCGCCGGCCATCACCACTGGCGATAATCGTTCTGTGAACAGCCAGGCCGCCAGCAAAACGGTCACGACCGGTTCAAGCGTGGAGAGCATGGCTGCATTGGTGGGACCGATGATCTCCAGGCCGGCCAAAAAGGTCACCACCGGGATGATGGTGGAGACCACAATGATGCCGAGCATGGCCAGCCAGCCTGAATTGCCCGCAGGAAGGTGGGTGCCTCCGGTCAACGCCAGCACGCCGAAGACCATGCCTGCAGAGGCGAATATAACCGTCGAGGACTGCACGGCCGAGACATGTCTCATGACATTTGTGCCGACGATGATGTAAACGGAATAGATGAGGGCCGCTGCGATGGCCATCAGGGCACCGATCAGCTGACCGCCCTGCGGGTCAACGGTCAAGGCCGAGCCGGTCAGGGCCAGCAGCAGTACGGCGATTTTTATCCAGGTTGCTTTTTCATGCAAAACCAGAACAGACAGGATGAACACGAACATCGGATAGAGATATAGGAGGAGCGCCACCAGCCCGGTGGACGCGTATTTGATGGCGGTCATAT
The DNA here is from genome assembly GCA_021414245.1 of Chloroflexota bacterium. Classification (GTDB taxonomy): domain Bacteria; phylum Chloroflexota; class Anaerolineae; order Anaerolineales; family Villigracilaceae; genus Villigracilis. Next base: position 157,807 of record JAIOOU010000001.1, read on the forward strand.
ACAGGTAAGATTGCCCAACGTACCCAAGCGCTCCCATGCCGATCAACTGGGCGAGGATCCTTCCGCGTGGAAAATGTTCCTTGCGCAGGAGCAGAATGACGGTCATGAATGCCGCGGCCACCCCGAAGCGCAGGAACAGCACCGTGAAGGTGTCCATCCCGTCCGCATAGGCATAACGCCCAAAGATGCCCAGAGTCCCGAAGGATGCCGCCGAAATGGAGATAAGAAAAATCCCGAAGAGTCGCTTCATTTTTGTCCGATCATGGATTGTAAAAACGCGCGCACCCGGGCAGCAGTCTCCATCCAGGAGGGCTGCTGAATATAGCGCCGGCGTGCGTTCAGGGAAAGCTGCGTAAGCAGTTCGCGATTCGTGGCGAGGGCCGAGATGTAAGCGGCCAGTGCGGGGGAGTCGTTGGGCGGGATTAGATAGCCTGTGACCCCATGTTCGATGATCTCTCCCGCTGCGCCGGCTGTTGTGCCGATGGAGGGCAGGCCAAACCCCATGCCTTCGAGATAGACGATCCCAAAGCCTTCGTAACTGGAGGGGACGATCATGAGATGGGACTGGCGCAGGATTTCAGCGAGCGGGTCATTGTCGAGCGAGTCGTGAAGAAAGACAAATGAGGAAAGATCGTTTTGTTCGACCATGGCCCGGATGCGTTTGACGTATTCCGGTTCTGCTGTCAGTGAGCCGATCACATCCACCCTGACCTTTGATTTCAGACCCACGACCGACCGCAAAAGTGTATGCAGACCTTTGCGTTCCATCAGGTTGCCGAGGAAGACAATTCGCAACTCTCCGGTCAACGCCCTGGCCTTGATCTCCTGCTCCGGGATCGCTTCACCGAATCTATCCGTGGGCGGATGGGCAACGGTCTCAGGCAGGTTTCTCCCCGACAGCTCGCGCACGACAAGGCAGGTTGTCTGCGAATTGAAGATGAATCCATCCACGTGTTGCAGATATTTTTTTTCAACCAGCCTGTAGAAATGGTTTTGCCATGCTGGGCGCAGTTCGGAACAACGCAGATGGTGGACCAATGAGATGACAGGGTGGGAATGTTTCCCGAGGTTGGCGGCCAAAAGGGAGGGATGATTTAACTCATCCTGGATCAAAATGTCGTATTGCGAAGGCAGCCGGAAGGAAAGATTATCCATGAGATGGGCCGGATAATTCCGCCATGGCAGGGAAATGATCCCGACCTCATCCCCCTGTGCACGGAGGTATTCGACCAGTTTGCGGTCGTACATATATCCGCCGCTGATGGTCTCCAGCGAGCCGTAAATGATCAGACCGATTTTCATCTGTTGTTCATCGATTTATGCGGTACGCTGCCCAGGCATTTTCATGCTCCCAGAGCACGACCTTGAGGGTTGAAATATTCCCGGCCTTGATCTTTTCATTGAGGGTCGTGCATAGGATCCGTGAAAAATGTTCAATGGATGGATTGAGACCCGCGAATTCGGGCTTCTCGTTCAGCATTTGTTCGCGGTAATAAGCGACTACGTCATCCAGATGTCTTTCCACATCCACAATATCCACAAGGTAACCGTGCTGGTCCAGTTCCAACCCTTTGAGCTGAAGTTCAAGTATGTAATGATGGGAGTTGGGCAGATTCTCGAGTCCCCAGTCTCCGCCGATCAAAAAATGATGTGCAATAAATTCACGACGAACTCCAAGGGTGTACATAGGCTGGGCTCCAATAGGGAATCTTTGATATTTTATTTCGGGTACTCGAAGATGACTTGAATCGTCTCCTGCGGATTTTCATCCAGTAAATGATAAGCTCTGCCCGCTTCTTCAAGGGGAAAACGATGTGTAATCCATTTTTCCGGGCGGACCCGCCTGAGAGCCTTCCAGGTTACATCAAAACGACGGGACTTATCCCAGCGGGCTGCCAATGCCGGGGCAATCGTGCTGACTTGAGATGAAAGAAGTTGGATGCGCGAACGATGGAACGAACCGCCAAGATCGATGGATGCATGTTTCTGCCCGTACCATGAGCCGACTACGATTCTTCCGCTGAAGGCGGTTAATTCGATCGCGTCATTAAGAGCGGATGGCGAGCCGCTTAATTCAAAGGCCAGGTCAAATTTTCCCTGCGCGTAGGCAAGGAGGGCCTTGCGCAATTCCGAGACACCCGGATCAAATGCATGTACCCCCTCAATATCGCTCGAAGCCTTGCGCCGCAACTCATGGAAATCCAGCGCGGCAAGTTTTTCCAATGGAAACTCCGCTAATAAAGAGGCGGTTAATAATCCAACGATGCCCTGCCCAAGGACCAAGACCCGCTCTCCCAAAATAGGGGCCCCATCCTGGATCAGGTTGACAGCGGTTTCCATGTTGGGCAGCAGACAAGCGTTTTCAGGGGATATGGAATCGGGGATCAGAATCAGAGATTCATGGCGCAGGATGAAATGCGAAGTGTGCGCCTGAAAGGCAAAGACAAGTTTGTTCCGCAGGGATGGATCGACCCGGTCCCCTGTTTCCACGACCCTCCCAACGGTTGCATATCCATAGGTCAGCGGATATTTCAACTGGCTGCTTACCTTGTCGTGGGCATCCTCCAAATTTGGAAACTGTCCACGGTAAATCAGCATCTCGCTTCCTGCACTGATTGCAGAACAGATGGATTCCACCAGCACCTCATCGGCTTTGAGGGCGGGCAGGGGGGTGGTTTTTATTTCGACTTGTTTCGGGGAGGTAAAAAAAACAGTCTTTGCCTGTGGCATGCTCGGAGTTTAACATAAAAAAAGCCTCCTTGTTGAGAAGGAGGCCTGGCGGGCGCCGGTTTATTTTGACGGGGAGGGCTTGATCGGGTAATTGGGTGAGTCGCGCCGGAATTCGTAATTATCAATGATTGCCTGGATGGCCTTGAGCTGGTCCGGTTTGGGATTATTGAACTCAAAGCCGATGTTGAAATATTCCGGACTTATATCCTGCTGGCTCCAGACCACCCGGGCGGGAATTGTGATGCGCGTGACCTGGATATCCGGCAGATCCGGTAATTCAATGGCCAGGGTCAGCTCCGCGTTTTTCTCGAGTGTGTGTTCGCTGATGACCATGGCGCCTTTCAAGGTCAGATCACCGAGGGTGCCGATCTGGTAACCGCCATACAGGTCAAAGACCTGGGTGTAGGCCATTAAATTCTTGCGAGGTTCTTTCCGTCTTTCCTGCATTCTGTTTCCATCCATTCCCCTGATTAACCGGCCCGGCAAATCTTGATCGCAAATTTCTATCTAATATAATCCGATATTAATTTCTTGAATTTAAAAGTCTCGCGGATATATCGCAGATCCGGATCCTGTAGAACCCATTTGACGTGAGTTTGGCCGATTTCCAGCGCGCTTCTCAGCAGATCGACAGCTCTATCGGCATGACCATTAAGAGCTTCCAGGTAGGCCTGGTTGCATTTCTTTTCGCTGTCATAGATTGTCTTCACGGCTCCGCTCCTTCCATAATTAATCAAGTTTAAATGAACGCACCCCGATGAATCATTGCGATTGTGTGGTAAAAATGGGCCATGCGCTGGATCTATATTTCGCCCCACCTGGATGATGCCGTCCTTTCAGCCGGCGGCCTGATCCATGAGCAAACTCGCGCGGGCATGGAGGTGGAAATCTGGACCATGATGTGCGGTTTCCCCCCCACTGCGGAACTTTCCCCTTTTGCCCAGGTGCTCCATTATCAATGGGGCATTGCAGAGGCCGCTGATGTGGTCGCCGCCCGCCGGGCCGAGGATGTACATGCCGCCGGTCTGGTTGGTGCCAGGGCAGTTCACTTTGATTATCTGGATTGCATCTACCGGCGCGGCAGGAGCGGGGAGTGGCTGTATTTCGATATTTATGTGCCTCCCCATGAAGACGAAGCGGATTTGCCGGCCCGAATGGCAGAATCCATTTCCGCACGCCTCAAACCTGACGATCAACTGGTCTGCCAACTCGCGTTGGGCTCCCACGTGGACCATGTCACCGTACGCCGTGCAGTCGATTTGCTCCAAAAGCCCGTCCAGTACGATGTGGACATCCCTTATTTGTTTAATTCGCCCGATGAACTGGCTCTGAAAACTGCCGGGATGAAGGAAACTGTACAGCCGGTCTCGGAAGCAGGCCTGACGTCCTGGCAGGATGCGATTGCCGCCTACACCTCCCAGTTGGGGATGCTTTTTGAGACTCCTGAAGCGATGCGGGCCAGAATCCAGGCTTATTGGTCCGAAAAAGGCGGCATCCGCCTGTGGTCTTAAGCCGGACAAAACCTGTCATACTTTTGGGTCTTGTATCTGGTTTTGAATCATGATATAGTATTGCCGATTTTCCGGACACAACCACCGGAAATTTTTAATCACTTGCATCTCCTTTTGGGGGTGCAAAATTCTATCTATACAGCAGGACAATACCATGCCAAGCAATTTCCTTACCAAAGAGGGCTTTCAAAAGCTTCAAGAGGAACTGGATCATTTACGGACAGTAAAACGACAGGAAGTGGCCGAACGATTGCATGAGGCCATGGAGGGCGGAGAGCTGATCGAGAATGCCGAATATGAAGCCGCAAAGAACGAGCAGGCTTTTGTGGAAGGCCGCATCCAGGAATTGGATGTTTTGCTGGCCTCAGCGAATATTATTGAAGACAACGGAAAGACCAAGAAGAACGATGCCATTCATGTTGGCTCCAAAGTCACCATTAAAGAGGGAAACTTTGAAGCCGAGACCTTTGTCATCGTTGGCGCGGCTGAAGCCAACCCGCGTGAGGGAAAGATCTCGAATGAATCGCCGATCGGCAAGGCCATCCTGGGTCACAGACTGGGCGACACGGTAAAAGTGGAAACCCCCGGTGGGACCTATAACGTAAAGATCATCAAAGTCGGCTAAACAGGGCGCGACTTTTTGCCCCGCGTGCCTGTGCCGGAAGGCCGGCAACGCGGGGCTTTTTTTATCAATCAGACAGGAAGCATGCATCATCATGGCAGAATATTCAACCCTCGAAAAAGTTCGTTTGCAAAAACTCGAAGATCTCCGCGCCGAGGGATTCGATCCCTATCCTACACGCGCCGAGCGGACCCACACCAGCGCGCAGGCCGCCGCTGAATTTGAAGCTGCGGAGAAGGATGGCAAGGAGGTCAGGGCCACCCTGGCCGGACGGATTCGCGCCAGCCGCTCGATGGGCAAGGTTTCCTTCGCGCATATTGAAGACAGCGCCGGAAAGATTCAACTATTCCTGCGCAGCAATGAATTGGGCAAGGATCGGGTGGACCTGTTCAACAAAATGTTCGATCTGGGCGATTTTATCCAGGCCTCGGGCGTCATGTTCCGGACCAAAACGGGTGAGATCACCCTGCACGTGCACGATTTTAAACTGCTCGCCAAATCGATCACTCCCCTGCCTGCGGATAAGGATGTGACCCAGGAGGACGGCACAGTCAAACGCTATGCCGCACTTGAGTCGCCGGAGATCCGCGCCCGGCAGCGTTATGCCGACCTGGCCGTCAACCCGGAAGTACGCGAGATATTTCGTAAACGTGCCACGCTCATCAAGTCTCTGCGGACTTTTCTCGACGATCATGATTTTCTTGAAGTTGAAACACCCATTCTCCAGCCTCTGTATGGCGGAGCGGCGGCCCGTCCGTTCGTGACCCATCACAACGAACTCGAACAGGACATGTATCTGCGCATCTCCTTCGAGTTGTATCTCAAGCGCCTGCTGGTGGGGAACATGGAGCGGGTGTATGAGATCGGCCGCGACTTCCGCAATGAAGGCGTGTCCTTTAAGCACAACCCGGAATTCACCCAGCTGGAGTTCTATTGGGCTTATGCGGATTATTTACAGGTCATGGAGTTGACCGAGCAAATGGTGGCCTATGCCGCCGAACAGGTGACCGGTTCCACCAAGGTCAAGTTTGGTGAACATGAACTCGAATTCAAACCGCCATGGAAACGTGTTGAAATGCGGCAGGGCATTTTGGAAACCAGTGGAATTGATATTGCCGAGCACAAAACCGCGGAAGATCTGTTCAAAGCCATTCGCGCGAAACATCCGAATAAAACGCCCGATCCAAAAGTGGCACGCGGCAAGATGATCGACTTCCTGCTCGGTGAGTTTCTCGAGCCGACCTTGATCCAGCCGACCTTCCTTTATAACTATCCGCGCGATATCTCGCCGCTGGCGAAATCCATGCCCGGCGATCCGCTCACCGTGGAGCGCTTCGAAGGGTATGTGGCAGGTTTTGAATTGTGCAATGCCTTCACCGAATTGAACGATCCGCTCGATCAGGAGCAGCGCTTCCTTGAAATGGGCCGTGATTACACGGATGATGAAGAGGAAAAGAATCCGCTCGATGAAGATTATTTGCGTGCCATGCGCTACGGCATGCCGCCCAACGGCGGCTTTGGCATGGGCGTGGACCGCCTTGCCATGGTGCTGACGGACAAACATTCCATCCGCGAAGTGCTGTTATTCCCGGCGTTGCGAAAAGAAGAATAATAAAGTTAATGTTGGGGCGCGGCGATGCCGTGCCCCAACGGTATTTCCTATGAACAAAAATATACTTATCTTGGGTGATTTTCTCGCCA
>JAIOOU010000016.1 GCA_021414245.1 Chloroflexota bacterium
GAGTCCAGGCTAGTATTCGGTCTTCGAGACCGTGCAACTGTTCGGACTCACCTGACGAACGGACACGGCGATCTTGCTGCACGACGGTCTGCTACGACCTACCCGACATCGATCTGCCGTGTCCCTTTTTATGATACTACCCGACACTGGGGATTCTGGCGCGATTCCAAGCCTTTTTCTACACCTCAGCATCTTTCCAGTCGGACGGCGTCCCGCCGCCCGCCCCAGCGCGGGTAACGCAAACCGTTGGGCGGCTGACGCAGGGTAATATAGATGAATAAAAACCGTTTTAGCAATTGTATGTTTTCTTTTTACAAAGGATCATAAAAATGAAATATGTTGTCTTGTTACGCGGTATAAATGTTGGAAATTTAGTAAAAATACCAATGAAAAAATTAAAGACTTTGCTTGAAGAAATAGGGTCGAAAAATGTTGTCACATATCTTAATTCGGGGAATGCCATATTTGAATCATCACTGCCCGCTGCTAAATTGACTGATCTAATAGGAAAAACGCTGGAAAAAGAATTTGGTCAGAAGATACCAATCCTAATTAAGACTTCGATGGACATGGTTAACATTGCAAAGTCCATCCCAGATCATTGGAAAAATGATGAAACACAGCAGACTTATATTGCGTATTTATTTAGTGACATAGCTAATCCTGAATTGATAAATGAGTTGCCTATAAAAAAGCAATATATGGAAATTAAATATGCGTATGATGCAGTAATTTGGAATATTAAAAAAGAAAATTACAATAAAAGCCAAATAACCAAAATAGCAGGTCATAGCTCTTACAGTAAAATGACTACCCGTAATGCTAATACTGCAAGGAAATTAGCTGAGATGTGTAATGATTAATTATATAAGCAGCAATAAGAAATCCATCGGCAAAACACCGCCCAACAAAGCATGCACTGGACGATGGGGATTCTGGCGAAATCTCAAGCAGTTTTCTACGCCTCAGCCTTTTTCTGCTCGGACGGCTCACCGCCGTCCGCCCCAGCGCCAGTAACGCAAACCGTTGGATGGCTTTGGAAAAATTATGTTGAAAATAAAAAAACACATCTCTTCATTTTTCTTACTCTGGCTTACTGTTGTCACAATTAGCATTGGCGTTGCCATTTTGTTAGCTTCTCTGTTGGGAGAATTCCTATACAATCGTAATGGCATGTCATATTCTGCGAGCAATGATGGGTTTCTTGGAGACATACTATCACTAATAATCTTAATCGGTTTGTTTATGGGCTTGGGGCAATGGATTGTAATAAGCACAAAAATAAAAAAAGCATATAACTGGATTTTAGCCACATTGGTTGGTTTCTCCGTTGGAAGCTTTTTTTCCTTTATTATTTTTTCTATTGTGGGCGAGATGTTGCCAATTCCGAACAAGCACTATATTATTATCGAGTTGATCCAGATGATGGGCTCACTTATGGGAGCTGGTATGTTCACAGGCGCATGTCAATGGGTCTCCTTAAAAAGAAAACTAGCACACTCACTTAAATGGTCGCTTGTAAGTGGGCTAAGTTTCGTGATCGGTATTTTGCCAATGTTCTTCGTTCAGGGTTATACAGTCAACTATCCAATTGTTAGGGTAATTTCCATTATTGTTTCTGTTGGATTGGTTGCAATAATAAGCGGATATTTTGCGGAACCGTTGATAATCCACCCAAAGATTGAAACCTTTACTCAACAAGAAACCGCCATCTAACAAAGCGTGCACCCCGTGCTCGCTACGCTCGCCGGGGCGAGCTGCTGGACGCTGGGAACTGCCGCTTCGCGGTGTGCGGCTTTTTTGAGCATTTCGCGAAGCGTGGCTTCGGGTTTTTCCTGCTCCCCGGCAGAGTCCACGCCCGCCCACACGCAGGTATCCCTCTCGGCTTCGCCTCGGGGACAAAGACGCAAACCGTTGGGCGGCTTCGCCAATAAGAGTTAGGTCTATTGAATACGATGAAAAAGCCAAACAGTACTGCCAGATTAATTATCATTTGTGGTCTACCTGGCTCAGGAAAGACAACTTTAGCAAAGTGCCTAGAGGAAAGCCTGCACGCTGTTCGCCTATCTCCAGATGAATGGATGGATGTCCTCTCCATTAATCTTTATGACGAAGAAGCCCGAGCAAGGATTGAATCGTTGCAATGGAAACTGGGTCAACAACTACTCAAACTCGGTCTTGTAGTCATCATCGAATGGGGAACATGGGGAAAATCTGAGCGTGACGCATTGCGTGAAGGCGCTCGTAATCTAGGCGCCGCTGTGGAATTGCATTACCTGTCCGCCCCTCCTGAAATTCTTTTTGAGCGCATTCAACGCAGAGGCATGGAAAATCCGCCAATAAAACGTGAAGATGTTTTCCGATGGGCAGAGATAATTCAAGTTCCAACTGAAGAAGAGATGAAATTATTTGACCCTGCAAGTAAATGCACGCAAAACCAAGAAACACTTTATGCATAAAAACGCAGTCCAACAAAGCGTGCACCCCGTGCTCGCTACGCTCACCGGGGCGAGCACGGGGTGCACGCTGGGGAGTCTGCGCGATTTACAAGCATTTCGCGCAGCGTGGCCTAAGGTTTTTCCTGCTCCCAAGCATTGTCCACGCCCGTCCACGCGCAGGTATCCCTCTCGGCTTCGCCTCGGGGACAATGACGCAAACGGTTGGGCCTTGTCTTATGAAAAAGGAAGACTCTGAATTCCATGACTAAAATCTATAATTTCGTCAAGAACAACCAGGTGATCACCTTTTTTTGCCTTTCCGCTTTCCTTGGCTATGCACCATGGATCTTCACCGGAAAGCCAAACTGGTTTATCTGTGGAATGCTGATTTCCGGCTTCATCCTGACCTCGATCTTCGATGGAAAGAAAGGCATCCTCGATCAACTGAAAAATGCAGTTCGTGTGAGGAGTAATTATAAGAACTACCTGGCCGTGATATTGATCCTGGTGATAAGTAACCTAGCCACGTTGCTTGCGGCGTTCCTCCTTTTTGGGGATAAACCTTCCCTGTACATGTTCAAGTACGAACCACTTGGTATCTTCATCTTAATATTTTTCGTACTGTTTGGCGGTCCGGTTTTTGAGGAGCTGTTCGGATTGCGTGGTTTTGCCCTGCCAAAACTGCTCGAAAAGTACAGCCCGCTTAATAGTTCGATCATTGTAGGATTCTTCTTCGGAGCCTGGCACCTGATTGCATTCTTCAACCCCGGATCCTCGCAGTATGCCATTGGATTAATATATTACCCTCTTTTCATTGTTCTGGAAATCGCCAGTTCGATTATCATGACTTGGATCTACTTAAAAAGCGATCGGAACCTGTTCCTGGGAGGTATTTTTTTTCACCTGACCATGAACATGTGCGATGTGCTCTTCCAGACCGATTTTAGATTGAGCAATATGAACGCCATTCCGGAGATAAATAGACATTATTTTATTATCTATTCTATTATCATCATCGCCGTGTCTGTGTTCATTGCGGTGAAAAACAAAATGTTCAAGCTGACGGATAAAAAAACAATAACGGAAGGATGATGGCGAGTCTTGCGCAACAAAAAAACGCCCAACACAGCGTGCGCTTGACTGGTGGGAGTCTGCACCATTTTCAAAGGAGTTTTCCCGCTTTGAGTTTATACTGTTCCCAGGCAGAGTCCACGCCAGGCCACACGCAGGTAGCCTTTTCGGCTTCGCTGCGGGGACATTGACGCAAACCGTTGAGCGTTTAGTCATAGGAATTCATACTGAAATATATTCGATGGAGAAAAGTAATGGAATACATTCGATTAGGCTCGACAGGTATGAAGGTATCGCGCATCTGTCTTGGCTGTATGGGTTTCGGTGATTCAACACGCTGGATTCATAAATGGGTTCTGAACGAAGAAAATAGCCGTCCAATTATCAAAAAGGCTCTTGAATTGGGAATCAACTTCTTCGACACAGCCAATGTCTATTCGATAGGAGCAAGTGAAGAGATTCTCGGACGTGCATTGAAAGATTTTGCTAGACGCGATGAAGTGGTTATTGCCACCAAATTGCATGGCAAAATGCGTGAAGAGCCAAATGGCGGCGGACTTTCCCGTAAAGCCATCCTATACGAGATTGACGCCAGCCTGAAACGGCTGGGAACAGACTATGTGGATTTGTACCAAATCCATCGCTGGGATTATGAAACACCCATCGAAGAAACGATGGAAGCATTAAACGATATAGTTCGTGCAGGCAAAGCGCGTTATATTGGTGCATCTGCCATGTGGGCGTGGCAGTTTCAAAAAGCATTATATGTTTCCGAAAAGCACGGTTGGACTCGTTTCATTTCAATGCAAAATCATCTGAATCTCATTTATCGTGAAGAAGAGCGTGAGATGTTGCCACTTTGTCGTGAAGAAAAAATTGGAGTAATTCCATACAGCCCACTTGCGTCAGGAAGATTGACACGTGATTGGTCTTCAGAAACCACACTTCGTTCCGAGACAGATCAGATTGCAAAAGGCAAATATGGTTCAACTTATGAAACAGACCAGCATGTTGTAGCACGGGTTGCAGAACTCGCCGAGAAACACGAAGTTCCGCGCGCTCATATTTCCATTGCCTGGTTATTACAAAAAGAACCAGTGATAGCGCCAATTATCGGGGCGACGAAAATATCTCACCTGGAAGAATCAGTCAACGCATTGTCCGTTAAGTTGACCCAAGATGAAGTTGCATATCTCGAAGAACCATATGTGCCGCATCACATCATTGGTCATCAATAAAAAAATACGTCTATCAAAAACACGCCCAACGCCCCGTGCTCGTTGCACTCGCCCAATCTGCGGCAAGCAGTTTTCCGGCTTCGAGTTTATACTGTTCCCAGGCAGAGTCCACGCCCGCCCACACGCGGGTATCCCTCTCGGCTTCGCCTCGGGGACAATGACGCAAACCGTTGGCACGCCCCCTGCAAAAAGAGATACTTATGAAATCAAAAGATTTGAAAAAAAACCTGCCCGCCAAGAAAGCATCGCTTGGCCGTGTACTTAAGAAAAACAAGAAAATCAAAGAGACTGTCAAGGGGGCTGCCAGTGAACTCGCATCGGTAAATGAAGTTCTAAGGCAGGAAAAAGCCCCCGTTCAGGTTCTTAAACAGGCACTCGCTCAGAATGAAAATGTTGAAAATAAGGTTGCGAAAGCCGCAGATGATTTGAAGCTGGTTAATGCCGAACTCGCCAAAGAATTGACTGACCGAATAGTCATCGAAACTGAACTCGCTGATACGAAGACCGACCTGGCAGAAGCACGCGACGACTTATCAAAAGCCCAAGTAGAAAAGGAAGAAGCACAACAAATTGCACTTCAGGATGCACACACGGGTCTTCCAAATCGTGTTTCATTTGAACAGGGGATCGAACATGGGTTAATCCAGGCAAAACGTCACAACTGGGGACTCGCTGTTTTATTTATTGACATTGACAACTTCAAGAGTATTAACGACTCTTATGGTCATGATATAGGAGACCAGGTACTGCTGATGGTGGCAAGGCATTTACAGTCTTCTGTACGCGCTGACGACATGGTCAGTCGCTGGGGAGGTGACGAATTTGCGTGTCTGTTGTTTGAAGTCAAGCAAGAAGCCGATGTGACTCGCCTTGCGCAGATAATGGTAAATCGAATTTCCGAAGCCTGCGATTTTAATGGGACTGTTTTATCTATAAGAGCCAGTATCGGTATTGCCATATATCCAGCAGATGGAGAAACGGCTGATATTCTTTTCAAAAATGCAGATATGGCAATGTATAATGCCAAAGGAACAGAGAGGCGAGTTGTCCTATACCGAGAATCTGGTGAACCAAAAGCGGGCTAACAAAGCGTGCATACGGTCTCTACTGGACCTACCCGACATCGATCTGCCGTGTCCCTTTTTATGATACTGGCTGACGTGTGGGAGTCTGCGCGATTTGCAAGCATTTCGCGAAGCGTGGCTTCGGGTTTTTTCTGCTCCCAGGCAGAGTCCACACCCGCCGCAGCCCAAAAGGCCGGTTCGCGATCCCACTCGCTCCGCCTCGGGGACGATGACGCGAACCATTACCCACCTTACCCTACCTTTAAAGAGTTTATGTTCATTATCAAGAGAAAATAATACGAATCTCACTTCTGCACAATCTCCTTTAGTAGTACATTGCTTGTTTACAACACTCTTAAGGAGAATAACGCATGCCCACTTCTAAACAAATTCTGTCTGAAGAAAATGGAATTACAGAATCACAATGGCGGGGTATTTACATTATTGGTGGCGTCGCCACCATTATTGCACTAATCGGAATTGTGCTTGATGTGGCCGTTGGCTCAATTACTGGCGGCAATTTGTTGGCTCTACCTCAAACTGCCGTTGATAGGTTCGCGCAATTTCAGGCAAATCCCCTGCTTGGTCTTTACAATCTCGACCTGTTGAATATCATCAATCAAATGATATTTATTCCCGCCTATTTTGCGCTTTTTGCCGCCCATCGCAAGACAAATGTCGCATACGCCTTACTTGCCTTGATTAGTTTCTTGGTGGGGACGACAATCTTTGTCACAACAAATACGGCCCTGCCCATGCTTGAACTAAGTCATAAATACGCCGCCGCAACAACAGAGTCCCAAAAAACTTTACTTGCCGCCGCAGGTGAAGCTATGCTTGCAAGGGGCACACATGGCAGTTTAGGAGTATTTATAGGTTTTCTACTACCAAATATCGCAAGTCTTATCATGTCATTCACCATGTTAACCGGGAAGGTTTTTAGCAAGGTCAATTCATATCTGGGGATTGCCGGAAGCATCTTAATGCTACTCTACATTGTTTTGGTGACTTTTGCCCCCAACATAAAAGATATGGCAACGGCCTTTGCTATGCCGGGCGGATTATTATCTATGGCTTGGATGGTCATGTTTACAATCAAACTCTTTCAACTATCAAGACAAGGAAATTAACAATGTCAGGGTTAGGTCATCTTGCCCCCGCGCTTGTGGCAAAATCTACTATGCCGGAGGTTCCGCTCTTGGCTTTTGTAGCAGCCAGCGAAACAAACGATATTCTTTATTTTTTGTTCTCATCTGTTGGTCTCGAACCAAAAGCAGTCACAACAGTTATGGATTTCAATCAGGGAGTCAAATACCTAACGCCCGTTTCAGACCCCTGGTCGCACGGATTGTTCATGTCCATCATTTGGGCAATCGTAGCCGCCGCAATTGCTTTCCTTTTTTATCGAAACCGCCGAATAAGCATCATAATCGGGCTGACGGTTTTTAGTCACTGGATTCTGGATTTTCTCATGCACTCCAATCTCTCGCTTTTCTTTAACGGTTCGCCCCAAATTGGATTAGGCCTTGAAAATTCCGGAATCGGTTTTTTGTTCATGACCATTTTTGATATTCTCATCCTTGCCGCAGGGATTGCAGTTTATTTCAGGGCAAGAAAACGAACAATGCGGAAAAACGAAATCTTTCCATCCCAAAAAACCATTTAGGCAATGGCGGTGGCTAACAAAGCGTGCACCCCGTGCTCGCTACGCTCGCCGGGGCGAGCTGCTGAACGCTGGGAACTGCCGCTTCGCGGTGTGCGGCTTTTTTGAGCATTTCGCGCAGCGCGGTTTCGAATTTTCTCTGCTCCCAGGCAGAGTCCACGCCCGCTCCAGCGCCGCAGCCCAAAAGGCCGGTTCGCGATTCCACTCGCTCTGTCTCGGGGACGATGACGCGAACCGTTTGGCAGCGCGTTCCCCCAGGACAGCGAACAGGCGATGGACTATGGAGAACCACGATATGAGCAACCAGAGAATTAACCGAATAAGTAGTTATGTCATGCTTGGCTTGTCGTTGTTCGCGATGTTCCTGGTCAGCGGCGCGACTATTCTCACAATGCTTGGCAGGTTCAACCCGTCGCCCGACGGCGATGAAGGCACGCCGGCGCACCTCTTTCAGCTCGCCATCGGACTGCTTCTGCCGGCGGGTCTGGTGTTCCTGGTCACGGCCGATTGGCGCCAGCCACTGAAGGTGGCGAAGCGCCTCGCGTTGCCAGCTGTCTGTCTCGTGTTGGCGTTCATGATCCTGTATTACATGGAGCAATTGCGGTAAAGACACACCGAGGTATTTTAGGTAAACGCGTAGCGACAGATGTCGGGCATGGGGTGCTAAACTACAAGGAACAAGGCCATCAACGTGGCAATGAGTCCACGCCTGGCTGTCGAGGCTGTCGAGACATGCCACGGCCCGGAGGGTCGGTCCGCAACCTCACTCGGCTCCGCTTCGGGGATGCTGTGCAAACGCAAACCGTTGAGTGGCTCTGGCAGGTTCGGAATCGAGTTTATTTCCATCTTGACGAAATAGAACATGCATTCTACAATCTCATGTAGGAGAATGCCCGTGAGAAAAATAATTGTTTCGTCTAAAAGCAGGGCCACTCAAAACAGCGCTTCGGTTAAAGAGTATATTGCTTCGTTGGATGATGAACAGTCGGTAACAGATTGCCGCGTGCTTATCGAGATGATGCAGCGAATAAGCGGGCATGAGCCAAAGATGTGGAATGCGGGCACTATCGGGTTTGATACCTACCACTATAAATATGACAGCGGACGCGAAGGCGAAGGTCACGTTATTGGGTTTTATCCAAGAAAAGGCAAGATAACCGTTTACCTGATGGACGGCACGCTGCGCTACTCTGGATTGCTGGCTAAGTTGGGCCGGCATACCGCCACCGGGTATTGTGTTTATATCAGGCGGCTTAGTGATGTAGAGCTGCCAATCCTTGAGCAGATCGTGCAAAAGTCATATGAGTATATAAAGTCTCAAGACGGACATATACACCAAATATTATGGCGAACTGCACAAAAATAGACTTTCCTGTCCAGAAGTTTGAAGGTCTGGTTTTGTTCAATGAAAACACCGCCCGCCGATAGTGGGCGACACGGGCAGTGCAGGCGGGTTCGCCTGATGTAACATATGGGCGCCTTGTGCATTGTGATATAACCTGGTTTTCAAGGTGTCATTTATCCGCTTTGAACCAGGCAACGAGATGGTATCCCGGATATTGGAGGATCTAGTCATGAGAAAAGTTATTGTGCTTGAACATATCTCCCTTGATGGTGTCATCCAGGCCCCGGGCGGGCCAGACGAAGATACCAGCGGCGGCTTCGCATACGGCGGCTGGGCAGGACCCTATGCCGACCAAGTTGTTGGAACGGCTCTGAGAAAACAGATGAACTCGCCGTTCGACCTGTTGTTGGGGCGCAAAACCTTTGATATTTGGGCGCCGTACTGGCCCAAACATGCGGATGCATGGCCCGGCGTTAACACGGCGACCAAATATGTCGCCTCGAATACCCTGACTTCTCACGAATGGCAGCCGTCCGTGTTTTTAAACGGAGATATTGCAGAAAAAGTCGTCAGGATTAAGGGACAACAAGGGCCGGATTTGCACGTTTGGGGAAGCGGCAATTTCCTTCAGACGTTGATCAGGCATGATTTGGTCGATGTGTTCTGGCTGATGGTATATCCGATCACACTGGGCAATGGAAAACGGTTGTTTGCCGATGGCACGATCCCCGCGGCGTTCAAGTTGACGGAAAGCACAGTCGGTTCGAATGGTGTGATTGTAGTGAATTACGAACGCGCAGGCGCGATCACAACCGAAAGTTGATGAATCTTCGAGCCCTGGCAAGCCGTCAAGACCTGTAACCTCTCACAGGATGACCGCATGTCAGCTAACGAAGGCGGAGAGACATATTCGGGCAGCCCGTAAAGTTATCCTGCAACATTTCCAACCTGGGAGAAGTTATGAATGCATCGAGGTTTCTGATTGCAAGCACCTGGATCCTATTGACCTCCTGTCAATCAGCGATAAACACCTCCGGCCTTCCCAGCGCAACCGCCCTGTCTTCTGCGACGGCCGGTGTTGCTGCCACAGCCACTTTCAGGCCAACATCTACGCCCCTGCCTTCCCCAACTTCGACGCCATCCCTGCCAATTACAATCGAGTTGACATTCGACACTTCGATCCCCGAGGGCGCCCGGAACCAAACAGCCGTCACCATAGATCGGGCGTATTGGTTTTATACGGCGCTGGGTTGTTCTCCTGATGGTTTCAAGGTCAATGGAAGGGACAATGACATTGGCGGCGAAGCATCGGTGGGTTTTGCCTGGATCGGCATCAGGAACATGGAAAGTGAACCATCGGTCGTTGAAACCGGCATCAGCCACGAGGTGGCGCACGTCATGTGTCAGCTGGCATTTACGGGAAAAAACAACATGGGGGCAATCGATCTTCGTTGGCTGACCGAGGGGGTCCCGAACTACTTCTCCGCAATGGAGCAAATCACGAATACAGGCATGAACTCGGGTGTGAAATTAAGCAGTATCGGTGAACACGACCGAGGGATGGCCCGATGGGTAAGTCAAAACTTTTGTCAAATTCCCCTCGCAAAACTTGAGCCCGCAAATGCGCATATCGTCTACTCGCAGGGATTTGGCGCCATCGCCGATGTCGCAACGCGGCTGCTGGTCAAGTCAAACCCGGATGGTGTAGCCGCAATCATTCATTACTATACCCTGCTCGCGACCACCCGCAAAGAGGATGCTTTTCAGCAGGCTTTCGGGATTAGCACCGTGGATTTCTACCAAAAGTATCAAACCGAATGCATCAACGGGTTTCCAACGGTCACCCGGTAGCCATCCCCAGCGGGCCGAATCCCTGCCATTATTGTCAGAACCGAGGAAACCAGGTATTTTTTCCCGCTTATTGCGGCGCCGATAGTTGGCGGCTTGTCCCTGCTCATTACAAGATTGCTGAACATGGGATACCTGGGGTGTTTGATCATTCTTGGATTGGGCGTGGTCATTCCATTGGTTGCGATTGTCTTGGTCTTTGTGGGGAGTTTGATCACTAAAAAGCTGTACACAGGTGATCCTGAAAGCATTCCTGATTTCATGCCGAAATCCATCCAGAAGGAACCAGCCGCATCCCTGGAATCAGTAAAGACCATGGCGGTTGAGATGAGCAGAGAACCAGCCGGGAAATTGGCCAAACTAAAAGATATGGTGGAAAAGGGGGGTAATTTCACAACAAGACTACGAAACAAAGAAGGCTGAAATTCTGGCCAAAATATGAGATCGCACTCATGCAAACTCTGGGGCGCTGTCCCGCGCAGCAAAAGAAACAGGAGATGAAGTTATGAAAAGATCAATTCAGTCAGCCTTTCTTGTACTTGTGTTTCCATTGGTTTTGTTAAATGGATGTGCTCCTGCTTCAACGCCAGATTTACCCGCATTCACAGCATTGCCCGCACCGACACAGATCCCGACCGTTGTTCCGACCGAAACCATGCCGGCCCCATTTCAATGTGAGATGAACATACGGAATAGTGATGTGGAACCGGGTTTTATTATTTCCGGTGAATCCGGGCCTTCCACTCTCCAGGCAAATACCTCCACAAACTTCACGGCTGAGGGGAGAACCATAAATCTGGATTGGACGGTAACATACGAAGAATTCCTATCACATCACGGGAGTCATCGTGTTTGACAGCCAGATAACATCAGTGACAAGTTACGAGATCATGGCAACAGGCGGTCTGTTTGGGTATACAGGACCAGCCTGCAAGGGTCCATAGATAGCATCTGGGTGCCATAAATTTTTCCGCCTACATTAGATAGACGGCTTATCCATGGGGACAAGCCGTCTATTCTTGCATATATTCGTGCCATGGCAGGCCCATGTGCAGGTTCGAGGGACTTAAAGCCGGTTTATCTCCCCCTTGACAAATAGAATATATGTTCTAAAATATAGGCTGCCATTTTATTTAGGTTTGGAGGAGAGACGCATGCAACAACAGACCCTAACAACACTGGATGTGATCTATGAGAACTGGCGGGGCTATCAAGAGAAGCTGAGCACCTGCATCACGCCATTGACGAATGAGCAGCTCCTGCTGCAACCCGCCCCTCATATGTGGCCGGTGGGGCAGATTGTGCAGCATATCATTTCTGTCAGAGCCGGCTGGTTCAGCGGCACCCTGCAGGACGATGACAAAGTGATGAATGGCTATATGTCCTGGGGCCAACGTGAATCTTCGGAACGCAGCGCGCTGGAAATGGTCCGCGGACTCAATGAGACGTGGAACTTCATCGAAGCACGTTTGCGGCGCTGGACGCCCGCCGATTGCGCAAAAACCTTCCCGGATGAATGGGACGGTCAGATCTACGAGGTATCGCGCAGCTGGGCGATCTACCACGTGATGGAGCACGACCTGAATCACGGAGGCGAAGTCTCCTTGATCCTGGGTATGAACGGTTTACAGACTCTTGACCTTTGATTGAATTGCCCCCAGGCAGCGTTCGCGCCAGCTTGATGCCTGCCGGTGAAAACTTACAAAACCACCAATGACATTTTTTGGACAGGGAGAACAGGCAGATGGCGATCAACCCAATCCAAAGGCGGTCTTCGCAGCCCGGCAATTCAGTCACGCAGTGGCTGCTTGATTCTGACCCTTCGATCCGCTGGCAGGTGATGCAAGACCTGGTTGATGCGCCTGCGAACGAAGTTCTGGCTGAGCGCGCACGGGTCGCCACTGAAGGATGGGGTGCGCGGCTGCTTGGTCTGCAGAGGGCCGACGGGTCGTGGGCTGGCACGGCGTTTAACCAGGGGTGGGACTCCACAATGCACGTGCTGTCGCTGCTGCGGCACCTGGGTCTCGATCCTGCGAACAACCAGACACGTCATGCGCTTGGCCTAGTCCGGGACCATGTGAGATGGAAGGGATGGGATTGGGACGGTACTTGGCGGGGATTGGAGTTTGACGGCAATCCTTTTTTCGCGGGCGAGGTCGAGCCGTGTATCAATGGGCAGGTGGGGGCGAGCGGCGCCTACTTCGGTCAGGATATCCAGCGGATCATTGACCGCCTGCTTGCTGAGCAGTTGCCCGACGGCGGCTGGAATTGCGAGGCTGCCAACGGTTCGACGCGTTCGTCGTTCAACACCACGATCTGCGTGTTGGAAGCCTTGCTTGAATACGAACTCGCAGGCGGGACCCATGCCGCTGTGACCGAAGCCCGACTCCGCGGACAGGAGTATCTCCTTGAGCGCCGCCTCTTTCGTAGGAAATCGACCGGTGAGGTGATCGAGCGGGATCGGGACGGTGATACCGTATGGACTCATTTCGCTTTCCCGACCTGGTGGCACTATGACGTCCTGCGGGGACTCGATTACCTGCGGCGTGCCGGCGTCAGGTCGGAAGTACGCCTGTCTGAGGCGATCGACCTGGTCAATGCCAAGTGCGATCGTGACGGCCGGTGGGTTCTTGAGTCCCGGTATCCGGGCGAGATGCCCGTTGAGATGGATGAAGCCGTGGGCCGGCCGAGCCGGTGGATCACGTTGCACGCCATGAGAGTGTTGAACTGGTATTCAACTGGCGAATAACCTAGATGACCCACCATGGGAATATTTCGTTTCTGTTTCCGTGCGCATCTGCAGGTTTTCCATTTCTTAACCTTCAGATCGTTTGGGATATAATTTTTACCGGTCAGGAAACCCTTTTAGACTTACAGTGGAGGTTTGTTATGCAGCCTGTTTATGCAATTCTGGCCTCGGGAACTTGGCTGTTCCTGAGCGGCGCAATTTTATTTGCCGTTGTTTTCCCGAAATGGTTCAAAACCAATTTTGGACAGATCGTTCGGGATGGGAAGGAAATTCCGCTTTGGGCAGTTGCCATTGAAAAGCTTCTGCAATCTCTGGGTTTGGTCCTCGCGGTTCAGTGGACTCAGCATTCCATCCTTGTTTTGATCGCCCTTCCGCTGTTATTCGTCACCGCAACATACTTGTTTTCCACCTACGCCAATTATCGGGTCAACGGCAGAGCGGTCCTTGTCATTGCCTTGCTGGATGCCTTGAGGCTGATCGTTGCCATGATTTTGGTTGGGCTGATCCTGGGCCGGGCTTTGATTTGAGCCCGGTTTTTATCCTCGTTACTGGGTTGGATAAAGCCATCATCCTGTCGCACGTATAAAAGGACTTCAATCATGGATCAAAAGACACCCTGGCCAAAAGAGATTTTCGCCGTGACCCTTTTCGTCGAGGACTTGCAGGCTGCGAAGGAGTTCTATCTGCGGGCATTTGGCCTGCCTGTTGTTTTTGAAGACGGCAATTCGGCTGTGTTTAAATTCGGGGAGCTGCTTATCAATTTGCTGAAAACCACATCGGCGGATGAACTTATTAAACCCGCAAAGATGGCGGAGGACGGAGCCGGATCGTGCTTTGTTTTCACGATTCACGTCGACGATGTGGATGCCATGTGCGCCGAGTTGTCCGCCCGCGGCGTGAAACTGCTGAACGGCCCGATGGATCGGCCGTGGGGTATACGAACTGCGAGTTTCATGGATCCCGGCGGTTATATTTGGGAAATCGCGAAATAGGTGGAACTTTATCCTTTCGGGATTCGTCAGGGTCCGCGAGGAGTAACCATGAAAAAACTGCCTTATCTGTTTTCTTTGATGCTTGGTATTTTGGCCTGCGGAATTCAGTCCCGGCCCCCTATGGACCTGGCCGGGATCGTCAATGCAACCTTAACTGCGGTCGCTCAAAATAATTTACAGGCGTCTGCGCCGTCTGCTACTTTGATTCCCGCCTCGATCGAATCACTGCCATCTGCCACTTCCCCGGTCACGCCGGAAGCGCTCAACTCCACTCTTTCCCTTGATATTCTTCGATATGGCACCTATCATTCAGCGGATTGGGGGGAGTTTCAATTATCGGATGGCGTTTACTATCGTACCCCTCCAACTTCGCAGGAATCTCCTGATTCCTATACGACCCGCCTGATGGAGGCTGTTTTGTACGGCGACCTCAATCTGGATGGGTCGCAGGACGCGATTGTATTTCTCGCAACACAAAACGGCGGGACTGGCCGTTTTGTGGAGATGGCCGCTGTCCTTAATTTGAATGGAAGCGCCAACAATGTCTCTACATTGTATTTGGGAGACAGGGTGATTGTTCAGGCTGGAGCGATCCAGAATGGTTTGATTACCTTGAACATGCTTGTACAGGGACCGAATGACGGCGCTTGCTGTCCCAGCCAGGCTGTTACCTGGAACTTTCACCTGGATGGCGGCCAACTGGTTCAGACCCCTTGAACACGCCGGCATTACAGGCTGGCTCGTCGCCTTCTCAGCTCCCTGTCATCCAGAGCTTTGAAGACCCTCAATACAAAATGAAAATTTCCAAACCAACCGAGGAAGGCCGCCCACAGTCCCGTGAGTCCGCGCGGAGCATCCGGGAGGGACATGGCGGGTGAGAAATCCACCACACGGTCATCGACCTGGAATCGATAACGGTCCAGGCGGCTGACTTTGGGTTGATATGTTAAAAAATTACGCAACTCCTCGCGTTCCGCCGGGGTCATCCATTGCGGCAGATCAGATGTGGCCTTGAATTCGCAGACAACAGCCAGGTCCTGTAGTAATTTCTTTTGTCCGGGGGTCAGCCCGTTTTCTTTTTCGATAAAGTAGGCCACATCCGAGTCCACATGCAGGAGCGGCTTGAGCCATAAGCGGCTTGTCACCGTACGGATGGCATTTTTGGTGCCGGGGATGGCCGGGTTTTGAAGCAGGTGCGCGTCGCGGTACACCTCCCATTTGTGGGAGACGTCCGGTCCGATGCGGA
Organism: Chloroflexota bacterium; assembly: GCA_021414245.1. Lineage (GTDB taxonomy): Bacteria > Chloroflexota > Anaerolineae > Anaerolineales > Villigracilaceae > Villigracilis. The sequence goes on from JAIOOU010000016.1 coordinate 15,655, forward strand.
TCGCGTCACACAGCCCCAGGGCAGGCAGGATGGGCGTGCCGCAGGTCAGAAAGAAGGCGTCCGAGCCCATCGCTTCCCGCATCAACCGTAAAGATTCGCGATAGGCCGCTTCACGCGGGACGTTCTTATATCGTTTGCCTTGCAAAGCCCCGGCATACAAGAAGTCCAGTTTGAGATAATCAAAACCCCAGGCGCGGACCTGCTTCATGAGGGCAGCCAGCCATGTGATTACGTCCGGATGCGTTGTGTCCAGCGCGTACAATGGTTCGCCCCAATTGAATCCCGCAGACACGAGCCGCCCGCGTTCATCATGCAGGAACCAATTCCTGTGTTCGCGAAACAGACGCGAGGATTTTACGGCGATCAAAGGGGCCAGCCATAATCCCGCCTTTCTATCTGTGGATTTTATTTTTTCAGCCAGGCGCTTCATGCCGGAGGGAAACTTCGCATTCGCCTCCCAGTCGCCGATCGAGACCTGCCAGCCGTCATCCAGCTGCAGCACATCAAAGGGCAGGTTGCCCAGCTTTTCAAAGATCTCGAATATGATCGGTTCGTCGATCATCGTATACAGGCTATACCACGAGCACCATACCCTTGGGGCGGTTTCCTTTTTTATTTTTCCAAATCGATTTCCCAGTTCCTCCACATATTGTTCGAAAACGGACTTTTCCTCTCCAATGGCAATGAACCAATCGGCTGCATCCGCTTCACTTTGCGCCGACAGCTGGTTTCCCACGAGGGACACATTCGTGTCTGTGGCCAGTCCGCCCAGAAGCAGAACTCTTCCGTCTTCGAGTTCGACGGCGCCAAGCCAGGAACCATGTGGATGCGTATTGTTGGCATAGACGGCATCGATCTGTAAAGGGTGGAAAATCTCGGGCTTTTGGATCGGCCGGTCGAATGGGTCGGTCCACGCGGTCAGGGACCAGGATTGCCAGCCGTGGCGATAATAACGCACGGGCTGTGAGGTCAACTCGATCTTAAGTTCCCCGGCTGAAACGATCTGGGATGGCTGGATATCTGAAAACTGGATCTGCATGTTTTTATTTTACCTATATTGTGGCACTCTGGGGGGAACATCAATCTAAAGGCCCATTGTCCTTTTCGGTGGAAAATCAGCCCCTTGACGATTAAATGGCCGTAGGGTATAGTGTCCGCGTCACTTTCGGAAACGGTGTGTGAAAACTATGTATGAATTCGACAAAATTGATATAAAAATCGTCAATTTGCTCCTTGAGGATGGACGCATGTCCGCCTCGGAAATTTCGCGCCGCATGGGGGATATTTCGGAGCGCGCAATTCGCTATCGCATTGACAGGATGATCGGGGAAGGCGTCATTCAGATCAGCGCAGTGGTAAACCCGGAGGCGCTTGGATTCAAGATCAAGGCCGACGTCTGGCTTGAGGTCGAAGCAGATGCGGTTTTGGAGGTTGCCAAGAAAATGGCCTCGTTTGAAAATGTGACGTACGTAGCCTGCGGCATCGGCCAGAATGACATCAGCATACAATTGGTGGCCCGGGATACTTCCGAGATCTATTATTTCGTCACGGAAGTCGTCCGCAAGGTCCCCGGGGTGCGCAAGACCACCACCTCGATCGTGCCGATCATTCTCAAGGATGTTTACCAGTGGAGAGTGCCTGAGCGCATAGCAAATGAATTGTCCGAAAACGAATCAATAGCAGCATCCAAATAACCCATTAGAGGAGAGTGTATGTTTGGTTCGAAGACGCAATCGTTACAGGTTCGCGCACAAAAGGTGATTCCACTGGGGGTGAATTCCAATTTCAGGTTCTGGGGGGATGGGGTTACCCCGTATGTTGAAAGATCCAAGGGCGGCTATTTGTGGGACGTGGATGGCAAAAAATATATCGATTATCGCATGGCTTTCGGGCCCATCATATTGGGGCATTCGTATGACGAGGTTGACCAAAAGGTAATTGAAGAGATCCAAAAGGGCGTGCTCTTTGCCATGACCGGCGAACTGGAAGTGGCGGTGGCCGAGATGATCGTGGAAATGTCGCCAGCCATCGAAATGGTGCGCATGGCCTGTTCGGGCACCGAGGCCACCATGCATGCCATTCGGGTGGCGCGCGCTTATACCGGCCGCGAACTGATCGTCAAATTCGAAGGCAATTATCACGGCTTCCATGACCATACCCTTTGGTCCACTTATGCGCCGGTCGAGGCATACGGCAATCCCCGCAGTCCGATTGCGGTGCCAGCCTCCTCGGGCATTCCGAAAGGCATGCGCGAATTTATCCTGACCCTGCCTTTCAACGATTTCGAGGGTTTCCAGCGCGTGATGCGCTCCTATGGCGATCAGATCGCCGCAGTGATCTCCGAGCCATGCCAGGGCAATTGCGCCGCCATCAATCCACAGAACGGATTTCTCGAACTTATTCGCAGTGAAACTGAAAAGTATGGTTGCGTTTTTATTCTGGATGAGGTCAAGACCGGATTTCGCATTGCGAATGGGGGAGCTCAGGAATACTACGGCATCAAACCCGACCTGGTCACGTACGCCAAGGCCCTCGGGAATGGCTATCCTGTGGCGGCTTTTGGGGGCAGCAAGGAGATCATGTCCATTATTGGGCATGGTGTGGCGCAAGGCGGCACCTATACCAATAACAAGCCTGGCATTGCGGGGGCTTATGCCACGCTGAGCGTATTGAAGGCCAAGCCTGTCCTCAAGACGATCGAGAAGCGTGGAAAACGCCTGATGGATGGCTTGAAGGACATCTTTGACGAGAACGATATCCCGTCTGTCTTCACCGGCTATCCCGCAATGTTTTCCTTTTCGCTAAACGTCGACAAGATCACCTGCCAACGCGAATGGGCCCGCAGCGATCATGCCTTGTATCTCAAGATTACCCAAAAAGCCATTTCCCGCGGCGTTATGCCCGACTTCGACGCACGCGAGCCCTGGTTCCTTTGCTATGAACATTCCGAGGCCGACATCGACGACACCCTGAATGTATACGCCGAAGTTGTGAAGGAAGCCAAGGGATAATCGCTGGCAGGCTGACATATGAGGTCGGTTCGACTTGCCAGTTTTAACCTGCAAACAATGCGGAGACTAACATGACCAAACTTACTTCAAAAGAGATCGTTGACCTTAATAAGGAATACACCTTCTTCTCGTGGTCCAACCAGGGGCAGGTGAGCCCCATTCCCGTTGTCAAAGCGGAGGGGGTTTATTTTTGGGATGCCGACGACAAGCGATATCTGGATTTTGCCTCTCAGCTCGTAAATACCAATGTAGGACATCAGCATCCCAAGGTGGTCAAAGCCATTCAGGATCAAGCCGCTGTGCTGACCTTCGTCAGCCCGAGTGCCGCCACCGAACCGCGTGGTTTGCTGGGCAGGAAGCTGGCCGAGATCACCTCCGGCGATCTGAAGAAGACCTTTTTCACACTCGGCGGTGCCGAAGCCAATGAAAATGCGATCAAGATCGCGCGCCAGTTTACCGGCCGTCATAAGATTTTGGCGCGCTATCGTTCCTACCACGGTGCCACACACGGCGCAATTTCCCTGACGGGCGACTACCGCCGCCTGCCGGCCGAGCCTGGTATTCCCGGCGTGGTCCATTTTCTGGATCCGTACTGTTATCGCTGTCCCTTCGGATGGACGAAGGATTCCTGTCACCGCGAATGTATTAGTCATGTGGAGGAGGTCATCCAGCACGAAGGTCCCGACCAGATCGCTGCCATCATCCTGGAAGGTGTGACCGGTACGAATGGACTGATCATCCCGCCGGATGAATACTGGCCGCGCATGCGCGAGATCTGTGACAAATACGGAATCCTGTTGATCTCGGACGAAGTGATGAGCGGATGGGGACGTACTGGTGAATGGTTTGCCGTCGACAACTGGAAGGTGACCCCGGACATTATTACGACAGCCAAGGGTATCACCTCAGGATATGTGCCTTTGGGGGCGGTCATTGTCCGTGAGCATATCGCAAAATATTTTGACAGCCACATGCTGTCCGCGGGTCTGACTTATAACGGTCATGCCCTGGCGTGTGCCGCCGCTCTTGCAACGATCGAAGTCTATGAAGAGGAAAAGATTTTTCAGAACGCCAAAACGGTGGGCAAGCATCTCGGCAAACGGCTGGAGGAATTAAAAACCAGGCATCCTTCGGTGGGTGATGTGCGGTATATCGGCCTGTTCTCGGCTCTCGAGCTGGTCAGGAATCGTGCAACCAAGGAGCCCATGGACATTACCGCGCTGAAGACCTTCCTGGTTGCCAACGGCGTGTATGTCTTCAACTTCAAAAACATCCTGTTTGTAGTGCCGCCTCTGGTGATCACCATGGATCAATTGGACGAAGGCTTGAATCTTTTGGATGAAGGCCTGGCGGAATTGATGGATAAGCAGGTGGTGTAAGACTGAGGCAGCACAGCTTTCCCGTGTTGAGGAGAATCTATGGAAATCTTAAATTACATTAATGGGGAATGGACCAGCCCGGTAGTCAAGGATTACTTTGACGTCATTAATCCGGCAACAGGAGTGGTTATTGCGAAAACCCCGCTTGGTACAAAAGCGGATGTGGATGCCGCGGCCAGGGCGGCCAGTGAAGCCTATGTCTCCTGGCGACGGGTGCCGGTCAACGACCGGGTGCAATATTTATTCAAATTGCGTAACTTGATGCGCGAGAACGGCGACGAAATTGCCAAACTGATCACCAATGAATGCGGGAAGACTTTCGAGGAGGCCAGGGCCGAAATGGTCCGGGCGTATGAAAATATCGAAGTCGCCTGCGGAATGCCGCATTTGAGCAAGGGCGAGTTTGTGGAGGATATTGCGCCTGGTATTGACGAGATCATGATCCGCCAGCCGGTTGGGGTGTGCGCCACGATCGCTCCTTTTAATTTTCCGGGCATGATCCCGTTCTGGTATCTGCCGTACGCGCTGGCCGCCGGCAATACTTATATTGTCAAGCCATCCGAAAAAGTGCCCACGACCATGCAGTTCATCTTTAAACTGATCGAACAGGTGGGCTTTCCAAAAGGTGTGGTTAACCTGGTCAACGGCGCAAAGGATACGGTGGATGGCATCCTGGAACACCCAGCCATTCGTGCGGTCACTTTTGTAGGCTCAACCAACGTTGCCAAATATATTTATGCGACTGCCGCTTCGCACGGCAAGCGGGTACAGGCTCAAGGCGGGGCCAAGAACCCAGTGATTATTCTTCCGGATGCTGACATGGAAATGGCGACCAAGATCGTTGCCGATTCAGCCTTCGGGTGTGCCGGCCAGCGCTGTCTGGCAGTTTCGCTCGCTGTGACCGTAGCCGACGCCCGCAACCAGTTTACCGAGTTGATCTGTGATGCGGCTTCCTCCCGGACCGTTGGCTATGGACTCGATGCGGGCACTCAAATGGGTCCGTTGATAAACAACGCCTCCCGCGAGCGGGTCGAACAATTGATTGCACTGGGCGCAAAGAATGGTGCCGGAGTGCCGGTGGATGGGCGGGGTGCGGTGGTGAAAGGCTATGAGCGGGGATCCTTTGTCAAACCGACGATCCTCTCCGATGTCCAGCCTGGAAGCGAGATCGCAAAGACGGAAATTTTCGGGCCGGTCTTAAGTTTGATGCATGTCAATACGATCGAAGATGCCATTACCCTGGTCAACAGCGGACAATACGGCAATCAGGCCAGTTTGTTCACCAGCAGCGGCAATGCGGCGCGGCGCTTTCGGTACGAGGCGGATGCGGGCAATATTGGCATCAATATTGGCGTTGCCGCCCCGATGGCCTTCTTTCCGTTCAGCGGCTGGAAGGATAGCTTCTTTGGCGATATGCATGGACAGGGCATGGATGCTGTGGAGTTCTTCACACAGAAAAAGATCGTGGTCGAACGCTGGCCCAAGGAATGGACGAGGAAGTTTTGATCATGGCTCAAGATTATGAAGATGCTTTGGATTATTCATCCCGTTGGCTGAACCTGATCCGGAAAAATGAATTTCCCACCCGGGACGAAGCTTACAGGATCATCGACGAATCGAAATCGAACTTTGCGGAATACTACAACCGCAATTGGCTCGAATATCGCAAGTCAGTTACTGAATCCGGCGATTGGGCGGCTGTGGAGTGGACTGGCTCGGGTTCCGTGTTCAAGGATGTGCTTGGTCGTGAATATCTGGATTTCCTGGGCGGGTATGGCATGATGGATCTGGGTTGGAGTCACCCTGATGTGGTCAATGCGGTCAAGGCTCAATTGGAACGTTCGCCCATGCCTTCACAGGAGTTGATCGATCCCCTGCGCGGCGTGCTGGCGAAGCTGCTGGCCAGCATTACGCCGGGCACTCTGAAATACAGCTGGTTTGCCGCCAGCGGTACGGAAGCCAATGAAGCGGCAATGAAGATCGCGAAATTGTATACAGGCAAGACCGCCTTTATTGTGGGTGTTAGGGCTTTTCATGGCAAGACCATGGGATCCCTGTCCCTGATGGGCAAAGCCGATTATCGTGCGCCCATGGGCGCCATGTACGCGGGGCAGGTCTACCATGTCCCATTTGGCGATGCGGATGCCGTCGAAAAGCAGCTTGAGATCTGTGAGCAGGTCGGCATCGGAGTGGCGGCGGTCATGTTCGAGCCAATCCAGGGCGAGTCAGGAGCGATCGTGCCCCCTGATGATTTTTGGCCGCGGATCCGGGCAGCCACCCAAAAATATGGCGTGCTTTTGATCGCGGATGAAGTTCAAACAGGTATGGGCCGGACCGGAAGGCTGTGGGGCGTCGAGCACTGGAACGTCACTCCGGATATCTTGACGGTTGCCAAATCACTGGGCGGCGGGGTGATGCCGGTCTCGGCAGTTTGCACGACGGAAGAGATTTATCAGCCGATGATGTATCCAAATCCCTTCATGCACACCACTACAACCGGCGGCGGGGCGTTGGCCTGTTCGGCAGCCATCGCAGCCATTCATGTGACGCTGCGGGAAAGGTTGTGGGAGAAAGCTGCGGAAAAGGGCGAATATCTGATATCCAATTTGAATAAATTCGTAGGGCAATATCCTCATATTTATGAGAAAATAACGGGGAAGGGTCTGTTGATCGGGATGCATTTCAAGACTCCCGAGATCGGTTACAAAGTCGCCTCTGGATTGTTTAAAAGGGGCGTGCTGGTGGCCGGGACCTTGACCAGTGCTCAAACCATTCGCATTGAACCCCCGCTCATCATCACACAGGCCCAAATGGATATACTCCTTTCCAGTTTGGCTGAAGTTCTAAAGGAATTATAATTTCACCACGGAGAAGATAGATGGCCAGTGAATTTGCAGTTGAAATGCGCGATGTTGTAAAAAGATTTATCACCCCTGAAGGCAGTGAAATGGCCGCCGTTGACCATGTCACCATGCGGATCAGGAATGGCGAATTCTTTTCCATGCTGGGTTCCTCCGGATGCGGAAAGACCACGTCGCTGCGTATGATCGCCGGGTTTGAGTGGCCGACCGAAGGCGAGGTGTATATTGAAGGGCAGGCGATGGGGCATACGCCTCCTTTTCAGCGAAAAGTGAACACGGTTTTTCAAAGTTACGCGTTGTTTCAACACATGACTGTTTTTCAAAATGTGGCCTTCGGTCTGGAGATGGAAGGAGCCAGCAAGGCTGAAATCGACAAGAGAGTCGGTCATGCATTGGAAATGGTCCAATTGACCGGCATGGGCCGCCGAAAACCCAAGCAGCTCTCCGGCGGCCAGCAGCAGCGGGTGGCCCTGGCGCGGGCTTTGGTTAAAACGCCGGATGTGCTTCTGTTGGATGAACCTTTGGGTGCCCTGGATCTGAAACTTCGCAAGGAAATGCAGCTTGAGCTCAAGGCATTGCAGGTACAGCTCGGGATCACGTTTATTTATGTGACCCACGATCAGGAAGAGGCATTGACGATGTCCGACCGGATCGCCGTGATGAGCAGGGGAAAAGTGCAGCAAATGGGCACACCTGTGGAGGTTTACGAACGTCCCTCGAATAAATTCGTGGCGGACTTTATCGGTGAGTCGAATTTTTTTGAAGGCAAGATCAAATCCCTGTCGAAGAATGAGGCGAGTGTATTTGTGCCGGGATTAAACGCCGAAGTGACGGGCATGCCGATTTCGGAGGGACTTGTCAAAGGGGAGGAAGTCGTGGTGTGCATCCGACCCGAAAAGATCCGGGTGACGGAAAAGACTGCCAGGGCTGAAGGATTGTTCCACGGCCGTGTAAGCAACACCGTGTATATTGGGGCGGACACTCACGTCTTTGTGGATGTGCATGGAACCCAATTCAAGGTGTGGGAGCAAAACCGCATCTCGCGCCTGGATCCGAAATCATTCTATGTTGTCGGGCAGGAAGTGTCCCTGATGTTGATGCCTGAGAATACGCTTGTCTTGAAAAAGGACTGACCATGCTTAAGCGTCTTCGTGAGAGTAAATCTGCGCAAGGCACCCTGCTGGCGTTACCCACCACCATGTGGCTGTTTGTGCTGTTGATCATTCCGTTGATTCTGACCATGATTGTAAGTTTTGGAAAACGCAGCCCGGACGGCAATGTCATTTACACATTTACCCTGGATAATTACGTGCGTCTGGCCGGGTTCAGCCATGATTGTCCCGATGGCCAGGCCACCTGTTTTGATCCGTTGTATGTGAACATTTTGGTACGTTCCCTGTCTCTGGCTTTAAACACGACCGTGCTCGTGATCGCGCTGGCCTATCCTCTGGCTTACTTTATCGCGCGAGCCCATCCGAAGCAGCGCAATATGTATCTTTTCATGGTGTTGATTCCATTATGGACAAACTTCGTGATCCGTGTGTACGCATGGATGATGCTGCTGCGCAAGGAAGGCGCCATCAACATCATCCTCGGCTGGATCATGCATTTGCTGCACATACCCTTCACCCCGCTCGAGATGTTATACACACCGGGAGCGGTGCTGGTGGGAATGGTGTATGAATTCCTGCCGTTCATGATCCTGCCCATTTACACCTCCCTGGAGAAGATAGACAATTCCCTGTATGAAGCCGCCGCGGACCTCGGTGCGAATGCGCGCAGGACCTTCATGCGGGTGACCCTGCCTTTGTCCATGCCCGGGGTGGTTGCCGGCACCATTTTGGTCTTTATCCCGGTGATGGGGACTTTCATCGTGTCGGACATCCTGGGCGGCAGACAGGTGATCCTGGTCGGAAACCTGATCCAGCGTCAATTCCTGGATGCCCGCGACCCGACCTTCGGCTCCGCGGCTTCGCTGATTCTGATGGTCATGACTTTGATCGTGACATATTTCTATACGCGGAAATTCGGCTTTGGTGAGGAGATCGTGGTCGCATGAACCCATTTCGCCGATCCCCCTATGTAATTGCAGCTGCAGTGTTGGTGTACGTATTTCTCTATGCTCCGATTGTCGGGTTAATTCTCTATTCCTTCAACGCCTCAAAGGCCAATGTAACCTTTGAGGGTTTTATCCCTGCCTATAGTGAGCATGTGGTCATGGACGGAAGCCTGGTCAAATCGAGTCCCTGCGGGCCGTTTCACTGGTACTGTGAGCTTGCGAAGAATAATGACGTGGCGGAAGCGGCCGGCAATACGTTGACAATCGCGTTTGTGGCGACCATCATTTCGACGATCATCGGGACCATGGCTGCGATTTCACTGCAACGCTACAATTTCAGGTTGAAACCCTTTTCCCAACTTTCCCTGTATATCCCGATCGTGATCCCTGAGATCGTCATGGGCATTGGCATCCTGACGCTCTTCAGCCAGGTGTTTGGCTGGTTGAATGATTTTCTCAACCTGACAGGGAATGCCCGGCTTTCGCTTGGAATTGTCACTGTGACAGTCAGTCATATCGCCTTCATGGTTCCCTTCGTTGCGCTTGTGGTGCAGGCCCGTCTGCAGGGCTTTGACAAATCCTTTGAAGAAGCGGCCATGGACCTGGGCGCGAATGAGTGGATCACGTTTAAACGGGTGACCTTCCCCATGATTCTGCCGGGTGTGCTGTCGGGTGCCCTGCTGGCTTTCACCCTTTCCCTGGATGACTTTGTCATTACCTTCTTCACCAATGGTCCGGGATCCACGACATTGCCGATCTATGTGTATGGTTTGTTAAGGCGTATTATTACGCCGCAGGTGAACGCCCTTTCAACGGTTTGGATCCTGGTGGTCTTCCTCGCGGTTCTGACCCTGCAGATCCTTCAAAACCGGGAGCAAAAAGCCCATCCTTAATTCAGGCGTCCCGCGTTCCTCCATGAACGCGTTTCCAATCATTTTTTGAGGAGAAGAGATGAAAAAGAATTATTTATTCAAAGTAATGGGGTTGCTTGCGGCCGCAAGCATTGTGCTGTCCGCCTGCGGTGGCGGCGCAAAGGCCACTGAAACGGCAGCCGGCGGTGACAAGGTTACCTCTACCGGCTATGTTTGTCCGCCGGCGGAATTCCCGTCCGAGGTCACATCCACAGAACTCAACATCTTTGTCTGGACCGAATATATCCCCCCCGAGATGATGGAATGTTTCGAACTCGTCTACGGGATCAAGGTGAACCGTGATGAATATTCCAGCAATGAGGAAATGTACGCCAAGGTCTCGGCGGGCGGTTCGAACTACGATCTTGTCCAGCCGACCGATTACATCATTGCGCTCATGGCCCGCCAAAATCTTTTGCAGGAACTCGATCACGCCAAACTGCCTGTGCTGAAGAATTTTGATCCGAACTATCTTGATTTCGAATTTGATCCCGGGAACAAGTATTCCATTCCGTACCAGGCAGGCACGGATGCGATCGTGGTGAACACCGATGCGGTAACAGATGTTCCGGCGTCGTTCAGCGATCTTTGGAAGCCGGAGTATGCGGGCAAAATGGTGTTCCTCGATGATTCACGGGCCACGATTGGCATGACCTTGTTGACCCTCGGTTACGATGTCAACACCACCGACCCCGCGCAACTTGAAGAGGCCAAGAACAAGCTCAAGGAACTTATTCCGAACGTCAAGTTGTTTGACAGTGACAGCCCCAAGACCGCCCTGATTGCGGGCGATGTGGATCTCGGTATGACGTGGACCGGTGAAGCCCTCCTTGCTCAGAGGGAGAATCCGGCCATTCAATACATATATCCGTCGGAGGGCGCGATTCTCTGGCAGGACAACTGGGCCATGCTCAAGGACGCTCCCCACGCGGATGCAGCCTACGCCTGGTTGAACTACACCATGCAGGGTGATATATTCTGGATGATGTTACGCGATTTCCCGTTCACAAATCCGAATCAGGCCGCGCTTGATTTCGCCAAGACGGATCAAACGGAGCTCTACGATGCGTATATGGCGTCTCCCATTACGAATACGCCGGCTGAAGACATCCAAAAAGGTCATCGCATCGCGGATGTGGGCGAGGCGACACCCTTGTATGATGATATCTGGGTGGAAGTCAAAGGCCAGTAAATTGCCTTCAAACCTTTTATCAAGTCCTGCACTTGATGGGGAATAAAGTAGAATAAATGCCTCGGTGGGCCGTGTTGCCCGCCGGGGCATTTATTTCTTTCGGTTTTGCGTATAGACGAAAGCCCTATATACTTAAAGCATAAATATAACAAATTTTATAACTTTAATTCATAAATTACTTGACTTCAATACAAAAAAGGAATAAAATACAAAAATGGAAAGCATAATCGGTAGTGGGCAGTCCGGTCGACTAGATCAAATTGACCAGCACATTATTGAGGCGATGCGCAAGGATGGCCGGGAGGCTTTTGCGCAGATCGCTGAACAACTTAATGTCTCTCCGGGCATGATTCGCCAGCGTTATAACCGTCTTGTTGAACTTGGATATCTTAAAGTGGTGGCGGTGACAAATCCGCTGATGATGGGCATGCGCACAATGGCGCTGATCGGCATACGCACGGATGGGCGCAAAATGCTGCAGGTCGCCGAAAATGTCGCCAAGATCCAGGAAGTCGTTTATCTGGTCGTGGTCAGCGGCAGGTACGACATCATTGCCGAAGTCTTTTGCAAGGACGACGAAGACATGCTTAAATTCCTGACGGAGAAGCTTGCCAAAGTGGACGGCATCCGCGAGACCGAGTCCTTCATGCATATGAAGATCATGAAGGAAATCTATTTCTAGGATGAAAATCCGCATCCTGTCTGACCTCGGGCCGGGTGCGCCGAAACAGGGATTTTTGGTCCATTAGCTTTTTTGTAACCATGCGTTCCGGCGGGCGATGCAAGCCAAAATGTAAATCTAACTCGCTGATGCGGGTTATAAAACTAATGGAGAATTCGAACATGAAAGTCTTGCTGGTTGGGGTGGGCGGAGTAGGGGAAGCCATTGCTGCGATTGCGAAACCCCGCATGTGGCTTGAGCAGATGGTCCTTGCGGATTACAACGTCAAGCGTGCGGAAGAGGTCCAGAAGAAAATGGGGGATCAGAATCGATTCCCGGTTGAATTCATAGATGCCGGGAATCAGGAAATGATCGAAGGTCTCGCCCGGAAATATGGCGTTGACCTGATCATGAATTCGGTTGATCCAGTTTTCAACAAGCAGATTTTCGATGCGGCCTATAATGTCGGGGCGACTTACATGGACATGGCCATGACTTTATCTGAACCCCATCCCATTGATCCGTTCAACAAACCCGGCATTAAACTCGGGGATTATCAATTTGACAAGGCCCGGGATTGGGAAAAGAAGGGCCTGCTTGCCATGGTGGGTTTTGGTGTGGAGCCTGGCATGGCGGATGTGTTTGCGCGATATGCCGCGGATCATCTCTTCGATGAGATCGAGGAGCTTGGCATTCGCGATGGCGCGAACATCGTCATCGAAGGGTACGACTTCGCACCGAATTTCTCGATCTGGACCACGATTGAAGAGTGTCTAAATCCGCCCGTGATCTGGGAGGAGGGCAAAGGTTGGTTTACCACCGAGCCTTTCTCTGAGCCGGAGGTGTTTGATTTTCCGGAGATCGGTCCTGTGGAGGTGGTCAATGTGGAACATGAGGAGGTTCTGCTCATGCCGCGCTGGTTGAAGACCAGGCGGGCGACTTTCAAATATGGCTTGGGGGATCAATTTATCGGTGTGCTGAAGACTCTGCATATGTTGGGATTGGATAACAAGGAAAAAATCACCGTCAAGGGGGTGCAGGTCGCCCCGAGAGATGTGGTGGCCGCGTGTTTGCCGGATCCGGCCCACCTTGGCGATAAAATGTCCGGTAAAACTTGTGCGGGGACATGGGTAAAAGGGAAAAAAGATGGAAAACCACGTCAGGTTTATCTTTATCAGGTGGCGGATAACAAAGCTTGCATGGACGCTTGGGGATGTCAGGCAGTGGTGGTGCAGACCGCATTCAGCGCAGTCATTGCAATGGATTTAATTAAACATGAAGTATGGAAGGGCGTTGGCGTTCTGGGACCGGAGGCCTTCCCGCCCGATCCATTTATGGAGAAAATGGCTGAATATGGTTTTCCTTATGGAATAAGGGAAATGGCAGCATAGTGAACTTTAGCAGGTAAACGGAGTGGCGTTTGCCTGCTGATTTTTTATACTGACCTCGCTTCAGACAGATTCCGTTCATCGAAACAGCGCCAGCCGTCCGTTAGGGAAGGAAACGCGCCCGCTTTGGAAGAAAAAGACATCACCTGGGTATTTGCATGTTCGTTTCGGAAATTCCCGGTTGTGTTAAGTCGCGGGCGCTTGTTATAATTGGCCAATCATTTCGTAACCGCGCCGGTCCGCAGCTGCAAGTTGGGACCGTATTAATGTTTTCCCAGCCGGCCTCGCGCGCCTAAAACTCTAACGGAGGATGTCATGCCCAACGGTTATAACGGAAAGATCCTGCACGTGGACCTCACAAAAGGCTCCCTTACGGTGGAGGAGCCCAGGGAGGCCTTCTATCGCAAATATCTTGGCGGCAGCGCCATGGGAATGCATTATATCTTGCGCGACATGCCCAAAGGTGCCGACCCTGTCGGTCCGGAGAATGTGTTGACGCTTTTCACGGGCGTCACCACGGGTGCAGCCATTTCAGGTCAGAGCCGGTTAAATGCGAATGCCAAATCCCCCATCAGCGGTGGCATCGGGGATTCCCAAAGCGGCGGATTTTTCCCGGCCGAGTTGAAGTTTGCCGGTTTCGACGGCATTGTGATCAAGGGAAAATCACCCAAACCCGTTTATCTGGCGATCATTGATGGAAAATATGAATTGCGCGATGCGGCGCATTTGATGGGCAAGTTGACCGGCGAGGTGGATGACATCATTCACAAGGAAGTTGATCCAAAGGCGGAAATCCTGCAGCATGGCATTGGCGCCGAAAACGGCGTGCTCTTTTCCTCGCTTTGTTCCATGTCCAACCGCCATAATGGACGCACGGGCATGGGACTGGTGATGGCTTCCAAGAATTTGAAGGCGGTGGTGGTGCGCGGCAGGAAGAAGGTGGAAGTTGCCGATTCGAAAGCTCTCACCGCCTTGAATCGGATCGGCCCCAAGGCCATCCCTGAAAATGGAGATATGGACGGCCTTGCGAAATTTGGAACGGCCGTGGTGGTCCTGTTCAACAATACGATCGGCACACTTCCAACGCGCAATTACAACGAAGGTCAGTTTGAAAACTGTGAACCGATCAGCGGCGAGAAAATGGCTGAGACGATCTTGAAGGAACGCGACACCTGTTATGCCTGTGTGGTCAAGTGCAAACGTGTGGTCGAGATCAAAGAGGGCCCCTATAAGGCCGACCCGCGCTATGGTGGTCCGGAATATGAAACCCTGGGCACATTCGGGTCCTACTGCGGAATTGATGACCTGGCGGCGATTTCCCTGGCCAATCAAGTCTGCAATGAATACGCAGTCGACTCGATCGCCGCTGGTGCGACCATCGCTTTTGTAATGGAATGTTATGAGAAAGGCGTCATCACAAAGGAGCAGACAGCCGGACTTGACCTGAAATTCGGTAATACCGATGCGATGATTCAAGCTCTCTATATGATGGTTAAAGGGGAAAATGAATTCGGAAAGACCCTGGGACTCGGTTCTGAACGCGCCGCCAAAATTTGGGGCAAAGGTGCGGATGAATTCCTGATCACGGTCAAGGGAGCCGAGGCTCCCGCTCACATGCCCCAGGCCAAGCGCTCCCTCGGGCTGATCTACGCCGTCAATCCCTTCGGCGCGGATCACCAATCCAGTGAACATGATCCATACTATGAAGAGGGGGTGGGTGATTTCAACCTCGACCGTCTTAAGCAGATCGGCCTGGGATCTCCGCAGCCCGCCTACAGTCTGACTCCGGAAAAGGTCCGTTTTGCGTATGAAACTGAAGTGTTCTATTCCATGCTTGATTCTGCCGAATTGTGCCAGTTTGTTTACGGCCCAACCTGGACTCTGTACGATGGCAAGGATACCGCCGCCATGATCAATTCCGTCACCGGCTGGGACCTTACCGTCGAGGAACTCATGGAAGTCGGACGCCGCCGGCTGGATCTCTTCCGGGTGTTTAATGCCCGCGAGGGACTCGGCCGCAAAGATGACAGGCTGCCAAAGAAATTCTACAAGCAATTGGCGGGGACTGGTCCCACCGCGGGCTTCGTTCTCACTCACGAGGAGATTGATACCGCCATCGACGGCTACTACAAGCTGGCAGGCTGGAATGCAGATGGTGCTCCCACCCGTGAGACGTTGAAGAAGCATGATATTGAATGGGCTGCGGAATATCTGCCCGCATAAATGAAAAATTGAAATTCAAACAATGAATAATGGGAGCCGGGTTGTGTTCTTGCAAGGGCACTGCCGGCTCCTGATTTACAAGAAAGAACAATATGACAACCAATCAACTCTATCAGGAAAATTTCCCTCACATGACTCCCGCCTGGAGCCGCATCTTCAATTTTGTTGCGGACCGGGCAGAAGGCTCGTACATCTATACGGAGGATGGCAAAAAGCTGCTGGACTTTACCAGCGGTATTGGTGTAACGAATACCGGGCACTGCCACCCAAAGGTCGTTGAAGCCATCCGTGAGCAGGCTGGTTTGTTCCTGCACGCGCAGGCAAATATTGTCATACACAAACCGATGCTGCATCTTATCGAGGAACTTCGAAAAATTGTTCCAGCCGGCATTGACTCTTTTTATTTCGCCAACTCCGGCGCGGAGGCGCTTGAAAATGCGGTAAAGATCGCCAAGGCTGCCACCGGCCGGCAAAATGTGATCGTGTTTAACGGGTCTTTTCACGGCCGGACTCACGCCACCATGGCATTGACCACATCCAAGACCAGCTATCGTACCGGTTTTGGGCCCCTCCCTTCAGGGATATACGTATCCCCCTTCCCCTATGCCTTCAATATGCGTATGACTGAGGAGCAGGCCAGTCAATATGCTCTCGAACAATTGGAATACCTGCTGGCTTCGCAAACCGCCCCCAGGGATACTGCAGCAATCCTGATCGAATCGGTTTTGGGGGAAGGCGGCTACATTGTGCCGCCGACTTCCTTTATGAAGGGTCTGCGCGAGATTTGTGATAAGCACGGAATCATGCTTATCTTTGACGAGGTCCAATCGGGTTTTGGCCGCACCGGAAAATGGTTTGCCCTGGAGCACTTCGGAGTGACCCCGGATATCATAACCGCGGCAAAAGGGATTGCCTCCGGCCTGCCGCTCTCCGGCGTGTTTAGCCGCACTGACATCATGAAGAAAGTCGATGTGGGCTCGATCGGCGGGACTTACGGCGGCAATGCCATTGCCTGCGCGGCCGGCGTTGCGACCATCAAGGCCATGCGCGACGAGAAAATGCTGGAGAACGCCGGCGAAAAAGGCATCCAGCTCATGACGGGGCTGCGCAAACTGCAGGAGGAATATCCGCAGATCGGGGATGTGCGCGGCAAGGGACTCATGGTTGGCACGGAATTTGTCATCGATGGCAGTCAGGCAAAAGCCAAGCCATTGGTCAAGGAAGTCATTCATTCTGCCGAGGAAAATGGTTTACTCCTGCTTTCCTGCGGCACTTACGACAATACGCTGCGCTGGATCCCGCCTCTAAATGTGACCTCTGAGCAGATCAATGACGGTCTTAAAGTATTTGAGGATGCATTGAAGACAGCGGTGAAATAGATATCCAAATACCGGTTACTCTAAATGTAGCCGGCATTTGGAAGGTGAAGCTGTGAAAATAAAAGCAGTCTGCTTGTTTCTGCCTGTCATTTGGCTCATTTCCTGTGTGCCTGTTGCAACATCTGTGCCGCCGACGGGAACTCCGGTGCCGACCGTGACAATGGTTCCCACCGCGACCTTGACCCCAACTCCCAGGATTCCACGCGGCTCGAGCAGGACCTCTGATCAGGATGGAATGGTTCAGAGATATGTTCCACCGGGAATATTTCCAATGGGTACAAGTAACGCTGGGGATTGGGTGGGGGATGATGAGTTCCCCCAGCATATGTTGTATCTGGATGGCTTTTGGATGGATGGCACTGAAGTGACAAACTCCCAATATCGGAAATGTGTTCTGGGGGCTGATTGCAGTGAACCCCATTCCGATGCGTCAGAAACCAGAAAGGATTATTTTAACAATCCTGCATTTGATGATTTTCCGGTCATTCAGGTGGACTGGGAACAGGCTGCCACATATTGCGCCTGGGCTGGGCGCCGCCTGCCGACCGAAGCCGAATGGGAAAAAGCCGCGAGAGGTGAACACGAACGGAAATTTCCGTGGGCTGACGACACAGCCTACGGTCCTTTTTATGCGAATTTCGGTGTCGATGACGATTGGCCAAATGCTGATACCACGGCGGTCGGGAGCATTCCCCCTGGAATTAGTCCGTATCGGATCATGGATATGGCGGGAAATGTCTATGAATGGACGGCTGATTGGTACTCCGCGGATTACTACAGTAATACCCCGGCGGAAAACCCACAGGGTCCGGATCAGGGAACGGCACGAGTTATTCGCGGAGGGGGCTGGTCAAGTGATTGGGTTTTTCTGCGGACTGCTTCGCGCCTGTCCTTTTATCCGGACGGACATAGTAATGATATCGGCTTCCGCTGTGCACAGCCGGAATGAGAGGAAAGTGTGAATACTTCTACCCAGAGAATGCTCGACCGCCGCAGTTTTTTGAAATTATCCGGTTTGTTGGCTGCTTCATTCGGACTCTTGCCCTATTCTGACATTCTGAACTCGCCGCTTGATGAGATGTTACTGTCAACCGGGAAAATGGATAAGCCGCGCCTCCGCGATCTGGCTGACAAAGTTGGAATTGAAATGGGGATCTCTTTGCGGATCATCGATCGCTGGAAACTATATCGTTATCCCGAATACTTGAAGTCCATTATGCAATTTTCAATGATCAAGGATGGGTATACAAGCTGGCCTGACTCATGGATGAATGACCTAGGTACGTATGAATATCTTGTTCAAATGGGCAGGTTTGCGAAGAAGAATAAGATGGGATTTTCAGTGGACCAATTTCTGGATGAGGGCTGGTTCGAGCCTCCTGCGCAGGGGGTGTTGCTGCACAATGCATCAAAGGAACAGTTCGATCTCTTTATGCAGGATATTGTCCGCAAATATTTTGAGGTCCCATATTTCACCGATCTGACCTTTGCTTCCGAACCGACCGGCGCTTCCAATGTTACTCCGCCATACTGGAAAACCAACAATCCCATGTATCGCATATATGGAAAAGATTGGCCGGAGGTGACCTACCGCCTCGCATGGGATGAGGCCCTGCGTACCGGACGCTCGGTTGGCAAGGACCTGACCTTTGTATACGCTGCGGCCGGGCAGATCGAAGTTCCCAAGAGCCCGCATGCTGAACTTGAATTCAAACATCTGTCTGAATTGAAGGCAAAGCTGACAGATTCCCTGGGTATCGAGCGGCCCTTTGCGATTGGCATGGAATATCATATCCATGATGGGGCACCTGTGCGCGGTGGCTGCGGCGGGCCTGCGGTCAGCCAGCTGAAAAAGAACGAATTGATTGAGCATTTCCAGCGCTTCAATGAGATCGGAGATGTCATGATCAATGAGAGCAGCATCAGCGGTCCCGGGGACCCTGAAAAAAAGAAGGAAGCCTTGCACGTCCTGCTGGAGGCGGCGATCGAATCAAACGTGGTCAAACGAATATTGTTTTGGACCCCTTTTTTTCAGCCCACGGGAAATGCCGAGAATGATGCAGTTGAAAGGTCCTGCGATGCGCTCGGGATGTTTAAAGAAGACTACACGCCCGATTACATGTTCGATGAGATGTATAAAATATTTGAAACTTATACAAGTTGACAATGAAGGAAATATGCCAGCTATTAACCGTGAAAAACTTAAAAACCTTTTGAAAGCCGAAGAGGCACTCTTTTTAAAGACTCATCCCAAATCCTTTGACCTTTATCAGCGCGCGCGCAAATCCCTGCACGGCGGTGTGCCCATGTTGTGGATGATCCGTTGGGCCGGGACTTTTCCGATATTTGCCAAAGAGGCAAAGGGCGCACATTTCACGGACGTGGATGGAAATGACTATATCGATTTTTGTCTCGGGGATACCGGGGCCATGACCGGTCATGGCCCGGAGTCCACGGTTCAGGCCATTTCCGAGCAAATCCAGAAGGGCATCACTCTTATGCTGCCCTTTGAAGATGTCATCTGGGTCGGCGAGGAACTTCAGCGGCGCTTCAAATTGCCATTCTGGCAATTTGCCCTGACTGCCACCGATGCGAATCGTTTCGCCTTGCGCATGGCACGTCATATCACTGGACGGTCCAGGATTCTGGTTTTCAATTATTGCTACCATGGTTCTGTGGACGAGACCTTAATTTCTCTGGATGAAGAAGGCACTCCAATGAGCCGGTCTGGCAACCTCGGTCCGCAAATTGATCCGCGCGAAACTTCCAAAGTGATCGAGTTCAACGATATTGCTGCCCTTGAGACCGCGCTTTCCTCCCGCGAGGTGGCTGCGGTGCTGGCCGAACCGGTTATGACAAACATCGGCATCATTCATCCATCCCCCGGTTATCACGAGGCCTTGCGGGAATTGACCCGCAAATACGGAACCTACCTTATTATTGATGAGACTCACACGATCTGCACGGGTCCAGGCGGATATACCGCTTCACACGGTCTTCAGCCTGATTTTTTGACCCTTGGCAAGCCACTCGCTGGAGGAGTGCCCGCCGCGATCTATGGTTTTACTGAGGAAGTGTCAAAAGCCTTCGCCGCGAAACTCTCCGTGGACGATTCCGATGCGGGTGGCATTGGCGGTACCTTGGCCGGCAACGCCCTGTCCATTGCTGCCATGAAGGCCACATTGCAGAATGTTTTAACCGAGGAATTCTATTCAAAAGCGATTGTCCTCCAGGAGCAATTCACCGCAGGCGTTGAGGGTGTGATCAAGGAATTTGAATTGCCCTGGATCGTCAAGCAATTAGGCAACCGTTCCGAGTATTGGTTCCGCCCCAGGCCGCCCAAAAACGGAGGCGAAGCCCATGCTGCCATTGACCCCGAACTGGACCGCTACATGCATCTGTTCGCCCTGAATCGCGGCATTTTGATGACCCCCTTTCACAACATGGCCTTGATCTCCCCGGAAACCACCCCGGCCGATGTGGACCACCATACGAAGGTGTTTCGCGATGCAGTGATGACGTTGGTTTAGTTTGCATAGGAGCGCGGCATGAAAAAAATGTTTCCCCTGTTTGTAGCTTTGGTTTTTGTTTTTTCTGCGTGCGCGCCTGCAACGCCTGTTGCTGAACCCGCGATTGCACCTGCCAACACGGCAACTTTACCCCCGGCTGAAACATTCACCCCCGAACCGACTTCAACCCCGGCGCTAGCGCCAACCCCGACACTTGCGCCTGACACCATGATTTATCAATTTGACACAAATGTGAGTGATGAGGATCGGGTTACTATTAAAGAAGGGGTAAAGATTGCACGTCAATATCTTGTCAATAATTTTGGAAGGGATATACAAGGAAAATACGTTATTAATGTGGCAAATAATCCAAGTGATCAAAGTGATGTAAACTTCGCGCGTGTTAATGGAGATGGCGTAAATCAGATAATGACTTTGAATGTTGGGCATCAGTGGTGGGCTGGGGAGAATAAAGATCGGCGAATAAAGGCCGTTGTTCACGAATTTACTCATTTCTGGCAATCTGAACAGGGAAATGGCTGGCCCGGATGTAAGTATCTACAAGACGCTCTGGGTCTACCAGGCTCACACGATCCTATGACAGATGTATTCGATGAGGGACACGCAGAATATGTCGGCTTTATGGCGGTTGGTTTGGAAAACGAAGCCTTTACACTTAACGAAGTAAATATGGTTTCGGTTTTAGCGCCGGTAAGTCGTGATTTGAAATATGATTATTCGGCAAGGAAGGCAGGGGTTTATTGGCTTATTAAACAAAAGGGTCCAATGGCGTTTTCAAGATATTGCGCCGAGATAGGGAATGGCAAAACCTTTCCAGAAGCATTTCAAATTGGTTTTGGTATGCCTTTTGAAAAATTTACTGAAGACTTTAAGTCATACCTCTTTGAGGGATTATCAGAACTTTGTTCTCAAAATTCAGCTTGTGATAAACAGAAGCTCACTGCTGTTTGGCAGTCTCAAGAAGGTTGTTTTGCTTTTATAAAAAATAGTTTAAGTTTGCCGATTGATTTCCTTAATACAGGTTATCCCCACTATATCGTTGCGATAGCTGATGGAAAAGAAGATGAAATATACCCGGGGCTGGCGCTTGGAATTTGGCAGGCAAATCAATGGAACGAGAATGTTTGGTTTGTAGATAATGAAGTTTCAGCAATTGCATTCAAGAATCTGTTTGACAAGAAAGGCGTGGAGTCTTTTGTAAACTACTGTAACGAAATTGGAAAGGGGGCTTATCCCAAGGATGCTTTTAAATCCGCGTTTGGAATGACTCTCGAGGATTTTCGTACCCAGTTCAAAAAAGAAGTCTTGGGTGAGATGGCAGATTGTACTGTTGCAAAATGTGGCGGCGGTGTTGATAACTACAGCGATATCTATAAATTAAAACATCTGATTGATATTACCAAATCAGAACCAAATCTTATATTAAATTTTATCGATGAAAACAATCAGCCAGTCGCTCTCACGCACTTGACCTTATGGCGGCAGGATTTCGGCGGAGATGGGCAGGTTGTAGATTACGCTCAACCGTTTACGACCCCGCCAACTTTTTCTGTGGCGATATTGCCGGGTCGTTATATTTTTGCTTTTTGTGAGCCTGGATATCCTGTTGACCATTCCGATTGGGAGTGTCAGTGGCATGAAACAGATTGGATAGATGTTTATAACGATAAAGTGACGAATCTTACTTTTCAGGTTTTGCCTGGTGTAAGGAAGGCGGACTTAACAAAACCGGATATCGAGGTTAGATTTACAGATAAAGATGGCAATCCAATTCCGAATCTCGGCATTCAGATTTGCAACCTTGATACTTCCGTCAAGGTCTGCACTCCCACTTATCCGATTGCAAAGACAGATGCCGATGGTGTTTATACGGATTTTTTGAGAAATGGAAAATATTTAATTCGAGTTCCACTCTACCCCAATTATTTGCGTAAATATGAGTTTGCTCCGTTTTATGAAATTAAAGATATAAACGTTGACGAAAATTCGATCGCGTTGGTCAACTTTCAATTCCCGGTCCCCAATTTGATTGTAAAATTCCTTGATGTAAATGGCAGCCCCGTTCCGGAACATGGATTTCAGTTATGCAAAATCATTAATGGCAAAGGTAATTGTGCAACTCCGGTAAGCTTGTGGGGTTGGTATGCGGCGGCAAACAAGAAAGGTGTCTTTGAAGGGTTTGTTGAACCGGGTGAATATTACATCCTGACTTGCAAGTTGCCTGATTGTCCCGAGTATGAAATTAAGATCACGAATATTATCGTCTCCAGCGAGACGGAAGTGACCACGGTGGAATATCCATTGTATAAATAAGCCGGCCAGTATTTCTGAGTGGCGATTTGTATACTTTTTGAAAACAGATGTGGATACAATCCACTTTACAGGAGCGACAAATGACTGAAAATCAATTTCAAATATGGCGGGTCAATGTGCGGGAACAGACTCTGAAGCGTGAGTCGGTACCTTCGACCTGGGAGCGTCTGGGCGGTCGCGGGTTGTTGGCGCGCATCATGCTGGATGAAATGGATGCAAAGTGTGACCCGCTTGGCGCGGGCAATAAACTCATTTTTTCGCCGGGACTTTTGGTTGGTCATATGCTGTCTTCCACAGATCGGATTTCGGTTGGGGGGAAATCTCCGTTAACACGGGGCATCAAAGAGGCCAATGCAGGCGGGCGAACCGGCTATCATATGAGCTTTATGGGCATGAAGGCGCTCATTATTGAAGATAAACCTAGGGAAGGCGGTTTCTGGGTCTTACACCTTTCCCTTAACGGTGCCAGATGGGAAAAGGCAGGTGATCTGGCCGGTCTTGGAGTATACGAAACGGCCCCAAAGTTGCTTGAAAAATATGGCGATAAGGTTGCCATCGCCTTGATCGGACCTGGGGGCGAGATGCTGATGAAGTCTGCCGGGATCCAGAACATTGACAAGGACAAGATCCCGGCCCGGATCGCCGCCCGAGGAGGGCTGGGCGCGGTTATGGGTTCGAAGGGATTAAAGGCCATTGTGTTCGATCATACAGGTGGGCAGAAGCCGGCCATCGTCGATCCTGAAGCGTTTAAAGCCGCACAGAAGGATTATACAAAGGCTGTCATGGAGCATCCGCAATCCATAACCTACCGTGATTATGGCACGGCTGCCATGGCACATCTGTGCCAGAGTTTTGCCGCTTTGCCTGCCCATAATTTTTCGCGTGGCACATTTGACCAGGTGGATCACATCAGCGGCGAAACAATGCGTGAATTCATGTTGGAACGCGGAAAACCATCCGACCCGTCCCACGCCTGCATGGCCGGATGCACGATCAAGTGTTCAAACGTCTTCGGTGGAGAGGATGGAAAGATCATCGTTTCGCCGCTGGAATATGAAACGATCGGTTTGATGGGAACCAATCTGGATATTGATTCCCTGGATGTGATCGGCCGGCTCAACTGGCATGTAAATGATCTCGGCCTGGACTCCATTGAAGTGGGCGGGGCTTTGGGAGTTGCAGCGGAAGCCGGTCTGATGCGCTGGGGCAGCGGTGAAGACGCAATGAAGTTGATCGAGGAGATGCGGACAGGCACGGAATTGGGGCGTAAACTTGGGGATGGCGCTGCGGATATGGGCGATGCGTATCACATTGAAAGGGTTCCGGTTGTGAAGCGTCAGGCAATGAGCGCTTATGAACCGCGTTCGATCAAAGGGACCGGAGTCACGTATGCCACCACTCCACAAGGTGCCGACCACACCAGCGGGCTCACCATCCGGGCGAAGGTGGATCATTTGGATCCAAACGCCCAGATTGAGGTCTCACGAAATGCCCAGCTGAATATGGGCGGTTATGACACGATCGGCGCCTGTATCTTTGCCGGGTTTGGGTATGCTGCGACGCCGGATGGAGTTGTAAAGAGGCTATTAAAAGCCCGATATGGTTGGGAGGACCTGCCTGATAATATTTTGCAGGCTCTGGGCAGGGAGACGATCAAAATGGAACGCGAATTTAATAAACGCGCCGGTTTCACAAAAGAGGACGACAGGCTTCCCGGGTGGATGACGCGCGAGGCGCTTCCTGAGAATAATTCAGTCTTCGATGTGCCGGATGATCAATTGGACAGCATTTTTGATTGGGAGTAATAAATAAACGCCGGTTCAAACCGGCGTTTATTTATGCCCGGAGAGGGTAAAACAAAACGTTGCGCCCAGGCCGGGCCCGTCTGATTCGACCCAGACCCTGCCGCCATGCACTTCAATGATGCGTTTTACAAGTGCCAGGCCAATGCCTGTCCCTTCACTGGCTGGGTCCAGTTTGTCGAACAGCCCGAAGATCTTTTCGTAATACTCTGGCTTGATTCCGGTGCCGTTATCCCTGACAAAAAATATTCCCTCCACATCACTGCGGGTAAATCCGATTTGGATAAGTGGCCGCGATTGATCTTTTGTGAATTTACAGGCGTTGTCCACCAAATTCTGGACGACCTCGACCAGTCTTTCCCTGTCTCCAAAAATGACGGGCAGGCCGGTTCCGACTTCGACCTGAATTGGGCGCTCGTTTATTTGACCCTCCACCCGCTTGAGCGCCTCTTCAACGATCTCTTTAAATTCGATTTCCTCGGGTTCGTTCACTGTGCGGCCGACCCGTGAAAGTTCCAGTAATTCACTCAGCAAACGGTGCATCTTATCGGTTGCGTCGGAAATGCGTTGAATATCCGTCTGCAGCCTTTCCAAATTTCCTTCCAGGGCGTCTTTTTCCAGGTAGCCTAAAAAGCCGCGGATCGTGATCAAGGGGGATTTTAGGTCGTGCGACGCAGTATAGGAAAAGCGCTCAAGCTCCGCGTTCTTGGCTTCCAGTTCCAGGATCAATTTTGATTGAACGGCCAGTTCCTGCTTTAATGATTCCTGTAAATAAGTGTTGTCGATTGCCACGGCCAGATTGGCTGCGATGGTTTCCAGGAGACGAACGTCGTTCTCGGTGAAGGCATCCTCCTGTTCCGTGTTGTCCATCGAGATCGTTCCGATGGCTTTGTCGCGAATAACCAACGGTGTGGTCAGGGAGGATTTTGCAATTCTCTTGTAGCGATTAATCACATTATATTGGGAGGCGGTCACCTCCCAATCCCTGTTAATTAACAGCGTTTTTTTCATTTCCATCACCTTGGATGTCATTCCCTCCCCGAATCTAATGGGCAGGTCCGGCTGTTTTTGACCGTTTTCATAGTCAAACGGGAAGTGTATCAAGTCGGTCGATGGATCGTGGATGGCTATGAACAAGCCCGAGGCCTTAAAGGCCCGTCGGATCTGCTCGCCGGTCTCCTCGATAAAATTAAGGAGGCTGTTTTTTGTTGTTAGTGTTTTACTGACGCCGCTGACAGCCTTCAACTCCGCGAGGCGTTTTTGGAGTTCCTCTTCCGCGACCTTTCGGTCATTTATGTTCTGCAGAAACCCCTGAACCAGCTCATGTTGATCCGAATCGACGATATGCAGACTTTCATCGTTAATCCAGATATATTTCCCTGCTTTGGTCAGCAGGCGGTACTCCAAATGGGGCATTCTGCCCGTTTCCAGCGCCTGCTTTTCGTTGGCGAGGATTCGATCGCGATCCTCGGGATGGACCCTCGAAATCCATAATTCGCGGTTGTTTAGCCACTCCTCTTCTGAGAACCCTGTCAAGGTCTCTATTTGCGGGCTGACATAGTGCCACATTCCTGATTCGCCGGGTTCGGAAATATAAACGACAGCCGGCAATTTTTCCACCAGGTTGCGATATCGATTTTCAGCATCGCGCAGCTGCGCCTCGGTCTTAATACGTTCCGCCAATTCCTGTTCTGATCTGGCAATGTTTTTATACAGCTGACTTATCGTCAGGGATTGCAGGATGGTGACGAGGAGTATGGCCAGCATGGCCGTCAGGTAGTCATTAAAGGTGTTCGAGTTGCTGTACTTGTTGCTGATGATCCCCAAAGACTCAAAGTATCCAAATACGGCGACCTCTGCCAGGATCAGGCTGCCAATCACCACAGTCCCTGTGCGCCCGGCGAGAAGACCTGCGGATATAAGAACCACCAACAGGCCGATCACAGCCGTGTCCCGGATCCCGTAATTCAAAAAGAAGAGAGACGACAGGAGAATGAGTGCCGCAAGAATGGATACCCAGCGTGCAATAATGTAGTATCCGCGCAGGGCAAGTAAAAGAGTAAAAAAGAGGATACCGGCCAGAAAAAGCATCTGAACGCGGTTGATATTCAGGGCGGCGAGTACCAGGGCGCCGAGGACTCCGACGCTAAGGATCGGTATTACCACCTCGCGGGATGCGGGGGCGCTGGTGTCGAAATTTGGACTAAAGACCTTTTTGATCATATGCTCTCTGGGTGATTAGGCAATTCTACTTTAAAAAGATACCATTCCAGTGCTCCTTGCAGGGAACTGGAATGGTATCTTTTTCGAGGTGAGCCACCGGTGGGATACGAACCCACGACCTAACGATTACGAATCGTTTGCTCTACCAGCTGAGCTACGGTGGCGTTTATTCCCTTTCGGGAATTCAAGCGGGCGGGATTATATATGATTCCAATGATTATCGCAAGTAGCACATGGACAGCGGCGAATATTATTCAATAAAAAGACAGGAAAGATTCTTCAAATTTAAGTTGTCCATGCAATGGGTAAACTAATAATGTTGCGAATTGCTATGATTTCCTACCACACCTGTCCGCTGGCTACCCTGGGGGGCAAGGATACCGGCGGGATGAACGTATATGTCCGCGATCTGACCCGTGAATTGGGGCGCATGGGTATTCATGTGGACGTGTTTACGCGTTCCCAGGATGATCATGTTCCTCATGTTTTGCATGATCTTGGGTATGGCAACCGGGTGGTTCACGTTCCTGCGGGGCCGGAATCGCCGAAATCCAAGAAGGAGCTTGCCAGTTACATCCCGGAATTTGTTGCCGGTATAAAACAATTCGCCGCCGAAAAAGGGGTGACTTATGATGTCATCCACAGCCACTACTGGATGTCGGGTCTTGCGGCGGAGGCTTTAAGTGACTCCTGGGGTGGAACGCCTGTTGTGCATATGTTTCATACCCTTGGGGAGATGAAGAATCGGGTGGCGCGTTCGGAAGATGAGCGCGCAGGGGCGGACCGGCTCAATGGGGAGAGACAGGTCCTCGGTCGGGCGGACCGGGTCGTTGTCGCCACTCTGGCAGAAGCTACGCAGTTGCGATTTCTTTACAAGGCCAATGACCGCAAGCTGATTGTGATCCCCCCTGGTGTGGATACAAGTCATTTTTATCCCATCTCTTCGGATGAGGCGAAACAATATATAGGATTAAAACCGGAAAACCGGATGGTTTTGTTCGTGGGTCGCATTGAGCCCCTGAAAGGCGTCGATACTTTGATCCAGGCGATGGCCTGCCTGGACTTGCAGGAAACCCTTCGGCCAGTCCATTTGGCGATCATTGGTGGTGAGCCGAATGCAACCGCGCAGGATATGACGGAGGAAATGACACGCCTTCAGAATTTATGCGATGAGTTGTGCATGGGGGGGATGGTGGTCTTTTTGGGCAAGCGGGGGCAGGATACTTTGCCATATTATTATTCCGCGGCTGAAGTGGTGGTGATGCCCTCCTTGTATGAATCATTTGGGATGGTCGCCTTGGAGGCCATGGCTTGCGGGACCCCGGTAATCGCATCTGAAGTGGGCGGGCTGGGATACCTGGTACAAAACGGGATGACCGGCTATACGGTGCCGGACCGGGATCCGCAGGCTCTATGTGACAGGTTGTCCTCCCTTCTCGGCGACTCTGAGCTTCGTATGACCATGGGCAGGAGCGCCGCAGATTATGCTTTAGGTTACGCCTGGGATAAGATTGCAAAACAAATTGTGGATGTGTATCTGGAATTGAGCAGAGACCGGATTCATCAACCCTGATTCTGACAAGGTGCACGATAAAAGGGCTGACAGTACTGTCAGCCCTTTTATCAATTTACCCACCATCTTTATTCTTTGATTTTTACGTAAAAGACCATGTTGCCATCATTCTCCTGGGTTCGCATTTCAAATCTTTCCTTTAATTTTGCGATCATTTTGGAGAGTTGTTTGTGACCGTAGGTGCGGGGATCAAATCCCGGATCGACCTGGTAAAGGGCATTGCCCAGGTTTGCCAGCGAAGCCCAACCATCCTGTTGGACGGCCATTTCAAAGGCCTGGCTGAGGATCGGCATGGGATCAAGCTCCTCCTTCTCATCCTTGGTTTTTCTGGCTTTGTGATTATTGGAATTCCTTGGCTGTGAAGCTTTCTTTTCGGTGATCAGGTTTTCGGTATAAACGAACACATCGCAGGCGTTGACAAAGGGTTTGGGGGTCTTCTTTTCACCGATTCCCATGACGAAAATACCGGTCTCGCGTATGCGGGTAGCCAAACGGGTGTAGTCGCTATCACTGGAAATCAGGCAAAATCCGTCCACGACTCCTGAGTGGAGAATGTCCATTGCGTCGATGATCATTGCGCTGTCCGTGGCATTCTTTCCGATCGTATAACGGAACTGCTGAATGGGTTGGAAGGCATGGAAGTTCAGGGTGTCTTTCCAGGAGTTCATGCTGGTTGTCGTCCAGTCACCGTAAATTCGGCGGACGGTTACCTGTCCGTATCGCCCAGCCTCCACCAGCATTTGCGAAAGCAGGCCTGCCTGGGCATTGTCGCCATCTATTAACATGGCGATCTTGTTTCGTGCGAGGGATTTTAATTGTTCATCTGCCATGACTTGATTATACCTTTTTGTTGGGCTTTCAATATTGTTATGTGGAAATTGGTGCCTTCTCCTTAATCGGGTATACTCGCGGTTAGGCCTTCCCCGGTTGAGGGGATCCTTGTTGGAGATCGGCTCCTTCAACCAGTTTATGAAGGTTATTTCAGGGTTCCAAATTCAAGTACATGGACGCGGCGCCTTTTGCTCGGGTCTGTGGTCTTGGAATTTATCATCGTCCGGTATTATAGAGGTAGCGAGCATGCGAGAACGGTTTTCCCAGTGGTTCCCTTTGCGAAAGGGAGAATCGGGGTTGGTATTAAGCCTCGGTTTTATTTTGTTTGCAAATTATACGGCCATGGGCATCACCAAGGTCGTGGCGGTCAGCGGCTTTCTGGGTGAGGTCAGGGATCATTATATCCTCCTGGTTTGGGCGGTGGATATGGTGCTGCTCATTCTAGCGACTGGCGTCCAGTCCCTGATCGTGGATCGCTTTGATCGCATTAAATTGATGGCGGGGGTTCTGATCGTTTTTGCATTGTTATATGCTTTTTTGCCTTTAACTTTCCTGTCGAAGACCTTTCCCAAATCGATCAGTTACACATTGATTTACCTCTTGAACGACCAGCAATGGCGCTTCTTTCCGGTGGTTTTTTGGATCCTGGTCAATGACATTTACGACCCGGGGACCGGCCGCAGGGTTATGCCTGTCATTGCGAATTTTGCATTTGTAGGCACCATCATGGGGCTTGGCATTGCAGCGATCGATGCCAGACTGGGATTTGGCACGGTTAAATTGTTGCTGCTGAATGCCTCCATATTTTTCGCCGCCTTTCTCATCACCCGGACCGGTCTTGTAAAATTAAAACTGGCTCCGCCCGCACACACCCAGGATTCAATGAAGGAAACCCTGACGGAAGGCTGGGAGTTCATCAAAACGGTGCCTGCTTTTGCCTACCTGGCCCTGGGGATGCTTGCAGCTGGCAGTGTGATGACGGTCCTTCTGTATGGTGCAATCTCGGATGCAAAATTTGATCTTGGCACTGGATTTCAGGCCTTTTACGCGCAATACAACCTGATCATTGCGGTTGCATCCATTTTCATCCAAAGTTTGTCTTCAAGGATTATTGAGCGTTTGACACTCAAGCGGAGTTTCCTTATCCAACCCTTTGTCATGTTGGGTGCTGTAATTGTTAATTTCTTTATCCCGGGGTATGTCAGCAGTTCTGCCTCGCAGGGTATTGCCCGTGCAACGTATGACACCGTGGATCTTTCCGCCCGAAAGGCCTTTCAGGCCATGGTCCCAAATGAAAAACGCGGGCGAGTAAGCATGTTCATTGACAGTTATCTGCCGTCGATCGGTACGATCCTCGGCAGCCTGATCACCTTCGTGATTATCGCAGTTGGATTAAAGCTTGGAGTTGAGCGGGAATATTACAGGCTCGTTTATGTCGGCGTGGGCATTTTGATCGCCATTGTTTCTGTAATTGCGGCCTTTCGCGTGCGCTCCACTTACGAGCAAAGCATGTTGAGCTGGCAATTGAAACGCCGGACGCGCGGGGCGAGTCTGCTGAACAAATTGGATTTTGGAGACGATGGTAAATGACGCCAGAGCATCTTGTCAGGCGGGAAGGGGATGTCGCAGTTTACGATTTGCTTGGTTCCGGAGATCATGAAAGGATTGAGGCCATGCTGGGCCTGTATGCACGACTATTCCCTCAGTACCAGCATTATGTCCCGCGTATGCGGCGGCGGGCGGAATTCGGCAATGAGCATCGCCCCGGCCATGTTGTTCATTACTGGCTGGTGGAGGTCGATGGCCGGCCGGCCGGCTTGCGAACGTTCCGTTATATTCGCGACCGGCGCTGCGGTTTGGCTCACGCGCTTGCGATCGACCCGGCGTATCGCGAGGTATGCGTTCATGATAAACGGCTGGCTGTTTATGTGATTTATGAATGCCTGAATCAGGTCATCCGGGATGCAAAGGAAAGAAACGACGAGCCGCCTCTCGGCATGGTCAATGAGGTCGAGCCGGACCGCCTCATGGAGCACTATATTCGTAACGGTTTGGTACAATTGCCGTTAAATTATGTGGAGCCCATTTTTCCCCCCGAAGTGGAGGGAAGAAGCCGCCTTGAAGAATTGGCGATCACACGGTTCTCGCACATGCATATGGGATTTTTGCCCAACCCAGATGTTGGCTTGAGGAGTTACAACCATGCGATGATATCAGATTTCGCATCGGCGTTTTTGGTGGATCACTATGGATTGCCGGAGGATCATCCTGCCGTCCTTGAAGTACTCGAAACCATAAAGGTATAGGGATTATTTTATGTCTGAACAAAAAACCGAACCCGTAAAAAAATCAGTCGCCCGTTTTCTCAGCCTGCGCCTAAAAATCTGGATTGGCTTTATCCTTATTTTTACGCCCGTGTTTGTAGCCAGTTACTATTGGTTCTATCAATATACGACCGCCCGCGTTTTTCAAACGATCACCGACCAGCTCGGGCAGACCATTGACGGGACCATCAAAGGCATGGACAAGGAAGGCTTTGTGCAGCTGTACAAGGAGGAGAGCACCAATAACCCAAATTGCCCTCCCGCCAAGGATGCACCGAAGGAGGAAAATGGATACTATCCCGAGGACAATCCCCTTTATGTTGCGCATGAGAACTGGCTTCTGGCCGTCCAGCAAATCGAGCCGGCGATCAAGATCTACACATACATCAAGGGCATTGAACCCGGCGAAATCATCGCCATTGGCAGCACGGGATATTTCCGCGAACCCCGCGGCGGATTCCGATTTTGCCAGCGCTACACCTCAAAATCCTCGGATATTTACAACGGTCTGACCAGCCGGGTTGACGCCTGGACGCCCTATACAGATAGTTTCGGAAGCTGGATCACGACCTATGAACCGATTGTGGACGATGCAGGGGTTGTCATTGGCGCGATTGGCATTGATATTCCGACGAATTATCTCAACGAGGTTCGCAGAAACATTCTCATCAGCGGCGCGATCGCATTTGTCGCCAGCTATGTCTTGATCTTCTTCCTGGTGTATTGGCTTTCCGGCCTGTTGACTCATCCAATTGTAGGGCTTGCCGGCGTTGCCAAGGAGATTGGTGAAGGAAATTACGGGCATGAGTGGACCGAACAGGATATCAAGCGGAATTTCCAGGATGAGATCGATACCCTGACCAGTGTCTTCAAAGTCATGGTAGACAAAGTCGCCCAGCGCGAACAAAAACTCCGCCAAGAGGTTCAGGAATTGAAGATCGAGATTGACCAATCGAAGAGACAGAAACAGGTTGGCGAGATCGTCGAATCAGAATTCTTCCAGGAACTGCACACCAAGGCGCAAAGGATGCGCCAGCAACAGATCGATGCAGAAGCCAAGAAGAAAAAGGAATAACCAGACTTCATTACCAGCCAGAAAAAAACACACTCAGAACGAGTGTGTTTTTTTCTGGCTGGCCCATGCTGGGAATACTTTTATATCCCACAGACAGTCTTTACGAAATCTTTATATTTGTCATATCACCTTTCGCACGAATGTGGGTAGAATTCAAATATGACCAAAATTCTTGTTGTAGATGATGAGCCCACGATTGTGAATCTCATCCAGGCATATCTCAAACCCGAAGGGTACGAGGTATATACGGCCTTGGATGGGCCCTCCGGGCTAAAAGCTGCACGCGCTTTTAAGCCTGATCTCGTTGTTCTGGATGTAATGCTTCCCGGCATGGATGGTCTGGAACTGCTGTCGCGATTAAGGCGTGAGTCTCAGGCCTACGTCATTTTATTGACGGCCAGAACCGAGGAGACGGATAAGATCGTGGGACTCTCGGTTGGCGCGGATGATTATGTCACCAAACCTTTCAGTCCACGCGAATTGGTGGCGAGGATCAAGGCGGCGTTAAGGCGTGTTCAAACAGGGGCTGGCCCGGGCATGGAGGGAACCGTGCTGGCTTTCCGTCACGTGCGGATCGACACCGGAGCGCGTCTTGTGACCGTGGACGATCTGCCCGTCGATCTGACAGCCAGCGAATTCGACCTTCTCCATGCACTTGCGGAGAACCGCGGACGCGTCCTGTCGCGTGAACAGCTTCTGGAGCGTGTTTGGGGTCAGGCTTATTTTGGCGAGATGCGGGTCGTGGACGTTCATCTGGGACACGTCCGCCAAAAGCTGGGCGGGACAGATCTGATCATTACGGTGCGCGGTATCGGCTATCGCTTTGATGACGAGCCGCTATAAAGGATGTTCCATCCATGAAATTCATTCGATCTCACCTAGGTATTAAATTGTTTTTTTCCTATTTTGCAGTGATTGTTGTCGGGATGGCTGTGGTCGCGCTCACCACAGGAGTGGTCACTCCCCGGGCATATGCGCGTCATTTATTCTACATGGAACAAGAGCTTGGAAGCGGTATGGGCATGGGGCAGGGACATGGCCAGGGCGGTATGATGTCGGATTTTTACGCAAATTTCCAGGCGACCTTTAATGAGTCGCTCCTGATCGCCGTTCTTGCCGCCTCCGCGACCGCCTTGATCGTGAGTTTCTTTTTCAGCCAGAGGATACTGGGGCCGGTCAATGTGATGAAAGTTGCCAGCCGGCGCATTGCGGAAGGCCACTTTGATGAAAGGATTCGGTCGGAGGGTGAAGATGAGTTGAGTCAAATGGCTGGGAGTTTTAATCGCATGGCGGAACAGCTTGAGCAAATTGAAAATATGCGCCGCAGGCTGATCGGGGATGTGGCGCATGAACTAAGGACTCCCTTGACGGCCATTAAAGGATCAGCCGAAGGGCTGATCGACGGAGTGCTGCCCGCGACTGTGGAAACTTTTCAGCAAATCCATGCCGAGTCCGAACGGCTCAGCCGCCTGGTGGATGATCTTCAGGAATTAAGCCGGGTGGAATCTGGTGCGATTCAGTTGGATGTCCACCCGGTGGATTTGACCGCCGCGATTCAAACAGTCGGCGGCCGCATGCGGCATTTGTTTAATGAGAAACGGATCGCCCTGACCCTTAACCTGCCCGGTGTCCCCACGCTGGTCTCCGCTGACGAGGATCGCCTAATTCAAGTCCTCACCAACCTGATGGGAAATGCCTTGCGTTACACGCCTGTAGGGGGCAAGGTGACTGTTACTGCAGCGGCGGAAAAAGCCCACGCGCTGATCTCCATTCGAGATACCGGCATCGGGATTCCGCAGGATCAGGTTGCCCGCATCTTCGAGCGTTTTTACAGGGTAGATAAATCCCGCGCACGTGCAGGTGGAGGCTCCGGAATTGGACTGACCATCGCCATGCATCTGGTGGAAGCCCACGGCGGCAGGATCTGGGCGGAGAGTCCGGGCGACAATAAAGGCAGTGTGTTTTTATTTACGCTGCCTTTGGCTGGATAGATTGATTTTGAATTACGGTTGGATGGGTTTGATAATTCCCAGATCGGTAGGGACTCCGCCAAACAATCCGATATCGGTACAGGCGGACTTATCCACACGAATGAGCAGGATGTCATTTGAGGATGCATCCACTTGAATGGAAGTATCCTGCTTGTAGGCGGAATCGACAGTAAGTTTAAGAGTGACCTGATTGAGTGGCGGCAGAATTGGGATGCACGCTTTTTTATCCGGATGTTCGCGATCCTCATCGGCTGCACGAAGTAAAGCGCATGCGTTGGAGACGTCCACGCTGCCGGTATTCTTCACCAGAACATAAGCGTTTGTGACTTCACCCATGCCATGGCTGATGTCAATACTGGTGTTGCAACCCAGAATTTCCACGGCCAGGATTGGTGTTGGCGTGCTGGAAGCTGTTGGCGCCGAAAAGGTGTCTGTTGGAATGGGGCTGGGTGGAGTTTCCGGAGTGCTGGTGAGGGAGGGGGTAAAGGATGCGATCGAAACAATACCCGGGGTTTGTGTATAAGGCAGTGTGAAAATGACCGGTGTGGCGGTGACGATTCCCGGGGTTTGTGTTGGATTTGGGGACCAGATCGGGATTGGCTGGGGCTGTACTCTCCAGACGTCACAGGCGCTAAGAAGAAATAGAAGCGCAATTGAAGGAAATATTTGGTTCTTCATTCTGTGATTATACCCCTTCAAAATTTATACAACAGCCGGGATCACAAGGTATGGTCCCGGCTGTTTTTTTACCATTATTTTGGAATTATTTTTTCCCTGAGTTGCTCCCAGCTTGGTTCAACCAGCACGGATCCATCAGGAAAAATAATGGTCGGAACACTTCTGTACCCATTGTTCAACCTCATTACAAATTGAGTGGCCTCTTCGTTCCCTTCCAGGCCAACCTGTAGAAAGTCTACGTGATTGGCTTCGAAAAAGGCCTTCGCCCGGTAACAATCGGAGCAATATTCAGTCGAATACATGACGATTTGCGAGGTGTTCGTAGTATAAAGGTCGTTCAAAATTTCCTTCTCCTGATTGAATTTGAGTATTTCTTCATCCACCAATGGATTTGAGGTACTCGCGAATGGCAAGGGCGGCGGAAGCCCCTTCCCCGGCAGCGGCGGCGGCTTGCTTGGTGGCGCCGGAGCGCACATCCCCAGCGGCAAATATTCCCGGCATACTTGTCATCATATGATCGGTTTTGATGAAGCCCGAACGATCCAGCTCGACTGATTCCTTCAAAATATCATTGTTTGGGGTCAATCCGATGAAAACAAAGACTCCATCATACGTTAGAAGCTTTTCCTGTCCGGAAGCATTGTCCTCGACCACCACGGATTCAAGTTTGTTCTTGCCGGAGATTTTCTTGATGCTGTGATTTAGATACACCTGCATGTTCTTTTGTTCTGCAACCTTGTCCTGCAGGATCTTGCTGGCTTTTGGCTCACTCGAATTGACCAGGATATCCACCTGGGATGCAAATTTGGTCAGGAACAATCCTTCTTCGAACCCGCTGTTGCCCCCGCCAACCACCAGCACTTTTTTGCCCTTATAAAACGCGCCGTCACAAGTGGCGCAAAAATGGACGTTAATGCCGATCAATTCCTCCTCCCCGGGAATTTCCATGCGACGATATCGCGCGCCCGATGCCAGGAGTACCGCTTTGCTGTGATAATGGTCCCCAGACCTGGCGTGGACGATATGATAATGGCCGTCTTCTTCAATCTCTGTAACTTCCTGGGCTTGCAATAACTCCACGCCGAATTTCCTTGCCTGCCGGCTCAATCGATCTGAGAATTCCGCCCCGGATATGCCCTCATCAAAACCTGGAAAATTGTCCAGCACCTGGGTAATACCGGCCTGGCCGCCAAGGCCGGCTTTTTCAATAACAAGGGTATCCAATCCTTCGCGCGCCAGATAGAGTGCAGCTGTCAGTCCGGCAGGACCGCCGCCGACGATGATTACATCATAATACTCATTCCTGGCTTTGGTTTGTACTCCGAGTTTTGAGGCGAGCTGGGCATTGGATGGTTCGACCAGGATCTCTCCATCGGGAAAGATGATCGTGGGGATAATGCGCTGGCCCTTGTTCAACTTTTCCACAAAGGCCACGCCTTCGGGGTTTTCCTCGATATCGACGGTTTCGTATTGAATACGATGTTCCCCAAAAAACTTTTTGGCACGCTTGCAGTCCGGACACCAGGTGGTGCTGTATACGGTGATGCTGGATGGTTTGAGATTGAAGGTGTTGGTTTGAGGCATCGCGACTTCTCCATGTGATGAAAAGTAGATGAAACCTGGGTTCCGGTTCTTACGGAGGGGGAAGATCCATCCTTTTGTGGGTTAAAAGCCCCTCCGGATGTGCACTAAACTGTTATCTGTGCGTATCCGGAGGGGGCGGGCCAGATCCTGGCCATGATGTTTGGGAAGACCCGAAAAAGTGTGCCCCAGGCAGGAGTCGAACCCACAACCTACTGATCCGAAGTCAGGCGCTCTATCCATTGAGCTACTGAGGCGTGTCAAAATTATACACGATTTGCACGTGCCGCATGATAGAATCACTCCATCTCTTTTTGAAAGGATTTTTTCCATGTCAGACATAAAGGCATTTGGCGAGCGGTTGATCGGCAATCTTGAAAAGGTGATCGTCGGCAAACGACAATCGATCGAGTTGATTGTGATCGGTTTGTTATGTCAGGGACATGTGTTGATCGAGGACGTTCCCGGGGTCGGCAAGACCATGCTGGCCCGCAGTCTGGCCAAATCCCTGGATTGTGACTTCAACCGAATCCAATTTACCCCTGACATGCTTCCCAGTGATGTGACCGGGGTGTCCATTTATAACCAGCAAAAGAACAAGTTTGAATTCCGCCCCGGCCCTGTGATCGGGCAGATCATTCTTGCAGATGAGATCAACCGCGCTACTCCAAAAACTCAAGCTGCCTTGCTGGAAGCCATGGAGGAGCGCCAGGTCACTGTGGATGGGGTGACTCACATGTTGTCCCGGCCTTTCATGGTGCTGGCAACCCAGAACCCCATTGAATATGAGGGCACCTTTCCATTGCCGGAGGCGCAGCTCGACCGCTTTCTGCTTCGATTGAGATTGGGATATCCTTCGATGTCTGATGAGATACAGGTGCTGGACGATCAGCAGATCCACCATCCCCTGGAGAGCTTGAAATCGGTGATCACGCTCAAAGAGATATTGCAGGCAATGGATGCCGTCAAGCAGATCTTTGTCTCCCCGGTGGTTAAGCGTTACATTGTTGAGTTGACCACCCGCACAAGGCAAAGCGCGGACGTCTATCTTGGCGCCAGCCCGCGCGGCAGTCTTTCCCTTGCCAGAGCAAGCCAGGCCAAAGCTGCCATGCTCGGCCGGGACTATGTCCTGCCGGACGATGTTCAGGCGCTGGCCGCGGCCGTTCTTGCTCATCGTATTATTGTCAGCCCGGCCGCCAGATTGCGCGATTTAAGCTCCGACCGGATCGTGCAGGAAATTGTGCATGCCACCCCTGTGCCGGGCGGTGAATTCGCATCCGAGCCGGTCAAGAAGAAAGTCAAATGAGATCCGGGCGGATTCTCGTCGCCCTTTTGCTGGTAGTGGGTTTGACCGGGGCTATTTTTTCCGGAGCCGCGATCTATTCCCGTTTTATTTACCTGGCCGTCCTGCTGGGACTTGGCGGTTGGGCATGGATCCAATGGGTCGGGAACGGGCTGCGGCTGGCGCGGACCGCCCGCGTGCAGCGCGCCAATGTGGGCGATATCTTTGAAGAGACTTACGAGATTCAGAATGGCAGCCGCCTGTTTGCGCCCTGGATCGAGATCTACAATCAATCCACTGTTCCTTTTGCTTCCGGTTCCCGCATGATCACCTTTGTCACCGGCCGTCAAAGGCGTACGTATATTGCCCGTACCTGGCTTACCCGGCGCGGTGGATTTTCGCTTGGCCCCACCCGTATCACAACCGGCGACCCTTTTGGTTTGTTCCGCTTAAGCAAGCAGGTCGCCTCTGCTCAGACCCTGGTTGTGCTTCCCATGCTTGTTGAAATCAAATCGTTCATCTTCCCTCCAGGCCTGCTGCCAGGCGGACAGGTGATTCGAAGAAAATCATCAGACATCACCCCGCATGCCGCAGGCGTGCGCGAATATGTGCATGGGGATGCAATGAAGCGCATTCACTGGCCCACCAGCATCCGGCGCAATCAATTAATGGTCAAGGAATTCGAGCAGGATCCGCAGGCTGAAATCTGGTTGTATCTTGATTCCCAGAAGATGGTGCATTTTGAGAAACATCATCAATCCGATGAGATCGCAGTTGAATCCATGTTGTTTGGAAAGCGGCCGAAATTTCAACTCCCGCCGTCCACACTTGAATATTCGATCAGCATCACCGCTTCCCTGGCCCGTTATTTTATCGGACAGCGCCGGGCGGTGGGTTATGTCAGCGCCGGGCAGGCCTTCACGGTTCATCCCGCGGAACGCAGCGAACGGCAGGAAGCCAAGATCCTTGAAACCCTGGCGTTCGTGGAGGCAAATGGAAGTCTTTCGCTGGCAGCTCTGATTGCCGCCCAGGCCTCGCAGCTTCCACAAGGCTCAAGTGCCATTCTGGTCACGCCTTCGACCCGCCCTGACCTGTTATTCGCTGTGGACGATCTGCAGCGCCGTTATTTGCGGCCGGTGGTGATCCTGTTGGAGGCGGAATCATTCGGTGGGGAGGGTGGAACCGATAAGCTGGCCCAGGCGCTGCGCGAACGGCATGTCCCGGTTTGTGTCATTGCCTGTGATGTCAATCTTTCCCAAGCCTTATCCGGACTCGCCTCAGACTTTACTTCAAAGGATATTCGAACATGGCAGAACCCCGTATTGTCACGATAGATCTTAATTTTCAGAATAAAACGCAAGCCATTGCGTCTTATTTGATTCGACTCGCCGACGCTGCGGTATTGATCGAAAGCGGACCAGGCTCGACTCTGGCCGCCCTGGAAGCTGGCCTGGCCAAAGAGGGATTATCTCTCCGTGACATTACCCATGTTTTGCTTACCCATATCCATCTTGACCATGCAGGGGCCGCCGGTTGGTTTTCGCGGCAGGGTGCACAGATCTTCGTTCACCCCAACGGCGCAGCGCACATGCTAAACCCGGAAAAACTGATCGCCAGTGCAACCCGCATTTATGGGGACCGGATGCAAACGCTGTGGGGGGAGTTCCTGCCGGTTGAACAGGACCGGCTCTCCGTCCCGAATGACGCGGAGGAAATCGCCATTGGAAATTTGCGCTTTCTGCCTGTCAATACGCCGGGCCACGCGGAGCATCATTATTCCTATTTGTTGGAAGACACGTGTTTTAGCGGAGATGTGGGCGGTGTGCGGATTCCCGGCTTCCCTTATTTGCGGGCGCCCATGCCTCCCCCGGAATTACACTTTGCCAGGTGGCATGAAAGCATCCGGCGGCTGCGTGCATTAAAGTTTGTCCGGATCGCGCCGACCCATTTCGGGATCTTTGATGACCCGGCCTGGCAGCTGGATGAGCTTGAAAGGTCCCTGAATTCGGCCGAAGAATGGCTGGAGAAGATCATGCCCGCAGGCCCAACTGCGGATGAGCTTCGCGAAAAATTCACGGCCTGGATGCAGGCGCAGGCGGATGAACAAAAACTTAGCGACGAAGCGGTCGAGGCGTATGCATTGGCGAACCCGTTGGGCATGGGTGCGGATGGCTTGATGCGTTATTGGAGCAAAGTGAAAATGGCGGGCAAATAACTCGACAAATGTCACGATCTTTCCGTGATGCATGAGACCTGCCAAAATCATACAATAAAGATATACTTTTACCCCAAGGAGCCCTTATGAAGGATTTTCTCGCAATTTCAGATTACTCGTCCGAAGAAATTCAGGACCTGCTCGATGTGGCGGTCAAACTGAAAAAAGAGCATTTCAAAAAAGGCAACAAGCCCATTTTTAAGGGCAAAGTCCTGGGCATGATCTTCCAGAAACCGAGCCTGCGCACACGCATCTCCTTTGACATGGCCATGCGCCATTGCGGCGGGGATGCCTTGTACCTTTCGCCTAACGAGATCGGCCTGGGGAAACGCGAATCGATCGCGGATGTGGCCCGGGTCCTTTCCGGATATGTGGATGCCCTGATGGCGCGCGTCTTTTCACATGATCATGTGTTGGAGCTGGCTAAATGGGCGGATATTCCCGTGATCAACGGGTTGAGCGATTACAACCATCCCTGTCAGGGCTTGGCGGATGCGTTGACCATTCAGGAAAAATTTGGCAAAAAATCCAGGGGACTGAACGTTTGTTATGTGGGTGATGGAAATAACGTGACTGTTTCCCTGATGCATGTTTCGGTTCTGTTGGGCTGGAATGTGACCGTTGCCACTCCTGAAGGGTATGATGTCAATCCAAAGGCTGTTGAGGTCGCCGAAAAGATGGCGAAGAAGACGAAAAGTAAATTGACTTTCATGCGCGATCCGCACGCAGCGGTCAAAGGCGCGCACGTGATCTACACCGATACCTGGACTTCCATGGGACAGGAGGAGGAAACCGCCCAGCGCGAAAAGATCTTCCCCCCCTATCAAGTCAATGCAAGACTGGTTTCCGAGGCGGACAAGGATGTGATCGTCATGCACTGCCTTCCGGCGCATCGCAACCAGGAATTAACCGATGATGTGGCCGACGGGCCTCATTCCGTGATCTTCCCGCAGGCGCACAACCGCCTGCATGCCCAGAAAGCGGTTTTGGCCCGTTTGTTTGGCGCGGCGTAAATTTATCAAATCCGAAAAGGTGAACTGATGAAGACACAAGACTTTATAAATATGGAAGAGCAGTACGGTGCGCACAACTATCATCCGCTTGACGTGGTGATCAAAAGGGCGGAGGGGGTCTGGGTATACGATGTGGACGGAAAAAAATACCTGGATTGTCTAAGCGCTTATTCCGCGGTCAACCAGGGACATGTTCACCCGCAGATTCTTCAGGCATTGCTTGACCAGGCGAAGCGTGTGACCCTGACTTCGCGCGCTTTCCGCAACGATCAACTGCCGCTCCTGTACAAGGAGTTGTCGGAGATGACCGGATATGAAATGTCTCTGCCGATGAACTCGGGCGCGGAGGCGGTTGAAACGGCTGTCAAGCTGGCCCGCAAGTGGGCTTATCAGATCAAAAAAGTGCCCCGCCATCAGGCTGAGATCATCGTTGCCGCCGGGAATTTCCATGGCCGTACGGTC
Organism: Chloroflexota bacterium; assembly: GCA_021414245.1. Lineage (GTDB taxonomy): Bacteria > Chloroflexota > Anaerolineae > Anaerolineales > Villigracilaceae > Villigracilis. Next base: position 57,612 of record JAIOOU010000016.1, read on the forward strand.
ACCATTGTTTCATTCTCCACCGAACCTTCCTATCGCGATGACTTCGGTCCCTTCACCCCCGGTTTTGTGACTGTGAAGTACGGTGATGCCGGCGCAATCGAAAAGGCGATCACCGCGGATACTGCGGCTGTTTTGCTTGAACCCATCCAGGGGGAAGCCGGTGTGATCATTCCGCCGAATGGGTACCTGAAAAAAGTTTCCGAGATTTGTAAAAAGAATAATGTGCTCTTCATGGCGGACGAAATCCAAACGGGTCTCGCCCGGACCGGGAAGCTGTTTGCCTCCCAACATGAAGATGTACGCCCCGATGTGGTGATCATCGGCAAGGCCCTCGCCGGCGGCTTCTATCCGGTCTCGGCAGTGTTGGCGGATAAACCCATTCTGGGGCTGTTCACGCCCGGTGAGCACGGCTCTACCTTTGGCGGAAATCCGCTGGCTGCCGCTGTATCCCGCGCAGCGCTTAAGGTCATCCGCGAAGAAAAACTGGCGGAGCGCTCCGCGCAGTTGGGCGAATATTTTGTGGAGCAATTAAGCGAGATCACGAGCCCGCATGTCAAGGAAGTCCGTGGACGAGGCCTCTTGATTGGAGTTGAACTTAAACCCGAGGCGAAGGGCGCCCGCCGTTTTTGCGAGGCCTTGCAGAAGAAAGGCATCCTCGCCAAAGAGACTCACGACAATGTCATTCGGTTTGCGCCGCCGCTGGTGATTGACAGGCAGACCATTGATTGGGCGCTTCCTTCCATTCGCGAAGTCCTCAATATGCAGTAAATTTTGAACCCTAAAGTTCTTCAAGGCTTTAGGGTTTTTTATGGAGGTCATAATGTACATAGGAATTCCCAAGGAAATCAGGCCTTTTGAATATCGGGTTGGCCTTTCCCCGGCCGGGGTGGAGATCCTCTCCCAGAACGGCCACCAGGTTTTCGTCGAGCATGAAGCGGGCGTGGGGGCGGGTTTCAGCGATCAGGAGTATGAGCGTGTTGGCGCGCGAATCGCTTTTTCGGCTCAGGAAGTCTTCGGCCGGGCCGATCTGTTGCTGAAGGTTGCCCGTCCCATCAAGCACGAGATGGAATTGTTGAAGGAGGGGTCGATCCTGGCCGGACTTTTGCACCTCGCTTCAAGTTCGCAGGACCAGATCGATATCTTGCTCGAGAAAAACGTTACTGCGCTTGCGTATGAGCAGATCACGGATGCAACCGGCGGGCTTTCCGTGTTGCGCCCGTTCAGTTTGATGTGTGGTCCATTGGTCGCGGAAATTGCGGCCCGTTTGCTGCAGAATAACTGGGGCGGCAAGGGAATTCTATTGAGCGGACTGCCCGGCGTGCCGCCGGCTGAAGTGGTCATCATTGGCGGCGGGGTGGTGGGCATGTCCACAGCGCAATCCTTGCTGGGTGCCGGCGCACATGTGACCGTGATTGACAAGAACTTAAACGCTCTTGAAAAGGTCAACGAACGTTTCCCGAATGTCGTTACCATGATGTCGACAAAACGCAACATTGAGCGGGTGACCGCTTTTGCCGATGTGGTGGTGGGCGCTGTCCTTGTCAGTGGACAGCGGGCGCCGATCGTTGTGACCCGTGAAATGGTGCGCGCCATGAAACCGCGTTCGATTATTATCGACGTAAGCATTGACCAGGGCGGTTGTGTCGAGACTTCGCGCCCAACCACGCACGAGCATCCAACCTATATAGATGAAGGCGCGGTGCATTATTGCGTACCGAATATCCCGGGTGTGGTGGCCCGGACCGCAAGCCATTTGTTTTTGAACGCCGCCATACCGTATATTTTGGAGGTGGCGAACAAAGGTATTGAAGAGGCGATGAAGGAAAATCCATCCATAGAAGCCGCAATTAACACGCATGACGGGAAAATGTTAAACCTTGTACGGTTGAATGCGCAGGAGAAATAGAAAATGGCAACCGTAACGAGTATTTATCAATCGAGAGTAACAACCGCCCAGGAGGCGATCCGGACGGTTAAATCAGGGAACCGGGTATTTCTTACTGGAAATGTATCTGTTCCGCAAAAATTACTGGCGGCCCTGGTGGATTACGCCCCGCAGCTGAAGGATGTTGAGATTTGTCAGGCATTGACTGTGGGTTCCGCGGATTATGTCGGCCCTGAAATGGAAGGCCACTTGAGGGTGAATTCGATGTTTATCAGTGCCAACATCCGCAAGGCGGTTCAGGAAGGGCGCGCCGATTTTACGCCGGTGTTATTATCCGAATTTCCGCTGTTATTTAAGCATGGTGTTCTGCCCTTGGACGTTGCGATGATCCATGTCTCCGTCCCTGACGAACACGGGTTTTGCAGTCTGGGGGTGGAGGTGGGTCTGACCAAGACCGCAGCGGAATCTGCCAGGGTGATCATTGCGGAAGTCAATGAACAGATGCCGCGCACGCTGGGGGATTCGTTCATCCATGTCAGCAAGCTGACCCATATCGTGCCTGTCAATTATCCGATCCCCGAGCATAAAATGACGGCAGAGGGGAGCTCCGAGGTGGTGGAAAAGATCGCCGGCCATGTGGCTTCCCTTATTCCCGACGGTGCCACCATGCAGCTGGGTATCGGTTCAATCCCCGATGCGGTCCTGAAATTTTTGTCCGATAAAAAGGATCTTGGCATTCATACCGAATTATTCTCGGATGGCGTGATTGACCTGTTTAATGCCGGTGTGATCACCAACGGGCGCAAATCCCTTCATCCCGGCAAGATCGTGGCCGGCTTTATTTTGGGGACCAAGAGATTGTACGACTGGGTGCACGACAATCCCATGATCGAAATGCATCCCACCGAGTATGTGAATGATCCTTTTGTGATCGCGCAGAATGACCGCATGGTTGCGGTAAACTCGGCGATCGAAGTGGACCTTACGGGTCAGGTTTGCGGCGACAGCATTGGCCCAAAGCTTTATAGCGGCGTCGGGGGCCAGCTGGACTTTGTCTACGGTTCCTCACGTTCCAAGGGTGGCGTGCCGATTATTGCCCTTCCCAGTGTCGCCACCTTGCGGGACGGGATGCGGTTAAGCAAGGTTGTGGGAATGCTAAAACAGGGCGCGGGTGTGATCACCAGCCGGAATCACGTCCGCTATGTGGTCACCGAGCATGGTGTGGCCGATCTGTATGGCAAGACCATTCGTCAGCGCGCGCAGTCCCTGATCAATGTGGCTGACCCGCAATTCAGGGAGGAATTGACAAGACAGGCGCGGGAATTGCATTACATTTAGGGCGTTTCAGGCAAGAACCAACTGCCGCCGGGTGAAATTGCGTAACCTTGCGGCAGTTTTTTTGTTAACAGTACGATAACTTCTTCCACACTTGACAGCAGACAATTTCGTACTATTATTCATGGCCGGTATAAAATGGGGTGCTTCAAAACAAATTTATCCGGCAGAATAATGTCGCTGCAATTGAAGCTGGTTATATTGTTTATTATTGCACGGAAGGATGAAAAGAGAATCATATGAGAAGAGCAAAGATTGTTGCGACCATTGGCCCGGCTTCCGAATCTGCGCAGGCGCTTGAAGCGCTGGCAAAAGCCGGCATGAATGTTGCGCGTTTGAATTTTTCACACGGCACCCATGAGCAGCATGAGGCAAAAGTCGCCACCATTCGTGCCGTCTCCAAAAAACTGAACATGCCGATCGGCATCCTGCAAGACCTGCAGGGACCCAAGATCCGGGTTGGCAAACTGTCTGTTCCGCTTCAGTTGTCGGTGGGTGAACAGGTTTGTTTGTATGCCACGCAGGATGAAGCCCCCAAAACGGATAACCAGCTTCTGCCTGTGGATTTTCGTGAACTGTTCGATTCAGTCCAGACCGGCGACAGGCTCCTGCTTGACGACGGACGTCTGGCTCTTGAAGTGCTCTCCGCACAGGGAAGGGTTGTGCATGCAAAGGTGCTGGTGGGCGGCTCCCTGTCCTCGCATAAGGGTATTAATCTCCCGGGCGTGAAGCTGCGCATTGCGGGGTTTACTGAAAAGGATAAGGCCGACCTTGCCTTTGGCATATCTCAAGGAGTGGATGCGGTTGCCATTTCCTTTGTGCGCAGTGCGGAGGATGTAAAGGCAGTCCGCGCCGCCATGGTGGAATATTCTCAGGGTAAGCGCGTTCCCTTGTTGATCGCAAAACTTGAAAAGCCCGAGGCCATGGATGAGCTGGAGGCCATTCTCGATGTGGTCGACGGAGTGATGGTGGCTCGCGGCGATTTGGGCGTGGAATTGCCCCCGGAACGCGTGCCTTCCCTGCAGAAGCACATTATTCGCTCGGCTAATGCCAGGGCAAAGCTTGTGATCACAGCCACGCAAATGCTCGAGTCCATGATCCAGAATCCGCTGCCCACACGCGCAGAGGCCTCGGACGTGGCCAACGCGATTTTTGACGGTACGGACGCTGTCATGCTTTCCGCGGAGACCGCCTCGGGTGAATATCCAAGCGAGGCGGTTGCCATGATGTCCCGCATTGTGCTCGAGGCGGAGTCTCATTTCCTGGAGTGGGGCAGTCGTCAGGATGGAAAAGCAGGGCTGGGTGAAAGTGATGCGGCTTCCATGGCACGGGCAGCGAATGCCCTGGCGAAGGATCCGGAAGTCCGCGCAGTATCCGTCTTTACCATGCAGGGCCGGTCCGCCTGGTTAATGTCCAAGGCAAGACCTTCCAAACGGATCCTTGCATTTACCCCGGATTCCGAGACCTTTAACCAACTTGCGTTCCTGTGGGGTGTGCAGCCATATCTTTCAAAATTTGCGGTGAGCATGGACGAAATGCTCGCGGATGTGGATGCCGTGCTGTTGAACTCCGGAATAAAGTCGGGTCAACAGGTTGTGCTCATCTGCGGATACCCGGTTGGGGCTCAGCGCCCGCCAAACATGGCCTTGCTGCATACGGTCGGCAGTGACGCGACGGTTAATCTGGCCCGCAAGCTGGCCGAAGAGAATGTAAAGAAGTCCAAATAGACATAAAACAGCACCGGGTAATCCCGGTGCTGTTTTATGTGGAGCGCATCCTTCCTGACGGTTGCCTGATCCAGCTTCGAAGAGGCACGCACACTGCATTCATCCGCTACTCACGTGCAGCGATCAAGATTCCCGCGCTGATCAAAGCCCCGCCTGCCAGGAAAAGCGGCGTGATTTTTTCAGAAAGAAAGAACCAGCCGAGCAGGGTGCCAACAATTGGCTGGGCGAAGAAGGTTAAAGAAGCCACCGCGGCGGGAAGTTCTGCAAATGCGTAGTTCCAGAGGAACATGGCTATGGCTGTCGATATAATTCCGAGAAACAACAATCCGCCAATAATTCCCGGCGTAATCACTCCGACTCCCTGGGTTTGGATTTCCCAAAATCCCAGCAGCAGGCTGGACGGCAACCCACCCATTAACATGATCGTACTTGATGAAAGTAAATCCCCTGTTTTTGAAACCTTGCGTACCAATACCGAATACAAGGCCCAGGTAAGGGCCGCGGACAACAGACTCATATTACCCCAGAACAAATTCGGCGATAGTTCGGCGGTGCGGGGGTCAATGACGGCCACCACGCCAAGCGTCGATATGACCAGTGCAACCATCCGGCGAAGGGTGGCACGCTCACCCAGCAGAAATGGGGCGAAAATCAATACGAAGGCGGGTGTGGCCGAGGTCACCAGTGAGCCGTTTGAGGCGGTCGATAATTTCGTTCCAACGAATTGAAAACCGAGCGAGATGCCATATCCCACAAATCCAACCAGGGCGCTTTTCCAGAATATTTCCTTTGTGATCGAAGGTTTGTTCTTGCGAAAGACGATCACCACCCCCAAAGTGAGGATGCCCAAAGCATAACGGATCGCAAGCAGCGTAAAGGGTGGAATAACCTCGAGTACAATCTTGCTGACGACATACATGCCGCCCCAAATGGATGCGGCTGCCAGACCTGCGAATAGCCCTGCCAGTGAATTATGTTTTTGCATAGCTGGTGATTATATCGAAGTTGCCGGTATTATTCCTTCGGCTGGAGCAAATCCCACTTGTTTCCGTATAGATCCGAGAATACCACGACCGTGCCATAGGATTCCTCGCGGGGTTGTTCGTGGAACTGTATTCCCTGCGATTTCATTTCCTGGTAGTCGCGCCAAAAATCATCCGTGTGCAGGAACAGAAACACCCTCCCGCCGGTCTGGTCCCCAATGCGTGACTCCTGTTGGGGGCCTTCGGCTCTGGCAAGCAGGAGTCTGGTTCCATCGGTGCCGCGGGGTGAGATGAGCACCCATCGTTTTTTATCACCCCGCGGACTGTCCTCGATCAGGTCAAATTTCAACTTTTGCGTATAAAAATGGATCGCTTCGTCGTAGTCCTTCACGATCAGGGCGATATTTGCGATGGATTGCTGCATGTATATTTTCTCCGAACGAGTTGGATTTATTCAAAAACACTGGCGCGATTCTTTTTGATTTCGCCGCGTTTCTTTTTGCCTTGTAATCTTTCCTCTTTTGAGGATCTGGTTGGTTTTGTTTTGCGGCGGGGCTTTGGTTTTTCACCGGCTTTTCTCACCAGTTCATTCAGGCGCAGCAGGGCGTCTTCGCGGTTTTTTTCCTGGGTTCGGAATTTACTGGCCTCAATGATGAGCACCCCTGCTTCGGTCATGCGCCTGCCCGCAAGTTTTATCAGTCGTGTTTTTGTATCTGCGGGAATGGAAGAGGAATTGGCCACGTCAAAACGCAATTGTACCGCCGTGGAGACCTTGTTTACGTTCTGCCCCCCGGGGCCGCCTGCACGAATATATTCAAGCTGGATTTCCTTTTCAAAATTTTTCATTTGCCCCCCATTATGTCACAAAACATGCATGGAGACCACCGGTTTTTCGAAGGCATACTTCGGTAATTCCGGTGGTCTTCCAGGGTGTTCGTTTTACACTTTTACAACCCTGGGCGCATAGAACCAAAGGATGGCGAGGATTAATCCGCCTGCCAGGAATGGGACGGGTCCACCAAACCATTGAAACAGGGTGCCATAAAATAAAGGCGCGATCGCATTGGCCAAACTGTATACAGAGGTGGAAACCCCCAACATTCCCCCGACTTCGTTTTTATTAGCGGATTTCGTGATCAAACTGTTCACTGCCGGATGCAATACGCCTCCGCCCAGGGCAGCCGGAAAGCTGGCAATCAGCAGCCAAATAATCCCCAGCCAGCCCCGCGCATCCTGATCAGGCAGGTTGATGTTGATGCTTGAAATCGCCACCCGAAATTGACCTTGTCCCGCCATGCTTTCGAGGACCTTGGCCTTGTCATACCAGGGGATTGGTACGGCGGGAGTCAAAGCAGTACCGATTAACCCGATTGCCAGAGTGAAGAGCCCCATTAGCACAAGCCAGCGATCTCCTTTTTCCCTTGACCATCTTCCGATCAATCCCCCCTGCACCACGATGATGAACAAGCCGGCAAGCACAAACAGGCCGGAGGTGTCACGCGCATCCATGCCCAGACGGGTCAATGTGAACAATGAAAAAAGCTGTTCGTACCCGCCGAATGCGATTTGGTAAAAAAACATGATGATCAGCAGGAAGCCGATGGTAGGCTGGCCCAGGGCCTGTTTGATCGCACCGAAGGAAAAGGGTCTTTTGCGGGCCGCGGAAGGATCTGCACCTTCGACCAAGGTCTCGCGGAACCAGAAGGCGGTCAGTAGAAGGGAGGTCAGCGAGAAAATTGCTGCAGTGAATGCAACCGCTTGATAATTTTGCCCCGTGGCTGCCAGGACAATAAAGGCGATGATCGGGCCGAGAACAAATCCAACCCCAAATGCAGCGCCAACCAGGCCAAGGCCCTGGGTGCGGGTTTTTTCATTCGTGCTGTCTGATATTGCGGCTTGAGCCGTGGAGATGTTTGCCCCTGACAGACCGTCAATGACTCGGGAAAGAAACAGGAGCCAGAGCGAGTTTGCGAATCCAAGCAGGATAAATCCCGCCAGCGTGCCCAACTGGCTGGCGATCAGGACAGGCTTGCGTCCAAAACGGTCGGACAACCGCCCCAAAATTGGGGCGCCCAGGAATTGCATCATGGGATAGGTGGCTTGCAAAATTCCAATCACGAGTGGAGGGGACCCGAAACGGGCCGCATATAAGGGCAGCAGGGGGATGATGATGGACAGGCCCATCAAATCCACCAGCACAATCACCAGAACCGGCAGGATGCGTTTGAAATCAAGTTTTTCGGTGGTTATATTTTCGGCTGTCATTTTTCCTCAACAAAAAACCTCCCCCAATTGAGGTTTTCAATTGGGGGAGGTAAAGTAGGAGCTAGAACATCAAGGCGTTGACTTTGTCGATCGAGGCACGGGCAGGTCGCAGGTCCGCTTCCGTGAGGCGGTTGAGGGGGGTGTCGACAAGATTGTAGCGGGAGGTCAGGCTGGGCTTTGTGGTATCCAGGTACAGCAGACCGGTCACGAGCCAGTTATTGCGCTGTGATTCTTCCATCACACGCAATGCTTCAAAACGGCTGGAGGTGTCATATCCCTTTTCAAGATTCTTCAGGATCACGATCGAGCCGTCATGCATGGTCACTTCACGAATCTCGCCTTCCTCCATTTCGCGCTCGAGCATGATTTCGCTGCGTGGTGCAATGTAGGAGATTTCCTGAAGGGGTTCTTCATGGTCCTTGCCCCAGGCATAGGAATGGAAGGCATTTTCCTGGTTGTTGAAAGTGACGCACGGGCTGATGATATCCAGCACTGCAATTCCGTTGTGGGAGATGGCGGCTTTGAGTAGTTCCTTGACCTGCTTGGGGTTGCCTGCAAAGGAGCGCGCGACGAATGTTGCGTTGCTTACCAGGGCCTCCATGCAAATGTCCACAGGCATGTAGGGATTTTCACCCTGCTTCTTCAGGTTCAAGCCCTTTTCCGCAGTTGCGGAGAACTGGCCTTTCGTCAACCCGTACACACCGTTGTTTTCCACGATGTACACCATGTTGACATTGCGGCGCATGACGTGCTTGAATTGTCCCATGCCGATGCTGGCCGAGTCACCGTCACCTGAAACGCTGATGCCTTTGAGATGATGATCGCCAAACAAGCCGCCGGTGGCGATGGACGGCATGCGCCCGTGCAGGCTGTTGAAGCCAAAAGTGCGGTTGAGGAAGTATGTGGGCGACTTTGAGGAACAGCCGATGCCGCTGAATTTTAGGACATTTTCAGGGACCACATTCATTTCATAGCACGCGCTGATGATCTGATTGGAGATCGAATTATGTCCGCAGCCCTGGCATAAGGTGCTGGGGTTGCCGCGGTAATCATTTTTGGTAAGACCGGCGAGATTGGTGTTAGCCGCTGCGCCAGCCATGGGGAGTGCTTCAGTCATTTTTAGTTACTCCTTTTCTCTTCTCTATTTTCGCTTCGCTTTGGACTTGGGGCCGGCCACGGTTTTCTTCGTGGTTTTCTTCGCGATCGGTGTGGACTTTGCTGAGGCCCTTTTTGCCGGGGCCGATTTCTTTACGCCGGATTTCCCGGCACCCTTCGTGCTGGGAAGCGTTCCGCTTTCATAACGGTCCAGTATTCCTTCGCGAACCCATTTCGCGGATGCAGGCATGCCGTCTCCGAACGCCACTGACCGTAATCGTGAGGCGTATTGAGGATATTCAGTCAGGAGGATCTGGTACATCTGGCCGTCGCGATTCATTTCCACAACGAAGATCTGTTCAAATTTCGCGAGGAAAGCGTCCACTTCCCTGGTAAAAGGAATGGCGCGAATCCGGAGGAAGTCAGTTTTGATTCCGTGGTCATTTTCAAGCTGGTTTTGAGCTTCAAGAATTGCGGCTTCTGTGGAGCCAAAGGCGATGATGCCTGCAGTAGAGCCTTTGGTGCTGCGCAGGATCGGAGCGGGGACATATTTCTTGGCGGTTTCATTTTTCCGCTTTAATCGATCCATGTTCTTTAGGAACATGTCCGCTTCCTCGGTGTATTTGGCATATTCATCATGACCGGTGCCGCGGGTGAAATAGGAACTCATGGGGTGCTTGTTTCCTGGTATGGTTCGATAGGGGATGGCGTCGCCATCCTTGTCGAGATAGCGGCCCCAATTGCCCTTGATCTCTTCAAGGTCTTTTTCCCACAATACCTTGCCGCGATCCATGGGTACGTTGGGGTATTGAAAGGGTTTGCTCATCCATTGATTCATGCCCATGTCCAGGTCGCTTAGCACGAACACGGGGGTTTGGACACGCTCTGCAAGGTCAAACGACTGCCAGCCAAAATCAAAACATTCGCCTACATCTCCCGGGAGCATGATCACTGAATGGGAGTCGCCGTGGCCAATGAAATAAGCAAAGGTCAAGTCGCCCTGGGATGTTCGAGTGGGGAGGCCTGTGCTTGGGCCGATCCGTTGAACGTCCCAGATGACCACGGGAATTTCGGCATAATAAGCGAGTCCGGCGAATTCAGTCATCAGAGAGAGCCCGGGGCCGGAGGTGGATGTCATCGAACGAAGACCGGCCCAGCCGGCTCCGACCGCCATTCCCAGGGCGGCGAGTTCATCTTCAGCTTGTACAACAGCGTAGGTGTGCTTTCCATCCTCCCGTTTGCGCAGCTGGGGCAAATAATCATTCAATGCCTCCGCGAGCGAGGAAGCGGGAGTGATGGGGTACCAGCCGGCAAATTGGACGCCGCCAAAAATGGAACCGATCGCGGCGGCTGTGTTCCCATCGGCCATGATCAGACCATCCGTCTTGTTCATTGCCTCAAGCTGGTAAGGGTCATTTTTTACAAGATTCGCTTTTGCCCATTCAGCTCCGGCTTTAACGGCGTTGAAGTTCATGTCAATCGGCTTTTGTTTGCCTTTGAAGTGAAAAGTCAGGGCGGCGAGGACCTTTTCGAGGTCCATGTTGATCATGTGAGCCAGGACGCCCACATATACCATGTTGCCGACCAGATCACGAAAATCTGTGGGGACATTAGGATCATTTTTCACGATGGTCTTTACCGGCATGGCGTAGATGGCGATGTCGGTCCGGGTGACAGGTTGTTTTATGTCATCGGAATAGTAAAAGGCCCCGCCGGGTGCGACTGAGGCAAGATCCCTGGCAAAGGAATTGGGGTTGAGGGTGATTACAATATTCCGTTCTTCGTGCTGCGCGATGAATCCATCCTTGTTGACACGGATGGTGTACCATGTCGGAAGCCCCTGTATGTTGGACGGAAAAAGATTCTTTCCCGAAACAGGAATGCCCATCTTGAAGATGGAGCGCAGGATGGTGTTGTTGGCAGTTGAACTGCCTGAGCCATTTACCGTGCCGACTGTGATGGTGAAATCATTGATGACCTTGTTCATGTGACTCCTTTAGTTTATGACCGGCGGTGAGCCAGCAGGTCGATGTGAGTGACCAGTGCTTCATGCCCCGCCGAGTAATTTCCATTGCAAATACTCTGGACCATTATCTTGTGATATTCCCAGACTTCCTGCAGGTAATCCTTGCTGCCGGCATACAAATTCAGCCCGACAGCTTCGTATGCATCCCAATAAGCCTCAAGCAGGCCCGTTACGAAGGGGTTGTTAAGACGCCTGTAAATTAATAAGTGAAGTTTGCGATGTTCTTCATGAGGAACCTGGATTATGTCTCCGCCGAGTTTTTCCAGGGCGCGGGCAAGAATATTCTGAAGTTCGAGTTTGTCTTCCCCGGTCAGTAACTTCACCGCCTCGTCCCAATACGCAGCTTCAATATGATTGCGCAATTCGGAATATTTTTCAAAATGCCCCTCGTCCAATGCCAGTGCGTAGGCAAGACTTTGTTTGGCAGCGGGCGCAAAAGAATAGGGCAGCCTTCTCGTCCCGGTGCGTGGCCGGACTTCGACCAAACCCAAAGCACGAGCCACTTCAAGCTGTTCGCGCAGACCCGCTACACTTATGCCAAGTTCGCGACTTAGCTCACTTAATGAAGGTAAATTGCCCTCGGCTTCAGTTTGTGATGCAAGGTATCGTAGAAATTCAGAGATCTCTGGAGAAACACGTTCGCGTAGTGTCATCATGGCAGTTATCTGATTAATCAGATTAATATGATTTTACGAGCACAAAGGCTTAAAGTCAATAGGATAAAAGTTACTATTATGGAATGTTAATGTGATAAAAGAGAGCGGCGCCTTAGTGGCGCCGCTCTCTTTTATCGGGATCAAACATTTTAATTGTTAAGAGCGCCCGCGTTTACCCAATCGCTGATTATCTGAATTTGCTCCGTGGACAATTTTTGTCCGCGCTTCGGCATTTTCCCATTCAAAAGTTGTTGGATTAATAAACTGTCGGCAGCATTGCCTGGGGTAAGCACGGACCCATTAAATGACCCGGCCATAAGGCTGTCATACGCTCTCAGATCCAGCCCCTTTTTAATTTCTTCAGTGCCGTGGCATTTTACACAACTGTTATTAAAAATGGGGAGAACGTCATTGGAGAAGCTTACACTTGAGGGTGTCTCAGGTGAAAGTGTAGCTTCCGGTGTTTCTGTAGAAGACACGGTGGGGACAACTACGGTTTGTGTGGGTGGCTCGATGACTGGCGTTGTTGTGGCAGGTACCGCTGCGGGTTGAGTCGCCTGGGGTCCGCAGGCGGTAAGCAGGATAACGAAGATTGTTGTTGAAAGAGCCTGATACGTGAAATTCATGTTTTCTCCATGGATTGATATGGCCGCAGTTTACATCGGAAAGATGAAATGCGGATGAAGAAAATATGTGATTTCTTACATGTGCATTTTTGCTCAAAGGATGGGAAGTCTGACCAAGGTAAGGTATAATCCCTTGGTAACGCGTAAAGCGTAATTTCATTTCAAGGCTGAGTATGGCAGGCGCATTTTCACTTCCCAACGAATACTGGTTATCCCTTCAGATCACCCCGCAAGACGTTGAAAATTTACACACTTTTCTTTTTGAACGTGAGATGCCCCTCACTGTCAGCGACCTTGCATCTGAATTTGTCTCTGCGCGCGTTAAATCCGAGCGTGTCGCATCAGAAATCAAACAAAAAGCCGGCGGCAAAAGCTTTCTCCCCAGGGAAAAATATCAAGTTGGGGACGAACTTGTTTTTCCGGCCATGAACTGGAAGCGCGGCCGGGTGGTTTCGGTGCGGGCGGGCGCAAATCCCGTTCTGCCTGATTTTGATGTGCTTACAGTTGAGATGGAAGATCTTTCACGGCACATGTTTGCCGCCAATTTGGAAACGCATATTCTGAATGAGGCGCCGCTTGTCTCCCCTGAAGAGGACGAAATGTCACCCGAATTTATTTTGCGGGAGCATGGCCTTCTGATTGAACGAAAGCTTGAGGAAGTATTCAGCAGAAACGACGACCTGGTTAAGATTGCCGGCCGTTGGTTCCCGCGTGCGTTGTTGATCGATATTAATCAGGGCCAGTTGAATCTTGCCGAGGCTGTCCTGGATATGTCTGGCGGGGAGCCGCTTGCCCCGGATGCGCTCATTAAGGAAATAGAATTGCCGTCCGGAGTCAATCCCCGGCTGGCGGAATTCTCGTTAAATTATGCCTTGCAGGATGACGACCGCTTTGATGAAGTTGGTCCGGCCGGTCAGGTGTTGTGGTGCTTAAGACGGCTTGAGCCGGACTTTGTAAGGGAGGTCCCTCCGCCGCTGAGATATATTGAAATTGAACATGACCGGGAAAACCTGGATGAAGCCATGAAGAACCTTGAGGCTCAGTTGGATGATGAGCTGACGCCATCCCAGGAGAATGACCCCAAGGACGATGTTTCCTCCGTCACAATTTCCCTGATCTATCCGCACCTGCGTGCCGGGACTCTGCCCATGTCTGCGCGTGCCCGAAAATTATTTCCGACTGCTTATGAATCACCGCGGGTTAGGTTTACACTTGTGGATGGGAAGACCAGGCAGCGCATCCCCGCCTGGGTGGTTCTCGAACATGGTTATGTATTTGGTCTAAGGGAATGGTACAAGTCACATCAATTGATCCCGGGGTCGCTTGTCCAGGTTCGTCGTGGTGAAAAACCGGGCGAGGTGATTGTTGAGGTCAAGAATCAACGGTCCTCAAAGGACTGGGTCCGTACCGTGATGGTCGGCACGGATGGCGGGTTTGTTTTTGCGATGCTCAAGCAATCCATTACAGCGGAATTCAATGACCGTATGGCCATTCATGTGCCCGATTTCAAATCCCTGGATCCGATTTGGGAGAAGAAGCGGACATTCGACGAACTGGTTTTGTCGGTAATGCGGGAGTTGACCAAGTCCAATCCGCAGGGCCATGTTCATGCCCAGGAATTATACGCAGCCGTTAATCTTGTTCGCCGGGTCCCGCCCGCACCGCTTTTTGCCCTGCTGGCAACCAATCCGAGGTTCAAGCATGTTGGCGATTTGCACTTCCGTTTGAATGAGGATGCTTCATGAGTCTTTTAAAACCGACTGCAAAAACCCCCTTCCATATCGACTTTGAATGGTGGAAGCAAAACGAAAGAGACTGGCATGTGTTTTTGCGGTCCCTGCTTTGTGCGGAGCATCAGGAAATGTTTGCCAATGTCGAAGAGGGGGGCACGGTTGACTGGGTGGATGCCCAAACCGCTGAAGTGAAACCGGTGGACGGCATCCAGCATACCCTGATGAGTCATTGTGCCCTGCTTCCCGAATTTACCGATGTTCACACTGCCATGGTGGAGGCGATATTTCGGGTATTTCTTGTGAACGGCAACATTCCCATGTCTGCCGAAGACCTTGGAAAGAAACTGGGCAGGCCAACAGATACGATCTTGAAGACCATTTCGGGCCCTCGTGTGTATCGGGGTTTAAGACCCTACCAGCCTAATATTCCAATTCCGGAAACTGGCGGGTAAAATTATAAACTGCCTCCGTAGCTCAATGGACAGAGCACCTGCCTTCTAAGCAGTAGGTTGTGGGTTCGAATCCCGCCGGAGGCGCTGTAAAAAGGAATATTGTGCATAGGAAGGAGAAATTCCATGCCAACGGTCATCCGAAAATCGGCCAAGGCCGCTATTCTTGAATCTCATCGTGAGATTTTGCATGCGGTCAGCTGGCAGATTCGCTCCACCACCTGGAGCCCTCCCACGGATCAATATGAAACGGAGGAAACCTACGTGGTACGCATGGAAATAGCGGGGATGCAGGAAGATGATTTCGAAGTTTCCCTTGAAAATAATATCCTGCATATATCAGGCGAGCGCCTCGACCCTCCCGAGCGCCGTGCGTATCAACAAATGGAAATTCGTTTCGGAAAGTTCGCATCTGCCGTCCGTCTGCCCGGACCGGTGAGTATTGACCAGACATATGCGGAGTATAAGAATGGGTTTTTGATCGTCGTTCTTCCAAAAGATAATTCAGACAAGGTTGAGTAGAAACATGCCCGCAGAAAGATGGCAATCCGGTATTCAAGAGTTCTTTCAAAAAGTTGGGGAAAATGATGATGAATTGATTCGAAAGTTCATATCATCATCAATCTTAAATTCCCCCAAGGATGGCAGCGGGGAGGACCCGTCTGCCGCCCAGGAGGGCGACAAAAGTGATGCCCAGAAATTCCCGGATATCCTCCCGATTCTTCCCCTGCGTGGAGTTGTTGTTTATCCGAATACCGCGGTTCCGCTGACGGTTGGGCAGGCGCGTTCCATCAAACTTGTCGATGATGTGGTTGGCGGTGACAAGCTCGTAGGATTGGTCGCGGCTCTTAATCCCGAGCAGGAGACTCCCGGGCCGGGTGAACTTTATCAAGTGGGGACGATCGCCACGGTTCATCGGCTTTTGCGTGCTCCCGATGGTACGGTTCGGCTTTTGGTTCAGGGCATGGAACGTTTTCGCCTGGGCGAATTTGTCGCCGAGGAGCCGTATTTGAAGGCGCATATTCATCTTATTCCAGAGTCGGCGGAAACAGACCTGGAGACCAGCGCCCTGGCGCGAAATGCCCGGGACCAATTCCAGCAAATCACCGAGATGATACCCTCCTTCCCGGATGAGCTGGTTGGTTCAATTACCTCACTCGAAGATCCCTTGCAGACAGCCTATACAATCGCCAATTTCCAGCGCATTGCCTTGAAGGATGCCCAGGAAATTCTGGAAATGGATTCTGTGTACGAAAAATTGAAGAAGTTGATAGGCCTGCTCGTGCGGGAGTCTGAAGTTTTGCAGATCGGGCAAAAGATTCAAAATGAGGCCCGCGGCGAAATAGAGAAAGTACAACGTGAATATTTTCTGCGCGAGCAGATGAAGGCCATTCAGCGGGAATTGGGCGAGAAGGATGAACAATCCGAGGAAGTGGATGAATTTCGCAGGAAAATCGAAGATGCGAAAATGCCCGAAGAAGCGCTTAAGCAGGCCAGGCGGGAGCTGGACCGCTTGTCCCGTCTGCCAACCGCTGCTGCCGAATATGGCGTGATCCGCACCTATCTCGACTGGCTGGTCACACTTCCCTGGTCCAAGTCCACACAGGATAATCTGGATATTAAACATGCGCGCGAAATCCTGAACAAGGATCATTTCGGGCTCGATGATGTCAAGGATCGCATCCTTGAATTTCTGGCGATCCGGAAGCTGCGGCTCGACCGAAAAGATGAGGCCAGAGCTCCCTCGGATGATGTAATTCGCCGTGAGCGCGAGGGCGTGATCCTTTGTTTTGTGGGTCCGCCAGGCGTGGGAAAGACTTCGCTGGGTCAATCCATAGCCCGTGCGATGGAACGGAAATTCATCCGCGCCTCCCTGGGCGGCGTGCGCGATGAAGCGGAGATTCGCGGTCATCGCCGCACGTATATCGGATCCATGCCGGGAAGAATTCTGCAATCTTTAAGGCGGATTGACACGAAAAATCCGGTTTTCATGCTGGATGAAGTTGACAAATTAACCTTTGACTTTCATGGAGATCCGGCTTCGGCTCTCCTGGAGGTGCTGGACCCCGAGCAAAACAGCGAATTCCGGGACAATTACCTTGAGGTCTCATACGACCTTTCGCAGGTGTTTTTTATCGCCACCGCCAACACGCTTGAGACGATTCCCGGACCTTTGCGTGATCGCATGGAAATAATCTATCTTTCGGGATATACCGAGAACGAAAAACTTGCCATCGCCCGGGGATATTTGATTCCGAGACAGATTCGCGAGAACAGCCTGCGTGAGAGCGAGATTGCATTCACGGATGACGCCTTGAAAATGATCATTCGCCAGTATACGCGGGAGGCGGGAGTCCGCAACCTGGAACGCAAGATCGGCGCTGTATGCCGAAAGGTCGGCACAAGAATTGCTGAAAACCATGCTGATAAATTTGAGATCACGCCGGAATTGGTTGAGGACTATCTTGATCATCCGATCTATTTCGGCCCCGAGGAGCTGAATAAGCGTACGTCCATTCCCGGTGTGGTCCCGGGTCTGGCGTGGACTTCTTTTGGCGGCGACATCCTGTTTATCGAGTCGACTGCCATGCCCGGCGGCCGGGGTTTCCAGGTTACCGGCTCGGTGGGAAATGTGATGCAGGAATCGGCACGCGCTGCCATGTCCTACGTCCGCTCGCGCGCCGCTTCGCTGAAAATCCCCTATGAATTCTTTGATAAATTCGATGTGCACATGCACATTCCCGCCGGCGCGCAGCCGAAGGATGGGCCATCCGCCGGGGTTGCGATGGCCACCTCTCTCGTGTCCCTGATCTCAGGCCGCAAAGTCAAGCCCCAGATCGGCATGACTGGCGAGATCTCCCTGCGGGGTCAGGTCCTCGCCATTGGCGGCGTCAAGGAAAAAGTATTGGCTGCCCATCGCAGCGGACTGACCACGGTGATCCTTCCCAAACGAAACGAACAGGATATCGATGATGTGCCGGATGAAATTCGGCAATCCATGAACTTCATATTTGCAGAATCGGTGGACGAAGTCATCAATGCGGCTTTGGAAAAGGCAAAACCGCATAAGAAAGAGCAGGCCAGGGCTGCAGTCGGAAAAAAATCCAAGCAAATAAAGGTAAGGAAGAATGTCAAAACCAAAGGTATTGCTCGCAGAGGATGATTTGACCATGATCTCACTATTAAAGACCCTTTTGAAAATGGAAGGGTTTGAAGTGGTGCTTCTGCATGCGAACAAGGACGTGCTGTCAGTCATTCGGGAGGAATCCCCGGATGTCCTTTTATTGGATGTTCATTTGGGAGACCAAAACGGGTTGGATATTCTGAAGAATATCCGGTCCACGCCGGATATTAAAGGGACGCGGGTTGTCATGTCGTCCGGCGCAAATGTGAAGGAGGAGTGCATGAGTGAGGGGGCGTTCGGTTTTTTAATGAAACCGTATATGCCGGATGATCTGATCTCGCTTTTGAAACAGGCCATTAAATCCGCTTAAGCGGGAAAGCGGACGCATCATGACCGGAATTCGATTTGGGATTTTGACCCTTTCAGACCGTTCTGCCAGGGGGGAGCGGCCCGATGCTTCCGGACCTGCTCTCGCGGATCTGATCCGCTCCCAAAGCTGGTCCGTGGCCCGACAATTGATTCTTCCCGATGAAGGGCCGGCCATTCGGGCGGCATTAATCGAATGGGCGGACAGTGGACAATTTGACGTGATCTTAACAACCGGTGGAACGGGTTTTGCGCCCAGGGATGTGACGCCGGAGGCAACCTCCGCCGTGGTCGAAAGGTCTGCTCCAGGCCTTGTAGAAGCCATGCGGGCCGAAAGCTTGAAGACAACACCGCACGCCATGCTTTCCCGGGCAATTGCGGGCATTCGGGGTCGAACCCTGATCATTAACCTCCCTGGCAGCCCAAAAGCCGCTGTGGAGAACCTGCAATCGGTTTTGCCGGTACTTTCCCATGCAGTCCAATTGTTGAAGGACGACCCCGGGTCGGAATCTTCACATTAATGATTTGTTTGAAAAAGACGATCCGGCCTAGCCACTAATCACAAGTCGTTGGTATAATCCGCCCGCCTCCAAAACATGCCGTAAAATTTCCGACCGGATAAACAGCATCTGGTGCCATCAAACGCCGGCGGGTGTTTTTGTGCAAGGACGAAGCGGTACATAATTCTAAAGAACAAGGAAAGCCAGCATGATCGATGTAAATGAACTTCGTAAAGGTGTCACATTTGAATTGGACGGGAACCTGTTAAAGGTCCTGGATTACAGCCACAATAAGACCGGCCGCGGAAACGCAAATATCAAGGTCAAGGCGCGTAACCTGCTTACCGGCGCGACCATTGAGCGCACTTTTAGTTCCGGCCAATCGGTCCAGGATGTCAGTCTGGATTTTGCAAATGTTTCCTATCTGTATAATGACGGCGACATGTATTATTTTATGGACAATGCCACGTTTGAACAGCCGGCCATCAAAAAGGAATCCCTGGGGGAAAGCGCGAATTTCCTCAAAGAGGGCATGGAAGTAAAACTGACCTTTTATAAAGGCGAAGCGATTGATATTGAACTGCCCACCTCGGTGGATTTGAAGGTGGTGGAAGCGGAGATGGCCATTCGCGGGGATACGGCCACGGGCGTGACCAAAAAAGTCACCACCGAATCCGGTGTGACGGTTCAGTGCCCGAATTTTGTCGTGGTCGGCGACACGATCAGGGTTGACACACGAACCGGCGAGTACGTAACACGGGTCTAGTGGATTTCGGGGATGGGCGGGCATGGAGCCGGTTCATCCCCTTTCTTTATTAATGGCGATACGGAATGAAAACACCAGCCGGGCGTGAATGCCCTTATTTTTACGGAAATTATTATCGCGGGCGAAATGTTGAAGAATGCCGCCTGCTGCAGGCGAATGGGCAGGTTTGGTCACGCGATTTGTGCAAAACCTGCCCGGTGCCTGATATTGCCCGGGCAAACTCGTGCAAGTTTATGAAACTGAAGGCGTCCGTGGACCGGCCTTTGACCGCCATATTCCAGAAAAGGGTTCATGTAAGCACCTTTTGTGAGAAGACCGGCCGTGATGTATCCGAACCCCAAATCGGTTGCGGTGAATGCCATGTCCTGCCCTTTAAATTCGAAGTAAAAGAATAGTGAGAGACTCCGGGGGAGTCCATACAACATGACGCTGACACTCCTGCTCGACCTTGACGACACCCTGCTTAATACGAATCTGGAATCCTTTGTACCCGCTTATTTTCAGTCCCTGGCAAAGGAGCTCGCCAGCCAGGTACCCCCTGAAAAGATGCTTCCCGCCCTCGTGTCCGGTACAAATTTGATGAATCAAAGCGAGGATTTTACACAGACTCTTGAAGAGATATTTAATCACGAGTTTTTCCTCCGCCTTGGCATTTCCCGCGATGCCCTGACGCCGGTCATTGAGCATTATTACGATGTTATTTTCCCCACCCTTTCCGGGCTGACCTCCCCCAAACCAGCGGCAAAGCCATTTGTAGAATGGGCGTTTTCCCGGGGGTATCGGATCGCAATTGCCACCGATCCATTATTGCCGCGCAAAGCCACGTACGAGCGCCTGCGCTGGGCGGGATTTGCACCGGAACAATTTGAACTTGTTTCGACTTTTGATCATTTTCATTTTTCTAAGACCCATCCGGCTTATTATGCCGAAATCCTGGGGCGGTTGGGCTGGCCGGAAACTCCGATCTTGATGGTCGGTAATGACATTGACCGGGATATTTTGCCGGCACAAAAACTCGGGCTGGCCACATTTCACATCTCGGAGCAGCCGGAATTGGCTTCCGCGCAAGTGAGCGCCGGATCCGGCAGCCTGTCTGACGTGAAAGGCTGGCTTGATTCAGTGGGTGAGTCTGCATTACTTCCCTCATTTAAATCAGTCGACTCTGTCCTGGCCATCCTTGCGGCTACGCCCGCCTCATTAAACGGCCTTTTGAATAAAATTGACGCCTTGACATGGTCACATTCAGCCACTGCCGGCGATTGGTCTCTTACGGAATTGCTCTGTCACTTGCGGGACACGGAACGTGAGGTCCATCAAATGCAGATCAGGCTTTTTTCTGAACAGGATGAACCTTTTATCCCGAGGCCGGATACGAGCGTATGGGCCAGCCGCAGGGATTACAGACATGAAAACGGGGAAAAAGTCCTACAGGAGTTTAATACGGCCAGGCTGGAAACCCTGAACATCCTCAAAAACATATCGGTGGAAGATTGGGGAAAAAAGGCAAGGCACGCCATCTTTGGGCCAACCAATTTCCTCGAGGTGGCCGGATTTATTGCGGATCATGACCGTATGCATGTTCAACAGACCTGGGGAATCTTGAAGAAAATGCAGAATTTTGCCGTGTCTTCCAGTCGCAACTAGTGTTGTTAAGGAAAATAAAGGCGATTCTTACTCCCCCCTTTTATTTGGCTATTATCACTGCGATCATTAAGGAGAACACGAATGAGAAAACGTGTAGTTATTACGGGGCTTGGCTGTGTGAGCCCCGTGGGTAATAATGTAAACGATACCTGGCAGGCGCTTCTGGCTGGAAAATCCGGCGCAGCCCCCATCACGGCTTTTGATGCGAGCGCGCACAAGACCAAATTCGCGGCGGAAGTCAAGGGATTTGATGCAGCGGCGTTGTTTGGCACCCGGGACGCCCGCAAAATGGATCGATTCGCCCAGCTTGCCACGGCGGCAACGCTTGAGGCAATTGCGCAATCCGGATTGATCATTGACGATTCAAACAGGGATCGCGTTGGGATATTGATAGGCTCTGGAATCGGCGGGATTCTCACACTGATCGAGCAGTACGAAGTCATGCGGCAGCGGGGCCCCGATCGGGTCAGCCCTTTTCTGATTCCGATGATGATCTCGGATAGCGCGGCGGGTAATCTGGCAATTCGTGTCGGAGCACGCGGACCCAATATGTCGCTGGCCACGGCCTGCGCCTCCGGGACCAATGCGTTGGGTGAAGCGGCCGAGATGATCCGGCGCGGGGCCGCGGACGTAATGATCGCAGGCGCCTCCGAGGCCGGCATCAGCGCAATTGCCATGGCTGGCATGAATGTCATGACTGCCTTGTCCACCCGCAACGAAGATCCCCGGAAGGCATCCCGGCCCTTTGACAAAAACCGGGATGGATTTGTGATGGGGGAGGGCGCGGGGATTTTGATCCTCGAGTCACTGGAATATGCCCAGGCACGCGGGGCCAAAATTCTTTGTGAGTTTACCGGTTATGGAACGACGGACGATGCCCACCACATTTCCGCGCCTGCGGAGGATGGAGCCGGCGCCGCGAACTCCATGCGGCTGGCTTTGAAGGATTCCGGCCTCAGGCTTGAGGAGATCGGATACATCAATGCGCATGGCACGTCGACCCCCATGAATGACAAGAGCGAGACCAGCGCGATCAAAACGGTATTCGGCGGACAGGCATATAAGATCCCGGTTTCCTCCACAAAATCCATGACCGGCCATTTGCTGGGGGCCTCTGGCGCGCTTGAAGCCGTGGTCGGCTGCATGGTCCTGATCGATCATGTCCTGCCTCCCACGATCAATTATGAAACGCCGGATCCAAATTGTGACCTCGACTATGTTCCCAACCAGTCCCGCAAGGCGAATCCATTGCACATCATGTCCAATTCATTCGGGTTTGGCGGACACAATGCGACTTTGATCCTCAGCCGCTTTAATCAATAAAGGAGCAAGAATGCCATTTGCGCATGTTACCGGTTGGGGCATGTATGTGCCTGAACCGGTTCTAACCAATGATGATATTGCCAAGATGGTGGAAACGAGCGACGAATGGATCCGGGATCGCACGGGCATTCGCGAGCGCCATATTGCGCGTGAGCATGAATTTCCATCCACCCTTGGCGTGGAAGCCGCCATCAAGGCCCTGCAGGTGGCAAACCTAGCTCCCACCGACCTGGACCTGATCATTTGCACATCCTCCTCGCCCGAGTATATTTTTCCCGCCACTGCCTGCATTATTCAGGATCAGATCGGCGCCACCAAGGCGGGGGCGTTTGACCTGCAGGCTGCCTGCACGGGTTTTATTTTTGCAACCAACATGGCCGCCCAGGCCATTCGAAGCGGCTCGATCAAGAATGCCCTGGTGATCGGCACTGAGGTGCTTTCGCGTTTTGTGAACTGGAAGGACAGGAATACCTGCATTCTGTTCGGCGATGGCGCCGGGGCCTTTGTCCTGCAGGCCAGTGACAAACCCGGGGGCGTGTTATCTGCTGTAATGCACTCGGACGGTTCCGGGGCGGACTCGTTAACCCTGCTGGGCGGCGGGACCCATTACCCGGCATCTGAAGCGACCATTCACGAAGGCAAACATTTCGTTCAAATGGATGGGAAGGAAGTATTTCGCTTTGCGACCCGCGTGATGGGGCGTGCCGTGATCGAGACGCTCGAGCAGGTCCATATGACCACCAACGATATTCAGTGGATCATCCCGCACCAGGCGAATTATCGGATTATTGAAACCGCCGCAAAGTATCTCAAAATGCCCCTGGACAAGTTCGTCATCAATGTGGATCGATACGGCAACACTTCCACGGCGTCCATTCCAATCGCCACGGTCGAGTCCATTCAAAAGGGCCAGCTTAAGACCGGTGACAAGGCCGTATTCGTGGGGTTCGGCGGCGGCCTGACCTGGGGCGCCATGGTAATCGAATGGACCGGTCCGATCGCTGCGAAGAAGAACGTTCACCCCGAACAGTACCGGCAGTTTGCGCGACTGCGTTCGTTGATCCGCCGCGCGATCCGATTTATTGAAGGCCTGTTCTCCCGCCGCACACTCTAATCGCTTTTTAACCGATTCGTGGTACGATACGATCAATATCATAAAAGGAGTTTGAAATGTTCAAATTAGGCGGTATGGAATGGGTCATCATTCTGGTGATCGTGCTTCTTTTGTTTGGCCCGGGGCGGATCGGCAAGATCGCCGGTGAGCTGGGGCGCGGCATCAAATCCTTCCGCGAAGGATTGAGTTCAAATGAAAATCAGGCCGAGCAGCCTGATAAAAAAGAGGAAGAAACCAAATAAAAAGAGACCGCCGGTCACCGGCGGTCTCTTTTTATTCCTTAAGCAGGTCCCTGATGATCTCGAGGTCTGTGCTGGGCTGCCTGCACACAAAACCCTCGCAGACGTACACCGCAGGCCTTCCATTCAGGAGGGGACGGTCCCGCAGCAAAGGCGGCGCTGTGTTTGGAGGGGGGGAAATGGAGGAAGCCACCACCAGCCCCGGCCGATATTCGGAGCGGATCAGTTTGAGAATCTCCCGAAGATTTACGTGCCCCGCATCGCTGACCACCGCAACCTGTTTTGTGTTTCGAAGGGCCAGCTCCAAGACGGACAGCCAGCGGGTGAAGCCAAGCGGATATCTCAAGGCTGAATCGCCGACCAGCAACAAGGCTTTTTCGGCGAGATCGCGATAATGGCCCTCGTCGGTAAAGGATGCGAGTTTCAATAAAGCTTCACACGCGAGCGCATTGCCGGATGGGACGGCGTTATCTGAAATTTCCTTGGGCCGGATCAACAGGTTTTCGCCATCCAGCGGCGTATCGAAGAATCCGCCGGCGGGGTCGTTAAATTTTGCGATCATTTCATTGGCAAGCTCTACGGCCGGGGAGAACCAGCGATCCTCGAAATCCGTTTGATAGAGCTCCAGCAGCCCCAGAATCAGAGAAGCATAATCCTCCAGAAAGACCGCGTTCGTTGTTGTGCCGTTCCGCGAGGAGCGGCGTAATTGGCCGTTGGGACGCAAGGCAGTCAACAGAAAAGCGGCGCTTCGCGTAGCCACGTGAAGGTATTCTTCGTTATCAAAGACTCGTGCGGCTTCTGCAAAGGCCGCCAGCATTAATCCATTCCACCCGGCAAGGATCTTGTCGTCGGTGCCGGGTCGAATTCGTCCGTGGCGGACCGCAACCAGCCTGGCATGAGACTCCCCCAATAGGGCAGGGACAGCTTCAGGGTCAAGATTGAAGCGGGCGGCGAGGGAGGAGTCATCCAGTGCGCGATGCAGAACCGTCTTGCCCTCCCAGTTGCCCTGGGCGGTAATCCCATACGCCGCCTCAAAAAGCTCCGATTCCGTTTGCAGGATCGCGCGGATCTCCTCAAGGGTCCAGACGTAGAATTTGCCCTCCTCGCCTTCGGAATCTGCGTCCAGAGAGGAATAAAAGCCGCCTTGAGCGTGGGTCATTTCGCGCATGATGAAGCGGAGGGTTTCCTCGACGATGCGCTTGAACGCAGGTTCGCCGGTGACCTGCCATGCATGCAGGTAGGTCCGGCTCAGCAGGGCGTTGTCGTACAGCATTTTTTCAAAATGAGGCACGCGCCAGAATTTGTCGGTGCTGTAACGCGAGAATCCGCCGCCTGCCACGTCGTACATCCCGCCGCGGGCCATGCTGTGCAGACAGTGGCTGACCAATTTCGAAATTTTTTCCGTTTGCGGGGAGGGGTCCCGGGTGAGTGTGTTGTGCTGGAGCAGGAAATCCAGGGCCATGGCCTGGGGAAATTTTGGGGCGTCCCCCCAGCCGCCATAACCCCAGTCATAGGAGTTGGTCATCGAGTCGGCCATGGCTTCCAGATGATCCAGCGATAACATTTCGCTGATGTTGTTTTTGGTTTGATGCTGCAGGTGACCGATGACCTGCGCGCCGACTTTCTCGATCTCGTGCCGGTCATTCTGCCAGGCGTTCGCCAGGCCGGCCAGGATGTCCTTGAAGGCGGGCATGTTGTAACGCCGCACAGGCGGGAAATAGGTGCCTGTGTAAAACGGTTTCAGGTCCGGGGCCAAAAAGACGGACATGGGCCAGCCGCCTGAGCCGGTCATTGCGATCGTGGCCTGCATGTACATGCTGTCGAGATCCGGGCGTTCCTCGCGGTCCACCTTGATGTTGATGAAATGCTCGTTCATGTAGGCGGCGGTTTCGTCGTCTTCGAAGGATTCATGGGCCATGACGTGACACCAGTGGCAGGCGGCATACCCGATGCTTAAAAAGATCGGTTTATCCTCCTGCCTGGCTTTGTTCAGGGCTTCCTCGCCCCAAGGGAACCAATCCACGGGATTGTGGGCGTGCTGGAGCAAATACGGGGATGTTGACTGGGATAAACGGTTCATGGGTATCAAAATTATACTGTATGGGGATTAACTCTACTCGCCGGCGTGGACGGCGTGCCATATACCTGAGATGATAATGGCAACTTGCTAAACGATGGGCAGCACACCTATATTTACGACTCTGCCAATCGCCTGACATCCGTGGACGGTGCCAGCTCGTATTCCTACAATGGTTTGGGCGACCGTCTCGCCCAGGATGGAACACAATACACGCTCGATCTAAACTCGGACCTGACCCAGGTCCTGGATGATGGAACAAACTCCTACACCTACGGACTTGGCCGCATCTCCCAGAAGCAGGGCGCAGCATCAGAGTACTTCCTCGGCGATGCGTTGGGCAGCGTAAGGCAGTTGACGAATAATGCCGGCGAGATCACTTATGCCAAATCGTATGACCCCTATGGCATGGTGACTCAAACCAGCGGAGCGGGCAAGTCAGCGTATGGATATACGGGGGAGCAGCAAGACCCCAGCGGCATGACCTATCTGCGGGCGAGGTATTACAATCCCAATTATGGGAGTTTCCTGTCAAGGGATACCTGGGGTGGTGATGTTCAAGCTCCCCTCTCGCTTAATAGTTGGATTTACACTTATTCAGATCCCATCAACTATGCCGACCCGTCAGGGCATTGTGCGGGATTCAAAGGACTCAACGTACCAATCAAATCGGTAATGTTGTTAGCAGCCCCCAATATCCTAAAAGGCAGTGAGTGGAAAGCTACTGGAAATGCCTGGAAAGATGCCTGGACCACCTGCAAGGACAGCTTCCAAAAGGCGGGAGCTGCTTGGAGCAGGGGCGATTACGGACGCGCATTCACCTACGCTTCTGGAACAACTGCCGCATTCCTGCAAGCCTCTGACCGGCTCGCAAAGCTTAATCACGAAACTGATGTCATTTTCTGCAAGGACGCTTCTTTAGGAGACAGAGTACTCGCTGCCCTTGACTGGGCTTCTGTAGGTATGTCGGTGTCAATGCTCGTTACCCCTGTTATCATGGGAGCGCTTAATGCAGCCAGTATTGGTGAGATTGGATACTATGATGAGATGCTGTCCCCAACTATGGGACATGGAGGGTATTATAGTGAATACCGGCCAATTTCCGTTAATGTTAATAGAACATCGACCAATCTAGCGCTTTACGATCCTGAATTTGCATCACTACAAGTCAAAAGTGAAGCTGCTTATTATGTGCGACCTAATGGAGATGTGATACCCGCGACGGGATATCGATACATTTCGAACAAAGCCTCTTATTTAGAGGAGCTGACTAACACTAAATTGATACCTACTAACTCTGATCCATTAGGGACTTATATTTCCTTTAATAAATTTGAGACTCCTGCAGCTGGTAGTTTGCAGACTCCTTTTGGAAATAACAGTTCTATTAGAATGTCATTTGACACCTTGCAGATAATTGATGATGTAAGAATTCCTTACGGAAACAACGGAGGAGCGCCTTGGCTAGAACCGCTAACAGTAGATTATCCAGAATTTGGTCCTGGTGGTGCAACACAAGCAATAACAAATCGGCAAATCCTTATTAATCAAGTTATCAGCCTGCTGATAAAATAAAATTGGAGGTTTCATGTTTGCCACAAATGACGATATAGATAGGTGTAAACTCCTTCTTCAATATATCTTAAGAGATAAAGGAATTAGCCTTGAGGATGATTCGATCAATGAAATTGTTAAAAGGGTTCTTGCGCTTACATATGCAAAAGGTGGAGATTATACAGAAGGAAGTCTAGATGCATATATTAGAATCTATCTAAGAGACAATCCAGTATGATATTTTGAGGTGGGGAACTTGTTTGCCCAAGTTTGGCGTGGGACTTGCTCTTGCTCGGCGTGGGACTCTGTCCCCGCCGAGTTCTGTTTAACTACCAAAGGCCTGCAACTTGGTGATGACGTCCGCAGCGCGGACGGCGGTACTGGCGAAGTGGAGCAGGTCACCACCGAGCAGACCACGGCGGAGATGTATAATCTCACCGTTGACGAGGCGCACACGTTCACCGTGGGCCACGGTCAATGGTTGGTGCATAATACGTGCGATTTTCGGCGGATTGCGTATGGGAGTGATGAATTGAGCCGAGCCGCACAGCAATTTAGAATAGATTTCGGTTTGCATGGTTCAGGAACCAACATAGCAGTTTTCCAATTAGATGGACACTTGCCCTCAAGCCTTATTGATGAAATTACCGCCAACCCAAAGTGGCTCAGGGCAGATGACAATCTAATTATTGCGAAAAATGCAGGCAAAGGTGGAGATCATGCAGAAGTAGTATTAAATAACCTTTTAAAAAATAATGGAATCGACAGAACACAGGTGGCAGCTGTATATTCCGAATTTAGCTCATGCACTGGCAACAATAGTTGTTTTGATTTACTCAATTTTGGTGGATATAGAAACAACTTACCAGTCCGATTTAGTTTTCAATATCCAAACGAACGTATTATAAGAAATAGTGCCATTCAAAATCTAATTACAAATGGAAATCCAGGAATAATTGTGCCATGATAACAATCAGAGACTATAAGGATTTTTGGCAAAATGATTTGGCAAGGATTACGCTTTCTAAACAGATCAAGGAAGTGCTCGCCCCTTCAGCAATCTCATTTTTGATTCAATATGGACTTCCGACCATCGACAGAATTTACAAGGAGAGAAGAACTTTTTTAGAAAAGACAACGCCTCTTCCTCAAATCATGTTACATGAAAAATCTATTGAGGAAAATATAAGAAGGCAGTCCCCATATTTTGAATTTGCATCTTCTATGTTTTCTAAGCTCGTATTTCAAGGGCAAGAATACATTAGAATTGGGGTTGAGGGTGGTTGTGATATTGCAGTTGCAGTGAATTCAGGGAGCATTCATCACATTGATTCAGCCCCTCCTTTTGAACCATGGCCAGTCGATCTCCCGCCACCTCCTGCGCAGAACCTGTTCGTGAATAGCAGTGTAGAGAAGCTAGCCTTGTCCCTTACAGCGGAATTTATGGCCAAACAAAAATCAATAGTTCCCAGAAAAAAATATGTTGACTCTATTGAATCCGATTCAATGGACATGCAGAATGAAGCAGAAGAAGAAATAGATAGGATTGTCAACCAGCTTGAAAACGAATTAAGAGAAATTGACAGTCTTGCTTTTGAAATAAAGAATAGCTATTGGGGGAATTATATGCTGTATGCCAGATACCCGGGGTAACCTTCTGCGCACTTGCTCGGCGTGGGACTCCTGTCCCCGCCGAGTTTTTATTTAACACCGCAATCCCATTCACTACACCCGGGGACATGTTTAGAGGGTGGGACTGGCGAAGTGGAGCGGGTCACCGGCGGGCAGACCACTTAGGAGATGTATAATCTCACCGTTGACGAGGCGCACACGTTCTTCGTGGGCCACGGTCAATGGTGGGTGCATAATGCATGTGACAGGGCAGCCCTTGCTCGAGCACTTGAAAGCATAGTTGGAGATCAAAAACAAGCACATCACTTAATACCTTGCGAGCTTTGCTCAGAGCCAGTAGTTAAATTGGCCATTGAAGGTGGTTTCCCGTTCAATGGAAAACCAAATGGTGTTCTTTTGCCGGATAACATAGATTTGAGCCGCAAGATTAATCTGCCTGTTCATCGTGGGCCGCATGATCTTTACACCGATAGAGTTTTGGAAGATATTAAACTTCTAAATAAACAAGCGCAAGCAAATAACTGGTTACCTGCTGACGCGAGAGCAGCCTTGGAGAATTTAACTAGTGGAGAGTTAATGAATAGGCTTAGAGAAATGGGCGGCGGTGTTTATTTGAAATAGAGAAAGGAGAAGATTTATGCCAAAACAGCTAAATTACCTTGAAACAAATATTGAAATATTAAACAAAGCCATTAAAACGTCTCGACAGTTGCATGAATATATGAGTAAGTACAATTGGGATTTCGGCACGGAAATACCTTATTGGGCTATAAGAAATCCTTTATGCGATCGTGGCACTGCTTTAATGATTTACTGGATGGCTGGTGCAGGATATTTCTGCCGATATAAAAGCCGCGATGACATTCCTTCATATAAAACAGAAAGATATGATTTAATTCTTGAAATTGAAGGAAATTATCTATCAAACTTCTACACAAAAAATGACATAAAATTTGATCCTGTTTCTGATCTTGAAAAGGACAGCAAGGGACGTAACTGGGTCGATGAATACTCGGACATGCCTCAACTTCGCCAAATTCCTGCTCAAATGTTAGAGTCAAACCGAAAATAAATAACCCTTTGCTCGGCGGGGGACTCTGTCCCCGCCGAGTTTTTTTATTTAACTCATCTTGCATCCCGTCACAGACACTATCCATCACACGGACAAGACCATTGTCCACTTGACCATTGACGGTGAAGAGATCGTTACGATGCTCCGGTTATGTCGCCAGCGGCGAGAGCGCATACACGCGGGCGAGTTTTTGGGCGGTTTTGAAATCTTTATGCTGTAATGCTTCGCGTATATCATCCAATTTGTTCGCGTCCTCCAGTGAAAGATACGGCGACCATTCGTCATCTGTGTAAATTAATTCCACGCTAACTTCGGCGGCATATTCGCCGACATGGATTAGTTTTGTAATTTTACGTTTGGTCATTTTAATCTCCTTGTAAAGCCATCAACCCAGCGCGCAGGGTCAGGGCGATAAGCAGTCACCAATACCGCAGGGGCCCGAGCTCCCTTGGGAAGGCCCCAAACAACATGAATAAGATTGCCCTGCCTGTCCTTTTGCAAAACCAGTACGCAAGGTCCCTTCGGATATTCAGGATAATCTTCGACAACCTGTGCCTCGGAAACGCCTTCGATGATTTCGCGGACCAGCAGGTCGTCATTGGCAAGCTCATCATAACCATGCGCAGATATTTGAATTTGTCCCTGTTCAATCAATTTGCGAATTTGCTCAAGGGTTGGGCTCATCGAAAATGATTATACCTGAATCGCATTGAGCAAAATCTCCTTGGTGATGAGCAGAATACTGGATGCCAAGGACCTTCAACTTGGTGATGACGTCCAAATTCCCACTGCCTATGCTGAATGTGCAGGGGAAATCGGGGGGAGGCAGGCTGGAACCACCGGTATTGGGTCTCGACCCTGTGCGGAATGGGGGATTAACTTCCCGTTTGGGGTGGATATAATCTTTTGCATCTTACCCAAAGGAGAAGAGAAATGAAGAAGAAAAGTATATTGCTCGCCCTGGTTGCACTGCTTCTAGCGTCGCTTGCCTGTCAGACAATTATGGGCGGCGGAAACGGACCGGCCTTCCCCGGCAGCGGTTCGGATGCCCCGACAGCCCCGCCCTCCACGGGAGATGGCGGCAGCATCACGGTCGGCGGGGAGGCGCCCTTTCCGGTGACGGGCGATGCCTTTAATGTGGCCAGCACCTCCGAGTCGGTCAGCTACCAGACCCAGCTGAGCAGTGACGATGTGGTCAAGTTCTATCAGGATGAGTTTGGAAAATTGGGATATACCGAAGACAAGTCCATGGCGGTCAATTTTGGCGGCGCATTCACCATGGGGTTTGACGGCCATGAGAGCGGCCGGAAGATCGTGATCGGCGGCGCGGCCGTGGGGGAGGGCTCCACCTCGGTCACCATCGTCTTGCAATAGATCGACCAGCACGGAAGGGTCCGGCAGCATGGAATATTGCCGGACCCTTTATATTTTAACGTCCACCCATTTCCGAAGGGAATTAACCAGGTAGATGTGTGTACAATTCGCTACTTCTTCCTTGCGAATGACCTGTTCCGCGATCTTCCCGGTTTCCAGCAGGTGAGCCCGAAAGGTGCCTGCCAGCAGTCCGCAGGAGATGGGCGGGGTGAGCAGCCTTCCGCCCATCTCAACCACAAGATTTCCAATCGTGAATTCGGTCAACTCGCCCTGCTCGTTATGCAGCAGGACATCGTCATACCCGTCCAGGGCGGGGTAGATCTCCCTGCGCGAGGTCTTGTGAAAATAAAACATGTTGCGGGATTGGACGGGGTGGTCGGCCAGTTTTACCCTCATGGGTTTTGAGGGAGGAATGAATTCCGCAGATTCGACGGTGATTTCCCCCGAAGACCTTAATATGACTTTTACCCGCATGGGTATCGGGGAAACTGGCGTGTGGTCTTCGAGCGCCTTGAGAAAATCCTGCCCTGAAAAGTGGAAATCAAAATATTCGGCAGAATCCGCAAGCCGTGCCATGTGTTTATCCGGCAAAAAATATCCCCCGGCCGGGTCCCAAAGCAGGGTTTCGAATAAGTGGAATTCCTGGGGCGCTTCGGTCAACACCCTGGCTTTAAGTAGGGCTTCCTGATATTCATCCGCGCTGGTGGAGTCCCACACGATTCCGCCCCCAACCCCATATTCGGCCTTGCCTGCCTCCCGGTCAACCAGGACCGTGCGAATGGCCACGTTGAATTGGGCATCGCGCTCCGGCGACAGATAGCCAATACTTCCGGTGTAGATCTTGCGGGCGGTGATCTCCAGCCCGGAGATCAACTTCATGGTGCTGATCTTGGGGGCGCCCGTGATCGATGCGCACGGAAAGAGCGCCGCAAATATGTCCGTAATGGAGGCGGTGGTGCGTGCCTGCACGGTGGATGTCATTTGCAGGAGGGTGGGATATTTTTCCACGTGAAATAATTCGGGCACGCGCACACTGCCGGTTTCGGCGATTCGCCCGAGATCGTTGCGGACCATGTCCACGATCATCACATTTTCAGCCCGGTTCTTTGGCGAATTGTGCAGCCAGTCCGCCTGGGTTTGGTCCTCACCGGTGGTGCGTCCGCGTTTGACCGTGCCCTTCATCGGGCGGCTGTAAATTTTGTCCCCGTCCAGCCGGAAAAACAATTCCGGCGATGCGGAGCAGATCTCATACCGCCCGGTGTTGATGTAGGCCGCGTATTGATTTTGTGTCCGGGCCAGGGCCAGAAAAAGGTCCCAGCCGCCTCCGGTCATTTCAGAAACCAGGCGCATGGTGTAATTGACCTGATAGGTGTTGCCCCGCGCGATATGGTCCTTTATTTTTTCAATGGACGCGCGATATTCCGCCTCAGACGTGGTCGGCTGCCAGGTTAAGGAATCCAGTCCGCGCCCGGGGGCAGGTAATTCGACCATTCGGCTTTCCGAGTACAGTCCGAACCAAAGCAGTGGAAATTCCCCGGCTGGATGGGTTTGAAAGGCGGGATCAAAGGCGCAGGCCGCTTCGTAACTGACAAACCCGGCTGCGTGCCAGCGATTTGACGCAACCAGTCCTTCGACCTCCCGCAAAGCTCCGCGCACCTCCCCCGGCTTGCTTGCGCTTATAATGCAGTGCGGATTCGAGAAATGCCGCCACTCATTTTTTATTTTCAATAAAACTTCATTCTCTTCGATCAAGGCAGCCTCAATATGAAAACATTCCCCCCAATTGTACCCCGCTGGATTCCGGCTTTCGGAATGATGGCGCTGATATTTTTAATCTCGTCCCGGGCCGGGGACGATCTCCCCAACTTCCTCAGCTGGGATTTCGTGATCAAAAAATCCGGCCATGCCATTGGGTACGGCCTGCTGGCGCTTTCCTATTTATATCTGATGGAAAAAAATCAAAGGCGGTATTGGCTGGCCTGGCTGATGGCCCTGGCTTTCTCGGCAACCGATGAGTTTCATCAATCGTTTGTGCCCGGCCGGCACGCGTCCGTTTACGACGTGATCGTTTTTGATAACATTGGTGCGGCGATTGCGCTTCTACTGCATTCCCGCTTCAAGTCACGCTCTTCCGAATAAAAAAGAACGGGTCCCACATGGGACCCGTTCTGCAACCTACTCGAATTCAATTTCCAATTCCTCGTCGTCCTTCCATTCCCCCATTTTTTCAAATTCGATCTCTCCAAACAACTCGTGCTGCACTGCGGTAATATGATAGCGTTTGATCAACTCCAGCATCGCCAGGAAGGTCACCACGATCTCGACCCGCGTCGCTTTGTCGGTGATCAGGCCGCTGAAGGTCATGCGTTGAATGTTCTTCATGGTTTTGGTGATGAATTCGATCTTTTCGCGGATCGTAATTCTGGGGGCCGAGATGACCGTGCTCAGCGCCTGTTTATCCTTGCCTTTTGAAAAGGCGTTTTCAGCCGCCCGCAAGAGCCCTTCCAGCGTCAAATTGGACAGGTCCAGCTTGGCTTCCACCTTCGGGGGCGGAGCCACGCGCAAATAGGTGCGCAGATTATTTTCCTGGCGTTCGATCAGCCAACCCGCGATTTCCTTGTAGCGTTTGTACAGGATCAGAAGCTCAACCAGTTCAACCCCGGGGTCTTCCTCTCCGGGTTCGCGCTCGATCGGCCTGGGCAGCAGGGCCTCGGATTTGATCTGGACCAGCTTGGCGGCGATCACCAAAAAGGAGGAAATTTCATCCGGCTTCATTTGTTCGAGTCCGTGCAAATAGGAAAGATATTGATCGGTCACGGAGGCAAGCGAAATGGCCGTAATGCTTAATTCGGATCGTTCGATCAGACTCAGTAAAAGGTCAAGCGGACCCTCGTAAACAGGCGTCTGCACTTTGTAGCCGGTGATTTGTTGTCCCAACAGGTTGTCCATCGCGCGCAAATTATACCAGTGTATAATCCTGAGCATGTCAAAACTTACACATCTGGATGAACACGGGCGGGCCAGCATGGTGGATGTCAGCGCCAAGCCCGATACGGATCGGGTTGCGGTTGCCCGCGGCGAAGTACATATGCAGCGCGAGACCTTTAACCTGATCCGGGCCGGCCAAATCAAAAAAGGCGACGTTCTCACAGTTGCGCAGATCGCAGGGATCAGCGCTTCAAAACGGACCTCGGACCTGATCCCGTTATGTCATCCGCTCTTCCTTTCGAAGGTGGATGTCGACCTCGTGCTGGACGAATCCATCCCCGGCGTTGTCATTACCGCTACGGCCAGGGTCACCGGCAAGACCGGCGTGGAAATGGAGGCTCTCA
This sequence comes from Chloroflexota bacterium, assembly GCA_021414245.1. Lineage (GTDB taxonomy): Bacteria > Chloroflexota > Anaerolineae > Anaerolineales > Villigracilaceae > Villigracilis. Next base: position 92,509 of record JAIOOU010000016.1, read on the forward strand.
CAGCGGTTTCGGTGGCAGCCCTGACAGTCTACGACATGGCCAAGGCCGTTGAAAAGACCATGCGGATTCAAAATATCCGTCTGATCGAAAAGCACGGCGGGCGCAGCGGGGACGTGGTCAATGAATAAAATAAAACTGTTGTTTTTCGCCACCATCCGTGACCGGGCCGGGACGAAATCTCTCGAACTGGATATTCCCTCCGACCTGACCATCCTGGGTTTGAAGGAAAAACTCGCGACGGATTTTCCCAACCTGAGGGAATCGATGAAATCCGTTCTGATCACGATCAACCGCGAATACGCCTTTGACGAGGCGGTCGTGCCGCCAAACGCCGAGATCGGCATGTTCCCGCCCGTTTCCGGAGGATAGCCGCAAATGGAATCTGCTGCACATCCGACCATTTATTCGATCACCGAATCCGAGATCGATCTCGATGACCTGCTTGCGAAGGTCACATTGACTAGTACGGGGGCTGCGGCGATCTTTGCCGGCATGGTGCGCGGGGTCACCTCCCGTAATGATGCGCATCAAACGGAATACCTCGAGTATGAAGCTTATGTCCCGATGGCAGAGGAAAAAATGAAACAGGTCGCCGAGGAGATCCGCGAACGCTGGCCTGTCATCGAGGGGATCGCCATCGTGCAAAGAATTGGAAAGTTATATCCGAAGACGCCGACCATCCTGATCGCCTGCACGGCCGCCCACCGTGACACGGGTGTGTTTGATGCGGCGCGTTACGGCATTGACCGTCTCAAGGAGATCGTTCCGGTCTGGAAAAAGGAGATCGGGCCGGATGGAGCGGAATGGGTCGAGGGAGATTACATACCCAAGCCCGGCGAATGACATGTATTTACAAACCCCGCGATTGATCCTGCGAAATTTCCTGGATGAGGACCTGGAATCTTTTTTTCGCTATCGCAATGACCCGTATGTCGCCAGATATCAAGGGTGGGAGCTGCCGTATCCGCACGAGAAAGCCGAACAATTTATCTCCATCATGAAGGATAAGTTTGCGCCGAAACAGGGGGATTGGATCCAGTTTGCGGTGGCATTGAAGGAGACCGGCGGCCTGATCGGGGATCTGGCCTGTTATGTCAAGAATGATGACATTCGCCAAAGCGTGATCGGGTTTACGATCGCTTCGCAATATTGGCGGAAGGGATTTGCTGTTGAGATCATTCCATGCCTGCTGGATTATCTTTTTGAAGACCTGGATATGCATCGCGTCAGCGCAGATTGTGATGTGGAGAATGTCGCTTCCTACCGCACCCTGGAAAGGCTGGGGTTTCGACGGGAGGCGCATTTTGTGGAAAGCTTCCTCATCCATGGGAAATATACCAGCGAATATCATTATGGCATGCTCCAAAGGGAGTGGCGCACAAAAGCCAATGGGGGATAATTTTCAGGCACAACGGGGCATTTCACAGGTCCGCATGAAGCGCCGGGGAATCCGCGCTCAAAAATCCGGCGTCACGTTTCGGAATTATCGGTGTTTTATATGGGACGATTAAATATTACTTAATGTTGGAGGATGAATGCAGGACCGAATTGTGATTACTGGAATGGGGACAGTCAACCCGCTTGGTTTAAATGTAAAAGATACCTGGGAGAACCTGGTTTCAGGTGTTTCCGGAGTTGCACCGATCACGTTGTTCGATTCGACCCCTTTGCAGGTTCATATTGCGGCAGAGGTGAAGGGTTTTAAACCCGAAAATTACATGGATGCGAAGGAAGCCCGCCGGCGTGACCGGTTTGAGCAGTTTGCAGTTGCGGCCTCCAGGGAAGCTTTAAACAATTCCGGCCTCGAAATTACGGAGGCAAATGCCGGGCGGATCGGTGTGATCATTTCATCGGCCATTGGAGGGTTGCAGTCGCTGCAGGAAGCCACGATCACAAACCATACAGAAGGCCCGCGCAGGGTCAGTCCCTTTCTGATCCCGATGTTGATGGCCAACGGCGGCGCTGGAATGACCGCCATCGAATTTGGGATCAAAGGCCCGTGCTTTTCGGTCGCTTCTGCGTGTGCCTCCGGTTCGGATGGAATTGGCACCGCGCTCATGATGCTGCGAACCGGCATGATCGACGCCGCGCTTACGGGCGCATCCGAAGCCACCATTACCTCCACCGGCGTGGCGGCTTTTGACCGGGTCGGCGCCATGTCGCGTCACAACGATAACTATTCCATGACCCCCCAGCCTTTTGACAGGAATCGCGACGGGCTGGTGATGGGTGAGGGTTCGGCGGTGCTGGTTCTTGAACGGGAATCGGATGCGAAGGCCCGCGGGGCGCATATCTTTGCGGAACTTGCGGGTTATGGGGCAACAGCGGATGCCTTCCATGTGACCGCGCCCCACGACCACGGCGCAGGTGGTGCGGCCGCCATGAAAATGGCCTTATCCTCGGCGCATGCGAACATCCAGGATGTGGGGTATATCAATGCGCACGGCACCGGCACGCTGTTGAACGATCAGGCTGAAACGCGGGCAATTCGGGCCGCCTTTGGCGAGCTGGCCTACAAGACCCCGATTTCCTCCACAAAGTCCATGACAGGGCATATGATGGGTGCCACGGGCGCGCTGGAGGCGATCTTCTGCGTGCAGGCCATCAATAATGGGGTCCTGCCTCCGACCATTCATTACGAAACACCGGATCCCGAATGTGACCTGGATTACATCCCCAACAAGGCCCGCGAGGTCAAGATCGACCTGGCGATCAGCAATGCCTTCGGGTTTGGCGGTCACAATGCCGTGCTGGCCGTCCGGAAATATTCGTAAAACGGGTATTGTAATATCAGAAAATGCGTGCTATACTTCGCAGTCGCATTTCAAAAGACTAACCATAATAAAAGTAAGGAACAGCGAAAATGACAGACTTCATCAAGGCCGTCGAAGCCAAAGTTAATGAGAATATCCCGCAGTTGAACGCCGGGGATACGGTAAGCGTGCATGTCAAGATCAAGGAAGGCGATCGCGAACGTATTCAGGAATTCAAGGGGATCGTGATCCGCTTGCGCAAAGGTGGCAATGATGCATCTGTCACAGTCCGCCGTATGGCAAGTAATGGTGTCGGCGTGGAGCGCACCTTCCTGCTTCGCTCCCCGCGCATCGACAAGATCGTTCTGGAACGCCATGGCAAGGTCCGCCGGGCGCAGTTGTACTTTATGCGTGACCGCACCGGCAAGGGCGCGCGCCTCAAGCAGAAGTTCGACTAATCAGGATCCAAAGGAAGGGCGCCCGCAAAGCGCCCTTTTTGTTTTCAAGGAGCAGCCATGTCAAAACCATTGATTGGAATTACCACCCGCAATGGCACGGATTCTGACGGCCATCCCACGGTCACGATCCAGCATTCCTATGTGAAGGCGGTGATGAACGCCGGCGGCCTGGCGATCCCGGTCCCGTCCATTTTACCGGAGGAGGACCTGCGGCAGTTATATGTGCAGCTTAATGGGATTCTCTTTACCGGCGGCGGGGATGTCTCTTTGGACTATTTTCCCGGGTCACCCCACCCGAGAGTTGATGGCGTGGACGATGCGCGCGATTCAACCGAGATCAGTTTAATGCGCTCTTCCGTAAAAGACGGAAAACCCTTGTTGGGCATCTGCCGCGGTGCACAGGTGATGAATGTGGCCCTGGGCGGCACGTTGTATACGCATGTGATCGACCAGCTCAAAGGCGCGATCGACCATGATTATCCGGGCAGCCTGCGCCGGACGATCGTGCATCCCGTGAATGTGGATGAGAACTCCCGTGCCGCTGAGATCTTCGGTGAAACTTTATTGAATGTAAACAGCCTGCACCATCAAGGTTTGAAGGATATCGCCCCCGGCTTGCGGGTGGCCGGCCATGCCCCGGATGGGTTGGTGGAAGTGGTGGAACTTCCCGATCATCCCTATGCGGTAGCCGTGCAGTGGCATCCGGAGTGGTTAACCGACCAGCCCGCCATGCAGAGATTGTTCCGGTCCTTCGTGGATGCGGCAGGCAAATAACGCCTGTTGCATGAAGTTTTCCGGTTTGTAGTATGATTTTCCGCATGTCAAAAGTTGAAAATCCCATCGGTGTATTTGACTCTGGCGTGGGCGGACTCTCCGTCCTGCGTGCGATGCGCGCGCTGATGCCCAATGAGAACATGATCTACCTCGGCGATCAGGGACATGTCCCTTATGGTCCGCGGCCGATGGAGGAGATCCAGAAATTTTCAGAGAGGATCACGCGTTTTCTGCTAAAGCAGAATTCCAAATTGATCGTGGTGGCCTGCAATACGGCTTCAGCGGCCGCTTTGACATATTTGCGTAAACAATTTCCGGAAGTCACTTTTGTGGGCATGGAACCTGCCGTCAAGCCGGCTGCCGAAACAACCAGGACCGGCAGGGTCGGCGTGCTGGCCACCCCGGCTACCTTCCAGGGCGCCTTGTATGCATCTGTGGTGGAAAGATTTGGTACCGCTGTCGAATTGTTCCAAAATACCTGCCCCGGGCTGGTGGGGCAGATTGAAAAAGGCGAGTTGACTTCAACGGCCACCCGGTCCATTTTGGAGGATGCGCTTGGCCCCATGCTGGAAAAGAACATTGATACGGTCGTTTTGGGATGCACCCACTATCCGTTTGTGATCCCCCTGATTGAACAGATCGTGGGAAAAAATGTGCGGGTGATCGACCCAGCCCCCTCGGTGGCGAGACAGGCCAAACGTCTGCTTGAAGCGGCCGGGATGCTTAATCAGTCAGGGGAACGTGGGGCAGTCCGCTTTCTCACTTCCGGAGATCCTGCTTCGATGAAATCCCTGTTGCCTTTATTGTTGGGCTCGCAGGGCGAAGTTCAGCCGTTTGTCTGGAAGGGTGATCGTGAGATCTGATTCCTAGGCATTTTTCGGTTGGACCGCCAACAGCAGCAGATTCTTTCCCAGAGCGCGCAGTTCATCTTCATTTGAGAATTTCATTCCGGCGAACGCCATGACGGATCGGGTATAGGCGGGCTTCTGACGGTAGAAACGAACAAGCATTTCACCGGCATTTTCGGCAGCAAAAATGTTTGCACGCGCCCTGAATTTTCTGCGGCCCACGCTTGCTTCAATAACCGGTTGAGACTGAATGTTCCTGTACCAGTCGGCATGCACGCCGTAAGCGGCTTCAATGTAATAGGTGTCGGTGACTCGATCGTACGCCATAATATCCACCATCACATGGCGGGGCCTGCCTGTTTTACGGCCCGCGGTGGTGATCAGCATCCATTGCGCGCCAATTAAACGCTCCCAGCCGCCCAATCCAATTTTTTCAAGCCAGACCGGAATCCGAAAGAATAGCCTGAGCAAAGGACCGGGTTTTTTATGCAGGGCTGCCACGGATTATTTTCCCGAAATTACGAACTTTAAAAAAGTTCCCAGATCCCGAATATGAGGCCAAAAAGCGGGCGTGCGTTTGCGATAGTCAAGATAGGAACTGCCCAGGCGCTCGGCCAATTCCCTCTCTTCGACCAGGTATATCCAACCCGTCAACCCCAGCGGCATCAGGATGGCGAAGGCGATGGCGTTGGCATTGCCATTCAGCAGAGCCAGTCCAATACCCACACGCATAACTCCGGCATAGACCGGGTGCCGTAAAATTCCATAAATGCCCGAGTTAACGATCCGGCCTTCCCCGGGATGATAGACATATAACAAGGCAAGATGATCCGCCCCGAGGGCAAACACACTGCGGATCCACAAAAGGGCGCCGATGCAGAGCATAAACCAGCCCAATGCGAGAAAGACAATCGTCCACCATCCTCGCGGCACAAAAGGCCCATTCATGTAGCCTGCATGCGCAACGGCCGCCATGATCAATGCCAGCCCCGGCATGGCGTAATGGGCAAAGGCCTTGCGATAGGCAAGTTCCTTGTATTTTTCCCTGTAGGTTTGCCTGCGGGAGAAGAACAGGCTTGCCACGGTAAATCCGAGGGCGATGATGATGATCTGGCTGTCAATGCTCCAGGTGGGAATCTGGTCTGTGGTGATGAAGTAGGCAGTCACCACGCCGAGCAATACCAGTGCATACAGAAAGATGCGTAGTTTGCCGCCGGAGGTATTTAACTCAGGAATATGCTTTGCCAGAATATCCATGCCTTTGAATTTCATGTTTATCTCCTCTTGCTGTAATGTTGAAGGGATTAATCCGCAGGGCGGATATTTAATTGGCCGGCAGTCGGCTTTTTCCCGCTGAGAGCTTCAAAGGTCAGGTCGCCCTGGGCAAGCCCATATTTCATATTGTAGTTTTCAAAAATCCTGGCATATCCGGCGCCTACGGCATATTCCATGTTCAGGTTTAATTGGGCGGCCAGCAGGCGGATTGCGGCGGTGTCAGGGCCTTCTATTTCCACAAATTCCCCAAACGGCAGTTCATCCAGCATGATGTGACAATCCTGCAGGTCGTAGATGGCCCGTTTTTTTTCATAGATGAAAATCCGTACATAGCCAAGAGCTTCCAGAAATTTTTGAGCCGTATCGAAATCCCCGACGGTGAATTCCAACTCCTCCCGTGAAAAGATCCCATCCTGGAGCGCGCTTGGACCCTTGTAGGTCAGGCAGGCTTCGGCGTCTTTTCTCAATCGCAAAACGCGGCCGTTCGCCCGGAGACTTCCATCCGGAAGGTCGTAGCGGTAGTTCAGCTCGTGGATACGGGGCTGAATTAAAAGCGCCTTCATTTCCAGAAGGCGCTTTTCGACCGCTTTCAAGTCCTGCACATAGAACTTAACTTCTATTTCCTGTCCGTTCATGGTGGATTAATGCATGCTGAGCAGGGATTGTTTTTGTTCAACACTTTCGCCTGCCTTTACCCGGATGCGGCTCATGACCCCATCCCGCGGCGCCTTGAGTTCGTTTTGCATTTTCATGGATTCAAGGATCAGCATTACCTGTCCCTTCTTGATTGCCTGACCTTCCTCAACCAGCACTGCAACGACCAGGCCCGGCATGGGCGCCTTCAGGTGGAATTCGCCACCCTCCGCGATTCCGCCGCCAGCGGCCGCTTTCAAACGCTTCTCGCGTTCATCCTCGACCTTTACCTGATACTGTCTTCCGCGCAGCAGCACATCCCAATCCTCCTCGCCCTGATAGACGAAGGCTTCATAGGATTTCCCGTCGAGGATCAGGGAGAATACCGGCTGGCCGCTGACCGTTTCAAAATCGACCTGCAACAGGCGGTCCCCGATACGAATGTGGTGTTCATCCACCACTTCGATTTCAAATTGCTGATTGTCTATCGTGGTAACGTATTTCATCGTTGATCATCCTTGTTCGCGATTAGCGGTGCATGCGTTCCCAGCGGCCGACCCATTTCCAGTTGCTTGTGTCGCGTTCATTCCGGCGGACCACCTGTGCGGACCGTTCAGTTTGCTGATGTTCCACCAGTGTGGCAAGAATGGCTGCAATTTCCGCGTTCGCCGTCCGGGACTCGATCGCATCGTCCATGGAAAATCTTTCCTCCACAAAACGGGTGTCAAATTGCCCGGCCATGAACCGGTGTGAATCCATCAGGGTTTGATGGAATGGAATATTGGTTCGCACACCCACAATGCGATATTCTTCCAGTGCGCGGCGCATGCGCAGAATGGCCTGTGCGCGGGTTTCCCCCCACACGATCAATTTGGCGATCATCGGGTCATAGAAGGGAGTGATCTCAAAGCCCGGGTAAACCCCCGTGTCCACCCGGACGCCGGGACCGGTGGGAATCAAGCTGTGGGTGATGCGGCCCGTGGAGGGCATGAAGCCGTTGAAGGGGTCCTCCGCGTTGACGCGGCATTCGATGGCGTGCCCGTTGATCTGGATCTGTTCCTGGGTGTAACTCAACTGGCGGCCGCGGGCGATGCGGATCTGCTCGGCGACGATATCCACCCCGGTGACCATTTCCGTGATGGGATGCTCCACCTGCAGGCGGGTGTTCATTTCGAGAAAATAGAAGTTGCGATCCTTGTCCACCAGGAATTCAATGGTGCCTGCGTTGACATAGTCAACGGCCTGCGCGGATTTCACGGCGATGCTTCCCATTTTTTCCCGTAATTCGGCATCCAGGAAGGAGGAAGGCGATTCTTCCAGTAGTTTTTGGTGACGGCGCTGAATGGAACATTCGCGTTCGCCCAGGTGGATGACGTTCCCGAAGGTGTCAGCGATGATCTGGAATTCGATGTGGCGCGCACCTTCGATCAATTTTTCGAGATAAACATTCCCGTCGCCGAAAGAGGATTCTGCCTCGCGTCTTGCGGATGCAAGCAGGGTCGGCATTTCCTCGATACTTTTGACTTCTCTCATGCCTTTTCCGCCGCCGCCGGCAGTGGCTTTGATCAACAATGGAAATCCAATGCTTGGCGCAACCGCCAGCAGATCGTCATTGGTCATATTACCGACGTCTTCCGTGCCGGGTACAACCGGCACACCGGCTTTGATCACGGTTGCCCGGGCTTTTCCTTTATCACCCATTGCGGCAATCGAGGAGGGCTTGGGGCCGATAAATTTGATTCCGAGATCGGCGCATTTTGCGGCAAAGTCTTCCCGCTCAGCCAGAAATCCATAACCCGGGTGGATCGCATCCGCGCCGGATTTTTTGGCAACCTCAAAAATTTTATCTGCTCTTAAATAAGATTCCCGGGATGGGGCCGGCCCAACCAGATAAGCTTCATCTGCATAGCGCACATGCAGTGCATTTCGATCAGCCTCCGAGAAAACCGCCACGGTTTCAATGCCAAGCTCCCGGCAGGCGCGGATGATACGGACCGCGATCTCGCCCCGATTCGCAACCAGGACTTTTTTGAACATAAGGGATCCTTTGGCTTTCGGGCTCATAGTGGAATATTTCCGTGTTTCTTGGCGGGATTGGAATCACGTTTGTTGCTTAGCATTTCCAGTGCATTGATCAGGCGCGGGCGGGTTTCCTTTGGCTCGATGACATCGTCAATATAGCCGCGTTGGGCTGCCACGTATGGATTCGCAAATTTTTCCTTGTACTCAGCCACCAGCTCCGCCTTCTTCTTGACCGGGTCCTTGGCCTTCTCAAGCTCCTTGCGGAAAATAATGTTTACCGCCCCATCGGGTCCCATGACGGCGATCTCGGCGGTTGGCCAGGCGAGGTTTACATCACTGCGGATGTGTTTCGATGACATGACGCAATACGCGCCGCCGTAGGCCTTGCGGGTAATGACAGTGAGCTTGGGAACAGTGGCCTCGCAATATGCGTACAGCAGTTTTGCCCCCGAGCGAATGATTCCGTGATGCTCCTGGAAAGTGCCGGGCAGGAAGCCCGGCACATCCTCAAAGGTGATAATGGGAAAATTGAAGGAATCGCAAAACCGCACGAAACGGGCGGCTTTTTCGCTCGCGTCAATATCCAAAACACCGGCCAGAACAGCGGGTTGATTGGCAACGATCCCGACGGAGTGACCGCCCAATCGTGCAAAACCGACCACGACGTTCTGGGCATAATTTTCATGGATTTCGTAGAACTGCCCGCTGTCCACGATCATGTTGATGACTTCTTTTATGTCGTATGGTTTATTCGCATCGTCAGGAACGATGGTGTTCAATCCATCCTCCATCCGCAGCGGATCATCTGCGGGTACAAAAGGCGCGTCTTCCATGTTGTTTTGAGGCAGGTAGCTTAGCAGCTTGCGGATCAGATATAAGGTATCCGCCTCACTGTCTGCGGCTACATGGCATACGCCTGATTTTTCGGAATGTACGCTTGCCCCGCCCAGATCTTCCTGGGTGACTTCCTCGTGAGTAACGGCTTTGACCACATCCGGCCCGGTGACGAACATATAGGAGGTGTTGCGGGCCATAAAAATGAAATCCGTCAAAGCGGGAGAGTATACCGCCCCGCCTGCGCATGGTCCCATAATGGCTGAGATCTGCGGGATGACTCCGGAAGCCATGGTGTTTCGCAAAAAGATATCCGAGTAACCGGCCAGGGCGACGACGCCCTCCTGAATTCTGGCACCTCCGGAATCATTCAATCCGATCATGGGGGCGCCGTTCTTCATGGCCATGTCCATGACTTTGCAGATTTTTTCGGCGTGGACCTCGCCCAGACTTCCGCCGAATACGGTGAAATCCTGAGAGTAGACATAAACCAGCCGGCCTTCCACAGTGCCCCATCCGGTCACGACTGAATCGCTCATGATCTTCTGTTCATCCAGGCCGAAATCATGGGTTCGGTGAACGACAAATGCATCCACCTCGTGGAAGGAGCCCTTGTCCAACAATAAATCAAGTCGTTCACGCGCGGTTAATCGCCCCTTTTTATGCTGGGCGTCGATTCGATCCTGGCCGCCGCCGAGCCGTGATTCCGCCCTTTTTTCACTTAGTTTTTGGATTTTCGATTTTTCGCTCATATGCCTCTCTCACCAGTGATTTCTTGGAAAATAGGATAAATAAGATTAGTGCCAAGTTTACTATAACAGCGAACTGCCAGTTTGGATGTGGATTTTGCCAGACCAGCCTTTCGATCCAATACCAGACCGAATAGCCTGCCGTTGTCCCCAGAAGAAAATGCGGCGCCCAGGCCTTGCCTTTCTGAATACTCCAAAATAATAAAAGACCCAGGATCAGCCACGATAAACTTATCAAAATTACCGTTCCCGGCCCGGGTCGGGATCCAAATTCGCTCAGGATGGGCTGCCAGGCAAAAGCCGTCCAGGCACGCAGGGCGTTCCATGCCGTTAGAATTAACACCAGTGCAAGTAGAAGGGTTACTCGGAAGGGTTGCTTTCTCATGGTTGGGCTCATTGCATAGGGCATTATGCGTTGAATGCGAACTCTAATATTTAGGCACATCCAACAGGTAGTACAAGCCTTTACCGCCATAGGAACCGAAATTTGAAAGGTATGCTTCAAATTGACCGTAATATGGAGGGGTCAAAAGCAATTGACTGTTTGCAAAAATGATTTCCAGACCATGTCCGCGGAGATAGGCAGGCGCCTCCCGATTTTGCAGAGCTTTGAAATATTCATAGCTGTTGATCAGGCCGTCCATGTTGACGATCGTTCTATCCTTGATGAAATAGCCGACATTTCCGCCGCCCGTCATTCCAATCACACTCCCGGGAGGGGTGTTTGATTCAAGGAAGGGAAGCACCTCCATGTAAGGCTGGTCTTTTGGATAGGCATTGTACGGCATGGTGACTCGAATGTCGTGAGCGAAGGAACGGGCTGACAGGACTGCGAGAGTTAATGCGGTGAATTCAAGCAGCGGTCTAAAATATTTGAATTTCAGGATGGGGCGAATTGCCAGGTGAATCAGGAGACTGCCGGTCAGGACGACCAGGATCATCTCGCTGATCCAATACCACTCTTTTGCCCCGCCATAGGAGGTATTTGTATACGAAAGTATCTGCAAAGCGCATCCACTGGCAAGCGGAATAAGAATTAAGTTTGAAGCCTTGTGCATCGCCCGGCGTGAATTGACAGCCAGGATGATGGTTGCAAGGAATGCGACCATTGCCAGTGCAATGTAGTAGCGCTCATCTACATAATCGGCTCCCGGAAAATAGGGCTGCAATCTCTTTGAAAAATGAAACAGGGTCTCTGAGGCCGGCTTCCAGGCATTAAAAGGTCCCTGGGAGGCAATGCCAAAAAAAGAATACCAATCACCGGCTGGACGCTCGTAGGCGGTGCTGATAATTGAACCCCACCACCGTTTAATTTGGCCGCTGACCGGCATGGCTGTGCCAAATGCGATCCTATTAAAAGCCATATACAATAGTAACGCACCGCCAACTATGCCAAAATAAACGAGGCCATCGTTAAGCCATTTTTTCCAGTTTATTTTCAGTTCTTCAAGAGGAGTATCTGGAATACCGGCTCTTCCTCTTGCGAACCAAAATGCAGCTGTCCTGAGCGCAAGAAGAAAAACCAGGCATATGATCCAATCGGTGAGAAATGAGCTTCGGGGGAAGCTTTTTCCCAGGCCAGCCCTTTCAAGGACCAGATAAATTACAGTGAGTATGACTGTGCCTGTGCTGAGGCCCAGCACGGCTGATCTGACTGTTTTCCAAAAAGGACGGTTTCCCGGATTTTGAAATCCGCCAAAGAAGTATAGACAGGTAATTTTAATGACAAGGGAAATGATGGCCGCCCCGACTGCCGGTCCAGAATAGTAACTGTTGTAGGCTTCAATTCCCGACCGGAGCACCACGGCTGATGTCATGGATGCGAAGATCACGATGATATCCAGGGGTAGGAGAAACCGGATCGAGGACCTTCGAAAGACCAGCCACAGACCGATCATAACCACCAGGAATACCAGGTCGAGTCGGCTGAACATTACCAGTACACCCATAAGCGCCAGTGCGGCAATCTGCCGGTTTGAAACCGTGGTTTTGCGCCATTCCTTTTCAAACTGGGAAAGTTTCCAAATTGCCAGCATGATCGTGAATCCAGCCAGAGGGGTTTCCAGGCCGAATTCGTACACCACTGAGTGGATATACAGATTAAATGCCCAGTAGGCAGCTGCCAAAATTGCCACTTCCTTCGAAAGGTTGTTCTTTATCAGCCGGTAGATGATGATGGCGGTGGCGGCATTGAGTCCGGCCATGACCATGAGCATAATTCGCAGGGGAAGGATCAGGTCGAAGCGGGCGAGAAAGAAAACCGGAATGCAGACGATCATCCACAAGGGGTGATAGCCGTTGGTGGCATTGATGCCGTCAAAAGTGCTGCCCATCCCCTGCGTGATGTTCTGGGCGACCTTGAAGTAATAATAAGCGTCATCCCGGGAAAACCACGAATTCGGGAAATTGTGTGCGTCTGAAAAGGCCGCATACAGGTGAATGCCAAGGATGGCCGAGATCAATGCGATCTCAAACAGGGAAAAGCGTTTTAATAATTTCATCTAAGAAATATCGAGTGTTATCTTTCCAAAATTCTCGCCTTTCCATAATCGATCCTGGGCTGAGGCGGCTTCTTTGAGGGGGAATGTCTTGTCTATGATTGGCTTTAAGGCTCCTGCAACCACCAGAGCCATCACTTCGGTGAAGTCGGCAAGCGTGCTCATGGTCGAGCCGATGATCGAAAGATGCTTTGCGAATATATAGCGATTGTCTATTTCAAATCGGGGTGCACCGCTGTTGCCGACAGTCAGCAGACGGCCGCCTTTGCGGAGAGCGCGCAGGCTGAGCGGAAATGTCGTGCCTACATTATCCACGATCACGTCGGCTCCTCGCTTGTTGGTTGTATTGTAGATCGCCCTGGCCCAATCGGGTTCTATAGACCTGTCAATGAGGATGTCCGCGCCCAAAGCTTCAGCCAATTGTAGTTTTTTTGCACCTGACCCGACAACTATAACATGCAAGCCAATATATTTTGCCACCTGGATGCAGGCTGTGTTTACTCCTCCGCCCGCGCCGACAATGGCGATGGTCTCGCCGGCCTTGACTTCCCCGCGCTTGACCATTGAATGCCAGGCGGTCTGATAAACCAGAGCTGCTGCAGCCGATTGATGAGGGTCAAAGCCGGGCGGTAATTTATAAAGCTGCGGAACAGGCAGGCTTATAAATTCGGCATAGGTCCCGCGGATTGTTTCACCGAGTAGATGCCAGTTTCGGCAGAGATTGTCCCGTCCATTTACGCATTCTTCGCAGTTTCCACAGCCAAGGTTTGCATTGATTGCCACATGATCACCCACGGCCAGCGTTGAAACCCCCGCACCGAGGGCAGTCACCTCTCCCGCGCCATCCGCCCCATTAATGTGGGGCATTGCGAGATTTAATCCCGGCCAGCCATTCCGGACCATGACGTCCATTCGATTCAATGCCGCTGCGCGAAGCCGTATCAGGACTTCGCCGGCTTTTGGTTCTGGCGTTGGGAATTCCGAGTACTCCAGAACCTCAGGCCCCCCGTGTTTGTAAAATAAAACTGATTTCATGGATTTATCCCTTTTTGCACTGGAAGGCGCAGAATGGCGATACTTACGAAACAACCAACGACAAATAAACCCACGCCCATTGGAGCATCCCACGGATTGTACCGAAAAGTAAAGTGATGAAGGCCTGAAGGTGCATGGACCTCCAGTCTCTGCTTCCCGAAGAGTGGGGTGCGTATTCCGTCCAGCCTGGCCTGCCAGCCGCTCCAATAATTTTCCTGAACGATTAAAGTCCCTGTTCTTGAGGAATTACAAGTCACATCAATGTGTCCGCCTGAGCCCGTGGCTGTACACGGTTCCATGCCTTTGGAAGTGAGGATCCCGGCATAGGGATGGTTTCCAAGTGAAAAAAAAGAAAATCCAAATGCATTTCCGGTTTTCCTGACATCACCGGGAGGGGATCCGGACCGGGTGGCATACCGCACCGCTGACGGGATTTCGTGTCCCCTCCAGTTCCAGGTCAGAATGCCCGGGGATATTTTCATGCCCATGGATATCGCCGGCGCAATAAAAGCATGCTCTCCAAAGGGGGGCTCCACCCATTGCAGATCGTTTGTTCTTAGTATTTCCAGCGTTTTGTAAATATAGGTTGGGATGTGCGTGGTGCCGATCCATCCCTGTGAGAACTGATAGCAGTTCTGAATATTTTGGATTAATGGAATCAAGAAAAGGATAGGGATCAGAGGTTTCCATCGAGACCGGAGAAAGGGAAAAGAATCACGAGCTTGCAGAGTTTCTGCGAGGAGTTTTTCCAGCCCATAGGCGGATAATCCGAGGATCATGGGAATTGCCAGGCCTGCGATCTGCGGCGAATGTCTCACTCCGGAGACTTGTGGAAGAATGGGATAAATAAATTTTAATAGGATCGCACTTCCGACAAGAAATTCCGTCACTGCTCCCCAAAAAAGGAAGTTGATAAATGCTCGGTCTTTTTGCACGAACTTGTTCAACGCAAAAATTGCGAGCACGACCGGCACCCATCCAATGTAGAGCGAATACAAATATGGATAGGGTAATTTGCCAAGCAAATTGCTTCGGAAGAATACGGGGTCATCAATGACCAGGTTAAGGATGAAATATTGAATGGGTTGTGCAGAGAGGAATTTGGGGTCTGTTTCCTTGACGATATTTGGGCCAAAGTGGATCAGGGGAATTAGAAGAGGGGCGGCTAGCAGAAGTGCAATTACGAGGGCAAGAAGGTAATTTTTCCAGATGACGGCTGCATGGGTTTGCTTGAAGATCAGAAAATACGCCGCCATTGGGATGATGGCGATCAGTCCGACTTGAATATACCCCTGGCCGGACACGATTGCGGATGCTGTAATGATCCCCAGTAGCACAGCATCCCGGCGTTCATTTGTGCGCCCAAGGCGAAGGAAGGCCGCAAAAACAAGACTGGTCATTGCCGTGGCGAGAACCACACCATAAACACCCAGCTCCATTCTGCTGGCGAGATGCCCACCCGCGATTGCAATAAATGAACTCCACATTCTGGGAATCCAGCTCAAACTTAATTCCCGCGCGATCCACCATTGGGCGATCCCTGCAAACCAGAAGGAAAGAAGCAGACTGACTTTTGCTCCGTTGATGACTCCCCAGATCAAAGTGGTAATGATGACGATTGGATGAAGCATGCTGCCTTGAATATCCGCAAATGCAGGATATCCGCCGCGTTGGAATCCATTCCACAAGGCACAGGACCCGCACTTGGCCGCCTGGGTCCATAAAAAATTAGCCTGGATCGTGGAGCCGAATTCCCTGCCGGTTGGAATGACGAGAGGATTCATGTTCAGGTAATCCCTGCCCAGCCAGAGGGCCCACAAAGCCAGAACGGCAAGCTCAATTGTGGTTTGCAGCCCTGTTTGGAATTTCCGGTTTGTGAACGCACTGATCAACAACCGGGTCAGCGGGTTGGCTTCATCACTCAGGAAAGCTTGTTTAAGGATGTGTAATTTTCCCGACTCGCCATTTGAGGTTTTCCGGTCGCGGGTCAGTGCCCGGTATTTTTTCCAGCCTGATATTAATGTGAAATCCAGGGCAAGCGCGATGAGGAGCAGGATAATCAGGAGGACGACTGCGGCAGTCATCGGTTAGCGAAGACCGAGTTCCGAACGGCTGATCACAAGTCTTTGGATCTCACTGGTCCCTTCGTAGATTTCGGTGATCTTTGCATCCCGAAAATAGCGCTCTACAGGCAGTTCCTTGCTATAGCCCATTCCGCCGTGGATTTGTACAGCCTGGTGGGTCACATACATGGCTGTCTCGGAGGCGAACAACTTTGCCATCGAGGCTTCAAGCGAATACCGGTCACCAGTGAGTTTGGATTTCTCCTTTGCGATGGCCGCATTGTAGATCAGCAGACGGGAGGCCTCGATCCGGGTTTTCATGTCAGCGATCTTAAATCCTGTTCCCTGGAAGGCCCCGATGGGCTGACCAAATGATTCACGCTGGGCGGCGTACTGGCGTGCCGCTTCGTAGGCGGCTTCGGCAATTCCGAGAGCCTGTGTCGCGATTCCGATTCGACCTGCATCCAGGACGGTCATGGCGATTTTAAAGCCTTCCCCCTCGGCGCCCAATCTGTTTTCTGCAGGAATCCGGCAATTTTCAAATATCAATTCGCTTGTGGCAGAGGCACGGATGCCCAGCTTTGGTTCCTTTTTCCCTCGTGTTAATCCGGGAGTATTGCCCTCCACCAAAAAGGCACTGACACCTTTTTGTTTCTTTTCCGGATTTGTCATCATGAAAACGACGAAATAACTTGCCACCGGGCCGCTCGTGACCCATGATTTGCGTCCGTTTAAGACGTAGAAATCCCCGTCGCGCGTTGCCAGGCTTCGAATCGCGCCGGCATCGGAGCCGCTTTGGGGTTCCGTGAGGGAGTAGGCTCCGATGGCCTGGCCGCTTGCTATTGGCGTGACGAATTTCCTTCTCTGTTCTTCCGTCCCGAATTTCAGAATCCCATGGCAGTACAGTGAATTATTCACAGACATGATCACGCCATGCGATGCATCGACTTTGCAGATCTCCTCAAGTGCAAGTACGTATGCGAGCGCATCCATGCCGGCGCCGCCGTATTCTTCCGGTATTTCTATTCCCATAAAACCCAATTCGCCCATCTTTTTCATGGTTTTGTGGGGAAATTCTCCGCTTTCGTCGAGTTCGGCCGCAATTGGGGCGATCTCCTTTTGGGCGAAATCCCTTGCAGCATCGCGCAGCATTTTGTGTTCACTCGAAAGAGGGTGGATCGGAAGATCTGTCATGAAATCAGCTCCAGAAAGGAATTTTTTCCGTATTATACCGCCAGGTCCCTTCGGGAGCGGTGAATTGTCCTAATCGGAAAATGGCAATTGACTTCCTGTTGTCGTTCAATATAATTAAAAATCGAGATAGCCTGCCCGTTTTAAGGGAAAATGGCTTATTATGTTTCCTGGAAGGAGGTTGGCGGGAATATATTTGATTTTGTCCAAGAAGTTTGAGAAAATTAAAAACCAACAAGGAGAGAGAGTAATGAAAAAAATCGCTTTGAATTTGCTGGTGCTGCTCGTTTTGGCAAGCTTTGTCCTGTCAGCTTGCGGGGGAGCGGCGGCTACAGAAGCTCCTGCCGCAACAGATGCCCCGGCTGCCACGGAAGCTCCTGCGGCCACCGGGGCACCCTCTGCAGGGGGCGGCGAAGGTGAAGTTGCGATCGTTGCCTGGCCAGGCTATATTGAGCGCGGCGCGAACGACCCTGCCTATGACTGGGTCACTGCCTTTGAGACCGAGACCGGTTGTAAGGTGACCGTAAAGGATGCCGCTACTTCTGATGAAATGGTACAGTTGATCAACAGCGGCGGCTTTGATCTGGTAACAGCCTCCGGTGACGCCAGCCTGCGCCTCATTTACGGTGAATCTGTCCAGGAAATCGACACCAGCAAGATCCCTTCGTACAACACCATCGATGAGCGCCTCCAAAACGCCCCTTGGCACACTGTCGATGGCAAGCATTATGGTGTTTCCTACCAATGGGGTCCCAACGTTTTGATGTATAACACCGATGTCTTCCCTGAGGCCCCGACCTCATGGAATGTGGTTTTTGAAGAACAGACTTTATCAGATGGCAAATCAAATAAGGATCGTGTTCAGGCATACTCCGGCCCCATTTACATTGCCGACGCGGCTCTGTATCTGATGGCACACAATCCTGAATTGGGTATTACCGACCCTTATGAATTGAATGAAGCCCAGTTTGCCGCCGCCTTGGAACTCCTTTCTGCCCAGCGTCAAATTGCCTCCAAATATTGGGGTGATTATCTTGTTCAGGTTGAGGATTTTAAGACGGAAGGTTTTGTTGCGGCTCCCTCATGGCCTCTTCAGGTTAACTTATTGCAGGCAGATGGCGCACCCATTGCCAGCGTAATCCCCTCGGAAGGCGCAACAGGCTGGGCCGATACGACCATGATGGCTGCGAATGCTCCTCATCCGGAGTGCGCATATCTCTGGTTGGAACACTCCCTGAATCCGAAAGTGCAGGGTGACGTGGCTGCCTGGTTCGGATCGAATCCATCCGTACCTTCCGCCTGCGACGGCGCCAGCGAATTGTTTACCGCGGACGGTTGCAAGATCAATGGATACGACTCTTTTGACAAGATTTATTTCTGGAAGACTCCCATTGCCGCCTGCGGAAATGGACAGAGCGATTGTGTGACGTATGATCGCTGGACGGAAGAGTTCACAAAGATCGTCGGACAGTAGTTCGTGAAATTTCAATTCCCGCCGCGCCTGAAAAGGCGCGGCGGGTACGAATCGTGAAGGTGCAGGATGAGTGACGATAAGGCTATCGAGTTTAGAAATGTCAGCCGGACATTTCCCGTCAAACAGGATAATTTGATTGGGGAAGTCAAGGCGGTGGACAATGTCTCCCTTGAAATTCACAATGGGGAGTTTTTTTCCCTTCTTGGGCCTTCCGGTTCCGGCAAGACCACCAGTCTGCGGATGATCGCGGGTTTTGACCGGCCCACTTCTGGTCAGATCCTGCTGTATGGGCAGGACGTATCCAACCTTCCACCTTATGAAAGGGATGTAAATACGGTATTTCAGGATTACGCCCTGTTCCCGCATATGACTGTGGGTGAAAATGTCGGTTACGGTTTAATGATTAAAAAGATCGCCAGGAGTGAGCGGGAAAAGCGGGTGGACGAAATGCTTGATCTTGTTCAGCTCCTGGGGTTTTCCGGACGCAAGCCGGCCCAGCTTTCCGGTGGACAGCGCCAGCGCGTCGCACTTGCCCGTGCCCTGATCAATCATCCCAAGGTTCTGCTGCTGGACGAACCGCTCGGCGCGCTCGATCTGAAATTGCGCCAGCAGATGCAGATCGAACTCAAAGCCATTCAAAAAAGAGTTGGAATTACTTTTATTTTTGTCACACACGATCAGGAGGAAGCCCTGACCATGAGCGACCGGATCGCAGTTTTTAATCAGGGCAGGATTGAACAGATCGGTTCGCCGGCCGAAATTTATGAACATCCCCTTACACAATTCGTAGCCGGTTTCGTCGGGGTTTCCAACTTGATTTCCGGGGATACAGCCAGACGGATCACCGGATCGGATGTGCAGTTTTCGATTCGACCCGAGAAGATTCATCTTGACGCAATGGATGGCAGGCCTGACCCCGAAACCTTCAGCGCCGAGGGTAAAGTCCGGGATGTGATCTACCTTGGATTGTATACACGTTATTTGGTGGATTTGAACGGCGGCGGCGACCTTGTGGTTGTCGAGCAAAACCTGAAAACGACTTCCATGGATGTCATGAAGGCAAAGGGGCAGAATGTCCGCCTCTCCTGGAAAAAAGAGCACGCAAGTTACCTGGGAGGCTAGGATGTTAAATCGTCTCTCCACATATTTTTATTTGCGCCCAAGGGTTGTTCTTGCCCTTTTATTACTGCCACCCCTTTTGTGGTTTTTGGTCGTGTATATCGGTTCGTTGATCACCATGCTGATCAACAGTTTTTTCTATCTGGATGGATTTACAGGCAAGGTCATTCACGAATTTACCCTGGCAACATACGCAAAACTTCTGGATCCAACAAATCTGCAGATATTCAGGCGGACAACTTTGATGGCTGCCTGTGTGACAGTTGCCTGCGTGGTCATTGCTTTTCCCTTGGCTTATTTTATGGCCAGGTTTGCCTCTCCGCGCATGAGAACCTTGTTGTATCTTGCGGTGACCCTGCCGCTTTGGTCGAGTTACGTGGTGCGGGTGTATTCATGGAAATTGATTCTCGCCCAGGAAGGCATTATTTCCTGGTTTTCCAGGCTGATTCACATTGACTGGCTGCTTGACCTGTACCTGAAACTGCCCGGAATTGGGGGACCGTCCCTTTCCGTATCTGCGACCGGCATTTTTCTTGTTTTTGTTTACATCTGGCTTCCCTATATGATCATTCCGATTCAGACCGCCCTTGAGCGGGTGCCAAAATCTCTGCTCGAGGCATCCAGTGACCTTGGCGCAAGCCCCTCCCAGACCTTTCGGACAGTCTTGCTGCCTTTGGCGTTCCCGGGTGTGATTGCTGGCTCCATTTTCACCTTTTCCCTGACCTTGGGTGATTTCATTGTTCCGCAGCTCTTCGGAAATTCAAGTTATTACATTGGAAAGGCCGTACTTGTGTATCAAGGCACCGCGGGAAACATCCCTCTCGCCGCCGCATTTACAATGGGGCCGATTGTCATTATGGTTGTTTATTTGTTGATTGCTCGAAGATTGGGAGCTTTCGATGCCCTCTAAAATTCCCGCCCAACCATCCGGAGAACGTGCCTCATGGGGTTTGAAATTGGGAGCTTTTGGCGCGATTCTATTCCTTCACATTCCCATGTGGCTGATCTTTTTATATGCTTTTACGACGGACGAATCGGCCTATACATTTCCCCCGCCGGGATTAACCCTCAAGTGGATCCCACAGGCGATCGCCAACACTGCCATGCAGGATGCCTTGTTCCTTACCATACGGGTTGCGGCACTTGCCACGGCCGCCGCTTTGGTCCTGGGAACGCTCGCGGCGGCTGCAGTTTATCGTCATGATTTCTTTGGCAAAGAAGCGATCTCCTTTATGCTGATCCTGCCCCTTGCATTGCCGGGCATTGTGACCGGTATCGCCATGCGCTCGGCCATCAGCCTCATGCACATCCCCTTCACATTCTGGACCATTGTGATCGGTCACGCCACTTTTTGTGTGGTGGTGGTCTACAACAATGTCCTTGCCCGCTTCCGGCGCTCAAGCAATTCCATGATCGAGGCTTCCATGGACCTGGGTGCGAATTCATTTCAAACCTTTTGGAATATCGTACTGCCCAATATTGGCACAGCGTTGCTGGCCGGAGCCATTCTGGCATTCTCCCTTTCCTTTGATGAGGTCATCGTCACCACCTTCACCGCTGGAAACCAGCAAACCCTGCCGATCTGGATCTTCAGTCAGATGTTGAAGCCTCGCAACCGCCCAATCACGAATGTAACAGCCATGTTGGTTGTGTTGATCACGGCCCTGCCTATTCTGTTTGCCCAGCGCATTACGGCCGGTCATTCTGATTCCGAGGGTGGCAGCAAGTAAGGCAAATTCCATAAAAACAGGCGGCGGGTTTTCCCGCCGCCTGTTTTTAATTCTCCCGTATAATTCGGCCCATGCTGTGGAAGATTCAGCCATGCAAATCCCAAATCCAGGCTGACGTTGTGAAAAAGACCGGCGGTCTTGCCGGACCGTCGATCTGGGTTGCCATTCTTGAATCTGTTTCACACTTTCGGCGCGCTCAATCAAATCGAGGTGTAATGATCTATTCCTATCTCAATTCCAAATGTGAATCCCGTGACCATGTCGAAGGCGGTTGCGGCGTGTTTGCAAAATCACCGATCGAAAAAGGGGAATTGGTTTCGTTGTGGGGCGGCCGGATCGTCCGCAGGGACGAACTTGACCCGTCCATGCCGCGTTTTACCCAGCGGGTACTTCAGGTTGACGAGGATTTGTTTTTATTGACAGCTGAAGAGCCTGAACCGAATGATTGCTTCAATCATTCCTGCGAGCCCAACCTGGGATTCTTCGGCCAGATCGGTTTGGTGGCTTTGAGGAGGATCGAGGCAGGTGAGGAATTAAGTTTCGATTATGCCATGTCGGATGGCGGGCCTTACGATGAATTCGATTGTTACTGCGGGACTTCGGGCTGCCGAAAAAAGATCTTGGGTAATGATTGGAGACTTCCCGAATTGTGGGCCCGCTACGACGGGTATTTTTCGCCTTACCTCGCCCGGCGGATACGTTCAGTGCGCAGCAGGTAGGTTTTATGAAAATGTCTTTCCCTGCCAGGATCTATTTCATTGCAGTATTTTTGAGAATGGTTCCTATCCTCCTGACCCGCGGGCTGGGAATTGGCCTGGACGATATGTTCCAGTACGATATGCTGGCAAGAAGCCTGGCCTCCGGGCATGGATACCGCTGGTATGCCCGGGTAGACCTGGATCGACTGAAGTCCTATGTGAATTTTGATCTTTCCTCTGCTCAAGGCTATGATCCTAAATATGGGCTTTACACGTCCTTTCGGGCCCCCTTGTATCCGGTTTTTCTTGCTTTTGTATATCTGTTGAGCGGGATGGGTTTCACGCGTTTTCTTGCGGCCCGCCTGGTTCAAGCTGTATTTCTTGGTGCCCCACTGGCTCCGCTGACTTATTTTACAGCCCTGCATTTCTTTTCATCCTCAGGGCTGTCTGAACAGGGATATGGCGAAAAGACGGCAGTCATCGCTGCCTGGCTGGTCGCTTGCTATCCCACATTGCTTGTCTATCCGTTGGGATTGGGCACGGAGAATCTTTTTTTCGTCCTCCTGCTTGCCTCAATTCTCCTCCTGTTGATCAATATCCGGAAACCTGCATTCATGCTGTTGCCGGTTTCCGGAGCCCTTCTGGGACTGACGACGCTTACACGTTCCGTGATCCTGCCCTTTGCAGGCGCAGCCATCCTTTTTCTGTTTTACCTGCACGGCAAGAAGGCGGTTTGGGCCGGGATTGCCCTGATTCTGGTCATCACACCGTGGGTGATCCGGAATTCCCTGCTGCATGACAGGTTAACCGGTGTTGAAACCTCGCTCGGATATAACTTGTACCTTGGTTATCATCCCAATGGAAATGGCTCGTTTGTTTTTGGTCCGTCCCTTGACCTGCTCACGATCATGGATGATGCCAGGCGGGATGAGATCGGAACCCAAAAGGCGATCGGATTCATCAAACAGCAGCCGGGCAGATTTATTCCCCTGGCCATTGAGCGTCTGCGATTTTTCTTTGGATTGGAAAAACGGGTCTTGATGTATTTTTATTCGAACAATTTGATCGGATATCTGCCGAAGCCCGCCCTGTTGACCCTTGCGGCGATCCTGTTGCTGCCGTTTGTGGTCATTTCGGTTTCAGCTGTGCTCGGCCTGCCTCTTTTGAAGTGGGATGCTCAAACGATTTTATTTTTGCTGCTGTTCGTTTTTTATCTGTTGCCGCACGTATTTATTTTATCCGAAGACCGTTTTCATCTGGCCCTGGTGCCTTTTCTGGCTATTCTGGCTGCCCGGTCATGGATCGGGGGATTTCAGGAATTACGGACGCGTTGGTACGCGTCCAATTCGAGAAAATGGCTGGTTGCCCTGTCTCTTCTGTGTGTTTGCCTGTTACTCCTGAATTGGGGCACTGAACTCGCGCGGGATGCAGATAAAATAAAAATTCTGCTTGGTCCCTTCGGAAACCGTTCCTTCTTCCCTTATTGAGAGACATGATGAAATATTTACTTGGTGAAAAACTTCAATATGACTGGAAGGTTGTGACAGTCACGATTATCAGCACCCTGCTCTTGATCATTGACCATTACTACCAGATCACCTCCCTGAAGTATTGGGACCGCGTGATTCTCTATCTCCTGGTCCCTCTTCTTTTGATCCTGCTGGTCTTCCGTGAGCATCCCGGGAATTTCGGTTTTTCATTTGGCGATTGGAAATTGGGGCTCACATATACCGCCATCGGCATTCTGGTTATGGCGCCCGTCATCTATTATCTTGGAAGCGGGAACGAATCCATGCGGAATTATTACGAGAGATTCCTGCCCGGCCTGCCGTGGACAACCTTCCTCGATTTGATCGGATGGGAATTTCTGTTCCGGGGTCTGATCTTGTTTGCGTACGCCCGCAAATTTGGACATGAAGCCTTGTGGCTGCAAGCTGTGCCTTTTGCGATTGCCCACATCAGCAAACCTGCCATCGAGACTCTTTCCACCGTTTTTGGCGGTTTTTTATTTGGCTGGGTAGCGTACCGAACCCGTTCCTTCCTGTGGCCCTTCCTGATCCACTGGTTCATTGCCACATTTGTGATCATTGTGGCGGCAGGCGCACTATGACGGAATATGTTCTTCGCGCGGCATTGGAGACGGAGTCGGCCCAAATTAAAGCATTAATTCATTTGACGGGCATCAATCCCACCGGTCTGGACTGGAAGCGTTTTCTTGTTGCGGTTGATGAAAAGGGGAGAGTCATTGGTTGCGGACAGATCAAACCTCACGGGGGGGACATCCGGGAATTGGCCTCCATTGCCGTTCATCCTGATCATCAAGGCCGGGGTATTGCCCGTGCGGTGATCGAAAGATTGCTGAAGGGTTCGCCGCGCCCGCTCTATTTGACCTGTCTGTCCGTGAACGAGGGTCTGTATCAAAAATTTGGTTTTCATACGCTTTCTTATGAATCCATGCCGCGCTATTTTCAAAAATTGGCCAGGTTCTTCCAAATGGCCGACGTCATCCGCCGTTCAGGGAACGAATTAAGGGTCATGATGTTGGAGTAAAATCAATATTATGAAAAATGCTTTATATGTTTTGCTTGGGGTCATGGCGGGGTTTGTGCTGGCGGGGGTGCTGGTTTTTGTTTCCCGAGCTCCAGCTGGGGAACCGATCATCCTGCAGCCAGCACCGACTGCGGCCCCGATAGCAGTACATGTCATCGGCGCTGTGCCGCGTCCGGGATTGTATGAATTTCCGTCAGGGGCCCGCGTGCAAAATGCGGTCGATGCCGCTGGCGGGCTTCTGGCGGATGCAAACCCGGACGCCTTAAACCTGGCGGCTCTGCTTGAAGATGGGCAGCAATTGGATATTCCTTACAGGGATGGAAGCGCTCCGGCAAATGACACCTCCACTTTTGACCTGCCTTCTGATGCAACCGAAACGCCTGCCGGCACCGCCAACGAAGACCTGGTGAATATCAACACTGCCTCCCTGGAGGAGTTGGATGCGCTGCCCGGGATCGGTCCCACCACTGCACAGAAAATCCTGGATTACCGCGAAGAAAATGGTCCGTTTACAAGCATCGATGATATTTTGAATGTTTCCGGCATCGGTCCTGCCACCTTTGATGAGATCAAGGACCTGATTACAACCTGATGCCTCCCTTCGATCATTTTTCTGCAATCGCCCCGCTTTACGCCCGCGCAACCTATTCAAAATTAATTTATTTGAAGGAATATGCCTCGCTGCCCGTGGACGGGCTCCTGCTGGATGTGGGTGGCGGGACGGGAAGAGTCTCTTCAACGGTCATGGGCCTGGTCAACGGGGTGGTCATTGCCGATGTGTCTTTTGGAATGCTAAAAGAGACGCAGCACGCATCGCGCGCGCTCAGGCCTGTGTGCGGCGGTTCTGAATCACTTCCCTTTGCCGACAATTCCTTCGAACGCGTCATCATGGTGGACGCGCTGCATCATGTATTGGACCAAAAGAAAAGCGCCCGGGAAATGTTCCGGGTGCTGAAGCCGGGCGGAGTGCTGGTGATCGAAGAACCGGATATCCGTACCTTTGGGGTGAAGCTGATCGCCATCGCGGAAAAGTTGCTGGTGATGCGCAGCCATTTTTTCCCGCCGGATAAGATCGCGGAGATGTTTCCCGGGGAGGAAACATCCATCCGGGTCGGGGAAGGGACAGCCTGGGTGATCATAAAAAAAGCAGGTCATGCACTAGCATAGCATGACCTGCTTTTTTTATCTCTAATTGGGAATCAGCGGGTGCCAATTACTCGCTTGCCAAAACATGGCGTGCAATAACCAATCTTTGGATCTCACTCGTCCCTTCCCCGATGGTCATCAGGCGGGCATCCCGATACATTCGCTCGACTTGATACTCGCGGCTGTATCCGTTCCCTCCATGGATCTGAATGGCTTCATAACACACACGTTCCGCCATTTCCGTGGCGTATAGCTTGGCCATGGCGGCTTCCTTGTTGAATGGACGGCCCTGATCCTTGACCCAGGCGGCTTTGTGGAGCATGGTCCGCGCCAGCTCGATCTCGGTGGCCATGTTTGCAAGTTTGAATTGGATGGCCTGGAATTCGGAAATGGACTGGCCGAAAGCTTTGCGTTCGCGCGCATAATCCACGGCGGCTTCAAAGGCAGCCTGCGCCAGTCCGACGGAAATGCCGCCGATGCTGATGCGTCCGGCGTCCAATGTTGCCAGCGTTTGCTGGAGTCCGCGCCCTTCCACGCCGACCAGATTGCCAAGCGGCACACGGACATTGTCATAGGTCACGCCATGAGCCGGGGAGCCCCTCAATCCCATTTTCTTCTCGGCCGGGCCGATCGTGAGTCCCTTCGAATCGGTCGGGACCAGGATCATGCTCAGCGATTTTGAGGCACCCTTTGGGTCGGTGCGGACCAGGGTGATGATGTACTCTGCGATGCCGGCGTTGGTGCACCACATCTTTGCGCCGTTGATGACCCATTCATTGCCTTGTTTTTCGGCTTTGGTGATCACCCCGCCTTGGATGTCCGATCCCGCGCCGGGTTCGGTCAGAGCCAGCGCCCCGAGTTTGTTTTTACCTTCCGCCACAAGGGTCAACCACTTCTTTTTAAGTTCCTCTGACCCGTACAGGGTGATCGGCGCGGTGCCCAACCCATTGTGGGCAGTGAAGGCCAGTGCGGTGGAACCGCAGCCCCAGCCTAGCTCTTCCATCGCGATGGTCGAGGAGATCATGTCCACATTTGATCCGCCGTAGGCTTCCGGGATGCTCATGCCCAGCAGACCGATCGGCCCTCCCTTGCGGACCGCGTCCCAGTTAAACGCCTCGTTTTCATCCACTTCCCGCGCTTTGGGTTTGACCACCTTGCCCACGAAATCGTGGACAGACTTTTTCCAGGCTTTTTGTTCATCACTTAGATCGAAATCCATTTCACGCTCCTGCGTTTTTCCTTATATTGTAATCACTTTGGCGGCTTTTGTTTGCGCCTCGATAATGTCCGTCATTCCACCCACGATCCCGATTTGCGTTTGATGGTTCAGACCATAGTATTCCAGGCAGGTCGAGCAGATGATCAGCCGCACCCCTTTTGCCTCCAGGGCCTTCAGTGGCTCAAGAACCGTTGAGCCTGCAATAGTCAACTTTACCCCTTCGGTATAAAAACAGATCGCAGAGGGCAGCGAGTTATTCTGCAGAAGCAATTCGAAATATTTGGCAGCCAGCTTAAGTTGCAGATCGAGATCTGCTTTGCCCATGCCTGCACTGGCAACGAGAATTACAGTGTCTTTCATGTCGCTCCTTAAAGCTTCCAGAAAATGAGGAATAATATTGTCCATAGCGAACTGATGATCAGCTGGCGGATGCCGATCCGGGTTGGTTTTGCGCCGACAGCCGGATGGTCAATGCCCCACAGCGTTTCCAGCCATTGCAGCAGGAAGGGCATGAAGATCAGCCGCGGCAGCAAGCCCGTGCCAGGTCCAAGTGTAAGAGTGGCGGCCAGATTGAAAGAGGTGTACAAAAGCGCTCTTCCACCGGCTTTGAATCGGACAGGACGATCCGGAACCGATTTCCACTCACGTTGTTCAAGTCGCAAATAGGCATGGATGATACTGGCCGAAATTTGCAGCCAGGAAAGGGCCCATAACCACCATCCAGGCGGGGAGTACGCGTGGTTGCCAACCCAGTATGCAGCCGGCGCAGCCAGAGACAGCACGCCCGTGGCGAGAATCTCGATGCCCGCCTGTTTTCTTTCTTCACGCTTGCTGACCAGCCAGAGATGCCGGCAAAAGACCGGAATGCCCGGAATTGCGAGATAGAGAACATATCCATACCCGTTGAGGATCAATTCTGACAGGGCCAGGGCTGCGACCATGCCGTAGATCAGCACCCAGAAACGGGCGGGATTCAGATCCGTTTTCGGTCGTCTGCCTGAATACACTTTGACGAGAACTGTCATCGGCTGGCGGAGCATAAATGCGGACATGACCGCAATGATCAATGCGATTGTGCCTTGATGGATTTGCTCACCTGCAAAAATTCCAACCAGAAGTGGACTTAGAATAAAAACCCATGAACCATGGTCCTGCGGGACCGCGATCTGTTTTTTGAAATAATCATGCATGCGCGGGCAAGCATACAAGAAAACCTGCCCGAAGGCAAGGTTGATATAATATGACTTAAATCACCAAAGGAGAAATCTCGAATGGCAAAGAAAAAGAGCGTCAAAAAACCTGAAACAAACAAGACGGACAAGACGATCCAATATATTGGCATTGCTGTGATCCTGATCGTGGTTGGATTCATTGCCTGGCCGTATATTCCCAAACCGGAAACCAAAACGCCGGCCGCCAGCTCCGGAAGCGCAGCGGCCTCACCGGCGTGTGCAATGTTCGATTCCATCCCTGCTTCAGGGCAGTATACAGAAGCCCCGCCTTTAAAGGTGGACACAGCCAGACAATATTTCGCGACGGTCACGATGCAAAATGGCGGCGAGTTCGTCATGCAGTTGTATCCTGACAAGGCGCCGGTCACCGTCAACAGCTTTGTTTTCCTGGCTTGCAAGAACTACTTTAACGGTGTCACTTTCCATCGTGTGCTGGATGGATTTATGGCGCAGGGCGGCGACCCGACCGGGACGGGAATGGGCGGCCCCGGATATGAGTTCGCAAACGAGGACAGCGACCTAACCTTTGACAAGGATGGCGTGGTGGCAATGGCCAATGCCGGCCGGGATACGAACGGCAGCCAGTTCTTCATCACTTATGGTCCCCAGGAATTCCTGAATGGCGGTTACACCATCTTTGGGCAGGTGGTCGAGGGGATGGATGTGGTCAATGGGCTGACGCGCCGTGATCCGGATCAGGGCCCCGATTTTACCGGTGATGCGATCGCCACGATTGTGATCGCCGAAAAATAAGCGTTGATCAATTAAACAAAAGAAGGATGAAGCACCCTGCTTCATCCTTCTTTTGTTTTCCGGATTCGGGTTGGGGCTATTCGTCCTCTTCAAGATCCCGCAAAGAGCAAATGGCCTGCAGCTCCTTCTCACGGGAATATTGTTTCTTAAGCTGCGGGTCGCCAAAGGCCTTGTTTGGGACAATATCCATGTTTTCAACCCAGTGAATAAAGGTTTCAAGCAGGATCTGATTTTCGCTGGTTTGATGGCCCTTGCCGGTATCCTTTAAATCCTTCAGGTCTTCAGGCAGTTTAACCGGCTGGTCACCGAAATAATAAAACTGTTTTGAAACCAGTGCAAAGCGGCCGCCCAGGTCTTTTTCCATATTGTTCTCACGGTGTATCCCTGTCCGTATTTTTATATTTTCAGATGAGAGGTAGTTATAAATGCAATCTCCCATGCGCATACGATAATCCCGGCTGCGCCAATCCGGTTTCTTTTTGGGAACGAAGGTCTTGCAGAATTGGTCGTATTCCTCCAGGGTCATTTTGCCTGTGACTTTCATGGCGTACACAATGGAGTCTGAGATATCACCGATGGGAGATTGGGCCGACCCGAGGCCAACGACCCAATCGTCCACTTCAGCGGCCAGGCGGATCGAAGGCTTGCGTATGGCCAGGGAGCACACGCCCCAAAATGGATTTGGGGCGGCGCCATCGTCGCAGGCCAGGGTATAGAAGATTAATTTCATGTGTTGTTTCGGTTTCCTTATTTTCTGAAAGAAATATCAGGTTAATACAGGTCTGGGTCATCCACGATGGCGGGTGGCTCGGAGATCAGGGCATGGGGCCAGGCTCCGCTTTCGTGCATCATGGCCGCCAATTCATAGGGTGTTAGAAGATATTCCAATTCCTGCGTTTCGACAAATTCCAGGATCAATTTGTGCGAGGGTTTTTCGGTCTTGAAACTTTTTTGAACGCGGCCGAGGAAATATTTCGCACTCTCAGGCGAGATCTGATAGCGCGCGGAGATCGCTTCGTAGGGCTTGAGTTTATCCATTTTTTCCTTATTTTACAGTTCGATCTGTTTCAATAATTCCGTCAGTTGTCCCATGTTTTCAAGCTGGTAAAACCCGCTCTGTTCATTTGAAGGCACCTCTGCGGCCTCATGCAGCCAGGTGGTTTCGTACGGGATGTAAACTGCGCTTCCGCCCAACTCCAGGATGGGCAGGATATCAGACCGGATCGAATTGCCGACCATCAACAAGTTATTTGCGGAGATCGAGTGTTTTTTTAGGATATGCGCGTAGCTATCGGCTGTCTTGTGACTCACCACTTCGATGGAATGGAAATATTTGCCCAATCCGGAACGTTCGATTTTTGTTTCCTGATCCAACAGATCTCCCTTTGTAATGACCATCAAGCGGTGGTCCCGGGCAAGTTGCGGCAGGGTGGCAGCTACGTGATCAAGCAGCTGCACATCAGCGCCCAGCATTTCGCGGGCCAGATCGATCAATGTCTGTATATCCTTGCCGTTAATGCGTCCTTCGGTCAGCTCTACAGCCGTTTCGATCATCGAAAGCGCGAAGGCTTTAATCCCATACCCGAAATGCCGGATGTTCCGGGTTTCGGTTTGGTATAGGCGTTCATTTACCCATTCCGGATTATGATATTGAGACAACAGGCTGGCAAACCGGTTTTGAGCTTCCACGTAAAAGCGCTCGTTGTGCCAGAGGGTATCGTCCGCGTCAAATGCTATGATCTCAAACCTGGACATGAATGCATTCCTCGAAAATCATGATTAATGCTCTCTCTAAATGGATTTTGATTATACAATAGGATGCCGGGCCGGATATCCTGGCCTGACTGGGTTACCATCTCTGAAAGAAGGAGGCACGCAATGACGGAAAAATTTACAAAGGGGGAGGCGCATGGCTGCATTGTTTGTGGAAAATTGTATCAGGTATATGTGGTCAATGATGCGAACGGAAAGTATATCGATTGCAAGGTGATGAGCGCCGGAGCCCGGCATGTCCCGGATTCCCGCAGGCCTTTGGTTGCCTGTGAAAAACACACTGCGGAGCAGGTGGAGGCAGCTGTTGTTCGTGTCTATGGTGCTCAACCGGATGATGGTGATGCGTAGCAGCCTTGCGTGAACAGGGATGATGGGCTGGTAAGAAAATAACCGGCGCTCTTGTCTCAACCACTAAATATCATTTGATGACAGGAAATCGAAATTGACCGATCTGATCGAACGCCCATCCTTGTTACAGACCTATACTCGCAGTTTCAGCCCCCTTAAGAATCGCAACCTGCGCATCTATCTCGGCGGCCAGACCATTTCCCTGTTGGGAACCTGGATGCAGTCCGCTGCGCAAAGCTGGGTAATTTGGGAGTTGACCCATTCGGAATCAGCCCTGGGGATCGTGGTGATGCTGAACAGCCTGCCGCTTCTCCTGCTTGGACCCTGGGCTGGAGGAATCGCCGACCGCTTCAATCGCCGCTTGATCCTGATCGTTACTCAGGCAATTGCCATGTTTCTGGCATTTGCCCTTGCGATTTTGATCCAGACAGGCCTGATCCAGATCTGGCATATCTACCTGTGCTCGCTGATTCTCGGCATTGTGGCCACACTCGACTTTCCGGCGCAGCAGGCATTTATCGGGGATATGTCCGGCATGGGGCAGGTCCGCCAGGCAGTCACTCTGAACATCATGATTCTTCAGGTCGCCCGAATGCTTGGGCCGGCTCTGGGCGGCTTTCTCTTGAAAGCGGTGGGCAACTCGGTTTCCTTTTGGATCAATGGGTTAAGTTTCTTCTTTGTGATCCTCAGCCTCTTGTTGATTCGTTCCCAGCAGGCGCAGCACAATGGCGCAAGTTCCCGCGGCCAGTTTCGGGAGACGCTTGATTTCCTTCGAACCCAGCCGCGCATGATCGACTTAATGGTCTTCGCTTCGCTCGTGACCTTTTTCGGGTTCTCCGTCTTCAACATTCTCCCCGCCGTGGCAGACCATGTTCTGCATGGTGACTCTCAAACTTTTGGGCTTTTGTCTGCAGCTTCCGGGGCGGGTGCTTTGGCGTCCACCATCTTCCTGCTTCCTCTTTCGCAAGCCGCCAAACGGATCGGGTTGATCGTCACGGGTGCGGCGGCGTGGATGGGCGCGTTCTTCCTGATGCTTTCCAGCTCGACTTGGATGTCGCTCTCGATGACCGCCATCTTTTTTATGAGCCTGGGCGCGCCTCTGGTAATGACAACCGGACTGGGTGTGATGCAATTGATGGCGCCCAGGGATATGCGGGCCCGCATTATCAGTTTATTTACCATGCTGACCTTTGGGCTGCAGCCTCTCTCGTCCATTGTCATTGGTTATTCAGCGGAAGTGCTGGGGGTGCAAACTGCGATTTTTGTCAACGCCTTCTGCCTGATTGCCGGGGCTGTCCTGATGTTCCTTTTCCGAAAAGGATTGCGTCAGTGGGTATTACAGCCGGATGCTCCGCCGATTCTTTCCTCATCCGGCCATTGAGGCCTGGATTGCCGCATTGTTTTACACAGAAAGTGAGACTCCCGAACCGGTTCGGGAGTCTTTTCCATTGTTTCCTCAATCTTAATATGAATTAGCCTGCGTCGCAGTTGGCTATTATCTCAAGTTGGTGTATCATCATTTTGTTTTGGCCCGGCTATCTAAAACACTCTTTAAATCGAGGGAATAATGTCATCCATGGACAAATTCATTCTTGCAATCGACCTCGGGACCTCGGGACCCAAGGTCGCGATTTTCTCAACACAAGGCGAATTGATTGGCAGTGAATTTGAAGAAACACCGGTCCTGCTTCAGCCAGGCGGCGGAGCCGAGCAGGAACCGGAAGTCTGGTGGAAGGCTATCGAAAAAGCGGGAAAGCGGCTGCTTTCCAGGGGATTGGTTCCCAATAAAGAAATCGTTGCCATTGCCTCCACTGCTCAATGGTCTGGCACTGTTGCCGTGGATCAGGATGGCAATGCGCTTGGAAATGCGGTCATCTGGATGGATTCCCGCGGAGCTCCCTACGTCAAAAAAATGGTTGACGGACCGCTAAAAGTGGAAGGATATGGGCTTGCAAAGATACTGAAGTGGATCCGCCTGACGGGCGGCGCTCCCGGGATTTCAGGCAAGGACCCGATTGCCCACATTTTGTATCTCAAGAATATTCATCCCGAGATCTATCAACGCACATATAAATTCTTGGAGCCGGTGGATTACATTGGGTTGCGCCTGACCGGCAGTTTCGCAGCATCGTTTAATTCGATCACATTGAATTGGTTGACGGACAACCGTCACATCGAGCAGGTGACATATCACGACGGCTTGATCAAACTTTCGACCATCGATCGCGCGAAACTCCCCGACCTGAAACCTGCCAATGCGATCCTTGGATTTCTCCGCTCCGAGATCGCCCGCGCCTGGGGTTTACGCGAAGATGTTCAGGTGCTGATGGGCTCGCCGGATGTGCACTCGGCAGCCATCGGGTCCGGCGCGGTACGGGACTTTGAACCGCATCTGTATATTGGCACTTCCGGCTGGCTGACCTGTCATGTCCCATTCAAGAAGACCGATCTGTTTCATAACCTGGCCGCGCTCCCGTCCGGGATTCCCGGGCGATACTTGCTCACAAACGAGCAGGAGTCCGCGGGGGGGTGTTTGCAGTATTTACGCAACAACATCCTCTTCCCGCAGGATGAATTATCCACCGGGGAGAGGCCGTCAAACGCCTATGAATTGCTTGACCGGATGGCTGAACGCACGCCTGCGGGCAGCGGCAAGTTGATCTTCACTCCCTGGCTTTATGGAGAGCGCACTCCTGTGGATGATCATCTTGTGCGCGGGGGGTTTTATAATCAATCCTTGAATACGACCCGCGCGGACATGGTGCGCGCCGTATTTGAAGGTGTGGCCTATAATTCGCGCTGGCTGTTGAAATATGTGGAGCAGTTCAATGGGCGGCCCGTTGAATCCATTAATATGGTTGGAGGCGGGGCCAGGTCAAATATCTGGTGCCAGATCCATGCAGACGTGATGAATCGCACCATTCAGCAGGTGAAGGATCCAATGGAAGCCAATGTGCGCGGCGCGGCCCTGCTTGCATCTGCCGGTCTTGGATATTTGAAATATGATGAGATCGGCACGCATGTGAAGATCGCAAACACGTACATGCCCAATCCGGATCATCGCAAAATTTACGACGAGTTGTTTCGTGAGTTTCTTGCGATCTACGAAAGCAACCGCAGGATATATGCACGCCTGAACAAGCCCTTCGATCCCGAAGAAAAAATACTGGAGATCATTGATGAGTTGGAAGGATAGTTTCTTTAGTCTGTTGGGGAAACTTAATCCCCGTTTTTTGGCGTTTGCCGAAAGGCAAATGAAGAACATTCCCGGTGTTGGTAAAAAGATCGACGAGGAATATGCCGGGATCATGGCCGGGCTGGAGAGTTCCGCCAAACCGTATAAAAACAAATTCGCCGCCTTCACGCAGATCCCTGAAACCGGACGCAGTCATGCGGAAATTCTGCGTGATATGGAGGCCATGCGTGCCCAGGAGGAATCGCACTGGAAGGACGGCTTTGTTTCGGGAGCCGTCTATCATGGAGACCAGGAGCATATTGATTTCCTAAACCAGGTGTATGCCATCAATTCGCAGAGCAACTCCCTTCATGCGGATGTCTGGCCAAGCGCCACCAAATTCGAGGCGGAAATCGTGGCGATGACCGGAAACATGCTCGGTGGGGCAGGTCTGGATGTTTGCGGCACGGTATCCTCCGGGGGCACGGAAAGCATCATGCTCGCGATGAAAACCTACCGCGATCAGGCGCGGGAGATGAAGGGAATCACCAAGCCTGAGATGATCGTCCCGATCACCGCACATGCCGCATTCGATAAAGCCAGTCAATACTTCAATATCAAGACCGTTCATATTCCGGTGGATGAAAATTTTCGGGCGGATGTAAACGCGGCCAGGAAAGCGATCACGGCGAATACGATCGCCCTTGTCGGTTCGGCGCCTTCCTTCCCGCATGGTGCGATCGACCCGATTTCGGAATTATCAGAGCTTGCCAGGGAAAAACATATCGGTTTTCATACGGATGCATGCCTGGGCGGATTCGTTCTCCCGTGGGCGGAAAAATTGGGATATCCCGTGCCTCCTTTTGATTTCCGCCTGCCGGGGGTCACCTCCATGTCGGCAGATACCCACAAATATGGGTATGCAGCCAAAGGCACATCCGTGGTTTTGTATCGTTCCCAGGATTTAAGGCACTTTCAGTATTACACCTCGACAGAGTGGCCCGGTGGCTTGTATTTTTCGCCAACATTTGCCGGCAGCCGCCCGGGTGCATTGAGCGCGGCGTGCTGGGCCGCCTTGACTGCGATCGGGGCGCAGGGATATTTATCCGCAACTGGAAAGATCCTTGAGACTGCGGCTGCGATCAAGAAGGGCATCCGTGAAATCCCGGAATTACACGTTTTGGGCGACCCTCTTTTTGTGGTTGCATTTGCATCGGACACGATCAATGTCTACAAAGTTCTGGATTACATGTCGCATAAAAATTGGAGTCTGAATGGACTGCATAAGCCGACCTGCGTGCATTTATGCGTCACATTGCGGCATGCCCAGCCGGGTGTTGCCGAACGGTTCCTGAACGATTTGCGCGAAGCCGTTCAGCACGTCAAACAGCACCCGCAGGAAAAAGGCAGCATGGCGCCTGTGTATGGCATGGCGGCGACCCTGCCTTTGCGTGGCATGGTCAGCGATTTGCTCAAGAAATATCTGGATCTGATATTCAAGGTCTGATGAAAAGAACAAAAAACCCGGCATTTTGCCGGTTTTTTTTGTTCAAGGATATACGGGTAGGTGTCCGATTATCTTTCCACTGAATGGCATTTATGGCAATACTGCGAACTTTGTTCCTTCGGATTCTGCTGGCAGGTAGATCCCATGACGGGACGAAAATTAAACCTTTGTTTGGTAGCCTTGCCGATCATCTCATAGGTCCCGTCTGAAAGAACCCGTGTGTTCCAGAGAGGTTCCCCTTTTTCGGTCATTAGGATGGTGTCTCCGATCTTCAGGCCTACGACTGGATTGAGTATGGACATCCGGAAGGCGATATCATTCGGGTCCGCCAGAGTTTTCGTCAGAGGCAATTCGTTCAGGGTCCCGTGACAGGTCTTGCATTGCACGTATTGGATCTCCTTTTGATTGGAGTGGATATCGCCGTCTCCCATGGCTTCACTGCGCGTGTGGCAGTCCACGCAATCCAATGTGTATTCGCATTTTGTGAACTGGGCAATTGGCTGGTAATAATCATGGACCCGGTCAACTGGCTGGTCCGTCCTTTCGACAAAAGTCATGGTTCGCAGGTCGTAATTGCCGCGATTGTGGCACGCATTGCATTGTGTGTAGGGAATGGCCGTGCTGAGTGTGTGTTTTCCGGTTGAATGGCATGCCGCACAGCCGGTCTGCCGGACAAACGCGTTGCCTTTCTGAGGCGCGGCATGCAGGTGACAGTTCAGGCAATTTTCCCCGAATTTTTGTATCATCGGGTTCGTTTCTGCTGACGCATTGAATTCCTGCAAGGATTGGATCCCGGATTGGGTGTGTTCATCCATGATGGCTTTGATGCCAAACTGGGCGATAAGATCCGGTTGCGCGCCGAAAGTAAAACGGATATTTGCAATTGCGCCGGCATAGGTGGATTGGACGCTCGTCATCACACGCTGAATGTGATCTCGGTTTTCCGCTTCGCTTCCGGAGTGACAACTGCTCCCGCCGCATGAAATCTCGGCCACAGCCAGATCGGAAGGATTTGCCCCGCCGCGCATCGTGCTGTGTGCGAGGTCAGCATTCAGGGCAAGACGTTCTCCGCCATGGCAGCTAACGCAGCCAAAGGTTTTAACGGGATGTGATGAACTGATCTCCGGCAGTTCCGCATGACAGGTGAGGCAGTATTCGGGCTGGCCGGTTAACACGGGAATAATCTCAACAGGTTTTTGTTGACGCGAGGCGACCCACCATGCCAGAGACAGGGAAAGTAAAAGCAAACCGGAGGCAACCACCATTATTTTTCGCATTTTACGGGGCTGATTGAATATTTAGGATTGTGAGTAGAACGATGCAGAAGGCCAGAGCGGTCAATACGACTTGAGCGAGGCGATTGGATTTAGGGAACCATTGCCCCAGTTCGCTTTGCTTTGGGTTAGGGAAAAAATATGGGATTAATGCCACGACCATCAGGACGGTTACTGGCGCAAGCACTCCCCACAGAAAAGGATCGCCCCACTTCAGCATTTGCTGCACCCACAAAAAGAACCAGGGTGCACGCGAATCAGTGGTCAATAAGCGGACCTCCGTAATGGCGGGACCAATTGGAGCAGGTGAAAAAGCCGAAAAAACGATTAGGGCAGCGCCGGTCAATATCATCGCAAGAGTTTCGCGGCGAACCAGCTCAAAGCGCGAGATGCGCCCGGGGTCGGCACGCAGGCCTGGTGGAGGGAGAGCGATCCCGCCGTCGCGGCGCACCCGAAAGGCATGCCAGGCGCCCAGACCGGCCAAAACGATTGCCAGCACAAAAATATGCCAGGCATAAAATCGGATCAGTGTGGAGGGTCCGGGCTCGCTGCCGCCGATCAGAATCCCATATAGATCGTTTCCAATGATTGGAATGGTTTTGATCAGATTTGTCCCCACCACAAGTGCCCACTGTATTCCCGTATCCCAGCGCAGGATATATCCGGTGAAATTAATAAAAATTGAAACAATGAACAAGATTAATCCCAACACATAATTAAAGCGGCGGGGAGGGGTGTAAGCCCCCGTAAAAATAACTCTTGCAAGATGCACCATGCTTACAATGACCAATAACTGGGCCGCCCAAAAATGAAGGTTGCGAACCAGTCCGCCAAAAGGGACCAGGTATGTGATGGTTTGAATTGAGACGGCCGCCTGTTCCGGCGTGGGAATGTAAAAAAACATCTCCAGCGCGCCGGTGAGGGCCAAAACAAGCATCAGGAAAACTGCGGTCCCGCCGGCGCCAAGGGTGTAGCGCCAGCGCGATTGTGCGGCTGGGATGGTGGGCGGATGCAAATGATGGAAAAAGTTTGGACGCATTGAAAAATTATAGCCGATAAAAAGCGGGCCACGTTTCAAGCGTGGCCCGCCAATGTCAGCATGGCATGATAGCTCTCTGAAATTCAATCCCCGAAGGAAGGCGCCTTGGGATCATGCTCTTCTTCAAAGACAGGCAGGTATTTTGCCGCGAGCCCAAAGGCCAGGATGCCGGCAGCAAAGATGCCCAGCGAGACCGAAATTTCGGGCAGGGTTGGCATATAGTGAACATTGCTCATGAAGGCAGGCATGTAAAACATGGGGTCGGGATGCCTGACTGCAAACCAGCTGACGTTGAATCGATTCAGGATCATGCCGAGCAGCAGGATGATCGCGCCTGCCAACAGGCCGTTTGCACTTTTACGATTTCCCCTGACCGAGAACCAGATGATCGGCGCGACGGCGCCAATGAGAATTTCTGCCCAGAATAGAATGCTGAATCCGCCGCTGGTGAAGAGATAATGTAGATCTCCCGCAAAAGCAAGCTCGCCAAACTTGAGAACCAGATAGATGGCTAGTACAACCGGGATGGCTTTTGCCAGTTTTTCGAGCAGGTGAGTTTCAAGTCCACGCTGGAAATAACGGGAACTTAGGGATGACTCAAGGATGATCATGGCCAACCCGACAGAGATGGCGGAAGTGAAGAACATGATCGGCAGCACGGGCGTCCACCATAATGGATGCAGTTTGGCTGGTTGGATGAGCAGCAGGGAGCCCAGGGAGGATTGATGCAAGGTGGAAAGCACCACGCCGAGAATGACGAACGGCATGATGTATTTATGGATAAGATGCGCCCATTTTTGGAGCTTGAATCCTTCAAACGCAACAGGCGCAAATTCGATCGCAAGCACCGTCAGATAAGACATCACACAGATGCCGATTTCCAGCAAGACCGATGTGCCGTTCCAATGGATCATCATATACCAGATGCGCTCCGGGTGGCCAAGGTCTACCAGCAGCGCGATGGCAACCATGATGTAGCCGAGGAATGCAGTGAGCACGGAGGGTCTTAGTAGTGGTTGAAATTCCTTGATGCCAAGAATATAAACTGAGCCTGCCATCAGGAAGCCGCCGCTGGAGATGACCACGCCTGTGAACAAATCGAAGCTGATCCAGAAGCCCCAGGGGTAGGAATAACTTAAATCGCTGATGGCGCCGATTCCAAAGATGTAGCGGATCATGGCAGTCACGAAGGCAATTCCCATCAGGATCAACAGGACCCAAACCAGCGGGCTGAAGTTTAACCGGAAGCGGGGTTGAATGGTAAGGTTGAGTTTCATTTGGATTTCTCCGCTTTTTCTTCCACGGCGGTCTTTTCCTTCTTCTTATTGTAAAGATTGACGCCGGCTGCAACGCCGGTTAATATCGCGCCCCAACCCAGGGCAAACGGGATGGTTATTTCCATCACCTTTTCGCTGACTTCGTTTACGGGCGTTGCAGGCAGGTTGGGCAGCCCCAATTCGCCAAACGGAATGTGCGAGATGATGAGATAAGACGTGCCGCCGTTCTCTTTTTCACCGTAGACATGATCGATGTAACGGCCGGGATGATCGGCGATGCGGGCGTGAGCCCTGGCGATTAATTCCTCCCGATCGCCGTATTCCAGGGCGTCAGTGGGGCAGGTTTGCACGCAAGCAGGCTCCTGGCCGTTATAGATACGCTGCGGGCAGAAGGTGCACTTGTCGATAAAGGCGCCCTCGATAATTCCTTTATCGTAGTCAAAGTGCGGGACTCCGAATGGACAGGCGTTCATGCAATATCGGCAGCCGATGCAAAGGTCGGGGTTGTAAGTTACAGGGCCGTCTTCGGCTTTTGTATATGCACCAACAGGACACGCCGACATGCAGTCTGGGTGGTCACAATGCATGCAATGGTAGACCATCGTACCGCGTTGAAGCTCGGGATATTCACCCTTGATCCCCACTCCGGCCACCCAGATACGGGTTTTATCCATTTCAATATTATTTTCAACGCTGCAGGCCACCATGCAGGCACGGCAATCAATACAGCGCGTGGCATCAAAGAGATAGGCGTGATGTTTAATTTCTGTCATGAGTGCACCTCTAAACCTTTTTTACCGTTACAAATGTCTGGCTAAGTGCCTGGCCGCCGCTGATGGGGTCTGTGTAGGTGACGTGAACTGCTGAATCGGCTGCGCCAATACCGAAGGCTGTCTTCAGTCCTTTGGAGAGATGCCCATAGCCGGGCGTCATGTATACGCAGTCCGGGCGAATGGCTTGTGTGACGAGAAGGCGCGTATGGATCTGACCGACGGAGCTCGTAACTTCAACCCAGTCTTCATTTGCGAGGCCCAGATTTTCAGCCGTTTTTGAGTTCATCCACAAGCGCGGTTCATCAGAATACTTATGAAGCAATTGATTATTTTGGGTTCCAAACTGTGTGGATTGGGCCACTTTGCCGGTCAATAAATAAAACTGATCCTCCGCAGGTTGCGGTGGTTCTTCCCAGGTGGGAACGCCTGGGAAACCCACTTTTGCCAGTGTCTCGGAAAATAACTCTATTTTTCCACTGGGCGTATTCCAGTTTAATTCGGCAGATTCCCCCGCATGGGGTGCTTCCCTGAGTTCGGCATATCCTTTGGCCTTGATTTCCTCAAGACTGATGCCTGTCGGGGCAAGCTGCTGGCGTAAATAATCCTCTTCATCAGCGTATTGGAAGAAATCCCCGATGCCAAGCCGTTCGCCCAACTGTTTGTAAACCCACAAGGCTGATTTGGCATCACCTTGCGGCTCAATCACGGGTTGGCGAATAAACACCTTGTCGCCGATGGGTACAAGCGGATCATAGCGTTCGAGATAGGAAGCCTCGGGAAGGATTACATCCGAGAACCAGGCGGTATCGTTGAGAATGATATCCATCGTGACGATGAAATCCAATTTTTCGAAGGCTTTCAATGTTTTTCCACGGTCTGGCAGGGACATGACCGGATTTTGCCGGGAAATGAACCAGCCATGAGCTTGATATGGATCCCCGCTCACAATATTGTCACGTAATTCCTGAAACACGCCGATTTTGAAGGGCACGACGGGATATTTCCAGGGTACGCCGTCCAGCCGTAATGCAGAGATTCGGGGATATGCCGGTTGCGAAGGAGCGCCGAGCGTGCCGCTTTCCTCCCCGCCCGCATCCTGCAAAACCACGTTCCAGTTCCCAACCAGGGCGTTCAGGATCGTGATGGCCCGCTGGGTGTGGAAGGAGTTGATAAAGTTCGAAGTGCGCCAGCCATTATGCGCCAGTGCGTGCGGTGCGGCCTGCGCGAATTCATGTGCGATGCGCGAAATGGTTTCGGCGGGGATCCCCGTCAGGGGAGCGGCCCATTCCGGTGTGTATCGGTGCACTTCCTTTTTCAATTCATCAAAGCCGATGGTGTTCTTTTCAACGAAGGAACGGTTGTAAAGATTTTCACCAACGATCACGTTAAGCAATGCCAAATGAAAGGCAAGATCATTCCCGGGTTTGACGGGCAGCCACTCGGTCGCTTTGGATGCGGTCTTTGTATAGCGCGGATCCAGATAAACCACCTTCGCGCCGCGGTCGATCGCCATGATCAGGTCGTGTGTCTCGGAGGTTGAGATCGCTTCGAGCAGATTTCGTCCGGTTAGAAGGATGTACTTTAATTTGTCATCATAAATGCGGGCGGGCTCCTCCATGCCGTAAGTCATGGTGTTTGCGACGATCATGGCGTTGAAACAAAGCGAGCGCTGAGTCCCGTAATTGGGTGAACCAAAAGCGTAAAGCAGGTTTTCAAAAAGAGGCTGGCTTAAATTGTGGGTCGACGAGAAAACCATTGCTTCCGCGCCGTATTTCCCCTTGATCTCAAGTATTTTATTCGCGACCAGGTCAAGTGCCTCCTCCCATGTGGCCGGACGGAATATGCCTTCACCGCGCTTGCCTGCGCGGATGAGAGGAGTCAGTACACGGTCGGGGTCGTACGTGTTCATCAATCCAGACTGCCCGCGCGGGCAAAGATTTCCGCGCGAATGCGGGTGGTCGGGATTCCCGTCCAATTTAACGACCCGCCCCTTCACGACCTTTGCGATCAGACCACAGCGCCAAACGCACATCTCACACATTGTTGAGATGTGGCCATCGCCATCAGCATTTAAAGCTCCGTTGTCCCAGGCCGCTCGTGCCACCTTGGGTGGAAGCATTTGACCAATGGCCAATGCCCCGACAGATGCCGCGCCCAACTTCAGAAAATCTCGCCTTGAGACTGTTTTTGTCATTGTTACTCCTAAGAAGTTTTCAGCAGCAATCCTTCATGCTGATTGCTGCTGACTGGCCACGAATTAGAGCTTTTCCTTGCGTTTCCATCCTGCACGATCGATCAGGTAGAAAAGCAGGACTGACATCAACGCGAAGACCAGCACCGTCAGGAAGGGGCTTAAATTCCACAGGTCAGGAATGGTTGTGCTGCCATAATTGGCAATTTTGGAGATCGCTGGAAAAACCTTTTGATACGTCAGGCCATATAGAATGGCGCCAGTAAGGAAACCTAATAAGCCGGGAACTATGTAGTCTAATTTGCCTTCGCCGCCACCGGCAGCGCAAGTACCCGGTCAGAATCCTGTGAGCGCCATACCGATGCCAAAGATCAGCCCTCCGATAACGTTTCCGGCTATATAGGTTGCGGGAATTGCCGGGAAGGTGATCAGGCCCAGTCCGCGCAAGGCGAACAAGCCGCTCATGGCAACCACCAGCGCGGTCATCATGAATTGCAGGACTGCCATGTCTGTAAAGCGGAATACATTTACGATCTTATGGTATTTGGTCAGCCCGGCCTTGTTTAAGGAAAAGCCAAAGAAACCACCA
This sequence comes from Chloroflexota bacterium, assembly GCA_021414245.1. Lineage (GTDB taxonomy): Bacteria > Chloroflexota > Anaerolineae > Anaerolineales > Villigracilaceae > Villigracilis. The sequence continues at coordinate 135,509 of JAIOOU010000016.1, forward strand.
AGGATGAGAGCGGTAATATAATTTGTCATTTCAGCCTCCTAATAGTTTTTGCGATAAATAACCAACGCAGTGACAATGCCGGAGGCAAACATCCCGGCAATGAACAAAAATGCGGCCGGGGCAAGCAGCATGCCGCCGGAAATCGCCAATCCGCTGGTGCAGCCACCGGCGATGCCCGCCGCATATTCCAAAATGATCGCGCCAAGAAAAGCCAGCACCCAGCGCTTCCAGGTCTGCGCGCCAAAGATGCGCTTCCACTGGGTGTCGGAATTGGAAGCATCCTTTTTGCCCCATTTGAGCGTACCGCTGGTTGCAGCGCCGATCATCCCGCCGAAAAATACGCCCACCAGCAAAATTACCCCTACGGTGATTCCCGGCGGCATGATGAAGTTGAAATACATATTGTCAAATATTTTTGGCGCAGCGGCTTTGCCGATCAAGCCGGCCAGATTCTCAAATGCACCTGAAGCGCCCAAAAGACTGTTGCTGATCCAGACCATCGCAATCCCCACCACCCCGAGCAGAATGCCTGCCACATAAGGCGACCATGTCTCCCTGCGGATGTAATTCATAATGAATTTCATGATTTACTCCTTGTCCTTTTTATCTGAAACCACGGCGTCGATCAAGTCCAGAACCTTGTCGGCCTTCCCGGGATTATCCAAAACGTTCTTCAGTGACTTGCGTGACTGTGATTTAAGTTCTGCGATCCGTGGAAGCATCTCAACCACGTCTGCAGGATATTCACCCTCTGCCTTGCGGGTATCTCCAAATGAAATGTTGACCAGTTTCTCGCGTGTGATCACAAATCCGCCACCGCCCACGATCATCAAAGCGATCATCGCCAACAGGATGGAATTTCCCCAATTAATGGGCTTCTTTCCGAGGACGATTTCGTTGTAATTCTGGGCATAGTTGACGACATTCGGATCATCCACCATGATTTCGTTGCAGCTTTGAACTAGCGCCGTGTTCGAAGCGGGGGCTGCCGCCACGGGCGTCGCTTCAACATCCCCGCCCGAAACTGGTGCAGCAGACCCCGGGCCGAGCGTTACCCCCAGAGTGGTTGCATAGACCTGGGCACGCGCGTCCAGATCTGTGACATGGCATTGCTGACAGGAAGCCTTTATGTCTGCAAGCGGTGAGACCATGCCTTGGTGCGCGACGGCTTTGTCTGTGGCCTGATTATTCCCGGCATGACAGATATAGCAAAAATCTCCGAAAGCATGGGATTGATGCCAGCTGGTCCCGTCTGCATTGACCGGCATTTCGGCTTGCGTCTCATGGCAGTTTTTGCAGGATGAAGCCTGGGAGCCGCATTGGGCGCTTGCCGGGGTGGCTGTCATTAGATAAAAGCCGGCTGTAATGACGATTGCGAGTCCGATAACCAGAAAGGAAAGAGCGGTGTTTTTATGTTGCATGGGTTCTCCTCGGGTGAGTTTAGGGATTTGCTGTTTCTTCCATTAATCCTGCGCGATATGCCAGCCGGTCCCGCATGACACTCCGTAAGAGGTCAAGGGCTTGGATCAATCTTTGGTCGGATATTTCGTATGTAATACTGGTTCCCTGGCGGGTGGTGTGAACCAGGCCGTGTTCACGTAATACTTTCAAATGCCGGGAGGTGGTGGGTTGGTTCAAGTTGAGTTCATTCGTGAGATCTGATACGTTACGCGGCCCCTCATTTAGGGCATATAAAATCAAAAGTCGATTGGGATCGGAAAGTGCCGAGCAAAAATCCGCTTCCAGTTGTGATATTTCAAGTTGCAGGGTTTGGTTTACCATTTTGTCCTTGCCTTCATTCGTATAAACGCATATTTGCAACTCCATCATAATATTGTGACATAATGTACAATAGTGGAGTGTGTCATATTAAGTTTCGTTTAATGTCATATATAGTTGGTGTATAATTCGGGTAACCATGGTCGAATTTCAAAGGAGTCCCTATGGAACCATTTGCTCGTGAGGCGGCTTCCGTCGATGTAGCCAGCAGTTTGCGTGAATTGCGTGAGGCACGGGGCATTTCCATGCGTACACTTGCCGCTAAAAGCGGGCTCTCGGCAAATGCTCTGAGCATGATCGAACGGGGAAAGACTTCTCCGTCTGTTAGTACTTTGTATAAATTGGCCGACGCCCTGGGCGTATCGATCACGGCTTTTTTTGGGGCGGAAACGGAGAAGAAGCAGGTTGTATTCTTGAAATCCGATGAGCGAACCCGCATGTCCTTCACCAGAGGTGTGTTTGAAGCCTTGGGCGGGGAGCAGTTTTCTGGGCGGGTTGAACCGTTCATGTTGACTTTGGAAAGCGGTTCGTCCAGCGGACCACACAATATCGTACACACAGGGCACGAGTTCGTATTTTGTCTGCGCGGTCAGTTGGAATATTATGTCGAGAAGCAGGTCTTTCAGCTCGCGGCAGGAGACAGCCTGCTGTTTGCATCGAAACTTCAACATCGATGGAAGAATTCCTCCAGAAATGTGGTTAGCGCGTTGATCGTTATTTCGGGATTTGCGGAAGGAGAGCAGCCGCATGCCATGCACTGGAAAAAAAGGTAGGGATGGAATTACCAGAAACAAAAAGACGTCTCTTGCGGAGACGTCTTTTTGTTTCTGGACCTATCAGTGATTTAAATTACGCGTACATTCCCCAGTCGAGCGCAGATGGATCTTCCATCATGGAGAAGTCCCACATGTCCATGCCCATTTCAATGTTGACCGGCATATTGAGGCCTTCCACAGCCTTGGCCTTGGTCATTTCGATCATGGCCGGGCCGTATGGGCAAAATGGCGTTGTCAGGATCATTTTGATCCGGCCTATGCTGTTTTCGATCTCCACATCGCGGATCAGGCCAAGCTGGATGATGTCCATCCCGATTTCAGGGTCGATCACCTCGGAAAGCCGCGCCCGCAATTCCTGAACGCGCTCCGGATGGGTCTGATGAAGGGTCCATTGGATTTCCTTGACTTCAGAGTCGGTCATTTTGGCTCCTTGTTCTTCCTTAATTTTTAATTTTCGCGGGCTGAATCACATAGGTGCAATGCGCGGCGCCGCTTAAAATGCACTGCACCTTGTTTGCGGGCAGGGCCAGCATCTTCGAGATCAAGGTCTGGTCGACCGTGCAGACTTCCGGATGAGCGATCCCGATTTGATAATACGGGCAGGAAATTTCATGGATCTGATACTGCCCATCCTTTTTTTCCCATTCAACGGTAAAACCTTCGCGGCCCAGCATTTCCTTGACGAAGTCAAGCCGCTCTTCCATACTTAATCCCTGCATGTCGCTGGAGTACTGGCCAGCCATGTCTTCCGCGATCTGGCTGAACAACTTGGTCACAACCGGCCCGGGCATGGTGTCCTTCATTTGCGAAAGCAAACGACTCGTGAGCTGCATATAACGTGTAGGGAAATGTTCCATGCCTTCGTCGGTGAGGACGTACACGAGGCGGGGACGGCCAACGCCATGCCGCTCCTCCTGTCCCTCCACCAGACCTTCCATTTGCAGATTTGTCAGATGATGACGAACAGAAATCGGATTTATTCCGACCGCTTCTGCCAGGGTGTTGATCGTGGACCTTGGTTTCTGTAATAAAGTCTGCAAAATCTTGTCACGCGTTGATTTCATATCCAAAAGTATAACCAAGACAGGGGCGAATGTCAATATACTAGATAAATATCATAAATATACAATCGGGAGTTTTTCGTTGAAAGATCGTCTTAGGGGAATGCGATACCAAAGGTCTCGGACCACCCGCCCCAATTTCCTGTCTGGTCCCTGGCGCGTACGTGCCAATAATATGTGCCGCGGTGCATATTGGAGATTTGAAAAGATGCGCTGTTTCTCAGGGAACTCCATTCCGGACTTGAGAAATCCGAATTCGAATCGATCTCAATCTGATATCTGGTTGCCGAACCAATCTTTTCCCAAACGAAACTGGTTTTTGTGGTCACTGCGAAGTTGGCCGGGCTGATCAGCCGCGGAGCAGGCGGGGGGGTTGTATCAATCGTTAATATCGCGGTCGGGCTGAATTTTCCGGGCTGGAAGGCTGGGTTGTATGCTCGAACATGCCAGTAATAGACACCATCCATAAATGAACTGGCGCCAGTGAATGTCAGGCCGCTGGTGACGAAGCTTGTAATGTTTTGCGTAAAATTACCGTCAGACGCGATCACAATTTCGTAAGCTGAAGCTTCCCGAACTCTTGTCCATGAAAATGACGGGGACGGATTCCCTGTCAGGAAATTTTGACGCGGCTCTTTTAAGGCCGGGGCCGGAAAGTTAGTCTGGGCCTTCGAAATTTCGTAGGTTTCTCCGTTTGAAAAATTCCCGTTTCCAGTCCCGGGCCCGCCTGGCCTGGCCCCCGCCTGGTTGGCGATGCTGTCGTCATCGATCAGATCGAGGCGTAAAGACCCGCTGCCCGCCCCGGTGTTTACACGGACAACATAAAAAGGGTCAACATCGGTCACACTGATGATGGATGCGTTGATGATGTTGGCCATGGAAAGGCTGAAATCGGAGGCATCCACCCCGGTCACGGCTTCTGAAAACGTCACAATGAAGTCTACACTTCCGGCACTGCTCGGGTTGGGCCCGGATCTTGTGATCGAGGTAACGCTGGGGAATGTCTTTTCCACCGAATAGCTTTCGCCATTGACATAGTTCCCGTTGCCGGCCACTGGTCCCCCGAGGTTGTTCCCGGCGGCATCGCGAATACTGTCATCATCGATCAGGTCCAATCGAAGGGTTCCGGACCCGGAACCGGTGTCCGCAGTCACCACATAAAAGGGATCCGCATTCTGAACCGAAACTATGGATGGCAGGGATAAACCTGCTGTACTTAAACTAAAATCGGATGCCTCCGCGCCCGATACAGGTTCGGAAAATGTGACAATGAAGTCAACTTTGCTTGAATTGGCCGGGTTGGTGCCAGCCCGGATGATGGAAGTGACCTTTGGGGCGGTTTTGTCGATAACATATATTTCGCCTGTTTTAAAGCTTCCGTTGTCCCAACCTGCGCCGCCCAGCGGATTCTCTGAGACATTGATGATGCTGTCATTGTCAATGAGATCCAGTCGAAGATCGCCATCTCCATAGCCCGAGATTGCGGAAATTGTATATTGATTGCCTGACCCGGCCACGTTGACGATGGTCGCATCCGTGATGCCTGAAGCCGATATTTTGAAATCGGTGGCGTCCACTCCGGTGACAGGCTCTGAAAATGTGATCAGCCAATCCACGTTTGTCAAACTGGAGGGACTCGAGTGGATGCGGGTAAGCGTAGTGACCATCGGCGCGGATTTTTCAATATTGTAGGATTCGCCGTTTGCGTATACTCCGTTGCCAGAACCTGTACCACCTGCGGGGTTTCCGGCAGCGTCCAGTATGCTGTCATCATCGGTCAGGTCAAGGCGAAGTATGCCGGAGCCGGTTCCTGTATTCACAGCTACGATATAACTCGTGCCGGATTGCGAAATGTGGTTGATCGAAGCGCCGTAAATATTTGTTGAACTGGACACGAAATCGGTGGCATCCACCCCGGTTACAGCCTCGGAAAAGGTGACGATAAAATCAACGATCCCTGAATTTGACGGATTCGGATCTTTACGCAGTATGGATGAGACGATGGGTGCGGAGCGGTCGACCGTGACGGTTTCGCCGGAAGTGAATGTGCCGTTTTCATTTCCCGGTCCGCCAACTGGATTTCCGGCAGAGTCGATGACTGTATCGTTGTCGTTAAAATTCAAGCGGATCTGGTCGTTTCCCGCAGCCGTGTTTGCAGATATCGTATAAACGCTTCCCGAGCCGTTAATTTGGCTTAGCGAAGCGCTGCTATTCGAGGCGATTGAAAAGTCACCTAAATCCAGACCCATCACGGGTTCAGAGAATATGACTTGAAAGTTTACGCCCGGCAGATTGGTGGGGTTCGGGCCCAGCCCCGTGATGGATAAGATGCTCGGACTGCTTTTATCGATGCTGTAGACATCGCCTGTGCTGAAATTTCCGTTCCCGATCCCGTCGCCACCGAGTTTATTTCCAATGATGCTGGTGATGCTGTCGTTATCGCTCAAATCCAATCGGATCGAGCCGTCGCCGTTGCCTGTATTCACTGTGACGGAATAAGTGTCCCCGGACCCATTGACTTCCTGGATGAAAGCCCCGCTGGTTGCGGGCGGGTTGAGGACAAAATCGCCGAGATCCACCCCGATGACTGCTTCTGAAAATTTAACTTGATAGACCACGGAGGTCGAATTGGCAGGGGAGGGACCGACACGGGCAATGGATGTCACCAGGGGGATCGTTTTTCGGATCTGGTATTCATCCACCAGCAAGCCGGTTCTCGTAAAGAATTGGAATTTGACCGCGGTCGAATCGGCCTCGACTCGCATTGCCCCGTAATCCTGGTTGAAGCGGACCTGGCTGCCGGGCAGTTGGGTCTCAAAAGGATATATTTCCGCCCCGCCGATGCCATTCACAAAATACGGCAGCCCGTCAATGCTCAGTCTTTCGTAAATGTGATCGTGTCCTGCAAGGACTGCGTCCGCGCCCCAGGCTTTGAATGGCCATTGCATATAACTTGTTGAGCCATGTTTTCCCGATGAATATGGGGCGTGGTGCAGAACAACGATGTTGAAATCCGATGACGATGCCGCTAATTCCCTTTTCAACCATTTGGCCTGTTCGGAAGTCGAAGAAGTTCCGTCAGGTTCGCCGGGGTCGCTGTCCAGCATGAAGAAATGGACCGGGCCTTTTATAAAATCATAATAGCCGATCCTGTTGTAAAAGCTGAAATAATTGAAGTATGGCTGGGCTGCATTCGAGTCCCAGTCGTGATTACCAAGCACGGGGAAGAATTTTTTGTAAGTCGCTGATGACCCGAAACTACCGCGATAGGGGAAGATGTAATCGTGATAATACTGCCCGATGTTTTGATCGATGGTGCTTGCCGCTCCGTTTGGGTAGTTGTTGTCTCCGACGGTGACGATGAAATCGGGATTCCAGCCCTTCACAAGATTTGCGACATCCGCTTCAGACTGGCTGGCCAGCCCGTAATCTCCGATAACCCCGAAAACAATTTTGCCTGTTTGCTCTGTCGGTGCGGCGGAAACAGCGCCCGGCTGGACTGCTGCAAGGCTTGCCAACACCAGGAAGGATATTAATAAGCTCTTTGGAGCTTTGCATGTGTTATTTTTCACGGTTAAGATGGCCATGTTCTCTTAGTTTATATGATTAGGATGCTTTTGACATTACGAATCCCGGACAAAATGGGCCTTGGCAGACCGATTGCCCACGCGAATATACTAGAAAAATATCATAAATATTGACATATCCGTCCGACCCTGCTATAATGCAGTCCTACTGATAAAACCGCCAGTAATGGCTTAAATCCAGGAGTGTCCAAGGTATGTCGCAACTTGAAATCAAGAATCTACACGTCAGCATAGAAGACAAGGAAATTTTAAAGGGTCTGTCATTGACCATCAAACAGGGCGAAATCCATGCAATTATGGGCCCGAACGGCACGGGAAAGTCCACTTTAGCCTACACCCTGATGGGGCACCCCAATTACACCGTTACCGAAGGTGAGATCATCTTTAAGGGACAGAATGTTCTGGAACTCGAGCCGGATGAACGCTCCCGCGCCGGGATTTTTCTGGCATTTCAATACCCGGTTGCTATCCCCGGAGTGACCGTGGCTAATTTTCTGCGCTCAGCGCTGAACGCCCGCCGACGTGCTCAAAATCCTGAAGACAAGGGCATGCCCATTCCTGAGTTTCGCAAGATGCTCAAGGAAAAAATGGACACCCTTAAAATGGACCATGCCTTTGCCGGGCGATATTTAAATGACGGCTTTTCCGGCGGGGAGAAAAAGCGCGCGGAGATTTTGCAGATGGCCGCTCTGAAGCCCGAGATCGCCATTTTGGATGAAACCGATTCAGGCCTGGATATCGACGCGCTTCGTATTGTTTCCGAAGGGGTCAATGCTCTTTCCGGACCCGATCTGGGCGTGCTGGTCATCACACATTATCAGCGCCTTTTGAATTACATCAAACCCAATTTCGTTCATATCATGCTGGATGGACGCATCGTTGAATCCGGCGGACCCGACCTGGCGCTGCACCTTGAAGAGCAGGGGTATGACTGGGTGCGTGAAAAATACGAAGAGACGGCTGAGGCCTAGACTCATTCTTTACTCGGTAGCAGTTTGAAGGTCCGCCTTGAAACGGATCTTCATCAGAAAAAATATGGTGAATCCAATGACTGAAGATACCAAACTTAATGAAGACACCAAGATCCTCGATGAAATCGGCGATTACAAATATGGGTTTCATGATCGAGACGATAATTATGTGTTCAAGTCTGAAAGAGGCCTGAACCGCCAGGTTGTGGAGAATATTTCCCGCATGAAGGGCGAGCCGCAGTGGATGCTGGATTTTCGCCTGAAGGCGCTTGAACATTATCTTGCGCGCCCCATGCCAACCTGGGGACCTGAGCTGAACGAATTGGATCTTGACAACATTTTTTACTATGTCAAGCCGACCGAAAAAAGCGAAAAGAATTGGGATGATGTCCCTGGCGATATCAAGAAGACCTTCGATAAATTGGGCATCCCGGAAGCAGAACAGAAGTTTTTGTCCGGTGTGGGTGCGCAATACGAATCGGAAATGGTGTACCACTCGATTTTAGAGCATCTTGAAAAGCAGGGTGTGATCTTCCTGTCGATCGAGGACGGTCTGAAGCAGTATCCAGACCTGTTCAAGGAATATTTTGGCACCGTCATTCCGATTGAAGATAATAAATTTGCGGCCCTTAACTCGGCTGTTTGGTCGGGCGGGTCATTTGTTTATATTCCGAAAGGCGTGAAGGTTGATCTTCCCCTGCAGGCCTATTTTCGTTTGAACACCGCCAATGTCGGCCAATTCGAGCGGACACTCATTATTGTTGATGAAGGCGCTTCTGTTCATTACGTCGAGGGGTGTACGGCCCCTCAATACACCACCAATTCGTTCCACTCCGGAGTGATCGAGATCGTGGTCAAGAAGGGTGCGCGCTCGCGCTATTCAACCATTCAGAACTGGTCCACCAATGTATTCAATCTCGTAACCCAGCGGGCGATGGTTTTTGCGGATGCTTCCCATGAGTGGGTGGATGCCAATCTGGGTTCGAAGCTCACCATGAAATACCCCTCCTGTTATTTGATGGAGCCCGGTGCGCGGGGCGAAATGCTTTCGATGGCGTTTGCCGGCCCTGGCCAGATCCAGGATGCGGGTTCAAAAATGGTGCATTTTGCACCCAATACCACCAGCAAGATCACATCCAAGTCAATCAGCAAAGGCGGTGGACGCGCCTCTTATCGCGGTTTAGTCAAAGTATATAAGGGCGCCAAGGGTGTAAAGTCCAATGTGGTCTGTGATGCGCTTTTACTGGATCCCAAATCCCGCTCGGATACCTATCCATCCATAGAGATCGATGAGGATGATGTCACCATTGGTCACGAGGCTTCGGTTTCCAAGGTCGGTGAGGAGCAGCTTTTTTACCTGATGTCCCGCGGCTTGAGCGAAGAAGAAGCCACGGGCATGGTGGTCTCCGGCTTTATCGAGCCCCTGGTCAAGGAGCTGCCGATGGAATACGCCGTTGAAATGAACCGCCTGATCCAGCTTCAAATGGAAGGTTCGATCGGTTAAAAAATCCCCGTTTGCCGGCGCAGAAAGAACTGCCTGCAAACTTTAAACGGAAGAGTCTATGCAAGAGAAACCCAAAGTATCAGTTACCAGAACCAGGCGCGATTCTGCCGCGAAGGATTTTTCCTTCACGGCCAATTCCATCCCGGCCGGCGGATTGAACGAGATCCGCGTCAAGGCCTGGGAGGCCTATTCCAGGTTTTCCATGCCTGTTACCACGGAGGAAGCCTGGCGGCGCACCGACTTAAGATTGCTGCCCGCTTCAGATTTCAGAATCCCTGTGGAAGGGGCGTTTGAAGATTTACCGGCTGTGCCGGAGTATTTGCTTCAACCCTTGACGGGAGAACAGCACGGTGGACAAATCACCCTGCTTCCAGGCGGGTCACGCGTGGATCTGGATCCTGCTCTTGTTTCGAAGGGCGTGATCTTCACGGACCTGCGCACTGCAGAGCGTGAACATTCTGACCTGCTAAAAAAACTGATTGGCACGATCGTCAAGCCTGAAGACGGGAAATTTGCCGCATTGGCCTCGGCATTGGCTGGTAATGGTGTGCTTCTGTACGTCCCTGAAAATGTACAAGTGGAAACACCGCTTCATTCCGTGCTTTGGGGTCCGGGAACGGACGTGGCACACTTCTCTCATTTGATCATTTATGTCGAGGACAGGGCTTCTGTCACTTATGTACATGAAGCCGCTTCACCCAATGAGACCGGCCATGCCATGCATTCCGGAATTGTGGAAATCCATGTTGGCCAGGATGCGAGCCTGCGCTTTGTCGAATTGCAGTCCTGGGGACGGCATGTCTGGAATTTCTCCCATGAACGTGCCCGCGTGGAACGGGGAGGCAACCTCGATTGGATCTTTGGGGCAGTTGGTTCACGTCTGACCAAGAATTTCTCGGATCTAGACCTGGCCGGGGAAGGTGCGCAGGGTCGCATGTCCGGCTTTTATTTCACCGATGGCACCCAGCATCTGGATCATGATACCCAGCAGAACCATCTGGCTCCGCATACCACCAGCGATCTGTTATTCAAAGGGGCTCTCAAGGGCAAGAGCAGGTCCGTTTGGCAGGGAATGATCTATGTAGCCCCTGGCGCCCAAAAGACGGACGGATATCAGGCCAACCGAAACCTTGTCCTGGACGATCAGGCTCGGGCGGATTCAATCCCCGGGCTGGAAATCCTGGCTGATGATGTTCGCTGCACCCACGGGGCCACGGTGGGCAAATTGGAAAAGGAGCCCCTGTTCTACCTCAAGAGCCGCGGAATCCCGCAACAGGATGCGGAACGCTTGGTGGTGGAGGGTTTCTTCGACCCGATCATGCAGCGGATTCCCTTTGAAGGGGTGCGCGAAAGATTTCAACAGGCGATCAAGGACAAACTGTCAGCGTAAACGCAATTGGTTCGTGCGCGGCGCAAACCAATTTTTAAGGAAAGAGACCGAGGGCGTCTCTTCAAATAGGAAGATAGGATGTGAGTGATGGCAAAGAATTCGAAAGCAAAGCCAAAATCGAAGCCGAAGAGCAAGTCTGCAGCAAAACCCAGAGTCAAGCCAGGGATTAAGGTGATGGCAAAACCCAGGGTCAAGGCGGCGATCAAGCCCAAGGCAAAACCGAAAGTTAAGCCAAAGGCAAAGGGTATGACAAAAATAAAAACGAATGTAAAGGCAAAAGCATTAAAATCGAAACCCGTTATGGCGGAGGCGCCGGTTTTGGCAAAGCGTGTTCCAGCCGGCAGTGAGACACGGTCTTCAACCGGTCAGGGTCCCGCTGCCAAAATAACAGCGCCGATTGTAAAGCGGATTGTCAACCAAATGGTTGAAAGACGCCGTCCTGTTAAGCGTCCAACTCGTACAAACCAGTTCAGCTTTATGAAAGCCCCTGGCCTGGAGCATGCCTTTGAAGTGGGCGGCGGGGTGGAGGTCTTTTGTGATCATGAAAAGAGCAAGGAACGTATTCGAGGCTGGGTAAAGGGAATTGTTGTCCAGGTGGATAATAAAATGGTCGCTGTCCAATTCCGTTCAAACGTTTATTTGACCGATGGATGGATGGTCCCCGACCGAATTCTCTGGTTTCCGCTAAATTCGGAGCACATGCGTTTGGTGCCCGGTAAGAAACCTGCGACGAAGGATTTGATCCCCGATTATTAGTAGTGATCACGCGGGCGGGCGGCGGGAGGTTTCTTCCCGGCCCGCCCGCCCGCGTGTTTTTTTGTCTGTTGGAAGTATCCTCCATGAATCTAAATGTTGCTGAAATTCGAAAAGATTTTCCGATCCTTGAACGTGAGATCCGCTCCGGGGTTGTTTTGACCTACCTGGATTCAACTGCCACTTCCCAAAAACCCATTGCAGTGATCGATTCCATGAATGAATATTATCGTCATTCAAATGCGAATATTCATCGCGGGGTTCACGCCCTGGCTGAAGAGGCCACTGCGATGTATGAAGGCGCCCGCGAAAAGATCGCACAATTCATTAATGCCGGATCTGCGCGTCAGGTGATATATACGAGGAACACGACTGAATCGATCAACCTCGTTGCCTATAGCTGGGCCAGAGCCACTCTCAAATCCGGAGACCTGGTGATCTTGACGGAAATGGAGCACCACAGCAATCTGGTGCCCTGGCATATGTTGCATGCGGAGCGCGGGATTGAGCTGGAGTTCATTCCAGTGACCGATAACGGCCTGCTTGATCTTGAGGCGTACCGCATGCTTCTTGCGAAGAGCCCAAAGCTGGTCTCTTTCACACATATGTCCAACGTCCTTGGCACCGTCAACCCGGCGGCGGAGATGATAAAACTTGCCCATTCGGCCGGCGCAATTGTCCTGGTCGACGGCGCTCAATCCGTGCCACATCTTAAAGTTGATGTGCAGACGCTTGATGCAGATTTCTACGCCTTTTCTGCCCATAAAATGTGCGGCCCGACAGGCATAGGAGCCTTGTATGGCCGGACTTCGCTGCTTGAATCGATGCCGCCTTTCCTTGGGGGCGGGGACATGATCAAGGAAGTAAAACTTCGTTCTTTTCGTCCGAATAGCCTGCCTCATAAATTCGAAGCTGGCACCCCGGCTATTGCAGAAGCGGTGGGCTTTGGTGCCGCAGTGGATTATCTGTCGAAGATCGGCATGGAAAAGATCGCCGCCCATGAACACGAGATCACTGAATATGCACTTGAACGCCTGGAGGAAATTCCCGGCGTGAAATTGTTTGGCCCGTCTGCCGACAAAAAAGGCGGGGTGGCGGCATTTACCCTTGAAGGTGTGCATCCGCATGATGTCGCTCAAATTCTGGACCAGGATGGGATCGCTGTCCGGGCAGGCCACCACTGTGCCCAGCCCCTGCATGAAAAATTCGGGATTCCCGCCACCAGCCGGGCCTCTTTTTATTTGTATAATACAAAAGAGGAAGTGGATTTGCTGGTGAATGGCATCTATAAAGTAAAAGAAATGTTTAAGTAAAAATCAGGCCGACGAGGAAAAAATGGATGATCTTTATCGCGAAGTGATCATTGAACATTACAAGAACCCGGCTTATCGTGGCAAATTGGATCCGCACGATATTTCATTTGCAGACAATAATCCGTTGTGCGGGGATCATATTCAGATAGACTTGCGTATAGACAGTGGGGTGGTTTCTGATGCCCGCTTTGACGGACACGGCTGCGCCATTTCGCAGGCTTCAGCAGACTTGCTGCTTGAGTCAATCATTGGAAAGCCGCTGGAGGAAGTTAAGAAGTTGAACAAGGAGTCGGTCCTGGAATTGCTTGGAATCGACCTTGGGCCAGTCAGATTGAAATGCGCCCTGTTGTCCTTGAAAGTTTTAAAGGCCGGCGTGTATGGACTGGGCGAAGCCGGTGACGAATTGGTCGAATAGATCAGGAAAAATACAGGTATGTTTAATTACGCAACTTTGGTTGAGGAAAAAATCGAATTCGTTGAGATCGCTCCTGCTTCGGAATTGCCGAATGGGGAAAGGTTGTTTGTTGACCTGGGTGACAGGCCGATCGTGATCTTCAATATTGCAGGACAACTCTTTGCCATCGGGGATGTATGCTCGCACGATGACGGTCCACTTGGCGATGGGACGATCGAGGATCATAATATCGTTTGCCCGCGGCATGGGGCAGAATTCGATGTGCGCACGGGAAAGGCTGTGGCCATGCCGGCCGTGATCGATATACCCGCTTATCCTGTGCAGATCAGGGATGGCACCATATTTGTTGGAATTCCGAAGGAATAAAAAAGACGGTGACTTTGAGGTCACCGTCTTTTTTACATCTCAAAGCTTCCCACTATTCGAAGGATGTCGAATCCTTCTGCAAAGGGACATTCCGCCAGCGCGCCATGGCGCACCATGATCGAACGGGTCAGTTCGCTGTTGAAATAATACCGATCCCTGTAGGTCTCATACTCGGCGAGGGCTTCGATCTTTTTGTTCACATCCTCTTCAGTGACCTGAACCAGGAAATGCGGGAAGAATCCATACGAGGAACGGACAACATCAAATCCCAGTACTGTAATTCCGCGGAAGGCACGCAAGGCCTCGTCGGTCATGGTGTTGTGGTCCTGGTGCACGTCCTGCCTGCTGTGGGTGAAGATCAGGTCAGGTTGATATTCTCTACGGATTTTCAGAAAATATTCAAGAATTTCCTGGCGCGAGCCGGGGAAGATGCGTGTTTGGAACGGCCCGAGCACGATTTTCGAATCCGGAACTCCCAGAATATTCATCGAGCGAATGTGCTCATCCTTGACCTTTTTTAAATCGGGGTTTTTTTGATTGTCTGAAAGCGTGACGCATAGCACATCGGCCCTGTTAACGATATGATGCAACAGGGCGCCGCATCCCAGTTCGATGTCATCTGGGTGTGCCCCAAGGAAAAGGACTTTTTTACCGGAGAAATTCATGAAGTTTTTTATCGGAATTAAGATGGGAGAGGTATTGAAGCGATCTCCCGGTCCGATTTCCCGTTTATTTTGTAGCCAGAATTCCGCCGACGACCTTGGTCATGACCAGTTTGCCGTCACGGTCAAGCCATTTCTTAGCCACGGTCTCGATTTTGCCGATCAGGGCCTCGTACTCATCTTTGCCGTTGAACATGGATGTCCACAATTTGCGGTCTTCTCCAAGGGAGGCGCGGACATAATCGATAAACGGGGCCACATCCGGAAAAGTCAGGTGGTTTTCGAATTTGTGTAGTTCGGTTTTTGCAAAAATCTTATCAATGGTGTTGTAAATATCGCCTTTAAATCGGGAGGAGCCGGGCATGGGCGGGATTTCCGCATGGGTGGCTTCCCTGATGATGTCATAGAACATCTGCTTGTTCTCGGGAAGAGGTCCGGAGACGAAAAGCCGTCCGCCTGATTTAAGCACCCGGTGGGCCTCGCCAAATGTAAAGTCCAGATCAGAGGCGTAGTAAATGGCAAACGCGCTCGTGCACAGGTCAAAGGTATTGTCTGGGAAATTGAATGGTTTGTTAAAATCCAGGAATTGAAAATCAATGTTTGCCCCGACTTTCCTGTTCTTTTCACGGGCTTTCTCCAGCAATTCCTCTGAAAAATCACCGCCGGTGATGGTGGCCTTGCCTTTTACATAATCGTTAAATAGGAAGGATAACTTGCCCGCGCCGCAGCCTACATCAAGAATGTTCATGCCAGCCTGTGGCCTGAGGAGTTCATTTGTCCATACGTCAATATTGGCGGACCCATATTTTTCATGGATGTCAATGCGCATCAAAAGATCCTTGCTGGGTTCCTGGTAGTCAATTTTCATACATCTCTCCTTGTAGGTAATAAAGGAATTATACCAAAACCGCTTCAAAATTCAATGACTGAATTTTGAAGCTTATTTACGTTTGTTTTGCTCCTTGCTTAACCGGTAACGGATGCCTTTCCCGGCAAGAGGTAAAATCCCTATAGCGGGGAATGATATGGAGATGCGCGTGGAAGACATGTTGCCCGCCGACCGCGCTGCAATTCCAACCCAGGTTGTACCCATCGGGTTGGGGTATCCTATCCAGCATGGACTTTGCCTGATGAATGATTTCATACGGTCACGCGGTTACAAAAGCGGCAGTCGATTATTTTTTAGTTCTCCTTGGAAACTCATGATAGAATTCGCGCACTGGAGTTACTATGGCGAGCAAAATTAATACGGTAAAAGGTACGAGGGAATTTTATCCCGAAGAGATGGCCTTGCGTAATTATCTTTACGAAAAGGTGGGTGTGGCTGCGCGCTCTTTCGGTTACCAGGAATATGACGGGCCATTTATCGAGCCCATTGACCTGTATGCCGCGAAATCCGGCGAGGAGCTGGTCAAGAAGCAATCTTTTACGTTTGAAGACCGCGGTGGTGACCTGGTGACCCTGCGCCCTGAGCTCACGCCCAGCCTGGCGCGTATGATCGCCGCGAAGCAGGGGGAGTTGACCTTTCCCGCCCGTTGGTGGTCGTTTGGGCCGTTTTGGCGTTACGAACAGCCGCAAAAGGGACGCACCCGTGAATTCTTCCAATGGAATATTGACATGTTGGGCGTCAGTTCGCCGGAAGCCGATGCAGAATTGATCGCAGTGGGTGCAAATTTCCTGCGCTCGGTCAGGCTTGACCCTCAACAGGCCACCATCTATGTGAATAATCGACGTCTGATGGATGCTGAATTCGACGCTCTCAAGATCCCATCCGAAAAGCGGATGGATGTGTCCAACCTGGTGGATCGACGTACAAAGATGGAGCCCGCCAAGTGGGATGCCTATGCCCTCGAGCTCGCACTGGATCAGACCCAACTCAATGGATTAAAGGATGTTCTTGGCAATCTGGATCTGTGGAAGAAGAGTGATGAGTTGGTTCGTCTTTTTGCGACCCTTGAGGCATTGGGTGTCAAGGAATACGTCAAATTTGATCCAAATATTATGCGCGGCATCCTGTACTATACCGGCACGGTCTTTGAAGCTTTCGATAACAGCGGCTCGGTGAAGCGCGCCATTTTAGGGGGCGGCCGGTATGACAATTTGCTGGAAGATGTCGGCGGACAGCCCCTTTCCGGCGTTGGCTTCGCAATGGGTGACGTTGTGATGGGCATTGTCCTGCAGGAAAAAGGGCTTTTGCCGGAGTTCATTCCCAGCCCGGCGCCTGTTCTGGTGACGATATTTGACGAAACGTTGATACGCGATTCCTATGCCCTGGCGGCTGAATTTAGGAATGCCGGATTAAATGTGCTTTGCTACCCGGAGCCGGCCAAGCTTCAAAAGCAATTTAAATTTGCCGACAAGATGAAAGCCCGGATCGTGGTCACTCTGGGTCCGGATGAGGTGGCCAAAGGCCTGGTGGCGGTCAAAAACCTTGTCAACAGCGAGCAGGTCACAGTCAAGCGTGATGCGGCGCTTGAATTGATCAAGGGTTTATTGGCCGGGGCCTGAAATGTGGTAAAATTTTGCCCGCTTCAAATACGGAGCCTGTAGCTCAACGGCAGAGCGCCACACTGTGGATGTGGATGTTGAGGGTTCGAAACCCTTCAGGCTCCCACCTTAATAATCCTCCGGGATCCCTTGGATCCCGGAGGATTATTGCAAATTGAATCGAGTAAAATACCTTTATGCCCAAAACCATTAACGTCCTTTTTCTGGCGGCCGAAGCGGAACCATTTATTAAAGTAGGGGGGCTGGGAGATGTCGCCGGTTCCCTGCCGCGTGCCTTACGGGCTCTTGCCAATGACGAAGTAACGCTGGATGTACGTCTTGTCATCCCATTCCACCCAGCTGTGAAGGCGGATGGTCTCAAACCACTGGGGATGTTCGCTCTGAATCGCCTTGGCTCGGAAGTTCAAGTGGAGGCATTTGAAACAACCTTGAACGGCATGCCCGTTTACCTGATCAATGGGGAGCCGATCCGGACGAATGGCTCTGTTTATTCCCTGGATGCAAGACTCGACGCGGAAAAATATGCCTTTTTTTCACTGGCCGCTCTCGAACTGGTCAGGCATATTCATTGGTCCCCTGATGTGATTCATGGAAACGACTGGCACACCGCCTTGAGCATATACGGTTCCCTGACCAGGCGTTGGGAGGAGGGTGCGCGCAAGGTGGCCTCCTTGATTACACTGCACAACCTTCCTTTCATGGGACCGGATGTAAGTGGCATCCTGGAAAGCTATGGCGTAAAGCTGGCTCAAACAGATCTGCCGGATTGGGCCCGGGTCATGCCGCTGCCTTTGGGGCTTTGGGCATCGGATGCGATCGTGGCCGTTTCGCCGACTTACGGCCGGGAGATCCTGACTCCTGAATACGGCTGCGGCCTGAATGAATTCCTGCAATTTCGGCACGAAACGGTTCATGGCATTGTCAATGGCCTGGATGTTGATTCCTTCAATCCGAAGGACGATGCTTCGCTTGGCGTAAATTACGATCTGGCTTCCATCGAGAAACGATCAGCCAATAAGGGCTTTCTGCAGGAAAGATTGAATTTGCCGCGTGAAAGCGAAACGCCTTTGCTGGCTCTTGTCTCCCGTATGGATGTTCAAAAAGGCGTGGACCTGGCTTTCACCGCATTGAAGGGGATGAAAAAGACGAACTTTCAGGCCGTTATATTAGGCACAGGCGACCCGAAGCTTGAAGAAGCCGCCCTGGCCTTGCAGGCCCTATATCCCGAAAAAATAAAAGTCGAGACCCGTTACGATGCAGGCCTTGCCCGGCAGATCTACGCCGGTGCGGATATGTTATTGATGCCGTCACGATACGAACCGTGCGGTCTGTCGCAGATGATCGCCATGCGTTATGGCTGTGTACCGGTGGTCCGTGCTGCTGGCGGACTGAACGATACCGTTCAGAACGGTGTGACTGGTTTTGTTTTTGAAAAGATTCATCATCTATCCCTGGCTGGCGCGATCAAAAATGCGATCAAGGTATTTTCGAATCGCGAGCAATGGACCTCCATGCAATGCGCCGGGATGTCACAGGACTTCTCCTGGGAAAAATCGGCAAAACAGTATCTTGAAATCTACCAATCCATACTCAAAACATCATGACATTCAAACGTTCCTCAGGAATTCTCCTCCATCCCTCCAGTCTCTCGGGTCCGTACGGAATCGGTGATATCGGCCCCCAGGCTTACCGTTTCGTTGACTGGCTTTCGTCGACGGGTTCAAAACTCTGGCAGGTATTGCCTCTTGGCCCGACCGGCTACGGCGATTCGCCTTATCAATGCTTTTCGGCTTTTGCCGGAAACCCATATTTGATCAGCCCGGAGGATCTGCTGGCGGAGGGTCTGTTGACTCGGAATGACCTTGAGGAGAAGCCGGAATTTGGCGCCGCCTTCGTCGACTTCGGCCTGCTCATCCCGTGGAAACTTGATCTTTTGCAAAAATCCTTTTCCCGTTTTCAGGCATCCCCGGAACGGTTGCAAACAGCGTTTGACTATTTCCGCGCCGAGAATGCCTTCTGGCTTGATGATTACACTCTTTTCATGGCATTGAAGGAATCCAATGGCGGCGGCTCGTGGAACGGATGGCCGGAGCCGGTCAGGAAGAGAAGAAAGCCGGCCTTGAGCAAGGCCCAGACGGAATTGGCGGAAAGCATCATGCGATATGCATTCTATCAATTCATTTTCTTTCGCCAGTGGAGCAAGTTGCGCGCCTATGCCCGCGAACGCGGCATCCAGATCGTCGGGGATATCCCAATTTTCGTGGCATATGATTCTTCCGATGTTTGGGCGCACCCTGAATTGTTCTTTTTGGACGAGGAGGGCAACCCGACTGTCGTCGCAGGAGTCCCGCCGGACAGTTTTTCGGCAACGGGTCAATTGTGGGGTAACCCGCTTTATAAATGGGAAGTCCATAAAAGAGATGGATATGCCTGGTGGCTTTCCCGTGTACGGGCATCCCTGCAAACTGTGGACATCCTCCGTTTTGATCATTTCCGTGGTTTTGCCGGATATTATGAGATTCCCGCAGATCATAAAACAGCTGAACTGGGTCGTTGGGTGCCTGGTCCGGGTAAGGATTTTTTCCGGGCTGTTGATAAATATCTGGGCGATGGATTGGTCACACCCGGGACGGGACTCCCGGTCATTGCAGAGGACTTGGGACTGGTCACTCCTGATGTGATCGAGCTGCTTGAGGCCTTTAACCTGCCTGGGATGAAGGTGCTTCAATTTGGTTTTTCAGGCCCGGGCAACCCCTTTCTTCCCCATAATTATGTTCCCAATTGTGTGGCCTATACCGGTACGCACGATAATGACACGGCACTTGGATGGTTTGCTTCGGCAACGCCTCATGAAAAGGAGTTTGCCCAGCGTTATTTGCGGGTGGATGGCAGTGATTTTGCCTGGGACCTGATCCGTGCGGTTTGGAGCTCGGTTGCAGATCTGGCAGTTACCCCCATGCAGGATGTTCTTAGCTGCGGAGGGGAGGCCCGGATGAATTTCCCATCCCGACTTGGAGGCAACTGGGCCTGGAGAATTCAAGCTGATGATTTACGGGATGATCTGGCCGGCCGCTTGCGCGAGTTGAATTGGTTATACAAGAGGTAATCGGCTTATGACCTTCAAAACTACGGATATTTGCGACAATCATCCTGAAGCCGTCCGGGTGGCGGAGGCCATTGGGTTGAGAGATTATGGCGGGGTGAAATCCTTTCATGGAACAATTCAAACAGTTAAGTGTTTCGAAGATAACAGCATATTTCGAAAGACTTTGGAACAGAATGGGACTGGAAAAGTCCTGGTTGTGGACGGCAGCGGATCGCAAAGATGTGCCTTGATGGGCGACATGATGGGGGAGCTGGCTGTGAAAAATAACTGGTCCGGTCTCATTATTCACGGTTGTGTTCGTGATTCAGCCACCCTGGCAACGCTTTCGGTTGGAGTAAAGGCAATGAACACCACTCCGATGAAAAGCGGAAAAAGGAATGTAGGGCAGGAAAATATTCCCGTTCATTTTGCGGGAGTGGATTTTATTCCGGGGCAATTTGTATATTGTGATGAGGATGGGATTGTAGTTTCCGGGGAGAATTTCGCAAGCTAGCAAAAGAATCGCTTTATAGCGGTTCTTTGTTGTTTATGCCCTTTCCACGGCAAGTATCTTTATTTCGGGGGTTAAGGTTTGTTTCTTTGCCGGTTGATTCTGAATATGTTTGACCACATCCATTCCCAAAATCACCATGCCAAAGGCCGCAAATCCCTGGCCATCCGGATTTCGCCGCCCGCCAAAATCCAGTTCAGGTTGATCTCCAATGCAGATGAAAAATTCGGAGGAGGCTGTCCCCGGCGTGTCGCGAGCCATGGACAGGACGCCGTTTTTATGCAGAATGCCTGTTTGATCGGTGGTTTCGTGGGGTATGGGCGGAAGAGCCGATGGATGATCTTCAATCAAGAGTCCGCCCTGAATTACTTCAATCTTGAATTGATTGCCCGGTTGATTGTCTGTGCACACCGTACGGTAAAAACTGGCACCGGCAAAGCGATTCTCGTCCACATACCGCAGAAAGTTGGCTGTCGTGACAGGGGCAAACCCTGGATACAACTCCAGCAGGATGTTTCCCAGAGCCGTTTGAATCCTTACCATGGGATTTGACATGTCACCCCTGCACCGGTTTTTCCCGGTCTGTTAAATTCACAACAACTGCATGGCTTGCCCTGACCAAATTTTCAGGAGTAATCATGATCTCTTCACCCCATTGGCCCGCTCCTGTTCCTAGGATGGGCTCGTTGAGCAGGCTCGCTTCAAGGAAGGACCTGAAATTTGCGGGCTGCCAGCCAAAGGCGGGAATCGATCCGATAACATATCCCGTGGTCGCTTTTACAACTTCCGGGTCGGCCATTTGGATGTTTCGAGAACCAATGGCTTTCTTCAAATTTCCGGAAACTGCATTTTGATCGCCGCCAAGCATGACCAGCACCCGTTCGCCAGTATCAACCTGGAAGATAAGAGTTTTAACTGCCTGC
Source organism: Chloroflexota bacterium (assembly GCA_021414245.1). Classification (GTDB taxonomy): domain Bacteria; phylum Chloroflexota; class Anaerolineae; order Anaerolineales; family Villigracilaceae; genus Villigracilis. The sequence goes on from JAIOOU010000016.1 coordinate 157,113, forward strand.
CTTTCTGAAAAACCGAGGACATGAGCGACATTGGCGGCGCCTTTTTCTGTTTCAGCGGAAAAGCTGCGCGCTTCATATGGAATATTCAGAGACTCGAGATGAAGATGGGAGGCAAGTTTCATATGTTAAATCCTGTTCGGATGATGGAAATGATCTCAAGTGGGGTGCGGCCAATATCAACGATCAGTGCGTCTGCAGGCTCTTCCAGGATTTCAAATTGACTGGCAAGCATTTTTGCAGACATAAAATGCCCCGCTCGTTTTTGAAGGCGCTCTTTGATCTGTTGGAACGTCCCCTGCAGGTGAACGAACCGAACATAATCATTGATCCGCAGTTTATCCCGGTATTTTTTCTTGAGTGCGGAGCAGGCCAGGACCAGGGAGTGGCCGTTTCGACTCCGCTCTTCAATGATGGTTTGGAGTGACGCCAGCCAGCCGGCGCGATCCGAATCAGTAAGGGGAATATTTTGTCCCATTTTTAATAAATTGGAAGCCGGGTGAAAATCGTCGGCATCCAAAAAATCCCAGCCAAGTTCACATGCAAGCAGGGTGCCGATGGTGGTCTTGCCTGAACCCGCGACACCCATCAGAATGATGATCATATCTTATTAATCTTTTTCCAACATATTTTTTGTCCAAACTTCATGCTCGTTTATTGAATTTGCAAAGCCGGCCCATGCCAGCAGATCGCGCCAGTCAAGTTTGGCAAGTGCAATTGCCTCGTGGAGCTTGGGTGTGCTGCCATTGCTGACTTTCAATGCAGCGAAATGAATGCGTTCAAGGTCCCATCCATTCCCACCCTTCTGAAATGGAAGGTTTTCGCCGCATTCATGGGTGAGGCTGTTGATTACCCCAATTCGATCCCCGGCGTTGAAAAGTTTTTCCACTATTTTTTGTGTGAGAGGGCTCAGCTGAGTCATTGCGCCGCCTCTCTATGGATTGAAACTTGTCCATTTTGAGATACTTCAATTTGGTCCCCGGTCTCTAAACAATCAAAATCAGCATCGGAGAGGGCGATCAACGGGAAGGATTTTTCATATAGCTCACCGGCAACGACGGAAGCAAGTGCGAAGAAAAAATCGGAGGCTGTTGTAATGATGGCAGCTGGAGCGGTCCCTTCCCGGATCGACTCAAGTAAAACTGCAGTGGTGGTGGACGAACCGCGCGTACATGGAACAACCAAAATTTTTCCTTTCGCATTTGATCCGGACAGCGGATGCCTGCGATCCGTAATTTCACCGGTTTTCCAGTCGTAACCACCCCAAAAGGATAGCGGTTCACGGCTGACCAGAGCCTCGCCCCGTGCCACGCCGGATATGACTGGTCTTCCGTTCAGAATTAAATTTTCCATAAAGTCTCATCCCTGATAATTTCTCCTTTAACCGCCGAATCAACGCAATCAGAAAGGCTGCCAAAACCGATCTGTTTGTTGAGCAGCCCCGGTGTGTAATAGGCAAATTTTGCGGAATTTGTCATCAGGAAACGGATATTTTCAGGCAGCATCGGCGTGGTGAGAATACAGGTATCCACGGTGAGCTGGGCCCCAAAGGATAATATCGGTTCTAGAAATCCAGCCTCCCCGGCAAGTTGGGTCATGGCCCGGCTGGATGTGACCAGAAATTTTACACGCTCGTGTTTTTTTCGGCCCTTCACCAGGGAGGAAAGCCTTTTGAATTCTGCAAGGGAGAAATGCGGGCTCCCTAAGACGACCATGTCGAGGCGTGTGCCGTCTGCATGAGTTAATTCCGCGCGGGCCTTGCGAAGAATATCCATGGTGACCAGGATCGTTTCCTGCGGTGTTCTACCCTGAAAGGCTTCGTTCAGGGTTGGCGCTTCAGGTGTAACGCCCACCATGTGGAAGAGGGCTACTGCGCCGGAGGAAGCGGCGGCGGCTCCGAGGGACTTCAGCTGATCGTCGTTCGGCACGATCTTCATGCCGTCAATGACCGGAATCCTTTCGAGGGATATTTTTCCCAGAAAATGACCAAGTACTGGAAAAAAGTCATCGCTCATTTGTAGGTTTTCTGAAACCCCCGACAATTCGAGCAGCAGAGTCCCTGCCCGATTTTCAGTCAGATGCAAGCCGATGGCGGGAGCACGGCCGGTAATGGCGCAACATACATCAAACATGTCCGGGTATCTTTCGGTGCGCGCTCCGATCACTGAATTTGCAAATACGATCGCATTGGATTCCCCCCACGCAATCTGCTGGCCAAATACAGGCCTCATTTCCGTTTGATAAGGCGCACAGGTCCAGGTTGGGATGGTTCCCATGCTTTGATAGGCCAGCATTTGGCGATGTGCCTGTTTTGCCCATGTCGAAGGAACTGCCCACTCCTTCCAGTGGTGTTCATCCAGACCACTTACATTGAGGGTCGTAGGCACTGAGACCTTTGCTCCCAAACTTGCCAGCCGTTCGGCGTACTCCAACCCGGCATCACCGATGTAAACGGTGCTGTCGATATGCGCGCCGGTGATATCGAGCAATTCCCGTGCTCCGGCCACCTCGGCCATGCGAGTCAGGATGGTCATGGCCATCCTGACCGCCGGACCATGTGTGCCTTGCAGCATTTCGTGATCTCTGTCTGTTAGATTCAATCGCATGATATTCCTTTTCGCATTGAGTTACTTTGCAATCCACCATTTGGCGAATGAATAATTTGTCTGGAAAAGTCTCCAGGTTTGGAGATCCGCAAGGGGGAACTGAATGCAAGCATACATTCGAACCGGAGTATGCGCAAGAGAGCAGAATTTTATTAGATATTCGTATAAAAATCATCCAAATTCTTGACGCACTCTGCCAATGGAGCTACAATCCTGACCGATAATTCCAATAAACTGTTCGTTCTCACCCAATCCAAGGAGAAACCTCATGGCTTTTGAACTTCCGAAACTCGCTTATGCTTACGACGCGCTCGAGCCGCACATTGATGCGCGCACCATGGAAATCCATCATACCAAGCACCACAACACCTATGTGACCAATTTGAACGGGGCTGTCGACAAGACTCCTGAACTTGCCGGGAAATCGCTCGAAGCGATGCTTGGTGACTTGAATTCGGTCCCAGAGGGTGTGCGGATGGTAATTCGCAATCACGGTGGCGGTACTTATAATCACAACCTGTTTTGGGAGGTTATGGGACCCAAGGCTGGAGGTGCTCCGAAGGGTGAGTTGGCCAAGGCTATTGAGGCCTCCTTCACCTCCTATGACGCTTTCAAGGCTGAATTTGAGAAGGCTGCCACCACCCGCTTTGGATCCGGCTGGGCGTGGTTGGTCAAGAAGGGCAGCGGACTTGCGGTCGTTTCCACCGCCAACCAGGATTCGCCTCTTTCCGATGGACAGACCCCGATTTTAGGCATTGATGTCTGGGAGCACGCCTATTATCTGAATTATCAGAATCGCCGCCCAGATTACATAGCGGCCTGGTGGAATGTAGTAAATTGGGACGCCGTTGCCTCGAAATACGCCGCCAAATAGATTAGAGACATCCACACAGCCCGCGAGAAAACTTGCGGGCTGTGTTTCTTCCTTATCAAAGCAGTGATTGTAGGTACAAAATTCACCCTTGCAATAGACATAAACGAAGATATAATTACAAAATTCAGTTTGTATTTTTTCTTTCAAGGAGTGATTTACCATGACCCATATTATTACCAGCTTATGTGTGCGTGATCGCGGTTGCATTGAGGTATGCCCTGTTGAATGTATGGTTCCAGGACAGCCTGTTGCCGAATGGCCATGGATCTATATTGATCCGGATACCTGCATCGACTGCGGCGCCTGTGTACCGGAATGCCCGTATTCCGCCATTTTCCCTGAAGACGAGGTCCCTGCGGCTTATACGGCCAAAGGCGGTGAGTACATCAGTAAAGTTGGTCTTACTGGTCATTTTGAGGGCACCAATCATCATGGCAAGCCCATTGTGCTAGAGACAACAAAACAGCTCGCCGCTGGAGAAACCGTTGATCTGACTGCAGACATCAAACCCAATTATGATTTCTTCAAGGGCGGCCCTGGCTACTCTGCAAAAGATAGCGACCAGGGCTTATAATAAAAATTAAATAAAAAAAACGGAGACATTGTCTCCGTTTTTTTTATTTATCCCTGCTATTCATTCATTGCCAGGTCGAGGATGGCCTCTCTGATCTTCTCCGCCAACACTACGTTGTTTTCTTCAAGTGCTGAAACCAGAATGAGGGGGGTTCCGCTCCAGTCCGGCACAGTGCCGGCAATCATCCAGGTGATGGTGGTTTTCCCGTCCCGGGCAAGGCTCATGTGACTCCAATAGGGTTTGCCCTCGACAATATAATGTTGAGCCGTTTCATTCGAGGCTTCGGAAGGGAGCATTTCTCCTGGTTTCTCGTCTGGGGAAAGCACCACCCAGCCTTGTTCGGGCGTGTTGACCGCCAGTGCAATTCTCGGGATGGGAAGATTGCCATGGTTGCTGAGCAGTGCCGCTGCGATACTGGTTTGAAGCGGGCTGACTCTCATGGATGTTATCGACGGATTCAAGGTTTCCGGAGCCACGGGCATGTTCAGGCTTGGTTCGCGAAACAAACCAAGTGTATTGTAATAATCTAGAATTTCCGAGTCCACAGGCTTGAGGTTCCCAAATTTTGCCATGAGCAAGGGTGATAATAAGTCGCCGATCGGGTATAAACCCTGGGTTGCCCGATTGACAAGAGGCGCTGATTCACTTTGAGAGATCGCGGCCCCTTCGTCGTCAAGCTTGTTCGGGTCATATGTTGGATGGGATGCCATTGCGAGGATTTCACCGGTTTGAGCATTCATCAGAACAATCGCCCCGGCTGTATTGCCGAGTAATTCGTCAGCTCTGGTTTGGAGGGGGAGATCGATGCTCAAGCGGACGTCCAGGCCTGGCGGAGGAGTTCCATAAAGCGTGTAGTCCCACCAAATTAGACTGGATGGGTTGCCCTGCAGGCCGCGCAGATACTCATCCAGGGTCGCCTCCAGGCCGGCCTGACCGTAGACGGGGTTTGTGTAACCAGTGATGGGCGCAAGGTCGGGATAAAGATAAACACGTTTATAACTCCCGCTTTCTCCTTCGGTGATATTTATGGGGTTATTGTTTTTATCCAGGATCTTCCCGCGTTCCACGAATCTGTCCGCGATCGACCGGCGGGGGTTGTCTGTGCGTTCGAGTAGATCGGGCGCACGCACGACAGCCCACCAGCTCGTGGCAAGAATGCAGACGGCAATTCCAGCTGCAAGTATCCCGGCTAATATGGAAAAGGGTTTTGGGTCCGGCAAAAGGGCCGGTTCATTGTCTTCGAGGTTGCTGATGACAAGCAGAATAAACAGCGCCAGGAAGGAGGTCAGGAGGGAGGATCCTCCATAAGAGACAAAGGGCAGAGTAACACCTGTCAGTGGCAGGAGTCGTAGATTTCCACCGATGATGAGTAGACTTTGTATTCCCAGGTAAGTCACAATGCCTGCGGCAAGGAATCTGCGAAATCTGTCGGTGGCGCGGATCGCAATGATCAGACCCCGACCCAGGATCAACCAAATCAGGGCAAGCAGGCCAACGGTCCCGATCAGACCCGATTCTTCCGCAATGGCCGCATAAATAAAGTCCGAGATTGCCACTGGAACCAACAGGGGACTGCCGATCCCAATCCCGCGACCCAGAATGCCGCCATTGGCGACCGCCAAAATGGATTGAACGATCTGATAAGAATCGCCGGCCGGATCGTTCCATGGATTAATCCAGGCATGGACGCGTACTTGAATAATGTCTATAAAAAAGTATCCTGCAAACAGGGCGATCGAAAGAAATGCGATGGCGCCGAAGAGGATTCGTCTTTTTCCGGTTGCCAGAAAGAGAATGATCGTGAAGAGGGAAATAAAAATCGATGCGGTGCCAAGGTCGCGCTGTACGACCAGCAGAAGCAGGGCCAGACTGGTCACCACGAGGGTTGGAATTAATAGCGGCCCCGAAGATAACCGGATGTTTATTTTGTCGGCCAGATAGGCGGTCAGGTAAATGACCAGCAGGAGTTTGAGCGGTTCGGAGGGTTGAAAATAAAAACCGCAGCACCCAAGCCATAAGCGCGGACCAAAGCCAAGGGGGTTTGTGCCGAACAAAAGGGTACAGGCAGTGATCAACAAGCCGCCAAACAGGAGCAGGTACTTGTAGTTTTTTAGATAATTTAGGTTTTTGGGCAGATATAAAGCGAGACAAAAGACGAGGATGCTGACGGAGAGCCAGATGGTCTGGCGCGCTCCAAAGCCTTCGTCCAGGCGCCAGATCGTGATCAGTCCCCATCCGCTCAAGAGTGCCGCGGCGGGAAAGAGATAGGGATCCCTTTCGGGAAGACGCCTGGCAATGACCCGGTTGGCAATCAGGATAAGACCCAGCCAGACAAAATATCCGATCCAGTGGGAAAGTCTGTAATTTACATTCCAGGTCCGCTCGCGGACCGCGGGGGAAAGGGTAAGAATCGTCGATTCGAGAAAGAGAAAGAAGGCCGCCCAGCGTAGCAGGCGGCTTTGGGTCAAGTCATGCATGCTTCAATGTTACATCATTTTTGAATTGTGGGTGGCGCGGCAAACCATCATGATGGCTATTTTAGATATCTGCCCACGAGCAGGTTTAATTTCCTGCGGGTTTCAGCCGGGATCGCATTTGGGTTTGTGATCAACGCCGATGAAAGCGCGCTGCCGCATGAGCAGGTGCGTTCCGCTTTAATGGTACGCACCAAATTCAGGATCGCATCCTGTGCGATGCGGGTGTTTTTGTTCAGGGTTTGAATCACCATTTCCACCGTGACCGGGGAGTTGCTTTCATGCCATACATCATAGTCAGTGACATGTGCCATTGTGGCGTAGCATAATTCGGCCTCACGGGCGAGGAACGCCTCGGGAGAGGCTGTCATGCCGATAATGGACATTCCCCAGGTGCGATACACATATGATTCGGCCTTGGTCGAAAACCTGGGTCCTTCAATGGTAATCAGTGAGCCGCCATGATGGGTAACGGCGCCGGTTGTTCGTACCGCTGCTTCAACCTGGTTGGAGAGGTCCGTACAAAACGGGTCTGCAACCCCGACATGGGCAACCAGGCCTTCGCCGAAGAAGGAGCGCGGGCGATTTCGAGTATTGTCAAAGATATTATCGGGGATCACGATGTCGCCCGGGGCGTAATCCTCGCGGAGTGAGCCGCAGGCGCTGATACTGACAATTCTCTCCACTCCGAGTGATTTTAATGCGAGGATGTTCGCCTGGTAGGGAACTTCGGTTGGGGAAATATGATGGCCCGGTCCGTGCCGGGCCAGGAAAGCCAGGCGGACGCCTTCCAAGGTGCCCACAACGATCGGGGAGCTCGGTTTTCCGAAAGGCGTATCGAGTTGATGTTCGCGCGCATCCGTCAAACCCGCCATCTGATACAGGCCGGAGCCGCCAATCACCGCAAGCGTGGGATTATCTGTCATTCTTTTTGTCCAATCTTTGAGTGGGCTCGATCATTACGTTCGGGGATAAGGCAATGCTGATTTTCGTGGAGCCGCACACGAATTCGTCACCGGAGGTAATGACCGTGGGCATGCTTAATGCGATCTCGTTTAGAATCGTGCCATTCATGGACCCAAGGTCCTCAAGCCACCATTGCCCGTGATGGTACGTGAGCTGGGCGTGACGGGTGGAAACGGTATCATCTGGGATGGGGATGTCACAACCGGGATCCCGCCCGATGATGATCTCAGGCTGGGCAAAATGTTTTAAGATGGGGGAGGCGGTTCCGTTTCGGACCGTCAAACTGATTCCCGGAACCCGGCGATTTGCCAGCAAGGTGCCTTGATTCCGGACTTCCCTCCACAATAAAAACAAGGCCCAACCCAAAAACCCATAAAGGGCAAAGGTTGTGACCAGGCGCAAGGCCAAAACGATTGAGCCGCTCATTTATTTCTTGTTGAATTTTGCCGTGGATTGATCTTTCAGCGTTGCCGTGGGGCGGTCGACTGCATTTCTTTGGAGCGGCGCAGTTTCCTTCAGGTCCGGACGCGGTGGCGGATTGTCCTGCCCAAAAATTAATGCCACGCCAGCCAGGGAAATTACATCGCCGGGATAGAGAACACTTTGGCTGGTCCGTTGACCATTTACGAATGTGCCGCCTGTGGAATTTAGATCGAAAACAACATAACGCCCCTTGATGGTCCGCAGCTGGGCGTGATTGCGGGAAACACGCGGATCGTCAATGATCAATTGATTGTCCAGTCTGCGACCGATGTTCACCACGGGCAGGGTAAGTGGAAATACCTTTACACCTTCCACAATGAGGAATGCGTTTTCAGGCAGTTTGCTGTCATCCAGACTGCCGGTATCCAGCGGGGTTGCATTTGTATCTGCCATAGGCTCGCTCCTGTGTGACGCCACGATCTCGGCGTCATCCAAAGATATCCTTTTGTCCGATGAAACCGAAATGGTCGGTGTTATTTTAAACCGAAAACCTGCCTCTTGAGCAACGGTTGCAATCGAGTGCAGCAAAATTGCAAGTAATTGTTGATTCTGCCATTTGGCCGCCGTATCCGGATGAACCACCAGGGTGTAAATATCCGGGGCAACGTCCGGCCCATCTCCGTCGGGCAGGGTGTTGAGCTGAATTGCCGCTGCAAGTTTTTGGATGATCACATCCTCCACTTTTCTTCCAGGCAGCAGATTCAACAGGTCGACTTCAACGAGTGATTGTAAGCGGGCTTCAATTTCTTTTAAATTCATAATGTCAATTCAGGTCGATATATTTTGTTTGCAGTTCGGGCATGTTTTATCGCCGGCTTTTACAACATATCCGCAATGATTGCATGTTCTTGGTTGGACGGTCCCCAGAGGGGCCCCGCATGCCAGACAGGACGGTTCGCCCACCGGATTGGCGGCATGACAGTATTCACAAGTTAAACGTCTCAGCTTGTCTGACAGTTCAGCGGAGGCTCCCGCAGCCTGAGTGGTTTGCGAGATAACCTGCCAAATCCGTTCATTTAGTTGGAGATTTTGGATATCCTGTGCAATGTCGTCCAACCTCCCAAGCAGGTTTAAAGGATTTTTTAGGGCGGCAAGTGCACTCATTCCCAAGCTTGCGGCCACGCCGAGCCAAGCCTGTTGACCCAATTCCACAATAATACCATCATCCAGCTTTTGAATGGTAATTGTCATTGCGGTCTGGCCTCCCGATGCCGCATCTGGCCGGGATCCCACCTGAACAACCATTTTGTCTTTTTGCCCGAGGGTTTGCGCACGCAGGTTCCCTTGATTAAATTCACCGAGCAAAGCCTGGGCGATGTCGGCCGGCTGTATGGTTCCATGGTAAATTCGTCGTTCCATAAGTAGATTATAATCGCCTTTGCGATTCTCCTTGATATGACTACGAAAATGATCAGAAATTGGTTTCCCGCTTTTCTATTATTACTTTTCCTGACCCTGGTTTCGACCTGGGCTCTGTCCGAGTCAACCTTGACCGTTGCGCATGCCCAGCAACCGACGGATACTCCCGGCGGCGAGACCTCGACATCAGGGATATATATAACTGTGATCACAGAGGAGCCGCAGATTAATGTGCGAATGGGTCCAAGCTCCTCCATTTACCCGATCGTCGGCATATTGCCCAGAGGGGCAACGGCTCCCGCCCTCGGACGGTCCCAAGGCGGCGACTGGATTAAAATCGAGTTTGAAGGTGCGCCAAACAATTCGGGCTGGGTGTATTCACCGCTGGTGCAGGTATCCTCCGGGACCTTACGTGTCGTGGAACCTCCTCCGACTCCTGTTCCGCCAGCTACATCCACTGTGGACCCGACTCTGGCTGCTCAATTTGTGATCGTGCCGACCAACACCCGTTTGCCCACTTTTACCCCGCCGCCTTCGCTTACGTCTATTATTTACACTAGTACCCCTGAACAGAATTCCCAAAACTCAGTCCCGGTGGCGGCGATCATCATTACACTTTTTATTTTGGGAGTTTTTGGTTTTCTGCTTTCCGTGGTCATTCGCCGATAACACATGAATCTGTCACCCCGTGGGATAAAAATATTTTTTGCATGTATTTTGGCTGTAGGGGGAATTCTGCTTGGCATGCTTTCCCCGTTGAAGACCGGGGTTTATGCCCAACAGCCTACGGGTTCAATCCCAACAGTCACCGGCACACCGGAAGGGGCCATTGTCGCTTTATACCTGGATGAGACCCATCCGCAGGAGGATGTTTATTCAGGACCCAGCACCTATGAATACCCCAAGATCGGCATTCTGCTGGCAGGGCAGGAAGTGCCGGCTTATGGCTATTCCAGGGACAGGCAGTGGATCCAAATTTATTACCCGGGGGTTCCAGGCTCGGTTGCCTGGGTGTATGCCCCATATGTGAAGATTGTCAGGATCGGCCCAATGCCCCTTTTGGATTCACCTTTCACGCCAACGGCGATGGCCACCGAGATAAGCAATATCGACCCGACCCTTGTGGCGGCATTCAATACGCCGGTGGCTGCCACCCGGTTGCCTACCTTTACTGCGCCGGCACCGCTTGTCATCCAATTATTTACCCAGAATCAGGCATCTGAGAACAAAGTCCCTATGGGTTTGTTGATCCTTGGCCTGGGATTTGTGGGCGCTCTTGGTGCTTTCATATCCTTTTTGCGTGGAAGATAAGCCTTTTGATGGTTAACAAAAAAAGACCGGGTTATGAATTGACCCCCTAAAAACGGACAGGAAAAGAAAGCACCTCATGAGATAATCTCACGGAGGTGCTTTTATGTCTGGAAGAAAAGGGATGTTGCATTATAGTGTAGAACGGAAGAGAGAGGCGGTGCGGCTGGTCGTGGA
>JAIOOU010000014.1 GCA_021414245.1 Chloroflexota bacterium
GGAAATGGTCATGCCCGGGGACAACGTGAACCTGACGGTTCAACTGATCGTGCCGGTGGCACTTGAGCAGGGTTCCAAGTTCGCCATTCGTGAGGGCGGTCTGACCGTCGGCGCGGGTGTCGTGACCAAGATCCTCGAATAGGTGAGATATGATGGCAAAACAGAAAATACGTATCCGCCTCAAGGCGTATGATCATCGCGTTCTAGACCAATCGGCAAAGCGAATTGTCGAAACTGCCGAGCGCACCGGTGCGCATGTGGTTGGCCCCGTACCCTTGCCAAGCAAGAAGGAACGCTTTACAATACGTCGCTCGGCATTCATCGACAAGGACTCTCATGAGCACTTTGAGATCCGCACGCACAATCGCTTGATCGATGTTTTGGATCCAGATTCAAAGACCATTGACATGTTAATGCGTTTGAATTTGCCCGCAGGTGTTGATATCGAAATCAAAATCTAGTTGTAAATAACTCCGCATACATTGCGGATTATTGAGACAGCGCAAGAGCAGGTCTGTGTTGTAGAACCGACACAACCGCTTCGCACCAGGCCTTCTGACTGCGCTGCACGGAGATGATGCGGCCTACGCCCAGGCTGGCAGTCTCGTCAATATCTTCTAAGGAGAAAATTGAGTATGTTGAAAGGGCTAATTGGAAAGAAGATTGGCATGACCCAGATCTTCGATGAGCAAGGTGTTGCCTATCCGGTGACACTCATCGAAGCTGGGCCATGTTACGTTACCCAGGTTCGCATGCCGGAAAAGGAAGGATATTCTTCCGTGCAACTGGGCTTTGGCGAAGTAAACCCTAAACGCCTGACAGGCGGTCAATTGGGGCACTTCAAAGCCATCGAGATATCCCCTATGCGTTTTTTGCGCGAATTTCGTGCCAAAGATCACGGATTAAAAGTTGGTGACAAGCTTACCGTCGTCGACGCTTTTGCCGTGGGCGAGCGCGTGGACGTGATTGGCATCAGCAAGGGCAAGGGCTTTGCCGGCGTTGTAAAGCGCTATCACTTCCATGGAATGAATGCCACACATGGTACCTCTGATCGCAATCGTGCACCTGGTTCCAGTGGATCAGGTACTACACCAGGTCGCGTCTATAAAGGGCACCGAAACTCCGGTCATATGGGCGTGGATCGTGTCACTGCTCAGAACATCAAGGTTGTTATGGTGGATGCGGAACGCAACCTGCTTGCCATTAATGGCGCGGTTCCGGGTGGCAAGGGCAGTCTCGTCATAATCAAGGAATCGCGCAAGCAGTAAGCGCGAAGGAAACGGGAGCCATATAACCATGAAAGTAGATGTTCTTGATTTGAAGGGAAAGAAAATTCGCGAAATGGATTTGCCCGCGAAACTCTTTGAAGCCCCTGTGAATGTAGATTTGATGCACCAGGCTTACACGCGCCAGATGGCGAATGCCCGTCTTGGTACGCATCAGACCAAAGTCCGATCCGAAGTCGCTGGTGGCGGCCGAAAGCCCTGGAAGCAAAAGGGGACTGGCCGTGCCCGTCAAGGATCGACCAATGCAGCGCAATTTGTCGGTGGTGGTCGAATCCATACACCGCATCCTCGCAGCTATGAACAGCGCATGCCCAAGAAAATGCGCCAGGCTGCCTTGCGATCCGCACTCTCTGTAAAGGCCGCAGGGGCGGGCATTGTGGTTGTTGATGAACTCAATATTAAAGAAGCCAAAACCCGTATTATGGTAGAAGCTTTGGGCAATCTTGTGGGCACTTCCACCGTCCTGGTGTTGATGCCGGTCAAAGACCTGAATTACGACACTGTAATGCGTTCGGCCGATAATATCGAGAATGCCAAGGTGCTTCTCGCAAGCTATTTAAATGTGCGTGACATCCTGAGCTTTGATAAGGTCGTCCTGCCGCTCAAAACAATTGATGCGTTAGTGGCGCACCTGGGATAAGGAGAGAGACATGAAAAATATGTATGATGTCCTCGTCCGCCCATTGGTAACCGAGAAATCCAGTTACCAATCCGGCAAATTGAGTCAATATGCTTTTGTTGTTGCTGATGAAGCAACCCGTACCACTGTGAAGGATGCGGTCGAATCACTGTTCGATGTTACTGTGGCACGTGTAAATATCCTGAATGCGCCTGCAAAACGCGGTCGTCGAAATCGCTCTCGCCGCTTGTTAGTGCGAAGACCCTCTTTCAAGAAGGCGATAGTGACCCTTGCCGAGGGAAGCAAACCCCTCGAGATCTTTGAAGGGGTGCAATAATGGCAGTTAAAAAATACAAACCGGTGACTCCCGGTATGCGCGACATGACGGGATATACTTTCGAGGAAATCACCAAGAGCACGCCCGAACGCTCCCTGCTGGTTAACCGCCAGGGACATGGCGGACGTAATGCTCAAGGTCGTGTGACGGTTCGCCATCGCGGCGGCGGCGCGCGTCGTTTCATCCGTATTATCGATTTCAAACGGGAGAAACACGGGATTCCAGCAAAGGTCGCTGCAATTGAATATGATCCAAACCGCACCGCCCGTATTGCCCTCCTGTTTTACGCGGATGGCGAAAAGCGATACATTATCGCACCTCTGGACATGAAGGTTGGTGACAGCATTTTATCCGGCCCCAATGCCGAAATTCGTCCTGGCAATTCCCTGCCGATCAGCAATATTCCGGTTGGTACCTTGATCCATAATATTGAGATGAAAGAGGGCAAGGGCGCACAATTGGTTCGTTCGGCTGGTGGGGCGGCGCAACTCCTCGCAAAAGAAGGTGATTTTGCGCAGGTGCGAATGCCTTCAGGTGAGGTCCGCCTGATTCATCAGGTATGTTATGCAACAATTGGCCAGGTTGGTAACTTGGACCATGGCAACGTTAAACTGGGTAAGGCTGGCCGCAAACGTCATATGGGCATTCGCCCGACCGTTCGCGGTACTGCGATGAGTCCCCGTGACCATCCACATGGTGGTGGTGAAGGCCGTCAACCAATCGGTCTTGCAGGTCCCAAGAGTCCGTGGGGTAAACCTACACTCGGCAAGAAGACTCGCCGTAATAAGAAGACCGACCAGTACATCGTGCGCCGTCGTAGTAAGACGAGCCGCTAAGACTTAGACGAGGTACGTATATATGTCACGATCATTGAAAAAAGGCCCTTTCATTGAGCCGAAATTGCTCAAGCGGATTGAGGCTATGAATCAGAAAAAAGAAAAGAAAGTCATCCGGACATGGAGTCGCGCATCTGTGATCTTTCCGCAGATGGTGGGACATACCATTGCCGTGCATGATGGACGCCGCCATGTGCCGATCTACATTACCGAGAACATGGTCGGTCATCGATTGGGTGAATTCGCCCCGACGCGCACATTCCGCGGTCATCAGACCAGCGAGAAAGCCGCTGCGGCATAAGGAGAGTGGACCATGCATGATATTCACGCAAAAATTAGCCATCTTTCCCTTTCCGCCCAGAAGGTCCGTATCGTAATTGATATGGTGCGAGGCAAGAGCGCGAATGAAGCGCTGGAAATTTTGCGCTTTGTAAATAAACGCGCAGCTCTGCCGGTGCAAAAACTCGTCGCCTCCGCAGTTGCGAATGCCGAAGAGAATTTTGGCGTCAGCCGCGATGATTTGTATGTAGTCAAAATTACGGCTGACGAGGCGCCTACTCGCAAGTGGAGACGCTTTGGTGCTCGTGGTCGTTTCAAGCCGATTTTGCGCCGCAGTTCTCATGTGACTGTCGTATTGCGCGAGCGCGGAGCTTAAGGAGAATTTTATGGGTCGTAAAGTACATCCCGTTGGTTTTCGTCTGGGGATAAATCAGCCCTGGGGCGGCCGCTGGTTCGCCGAAGGTACCACATATCGCCAGCAATTGCACCAGGACTTTGCCATCCGCAATTTATTGCTGGGCAAACTCTCCAAGGGCGGCGCTGCCGCCAATGAAAAGGTCCGGGAATTGCGCAAGCAGATGCCTGATTCTGTGATTGACGGCAAGGCTGGTATTTCTCGGATCGATGTGGAGCGCACGCCTGGAAAAGTCCGCATCTCCATTTATACTGCCAAACCCGGCATTTTGATTGGCCGTAAAGGGGAAGGCGTGAAGAAGATTCGCCAGGCCTTTGAAAGTCTGGTTGGCAAGAAGATCGAATTGGATATCAAGGAGATCACTTCGCCGGACACGGATGCCATGTTGGTTGCCAAGAACATTGCCGATCAGCTCGAACGCCGTATTGCATATCGCCGGGCCATGAAGCGCGCCATTCAACAGGCAATCAAGCAGGGCGCCGAAGGTATCAAGATCCTGGTCGGTGGACGCCTGGGCGGTGCGGAAATGTCCCGCGATGTATGGTTGCGCGAAGGACGGGTTCCATTACAGACCTTGCGCGCAAATCTCGATTTTGCGACCACTGAAGCCTCCACCACCTACGGTCAGATCGGTATCAAGGTCTGGATCTATAAGGGGGAAGCCAAGCCTGAAGTTGAAGAAAAAGTCGAAGCGACGGAAGGCGTGTACGTTAGCGAGTAATCGCGACGACGCCTGAGATGAGGTTTTTGATATGTTGATGCCTAAACGAGTTAAGTGGCGCAAGCAGATGCGCGGTCGTATGACCGGCAAGGCTCTCCGCGGTGCGGAAGTCTCCTTTGGTGAATTTGGTCTGCAGGCGTTGGAACCGGGCTGGATTACAGCCCGTCAAATTGAAGCGGCCCGCCGCACCATTGTTCGTGGCATGAAACGCCGCGGCAAGATCTGGATCCGGATATTTCCGTCCAAACCCTATACGCACAAGCCGCCGGAGACACGCATGGGTTCCGGTAAGGGTAACGTGGAATATTACGTAGCTCCGGTAAAACCCGGCCGTATCATGTTCGAGGTCAGCGGTTTGGCTGAAGACATTGCGGTTGCAGCTTTAAAGAGTGCACAATATAAATTCTCCATTAAGACCAAGGTTATTGGCCGCCATGCAGGAGGAGAATAAATATGAAAGCAATGAATGTAGAAGATGTCCGTAAATTGGCAGTGGAAGAAATTCGCACGAAGATCGCGGAATCCCGTGAAGAAATGATGAAGTTGCGCTTTCAGCAGGTAACGGGTCAATTGACCGACTCAAGCACCCTGCGGACATTGCGCCGCAACATCGCCCGAATGGAAACAATCCTGGGCGAGGCAGAACGTGCCGCCGTGGAAGGTGCTTAATGAATAATCGACGTCGTATGACTGGTGTCGTAACCAGCAACAAAATGACCAAAACAGTCGTGGTGGAGATCACCCGTAAGTTTCGTCATCCGCTTTACAAGAAGGTGGTTTATTCCAGCTCCCGGGTTAAGGCACATGATGAAATCGGCTGTCAGATCGGTGACGAGGTTCAGATCGTGGAGACCCGTCCTTTGTCCCGAGACAAGCGCTGGGCCGTTGAGGCTGTTGTAAAGCGCGAGACCCGCACTGCTGACCAGGGCGTAGGAGAATAAACCATGATTCAGCATGAGTCTCGAATAAAGGTTGCTGATAATACCGGTGCGCGCGAATTGCTCGTCATTCATGTGATGGGCGGTTCCAGTCGCAAATACGGTTCGATCGGTGATGTGGTGGTGGCCACTGTCAAAGCTGCCGCGCCACAAGGTTCGGTCAAGAAAAGTGAAGTTGTAAAAGCCGTCATTGTCCGCTGCACGAAGGAATGGCGTCGTGAAGATGGCTCTTACATCCGTTTTGATGATAACGCCGCGGTGATTTTGGATGCTGATGGCGAAAACCCGAGGGGCACGCGTATCTTCGGACCTGTGGCTCGCGAGTTGCGCGACATGGGTTATATGAAGATCGTGTCGCTGGCCCCGGAAGTACTGTAGGAGCGAAGAATGAAAGTTAAGATTCGAAAAGGCGATACAGTAGAAGTGATTAGTGGCCGCCTGGAAGACAAAGGCAAACGTGGAGAGGTCATTAATGTGATCTTGGATGACCGCCGTGTGGTAGTGCAGGGTGTTAATATCCGCACAAAACACCAAAAGCAGGTGCAGACACAGGCAGGACGCAATATGAATCCTGGACGCATCCAGTTCGAAGGTCCGGTTGATATCTCCAACGTCATGTTGATCTGCCCAAAATGCAGCGAGCCCACTCGAGTTGCCGTCCAGCGTGATGAGAATGGAGCCCACCGTGTTTGCAAGAACTGTGAGGCCACGATTGACTAGGCCGTGGAGCAAATAAGATGAACAGAATGCAAGAACTCTATAACAAAGAAGTGGCCCCGGCCCTGTTCAAATCGTTCGGTTATAAGAACGTAATGCAGGTGCCCCGCATCGAAAAGGTGGTTTTGAACATTGGTCTCGGAGAGGCCATGGACAATCCCAAGGCTCTTGATGCGGCCACAGCGGATTTGGCACAGATCTCCGGACAGAAGCCCGTTCAGACAAAAGCCCGCAAAAGCATTGCGAACTTTAAACTGCGTGAAGGCCGTCTGATTGGCGCCAAAGTGACGCTGCGGGGACCCCGCATGTGGGCTTTCCTTGATCGTTTGTTGAACATTGCCCTGCCCCGCGTGCGTGACTTTCGCGGCGTTTCGGCCAATGCCTTTGACGGTCGTGGAAATTACACACTTGGCCTCAAGGATCAATTGGTTTTCCCCGAGATTGAGTACGACAAAATTGATAAATTGCGCGGTATGGAGGTCACCATTGTGACTTCTGCCAAGAGTGATGATCAGGCGCGCGCATTGTTGCAATTGCTCGGAATGCCGTTCAGTAGCAAGAAGGATGCTTAACCTATGGCAAAAAAATGTATGCAATACCGTGAACTGCGCCGCAAACATGCCGTGCAGGTACGCAATCGCTGTCAGCGCTGTGGACGTCCGCGCGGTTTTATTCGTCGCTTCGGTTTGTGCCGTATTTGCTTCCGCGAATTAGCATTAACGGGCAAGATTCCCGGCGTCGTGAAGGCGTCCTGGTAGCCCCAGGTGGAGGTAGATTATGTCATTTACTGATCCGATCGCTGATATGTTGACCCGCATCCGCAATGCTGTGCTGGCTGGCCATGCCCAGGTTGCAATGCCCAACTCAAAGATTAAAGTGGAGATCGCCAAGATCCTCAAGGATGAAGGCTTCCTCGAAGGTTTCGAAGTGGTGGAAGGTGAACGTGAGGCTCAGAAAGTCCTGCGCGTGAAATTGAAATATGTTGGTGAGAGACGCCAACGACGCCCGGTCCTGACTGGTCTGGAGCGCGTTAGCAAACCCGGCCGCCGCATCTACACCAAAAAGACAGACATCCCCTGGGTGCTTTCCGGAATTGGCGTTGCCATAATTTCCACGCCCAAAGGTGTTATGACCGGCGTACGCGCTCGACAGTTGGGCGTGGGCGGCGAGATCATCTGCAAGGTGTGGTAGGAGGTTTATCGTGTCCCGCATTGGTCGATTACCAGTAGATATTCCCAGTGGCGTTCAGGTGGACCTTAAAGGTTCCCACGTCCGTATCAAAGGCCCGAAAGGTGAAATGCAGCGCATCTTCTCCAGTTTGATTGGCATTACCATGGAGAATAATCAGTTGAACATTACCAGAAATTCGGAAGAACCCGCGGAACGTGCCTTACACGGCACCACCCGAGCTGTGCTTGCAAACATGATCCACGGTGTAAGCAAAGGCTTTGAGGTTGTTCTGGAAGTGGAAGGTGTGGGATACCGCGCTGAAATGGAAGGGAAGACCCTCGCCTTGCATGTTGGTTATTCACATCCTGTAAAAATGGAACCGCCTTCCGGTATTTCATTCGAGACAGATCCAAAAACCCGCCAGATCAAAGTAATCGGCTTCGATAAGGAGTTGATCGGTCAGGTGGCAGCAAATATTCGCAAAGTCCGTCCGCCTGAGCCCTACCATGGTAAAGGTATTCGCTACCAGGGTGAACGCGTTCGCCGCAAGGCTGGCAAGGCCGGAAAAGGAGCCAAATAAATCATGGCTAAAAAGAGTCGCTCTCAAGCCCGGGAACGCCGCCACGTGCGTGTTCGCAAACATGTGGTTGGCACCACTGTTCGTCCGCGTTTGAATGTTTTCAAAAGTTTAACAGGGATCTATGCCCAGATCATCGACGATAGCGAGGGCAACACCCTGATCTCGGCATCCACGGTCGATAAGGATCTGCGCGAGAAAATGAAGGGATTGAAAAAGATTGAACAGGCCGCTGCGATTGGCAAGGCAGTTGCTGAGCGCGCGAAATCCAAGGGCATTTCGTCCGTTGTGTTTGATCGTGGTGGCTTCCGGTACGTCGGTCGTGTCAAGGCATTGGCTGATGGCGCCCGCGAAGGTGGCCTGCAATTCTAAAATGTTCGGTGACGATCCGTTCGTTACCACATGGAGAAAGATATGGCAGAAAAGAAATTTGAAAAGAAGCATGAGAATAAGCAGCAATTCGAAGCACAGGATGCGTTTGAAGAGCGTGTGATTGAAATTGCCCGCGTCTCGAAGGTGGTAAAAGGTGGTCGCCGCTTCCGCTTCCGCGTGACAGTTGTCGTTGGAGACAAGAACGGCACGATCGGCATGGGAGTAGGCAAGGCGAATGCGGTCCCGGATGCGATGAGAAAAGCATCCGAGCGCGCCCGCAAGGATTTACGCCAGGTCCACCTTTCCAGCACCACCATTCCTCATGAGTCTTTGGGAAAAGTTGCCGGCGCCAAGGTTTTCCTAAAACCAGCTTCTGCGGGTACAGGTGTGATTGCGGCTGGTGGTGTCCGTGCGGTTTTGGAACTTGCCGGTATTCGCGATATTCTTACAAAATCCATGGGAAGCGCGAATGTGCTGAACGTGGTCATGGCAACCTTCGGAGCTTTGGATGGGCTACGCTCTCCTGCTCTTGAAGCCGCGCGTCGTGGAAAGCGTGTCGAAGATCTCATGCCTTTCTGGGAACGGAGGAAGCAACATGCCTAACAAGCAAAATTCCTCCGGCAAGATTCTGCGTGTGACCTGGGTGAAAAGCGACATCGGTTTTCCGAAGGATCAGAAAGCCACGGTCAAAGCCCTCGGCCTTCGCCGTTTACATCAAACTGTTGAGCACAAGGATACGCCAGCTTTACGCGGCATGTTGAACAAGATCATCCATTTGCTCAAGATTGAAGAGTAGGTTGAATATGAAGTTACACGATCTCGTGCCCAATGTAGGGTCCAAAAAGAATCGCAAACGTGTAGGTCGGGGTATTTCGGCGGGGCAGGGTAAGACTGCCGGTCGGGGTACCAAAGGCGCAGGTGCGCGCTCTGGTGAAGGCGGTCATGCCTATCGTCAGGGTGGCAATCTTCCCTTCTTCCGCCGTCTGCCGTTTATGCGCGGTGAGGGATTCACCCCGCCAAATCAGGTTTTCTATAATGAAGTGAATCTCGATCAACTTTCAGAATTTTTCAAGGCCAATGCAAGTGTTACGCCTGAGGCTCTTGAAGAGGCACATCTTCTTCGTGACAAGCGTAATCCCGTGGTGATTCTTGGCCGTGGCGAGATGACAGTCGCGCTCAAGGTACGTGTTCATCGTGTCAGTGCAGGTGCAAAGGCCAAAATTGAAAAGGCCGGCGGCACTGTTGAGTTGATTGCTTAACCTAATTAAAGGATACTTTGCATGAAGAGCACTTTTTCAGGTTGGCATTACCTTTGGAAATCGGAAGACATTCGCCGAAAATTGGTGATTACGTTTGTCATTTTGGCGATTTATCGCCTTGCGGCAAATGTGCCCGTTCCTGGCGTGGATTTTGCTGTTCTTGCTCAATTTCGTAATTCAGCCTCCGGTGGCGGGAACTTCCTTGATTTTCTTGATCTCCTTTCCGGTGGCACCGTTTCCAATTTCTCGCTGCTGTCTATGGGCGTTTATCCATATATTACCGCCCAGATTATTTTGCAGCTGCTGATTCCGATTATTCCTGCTTTACAGCGCAGGATGGAGGAGGATCCGCGGGAGGCTCGCCGCTGGCAGGAAAAGTGGACCTACTATCTAGCGGTTCCCATGGCTGCCCTTTCCGCCATCGGGCAAATCAACATCTTTAATTCCCTCTCCAGCCAGGCTGTTGGAAGTTTCATCCTTCCCTTCGGTTTTAGTGCTGATTTGGCGCTTAAATCCACTACAGTGTTGCTGGCGATGACTGCAGGAACCATGTTTGCGATCTGGCTTGGTGAGTTGATCTCTGAATATGGTATTCGTGGTCAAGGTCTTTCCCTTATCATTTTTGCAGGTATTGTTTCCAGGATGCCTGCAAACCTGGCCCGCCTCCTGGCCGATAAGGAAACCGCCGTATTTATGTTTATCTTTACGATCATCATCATTGTCCTGACTGTGTTTGCAATTGTATATGTGCAGCAGGGCCGCCGCAATGTGCCCGTTATGTATCCGGGACGTCGCATGGGCAACCGCATGTCAATGCCTGTTAAAGGTACACTGCCTTTGATGGTAAACCTTTCCGGCATGATCCCGCTGATCTTTGCGAGCGCAATTTTGCAGTTCCCTGCAATTTTGGCCAGTTATTTTACCCGAAGCGCAAACGCCGGAGTTGCGAATTTCTTCACAGGTGTGCAAAATTTCTTTGGCGCCACGGGTACCAGCAATTGGGGTTACTGGCTGATTTACTTCTTCATGGTTGTTGTTTTCACTTTTTTCTATACCTCTGTGTTGTTTGATCAACAGAATTATGGTGAGAATTTGAAAAAGGTTGGAGCAACGGTCCCGGGTGTTCATACGGGCGCGCCGACTCAAAAGTATTTGAGCACAGTTCAGCGGCGCATCACCTTTGTGGGAGCGGTCTTCCTTGGCATTGTTGCCATTATGCCCTTCCTGCTTGGCTTGTTGTTGAAGGCTTTTAGTTTATCAACAGCCAGCGGGCAGACCGGTTTATTTCTTGTTTCCTCCTCGGGTTTGCTGATTGTTGTCGGTGTTGTTCGCGACACCTTCCAGAATATTGATGCTGAGTTAAAGCTTCATGGTTATAAAGATTCACTTCTCGTCCGCTAAGGAGCTTTATGACGACCTTTATCGTCTTGCTTGGCCCCCCCGGTGTTGGTAAAGGAACTCAGGCCAAAATATTGGCCGAAACAACAAACCTTGCGCACGTTTCATCCGGAGATCTTTTCCGGGAGAACATTAAAAATCAAACAGATCTTGGCAAGCTTGCCAAATCCTATATGGATAAGGGCGAGTTGGTGCCTGATGATGTAACCATCAAAATGATCCGTGATCGGATAAGTCGCCCGGATTGTTCGTTGGGCGCTATTCTCGACGGATTTCCCCGCACCCCCGCCCAGGCGGAAGCGCTTGAAGCGATGCTTGCCGAATTCAATGGTCAGGTGGATGCGGTTCCATATATCACTGCCGCCGAATCGGTGCTTGTCGAGCGCACGGGCGGGCGGTTTACCTGCCGCGCAAATGGCCACATTTATCATCAGACCTTTAATCCCCCGAAGAAAAATGGCATTTGTGATATTGATGGGTCTGAACTTTACCAACGGGATGATGATAAAGTTGAAACTGTTACTGTTCGAATTCGGGTTTATCTTGAGCAGACCATCCCTTTAGTGGAATACTATCGCAAGCTTGGCAAGCTCATTGAAATCAATGGGGCCCAGGCGGTTGAGCAGGTAACAAAGGATCTGCTTGCCGCCCTGAAAAAATAATTATTTGTGAGTATGCAGAGTTGAAGAAGTCAAGCTCTGTTGAAAAGTAGGTTGTGTCGATGAGTTGGGAACGCCAGATCAATGTAAAAAACCCTGCAGAATTAAGAATTATGCGCGAGGCAGGGCGCATCAATGCAACCGTTCTGGCAGCAGTTAAGGAACGTTTACAACCCGGAGTGACAACAGCGGACCTCAACGCGGCTGCTGAGGAAGTGCTGAAGTCATTCGGATGTGTATCGCCGTTCATGAATTATGGCCGGCCGCCATTTCCAGCATCCATCACGGTAAGTATTAATGATGAGATGGTGCATGGTATCCCGAACCCGAGACGGAAGTTGAAGGAGGGGGATATCGTATCGATTGATTGCGGCACGATTTATGATGGCTTTGTTGCTGATTCCGCTTTCACTGCCGGAGTCGGGGAAATTTCCCCTCAAGCGACAAATCTGCTCGAAGTTACCAATGGTGCGTTATATGCCGGCATTGAAAAAATGCGCAAAGGCAACCGCACCGGTGATGTTTCGGCAGCGATACAGAAACATGTCGAAGATCGTGGTTTGCATGTAACCCGTGAATATACGGGGCATGGCGTCGGAAGGAAAATGCATGAAGGTCCCCAGGTGCCGAACATTGGTACCGCCGGAACCGGTTTACTCCTTCGACCCGGATTGACAATTGCTCTTGAACCGATGGTGCTGGTCGGGACACATGAAACCCGTGTCCTTCCAGACAAGTGGACGGTTGTCTCTGCTGACGGTTCCTTGACGGCCCATTTTGAACATACAGTGGCCGTTACCGAAGGAGAACCTCTCCTCCTGACTGTCCTGTAACCTAAGCAGGCAACCGGAAAAAGCATGGACGGTTTGTAAAACAACCAGTATAATTAGACCTTTGGCTGTCCTGAAACAGCCTATAGTAAGGAGATAGAATTCATGAAAGTTTCGCCCTCCATTCGCAAGCGTTGTGCCAAGTGTCGTATTGTACGGCGCAAGGGAATTATCTTCATCATTTGCGAAAATCCAAAACATAAGCAGAGACAGGGGTAGTGTGGTGACCTATGGCGAGAATTGAAGGTGTTGATCTGCCCCGTAATAAACGGGTGGAAGTCGGTATCACGTATCTTTTCGGTATTGGACCGACCCGCGCGCAGAAGATCCTGGCTCATACCAAGATTAATCCTGATACGCGAATAAAAGACTTAAGCGAAGCGGAAGTTGCCGCCATTCGCGAATATATATCCAAAAATTTCAAGGTCGAAGGCGATTTGCGGCGCGAAGTTCAAATGAACATCAAGCGTCTGATCGAAATCGGCTCGTATCGCGGCCTGCGTCATCGTCGTAACCTGCCTGTTCGCGGACAGAGGACGAAGACAAATGCCCGTATTCGAAAAGGCACCAAGAAAACGGTTGCCGGTCGCGGCCGTCGTAAGGGCGCCAAGAAGTAATCATCCTGTCCGAAAGGTATAAAGAAAAATGGCTCAGAGTGTTCGTTCCACCCGCCGCGCTTCTGGCGCAAAAAAAGGGAAGCGTACCCTGTCCTCCGGACAGGTGCATATTTTTGCCTCCTTTAATAATACCATTGTGACCGTTACTGACACCGAAGGCAATACCATCGCTTGGGGTTCGGCCGGTTCGGCTGGTTTTAAGGGCTCGCGCAAAAGCACGCCTTTTGCTGCGCGGCTTGCCGCTGAACAGGCTTTGAAAGCCGCCCAGCAACTGGGTTTGCAGGAAGTGGAGCTTTTTGTAAAAGGCCCCGGACCTGGTCGCGAGAACGCGATTCGCGCTGTCCAGTCCATGGGCTTGAGAGTCCGCTCGATTTCGGATATCACCCCGGTACCGCATAACGGCTGCCGCCCTCCGAAAAAGCGACGCGTGTAATAAATGAGGTTTTTACCATATGGCTAAATCATTAAGTCCAGTTTGTAAACTTTGCAGACGCGAAGGCGAGAAGCTTTTCCTGAAGGGGGAGCGCTGTTTCACGCCCAAGTGCTCCTTTGAAAAACGCGATTTCGCTCCCGGTCAGCATGGCCGTACGGGCGGCGGTAAAGGCAAGGGGATGGGTACCGGCCGTGCTTCCGACT
Source organism: Chloroflexota bacterium (assembly GCA_021414245.1). Lineage (GTDB taxonomy): Bacteria > Chloroflexota > Anaerolineae > Anaerolineales > Villigracilaceae > Villigracilis. Next base: position 13,667 of record JAIOOU010000014.1, read on the forward strand.
TCGCCCGCCAGTTGCGTGCAAAACAGAAGGCCCGCCGTATCTACGGAGTGATGGAACGCCAGTTCCGCCGCTATTATGACACCGCTATTGCTCGCAGTGGTATCACAGGTTTGAACCTGCTTCAAATCCTTGAGTCGCGTCTCGACAATGTCGTATTTCGACTCGGATTTGCATCCAGCCGGTCCCAGGCTCGTTTGCTTGTTGCCCATGGCCACTTTACCGTGAATGGCCGCCGCAATGACGTGCCCTCCACGCTTCTCAGCAAGGGTGATGTGGTGGGTGTGCGCGAAGGATCCGGCAAGTTGACCTATTTCAAGGATCTGAGCGCCTATACTGAGAAACGCAATGCCCCCAGTTGGCTCGGGCGCGATATTAAAGCGATGGCTGGTTCTGTGGCTCGTATGCCGGAACGTGCTGAAATTGACGGAAGTCTCGACGAGCAGTTGATCGTCGAATACTACTCCAGACGCTAAACCTCCAACTGCGCTTCGGGTCAGTTTGCGGTATTGAGCCTGACCCGGCACATTATCAAAGGATAGGTGGACCGTGACGAGTATCATCACGAACATGGTAATGCCAAAAATCGAGCGTGAAGCCGAAGCTCGTAATTATGGCAAATTCACCATCAGCCCGCTGGAAGGCGGCTATGGTGTAACGTTAGGCAATGCCCTGCGACGGGTCCTGCTTTCCTCTCTTGAGGGAGCGGCGATCACCTCCATACGGATTGCGGATGTCCTTCATGAATTCAGCGACATTCCGGGCGTGCGTGAGGATGTCGTCCAGGTGATGCTGCAAGTCAAGCAGATTCGCATCAAAATGGACGGGGTGGACAGCGCCCGCATGCAACTTGAAGTGCGCGGTGAGGGTACGGTCACCGCAGCTGACATTGTTCCGTCAGCGGAAGTGGAGATCGTCAATCCGGATACGTATCTGTTTACCGTGGATGGCGCCAAGACCAAGCACGACATCGAATTCGTTGTCGAACGCGGACGTGGTTATTCACCCTCCAATGAACGCGCCGGTCATATGCCCATCGGAGAAATCCCGGTGGATGCGATCTACAGCCCGGTCAAACGCGTAAATTGGGAGGTTGCCTCCGCCCGTGTGGGTCAGAGCACCAATTACGACAAATTAATTATTGAGATCTGGACAGACGGCACGATCTCCCCGGAACGCGCTCTTAGTTCCTCGGCTCGCATTTTGATCGATCACCTGCGATACGTGGCAGGCATCAATGAAGAAATGCTGGCGGTGGCAGTGGAACGCGAATCCTCGGGCAGCCGTTTGAGCAGTGAACTGGCGGAAACGCCAGTGGAAGCCCTCGACCTTTCCGTCCGTGTCTTCAACTCATTGAAGCGCACCGGAATCACCAATGTTGGTGACGTGCTCGACCTGTTGGAAAAAGGCGAGACCGCGGTCATGTCCATCCGCAATTTTGGCGAGAAGAGCCTCGATGAGCTCCGCCAGAAGATGCAGGAAAAGGGCTTTATGAAAGACGACACATCCTCGGAGAGTTAGAGATGCGACATTCAGTAGCTGGTTATCGATTAGGACGCACCAAAGGTGCACGAATTGCCCTTCGGCGCAACCTGATCAAACAATTCTTTACCCATGAGCGGATTCAGACCACCAAGGCCAAGGCCGCAGCCATTCGCGGCGATGCCGAAAGATTGATCACGCTCGCACGCAACAGCGCCAATGGCACCGATGCCCAGAAAGTCAATGCCCGTCGCCTGGCAGTTTCGCGTCTGGGTGACAATCAACTCATCAAGCGCCTGTTCGATGAAATTGCCCCCCGGTTTGCGACGCGCCCGGGTGGTTATACTCGTGTGATGAAACTTGGCCCGCGCCACGGCGATGCGGCTGAGATGGTTATTCTTGAATTGGTCGAAGATTAGGTTTTATCAGCGACGCGAGTCGCTATGCAATGGCACGTTACCAAGTGATCCTTGCCTATGATGGGACCGGTTTTACCGGCAGCCAGATACAGGCATCCTCACGCACAGTGCAGGGCGAGTTGGAAAGTGCGCTCCGCAAACTGGGCTGGTCCGGCAGGTCGGTCATTATGGCCGGCAGGACGGATACTGGGGTTCATGCGACAGGGCAGGTGGCAGCTTTTGACTTTGAGTGGAGGCACTCCATGCAAAAACTGCTCAATGCGCTCAATGCGGACCTTCCGGCTGATCTGGCCGTCAAGGATCTGCAACCGGCCGGAACACATTTTCACCCGCGCTTTGACGCAGTCTCAAGAAGGTATCGTTACAGGTTGATCTGCGATCCGATCCGCGACCCGCTGCGTGAAAAATTCGTTTGGCGAGTCTGGCCGGACGTGGACGGGAATGCACTCAAGCGGAACGCGAAGATCTTTCTCGGTACGCATGACTTTGCCGCCATTGGGTCGCCGACGACGCCGAGAGGCACGACGGTGCGCACGGTGACAAAGTCCGAGTGGAGGATCCTGCCGGATGGTGAGTGGCAGTTTGAAGTCCAGGCGGATGCGTTCTTATATCGCATGGTCAGAAGACTGGTATTTGTGCAGGTGGCGGTAGCCCAGGGAAGGTGCCCGGTCGAGAAAGTCGAGCATGCCCTGGAAAAGCAGGGAAAACTGCTTGCCGGCCTGGCTCCCGCGCACGGCCTGACACTGGTGAATGTAACATATGGATCACATGATTAGATTATGAAACGGAGTGACGAAAGTGCAACAGAAAACATATTATCCGAAAGCTGCTGAAATTCAGCGTGACTGGGTCGTCATAGATGCCGAAGGGCAGACCCTCGGCCGCCTGGCCGCGCGCGTCGCACATATTCTCCTTGGCAAACACAAACCGACTTTTACGCCGGGTGTGGAAATGGGAGATTTTGTGGTGGTGGTGAATACCGAGCGCGTCAGCGTGACCGGTACCCGCACCAACAGCAAACTCGAAAGCAAGATCTACTATAGTCACTCCGGGTATCCAGGTGGCTTGAAGAGCATCTCTCTGAAGGACCAGCTTGCCCAGCATCCCGATCGCGCCCTGCGCGACGCTGTTTGGGGCATGCTTCCGCACAACCGCATGGGCCGTTCAACCCTCAAGCGATTGAAGATTTATGCCGGTCCCGATCATCCGCACAAAGTGCAAACCCCGAAAGTTTCGGAATAAGAGGTAAGTGAATATGGCTCAATATTATGAAGGCATTGGCCGTCGCAAGGAAAGCACCGCACGTGTGCGCCTGATGACCGGCAGTGGTAAATTCACCGTCAACGAAAAAGACGGCGCCGCGTTCTTCACCCGCATGGGCGATCTTGAAGACATCATGCGCCCGTTTGGCGCGGTGGGTCAGGAAGCCGCAAAATACGATGTAAGCGTTTTGGTCAACGGCGGTGGCACCACCGGACAGACCGAATCCGTTCGCCTCGGCATTGCGCGCGCGCTCCAGCTCATCAATGCGGACTGGACTTCCGCTTTACGCAAGAAGGGCCTGCTCACCCGTGACGCCCGCGTCAAGGAACGCAAAAAACCTGGTCTCAAGAAAGCCCGCAAGGCTCCGACCTACACCAAGCGTTAGAAAACCCCTTTTCTCAACGTTCCACGTAATGCGTGATACACTTTTGTGCACGCATTACGTTTTGCTTTAAGGATATTTGAAATGGACCTCTCCCTGATCGCATCCGCATTTGAGACTCTGCGCCTCGCACCGCCCCCGAAGCTGTCCCTGCTCGAGGCGCACACGCTTTCGTCCGGTCATTTTCCCCCCTTCCCTCCGGACATACCCTTGTTGATCACCGGCATTGATTCGCGCGAGTTGTCCATCCAGGTCAGGCAGGTGCTGTCCGCGGTTTATCCTCTGGAGCATGAGGTTGTTTCCGTGACTGCAGGAACACGGAAATCTGGGAGTCTTGAGGATTTTCCGAATGGTGAATTTCAGAAGGATACCTGTTTATATGTTCCCGCATTGGGGGAGGGGACATCGTTTGAATCGTTTGCCGAGATCGTGGCACATTTACGGGCCCCGGATGGATGTCCCTGGGACAAGGAGCAGACCCACCAAAGCCTGAGGACTCATTTACTGGAAGAGGCCTATGAAACTTTAACGGCCATGGATGAAAACGACCCGGCCGGAATGCGTGAGGAATTTGGGGACTTGCTGCTTCAAATTGTATTGAACACCCAGATCGCCAGGGAGCAAAATACTTTTTCGATAAGCATTCTTATCAAAAGCATATATGACAAGATCGTCCGCCGTCACCCGCATGTTTTTGGAGATCTGGAATTAAGCACAGTCGACGGTGTGCTGCAAAATTGGGAAAAATTAAAGGAAAAGGAACGCAAGGAAAGCGGGCAGGATAAAAAGGAAAAGGGATTGCTGGATGGAGTATCGTTGTCCCTGCCGGCTCTGACCCAGGCTCAGGAATATCAGGATCGCGCCGCCCGTGTTGGATTTGACTGGCCGGGGATCGATGGCGTCCTCGACAAAATAACAGAGGAGATCGAGGAGATCAAACTCGCCGAAACTGATTTTGAGCTTGCTTCCGAGATTGGCGATCTATATTTTGTGCTGGTTAATCTCGCGCGCTGGAAAAATATCGACGCTGAGTCTGCTTTGCGGGGCACGAATCTGAAATTCAAGAAGCGCTTTGCCCATGTGGAACAGGGCGCCAGAAAACAGGGACGGAATTTATCGGATATGACCCTGGAAGAAATGGATGTTCTCTGGAATGAAGCCAAGAAATTGGGAATATAAAAAGAGGACGGCAGAAGCCGTCCTCTTTTTATATTCCCAGCCGTCCTTGAATTTCCTCGACAGCTGTTTTTGCTTCAGCAAGTCCCGCGCCGGTGTTCTGACGGTAGACCTTGATCGCCTCGATCACCTGGCCTTGCTTAAGGTGCTCTACGATCGTTGGGTCATCGGTCAGATGGATTTCGGGGATGAATTCGATATTCAGTTTCTCGTACAGGAACTTTACCATGCCTTCCAGCTTGATCACCCGTGCCCGCAGGGCGGCAACATCGACTTCTGATACCATGGTGTTTTCTCCTTTGGAATTTTATGCTGGGATTGTAGTACCAATTTTCCTCGGGGGTATCGTACTGTAGTACTGGCAGAAAACCGGGGCGCCTTTATTTTTTTGAGTTCCACGGCCATAAGATATTCGTCATAATACCTGCCCCCGTGTTGAATGGCCTTTGGTTCGGTTCCGTAAATGTTGAAGCCGCATGCCGTTTTATTTCCCGCAGGTAAATCGTGCCAATGCCTCTTCAAAGATCGGTCCGGCTGTTTCAGCCTGTGGCGTATATACCTTCCAGGCAAAGACACGGTCGCCGCAGGTCCATGCGCCTGAGCCGCCAAATGGCAGAACCGGGGTGGCGGTGGATGTGATGGCCGTATACATGACGTTCATGTTCCGAACGAGTTTTACCTGCAGACTGCCTTCACGGACATCTGTATTGTCGTCGAGGATCAGGTCCAGGGCGAATTCGGGGTCCGCGGCGCCGGGAGCGAGCTGCCAGATCACTTGAATGAACAGGTTGCCGTTGAGGGCGGCGATCAGCCCCTGCCCATAACTGCTTGGGGCGGCCGGGTTCTGCTGGGCACTGACATCGAAGAAGGCCAGGTCGATCGGATGTCCGATGCAAAACTGATATTCACAAAACAAGCCGGCCAGATTAAAGGGAGTCGGCGAGGGGTAGGGTGTGGATGCGGGGAAAGGGGTGGCTGTGGGAATTGCCGCAAGAGTGCCTGCCACCGCTCGGCGAATTAGCTCACTGGGGTTGGGAGTCGCTTTCGAGGTGCAGGAGGCCAGTAGAAGCAGAATCAGGCTGGCCGTTAAGAAAAGAAGCGATTGTTTTTTCATCTCAAAATTATAATGGAAAAGCCCCGTCGAATCCGACGGGGCTTTTGTTTGTGAATTGTTTCTAATGTCCGCTTCCTGCGGAGGGTGTGCCCAGGAAGATATCGGGCGCATCCGGGCCTTCTACGATCAGATATCCGGCGAGCCCGCGTTGCAGCCTTGAGAGGGCGTGGTCCACCAAAATGTAGCGTCCCGGGACTTGAAGGTCGAACTCGACCACAGTGGCACCACCGGGAGGAACGATTGTGGTCTGCACGTCTGTAAGGGGAGCAGCGGTCAGCGAGGCCTGGTCGTACACTCTGTCGAAGATCTCACCGATCACATGGAAGGAGGAGGTCAGATTGGGTCCGCCCACTCCAAAGAAGATGCGTACGGTTTCGCCGACATTGGCTTTGAGGGGCTTTTGGGTGGTGAGGGAGCCAACTGCGCCATTGAAGACTACATATTCCGGGTCTTCGTTGAGCAGTTTGGTGATGTCGGTTGTCTGTCTGCCTTGTTCACCAAATGCGCCTGTGGTGTAGATATCGCCCTGCATCACATAAAACTCGCGATCCACCCTGGGCAGGCCGCCTTCCGGCTCGACCAGAATGAGGCCGTACATGCCGTTGGAGATGTGATTGGCAACCATCGGGGTTGCACAATGATAAACGAAGAGTCCGGGATTAAGTGCTTTGGCAGTGAAAACACTTTCCTTGCCGGGTTCGGTCTGGGTCATGACTGCGCCGCCGCCAGGACCGGTTACGGCATGGAAATCAACCGAGTGATTCATGGTGCTGGTGGTGCTGTTCTTCATGTGGACTTCAATGGTGTCGCCAACGCGCACACGGAAGAAAGGGCCGGGGACGGCACCGTTAAAGGTCCAGTATGTGAAGGTGGTGCCATCCGCGAGCTGGCCTTCGACTTCGACAGCTTCCAGGTCAATGCGGACGGTGGTGGGTTCGCGGACGCCAATGGGTGCGGGAAGGTCGGTTGGGTCCCGAACGATATCTGCGCCTGTGGCAGGGACCGCTGCCGCGGCAGCCGCGGGGGCTTCACCATACGCGCCCGCAGGCAGGCTGCTAAGATATGTAACGATGGAGTTGACCTCGTCTGTGGTCAGGGTTTCTGATAAATTGGCGGGCATGACATTTGCTGCGCACGGTCCGGTGGGACAGGTGGGGGCGACGAAAGTATTCGGTTCAAGAATGGACTCGCGGATATAGTCCTCGGCGGTTTTTGCTTTTCCGGTGTACGAACCACTCTTAAAGTGCTCTTCTGCGGCAACATTCACATCGGTGAGGTTTGGAGCGATAACACCCGCTGCATTGGGAATTCCGGCAATTGTATGGCAGCTGCCGCAGGCGCCTTTTTGAAAGGCGGCAAGAACCTGCGGGTCGCCGGAACCGGAACCCTGCGCAGCCGGCATCGGGGATTGTGCAACATCGCTGACGACCAGGATGCCCTTCATCCCCAATTCCTTGTGATTTGCGACGCTGTCGTAATATTCCATTTGTCCGTGGGTGTTCGGAACGGTAAAAGTGACCGAGGTTTCCTCGCCCTTTTCTTTTACGATGCCCGTGCTGGCCTGAACTTCGGGGAAGGTGATATCATGCTGTCCCATTCCGCCGTTGATCAGTGTGATCGTGATCGTCTCGCCCGGCGCGGCGCTCAACGTGGGGTTGGCAATCCCGTTAATCTCGTCGCTGACGCCCAGAAAGACCAGATTCCCGTCCTTCAGATCGGTGGTTAGGACATATTCCTTGCCGGCAATTTCGGATCTGGTTCCGGCGCAGGCTGCAATGAATACTGCTGCAATGACGGTGAGTCCCAAATAAGTGACTATTCTTTTCATTTCATGCTCCTCTTAAAATTTTTGAACTTCAAGTTTGGCGAGATCTTCCATGAAGGCTTTCTCATCCAGATCATAGGCAAGGATGACATCCTTAAGGGTGCAGAAACGTGCCAGGGAACAGATCGCGCAGGCTGTGCCGTGATCGATGAAGAACCTGACCGCTTGTGGAGTCGCCTGTAATAAATCCGCCGCACTGGTTTCCGAAATTGCCAAATTTTCGTTCATGATGACCACAGAATACAGCTTTTCCCCCAAATCGTCTTTGCGCTGGCGCAAACAAGGTTATTTCTCCAAACCATCCGCAATACGAACAAGTTCGTGCGGTTTTAGGAGCGTGATCCGCTCCCGGCCGGTCTCAATAAAGCCTTTTCGTTCCCAGTCGCTGAGCAGCCGGCTGATGGTGTACAAGGTGGTCCCGGTCATTTCGGCGACATCCTGCCTGGAAAAGGTCAATTCGATGCCCGCTTCCTTCCTGGACTTGACGCCTGATTGCCCGGCCAGGCGAATCAGCGCGTTGGCCACTCTTTGCTCGACCCGTTCCGTGGCCAGTTCGCGATACCTTGCCTGCATTTCCTGAATGTAGGAGGTCATCAATGTCATTAAATCAAAAGCGATCTGTGGACTGGTTTCCAGTATTTTATGCAGGAAGCTGCTCTCAATGGCAAGCGCTGAACTGTCCTCCATGGCCTGTGCTGTTGCGGGGTAGACAGCCTCTGCACGGACGGCTCCCAATGCGCCAAACATCTGCCAGGGATGGATGGTCCGCAGGTTTACCTGCTGCCCGCTGGGATTGGATTGCATGAGTTTGACCTGTCCGCTGGTCAGAACATATAAATATTGTGCCGTGTCGCCTTGAAAAAAGAAGAATTCATTTTCTTCGACAGTACGGATGATGCTGTTTTTCAGGATATTCTGCAATTCATCCTCGGTTGCATTCTGAAAAACGATAACTTGCTTTAAATCCCTTGGCAACAGGTCCATTCTGTGATTTTACACCAGGAAAGACCATATTCCTCCGAAATCCGGTTTTTTCCACCGCCGCAACCCGTGGAACATTGCGCTGCATCAAAGAAGGAAATGGGCGCTTTTAGTATATTGAATATTATTCGTAACCTGAAAAGAGGAATTTAATGAAAAAGGCCTATGTAATATTGATTGGTATTTTCCTGCTGACTGCCCTTGGCATTTTTGGCCTTCCGCTTTTTAAATCGCAGCAATTCCACGGTTCAGTGTTGCAGGAACCAAAACTGGCAGCCGAGATCGTATTGCGTTCGGCCGCCGGCCCGGTCCGGCTGAGCGATTATCGGGGCAGGATTGCCTTGTTATATTTTGGATATACATCCTGTCCCGATATTTGTCCGGCCTCATTGGCAAATTTGAAACTGGCGCTGGGCAACCTGTCACCCGAAGAATCTGCCCAGGTGCAGGTCATTTTTGTTTCGGTGGATCCCGGCCGGGATACCCCAGAAAAACTGGGTCAGTATATCCGTTTGTTTGATGATGGGTTTATCGGGGCCACCGGAACCCGGGACGAAATTGATCTGATTACCAGTGCCTTTAATGTATACTATAAAATCAATCCTCCAGAATCAAATAATAATGATTATACGGTGGACCATTCGGGATTCATTACCGTGATCGACCGTGATGGTTATGTCATCATGAGCTGGCCGCACGGCACCCCGCCGGCGGATATGAGTGCCGACCTCAGATACCTGCTCAAGAACGGCATGCCGATCAGTGCGCAAATCCTGGCGGGCCCGACCTATACTCCGGTGGTATGTGCAGTGACTCTCGCCCCGGCGCATGTACAAGGCGGCGAGTGGCTGTATCAACATCACTGCGCGCAGTGCCATGGAGCCGATCTGGCCGGGAATTCCGCCTGGCAAACTGAATTAGTGGATGGGTCACACCTGCCTCCACCGCTCAACGGCGACGGCAAAGCCTGGCAGTATTCCGAACAGGATCTTATCAGGATCATCAAGGAAGGCCGTAATCTGGAAAAGCCCATTCATATGCCTGCCTTCAAAAATACGCTGGCGGATTGGGAGATCAGTTTTGTCCTGACCTATTTGAAAAGCAATTGGGACATCAATCAGCGCAACTATCAGCACGGATTCATGACGCTGACCCCCCAGGCGACTCCAACCTTGAGTGCGACTCCTTCCCCGACCGTAACTGGCACGCTGCTTCCGTAAAATTTCCCCGCCGAGAGGGGTCGAACAGAGCAGGGAAAACGACGCATATTAAGGTGATTTTCTTCCTTGACGGGGGAGTGCTTCCAAGTTTATCATTGCCATACCCGACCCCCCTGGGGGGGGTAAGAGAATTGGATGATGCCTTATCTGGAAGGTGGAGGTAACCATGGAAAACGATAGCACGATTCGAAGACTGAAGACCGTGGAAGGCCACCTGCGTGGTGTGATTCGCATGGTGGAGGAGGAGGCGTATTGCATTGACGTGATCCGTCAAATCCAGGCTGTCGAAGCGGCCTTGAATAAGGTCAGTTCGCGTATTTTGGAGGACCACCTGAATTCCTGTGTGATCACCGCGATTCAGGGAAATGACAAAAAGGAACGCGAGCGCGTGCTCAAGGAAATCACGGAAGTTTTTGAAATGTCCACCAAGGTTTAAAGCTTCGCCGGGTGACATTCCTCCCGGCTGCCCCCAAAAATACAATCTTATTAAATCAAGGAGAAATCAAATCATGACCACAGTAACTTATACCGTCCCCGCAATTTCCTGCGGACATTGCACCCATACGATCGAGACTGAAGTTGGGGAGCTCCTGGGCGTTCAATCCGTCAAGGCGGATGAGGCCTCCAAGAAGGTGGAGATCACATTTGACGCCCCGGCAAATGAAACCGTCATTAAGGCTTTGCTGGCTGAGATCAATTACCCGGCCGAGGGCCTGATCACCTTGTAAGTATTCACAGGCCGGGTCGAAAGCCCGACCTGTTCTCTGGATGGTGAAAAATGAGTGATACGAAACAATTAACTCTTCCAATTACCGGAATGACCTGTGCGAACTGCGTTGCCACAGTGGAACGCAATTTGAAGAGGCTGGATGGGGTGAATAGCGCGGTGGTGAACCTGTCCTCGGAACGTGCGACCGTTGACTTTGATGCCGCCAAACTTGGTCTGTCCGAGGTCATAGCCCGCGTGAATCGTGCCGGATATGGCGTGGCCACCGGTGAAGCGGATTTGATCATCAAGCGCTTGTCTGATGACAACGATGCCCGCCGGTTGGAAAAAGCGCTTGCCAGGCTCGAAGGTGTGCTGGAAGCTCAGGTGACCTTCACCACGGAAAAAGCGCGGGTGAAATACATTCCCACGATCGTCACACAGGCGGAACTTCGTCGCGCGGTGGCTTCGGCTGGGTTTGAAGCCTTGGAACTTGGCGGCGAGGCCGAGGATGCGGAAGCACAGGCGCGCGAACATGAGATCAATGAACAGCGCCGTTTGTTGATCATTGGTTTAATTTTCACAGTACCGCTCTTCCTGCTTTCCATGGGCAAGGACTTCAACCTGCTGCCCGCTTTTGTATATTCCAGTAACGCCATGGATGGGATGCGCGAGGCACAGCCCTGGTTTGGCTGGTTAATGCTGGTGCTGGCGCTGCCGGTTCAATTCTACGTGGGCTGGCAATACTATGTGGGTGCGTTCAAGGCCTTGCGAAACCGTTCCGCGAACATGGATGTCCTGATCGTGATGGGATCCTCGGCTGCATTCTTTTATTCCCTGCCGATCACCTTTGATCTGTTGATGGGTCATGTCTATTATGAAACAGCTGCGGTCATCATTACACTCATCAAACTGGGTAAATTTCTGGAGGCGCGTGCCAAGGGCCGCACCTCCGAGGCGATCAAGAAATTAATGGGATTGAGGGCAAAGACAGCCCGCATCATTCGTGACGGGGTGGAGGCTGAGGTGCCCGCGGACGATGTGCGTGTGGGCGACATTGTGATCGTGAGACCGGGCGAGAAGATCCCGGTGGACGGAGTGGTGGTGGACGGTAGAAGTGCCATCGACGAATCCATGCTGACGGGCGAGTCTCTGCCCGTGGAAAAAAAACCCGGTGACGTGGTCATCGGTGCCACCCTCAATAAACTGGGCATGCTGAGGTTCGAAGCTACAAAGGTCGGCAGGGAAACTGCCCTGGCACAAATCGTAAAACTGGTGGAGGATGCGCAGGGCAGCAAGGCTCCCATTCAAAAGCTGGCGGATCAGGTCTCAGCCATATTTGTACCGATCGTGATCGGCATTGCCGCCCTGACCTTTGCAGGCTGGTATTTCCTTGGACCAACCCTGCCGATTAATTCCGATATTGATAATTTCACACGCGCCCTGATTTATATGGTGGCCGTGTTAGTGATCGCCTGTCCGTGTGCGATGGGTCTGGCCACTCCGACTGCAATCATGGTAGGCACCGGCAAGGGCGCAGAAGTGGGCATCCTCTTCCGCAACAGCGAGGCCCTCGAGCGGGCCGGCAACGTAAGCGTGGTCATCCTGGATAAGACCGGGACCATCACCAAGGGACAACCGGCAGTGACCGATATCGTCACAGGCGGAAAATACGACGGCGATGAAGTATTGCGCCTGGCTGCCTCGGTTGAAAAAGGCAGTGAACATCCGTTGGGAGAGTCCATCTGGGCCGAGGCCACGACTCGCGGATTGATTTTGGTGGAACCCACCGGTTTTAAAGCAGAGGCCGGGCATGGCGTGCAGGCCGAGGTCGGGGGAAGAAGCGTGATCGTCGGGAATGTGAGAATGTTCCAGACACGCGGAATCCAATTGGGAAATCTTGCGTCTGAAGTTTCGCGTTTGCAGTCCGAGGCAAAAACCGCGATGCTGGTCGCAATTGATAATGAAGCCGCCGGGGTCATTGCCGTGGCGGATACGATCAAGGAAAGTTCAAAGGATGCGATAGCGGACCTTCACAAAATGGGATTGAAGGTCGCCATGATCACCGGTGATAACCAAAAGACCGCGGACGCGATCGCGAAACAAGTGGGTGTGGATACCGTACTGGCAGAAGTGTTACCTGAGGGAAAATCCGCCGAGGTTAAGAAACTGCAAGCCGGCAGTGTAGTGGTTGCCATGGTGGGTGACGGGGTGAACGATGCCCCTGCCCTCGCACAGGCGGACGTTGGCCTAGCGATCGGCACCGGTACGGATGTGGCCATGGCGGCTGCACCCGTGACCCTGATGAGCGGTGACCTGCGCGGAGTTGCGCGGGCGATCAATCTTTCACGTAAGACATTGGGAACGATCAAACAAAACCTGTTCTGGGCGTTTTTCTATAATGTGGTTCTGATTCCTGCCGCAGCGCTTGGATATTTGAATCCCATGCTGGCAGCCGGTGCGATGGCCTTTAGCAGTGTGTTCGTTGTGACGAATAGCCTGCGTCTGCGCGGCCAGAAAATATAATGATCCTGACGTATAAAAGGAACCTTTAACATGAAGAAACTCATTATTCTCCTCATCACGGTCATGATGATATTAACTGCATGTGCTCCGAAACAAAGCGGGCCGGCCAAAGCCGAGCTGCCCGCGGGGAGAGCCTATGCGGATGGCAAGGAAATTTATTTTGTCCATACGGAAGCCTCAGACCCGGGCGTGGCGGACAAATTGACCGCCATGATGAAATCTCCGGTGCTCCTGGTGCCTTCGCTGGCAAACGTCCCTGCTGAATCTCTCGCAAATGTTTACGTGTTCACCAATGGCCTTGCCGGCTCCGGTCCCTTCGGGTTTCAACCGGATGTCTTCGACAACCCGCCTGGTACGGATGGGTATTCCCCGCTTCGTCGTTTGAACGTGATCACCTGGCTGGATGAAAACAAAGCCCGTGAACTCAAGTCTGCCTCCGAGGTGTTGGATGCGCAAACTGCAGGCGAGTTAACCATCGAGCAGCCCGGTGTGGTCATTAATATGCCCTTTGTTCTTTGGGATGGTGGAATGCGATAACCCTTTGGCTATCAGGATCTGATCAAGGATCCTGATAGCTGATTTCCATTTTATTGAGGTCAAATGTCAAAACAGCAGCAGAAGAAGAACACTTTAAATCCGGTCATGATTGTATCTTTGGGCGTGGTCTTCGTCGCGATTGCCCTGGTTCTGCTCGTGCTAAAACCGGGCGTACAGTCCCAGGTTTTGAGCACGGGTTCGGGCACATGGAGTCAACTTGTGGTGGCGTTCATCACGGGCATCACCACCGGTGGATTAAGCTGCCTGGCGGTCCAGGGTGGTTTGCTGGCAAGCTCACTCGCACATCAAATTGAACAGGATTATGTTGGACAAAATGCGAACAGAAAACAAAGACAAAATGTCGCAGTCCGGCCCAATTCCGCCTTCCCGATCTTCCTTTTCCTGATCGCCAAACTGGTTGCCTATACTTTGCTGGGCGCCCTGCTGGGCTGGCTTGGCTCTTATTTGACGCTCAGCCCAATGACGCGCGCCATGCTCATGATCGCGATCGGCATTTTTATGATCGGGAATGCGCTGCGCATGTTCAATGTGCATCCCATCTTTCGTTACTTCTCGATCGAGCCGCCCAAATTCATCACCCGCTATATCCGGCGCACCGCCAAGGGCACCGACATGTTTACGCCACTCTTCCTTGGTGCACTCACGGTCTTCATTCCCTGCGGTGTGACACAAGCCATGATGGCCACTGCGCTTGGCACGGGCAGCGCCGCGATTGGTGCTGCGCTCATGTTTGCTTTTATCCTTGGGACCAGTCCGGTCTTTTTCATCGTGGCTTATTTGACGACGGAACTTGGGGCAAAACTCGAAAAATTTTTTATGCGATTTGTGGCGGTTGTATTGCTGGTTTTGGGATTTGTCACTCTGGACGGGGGACTCAATGTATTGGGCTCTCCCTTCTCGTTTCAAAACCTGACCCGCTCGCTGTTCCCCTCCGAAAGCAGTTCTGTGTCTGCGGCTCCTCTGGTTCTTGCTGTCGAAGGGGAATTGACTCTGCAAGTCCGGAACGATGGATATTTCCCGGTCAGTTTGAAGGCGCCCGCAGACAAGGCCTTTACGCTCAATCTTGTCACTGATCAAACCTATTCCTGTGCCCGGGATTTTGTCATCCCTGCACTGGATTACTATCAACTGCTTCCGGATACAGGCACTGTGCAGGTTAACATCCCCGCTCAGAAACCGGGTTCGACCCTGTTTTTTACCTGTTCGATGGGAATGTACACCGGGCAGATCGTTTTTGAATAAATGCGGAGATGTCCATGATCAAGAAAACCTTTAAAATCCCCGACATGACCTGCTCCAACTGCGCCATGAAACTCGAATCCCTGGAGGACAGCCTGGAAGGTGTCCGGGAGATCAACGCGAGTTATCACCGCCTTGAAATGGTCATTGAGTATGACGAATCGAAATTGACAGATGAACAGATCGTTGCGGCGGTAAAGAAAAAAGGCTACCAGGCCATCGCTGCTTAATCTCACATCTGAAAGACAGGCATACAAGTGGAAAGTTCCTTGTATGCCTGTTTGCGTGTATACTTTTGCCATGCCAAAATATTACACTCCCGGGGAAGCAAATCAAACATTGGGTATCGTCCGTCCGATCGTGGCTGAGTTGATGCAGATCGGCGAACGCATCCGTGCGAGCCAGCCCGAATACTGGTCTGTGGTGCAAAAGTCCGCGGGTAACGGCGGGAACCCTGCCCTGAGCAAGCTGCTGCCTGATTTTGACCGCCTGGATGAGCTTTTGCACAAGATCCAGGATATGGGTATTGAAGTCAAGGATCTGACCATTGGGCTGATTGATTTCGTTGCCATGCATGAGGGCCGTGAAGTGTATCTGTGCTGGAAGTATGGTGAGGACAGGATCGAGTTCTGGCATGAAGTCGAGGATGGATTTTCCGGTCGCCGGTTGATCGACTGGGAATAGGCCTGTTGTCAACTATCCCGAATTGACCTATACTAGCAGCCATTCTGATTACTGGTTGAGGCGAAATGACGATTTCAAAAATAGGCCGATATGACGTGGAGAAGGAACTGGCACAGGGAGGCATGGGACTGATCTTCCTGGCTCGTGACCCCTACATTCAACGACAGGTCGTTGTAAAAGTCCTTATGTATAGCCGCATGGTCGATGACGTTTATCGTGAATTTTTCCAGCAGGAAGCTGAGTTGATTGCGGCGCTCGAACACCCCTGTATTGTTCCCATTTATGATTTCGGCTTCCACGGGGAGCAGCCTTATATTGTCATGCGTTATATGTCCGAGGGGACCCTGGATGACCGTCTTGCAAAGGGTGAGTTGAAACATACCGAAATTGCGCACATCCTTAGGCGGGTGGCGGATGCCCTGGATGCCGCGCACCTTCGCAAAATCGTGCATCGGGATGTAAAACTTTCCAATATCCTCTTTGATTCAACAGGCGAGGCTTTCCTTTCGGATTTTGGAATTGCCAAATCCAAAACCGTGTCTGACGATGGCGGGGATTGGCTGGTGGGTACGCCTGCCTACATGAGCCCTGAGCAGGCCACGGGCGCGCCTGTGGATGGACGCTCAGATGTCTATGCCCTGGGGGTCGTGTTATACCGCCTCCTGACCGGTCAACTGCCCTTTTCGTCTGATTCCACAACCGGTTTGATCAATGCTCACGTGGACCTGCCCATTCCGGATGTCCGTCTGGTCAAGGGCAACATCCCTGCGGCCTGGCAGGAGGTGGTTGCCAAAGCCATGGCAAAGGAGCCGGGTGACCGTTATGCGACTGCAGGCGATTTTGCCCGGGATGTACAGGAAGTTGCTTCCGGAAAATGGTATTTAAGAAAATTGTAAGAGGATTCACAGTTTTCTCATCAAGACCTTGTTGCCACATTGACAAGGTCTTCTTTTTGAGTTGCGTATTTGAAGGAGAAAAATGAAAAAAGGTGTTTTGTACGGAATTGGGGCTTATGTGCTTTGGGGTTTCTTCCCGATCTACTGGAAATTTTTACATGTGGTCCCTGCCATGCAGGTGATCGGTCACCGCATCGGATGGTCCTTTGCGGTTCTGCTGATTTATATCCTTGCCACAAAACAATGGCACGAATTTCGCTCGGTCGCGTTTAATGCCAAAACGATTGGCATGTATGCGGTGGCCGGAGTGTTACTTTCAATTAACTGGCTTATCTATGTATGGGGTGTGAATGCCGGCTTTATTGTGGAGACCAGTCTGGGCTACTTCATTAATCCTCTTTTGAGCGTGTTGATGGGGGTGATCTTTTTGCGCGAGCGTCTGCGACCTGCGCAATGGGTCCCGGTAGTGATCGCCGCGGTCGGAGTGATCTACCTGACCAGCGTCTATGGACGCCTGCCCTGGATCGCATTGTCCCTGGCCCTGTCTTTTGGGATTTACGGGCTTGTAAAAAAGCTTGCCCCCCTGGGTTCGCTCTATGGTCTGACATTGGAAACCGGAATCGTTTTCCCGGCCGCCCTGATCTATCTGATGGTTGTACAAGCACAGGGTGCAGGCGCATTCCTGCACGATGGCACAACGGTTGACCTATTCCTGATGGGAGCCGGGATTGTGACCACCATTCCGCTCCTGATGTTTGCCTCCGCAGCAAAACAGATCCCGCTCAGCATGGTCGGAATCCTTCAATATATCGCTCCGACCCTGCAATTCCTGATCGGTGTCTTCATATACAAGGAGCCGTTTGACCATGCCCACTTGACCGGGTTTGGCATTGTCTGGGTGGCTCTGGTTATTTTCTGGGTTGAGAATTTCCTGTCCAATCGGGTGCCTGTTGAGCCCATACCGGAGCTTGGAGAAGGATAGTGAATTTTTTCGTCTATTTTTATGACATATGTCTGGTTATAAATAGGATTGGATTGGTTATAATAAACAAAATTATTCAAGGAGTGACCGGATGAATTTCGCAATGTGGAAGAAAGCGTTGACTGTAATCCCTAATGTTTCCAAACAGGAATGGGACGGGCTCGATATGATTTCCAAGTGGCTGATCTCAACTCGCGCGGCGGTGCTTGTAATGACTTTCATCTCAGCTGCCCTCGCGGGGCTGTTTGCCTGGCGTGCGGGTTCATTCAGTTTTGTGCCGTGGATTGCGCTGGCTCTGGGGCTTATCCTGGCACATGCCAGCAACAACATCTTCAACGATTACACTGATTATGTGCGCGGCGTGGACAAGGACAATTATTATCGTACGTTATATGGTGCGCAGCCTGTAGCGGATGGATTGTTGACCAGGCGCCAGCATCTCACTTATTTTGCAGTGACCGGGTTGGTCGCACTGGCTTTTGGCTTGTACCTGATCTGGTATACCGGTTTCAGCTCCACCACCTGGATTTTGCTCGGCCTTGGCGCGTTCTTTGTCTTGTTCTATACATGGCCGCTTAAAGGACTGGCGATGGGTGAGCTGGCCGTTTTGATCGTCTGGGGGCCTTTGATGATCGGCGGCGGCTTTTATGTCCTGACAGGCCGTTGGGACTGGAATGTGACGATTGCCAGCCTTCCCTACGTACTCGGTGTGACCACCGTCATTTTTGGCAAACATATAGATAAGATCCTCGCGGACACTGAAAAGAAGATCCACACCTTGCCGGTGGTGATCGGAGAAAAGGCTGCCCGTTATACGGTCCTGGGGATGATGATCCTTCCGTATTTTCTAACGGCGTATCTGATCGCCACGAAATTCTTCACACCGGTGATGGCGATTGTGGTGCTGGCAATCCCAGCCTTCCTGAAGATCTATCCCATATTCCTGAAACCCAAACCACAAACTGCTCCCGAAGGTCAGCAGGGCTGGCCTCTATACTTCGTTGGATATGCCTTCTATAATAATCGCACCTTCGGCTCGCTCTTCATGCTCGGGCTGTTGGTTGATGCAGCTTTGAGAATTTTCCTGCCAGCTTTCTGGCGCTAAGGCCTGTATTTGAAAGGGCTCCCCGGGATTTTTAAATCCTGGGGAGCCCTTTTTCTTTAATCAGACAAAAGTACTCAATTTCACAAAAGAGTTGTATAATCTCGATTTGACGGATCTTCCTGACGGCATTTGCCGTCATTCAGACAAGAATCTGCCTGGCAAGTAATCACAAGGGCTCGTGTAATTTTATAAAACCCTTAGTGCCTTTGTGATGAAAATACATTCCCAGGCAGGTTCCAGACTTGCTCAAGGAGAGAGTATGCACATCAACTTTGCCATGTGGCGCAAGGCCTCATGGGAACTCATTAAAATGGATGACAAGAAGGAATGGGATGCCCTGGATGTCATCTCCAAATGGTTGATCGCCACCCGTTCCGCAGTTACAACAGTAACCATCTACTCGTGTATTATCGCGGGAGCCCTCGCCTGGCGTGACGGGTATTTTTCCTGGCTTCCCTGGCTTATTTTGACTCTTGGTTTGTTCATTGCGCATGGCACGAATAACCTGCTCAATGACTACACTGATTTTTCGCGCGGTGTGGACAAGGACAACTACTTCCGCACCCAGTATGGTGTGCACCCGCTCGTGCAGAATTTCTGGACAAAGAGCAAGCAGATCCAGTGGTTCCTGGTCAGCGGGGTGCTGGCCACTCTTTCAGGGGTGTTCGCCCTTTTTTATACCAAATTCGATCCATACATCATCGGTCTCTTCGCTTTCGGCGCCCTTGTTCTGCTTTTCTATACCTGGCCCTTTAAATACTGGGGTATCGGTGAATTGGCGATCTTTCTCATTTGGGGGCCGATCATGATCGGGAGTGTGTACATTGTGCTCACTCTCGGCGCCGGTGGCGAGATCTCCAACGTGTTCAGAGTTGCGCTGGCGGGAATTCCCTTTGGCTTGAGCGTTGCCAGCATTAACATTGGCAAGCACATCGACAAAATGGATGACGACAGGAAAAAAGGTGTTGGCACCTTCCCGGTGCGTGTTGGCCAGACCGTGGCTCGCTATGTCAACATCCTTTCGATCGTCATTGCCTACGGGGTCATCATTTATTTGGTGGTCACAGGTTATTTTTCCACCCTGATGCTGCTTGTCGTGTTCGCGGCGCAGCGTGCCATGTACGCCATTGCGGTGCTCTCCAAGCCGCGCCCGGATGCGGCTCCCAAGGGTTTTGAAACCTTCTGGCCCACCTGGTTCTCCGGTTTCTGTTTCTATCACAACCGCATGTTCGGCGGCCTCTTTATCCTCGGCATTTTGCTGGATACGGTCGCCCGCAAGTTTGCAACTTCCCTGCCTTTCCACATCAACGTGCTTGGCGCCATTGCCCTGGGTATCGGGCTGGTCTATACTGTCACACAAATGATGATCGCCAAGGCCAAAACCAAACCGGCTGCCTGATAAACGAAAATCCCCAAAGGTTGAAAGCCTTTGGGGATTTTTTAATTAATCGCCAATCCCTCAATTTCGAGCCATTCATCATTCCCTTCCAAGACCCCGAAGGCGATCCTGCCTGCGGGAGTGAAGGCGGCATATTGATTATCGATCCAGATAATGACTCCCAGCGGCGGATGCGGACTCACCGGCGACTCGAAAACGAGGGCCTGATCCACATGAAATAGTACGCGCATCGGACTCCAATCCAGCTCGTACGCGTGCCATTGGGTGACATCCACGCTGAGTGCGGCTGAGTCTTCGTTGATGATTTTGCTTAATAATTTTCTCGCTGACTTTTGGGAAAAGGGCAAAGTTAATCCTGCAAGAGGCAGGAGAGGATGAAATTTGGACGAACGAAAAGTTTGAGCCAGAAACCCATGTGCGGGTTTGTCGTCTGTAAACGACAGGTGGTTTTGAGGGGAAGCGGAAAAGAACCAGGCTGCGTTCGGCAGAGTCGGCAAACGAAACGGATTCCCGCCAAAACCCGGTGATAATCCAAACGGATCGTTCCACAATCCGAAACCCCAGGTCCCGGCGATGGAATTGCTCGAGGCGCGCGCGCGCAGGCTCAAGGTCAGGGAGTGATGCGGAAACTTATGCCGGGGGAGTTGGGAATAATCATCGAGCTGGGCATCCCGATAGTGAAGGGAATCGCCTTTTTGTATTCCCAATTTCCAGCCCTTTTCAGTTGACTCAACGCCTGCATTTTGTGTCGCGCGCGGTTTCATGGTTAATCTCTATTCACCAGCCAGATGCCCAGCAGGATCACCGCGCCACCCAGAATGGAAACCAGGGTGACCTGTTCGTTCAAGATAATGGCCGCCACCACCATGCTGGTCAGCGGCTCGACAAAAAGGAAGGCACCGGTTTGCGCGGCAGGCAGTTGACCGAGCGCATCGAACCAGGCGATGTAAGCCAGACCTGTGGTGAAGATGCCGAGGAAGATCATTGCCACCCAGCCGCGGGTATCCAGCAAATGGATCTCGGTGTAATTCCTGCCGGTCAGGAAGGCCGCTGAAGTGATCAGCCAGCCGATGGTCATCACCCAGAACGTCATGCGCGTAGAAGGATGATGCTGCAGCCCGCGCCGTGACAGGATGGAAAAGACCGCCCAGTTGACCGCGCTGATCAGAATCAGAAAATCCCCGTAGCTTCCAAACCTGCCGATGGCCAGGTTGGAGAGGTCGCCCTTGCTGACCACTGCCAGTACGCCGACCATGGCGAGCACAATTCCCAGTGATTGCAACAGGCTGAGTTTTTCCTTTAGAACCAGCCAGCCCAAAATGGCAATGAAGGCCGGCGAGGTGGAGACGATCCAGGCGGTGGTGGTGGCCTGCGCGGTCTTCAGCCCGTTGGATTGCAGCCATTGATGAAATGAGATTCCCAAAAAGCCAAGCAGGGCAAAGTACAGCCACTCGCCGCCTTTTGGAAATGCAAATTGTTTGCGCACGACGACCGCGACCAGCAGGATGGGAATGCCCATGGCAAAGCGCAGCCAGACCACCGCGATGGGGGAGATTTCGCCTACTGCAATTTTCGTGGCGATAAAGGAGGCGCCCCAGACGATGACCGCGAAGAGGGCTTCAAGATAGGGGAGAAATTTCGTTTTGTGCATGGGGAGTCCTTTGTTATCAGTATGCGGAATTATATACTCTTTGGGTCGTACAGGTGGCATGGTCGTTCTTTACCCGCGCTGCAAATCTGTACATGCGGCTTTTATTGCGTGTATAATTACCGCTCGGAGGCAACACTTAATGGAAATTACCTGGTACGGACATTCCTGTTTTCGGCTCACGGAACGCAATTTTGTCACCGTGGTGACCGATCCATACGATCATAAAAAAGCGGGTTACGAGCCGCTCAAACTGAAGGCGGAGATCGTCACCATCAGCCATGACGCTCCCGGTCACAATAACAACGATGCGGTCAAGGGCACGACCCATGTATTAACCGGCCCCGGCGAATTTGAGATTGGCGGTGTGTTCATCACGGCGGTCCAGACCGACAGCGTGGCAAAGAAGGCAAAAGACAACGTTCGCAACACGATCTACGTGTTTGATTATGACGGCATCACCGTGGCGCACCTTGGCGATCTGCAAAAGATCCCGACCCAAAGCGAGGTTGAATTGCTGGGTTCCGTCAATGTGGCGCTGGTCCCGGTTGGCGGAGGCACCAGCCTTAACGCGGCCAAGGCGGCGGAAGTTGTCAGCATGCTTGAACCCAACCTGGTCATTCCGATGCATTATTCCACACCCGACTCCAAGTTGAATCTGGATGCGCTCGGCAAGTTCATCAAGGAGATGGGATTAAGCAAGCCCGAAGCCCAGCCCTCCCTCAAGGTTTCACGCTCCAGCCTGCCCGAAGAAACGCACGTGGTGGTTCTGGATTACCAAAAAGGATAATATGTCGGTCAAAGTGATCATGACCTGGGACATCGCCGCCGAGCGCGATCAGGAATATTTTGAATTCGTTATCGGGGAATTTGTCCCGGGAGTACAGCGGCTTGGACTGCAGCCTTCCGAGGCGTGGGCGACCATTTACGGCTCCTATCCTCAGATTCAGGTCGGACTGCTGGCCTCGGATGCCTCACAGGCTCGCCGTATTCTGGCATCTTCAGACTGGGCGCTGTTGCAGGACAGGCTGTTCGGATATGTAAAGAATTATTCGTACAAGGTTGTGCCTGTCCGTGGCGGCTTCCAGTTTTAATCAAACTCGAAAGTTGTTACTTAAATGCGGCCGCGGCTTTTGCTGCGGCCTTTGAGTTTCCATTGATCTTTCATGCCCAAACTGCCCCATCTTCTTCTTGATTGGTATTCCCGGCATGGGCGAAAGAACATGCCCTGGCGCAATCATCCCGACCCGTATGCGGTCTGGGTCTCTGAGATCATGCTCCAGCAGACCCGCGTTGAAACGGTCATCCCGTATTTTGAAAATTGGATGGGGCAATTCCCGAATGTGACGACATTGGCAAAAGCCTCCGAGCAGGATGTCTTGAACGCCTGGGAGGGACTGGGCTATTACAGCCGTGCCCGCAATTTGCATAAAGCCGCCAAAAGGATCGCTTCAGAATTTAACGGACAGCTGCCTCGCGATCTGACACAGCTGCGAAGCCTGCCGGGGATTGGCCGCTATACGGTCGGTGCGATCGCCTCGATGGCTTTTGGCATGGACGAGCCGACTCTGGATGGCAATCTGCGCCGCGTGTTTTCCCGGCTTTTCGATGTCGGTCAATTGGCCGATTCTCCCGAAGGCGAAAAAATATTGTGGTCACTGGCCGCAAAGAATCTACCGAAAGGGCAGGCCGGAGATTACAACCAGGCGCTGATGGACCTGGGTGCCACGATCTGTGTCCCGAAGAATCCGCGCTGTTTGTTGTGCCCTTTAATCGAGATCTGTGAGTCGCGCAAAAACGGAACCCAGGAATTGCGGCCGGTCTTAAAGACGAAGAAATCGGTACCTCACTATATTCAAGCAGCGGCGGTGATCGTGAATCGCGGACGGGTGCTGCTGGCCCAAAGACCTGTGGATGGGCTCTTGGGCGGCATGTGGGAATTCCCAAATGGAAGAGTCAAATCCGATCCGGTCAGGGAGTTGACGAAAGTCATTAACGCCGCATACAGGTTGAGAGTCAGGAGGAAGGAAGCGCTTGGGATTATCCAGCATGCGTACACTCATTTTAAGGTGACCGAACATGCTTTTTTGTGCGACTGTGCCCCGATCCCCAAAAATAAAAATTTGAAGTGGGTGCGGCTGGATGGGCTGGATGAATACCCGATGGGCAGGATAGACCGTCAGATCGCCGCTAGAATCAAAAAGACCACCTCTAAATAAGGCGGTCTTTTTTTTTATATTAGCCTTTGCTCAGGGTGACGAAGACCATCGGCCTGCGTTTTGTTTCCTGATGCAGATAGCTCTTGATGGTATTGATGATGTCCTTTTCACTATCCATCCCGCCGCCGTTGACCGCCTGCATGACGCGTTTGCGGACCTCGGGCAGGAGTTTTTCGGCCTCGTCGGGAGAGACAAACCCGCGGGTCAGGATCTCGGGTTCATGCAGCAACTTGCCCGAGCGCTTGTCCAGGCTGATGTCGATCAGCAGGATGCCGTTGCGGGCCAGCTGGCCGCGTTCCTTCATGATGTCGTGGTCGACATCGCCGATGGAATCGCCGTCCACGAAGACGTAGCCGCCGGGGATGCGTTCGCCGAGCTGGATCTTGCTGCCGACCAGTTCAACGACCTGGCCGTTCTCCACCACAATGATGTTCTGTTCGTCCACGCCAACCTCTTTGGCCAGCTGGGCGTGTCGTTTCAACTGCCGCAGTTCCCCATGGATCGGCATGAAGTGTTTGGGGCGCACCAGGTTGATGAGCAGTTTCTGCTCCTCCTGGGCAGCGTGGCCGGAGACGTGGATCGGGGCGATCCCGTCATGGATCACATTGGCGCCGCGCCGCAGCAGGCGGTTGATGGTCTTGCTGATGGTTTCCTCGTTGCCGGGAATGGGGTGTGATGAAAGTACCACCGTGTCGCCGGTCTTGAGGTCAAATTGGCGGTTCGTTCCCGCGGAAAGCCTGCCCACGATGGAGGAGGGTTCGCCCTGCGAGCCGGTGCACATGATGACCACCTTGTGATCCTGCATGTTCATGGCTTGTTCGATCGGCACGATGACGTCATCCGGGATTTCCAGATATTTCATCTTGCGCGCGATCTTGACATTGTCCACCATGCTCGGACCGGCCAGAGCCATTTTCCGTCCGCTTTTGATGGCGGAATCCGCCACCTGCTGCACACGCGAAATCAAGGAGGCAAAGGTGGCCACTATGATGCGGCCTTTGGCTTCGGCGAAGACCTTGTCGAAGGCCGGGCCGATGATCTTTTCGGAGGGGGTCCAACCCGGGCGTTCCGCGTTGGTCGAATCGGAGAGCAGCAGGTCCACGCCGCGAGCCGCGAATTCCGCGAGTTTGGCGAAGTCGGTCGGCCAGCCGTCCACGGGGGTGTGGTCGAATTTGAAGTCGCTCATATGAACGACCAGTCCCGCCGGCGTGGTAATGCCAAGGGCGACCGCATCCGGAATGGAGTGGCTGACGTGGAAATATTCCACTTTGAAGGGTCCGATGTTGGAGGATTCACCGGCCTGGACGGTTTTGAAGTGCGCCTTGTGCTGGGAATTGTTCCTGAAGAGTTTGCCTTCGATCAATCCACGGGTGAGCGGGGTGGCGTAGATCGGCACATTGATCAGATCGATCACGTGCTGGATGGCGCCGATATGGTCCTCATGACCGTGTGTGATGATCAGGCCGCGGACGCGGTCCGCGCGTTTGGTCAAATATTCGAAATCGGGGATGATGTAATCCACCCCGAGCATGTCGTTCTGCGGGAACATGATTCCCGCGTCCACCACGATGATGTCGCCTCCGAATTCGTAGGCCATCATGTTCTTACCCACTTCGCCAAGGCCCCCAAGCGGGATAATTCTTAACTTGTTTTTCTTGCTCATGTTTTTTGTTTTCCTTTTGTAACTTAAAAATGGTATTTAACCGCCAAAGGCGGATTAGGTCAATTTAGGATGCGGGTAGGGCTGTATTCGAGCTCTGCATAAAAAAAGACCCCTGCCAACTAGCTCGCGAGGGGAAGGTCCGTGCCACGTTGCGATTGTTCTGAAACAAACTGCCGATCTTGCGGCAGTGAAAGTCAACTAATGTGGGAGAGTATAGCAGGTTGAGGATGATTTGTCAAAGTCCCTTTGACGCACGCGTGGGACGATCGTTCTGGAAGTTTGGGCTTGATTTCCCGCAAAAACTTCTGTAAGGGGAATTAACTTGATTCCCCTTACATGATGCTGGGCTGCATGCGGAAAGTGTAAGTGTCAACCATAAGAATGTATACTTTCTTCATTGTATGAACGATTTCATCCGAGTCTCCTTGAATTGAGAATCAATTGATCCTCATGATCATGATGATCAATAGTTTGCAGCCGATCAATGACAGTTTATATCGGCACAGATCCTCGGCACCTTCGGCGGAGCAGGCGCCCCAAACTCGACATCTGACGGGTCTTCCTGTGCAACGCTGCATCCCATCGGTTCGTTCCCGGTCGCTTGAAAACCGAATGGTACGCGGCAGGTGTTGTCGAAGCCCCACAATTCGTTGATGGGATAAAAATTCTTGAGTTGCTTTCGCGGGGACCCGGCGCGCTTTGCTGTCAGCGTATCGTTAAAGTAGAGCTTGGTGGGATCGACCGGGTTGGCCGAGGCAAGCACATCCCACATGAAGGTGGATGTGTCTTCGAAGAGATCACGCTTGACAGCCAGTTCAATGATGGGTTTGCTGGAGTTGACATACCGTGCCCAGACTACGTCGGGGTCCGGGCCAGCTCCCGAGTCAACCAGAACTGTCTCGTATCCATTCCCGGTATAAGTGTCGTCCGGGTACATGCGCGTTCCGCCAATATCGCCGTTCTGGTCAAAATACAGTGCGAGGCCATCCGTGCTCCAGGCCTCGGAAAAGGGCGGTTTTGCAAGGATCAAATACTCTGCGCGACCATCCATGTTCAGATCGAACTCGGCGCCGTATGAACCTTTTGGCAGGTTATTGCCTTTTCCAAGACCGACCAGTTCGATGTCAATATAGAACCAGGTGTCATCGCTTTTCATGACCATATTCTTGATGTCGACGTAGGGCAGATACTTCATATCCTTGGATGTGAAGGGCCGTTCGAATCGATTGACCTTAAATTGATCGCCGCTTTGAACGTCCTTGTCTTGAAAGCTGTTGCTTTCATCGTTATCGTGCGCACTGGCTTCCTGCGTGGACCCCGTACCGGGTGTGGCAATGTGTACAATTACGCCGGCTTGAGGGACCTGTGCAGCGGGTTCGGTTGCGGTAGACGGGCTGACTGTTGCCGGTGCTGGGCCACAGGCGTTGGTGATCAGGACAAATAGAAATGGAAGATACCTGATTCTTGAATCCTGTAATTTCATATTAGTCTCCTATAAGGTTAAAGCCGCGTATTTGTGTATATCGTATGACTCCGCCTAATCCGGGGATATGCCCCCTAGGTAGGGGATTGGCGTCCCGCGATCAAACTTCATTAAGATAATTCCCGATCTATACCATCCCAAATTGACAATCTTCATCAACTCCTGTAAACTCCCTGCATGGATATTGACCTCGACCTGTACCGGCACGAAATCCGGGTTTCCTCCGATCCGCTGGTGCGCCTTTCGGCGATCGATGTCTCCCCGGAGCTTCCGAAGCACACCATCGTCTTTATTCACGGCTTCGGCGGCAAG
This sequence comes from Chloroflexota bacterium, assembly GCA_021414245.1. Lineage (GTDB taxonomy): Bacteria > Chloroflexota > Anaerolineae > Anaerolineales > Villigracilaceae > Villigracilis. The sequence continues at coordinate 40,946 of JAIOOU010000014.1, forward strand.
GCGGAGCAATGGCAGTATCAAATGCAGAAGTTCGCATTGGATAACCGCGTCATTGCATTGGACCTGCGCGGGCATGGCCTCTCCGACAAGCCGGCTTCCGGCTACGATATGGCCCGCATCCAGCTGGACCTAGAAACCGTCCTGACCCAGTTGAAGGTTTCCAAGCCCTTTGTTTTGGCAGGCCATTCCTACGGCGGGGCCATTGTCACTGAATATGCGCTTGCTCACCCCGATCTAGTCGAGAAGTTGATCATCATCGCGACAGCGGGCGAGTTCAAATTAAAGCCCCTGTTTAAATTTGCCCTCAACCTGCCATCATCCCTTTTACGCGTGGTGGGTCTCTTTACCCGCCGCTGGCTGCATGCACCCCCGCATGCCCTGCGCCAGTTCTATTTGACCAACCTCTCACAATGGATCGGCTGGGACCGGTTTACAAAACTGGCCGTTCCAACCCTGATCATTCGCGGGCACCGTGACCTGGTGTTTGAACGGCCCTTGTTCGAGAAGGTGGCCGCATCCATTCCCGGCGGGGAGGATGTCGATATCGGCGTATCCGGTCACATGGTCATGCTCGAGCGGCGCGAAGCCGTGGACCGTGCCATCGCGCGCTTCCTCAAAGGCGAGTCCCAAAAATCCTGGCGGGACGCCTCGTTTGTCGCGCCCAAATCCTCGCGTGACGAGTTGAAGCGTGAACGGGGCTGGCTCAGTCATTATGAAGACGGCGTCCCGTATACTGTGGATGTGCCGCGCATTCCCGTGCATCATCTGCTGCGTTCCTCCGTGCGGCGCTTCCCAAACCGAACGGCGGTTTATTTTGAAGGCACGCGTCTTTCCTATCGAAAATTAAATCGCCAGGCCAATCGTTTTGCCAACGCCCTGCTTGCCCAGGGACTTGGCAGAGGCGCGCGCGTGGTGCTGCTTTTACCCAATGTTCCGCAAATGGTGATCGGATATTACGGCGCGTTGAAGGCTGGCGCCACCGTGGTGCTGATCCCGCCCATGATCGACCCGGAGGAAGTCTCGCGCCAGGTTAAGGATGCGGACACGGGCGTGCTGGTCACGCTTTCGATCTGGTCCGGCCTCGCCAAAAAGATCCAAAGCGAAAGTGGCGTGCCGCATGTGGTGTTGACCGATCCTGCGGATTATCTTGCCCTTCCGAAATATCTCATATCCCGCTGGCGCAATCGCGGCCTGGGACTTGCGAATGCCCTGCATTGGAAACGCTGGCTGGCCGCGCAAAGTGACAAGTCCCCGGCGGTGGAAGTCATGCCGGATGAACTGGCCGTGATCCAATACACGGGCGGGACCACTGCGCAATCCAAAGGCGTGATGCTTTCGCATCGCAACCTGGTTGCCAACGCCCTGCAGACCCGTCACTGGCTGCCGCGGGCGGAGGAGGGCCGCGAACGGTTTCTGTGCGTGGTGCCTTTCTTCCATAGCTACGGCATGACCGCCGCCCTGAACGTGCCCGTTTCCCTGGGCGCGGCCATGATCCTGAAGACACAATTCCAGACCCTGGATGTCTTGAAGACCATCAAGCGCTACAAACCCACCATTTTCCCCGGCTCACCGAACATGTATGTGGCCATTAATAATTTCCGCGCTGTAAGAAAGTATGGCATCCATTCCATCAAAGCCTGCATCAGCGGTTCGGCGCCTTTGCCGGTGGAAGTGCAGGAATCCTTTGAGAAATTAACCAAGGGCAGGTTGGTGGAAGGATACGGTTTGACCGAGGCTTCCCCGATCACACATGCCAACCCGTTGGGAAAGAACCGCAAGGTGGGCAGTATCGGCGTGCCTTTGCCCTCCACCCAGGCCGCTGTTGTTGACCTGACGGCCGGGCGCAAGGAAGTGGAGCCGGGTCAGATCGGCGAACTGGCTGTCCGCGGTCCGCAGGTGATGATGGGCTATTGGAAGAATGAGGCCGCCACCGAGGCTGTCCTGACGAATGACGGCTGGTTGTTGACCGGTGACGTGGCGCAGATGGATGATGACGGTTATTTTCGCATCATCGCACGCAAGGCCGATATGTGGTATCCGGACAAGCCCGGCAAACCGGCTTTCCCGCGCGACGTGGAGGAAGTGATCTATGAAATCCCCCAGGTTAAGGAAGTGGCGGTCGTGGCGGTGGCCGGGCATCCCTTCGCCTTCGTGATCGCAGGCCGGGAAAAACCAAGCGCCGAGTCGGTCATGGCGTATTGCAAGCGGCGCCTGCCGCCGTATCTTGTTCCGCGTTTTGTGATCTTTATGGAGGATTTCCCGAGGACGTTTATCGGAAAGGTGGTGCGGTATCAGTTAGCGAGGATGGTTAATCGACGTGGAACAGGCATCTCTGCTGAGGAAAGCTGACCGGCCGGCATTTTAGACATGGTGGCTGCGCCGCCGCGCCCTCCTCAAAAATGGCTCGTAACAATCTGTAATTATGATTTATAATTTATGTCTTAAGAGGACGTTTTAGATGAATCAAAAAAGGCTTGAACTAATTGCAGCTCTTGAGAAAGCTCGATCAGCGCGAGTAATCTCATATATTACAAGTGATCGCAACCCGTTTCCTGCCCAAATTGCTTTGGACGTTCTTCCCCTTTTTAATCAAGCTTTGGAATCCATAGGTACAACAAAGAAGGTTTTGATATTCTTATATAGTACCGGCGGAAATCTCGATGCGCCCTGGCCTTTAATGAGTTTGATTAGGGAGTACTGCGAAGAAGTTGAAGTTGTGATACCTTTTCGCGCCTTGAGTGCAGCGACATTGATCGCCCTGGGTGCAAATAGGATTATTATGACCCCGCTAAGTGAATTAAGTCCCATTGACCCCCAGGGAACTTTCGTAAATAATGATGGGAAAGCAGAACAATATTCGGTCGAGGATATGGCAAGTTTTATCGATTTCGCGAAAGATAAGATTGGCATCGCGGAGTCACAGCCCTTAAGCGAAGTATTACGGCTGCTCTCTCAAGAGATTAAGCCCACAGTTATCGGCTCATTAAATAGAACATATTCTCGCATCCGTAGGCTAGCACGAATTATGTTGCAGTCTCATATGAGGGACCCTAAACACGAAACTCAAATCACGGAAATAATCAACAATCTCACTCAGTCCCTAGGCTCTCATAATCATTTAATCCACAGACGAGAGGCACGTGACACACTTGGATTTGGTGCATTAATTGAAGATGCGTCGCCCGAAACGGAGAAAATCATCAAGGAGCTTTTCGAGTCTTATAAAGAAGATTTGGAACTGAATAAGCCCTTTGATCCGTTGAAAATATTGGTCGAAAATGAAACTGAAAAAGACATTATAATAAAACAAGCTTACATTGAAAGTGCAGATATTAGCCATGTTTTTGAGAGTTCCCTGCATCTTCAATTAAATTCTCAAACGCGGCAAATCAATATGCAACCGCGAGCAATGCCAGCGTGGACAACAGAGTATATAAAGAAAGAAAAAAAATGAAAAACATATCAACAGCAAAACCCGTGAGCAGCAATGTTTTCGCACAACAAATGCAAACCGGCACAAGTTCTGCAATATCATGGCCGATCGTTCAGACCTATATTGAACGGAAAGTCTTACAGCTTTCTGAAAAGGGAGCCTTAAATGCGCTCGGAAAAGTGGCTGCTGTCCATCTTGATCAACCTATAGTGTGGAATGAATGGCAAGTTCATGTCGAACAAGAGCCTGTTCTGGTAGTCAAACAAAAAGGCTGGGAAGAGGCAATGGAAGAAGTCCTAACTAATCGGGCCCGGACTTGGGAGGAGTTAGCTAAGCTTTGATTTTTCCAAATCGACTGGCGATCATAAATCTCAATCGCCGTCATATCATTCTTAGCGGTGGCACTTGGAATGGTCCTGAAAATTTGATAAATCCTGGTACTTTAGAGTGGGCACTGGATGCAATTCAGTACCCACTCTTTGATTTACAGCTCTATCCTTCTATGGCAGAAAAAGCCGCGATTCTAGCCTGGTCAATTATTGACGGACATGTATTCTATGATGGTTGCAAGAGAACTGGAATGTCAGTCATTGAAGTCTTCTTGCTAACAAATGGCTATGGCTTGGACGCACAAGGTGCAGAAATCATAGATTTAGCAAAAAAAATCGCCAAACGAGTCGAAGAACCATACTCATTAGTTGAATTTACTGGTTGGCTGAGAAGTAGAATTCAACCCCTGAACGCTCCGAGTTTCAGCTATACAATTCCATGAGTTCCAAAGAAATGTAAAGAGGGGGAACTACAACTAGGCTGGACTTTTTTCGTAGGAATAGGAAAAGGAGAGATAACCATGACTCTATTGGATATTCTAAAGTGGTTCGGTTCGCTCTGGCCGGTTTGGGGTGGCATACTACTGGTCATTTTATATTTCGCAGGGAGATGGCTGATAAAAACGGTTGTGGGTTTGTTCTCTTGACTATTCCCAAAAGAAAATTTGATCACGCCCCCACCGGGCTCCCGCTACCGCACAACTATAGGCATATAATTGCAGAGGTGGTACGGTAGCGGTAAAAACAGATTGATTTCAGCAGAAAACCGGAGAAAACTATCGATTTTGAGGGCATTTCCCACTCGCCCGCCATCGGAAAGGTCCTGCGCCGCGAACTGGCCAAACGTTATGGAAAGCAAATTGCAGGTGAATAGAATTTCGCCGCGGACCTACTTCTTATTCTTTGTGAATTCCTGCCAGAAAAATATGGCTTCCTTTTCCTGATCCGCCAGCCCCAGCCATCGCACTGCTTCGTGGATCGTATGGAAAAGCTCCAGGTCCATGGGTAGATTGTCCCCCAGCACCTTGAGCGTGTTTGCCAGCAGACCCATGCTTGAACTTTTTGACAGGATCGCCACACGATCACGTGGATATCCATTTTCCTTGTTGTTTGCCATGATGGACGTGGCCTCATGCAGATTTTTGGCTTCGAAGTAAAATTCTGCATTGGTGAGATCCATGAGTATTTTCATGCCGTGATGACGGCGAGAGTCTTTGAGGTAAATGGAATGGTAAAGATCGAAGTATTCCCTGGCGGAACATTCCCCTTCAAATATATACAGCAGCAGATCAAAACCAGGGTGTATATCGTAACGGATTGGCATATCAGCTCTCCAGAAAGTTGCCATTGCCATCTTTCGACGAAACTTCGCCGTTCAAGTACAGGTAATTCATAGTATCACATTTCGCAGAACCGGGAATTTTTGTGAAATTGGGGAATATTTGAAATGAATTGGACAGGAAGAAACATCAATGGATTTGAGAACCGACAATATCAAATATGAAAGTGCGATGCTTGCCAATCATCAAAAAGTGAATTTTGTTCACGCGGGACTGGGTGCTCCGGTGATCCTTACTCATGGTCTCGCGGCCTCGCTGCACGATTGGGATGATCTGCTGCCGGAACTGGCCGGGGCCGGGTACGCGGGATATGCGCTGGATCTGCTCGGGCATGGCGAAAGCGAAAAACCGGAAAGTCGCTCCGCATACACCGTCGAAAAAGTGTACGAACATTTTTCGGAATGGATCGACCTGCTGGAAATCGGCCGGCCGATGACCTTGATCGGTCACTCGCTGGGGGGCGCACTGTCCCTTCTGTATGCGATCCGCAATCCGCAGCGTGTCAATGCCCTCGTGCTGGTCAATCCCTTTTATGACCTCAAACAATTATCCACGGTCATCCAATCCCCGCTGCTGCGCAGGGTTCTGGGCAGCCACATTCTTGACCTGACACCCTACTGGCTGTTCCGGGTCTTTGTGGACCTGACCAGCTTCAACTATTATGCCGGGCATCTCCAGCCGCATATTCTGCCCGAACACATCCGCTATCAAACCGCTTTGGATTTTAAGCGCGCCTCTTCCGGCATCTATAATATCGTGCACACCCTTCCCAGCCTGCTGGCCGATCTGCCCCATCTGCGGCAGCCCACCCTGCTGGTGTGGGGCAGGCGCGATCAAACCCTGGCCCCGTCCTCCTTCCCGAAACTTTCCGCGCTGATGACGAACGGGGTGACTTCACATTCCATGCCGGTCTGCGGACATGTGCCGCATCAATGCCATCCTGAAAAATTCAACCCGCTGGTCATGAATTTCCTGCATGACCAGCATCTCTCGTCTGCGCCGTAAAATTCACGGACGCAGGGTCAGCCGCGCATACAGCAGTCTCCAGAATAGTCGTTTCCAGGCCTTGACGGCCTTCGAGCGCTCATCCGTTGTGACCGGGTGGGCGCTGTATGTTTCCTGGATATAAAGGTCCGTGAGCAGGCGGATCTCTTCCACGGCCGGAGCGGGGCCGGTCTGCAGTGACTTGAACCGCAGGGACAGATTGTCGGCAAACAGGAGGGGCGTTTCGTACAGCGGCGCATCCGTGTAGATCTTTCTGCCGTGATAATACACATAAGCGTACAGCGAGCCGATCGTTTTGTGGACACGCCACAAACCCTGCGCCCGGAAAAACCAGAAGATGGACGCGGCAGCCGTTGCAGCAGCAAGCCCAAGGGCGGGCGGAAGCGGATTCCAGCGCGGGAAGAAACTGTTTTTCGCCTGGAAATTTTCATTGGGCACTGGACCATCGGGGAGGGTTTCCTGCGGCAATTGATCCGGCAGGGTGATCTCCAATTCGCTGGCGGTGGGTTCGAACTCGATCCAGCCGTAGCCGGTGAAATAGATCTCCACCCAGCTGTGCGCTTCGGCTTCATGCACCACATACTCGGCCCGGATGGGATCGTACACGCCGTTCGCATACCCGATCACCAACCGCGCCGGCAGCCCGACCGAGCGGGCCAGCACCACCATGGACGTGGCGTAATAATCGCAATAGCCTTTCTTCAGGTCAAATAGAAAATAATCCGCCACATCCCGGTCCGGCGGCGGCGGCGGGACATCCAAAGTGTAGGGATATTCGCGCAAATAGGCTTCGATGGCCCTGGCCCGGTCGTAGGGATTTTCGATGCCGGCCGTCAGGCTTTGCGCAAGGTCACGCACGCGCTGTGGAAGCGTCTCGGGCAGGGGCAAATATTTTGCAGTGAACTCCTGCGGGTATTCGTTGGAGGAGCCGCGCAGCTCTTCTGCGCTGACAAGCGGCACGATTGAATCAGCTTGATAACTTTGCGCATCGCTGACCGCGCCCAGCATGTCCGCGCCGAAGGTGGGGTCCGGGCTTGAGACCAGAGACTCGGGTTGCGACCGCCAGCTTGCATTGAAAGGCTGGCTTACGCTCACCAGAGACCCGGTCCAATATAAGCGCGTATCGTCGGGCAGGGCTTTTTCCACCTGTTGATGGATGATCTGATACCCCGTATTTGGAATGGAAAACAACGGTTCTGCAGCAGAATACGATTGCGATTCCACAGGGGAGGTCGCCCAGCCCTGACCGTTGTACACGTCATAGGTCAGCCAGCGCCAGTAGTGACGCGGCACGGCCGCCCCCAGAATGGAATTTTCGGTGGGGGGCAGTTCGCCGGTCCTGACCTTGAAGATCACGGTTCGGGACAGGGCCGGACTCAGACCGATCAGGTGCTGGCGCGGCAGGCCGGAAATTGCATAAGCCGCCACCATCTCTTTTTCGAGGCCGATGGTTTTCGCGATCTCGTCCTTGCGGCTGAGTTTTTTGGCCACTTCGTGAATGGAGATGGAAGGGGCCAGGCCGGCCAGAATGGCGACCCCAATCGAAAGCAGGATGACGGCCGAATAGGTCTCGCGGGCGGCCCGTTCGGAATTTTCCGTTCGTTCGCGCGGACCGCTCCATTTTTGATTGATGCCGATCAGCAGGATCAGGGCAAAGACGGCGATCTGCAGTGAGAAAGTCTCGCGGCCGGTGTAATTCAATAGAAAGGCGTGGAAGGCCAGCGCGGGCGCGAGCGCGGACAGGATCTGATCGTGCCGGCCGACCCGCCAGCCTGCCCAGATGACGAGCAGCAGCAGCGGGATGTCCCACAGGAATTCCCGCACGCGCGGATCCTCAACGGAGAAGGTCAATACCTGTGACAAGAAAGCGCCGGCCGTGGCTTCCAGTCCCGCGAATTGGGTTTGCAGCCCGCCCAAGTCGGGGGCCTCATTTCCGGCCAGCCAGCGCAGGACACTCAGTTCAAATTGTGGAATCGATTGCAGCAAGGTGCGGACCGGTCCGGCCAGCCCCGCGCTTTCGATAAAAGCCAGAACGAATCCCGCGGCAACGATCACGGGCAAGGCGCGCCGCGCCGGCCAGGTCCCCAGTCCTAATAGATAAGCAAGCGTGGCCGCGAAGGCAGCCACCACGAAGAAGGAAGCTTCCTGCACTTCGCTCACGCTGACCTTGATGCCCAGGATCAGCGCGCTGACCGCGATCCATAGGATCGCCAGCGTGGACAGGGAGCGCAGGCTGAAAAGTTTTTTCATCATGGGTCAGGTTCTGACGGGTACGATCTCGCCGCCTGGCGTGGCATGCCAGCTCCAGTTATTGGATCGTTCGGCCTGGGACGCGGGCGGTTCGATCAGCCCGGGCGGGATCAGATGACAGGCGATGCCGCGCTGCTGCAAAATGGAAGCGATGCCGGCAGCGGAATGCGCTTCGCCATGAGTGGAGGAGTCCATCAATAACACGGTGGGGGTGACGCCGCGCAGGGAGAGCGGCAGCAGCGATTGGATCCAGCTTGGGTCCGTGCAGGCGCTGATCACGATCAGGCTGTGGTGCCGGCCGATGGAGGATTGAGTGCGTTCGAGTAGGGTGGCGAGGTCAAGCCGCGAGGGCTGGGCCAGGGCCAATCCCTGCATGATCTCCCAGCGTTGACCTTCGCCCTTTTCGGGCGGGAGCCAGGTTAAGGTTTTGCTGTTGGTCACCAGCCCCACGGCTTTGCGTTTGCGCAGTCCGAAATGAGCCAGCGAAGCGGCCAGGGTCACACTTTGTTCCTCGACCGAGTCCCAGCCCCGGCCGAGCATGTATTTTTGATGCAGGTCCAGCACGATCCACCAGTGACCTTCAGGCGCGCTTTCCATCAGGCGCACAAATACTTTTTGGGTGCGTGCGGTCGTCGGCCAGTGGATCAGGCGTGTGCTGTCGCCGTGCGCAAACTCGCGCACGGTGGAGGCGTGAATGGTTTGTTCGGGCGCGTTGCGGCGCGGACGTCCGTCACCGAAGGAACCGGAGGGCGTGATGATCAGATCCGGCAGAGTCGCAATTTGCGGCAGGACCAGCACCGAGGTCCGCTGCGAAGCGTGCAGGTTGACTTCGAAGATCCCAAAGGGATCGCCGGTCTGGATGTGCGCGTCGCCCAGCGAATACAATCCGCGTTGGGTGCACACGGAATTCACGGACCATTGTTCGAAATAGCCCGCGCCGATGCTGAGCGTGCGCGAGGGGTCGAAGCCGGGCAGGCTGGAGTGGTCGTTGAATTGGATCCACGAGGCGGGGAAGATCGAGGTGTTGGATAACGTGAAACGTTCCTCGATGCGGCCGCCGACCTGCACCCAGCCCAGGCGGGTCTCGCGCCGCAATTGCAAACTGCGGCCGAGCGACGCGGCCCAGAAATAGGCGCAGGCATACATGCCGAGCAGGCCCGCGAACAGAATGGTCCACACGCGCGAGGGATCCATCAGCTGCAGGGCCAGCAGAAAGGCGATCAGCATGGGAATGGCGGGTTGACGCAGGCGCAGGCGGAACATAAAAGGATTATAACTTTTGCAGGCCCGCTGCCCACCCTCTTTTGTGACCGTTTTATTTTTTTCAGTATCATCGACAACAAACCTACGCGTTGAATTAACTTAAAAAATCGGAACTGGCGATATTTTAAGGATGGCATCCCACAATTGACCTCTTGCATTTGTATTTGGAAGGTGCTAAAATGCCGAACACATTTGACCATATGTACGGGGATGCAGTGCAGGAACGCCCATATATGGCTCTGACATTTGTTCTAATTATGGAGAGAAATTAATGCGTTGTCCGTACTGCAAACACCATGATTCCAAGGTATTGGACACCTCCCACGACAGTCATGGGGGCATCCGCCGCCGAAGGGAATGTTTGAAGTGCAGGCAGAGATTTAGCAGTTACGAGAGACCCATCCTGGCCACCCCGCTCATCATCAAGCAGGACGGCGCCCGCGAAGAGTTCGACCGCGAGAAGCTCGCGCGCGGCATCCGCATTTCGTGCGCGAAGAGACCCGTCTCCGCGGCGGACATCGAGCGCATGATCGGCGCAGTCGAAACCCAATTGCAGAAGCTCGGCAAGGCCGAGGTCTCCTCCCGCATTGTGGGTGACCTGGTGATGGAGACCTTGAAGGAAGTGGACCAGATCGCATACGTCCGCTATGCAATCGTTTATTTGGGATTGGATGACCTGAAGTCCATCCGCACAGAGATCGACCAGTTACTCGAGGATTAATTTCCAGGCGAAGGCCCTCCGTTTGCGCGGAGACCGGCTTTTGCCTGTTTTGTTCCAAACCCGTGCCCGTGTCATTCTGATTGTGTCATCCTGAGCGCAGCGAAGGATCTCACAGGATGACACAACAACAAAGAACATTTTATTTATAGGAGAGAATCCAATGGTTACAAAATCTGCTGACACCAAAGTCAAGAACGGGCTGCTGCCCACACCCGCCATCGCGAAGGGCATGCCCAAGGCCGCCCTGACCGATAACGCGCGCCAGGTGCTGATGAAGCGCTACGTGCGGCGCGGCGACGACGGCAAGCCGGCTGAGAACGTCGAAGAGATGTTCTGGCGCGTGGCCTATCACGTCGCCAAGGTCGAGGAGGAATGGGGCGGCGATGTGCAGAAGCGCACCGTCGAGTATTACCATTTGCTCTCCAGCAAGAAGTTCTTCCCGAACTCTCCCACCTTCACCGGTGCGGGAACACCTCTTGGCCAGCTGGCGGCCTGTTTCGTACTGCCCATCACCGATGACATGGGACGCGACTCGGCCGGCATCTTCCAGACTTTGCGTGACGCGGCCCTGATCCAGCAGACAGGCGGCGGCAACGGATTCTCCTTCTCCAGACTGCGCCCGAAAGGCGCGCTCGTGCAGACCTCGGCTGGGCAGGCCACGGGACCGGTCGGTTTCCTGCGCGTGTACGATCACGCCTTCGGCGAGATCGCCCAGGGCGGCACCCGGCGCGGCGCGAACATGGCCGTGCTGCGGGTGGACCACCCGGACGTCGAGGATTTCATCACCTGCAAGATCAACGAAAACCAGATCACCAACTTCAACATTTCGGTCGGCATCACGGACGCCTTCATGCAGGCCGTCCAGGACGACAAGGATTGGGCTCTGCGCTTCCCCGATATCGCCGAGATGAAGCACAAGGGATTCAGCGGCACGCTCGAACAGGCCGAAGCCGCCGGCATCAAGATCCACACCTACAAGACCGTCAAGGCGCGTGACCTGTTCAACAGGATCGTCAAGCAGGCCCACCACAACGGCGAGCCGGGCATGTTGTTCCTGGATGCCGCCAACCGCGGCAACCCCGTCCCGCATTTGTATCCGCTCGAAGCCACCAATCCGTGCGGGGAACAATGGCTGGGACCGTACGAGAACTGCTGCCTGGGTTCCGTTAACCTGAACGAGCACTGCGGACCGGACGGCTCGGTCGATTGGGAAACTTTGCGGCAGAGCGTGGTCACTTCCACCCGCTTCCTCGACGATGTGGTCGAGGCCAATGCCTATGTCCCGGCTGTCCCGCAGTTAACCGAGGCCGCCCACAAGGCGCGCCGCATCGGGCTGGGTATCATGGGTCTGGCGGACCTGATGTACCACGCCGGCGTGCGCTACGGTTCGAAGGAAGGCCAGGAGTTCGGCGCGCAGGTCATGGAGTTCGTGCGTTACCACGCCATGAAGACCAGCATCGAACTGGCCGAAGAACGCGGACCGTTCCCGGCCATCGAAGGCTCGATCTATGACATGGACGATATGAAATGGGAATCGCCCAAGGCGCTGAGCGCCTATCAGAACAACTGGAACCGGCCCGAGGTTAAGTGGGACGCGATCGTCAAGGGCATCAAATCCCACGGCATTCGCAATGCCGCACAGACCACCGTGGCCCCCACGGGAACCATCGCCACCGTGGCCGGCTGTGAAGGCTACGGCTGTGAGCCGGTCTTCGCGCTGGCTTACATCCGGCACGTCAACGACAACGGCAAGGACTTGAAACTCACCTACGCCAGCCCGCGCTTCGATGAAGCCCTTAAGAAGCTCGGCCTCGGCGAAGAGAAACGCCAGGAGATCGTCGAGCAGGTGATGAACGAAGGCACCTGCCAGAACATCACCGAACTTCCACAGGCCGTGCGCGATACGTTCGTGGTCTCCGCCGATATCACCGCCGAAGAGCACGTGTATATGCAGGGCGCGCTGCAGGCCTTCGTGGATAACTCGCTTTCGAAGACCGTCAACTTCCACGAGAACGCCACCGAGGCAGACGTGGCCGAAGCCTACATGACCGCCTGGGAATTGGTCTGCAAGGG